>NZ_SLWV01000001.1 GCF_004345705.1 Marinisporobacter balticus
ATAATGAAAGAATTATTTCAGTAAAAGAATCTTATCGAATTATATAATCTGAGAAAATTATGCTGTATTGAAGAAGGATAATTTGAGAATCTACAATGTATCTAAGCCCCATAAATCTATTGAACCAAGTATAGGCTACTTCTTCTATTACTTGTTCGAAGCCTTTTTTCTTATCCTCATAAGCATTTATTCTATCAACTAAAACGACTCTATCTTCATAAGATAAATTGAAAACCCCGTCTTTTCCTTCTAATTTAAATCCACCTTGAACCTCTTGTGCTTTTAATTCATTGTATTTTCCATCATAATCTATAAAAATCCCTATATACCTCGCTCTATTTTTGACCACATCTATTAAATTATCTCTTGCCCATATAGCAAAGGATTTTATTTTATTCTTATCCATTTCTATTCCTCCATCCTCAAAACCATTAGGAAAGTCATCGTCCCACAACTTTTATACTAAACTTATTATTGTATCCTTATCTAATTCTTCTCTTAATCTTTTTCTTAATGCCTCTACAACTTCATCTATATCATCCTTGTTCTTTATCGTTTTTTGACCTTTAACCAACTCTCTCATGCTTAAAGTCTTCGTCTTAATAACCACCTCTGGTATAGGCTCTATCTTATATGATGATGTAGTGTCTTTTATTTCTCCATTTCCTGATTTCTCTGCTACTCTATTTGCCTGTCCTATTTCCTTAAGCTTTGTTCTCTTTTGTCTTTCATCTTCTGTCACTATTTCCTTAATCCACTTTAATTTAACTTTTTCTGCAAGATCTGACATGGATGAAAGCACAGCAAAACTGCTTGCACTTTCAAGTCTATTGCAAAGATTATTAAACTCCTCTATTACCCGGCTTTCAAATTTAGCCTTAAATTCGTATCCTTCTAAAGTATCAAAGACTTCTTTTCTACACATTTCTATAAAGCCCTTTATAGGAACACTTTCTTCTTCTAATAGTGACAATATCTTATCATTATATTTTTCTATCAAAAGAGGTATTGTAGGGATTTCAGAGTACGGCTTAGCCATTCTTATTATTGCTTTTATATCTTCTATAATTGCTTTTATATCATCATTTACTATATACTCTTTGTTATCCTCATAGTTATTTAACTTATCTAAAGCATTATCAAATATGATCCGTTGCTCACCTTTAGATGAGAACTCTATTCTTCCATTCTCTTTCTTATAAAAAAATCCTTTTATATCATCAATATTGTCTGTATAATCTAAGAAATCATCTTCTAGATCATATACTTTCTTAAAGAATTCTATTGTGTCCGTAACCTCTAGTATTTCTGTAAATAACTGCTTACCATCTTTTAACGTTTTTTCTCCCGGATAAGATGTTCTCAGTGAAAAATTGACAAGCATTTCGTTAATTTTTGAAAGTTCCTTCTTGCACTGATCTTTAAATATGCTCATTATTCCATCTTCGTCTGTTGGTAATGATGAGAACCCAAATAAATCTTTATTTAAGTCTTTAACTACATCTATATATTTTTGGCTTACCTTTTCTCTTGTCTTTAGTATGACTCTTTCAAGATAATCTCTTTTAGTTACATAATTTACGATTTCTCTATTGTTGGGACTTAAAACTTCTCCATTTAATATGACTTTCGTCTCTTGTTTCTTAAATAGAATCACAATGACAGCCTGTATGTCTATCTCCTTCCATCCATAAGGAGCCTTACAAAACTTAGTTAATATACTCTTAACTGTTACTTGAAGATTTCTTGCTGTACTAGTTTGTATATGTGTGTTAACTTCATCTACCGCTAATCTATTTGGATCTCTATCAACTAACTGCATTTGATTTAACTTAGCATCCATTATGTCATAAAGGCCTTTTGCATTCTCTTTGAACTCTTTCACATAATTTATCTTATTATATTTAGAATCTATTAAGGCTCTTAACCCTTCATTTATCTTATCTATTCCACCTTTTTCTTTTATATCTAAAAGATTACCATTTGCATACACCCCAGCAGTTCTTAAAGCGTCTTCTATCAAGTATTTCGCTCTCTTTGCTCTTTCTTCTCTTTCTCTACTTTTCTTTGATTTAATATCTTCTATAGAGACACTAGATTTTGAGCCACCTTTGACTCTTAGGTAAGCATCAATCTTTAATATATTTTCTATTTCGTCTAGATAGTTAACATCCTTTGAGATATTTATTATTACATTATTTTCTCTCGTAGATAATAATTTTAATTCGCTTTCGCTAGTGCCACCAACTAAATCAAAGTTTGCAGTTATGATTTTAACTCCTATTTCATTTGTTTGCGGTCCTCTTGTTCTGTCATCTACAATCTTATTAAATGTAAATGGATATTTTCTTGAATATGAGAATTTAGTATCTACATATATATCATCAAAGATGATCTCTCCAACCTTTTGAATGACCTCTCCATTATCAACTAACATGTTCTTAATCTCTTTATTTACATCCTGTTCATCATTCGTTAGGAATATATATTCATCACCATTTTTTTGAACTAATGTTTCTCTTATTAGTTTATTCAAAGACTCTTGAACCTTTTTCTTGATTTCTAATTTATCTGCATCTATCTCACTTATTAATAATGTAGATAGATTTTCTATATTAGCCTTAATTTCTTTTACATACTTAACTAAGAATAATAGTTTTAAAACCTCAACATCAAAGTCATTTAAGTTATCATTCTTTTCTGCATGCATAATAACAGATCTAATAGATGAATCTAAGAAAGTTTCTATAGTCTTATAGAAGGCTGAAAAAGGTATAAGTATATTAGTATCCTTATCCATATGATCTACAGCAACTTGTTGATATGCTCCAAGTAAACTTCTCTCTCCCTTAGATAAACTCTTACCAGATGCGCCATGCTCTCTAACCCCATTAAAAGCTGCTTGTAGTAAATTAAACTGATAAGGTATAAATGGATAAACCTCTGCAAATTCCTCTCCATTTTTATATAGTTTCATTTCAGCAGTATCTGATGTAAATGTTAAAAGGTTCTTAATTATAGATTCCTTGTGCTCATATAATGCTTTTAAATGGCTTGTTGCTCCATCTTTTTTTCTGAGTATACGTTTCTTAATTACCTCATCAACATTTGCAGATGATAAAGATAATCTAGTATCAAATCTTCCTTGTATTTTTGAAAAATCCGTTCCTTTTACAACTTCAAATTCATCTAGCCCTTCTTGAGATGTTACTATAACCCAGCACTTACCACCACACTTAGTCCCTAGATCTTCTACTACTGTTTGTAAATTTAGCATAAGATCTCTGCTATCACCTATATACTGACCAATTTCATCAACTAAGAAGACGATATGATGATTCTTTCCTTTAGACTCACTATATTCTTTAATCTTACTAGCAAACTTATCTATACTTAACGAGTAATTTTCTTCGCATTTAGTGTACCAGTTTCTTGCTGCTTCCTCACTCATTTTAGTAGTCTTTGACAAGGCTTCTATAATTGAATCTTCTTCATAATAAAAATCCTCTCTTGCCTCTATCCATGCGTTACCTGATATTTGTTCAAAGACTTTTTTAAAGTCTTCATAAACACCATCCTTAACCATTTGTCTTTCTAAATCTGCTATCCATGGCATAGAACCACAAAAGCCTTGCATCTCGTTAAATACTTTATTAAAAACATTAACGATAGCATCCTTATTAGATTTAGAATTCGAATCAGACTTTGAGTCTATGTTAAAAAGAATAACATCCGTTGATACATCTCCCGCTTGTTTCATATTGGCTAATATGAAGTTATCTAAGCCTTTATCATCAAAATAATTTATGGCATTTTTTCCTTCAATTTCTCTATTCTCTAAAAGATAAGAAAGTATCTTTAAAAAGTGAGACTTACCACTACCAAAGAAGCCTGAAATCCAAACGCCATTTTTATCTGTATTTCCGATAATACCTGTTTTATAAGCTTCAAAACATCTATCGATATGTTTGTTTAACTCACCTGTTATAACATACTCATCTAATTCTTGTTTTATATTTTCATCATCTGCCTGTCCAACTTTTATAACCCCTTTTATATCTCTATCTATTTCCTTATGAAACATTTCTTTTAACTTAAATTCCATATAACCTTCCCCCTGCGATTTTAATATTTATCTACTAATGGAAATGCTCTATAATAATTATCATCTTTTAGATTGTTAAATAACATAAGCGTTCCACCGTCATAAGTTCCCGGAAAGAACATTACTAATGGTTGTTTTTCTACTATTCTATGAAGATTATTTAAAATAGTATGTGATCTAATTATGGGCCATGCTTTTCCTACTCCAGTTAAGAATACTATGTCATTATCATCTAATCGTTCTGATATATATTGAACTACTAAGTCATTTTCTAATGTCAACCTTAATGTCTTCTTAGTTGCATTTAATACATACTCGCTACCTTTTTTTTCTTCCATTTCAAGATTTTTCTTAAGATATCCCTTTGACTCTAAAATTTCTAATATCATATCATAAAGATCAAACTCTACTATATTTAATCCATATGCACCCTTAGCCTTTTCTTTTATAAATTCAATTCTATCTCTAACTAAAAGTTCATACTCTGGATCATAATCAAAAACATAAAATCCAATTTCATTACCTAAGCCTTTATTTTGTCTAAATGCTGGCTCAGTTATTTTCGGTAATATTTCGTCAATTCTCTGATATATATCTTTCATATTTCCTCTACTCCCTGTCTCCTAATATTGCATTTATATATATTTTATCTCCTATTTTATATAGGTACTCTTTAGCTTCACTTTCTAAGATAGGAGTCTTTATCTTTCTATCACCTTTTTGATTTTCAATAAGTCCGCACTCAAAAAGAATTCTTACATAAACCTGTTTTAATTTTTTAAATGTGTATTCTGTCCAAGAGGCTACTTTTTCACTCTGCTCTCTTTTGCTTTGGAAAAATACATTAAAATCCTTATCTCTTAAAAAGAAATCTTTTAATAAAAATTTTTCCTTATAAACTTCATTCATGAATTCAAAAAATAATCTATCTGTTTTTATGATAGAGTATAAGACAAGGATCTTTGATGTTTCTACATTCCCTTCTACTATCTTATCTATTATAAATTCATCTAAATTTTTAAGTCTTGTACTAATAATTGATGCAACTTCCTTCTTTCTGCTTTCACTTTCAAATTGAAAAATATTATCTTCTATTGATTTATTTTTTATTTCATCTACTGTAAACCCTTGTTTTATAAGTATTGCAGCCTTTTTAGTTTCTTTATATAAATAGGGTCTAGATTTAATCGTAGATTTATAGTCCATAATTCAGTGCACCTCCGTGGTCCAGTTTTATAATAATAATTGTAACATAACATATGATGTTTTGAATATAAAAAAGGACCACATAACGATAGGTATATACACTTTTTTTCTAAACAAAACCATGAAAATCTCACATATCCATGGTTTATTTCTTGCAAATTCAAAAATATTTCCAAACCATTAATGTTATTAAACCCAAAAGGAATTTATGTTAGTAAAATATTACTTAGATATTCCATCTGATACCGTAGGCACGAAGAATTAAATGATCAAATCCTTTAAAACTACTATTATCATTATCAAAATTATAATTTTTGAATATGGGGGGTGTATTAATTTAGATGTCGTATTGAAATTCATCTGAAATTTTAGAGTTTCTTTCAAAATTATGAAATATTATCGTTTTCCTACTCTACTAAGAAAATATAATTACTACAAATATCATACAACAATTCAAGCGAAAATTTTGTCAAACAATGTCAATAAATCCACTTAAGTACTTTTGCTTTTTTTAGCTTGTAAAAATATTAACGTAAGTTCCAATTTGAGATAATGCAAAATATAAAAAATATTCCCTAATAAAAAGTACACCTCGCAGAAAGTCAGGATTTCTCCTTGATTCATTGCGAGGTTTTAAAGTCAAGTTTCATATCACAAAACAAAGATTATTTAGGTTATGATTTTCACAAATAAAGAAAAGTACGGAACAAGTACCGAAAAGCTATCTATTTTTGTGTTTCATACACGAACGTATTTCCAAATTTATAATTTTACTTTGCCTAAATAATGGGGTATACTATTATATATAAATACAATTTTGTAGAAAAATATCTCCTCAAAAACGAAAGAAAACTTGCAAAACGTATTTTTGTTTTGCAAGTCCAGTTAACAACTTTATTTGACAGTTAACAACTTTATTTAACTGTTAACGACTTTATTTGACCATAACATTATAACACTTCCAAGCACCCTTCATCCACCATTGCCTGCAAACCCTTCATAACCCCAAACTTTGCATGCTCATAAGTCAATCCACCTTGGAAATATACGATATATGGCTCTTTTATAGGGGCATCTGCACTGAGTTCAATAGAGGAACCTTGTACAAAAGCGCCTGCTGCCATAATCACTGGACTTTCATATCCAGGCATCTCCCAAGGGAGAGGTGTAACAAAAGCATCTACTGGCGCAGCAGCTTGTATTCCTTGACAAAAGGCAATGATTGCTTCTGGAGTTCCTAGTTTTATCGATTGGATAATGTCACTTCTATTTTCATTAAATTTAGGAGATACTTCATAGCCTAATTTTCCAAATAATTTTGCACAAAAAATGGCGCCTTTTATTGCTTCACTCACTACATGAGGTGCCATAAAAAGTCCTTGAAACATGTTTCTTGTCATGCCAAAGGTTAAACCACATTCTTTTCCGATTCCAGGAGATGTCATTCTATAGGAAATTAATTCAATAAGATCATTTCTTCCAACGATATATCCTCCTGTAAGCGCCAATCCGCCACCAGGATTTTTAATCAATGACCCTGCCATAATATCTACCCCTACCTCAGTAGGTTCTATGATATCTAAAAACTCTCCATAGCAGTTATCAACCATACATACCACATTTGGATTTATGTCTTTAGCTGTATCTACCACTTCTTTGATGTCGTCTATGGTCAATGATTTTCTCCAAGCATATCCTGTTGACCTTTGAATATATACCATCTTTGTTTTTTCAGAAATAGATTTCCTTAATGAATCAATGTCAACTGCTCCATTATTTAAAAAATCAATTTGCTTGTAACTGACCCCGAACTCCATCAAAGATCCTTTTCCTTCTCCACGGATTCCGATTACTTCCTCGAGTGTGTCATAGGGTTTAGCGGTAGCTGATATTATTTCATCTCCCGGTCTTAATATCCCTGTAAGACATAATGTCAACGCATGCGTACCGTTAACAATAGTAGGGCGTACAATGGCATCTTCTGTTTTAAAAAGATTAGCATAAACTTTTTCTATGGTCTCTCTTCCAATATCATTGTATCCATAGCCTGTATTCCAATTAAAATGAATATCACTAACCCGTTCATCTTGCATCACTTTAAGTACTTTGTATTGATTATATTCTTTGATATCATTTATTTTTTCAAATGTTTCTTGAATCTCTTTTTCTATTTCTAATGCCAAGTTCAATATCTCACTACTTATATTCATTTGTTCCTTTAAAAATTTTTCTATATGTTTTCTCATTTTATCACCATCCACTATTTAGTTCTTTTGTATTGTAACATATTATTTTCTAACATTCAATTTCATCTATTCCTAATGGACAACTATAATCCTCATAAACTTTTTCTTTTGATTTTAGAGGTATATACGCCATTCCTCTTTCATATCCTTCTTTTATGCCTATCCTCCGTCCAAAAGCATAGCCTATTAAAAAAATAAGTAATAGAATAATAGAAACCATTCCATATTTCATAGCAAACCTCCAGAAGTATTCATTTAATATATTTTTTTAAAAACATTTTTTTATAAAGTATTTGAACCATAAAATATGCAAAAATCACAATCATTAATTTTGGAAAGTCAAATAACATCAGTAATATAATGATGATCAGACTTGTAATGATCATTTCTACTTTTCCAAAACGGTTGGCAAAATTTTTGTATCCATATTTTTTATCCCACTGCTGATCTACTAAATCATCTATAAATTGTATGAGCAGTATAATTAGTATAGATGTCATCACAGATTCAAAAGAAAATAAATACATATTTATCAAAAGCAGCAGTGTACTTTCTTGATATCCTCTAAGTCCTGTAGGCAACTTCATATTTAGATCATGAAACATCCCCACCATATAACAAGCACTCATCAACGTCACACAATAGGTTACATGAAATCCTGCTCCTATCGCAAAGGCAATCATGCTATAAGGTAAGATCGCTTTTCCTAAGTTCTCTACTAAATGATGATTATATATGAAATGACTATCTCCATCAATATAGTCATCTAGTAGCTTTATCACAAATCCTACCATAATACTTGCAAGCAGTTTTTGAATGATGCTATAATCTACGGCATACAAAACTTTTCACCTCACTAAATCCGTTCTTATTTAACGCAGATATGGGAATGATGTAGTGTTCTTGAAATTCTTTTTGAAGATAAATAAGGGGCGTTTTTCTTTCAAGTAGATCTATTTTGTTTCCTAAAATAACATATCCTTCTTTAGTAAATCCATATTTTGATAATTGATAATCTACTTCTCCAAGGCTCCCAATAATATTATCCGGATTGATCTTCGAAAGATCAATCATATGTAAAATGATGTCACTTTCCTCAATAGCCCCTAGTGTTTGTGCCATTGCTCTTCTTACTTGAACATCTTGATGTATCCCATCAATCAAACCACTGCTATCCATGATTCCTATCTCTTTTTTTCCTTTCAAAACAGGAATTTCTAATGTCATAGATTGTAAACAAGTTGTTTTATAAGGCTTATTTGAAGATAGTAGTTGTTTTGCTTCTTCTATAGATAGTTTTTTTATGTCTACATTCCTTTTATTTTGAATAAACTTAATTTCTACATCCGTTAAGCCTATGTACTCTGCAAAATTTAGCATAAATAGTGTCTTTCCAGCATTGGGCTTTCCGATAATAAGACACTTTTTCATTAATGATCCTCCTCTGTAATATCGTCTCTTTTTAGTGTGATTAAATCCTCCCTTGAAAAACTTCCTGAATCTTTAAGCCGTATAGCTTGTTTTCTGATAGCCCTTTCAATAATATTTCGAACAAGCCTTGCATTGCCACTAGTAATTCGATCTTCTATTCTTTTTTGTGATAAAATCCTTAATATTTTTGCTTTCGCTGAAAGTGAGAGGATATACTGTCTTTTTTTAACCATATCTTCAGCAATCTTGATTAATTCATCTAAAGTATAATCAGTAAACTCTATATGAATAGGAAAACGAGATTTTAATCCAGGATTTGTTTTTAGAAAGTTCTCCATCTCCTCTTTATATCCTGCCAATATAAGTATGAGGTTGTCTTTATAGTCTTCCATTCCTTTTACCATTGCATCTATGGCTTCCTTTCCAAAGTCCTTTTCTCCCCCTCTTGCTAAAGAATATGCTTCATCAATAAACATAATACCTCCTAATGATTCTTTGATCTGTTCTCTCACCTTTGCAGCGGTATGACCAATATAACCGCCTACAAGATCAGCTCTTTCAACTTCTACTACATGCCCTTTTTCTAGGACGCCCATTGCACAGAGTATTTTTCCTAATAGTCTTGCCACTGTCGTTTTACCAGTTCCTGGATTTCCTTTGAAAATCATGTGCAGTACTAAAGAATCCGCAGCTAAATGTTCCTCTCTACGTTTATTTTGAATCAATATATACGCTTGAATTTCTCGTGCCAATTTTTTAACACGCTCTAAACCAATCAAAGTATCTAATTCCACCATCATGGCATTTACATCTTCTTGATTTGGGTTTCTTTTATTGTCATTCATTTGTTTCTGTTTTATCATTTTTCCAACTGCATATTCAGTAGAGACTTTACCCCGTTCTAACAGATTTAAAATATCTTCATAGACTTTTGATTCGTTTTTATATCCCATTTTTTATCACCTCAAAATAGTTGCTATAATACTATATGCGATAAGTCTTTGAATTGTTTCAAAAAAAAAATAAGGGCAACAAAAATGTTGCCCTTATCTTTAGTATTTATTCATTTTCTTGTTTTTTGTTGGCTTGCATAAAATTAACGGGTTTCAAAGGCGTTATGGTTGAAATGGCATGCTTATAAATCATGTTTTGTTTACCATCACCTTCTAATACAATTGTGTAACTATCAAACCCTTTTACAGTGCCTTTTATTTGAAAGCCATTCACTAAAAATATGGTTATCGGCATACGTTCTTTTCTTACTTGATTTAAAAATACATCTTGTAAATTCATTGTGTTTTTCATACTACCCCTCCTATAAAAGTCATTATTTAAAATATTCTATAAAAATTTTATTTTTCCTTCAACATATTTTATAATATCTTCTTCTAGTTGTTTTTTTGAGGGGTAATGGTCAAAATCAAACCATTTAATTTTGTCATATCCTTTAAACCATGTGATTTGTCTTTTAGCGTAGTGCCGTGTGTCCCTCTTTAAAACACGAATAGCTTCTTCAAGATCATATTCCCCTTTTAAATATCTAATGATCTCCTTATATCCTAGCCCTTTCATAGATATATCTGCATCATCTAAGCCTAAGTCAATCAATTGCTTTACTTCTTCAATAAGTCCTGCTTCAATTAACAAGTCCACCCTTTTATTAATTCTTTCATAAAGTGCTTCTCGATCTCGCGTAAGTCCAATCAAAACATAGTTGTATGCTTCGTTTTCAACCAAAGCGCTTTTGAAATCTTTTACTGTTTCTCCATTTTCAATGACTTCTAAAGCTCTAATCACTCTTTTTACATTATTGGGATGAATCCTTTCTGCAGCTTCTGGGTCTTTCTCTGCTAATTTAGCATGTAGATATTCATTTCCATAAGTTTGCGCTTGCGTTTCTAATTCTTTTCTAAATTCCAAATTAGAAACCGTCTGAGTAAAATCGATATCATAGATAATAGAATTTACATATAGTCCTGTTCCACCTACAATCATAGGCAACTTATTTTTGTTTGTGATCCAATCAATATACGCCTTCCCCTTTTTTTGAAACTGGGCCGCAGAAAAATCTTCTCTTGGATCAATTTCATCCATCAAATAATGAGGAATTCCTTTTCTTTCATCTATACTTGGTTTTGCACTTCCAATATCCATATATTTATAAACCTGCATGGAATCAGCCGAGATAATCTCACCATTTAATCTCTTTGCAATATGAATAGATGTTTCTGTCTTTCCAACAGCAGTAGGGCCTACAATAATTAAAAGAGGCTTTTTCATACGCATCCTCCTCTATACTCTTTTAAATTTTTTTTCAATCTCATATTTGGTCATAGAAACAATAATAGGTCTTCCATGGGGGCAGGTAAAAGGATTTTCAAGTTCTGCTAGTTGTTTCATTAGTGCATCAATCTCTATTTGTTCTAGCCGATCATTTGCTTTTATCGCTTGTTTACAGGACATTGAAATGATTTTTTCCACTTTCAAATCATAGCTATTGTGTACTTCTTTTTGAAGCCCATCTACAATTTCTATAAAAAATCTTTTCACTTCAGGTTTTCCAAATACTATAGGGACAGACCTTAAAATAAATGCATTCATTCCAAATTCTTCTATTTCAAAACCTAAATGAATAAATAAATCAATATGTTTCTTTACAATTTCAAACTCACCAAAAGATAATTCTACTACGATAGGGACCAATAGTTTTTGACTCACTGCGATCTGCGTTTTATAATTTTTTAATAATGTATCATATAAAATCCGCTCATGCGCTGCATGCTGGTCAATCAGATACATGTTTTCGCCATCCTGCCCGATTAAATAGGTATTAAAAATTTGTCCTAATATCTTAATATTCATAATCATTTCTCTATTTTTATTGTTGTATTTAGTAGTATTTGTTGTTTGTGTTGTTTTTTCTTCATTCTTATTTATTGCTTGGTTTATTATTTTTTCTTCTTTTGTTACTATTGCATCATTCATCATTTTTTCTTCTTTTGTTTTTACTTGTTTATTAACGGCTTCATCTATATCTTTTATTGTATTTTCTGCTTTTTTAAATAAGGGTTTCGTAGAATCATGAATTATTTTATTATTTGCAACATAGGTCGATTTATTCTCTAAAACCAAATTTTGTATATGTTCTTTCTTTATGGTTTTATCCTTTTTATCTAATGGATCTGCTTTTTCTATTTCCTTTGTTGCACAAATCATTTGACCCATTTGCTGTTCATTATTTGTAAACGCTGGCAAGTCTATAATCCTTTCTTGATATCCTTCAACTACTTTTTTCTGTTTTTCAAAATTTACATTTGGTACTAGATTTTCTTCTAATAATTTATTTTTTAATGTGGTTACAATAAGTTCTTTAATAGCTGAAGCATTGTTAAAACGAATCTCTGTTTTTGTAGGGTGTATATTTACATCAATATGATTCGGCGGAATGTTCAAATAAATAAAACAAATGGGAAATTTATTAATTGTCACCAACGTTTTATAGGCTTCTTCAATAGCCTCACTAATTATTTTATTTTTAACATACCTACCATTGACAAAAAATACTTGTAATTGTTTATTCCCTCTTGATAATGTTGGTTTTGAAATATAGGCTTGTAATGCCATGCCTTCTCTTATCTTTGAAACATATATCATATTTCTCGCCATTTCTTTTCCATAAATATTTGCAATATTTGTAATAACACTACTCGAACCAGAAGTTGAAAATATAATGGTTCCATTACTTATAAACCGAAAAGACATATCAGGATACGCCAACGCAAATTTACTAATCAAATCACTTATATAACTGGTTTCTGTTACATTAGATTTCATAAACTGAAGCCTTACGGGTACATTATAAAATAAGTTTTTCACTACAAAACTAGTCCCGCTAGGGCTTCCAACCTCTTTACGTTCTCGAACTACACCCCCATGCAATTCTAAATAAGTAGCTGCATCTGAGCTTCTTGTTTTCGTGATTAATTCAAGAATAGATACAGATGCAATACTTGCTAATGCTTCTCCTCTAAATCCTAATGATAAAATAGAATCTAAATCTGAAACATTCCTTATTTTACTTGTAGCATGTCTTTCAAAGGCTATTTCTACATCTGATTCGTGGATTCCTACCCCGTTATCAGTTATTCTTATATAGGTTTTTCCACCCTCTTTAATTTCAACGATAATTTTAGAAGATTTTGCATCGATTGCATTTTCGACTAATTCTTTCACAACAGATGCAGGTCTGTCCACAACTTCTCCCGCAGCTATTTTATTTGCAATAAATTTTTCTAATTTATGAATTCTTTTTATCATCATTTTACGCTCCCTTATTTTGGGCTATCTTTACGAGTTTATATAAATGATTCATAGCATCCATAGGGGTTATATCTAAGATGTTAATCTTTTGTAATTCTTTTACAATGTTTTCATTTTGATTACTCAAAAAACTTATTTGTTCTTCACATACAACATTATTGCCTTCTTTCTCTTCTATATCCTGTGGCTCTATTACAAAATCTTTGTTGTTAATATCACTCTCTTCTAATTGTATCAAAATCTTTTTAGCTCTTTCTATTACAGCATCTGTAACTCCTGCTAACTTAGCCACTTGAATACCATAACTTTGATCAGCACTTCCTCTAATGATCTTTCTTAAAAAGATGATGTCATCATTACTTTCTTTTACAGCGATACAATAGTTCTTTACACCTTCTAGCATTCCTTCTAACTCTGTTAATTCATGATAGTGGGTTGCAAACAATGTTCGTGCCGCTAAATTGTTTGAACTGATATATTCAACCACTGCCCAAGCAATACTTAAGCCATCATAAGTACTTGTCCCACGTCCGATCTCATCCAAAATAATCAAACTCTTTTTTGTTGCATTATTTAAGATATTGGCAAGTTCACTCATTTCAACCATAAATGTACTCTGCCCTTGGGCTAAATCATCGGATGCACCTACTCTTGTAAAAATTCTATCCACGATACCAATAGAAGCTTTTTCTGCGGGTACAAAGCAGCCGATTTGTGCCATAAGTGAAATTAATGCCACTTGTCTCATATAGGTGGATTTACCTGCCATATTGGGTCCTGTGATGATTGAAAATCTATTTTCTTCGCCATCGAGGAACGTATCATTGCCCACGAACATATCTGAATGCATGGTTCTTTCTACAACAGGATGTCTCCCATTACAAATCTCTATGATTGCATTATTATTTACAGTTGGTTTTATGTAACCAAAACGATCACTTATTTCAGCAAAAGATATCAATGCATCTAAAGAGGCAATCGCGCTCGCTGTACTTTGAATAGTTTGTGTAAATTGTTTGATTTCCTCCCGAACTTTTATAAAAATTTGATACTCTAATTCTATAATTTTGTCCTCTGCTCCAAGTATTTTAGCTTCTGCTTCCTTCAGGTCTGGTGTAATATATCTCTCAGCATTTGAAAGGGTTTGTTTTCTAATATAAGTTTGTGGCACCAAATTCAAATTAGATTTTGTAACCTCTAAATAATAGCCAAAGACCTTATTAAATCCTATTTTTAGTGATTTTATTCCTGTCTTCGTTTTTTCGTTATTTTCTAAATTTGCAATCCACACTTTACTGTTTGTCACAATAGATCTTAATTCATCTAATTCTTCATTATAACATGCTTCAATAATGCCTCCCTCTTTAATAGTAACCGGAGGTTCCTCTTTAATAGACTGTTCTATTAAATCTTTTACTTCGTGTACGACATCTATCGTAGACAGTAGTTCTTTTAACTTAGATGTGTTTAATCCACTTAAAATTGATTTTACTTTTGGTAAAACTTCTAATGAATTTTTTAGTGCAATTAAATCCCGTCCATTGGCATTGCCATAAGATATTCTTACCACCAAACGTTCTAGATCATAAATATTTTTTAGCAATTCCTTTAAATCTTCTCGCGCAAATATATTTTCTTTTAATTCTCCCACAGCATCTAATCTTGTATTTATTGCATGAATATCCTTTAGGGGTTCTTCAACCCATTTTTTTAAGGTTCTTGTACCCATTGCCGTATTGGTTTTATCTAAAACCCATAATAAAGAACCTTTTCTTTTTTTATCTCGCATGGTTTCTGTTAATTCTAGATTCCTTCTTGTGGCTTTATCTAAAATCATAAATGCATCTGATGCATAAAAGCTTATATTATTAATATGAGACAAAGAATTTTTTTGTGTTTTCTGCAAATATTCAAGTAAGGCTCCTATAGCAGCAATACTGTGATTTTTATCATCTATTCCAAAGCCTTCAATGGCTAATATATTAAAATAATTTTTTATTTTCTTAATCGCATAAGCTTTTTCAAAAGCCCAGCTATCAAAAACATCTATATACGGAGTAGAGATTGCAGCTATTTCTGCCTTTAAATTGTATTCATCATAAGTTAGTGTATTAATAATAATTTCTTTTGGATTAATTTTGGCAATTTCATCCAGTAAATTTATCATACATTTGTTTTGGGTAAATTCCGTTGTCTTTAATTCACCTGTTGAAATATCAGCAAAGGCTATGCCTATACCGCTTTCATCAATGTATATAGACATGATATAATTATTTTCTTTTTCATCTAGCATATGGGCATCTATTACGGTACCGGGGGTAATAATCCGAACCACATCTCGTTTTACAATCCCTTTTGAAACCGAAACATCTTCTACCTGTTCACAAATTGCAATCTTATACCCTCGTTCCACTAGTTTTGAAATATAATTCTCAGCAGAATGATGCGGCACCCCACACATAGGTGCTCTTTCTTCCATACCACAATTTTTACCAGTCAATGTAATTTCTAATTCCTTTGATGCTAAAATAGCATCCTCAAAAAACATTTCATAAAAATCACCTAGTCGAAAGAATAAAATACAATCTTTATATTTTTCTTTTAAGTCCATATATTGTTTCATCATGGGTGTTAACTTGGTCATAAAATGCCTCCTATTATCAAGGATAATCAAAATATCGTATCTATTATATCACAAAAATCGCTCTTAATTTAATTCAAAACTGTATAAAACCAGGGATATCCCTGGTTTTATGACCACTACACTTCTTCAACAAATTCACCATTTAAACTAAATGTTCTCGCTTGGGTAATTTTCACCTTTACAAGTTTTCCGATACAATCTTTAGGGCCCTCAAAATTCACAAGCTTACTTGTTCTTGTACGCCCCATAAATTTATTTGGATCTGTCTTACTACTACCTTCTACAAGCACCTCTAAAACACTACCTTCTAACTTCTTGTTTTTTTCAGCAATAATATCATTTAGCGCATCTAATAGTCTATCAAAGCGTTCATGTTTTACATTTTCAGGCACTTGCTCTGTATATTTTGCTGCCGGTGTTCCTTGTCTAATTGAATAAAGAAAAGTATAGGCAGTATCATACTCAACCTTTTTTACCAAATCTAGTGTTTCTTCAAAATCTTCTTCTGTCTCTCCTGGAAATCCAACAATAAAATCTGTTGTAATCGCTACGTTTGGGATCTCTTTTTTTAGAGATTGTACTAATTCTAAGTAGGTTTCCTTAGAATAGTGTCTATTCATTTTTTTTAGGATTCTTGAACTTCCTGCTTGGACGGGTAAATGTGCATGCTCACATACTTTATCACAATCTCTCATCGCTTCTATTAATCTAAAGGATAAATCTTTTGGATGTGAGGTCATAAACCGAATTCTTTCTAACCCTTCAATTTCATTTATTTTATATAAAAGACCTGCAAAGTCAATATCTTCATCTAAGGTTTTTCCATAAGAGTTAACATTTTGTCCTAAAAGTGTAACTTCCTTTGTACCATTTAAAGCCAATTGTTTAATTTCATTTACAATCTCGTCAGAAGTTCTACTTCTTTCTCTTCCACGTGTGTAGGGTACAATGCAGTAAGTACAAAAGTTATTACATCCATACATAATTGTAACAAATGCTTTTAAGTTAAATTTTCTTATAGCCGGTAAACCTTCAATAATTCTACCTTCTTCATCCCAAACATCTATAAGTATTTTTTCTGATTTTTTAGATTCTACCAATAATTGAGGGAATTTATGGAGATTATGGGTTCCAAAAACTAAATCTACATGTGCATATTTCTTTTTGATTTGTTCTACTACATGAGGTTGCTGCATCATACAACCACATACAGCAATCATCATATCTTTCTTTTTGTTCTTAAGCGGTTTTAGATGACCTAAATTCCCATAAACTTTTAGCTCCGCATTTTCTCTAACACAGCAAGTATTATAAATAATTAGATCTGCTTCATGCATGTCTATTGTTTCTATATATCCCATGTGATCAAGCATACCTAATAGCTTCTCAGAATCATGTTCATTCATTTGACAACCATATGTAGTAATCATAACTTTTCTAATTTCCCCTGTTTCTTTTAAATCTGCTTCATTTTGTATTTTAATTATTTCTATATATTCATTTTGTAACGCGATTTCTTCCATAGAAATTTGTACATCTTCTCTTTTACTCAAAATCATTCCTCCTAAATCTATAATAACCATTATCATGTATATTCTTTCACAATCTAAACCTTATTATATCAAAAGTATAAAAAAAAAAGAAGACTTGTCCCATCTACTTTTTAAAGAATATGCTCTTTCTACGCTATAATTGCATTATAAAATTTATTCTTTCAATACAAGCACCTTACTTGATAGTATATATGCTCATTTTAACGATTTCTATTTCTTTATTGAAAAAATTCTTTCGAAAACACCCTTTTTTTTATGATCTAGTCGATTCATCTTCTCTTTTAATTCCGCTAGCTCATAGGCTTTTTCTTTTACTTTCATCTTCAATCTTGCATTTTCACATAGAAGTATATCTTTTTCTTTTTTCATTGCATCACCCGTTTCAAGATTTTCTTTTTCTTTTAATATAGATGTAACACACGCTATAATTTCATTCTTTGTTTCTTCCAATTTATAATTCACATTTGCATTTACTGTATCGTTTATATTCATGCAAAGCGTCTTAATCACATCCGAATCAGTATTTTCCTCTAAAATGCTTAATTGTTCAGACGCAGTAATCGCAACTTCATTATTTGCAGGTACAACGAGTTCCGGTGATTCTAAGATAAGCTTGATCTGTTTATTGGTCAGTCCCTTTTCTTGTAGTTGTTTTATATAAAAAAATTGATCAATTTCCTTGTATGTATAATATCTGCGATTTGAAGTTGTCCTTGGAATTTCTAAATCAAAATCACTTTCATAATATCGAAGTACATGGGTCTCATAACCAGTTATTTTACTTACTTCTGAAATAGAATAATTTTTCTCTTTATCAATCATTTATATCCCTCCTACCTACTTAAACTATTCTTGATGTATCCTCCGAATCCTCCATTTTATAAGCAGTTTTTCATAGCAAATTTGGTCATTCTTTTACATAAATTCGGCTATTCAAATAAAAAAATACCATATATTTGAAAAACTAAACAAATACATAGTATTTTTTGAGAATTTATATGTTATTTAAATTTTCTTATAGAAAAAAGTTCTGAAAGAATCTAGTTCATACCTTGTAGGTAAAATAATTTGTTCTGTACTCCCCACAAATAATATTCCTTTATCATTTAATGCTTTATGAAATTTCTTATACATAATTTCTTTCGATTCTTCTGTAAAATAGATCATTACATTCCTACATACAATTAAATCACATTGATCTGGATAAGCATCATCTAATAAATTATGCTGCTTGAATTGAACACATTTTTTAATATTTTCGCTAATTCTATAAGACTCTCCAACCGTTTCAAAATATTTATTTGCTAAATGTGTTGGAACATTTTCAATACTTTTTTTAGAATAGATACCATTTTTCGCTTTATTGATGGCTTCTTTATCAATGTCGGTTGCAAGTATTTTTATAGCACTTAAAGGTAAATGTTCGCTTAGTGCCATAACAAGAGAATAAGGTTCTTCACCAGTTGAACAAGCAGAACTCCAAAGTTTTAATCTTTTGTTATTTTTAAGTAACATAGGAAAAATTTCTTCTTGCAATAAGGTCCACTGACTTGGGTTCCTAAAAAATTCTGAAACATTTATGGTTAAGTAATTAATAAATTCATCAAAGAGTTTTTTGTCTGTATTCATTGCATTATAATATTCTTCATAACTGGTAAAATTATTTCTTTTAATAAGAGAATCGATTCTTCTTTTCATTTGTCTTTCTTTATAAAAAGATAAATTGATTCTGGTTTTTTTATAAATCTTTTCTTTGAAGTTTTCATAATTATTCATATTTAGTCCCCTTTATTTTCTATTCGTATAAAAAATATCCTTGTTTATTCTACTTCTATTTTCTTATAAAGGCATATGAATTTCAAGAAAGAAAAAATAAATAAGGAAGAATGATCTTCCCTATTCTTTTGATGCTAAAATTTCACCAATTGTAGTCGGTTCGTCATTATTAACGATTTCTAAATCAGCAAGATCTGTTCTTTCTGCTGTTTCTTTCATACTTAAGCTGATTCTTTTATTTTCTTTATCTAAATTAAGTATCTTCACTTTTACTTTTTGACCAACATGAACTTCTTCAGATGGCTTTGAAATGTGTTTTTCGCTAATTTCTGATATATGCACCAAACCATCTACCCCTGGCTCAAATTCAACAAAAGCGCCAAAATCTGCTAACTTTACAACTTTTCCTTTAACAATATCTCCAATACTATATTTACTTTCAATATTTGCCCATGGCTCAAGTGTTGTTTGTTTTAATCCTAATGAAATTCGATTATTTTCTTTATCAAAATCTAATATAACAACTTTTACCTTGTCTCCTATACTCACAACTTCATTTGGATTATTTACGCGGCTCCAAGAAAGGTCTGATATATGAATTAATCCATCCATACCACCAATATCCACAAATGCGCCAAATTTTACAAGTCTTTTTACTTCGCCTTCAATAATACTTCCTTTTTCTATATTTTCCCATAGTTTCTGTCTTTTTGCTTCATTTTCTTCTTTCATAATCACTTTATGTGAAAATACTACTTTCTTTTTCTCAATATTTAAGTCAATGATCTTTACAGCTAGTTCTTTGTCTACAAATTCTTGTAAATCGCTAATAAAATTTGTTGATAACTGTGATGCTGGTATAAATCCTCTAGTTCCTTTATATACTGCAATCACACCACCTTTAACAACTTGAACCACCCTTACCTGTAGTGTATGGTTCTCATCTGTTGCTTTTTCTAGATGTTCCCAATTTTTTTCAGCATCTACTCTTATTTTAGATAAAAGAAGATTACCTTCTCCATCATCCGTTTTTAGCACATATGCTTCAATGGGATCCCCTTCTTTAGCAATTTCATGGGGATTCACAAGAGGGTCATTAGACATTTCTTTTTTAGGAATAATCCCATCTGCTTTATATCCAATGTTTACCATGATTTCATTATCCGTTACAAGAATGACTGTACCTTTAACAGAAGTTCCTCTCCTCGGTGCTCTCAAGCTGTTTTCAATTTCCTCCATCATATTCATCATTTCATTTTGTTCTTGTTCCATATTGTCCATTCTCTTAATAGCCTCCTTAATAATCCAGTCCGGTGTAGAAGCACCGGCGGTTACTCCAATTTTTTTAAAACCGCTTATATCTGCTATTGGTACTTCTTCAGCAGTTTCTATATGATAAGTATTTTTGCAGTATTTTTTACTTATCTGTAATAGTTTTTGTGTATTTGAACTATGATATCCACCAATGATTATCATTGCATCTACTTGTTTTGAAACATCAGCGCAAGATGTTTGTCTTTCTTTTGTTGCAGTACAAATTGTATTAAATGTTTCTAAAATGTTTGCTCTTTCTTGCAATTTTCCAATGACATCAGTCCATAAATCCATTGTAATCGTTGTCTGTGCTACAACACATATTTTATCAAATTTACTGATATCATTCACATCTTCTGGTCCTTGAACGATAGAAGCACTATGATTACACCATCCATTAATACCCATTACTTCTGGATGCTTTGGATTTCCAATAATAACAATTGTATATCCTCTATCATAATATTCTTTTGCGATTTTTTGCACTTTCCTAACAAAAGGACAAGTCGCATCTATTACATCAATATTATAACCATGGGCTAAATCATAAATTTTTAGTGGTACACCATGAGAACGAATAATTACTGTACTATCTTTGGCATCTTGAATATTTTCTACTGATGAAACACCTTGAGATTCTAGTCTTTCAATCACTTGATTATTATGGATCAAAGGACCATAGGTATAGATCTTCTTATCATTATTATTACCAATAGCATTAAGTGTTTTATTCATAGCTTGTTTTACACCAAAGCAAAAACCAGCATTATCGGCAACAACTATTTTCAAGTTTATTATCCCTCCTAAATTTACTTTTATTTAAATTCTACATATTATTACAAAACTCCTTCTTTAAAAAAGATAAATACTATAAGAATTCTATACTATTATTTCAAATAATACAATATTTCATCAACTACTTTTTGAATAGATTTTCCGGTTGTATCTATTTCAATAGCATCTTCTGCTTTTCTTAAAGGTGCAAATTCTCTTTCCATATCTATTTTATCTCTATTTCCAATTTCATCTTTTACTTCTTTTTGTGTAATTTCTATACCTTTTTCCTTGAGTTCAGTGAATCTTCTGGTGGCTCTTTCTTCAATGGATGCAGTTAAGTAAAATTTATACGTAGCATTGGGCATTACATATGTTCCTATATCTCTTCCATCCATTATAACATGCTTATTCGATGCTATATTTCTCTGTAGTTCTACCATTTTCATTCTCACATGAGGAATTTTAGCTATATGTGAAACAAAATTATTTACTTTAGGACTTCGAATATCTTCTGTAATGTTTTTTCCATCTAAAAAAATATCATTCTCATCCATATCTATCTTACATCGTGATAAAATCTCTTGAATTTTTTTTTCTTCTTCTATATGTATTCCTCTCTCTAATATTTTAAATGCGATAGCCCTATACATAGCACCAGTATCAATATAGGTTAGATTTTTTATATTTGCAATTATTTTTGCAATGGTGCTTTTCCCAGCCCCTGCAGGGCCATCTAATGCAATGCTTATGTTTTTCATCATCCTACCCCTCGCTTCTTTCGTTAATTATAGCTATACATTCATGCCTGCCAAATATCCAGTTGAAAAAGCAATTTGAAGATTATATCCTCCTGTTAAAGCATCTATATCTACTACTTCTCCTGCAAAGTATATTCCATTTATTTTTTTGGATTCCATTGTTGATGGATTTATTTCTTTTACGTTGATTCCTCCAGATGTTATAATTGCTTCATTAATAGGCCTCATCTTTGAAATGGTCATAGGCAAATTAGTCAATAGATTAATCAATTTTTTTCTTTCATCTTTTGTTATTTGGTTAACATATTTATTTTCTGGTATACCTGATAGTCCAATAATTACAGGAATTAATTTGGAGGGAAGTAGATCTTGTAGTGAATTTTTAAACTGCTTTTTAGAATATTTTTCAAAATCTCTGATAATTCTTTGATCTAGCTTATCTTCGTCTAACGCAGGCTTAAGGTTTAATAGCACACGAATCTTACCCTTTTTTAGATAATCATTAATATAATTGCTCATACTTAATACAACAGGGCCTGAAACGCCATAGTGGGTAAAAATCATCTCACCAAATTCTGTATGGATTTCTTTGTTTTTGTAGATTGCTTTCAATGAAATATTTCTTAACGATAAACCTTGTAATTCCTTTACCCACGCTTCTTCAGTCTCAAGCGGAACCAGCCCTGGGCGCAATGGTATAATACTATGTCCTAATTTTTTTGCAAATTTATACCCATCTCCTGTTGATCCAGTTGTATAGTAAGACATGCCTCCAGTTGCAATAATCACTTTTTTGCAGGAAATAATAGTCTGATCAGACAGGCTAACACCTTTTATCTCATTATTTTGGATTAAAATTTCTTTTACTTCAGCATTTAATTTTATATCTACACCATGGGATAACATGAATTTTTTAAGAGCTTTGATCACATCACTCGATTTATCTGATTGCGGAAATACCCGATCTCCTCGCTCAACCTTTGTAGGTGTTCCATATTCATGCATTAAATTGATTACATCATCATTTGTAAAAGAATAAAAAGCACTATATAAGAAATTTTTATTTCTTGTTACATGATTCAATAACTCTTCAATATCTTTATTGTTTGTAAGATTACATCGCCCTTTTCCTGTGATATATATCTTCTTACCAAGTGTATCATTTTTTTCTAAAAGAATTACGTGTTCTCCTCTTTTTGCTGCAGTTCCTGCTGCGACCATTCCAGCAGCGCCACCTCCAATAACTACTATATGCTCCACTTATTTATCACCCTCTACCTAAATATTTTCTAAATGAGCCGTATCGTTTAATGAAACAAGTACTGGTCCATAGTCTTTATATTCAATGATATTCATACAGGTATTATCTTGTCTTATCTTATAAAGATTTGAAAGATCCATATCCATAATGCCAAGTAGTATGGTCTTTATTGTAATACCATGAGATACAATAAGGATATTCTTATTTTTATTCTTTTTTATAATCTCATGAATGGCTTTTAATCCTCTTTTTTGGACTGCTAATAACTTTTCTCCACCTGGAATATCTGCTTCATGAGGTTTATTTCTCCAAACTGTGTAGTGTTCTTTATAATCCTCTATTATTTTTTCGTTCGTTAATCCTTCCCATTCACCAAAGCACATCTCTCTCAATTCGTTTATGGTATTTACCTGTAAATTTTTTTTCTTTCCAATCATCACTGCAGTTTCATGCGCCCTATCCAAATCACTACTATAAATACAATCTATTTTATACTTTTTCATTCTTTCTGCTAAAAGATTCGCTTGATCCCGTCCCTTTTTAGTCAACTCAATATTTTTTGATCCTTGTGCTCTTGATTCAATATTCCATTTTGTTTGTCCATGTCTTATTATATATAATCTTGTCATACTACTTTTCCCCCTTTCGAAATATCAAACCTATTATATCATTAATTTTATCTATTCCATATCTTTATGATTATTTTCTCCATCTTTACCTCAATATAAGCATATAAAAAACTACGGATTTTCCGTAGCTTTTTATATTTTTTATATTGTATTTTTATTGTCATAAACATTATGTTTATACCATATTTTTTCTAGTTTATCAAAAGTGGTGGATATATTAGATTTTTCTCTCATTCCTACAGCAACTGTTAATGCATTAATTAAACTCAAAGGTGCAACCAATGAATCAACAAAAGAAGCCATATTACTTCTAGCAACGAGTGTATAATCAGAAATAGTAGCAATTGGAGAAACTTTGCTATCTGTAATACCTACAACTAAAGCACCTTGTTCTTTTGTATAGTTTAATGCACTTAATGTATTTGTAGAATATCTTGGAAAACTTATACCAATAACTAAGTCATCCTTACCTACTCTTAGCATTTGTTCAAAAACATCACTCACTCCTGGTGTGACAATTTTCACATTATCTCGAATTAAATTTAAATAAAATCCGAGATATTCAGCTAATGTACTTGAACTCCTTAATCCTATAATATAGATTCTCTTTGCTTTAAATATATGATCTACAACACTCTCAAAAATCTGGTCATCTAATTCTTCGATGGTTGCTTTAATATTATCCATATCTGCTTTTAATACTTTTTTAAGAACCGCACCTTCATTGGTGTAATCTTGTGACATTTCCAATCTTTGTACAGTTGTCAATTTTGTTTTAATTAACTCTTGCAACTCTTTTTGTAGATTTGGATAGCCATCATACCCTAAGGCATTCGCAAACCTTACGACAGTAGATTCACTCACACCCACTTTATCTCCTAATTTTGAAGCAGTCATAAAAGCTGCCTTATCATAATTATTTATAATAAATTGAGCAATTAATTTCTGTCCTTTGCTTAATCTAGAAAAACTTTTTTGAATGTTTTTTATTAAATCTACATTATTATCTCTCATGGAAGTTTTCCTCTTCTAATCAGATTTATCTTCTAACTCCAAGCTTATACCCTTCCGCTAATGCACTTTTATTTAGTTCTTCTGTACCTTTTGGTACTCTATTTAATACTGCAGCCTCAAGTGATTCTTTAGATACAATATTTAATAATGCATTAATCGCACCAATTGCAATAATGTTTGCTACCATTGGTTTTCCGATTACTTCACTAGCTGTTTCAAGTATTGGAATTTGAATAACTTCTCCAGCATTTGTATTTTCAGGAACTGTTACGGATGAATCCACTAACAATAGTCCTTCTTGCCCAATTAAGTCAACATATTTGTCACAAGCTACTTGTGTTAGAGATAATAGAAGATCAGCTGTTTGAACCTTAGGAAAATCAATTTCTTCATTGCTAATAATTACTTCTGCCTTACTAGCACCTCCACGCGCCTCTGGTCCATAGGATTGTGATTGAATAGCATTTTTACCATCCATTATTGCTGCCTCAGCTAGGATAATCCCACCTAAAATAAGTCCTTGTCCGCCTGAACCAGTTAATCTTAATTCCATTTGCTTAGACATATTATCTCTCCTTTACAAATCTATCAATTATTTTTTGATACTCTTCAGTATATTCTGGCTCTGCTTCATTTTTTAATTCACCAATTAAGAATTTACCTTCAAGTTGTTCTGGTGAAAGTTTTGCTGCAACCTTTGTATCAACAGCTGTTTCTTTTTGCCATTTCATGATATCAACAACAGTTCCTTTTTTGTTTTTTCTACCATAGTAAGTAGGGCATACACTTAATCCTTCAATAAGCGAAAATCCTTTGTTTTGAATACCATTTTCAACTAATTTAGTTAGTAGGTTTGCATGATAAGCAGTAGCTCTCCCCACATATGTTGCACCTGCAGCTGCTGCTAACTTTGGAATATCAAAAGGTCTATCGATATTACCATAAGGTGCTGTAGTACCTAGATCTCCTGTAGGTGTTGCTGGAGAATATTGTCCACCTGTCATTCCATAGATATTATTATTGAAAACGATTGTTGTGATGTTAATGTTTCTTCTTGCAGCATGAATTAAATGATTTCCACCGATTGCTGATGCATCCCCGTCACCTGTAATAACAATTACTTCAAGTTCTGGTCTAGCCATTTTTACACCTGTTGCAAAAGCTAACGCGCGACCATGTGTTGTATGCAATGTATTAAAATCCATATAACCAGGCGCTCTTGAAGAACAGCCAATACCAGATACGATACATACCTTATCTTTGTCTAAACCTAAATTTTCTATTGCTTTTGCGATACTTCTCATTAATATTCCATGTCCACATCCAGGACACCATATATGTGGTAATTTATCCACTCTGAAATAATTTTCAACCAATGCATTCGTCACTTTAAATTACCTCCTCAATTTTAGATAATATTTCGTTAGGAGTAATAATCTCACCATCAACTTTTCCAATATGGAAAATATCTGCTGAACCCTTTACTACTCTTTCTACTTCTAAAACTAATTGTCCATAGTTAAGCTCTGCAACAATGATGCCTTTTACATTTTTAGCGAATTCTTTTACTTGTTTTTCAGGGAAAGGCCAGATTGTAATGGGTCTAAACATACCTACTTTTAAACCTTTTTCTCTCGCTTTTTTCACTGCACTCTTCGCACTTCTTGCAGTTCCACCGTATGATAATACTACAACTTCTGCATCTTCCATATGAAATTCTTCATAAGCTACGATATCATCAACATGATCTTCAACTTTTTTCATAATTCTTGTACAAAGAACATCTGCAATTTCATTGCTATTTGTTGGGAATCCTGATTCATCATGAACAAGTCCTGTAACATGATATCTATGACCATCCCCAAATCCTGCCATAGCTGGTACAATTTCGCCTTCTTCCACTTTATAGGCTAAGTAGTTTTTATCATCTTTTGAAGGTTTTTTACGATCTATAATTTCTAATTCACTAGGGTCAGGAATTGCAATTCCCTCTCTCATATGGCCTACAATTTCATCTAATAAAAGAATTACAGGTGTTCTATATTTTTCAGCGAGATTAAAACATCTAACAGTTAGGTCAAAAGCTTCTTTTACTGATGATGGAGATATTGCGATAACAGGATGATCTCCATGTGTACCCCATTTAGCTTGCATTACATCCCCTTGAGATGGAGAAGTAGGAAGCCCTGTACTTGGACCGTGTCTTTGTACATTTACAATTACACATGGTATTTCAGCAATAGCTGCATAGCCAATGTTTTCTTGTTTTAGAGAAAATCCAGGTCCACTTGTTGCTGTCATAGCTTTTACTCCTGTAAGAGCAGCACCGATTGTAGCAGCCATACCTGCAATTTCATCTTCCATTTGTATAAATTTTCCACCTACTTTTGGTAGCTTCTGTGCTGAACCTTCTGCTATTTCAGTTGATGGTGTAATAGGATATCCTCCATAAAAACGCATTCCTGCAGCAAGAGCTCCTTCAACACAGGCCTCATTTCCTTGCATTAATTTTATATTATTTTTCTTCATCTTCCATACCTCCTAGATAAATTGCAAAATCCGGACAGCGTAATTCACATAAACCACATTTTATACATTTTTCAATATCAATAATTTCAACTTTTTCATGATTCAAAGCAAGTACGTTTTTAGGACAGAACTCTACACAAATTCCGCATCCCTTACACCAGCTTTTCTTTACGATTAATTTTTTTTCATTCTGGTTTGCCATTCTATTCAACTCCATTCCAAAGTTAATGTTTTCCACAAATTAATGATAACAAAAAAAAAGTTAGAATGCAATTTAAATTTCATATTTTTAAAAAGATATACAATAATGCAATTTTTCCTTCAAATCGTGCACACGAATTTATTAATACAAGTTTACGATTATTATTGCATGCAGTTATTTTAATTTCTTAAAAAATATTCACTCCCCCTAGTTATTCATATTATAAGGAAACTATAATTTACTACTAAGTAAAAAATAATGTAACACACAGGCTATAATCTGCATACTTTAAAGTAGGATTAAGATAAATAATCCAATTAAATCATAAAGGAGGCACATTCTAATGGCTGATGCACAATGTGGTGGAATTGGTGGTATATTTGGCGGTTGTAATAGCGAATTACTATTTTTCTTCTTGTTATTAGTAATTTTATTCTGCTATCCATATTTATATGGTGGTTATGGTTGTTAATCAAAGATAAGAATTTGGGAGATTTCTCCCAATTCTTTTTACATAAATTTTTCACAATTTGTTATCTAATATAACGCTTTATCTAATAATCATGTAACACATATCCTTCCACCTACATATCTTGTATTAAGAAAGATTGAAAAGATACAATCTAAAAATACAAGCTATTGGAAAGGAGGTAAATATATGCCTGGATGTGGATTATTTAATAGCCGTGACGAATTATTATTCTTTTTCTTGCTATTAGTAGTTATATTCTGTAATTTCTGTGGCTATGGAAGATATTAATGAAAAAATTTAAAACCTCACAGCGCTGTCTTTTACGACCAGGATTAATCCTGGTCGTTTTACTTTAAACTAGATTTTTTTGGAATATCTCTAATTTATTTCAATATTCCATTTCTTTACTTGTTCAATTAAATCGAATTTTGTCAAATCAAAATGTATTGGTGTAATGGATATAGCGTCATTTTTGATACTATGAATGTCTGTTCCTTCATGGTTTTTTTCATCCATGATTTCTCCACCTAACCAATAATAGCTTTGTCCTCTTGGATCAATTCTCTCAATAAACGAATTTTTATATTTCCGAACACCTAATGTAGTAATATTTACACCCTTTAATGTTTCTTTTTTGCAATTCGGGATATTTACATTTAACAACGTATCCTCAGGCAGTGGGTTGTCAAGAATTTTTTTTGCTAACGACATGCAAAATTCAGCAGCATAATTATAATCTACATCTTTAAAATCGGCAAGAGATACAGCTACTGCAGGATATCCTAAAATAGCACCTTCTATAGCAGCAGAAACAGTGCCTGAATATAATACATCGGTTCCCAAATTGGGGCCCTTATTAATCCCTGAAAAAACAATATTTATTTTTTCAGGGATTAATGCTTCTATAGCAAGTTTCACACAATCTGTTGGGGTTCCACTAATTGCCCATGCCTGAAAATCTTTATCAAAAAATTTGATTTTTTCTGCTCTAAGTGGTTCATGCATTGTTATCGCATGACCTGTAGCACTTCTTTGTCTATCCGGTGCTACAACATAAATATTCGCAATGTTATCTAATGCACAAGCTAATTTATAAATTCCTTGCGCATAAATACCATCGTCATTCGTTATTAATATATTCATAATGATATCCTCCTCCATTTATATCTATTAAAAATTCTTTTCATAGTAATTTATTATAAAACAAATACTACTATTATAATATGACAAGATTTATTTATTGGGAGTGATAAACTTGATTCAAATTGACGACTCAGGAAGCGGTAGTTTAGTGGGGGGTACTTGTATTGGTGCCATGCGCAAAGAAACAAAAGAATATGTTTATGATATCATTCCTTTAGAATTTTATCATTGTGATACATTTGGAAAAAAGCTTTATTTAGACCAAGTAGTGCATATAGCCGATTCTCTTCTTAAAAAATTAAATGTATCTAAAAACGAAAAAATTGAAATATGTAGAGGCTATATGTTTGATGCATTAAGAATATATTTGAAAGAAAATCAATATAATTTCTTGAGCACTGCAATAGAAGAGCCCCTTCAATCTAAAGTCGAAAAGACTTTTGAAGAATATGCTATTTCTTTAGGACTACCGCGCGATTTTTTAAACTATACAAAATATCCCTTCCATTTTCATCGCTTACTTCGATGGATCTATGCGGATTATGCTAATCGATTTTCTCTTTGCAAAACAGGTTGGAAAAGTTGGAAGAAATATGGCAACCTCGATTTACACGTCGAAACAACGTACTTAAAACATTCAAAATACAGATGTCTAAAGTGTTGGAACAAAATTGAAAATAATAGTGATGTAAAAGTTATCAAATATCATAGTAATAAACCCAATATCATCTATCTGCATATAGACTGCTAATAAAAGTGCATCCCCTTTACTTTTTTACGATTCCAATTATTATGGGTGGTTCTTGCGTTTGGTTTATGTAATCTATTTTCAATACATGAAATAAATTTGGATCAAGCTTTTCTACATATTCTATAATTTTTTCTTTTTCAGTTTCACCACCTAAATGACCATAATAAATAACCATGGTAATGATCCCATTTCTTTTTAATAACTTTAAACTTTTCTTAAGTGCAACAAGTGTAGTTTCAGCCTTTGTAATAATCTGATGATCTCCTTTTGGTAAATAGCCTAGATTAAACATAACACCAGCTATTTCATCTGAAACATACCTATCTATATTTTCATGACTATCTTGTATGATATGTACATCATCATAAATATGATTTTTTTCAAGTAATTTTTTTGTATTCGCAACGGCAAGATCTTGTATATCAAAAGCAAAGATTTTCCCTTCACTTTTAACCATTTTTGCTAAAAAAAGTGTATCCTGGCCATTTCCCATCGTAGCATCAACAGCCACATCTCCTTTTTTCAAAATCCCCCGCATAATAGACTGGGCTATTTCTGTTGGCCTTGTTAAATATTTTACTTCCATTTAAACACCTCAACCCTATTTATTAGATTTACATGCTTTTAAAAAATAATCTGGTAGCACGACCTGTAATGTCTTGTTTTTTATAAACCACTGGGGCATATCTATATCTTTACAATATGTTCTTGCTTCTTGTAGCGAAACCTCTTTAAAACCTATTTTCCTAAAAAACAAAGTTTCTTCGTCTCCATTTACAAATACCCTTCTTATCCCATTTCGATCCGCGAGATTCAAAAGTGCTTTTACAATACCATCCCCTAAATATTCTTTTCTCCTATTTTTTGAAACGACTGCAAATTTTATTATAGCCATGTCCTTCTCACGAATATATCCTGCAACACCAACAAGTATATCCTTATCATAGGCAACCATACAATTGCCTATATAATTTTCTATACAATCTATATTTAACGCATTCTTTGTTAAAAATTCTTTAATAACATTCATTTCATCTTGACTGGCACCTTTAATTTCTAACATTACTCTATCCCCTTTTCTAGATCATCATCCAATTAAATTTACCACTTTATGGCACACACGTATTTTAACATGATTTTAAGTATTTAATCTCCGAATCTGTTAAAAATCTCCATTTTCCCTTTAATAAATTATCCATACTGATTTCACCAACAGCTATTCTTTTCAATCGAATAACAGGATGATGGATGGCATCAAACATTTTTCGTATCTGTCTATTTTTTCCTTCATGAATAATGACCTGTACATTGCTTGATCCTCTGTTATCTTTTAATATTTGAATCTGTGCAGGCGCAGTAGTGTATCCTCCTATATCAATACCTCGTTTAAACATATTCAGTTCTTTATTGTTAAGTACCCCTTTAATTTTCGCAATATATGTTTTTTTGACTTCATGCTTTGGATGTGTAAGTCGATATGTGAGTTCTCCATCATTTGTCATAATCAATAAACCTGAAGTATCATAATCTAATCTACCTACAGGATAAATTCTTTCAGAAATATTTTTTATCAAATCAACAACAGTAGGTCTATCAAATTCATCTAACAATGTAGTTACATACCCTTCTGGTTTATTTAGAATAATATAAACCTTCTTATTTTCTAATTGAATCAAACGATTGTCTAGAGAAACAATATCAGTATCTGGATTTACCGCTACGCCCATATCTTTTATAATTTCCCCATTCACTTTTACTCTACCTAATTTTATCAGTTCTTCTGCTTTTCTTCTGGATGCAATGCCAGAGTATGCAATATATTTTTGTAACCTCAAGCCAACAACTCCTTTTCTTTTGTTAACACTATTATATATTTTATACAGATTTCTCTTTAAATATATACTTATATAAAGCATTATACAAAGATATTGAATCAAATACAATTAGCGAACATTTAAAAACACAAAAATCGTGTTAAGAAGACATAAAAATTTCTATTAAGAAGGTGCATGCAATACCACTATAAAAAGGGGTTGTCTCACTTATTATTGTGTAAGACAACCCCATAGATTCCTTGGCAATTTTAATATTCCTGTTGAATTTTTTTTACATCGAAAATTTTTTTTTCTTTAACAAGTACTATACTAGTAATTACTGTTGCTATAATATCTGATATAGGGTATGAATAAAATATTCCATCAATTCCAATAAACAAAGGAAGTATTAAAACTAAAGGAATTAAAATGATCATTTGTCTTGACATAGTAAGAATCAGTGATTCTAACCCTTTTCCTATAGCTTGAAATAGTGTGGAACCTATTATTTGAAATCCTATAAAGGGCAGCCCCCATATCATCATACTGAGTCCCTCAACACCTAATGCTATCGTTTTGGGATCTTTTGTAAATATACTTATGATCACTTTAGGAAACAGGAGCATAACTAAAAAGGCAAAAGAACTTTGAATACTAGCATAAATGGCAGCATATTGAAAGCATTTTTGCACGCGATCGAATTTTTTAGCCCCATAATTAAATCCTGCAATAGGTTGAAATCCTTGTGCGAGCCCAAACAAAGGCATAAACATAAACATAAAAAATCTATTAATAATCCCAAAAACTACAAGATGGTAGTCACTTCCATATTTCACCATACTCTTATTTACAATAACCATCAATATACTTCCTGCTATTTGTCTAAAAAACGCAGCCATCCCAATTACGATAATTTCTTTTACATTTTTTTTCGTAAGATGAAAATTTAAAATTCTAATTTTAAGAATACTTTCTCCTTTTATATAATAATATAAAAGCCAAATCGCACTACATATCTGTGATATAACCGTTGCAAGTGCAGCTCCTTTTACACCCATATCAAACCCAAATATAAAAATAGCATCTAATACGATATTTATTCCTGCGCCTACAATCATACTAATCATTGCAACTTTTGCATTTCCTTCAGCTCTTACATAATTATTCGTAGACATAGCAAAGCTATTTAAAAGTATACCATACGCAATAATACGCATATACTCTTTCGCATAAGGCATCATTGCATCTGTCGCACCACATAAAATCAATAATTGATCCATAAATAAAAATACAATAACGGTAACTATTGCATTGATCATGAAATTTAGCGAAATAGCTTCTCCTAGTATTTTTTCTGCACCTTCTATATTTTTTTCACCCATTCTTCTTGAAATTGCAGATGCAGCGCCTGTCCCTACAGTAAAGGCTATTGCCATCATAACCATCATAATAGGCATGGCAATCGTTGTACCTCCTAATGCTAAAGGCCCTACTCCATGCCCTATAAAAATACCATCTGCAATATTATAAAAAGCATTCACCAACATCCCAATGATGGCTGGAAGAGAAAACTTTATAAGCAGTTTATTTATTGGCTCATTGCTCATCATATCTCTTTTTTTTTCATCCATAAATCGGCCTCCAAATCTATAATTTTTTTGATATTTCCTCTAAAATTTTAATCGCATCTACAAATCTTTTCATATCATCTCTTGACAAATTATCAAGTTTATTGCTTAAATGTTGATCAAGTTTGTTCTTTTGTACTTCTGCAAATCGGTCTCCTACTTCTGTTAACTTGATTAGATATTTTCTTCGGTCTTTCTCATCCTTCGTTCTTATGACATATCCTTTTTCTGTAAGATAATCTATGATTGTTGTAAAACTTCCCTTTTCTAACTGCAGCATACTGCAAAGCGCTGTCATACTTTTGGAACCATGATGCTTTAGCATTAGTATAGTTTTATATTGGTTTTTATTGATCCCATAGGTAGCACACTCTTTTTTAAAAAAATCTATGAATAAATAATTACGCATATCAGACATAGTTTTAAAAAAGAATTTACCTATTCTTTCCCATTTATCTTCCAATTTTGATCGCCTCCCAAATATAATGGGTTTTGAAATGATTAGATTTCTTACTTTATGTATTCTAACATAGTTTACATGCATTCGTCAATCTACGAAAAACATATCTCTAATAATATTCATTTAACTTTTAATCTTCAAATAATCTTACTATCTTTTTCAACTCTTTTCTAATAGCAATCCCTTGTGGGCAATAGTTTTCACACGTTCACAGTATCTATCTTTTAATGTTTTCTCTAAAAGAGATATACTTTATCTAGCCTTACCAAATCCAGTTCTATGATATGGATAAGCCGTATCTACATAGTTTACACCATGATCAATAGCATAACGAATCATTTTCATTGCCTTATTTCCATCAATATTTTCAGGGTTATTAGTATCTGGAACTGAATCACACTTTGGCAATAAAGAAGAAATTGGCAGGATTAAAAAGATACAAAACTAGTATCTAATTCATGGACAACATAAAGTATGTTAAAAATTTAAGCAGGGCAGTACTAAGACCTTCCTTAATTGTTTATAACAATATTTTTATATCATATCCACATGCTGGGCATATATTATCATTCATATAACTATTTGAGAAAAAGCTGTTTCGTTCTATTAAAAGTTTTTTACATACAGGGCTTATCTAAAAAAAACTAATTTGTTTTTCCTCATATTCATTTTTATAAATGGTAATGATATCTTCCATTTTGTATAATAAATTTGCTTTGTTACATGCTTCTTTAAAAAGTTGCCATAACTGAGCTGCACGCTTTGAACGGCATTCATAAGAAAATCCATATTCTTTTATGTATTTTTGACTTGCGTCTTTAAAATATTCATCTAACTTCTTAAAGAAATAAAGTCTTTGATTTTGTCTAAGGGTTACACCAAAAGCAGGATAGATAAATTTTGCGCCGTTTTCCTTTGCTAATCTTACAATTTCTAATACATTTTCATTGCTATCTTCAATAAATGGTAATACAGGCATGAGCAGTATTCCTGTAAAAATACCATTAGCAGAAAGCTTATTTATGCCTTCAAATCTCTTAGATGTTACAGCTACATTTGGCTCAAGTATTTTACATAAGCCATCATCCGCACTCGTTACGGTTATTTTCACAAGAACGGGAGAATGTCTTTTTATTCTTTTAAGTAAATCTATGTCTCTTGTGATCAAATGGCTCTTTGTGGCTATCGCTACCCCAAAGTTATATCTATCTAAAAGTCCTAATGCCTCTCTAGTAAGCTTATACTTCTCTTCAAAAGGATTGTACGGATCTGACATTGCACCCGTTCCAACTATCCCCTTTTTACGTTTTGATCTAAGCTCTCTGTTTAAAATCTCGATTGCATTTTTCTTTCCTCTAACTTTATCAAAATTTTCTATATGATAACATTCGCTCCTACTATCACAATAAATACACCCATGAGAACATCCTTTATAGATATTCATATTGTAATTGCATCCAAACCACTCTCCACTGCTATTATAAGCAGATAGTATTGTTTTTGCTGATATATACTCCATAATTATCTCCCTATTCTTTTAAAGAGATGTATATATACATCTCTTGATTGCGCGTATATTATGTGTTATTTTGATATTCTTCAAAATCACAAGTATATGCCGTATCTAAGTCTATTTGAAAAGTTTCGTAAAATCCCCTTGATAAGCTGTATATAATCCTATTGCTTTATGGTTTACTTTCGCCTGAATATTTTCATAAATTCCCGTAACAATAAGCAGTTGCCATACTTTCTCAATATCCTCAACAGATTGCTTGCCTATATTCGTAGTTTGCTTCATGATTCCTACTACCATCTTTTCATTTGAATTTACAATTTCATATTTTATAATATATCTCCCATGCCTTTTTGTTTATTGTACACAAAGAAATATGACAACAGTATGTCATATTTCAAAATATAAATAGTTACTCTAATTTTATAGAACTTGATATTGGATTAAATACCCAGAAATTTAAATTATACAAATGACGGGTATTTTATTGTATGTCTACAATACTATAAATTTGAAAACATTATGATTAAATCCAAACCCAATAATATCCTATACCCTTAAATCTCTTTTATTATAAAACCTATAAGTTCCGGCCAATGATATCGCAATAATCACCATGGATAGTGTTATAAAAACAAGATCCATACCCTTTCCTGAGATTATGGATTCAGCTCCAAAATACTTGAAAGGAGTAATGTATTTTAGATTTTCAAGCTTATCGTTCATGTTGATTAACATAGATATCATAAAAGTAATAAGTAGTATTCCAATGGCAGTAGAAGTAGCAGCCTTAGGATTTTTACTAACAGAAGCTACCAATGCACCTATGCACATAAATATAAGCTGCGTAATAAACATCCCCATTATCAACATGATCATATCTGTCAATATTGCATTACCCACATTAAAATGATTAACGATAACGAATGACGCAATGAATGTAACGATATTTAAAATAATAATGTTTAAAAGAACAGCGAATAGTTTTGAAGTTATCACTTTACTTCTTGAAACAGGTTTTACAAATAAAAACTCTGTAGTTTTATCTTTTTCTTCCTTTGCTATAATATTTGCTCCTAACATGACAGCATAAACTGTAGCTATTAATATAAGATATAAGAAAAGAACACCATAAAATCCAATGGCAGTTGATAAATCAAAACTACTTATTCCATATACGTTTAATAAGGATTTAGGGAGTATATCCAACATATCATTAATCGACTCCCCTGAATTAGTATATGCTGCAAATTTACCCATCCCACCGCTAATCATTGCTACTATGCTTATACCCCATAGGATCAGTGGTTTTCTATTGGCCTTCATTTCTCTTGTAAATATATTCATTGATTAAAAACCTCCAATTCATTTTGAATCGAATCAATTAAACAGCATGCATATCCTTTTTATCATAAATAACATAGCTTGCACTAATGGCACCAACAGGAATTACTAAGGATATAATGATAAAAGGCATCTCATAAGCAGAATTTTCTATAATATATACAGCATCAAAATATTTAAAAGGCGTTATGTATCGAATCCTATCATCAGCAGTGATTGAACTTAAAAAGCTTATAAAATAAAAAATAAATACAGTAGCAAGAGAAATAGGTAGAACGGATTTAATTCTAGGTAATATCACTGAAATAATAACTCCAACCGACATAAATATCAGTTGTACAAATAACAAGGTTATAGAAATCATAAAGAATATTTTAAAGCTATAATCATCACGTTTTACAACAGAAGCAATTATGCTTGTAACTGCTATATAAATGACATTTGTAATTACTAAGGATATAATACCTGCTAGTATCTTAGCGGTTAAAATTTGTGTCCTCTTAATAGGTTTTGTTAAAAGAAAATCTACTGTCTTTTCTCGTACTTCCTTTGATACAATAGAAAGTCCCAAATTCATAGCCTGAATTGCCCCAAACAAAACTACAAACGAGAAAGGAAAGGAATAATATCCCAATATATTCGCAAACCGATCCAAAGAAATCCCCATGCCAATTCTTATAGCCTTAGGAAAAGCTTCAAACAAATTTTTTATCTGGTCAATATCCCTTGAAAATGAAGGAAATAGAGAGAAAGATATAATCACTATCACAGCCAAGGATATTGTCCATAAGATAATTGATTTTCTATAGGCATTTAATTCATGTAGGAATATATTCATTTTATCTATGCCTCCTTTGAATAATGATGCATAAATATTTCTTCAAGGTCAGGCTCATCTATCCAAATATTAGAGATCTCAATGAATGAAATCTTTTTTATAATTATATTGATATTCCCTTTAAATATGAATTTAACCCTATTTTCTTTTATTTCTAGTTTATTTACACCCATAATATTAAAGTGATTTTTATCTATCTTTGATAAAGTTTCAATTCTGAATCTTTTATAATTATTTTCTTTTAACGCACTAATATTCTCTAATTTTATTATTTTACCCTCTTTGATAATCGCCACACGATCACACAATTTTTGGACTTCACTTAAAATATGGGATGAGAATAAAATAGTTGCACCTTTTTTATTTTCTTCTTTTAATAAATCGAAAAATTTCTGTTGCATAAGAGGATCTAGTCCACTAGTCGGTTCATCCAGAATAATTAATTTAGGTTCATGAAGTAGGCCCTGAACGATGCCAACCTTCTTCTTGTTTCCAAAAGACAAATCATCGATTTTCTTATTTAGGTCAAGATGCATTATCTCTGCTAAATAATTGATTCTTTTGCTACAATCTTTTTTATAAAAACTAGCTGAATACTTTAAAAGCTCAATCACCTTCATATTGGCATAATAAAAAACTTCCGATGGCAAATAACCAATTTCTTTTTTTATTTCAGATCCATATGCTACAACATCCTTACCAAAGATATTAGCACTGCCACTCGTTGGATATATTAGAGATAGCAGTATCCTAATCGTAGTTGATTTACCAGAACCATTTGGCCCAATAAACCCAAAAATCTCTCCCTCCTTAACACTAAAGCTTATATCGACAATCCCTCTTGATTTTCCATAACTTTTCGTTAAATTGTTGGTTTCAATAACATTCATTTTTAAAACATCCCTTCAAAATATCATTTCCTAGTTTTATTTTAAATATTGGTAACAAGCTAAACATTATTAATCCTATTATTTACAAAGAAGTTTTTATTATTCAAGTCACAGGGGATGTATCAAAAATCTTTCTATTTAGAAAAGTTATAGTAAATAAAAAAAGCTCGGCTTAATGCCGAACTGGATTTATACCTTTTTAACAAATTCAGATTTTAATTTCATAGCTCCAAAACCATCAATTTTGCAATCAATATCATGATCGCCATCAACCAAACGTATATTTTTTACTTTTGTACCTATTTTTATAACTGATGCACTTCCTTTTACTTTAAGATCTTTGATTACTGTTACAGAATCGCCATCATTTAAGACATTTCCATTTGCATCTTTGATAATCTTTTTATCTTCACTATTTTGGGTTTCTAATTTTAAAGTCCACTCATGGCCACATTCTGGGCAAATCAAAAGACTTCCATCTTCGTAAGTGTATTCTGAATTACATTTTGGGCAATTTGGCAAATCAACCATAATTTCATTTCCTCCATTCGGTATTATTCATTCTAATATATAAAAATTATTTTCAATTCTCTTTTTACAACTTCGTAAGAATGGCAATTACGAACTTAAAATTCACAAAAAAACATGTAGAAAGTTTCTTATAGGTTTATATACTATCATAGTTTTCTCATATTGACAAACCTTCCTCGAAGATATCCTTAAAGTTCATTTCCTAAATACATGCAAGGCTTATCATGTCTTATGATTTCATTTTTTCTTTTCTAAACATTTATGTAGATCAATGCTTGTTTTATTTCATGTAATATCATTTAATATCTTTTTGCACAGCATAATATTCTTTCAATGCTCGTTTTGAATTAAGATATGTATTAATCGTAGGCAAATAATTTATAATCCCATTCCTTTCACGCTCTATTTGAAATTTGTTATCCATATCAGAATAAGGTATAGATTTACGACCACCCTGTAAACTCTTTTTATAATAGTATTCAAGCATTTCTAAAGGAATTATATAGTACTCATTGTACATTTTAAAATGTGCTAATATAAAACTAACGCCACCATGTTCTTCATGTTCCTTAAGATCCTCTATTTGGTGCGCATGTATATTGCTCAGTGGTAAACTTTTTAATTCGGTCTCTTTTACATCAAATGCAATAGAAATTCTTTGTGCGATTCCGCTATAATCCACATGGGCTTTCTGTTCAAAATACGCCTTACTAATCATACCTTTCCCATCAATCTCAATTACTTTTATAGGAACTGGATTCTTTTTTATATAGGCTAATTTTTTTCTTCTATACAAATCATTTGTTAAATCAATCTCATTTTCGGATGCATCTCCACGATGCCCTCTACTTCTCCATGTTGTCATGATACGAACTCCTTTAGTTTTTAAATTTAAATCTTTCTTCTATTAAGAATATCATAAAAACAGTTTCTTTACGTATCATTTTTCATCCTACCAATAAACTATTACGATATGAAAGGACTGATATTGCCAGTATAATAGAGCACTAACCGATGTAGCGCTCTCGTACAAGCAATATATAATAGTTTTTTATCTCGTTCATTTAAATAATTTTCATTAGATGCATTATAAACCAGTACAGCGTCAAATTCTAACCCCTTTGCCATATAGACTGGAATAACCATCACGCAACAATTCATCATTACATGTTCATAAAATTGTTCACTCCCCTACTAAAATGCATTTATTTTAACAAACCAGTAATTCCAAACATGTGATATATGTTCATATAATATCATTTTATTTTCTTCATTACTAAATATAAAACTACAAATACAAATGCCACAAGCACGCTTACATATCCTAATGATAAAATTTTGGGTGTTGTACGATCTATAAAGGTTATCTTCTCTTTCATATACGATGAAAAAACTAAATCTTCATCTGGTAGGCCATCCAGTGATACTGCATAAACTCCTTTTTTTATTTTATTAAGAGGGATACTGCTTTCAATGACATATGGATATTTCTCATTTAGATTTATTTGAATATCTATCTTTCCAACTTCAGAAAAATTCTTTGCAGGATTTAATATATATGCAAATGTATTAATATAGTCATTCGTTTTTTCTCTGTCAATTGTTGCTTTCATAGGATAGGTTACCGTTAATATGTTCGTGCTATTTGCTTCAAATACAATTTCATATAAAAGGGTTGATATATTATTTTTAGACATCATATCTTCTATAATCATATCACTACTAAAAGCATATTGATTGTTCTGAAAACAACGATCAATCTCTCTTATAAAATGAAAATAAAAATCATTCTTGTTTCTGTGTGTCTTATTATACCAGCTATCTTCACGCTCAATTATATTCTCCCTAATAAATTTTTCTGTATTTATAATGGATTTTTCTATTTTATCGCTGTAATTACAATGAATGTTGGTTAGTGTATCTTCTCCTAATACCAAAATATACGCAGCTTTTCCCACATCATTGTTCTGGACATATTCAAAAACATTACAGTTACCATTTTCATCAATGTCAAATCCTGAAAAATTCATTGTTAAAACTTTTGTTTTATTGAGGTTAATATGAAAACCAACGTTACATTGTCTTTCTGTTGGGGTATCTAATATAATTTTATATATGGTAGCATCAGAAGTAGGATTGAAGTTTTTCGCTTCATATACTGGTTTATTTAAGTTTTCTATAATTCTATTTATATCAACTTGTTTTCTAAAATCATCAGGCTCTTTTAGATAATCTCTACTATCTACATGTCCAGCACTATATATCTCATAAGGAATCTCTTTACCATTAAATATAATTTCCGCTCCTAAACGATCATATCCGTCTGAAACATACGGAAACACCATAGGTACACTTATATTTTCTTTAGATGTGTTTGTTAGTGTATATTTTGCAGTAACGATCGCTTCATATGAAGCATTTTCATCCATCTTAAATGTTAATGTTTCACTTTCAACTTTAACAGGACAATCCTCCCTAGGTGCTATATTAAAACTTGGATACTTCTCTAAATATACAGGAGAAGAATTACCAAAAACTGTAATTGGTACTAATAAGATAATAATTAATATAAAAACAACTATTTTTTTAACTTTCACATATTTCGCCCTCCAATATTCATAAACTTGTAGATATGTGTTCGGTTCAATGGCTTCATACAGTTACGCTCGAAATATTACAGGCTTCTACTTTGCCACTATTTTAAAGCCTACTTTTCACTATAATCAAAGTATTTATAATTCCCCCAATATTCACTAAACCAATACTTTTTGTTTTCTCCATTATGATACGTTTCTTCATAGTATTTTGAGTTCTTCTCATAAAGTTGCAGAACTATGCCAAGATAATCCATATTCATACCATATATTTTCATAGATGCCTGTTCTAAATTTACAGCTAAATCTTCTTCTATTAATTTCTTTATGTCTTGTATTTCATGCTCCTTATATTTTCTCTTCGTTTTCAGTTTTACAAATAATACATTCCCCTTAAAACTCTTTTCAAAAACAACATCTTTCATACTCCACCAATATTCTCTTTTTAGTTTTTTCTCAAACGTCTTTGTTTCTGGTGTATTTATAATCCTTGAAGGTAGCTCTATATCTGTATCCTCAAAGTATTCTTTTTTTAAGATAAGGCTTTTTTTCTTGTCGATATTTTGTTCAATAATCTTCCTATCTCCTATATAAACTCTATAGTTAACTTTATCCCAATCATCTAAACTATACAATTTTGATGGGTAAGGTCCATGAATAACCATTCCTCTCTTCCAAATCAATAATTCTGTTGTAACATTCTTACTATTTGCAATATCTGAACGCTCTACGTTCTTATTAAAGTAATAATCTATATTCATCTCATCTTTCATTCTATAAACTTGATATTTTTCTAAATTTGATACAGGATGTACTTCTTTCATGTAATCATCTATCCCTTTATCAATTATATATTCTGTAGCAATCTGTTCCTTTGTCTTTTCATTGATCCTTTTTTGTGCTTCAAAGTATTTACCCTTGTTAATATACTTCTCATATCGTTTAACCATATTATGTTTTTCACTTTTGAGCTTTAAGGTCTTATAATCACTCGATGTTGCTTTAAAAATCCATAGGTTATCAATTTTACCTTCTTCTAGTAAGACTGCTACCAAAACATCTCCGTTTTTTGGAATATCGCTCGTACCATAATATTTTTCAAACTTACTTACTTTGATTTCTTTCTGTTTAATGCTACCCATCATAATCGTTAACGGGGTTATCGTGTATATTTCAGAATTCTTATTCGTTAATTTTCCTATGAATAGAGCTTTTTGATTTCCAGACATGATTCCTTCGGGTATATCACCTGCAAATGCAGTAATACAAGTAAAGCTTAAGCACATCAAAATAATAATAGCCTTTTTTAACATTTTAATCTCCTTTCAACCATGCCTATTTGACGTTATTTTAGAAATATATGATACCTCCATTTTTTTGGAGGCATTTTCACAGAATATTTTATTAATATATATTTTCCACATATATCTACATTATAACACTTGAGCAATACATTTACAAAATCTTCAGAATTTATAGATTGATTTATTTCCATTACTTAAATTTTTAGTGAAAACTAAAAAACCTAAGTATCTGCATAGGAAAAACTCCTTTCTGTTTGAATTCTTTATAGAAAAGAGTTTTCATTTTATACTAAATTTTCTTCAAATATATTTAATAAATTTAATAAATTTAATAAATTTAATAAATTTAATCTTTCAATTTTTTTCTTTAATACTTCACCATGTCATTCTTCTTTTAATAGCTTGCTTAATCCCATTACACCACATAATGCTAAAAATTCTTCTGGTGAGTCAGTTGGTGCTTTTTCTGTATCAAACGAAATGTAGTGCTGAAAAATTTGTTCATCTCCTATAGTGGCTACCGCTTCAGCTAGCTCAAGATTTGCTCTTTTACCTGGTAACCCTGATTCTTGTATTAGATATGTTTTTTTTGTGTTATTTTTTCACATTCCTATTTATTTCCTCTCTAGAATCTTCGATCCTTCTCCGTTTTCTGTGATTTCTTCTATTTTATCCATTCCAAGCTGCTTTAGTATTTTCATTACGTTTACATTATCAAAAGGCGTCATGATCAAAGAATCTTCCCCAAATTCATTGACTTTGTGTGTAGCTTTTTCCACATCAATATTGGTTCTAGGGCCTCCTACACATCCTCCATTACAACCCATTCCTTCTATGAAATTATAATCTATATCTTTTTCGGTAGATAATTCATCTAATATTTGCTTACAAGCTTTCACTCCATCTACCCTCTTAGCCTTTAGCTTAATCAATCTAGCAGGCTCAAGTCTGTTGACAGCTGTTTTAACAGAAAAACTAACCCCTCCAGTTCTTGCGTAGACTCTGCCTCCAAAGGAAGCTTGGTCTTTATCTTCACTTGGAAGATCTGAAAGATTGATGTTAAGCGCCGAAAAAATTTCTTTTAGTTCTCTAAATGTCAGAACAAAATCTATATCACCTTGTAAATCCGTTTCTTTTGCCTCAGCTTTTTTCGCTATACACGGACCAATAAAAACAACCTTTGCATCTTGGTACAGTTTTTTTAAAATTCTTCCAGATGCAATCATTGGAGAAATGGATGGAGGCATATGTGTAAAAAGACTTGGATAATTTTTTTTGACTAAATTAAACCATACAGGACAGCAGCAGCTGGTTAAAAAGAAATCTTTTTCACTTTTTACCAAATGGTTAAATTCAAAAGCTTCTTTTATTGTCAGTATATCCGCAAATAATGCTACTTCAATCAAATCTTGAAATCCAATAAGTTTAAGGGCTGTTCTTAATTGACCTATGGTTACATTTTCTCCAAATTGACCCACAATAGCAGGCGCAACGGTAGCATATACAATAGTTTTTTTATCTTGCAAAAAATCGATTAATGGAACAAATTCTATTTTGTCTGCTAAAGCTCCATAATCACATTTTGTAACACATTGGCCACAACTTAAACACTTATTGTTAACAATTATAGGTCCTCTTGTTCTTTTATAAATACTAGCTTCATATTTACATGCATCACTGCATTTACATTCTTCATCATTACAATATTCACAAGCCCCATCTATCTTAGCTATTATAGGTTGTCCAATTTTTTTAAAATTTTTCATCTGATAGACTTCATCTTCGAAATTAGCATTTCCTTTGGCATCTAACCCCATAGCTACCCGAATATGATCCTGAATAAATGGCATGTCCTCATCCTTAAAGTTGTATCTTTTTTTAATCTCCTTTGCTAGATTATTTAAGTCATGGATATCTTTTATTTCTTTATTCCAATACTTCTTAACCACTTCCGAAAAAATTTTCATTCTCTTATCTTGAAAATTATGAAATTTATCATTCACACTATATCATCCCTTCTTTTATTTTTTCTAACTATAAGCGCATCAAAATTCTTTGAAACACTTAAATTTTCTTCATAGATTAGTGCAGATTATGGTTTTTGATTATTTTCATAAAGAACTCCTATAGATAAAGTATTTTCTTTCAGATTTGTCTCTTTAATATATTTACCAAAACTACAAAATTAAATCTTTATATTTTCTATTTGTTTTTTTATTTCATCATAATGATAGATAAACATTTTATCCGATTATCCAAAGATCATCAAAGCTGGAGAACAAATCATCATTTAAGCTTGAGATAAGCCGCAAAAATTTTAGAGGTTCGTTCTAGTGCTATCAACATTTTTGCAAAAGAAATCTATACGATAGATCGGAAAACCTTTGATAAGGTGAAAAAACATATTAAAGTTTAAAATCACCCTTAAACTTTATCACTTCTTCAGGTAAGATATTAAGTACTAAAAAAGCACCTAACCTCAGTCAGATGCTTTACCACACATTCCACATGATTAATATATATAACATTTTTATTCTCTATCAAACCATTTTTTGAATACCTTTACGATCTTTAAAAGTTCTTCTTCCTCAATAATATAAGGAGGCATTGTATACATAAAATTTAAAAATGTCCTGTTCCAAACCCCATGGGTATAAGCAAATTGACTAAATCCTTGTAAATCTTTTGCATCATAAACCTCAATACAAGCACATGCCCCCATGACTCTAATATCTTTTATTTTGTGAGATTTTAAATTCTTTAATGAATCTATCAAAATTCTTTCAATCTTTTTAATCTTATCCATATAATCATCTCTTAAAAAGATGTCTAAACTTTTAAGAGCGATCCTACATGCAAGCGCATTTCCCATAAAAGTAGGCCCATGCATAAATGCTTTAGATGGATCATCTGAATAAAAGCCCTCATAGATCTTCTGATTAGCTACCGTTGCTGCATGTCCAACATATCCACCTGTAAGCGCTTTTCCAAGTACGATAATATCTGGAATGACTAGCTCACTTACAAACTTATTTCCTGTTCTACCAAACCCAGTTGCCACTTCATCAAAAATAAATATAACATCGTATCTGTCACAAAGCTTTCTCGCTTCTTCTAAAAATTGAATATCATACATTTTCATTCCAGCCGCCCCTTGTAAAAGAGGTTCTACAATAAAGACTGCTATTTTGTCATGTCTTTTCTCTAAGATTGCTTCTAACTCTTCTATCTTAGGACAAATATGATAAATACCTTCTTTTTCTGGAAATGCCTTATGATAATCTGCATCATCTCCAACTGCCATAGCTTTAAATGTATCTCCATGATAGGCTTCCTTTAAAGCTATAATTTCTTTTTTCTTAGACATTCCTTTATTATTATAATACTGAATGGCCATCTTTAAAGATACTTCTACGGCAACACTTCCAGAATCTGAGAAAAACACATGGTTTAAATCTCCTGGAAGAATTTCTTTTAGTTTCTCTGCTAGTTCTAACGCAGGGTCGTGATTAAGACCCCCTAACATAACATGCGAAAAATTGTTTATTTGATCGATTGCCGCTTCATTGATTTCTTCGTTGCTATATCCATGTATTGCACTCCACCACGAAGACACGGAATCAATTAATTTTTTATCTTCTGTATATATATATACGCCTTTAGCCTTTTTGACTTTATAAGGTGTTTTCATGCTTTTCATCTGTACATAAGGATACCAAATCATAATCTCACCATTCCCCTTTCGTTCCTTTCTAATTCCTACATAAACTTTTAATTCTACAACAGCTAATATCATAACTGCTAAAAATAAATCTGTTATCATGTAGTTAAGGATTGCCTTACTATGATCATATTACATGGTAGATCTATTGTCAACTTTTCATTAATAATAGTTAACAATTAAAATATGAAATAACAGCTTTACGCCAAATGCTAATTCCTGAAGCTGATTACATAGTTGATCTTACTCATATAAGAACCGCCTCATTAATCTATACAGAAAAAACTCCTTTCTGTTTGAATTTTTATAAATTCTTTGCAAAAAAGAGTTTTTAATTTATATTAGTTCCTTTAGCAACAGATGTTTTATCATTTAAAGTCAAGAATAATCTCTCTGACATATTCATAACTTACTGTAGTTCTTTTTCCAAAAGGCCTTGGTGCATGCGGTTTTCCCGCACATGGCTTTCTGATATTCTTCCCATCTTCCATGGTCTTCGCCCATATGTGCAAGGCTCGACTTCCCTTCTTACCTCTGTGCCCAGAGACCTTTTTGACGATGCGGCAGAATTCACTTAATGTTACGACCTGCACCTTCTCTCGCCCTGTTATTTAGCCAGGTACTTTATCCTCCCTCTTGGCACCCCACATTACATTGTTTTTACTTCATCAATAAGTAGTTCTTTTGTGTTTAATTCTGGATCATCTAAAACTTTATCCAATAAACAGTTCAATATAATCCCTATTTTCTTGCCCTGTGGGATTCCTAATTTCATTAAATCCATTCCATTAATGTCTAAATCTTTTATACTTAATGGTTGCTGTTCACTAATAATCTTTTTATATAATATTATTACTTTTTCAATGCTATCAAACGCATGTGGACCTTTACTTCCCTTTATGTCGGCTATTTGTAATTTGAATAATCTTTCTATATTATCTAATCCGATTCTATTGATTAATCCTTTAACGACTCTAGGGGTAACTTTATCATATTTACACATATGTTCTTTTACTAAAATTTTTACTAGCTCAATGGTTTTATTATCATATTTTAGTCTTTTTAGTATCTCCTCAGTTATGTCCATACCTTTCATATGATGATGGTAAAAATGTCCAATCTGGCTCTCATCTACAGAAAAGCATTGTGGTTTTCCAATATCGTGTAACATGGCCGCCAATCTTAATACCAAGTCTTTTTCTGTATGATCCAATACACTCATAACATGATCAAATACATCTTTGTCATGGTAAGGATTTCTTTGTTCAAATTTAATACATTCTTGTAACTCTGGAATAATATATTGTAGCAATTCAGTTTCATATAATAATTTAAATCCTTTAGATGGCTTATCAGACAATAGTATTTTATTGATCTCTTCTCTGATTCTTTCTTTGCTAATGTTTACAATGTTTCTAGATGATTTCCTTATAGATTGCATTGTATCTATATCAAGTTCATATCCAAGTTGGGTTGAAAATCTTACCCCTCTTAGCATCCGCAAATAGTCTTCATTAAATCTTTCCATTGGATCTCCTACACATCTAATTTTTTTATTAAATATGTCTGCCATCCCACCATAGTAATCGATTAAACCTTCTTTTCTACCATATGCCATTGCATTAACAGTAAAATCTCTTCTTTTCAAATCTTCTTTTAATTCATTTGTAAACTCAACTCTTTCAGGATGTCTTCCATCTATATACTCTTGATCAATTCTATATGTAGTCACTTCAAAAGATTTATCATCTACAACTACAGTTACCGTACCATGTTTTAATCCTGTAGGAATAACTTTAAAATGGTAAAATATTTCTAACATTTTCTCCGGCATACAATTGGTACATATATCCCAATCATTAGGCGTTCTCCCTAAAATACTATCTCTAACACAACCACCTACAATGTATCCTTCATATTTATAAAAATTTAATACATCTAATACGGTGTGTACTTTTTTAGGAATTTGTATTTTCACTTGATCACGCTCCTATTGATTTTTATCATCAATTCTTCAATTTTTTCGAATTGGGACTTAATAGTAATTTTGTATACTTGCAACAATGGCTGCTTTTATTCTCTATCTTGCATCACTAGTAAAGGTACGTAAAGTTTTCATATATGATGTTATTTTTTTTAAAGTCTTCAGGGGGCATTTGTCCTATATTCAATACCAATACCAATACCAATACCAATAATATATTAAGCCCCATAAATACTCCTATATTCCATGTTCTAAATTTTCATTTTAATTTATATCTTATTTTTTTTATTATCATATCATCAGAAATACTAAACATATTATCTATAAGTTCAGTTCTAAAACTTCCAGTACCCTTAACATGCTGAGAAAGTTCCCCACATATTCCCATAAGCGTTATCGCAAGAACAGTAGCATCAAGTATATTCCCAGAAGAAATATAGCTCGCTATAAGCGCAGTAAGCATGCAACCTGTCCCAGTTATCATTGAAAGCATTTCACAACCATTTGTTATTAAATATGTATGCGTACCATTTGTTATTATATCTACCGCTCCTGTTGCTGCAATAACAGAATCCGTTTGTATAGACAACGCCTTTAGCAGTTCTATAATTTCATTAGAATTTTGCTCTGTTACAATATCACATGCTCCAACATCAATGCCTTTTGAATTGCTTTTTATACCACATATTGCTTTTATTTCAGACATATTACCCTTGATAACACTCGGATGACACTCTGAAATATATTTCCTTGCATAATCTAGGCGAAGTTTACTGCACCCCACACCTACAAGGTCAATTACTTGTGGAATTTTCTTTTCAAAGGCTATTTTACCTGAAATCAACATAGATTTCATTCTGTTGTCCGTTATATTTCCAAGGTTAACCCCAAGTGATTTAGAAACAGCAGTAATTTCTGAAACCTCTAAAGGGTGTTCAGCCATAATAGGTTTTGCACCAACAGCAAGAACCATATTTGCACAATCATTAATTGAAATTGGATTTGTAATGCAGTGGATAAGATTTTTTTTGAATTTAATACTCTGTTTTATTTGCAATAGGTTGTCTATTGTCCGCTCTTGATTTGTCATAAACTTTTGCCCCCAAACGTCTCTGAATTTTTGCAAGCATATCTATCCTGCTTAATGTTGTCAGAAAAACAAATGCAATTGTTCCTCCAATAAGTGTCCCCATAATAAATGAAGGAACATAGAACATCCATGTAAGCCCTGTTCTTCCCCAAATAAATGTCATAATAGGATATGAAAGTATCGCTCCTATAATACCAGTTCCTATAACCTCCCCTATAATCGCAAAAATCAACTTTCCCTTAGATACTTGGTATAAAACCCCAGACAAAACAGCCCCAAAAACTGCTCCAGTTACAGCTAAGGGTGGAATTCCCATGAACAGCATTCTTATCACACCAATCAGTGTTGCACAAAGCAGTGAATACCAAGGTCCAAGGATAACAGCACATACGATGTTAATAAAATGCGCCATAGGACACATTCCTTCAATACGAAGAATTGGCGAAATTACAACTCCCATTGCCACTATCATTGCCAACATAAGTTTTTTTAATAGTTTTGAGTTTTTCTCCATAATAAAATACCTCCCTAATAATATTTATTTCCAAATATGTCGAATAGGAAATAAATACTATTATCGAGGTATAATTTTAGCGCAACTAAATAGCAATTTCCTATATGACATAAGCCATATTTATCGGTCGAAGCTCAAAAGCTTCCTCTCACCTTGAAACACAAGTTCCCTCGCTATTTAGTTGTACTTTTGCCATATAAGCGCAGGGCGCTCCCCCTTCGCTTATCGAAGATATGTTCCTTGATGCAGAAAAAATGGGCTACACCGAATAAGGCATATCCCATCTATACTCATAAAATATATAAGCAAATAGTATAAATTAAATATTTTCCTACACCGGCATTATCCGAATCAAGTTATGGGTCGAAGCATAAACTTCCTCTCAGCCTGCCGTACAAGCTCCCCTTTTGGGAAAATTATACCATATAGTTTTCTTTAATGCAACATAACTGAAAAATCTCGAAAATGCATCATAATAAAAATTTATATGTCACAACATTTTCTTATATATGTTTTTTCCTTTTTTATTTTATGTAATCTTGTCCATATATTATATATCCTTACATTCTTCTTGTTGCACGTTTTATATATGATCCGAAATATCATCATTAATAAATTCTATATTATTGTAAATCTCTATTTTATGAGAAGTTATTACAATAACCTTTAAAAAAACAAAAATCTTACATTTTTTTACATCGTTTAAGCGTATTTATTTTGTAAAAGCCTCAATAGCTTGAAAATAATATGATCTCTATCCCATCTTCAGTTACAAGAATTGTATGTTCCCATTGTGCTGAAAGTGACCCATCAGCTGTAAATGCTGTCCATCCATTATCTCTATCTATAAATATTTCATGACTTCCCTCATTGATCATAGGTTCAATAGTAAATACCATACCTGGTACTAAGATCATACCTGTTCCTCTTTTTCCAAAATGATATACAAAGGGTTCTTCATGAATAGCAATTCCAACTCCATGCCCTCCAAATTCTCTAACTACAGAGTATCCATTACTTTCTGCATGCTCTTGCACTACTGCTTATATCCCCTAAAAAACTCTTCCAAGGTTTAATTGCCTCTATTCCCTTATATAAACTTAAAGTACTTCGCCTTTATTCTCTCTTTCAAGTTCAGGTGACACTAGGAATAATCCTAATTTTCAGGAAATAATAAAACTCCTTTCTGTTTGAATTTTTATAAATTCTTTGCAGAAAAGAGTCTTTATTTTATACTAACTTTTCTTCAAATATATTTAATAAATTTAATCTTTCAATTTTTTTCTTTAATACCTTTGTGTCTGTAGTATATAAATTTAATTCTCTCATTCTTTTAAAATAGTCCGCTCCTGCGAAAGTATATCTTGTTTTTACACCTTCTTCTGTTTGTGATTCCTTATGTTCATATGCAATCAAGTCCCCAACACATAAATTTACTGGTAATTCTAAAAGAGGCATTCCTTTTACTAATCGAACACTATTATGTCCTGCTAGACTTCCCGTGATAATAGCTTCTGTATGCCCCACAAAAAGTCCTGCTTTTTCACCTGCACACAGCATATTATCTACGGTATCAACTTTCATGGTATTATCTCTAGGTGCAATGGATAAGTAACGGATTGAATTGCCAATACCTCCAGCGTAAGGATCTTCATATCTTGCATTTTCTAATCCCTTAAATTTTCTGAGTTTATCTAATGGATAGAACGGAGCCATCAGTTTTGCATGGCCTGTATCTAGTAAGACTAAATTTTCCGCATATTCCTTCAATGCATATTGTTGGCAAACTTTCATGTCTAATTTTTTAGTATTGATCTCTTCTTTTGGGACAGGTAATAGGACGACACCCTTTTCATTTAATGTATGAATCAGCTCTTGGCTTAAAGAATCTTTATTTAATTTGCATGAGCCACTAAAGGCTCCATATGACCCATCTTTCCTTTTTCCTATAAGGTCTTCTACACCTGCCTTTTTGCTAATGCTTACCCGAGGGCCAAAGGAAGGGCATCTTAATATACACATTGAACAACCATTGCCATATTTTAAGCAGTTTCCCATAGGCCCTGTTGATCCAGTAGTTTCAATAAAAACATCCCCCTCAATCATTTGTCCATCTTGTAATTCAATCCCTGTAAGGGTTCTCTCTGTTAATTTTACATTTACAGCTCTCGCTTTCAGTAAAATATTTATATTCATTTCTTTTAAAAGTTTCCTAGTCATAGGTTCTATCTTACACACATCATACAGGCTTGCATGTTTATGTCCTGGAAAATCAATATTTATATGTCTTGATGCGCGATCAGCAATATCAAACAATTCTTTTGCTCCTAACAAGCTACATTCTTCTGCGGCAGTGTAGCGTCCATTATTTCTCATAATACCCCCTACATTGCCAAGTCCAAGCAGAATATCCATTCTCTCTAATATAGTAACATGGGCACCTGCTTTTTTTGCAGTAACAGCTGCTGCAACACCTGCCCAACCGCCTCCGATCACTACTACTTTAACCATTCACCTTCCCCCCTTCTAAAGCTTCTCTTACCTCTAATTGGGTTTTGCACATTTTTACGATCGTTCCATTCTTCGTTTTGCAAGAGCATGCGCCACAAACGCCCTCTCCACAACACATTTTACTATTATTTGTTATGACAAATTTCACTTTTTCGTCTAATTGATTGATTTGGTTTTCAACTCTTTTATGAAATCTATCTGAACCTGCACTATACACAAGATCATAATTTCCTGTCTTTATGATCTTTTCAAGATGCTTTAGCCCTTTTTCTTCTTTTAGATTTAATTCTACTGTTTCAATATTTAAATCTTTTATATAGTTTTTTATAAAAACTGCGTGAAGTTTACCAGGATCTATCACAAAAGTTATTTTATTTTTGTTTTTTAATAAATGTTTTAGTGCAAGAACTGATGGTGCCAAAGCAATTCCCCTTGAAACAAGTAAGACCTTTTCTTTTTTTGTAGATTTAAGGTTTTTAAGTCCTAACACCCCATTCCAGTAAGGGCCCTTTACTAAAATTTTATCCTCACATGCTAATAGTGCTTTTGTTTTTGCACCTATGATTTGTACCGCTATATAAATTTCTCCTTTCTGCTCATCCGCGTCCATAATAGACATTGGCACATCAAAAAAATGAGGGCTTTGCCAATCTCTAAGAAATACATATGCACCTGGATGCTTTAATTGCCGTGCAAGTGTTTTTGTAACTGCAATTTTCAAAATCATGATTTCTTCATGGACCATTTTTTTTTCAATAATTTTGCCTTTAATTACTTCTCTCTGATCCTTTTTTTTGTTGCTACACCAATAAAATTCTTGATAAATACATACCCCACGCCAATTACAATCACAAAAGTCTTCTCCTTGCAGATGCGAACATGTAATGCATTCATTTGTTTGTGCTAAATAACATGGACAATATTCACTACCTGCATCTATACATTCTAATCTTTCCGTTGACAATATGCATCCCTCCATATTTGCAATCATAAAAAAATATCCTATATTATAGGATATTTTTTAGGTTTGAAATATGTTACACATAGCCCACTATTAAATTTAAACATTTTATCACAACTCATTTTTTCCTGTGAATAAAATCGACTACTTTATCTTTAAAACTTTTTACACCGATATCTTCTCTTGTAACTAAATCTGTAGTATATAATAAATTTCCGTTGAGATAAACTTTTGCTTTTCCTATTTTTTGTCCTCTTTTTATAGGTGCTTCTAGTGATTCCTCTATATTTAATCGTGTCCGCACTTGTTTCTTTTCTTCACAGGTTAAGGGTACAATCACATCTTCTTTAGAAACAACACACGTTTTAATTTTTTTTCCGTTTTTTATTGGAATCCTCTTGACTACATCATCTTTTTTTATTGCATGATAAGCTGTATATTTTCCAAAAGCATCATCAAGTAAACCATAAGAATCATTAAACCAATTCGGTGCATTTAGTACAACACATATTAACTGCATACCATTTCTTGTTGCAGATGTAACAAGACATCTCCCGGCTGCTTTTGTATATCCAGTCTTAACACCGTCTCCTCCATCATATTGGGTAAGGATTTTATTTTTATTGTAAAAATGTTTGTATCCATCTCGATCAGCAACCCATAACTTTGTTTTAACAATTTTATGGAAATTTTTATTCAGTAGCGCTTCTCTCGTAATGAGTGCCAAATCATATGCAGTCGTATAATGTTCTTTGTGATGAAGTCCATTTGGATTCATAAAGTTTGTATTTTTAGCACCAATTTCCTTCGATCGCTTATTCATAAGTTGTGCAAAGTTTTCTACAGACCCAGATATTGTTGTGGCAATGGCAACGGCTGAATCATTCCCAGACCGCAACATTAACCCATAAACTAAATCTTTCATTTTCATTTTTTCATCTTTCTTTAAATAAATAGATGATCCTTCTATGCCCACTGCGTTATTTGGGATTTTTACAATTTTATTTAAATCCATTTTTTCTAAAGCTAATAAAGCTGTCATAATCTTCGTAGTACTTGCCATAGGTTTTTTTTCATTAATATTTTTTTTATAAAGCACTCTTCCTGTTTTTACATCCATTACAATTGCACTACTCGCAGAAATTTGAGCGGTTTCACTAAAACATATAAAGCTATTAAAAGAAAGAACGACTACAATCAGTATCATCGTACTGTAAATTTTTCTTTGTTTCAAAGCTATCACTCCGTTTACAATTATGGTTAATTTTAGTATTTTGTAAATATAGCTAGAAATACTATTAAAAACCCCAAAATAAACTCCCTAGAAATAAAAGTAAGGAGTAAATATTTATTTCTCCCTACTCTTCTTCTGTTTTCTTTTCTTCAGAGTTCTTTTTGCCTTGATTTTTATTATTTTTATTGCACATTCCTTGCGCTTTATCTAATAGTTTAGGTATAGAATTGATTATGTTATCTAGCATATTTGCATTCTGATCTACTGATAATAATTTCATTTCTCCATTGCCTACAACCATAAAAGCAACTGGTTGTACAGAAACTCCTGCGCCAGTACCACCGCCAAATGGAAGTTTCTCACTCGTATCTGCATCGTCTTCTTCAGATTTCATTTTCGCCTTATATTCTCCGCCACCAGAAGCAAAACCAAAAGATACTTTTGATATAGGAATAATAACGGTTCCATCAGGTGCTTCAACCGGATTTCCTACAATTGTATTTACATCGATCATATCTTTTAAGCTTTCCATTGTGGTTTTCATTAGTGCTTCTATTGGATGATTTGCCATCCTATTCACCACCTTTTTCTTATAAATGTATAGCCAAATTTTATTGTTGCAATAATAATATAGCCTATTTTAGTGTTTATTATACAATGAATAGTTGTTTTAAAGCTTTCTTTATTAAACTTAGGAATCACCTTTAAAGTCACTTTACTACATGTTATATTATTTCTCATAATTGTAATCAGCTGGCTCTTAGCTGCCCATAGTATTCCTGATAATAGCCCTGTAACTGCAGCATTTTCTATTCCAAATTCTGTTGTCCATAAAAAATCAGAAATTTTCATTTTTTCAAGAACATATTTAATAGGGCTAGTATAATACTTCAAAAAATATTTTGCCTTCTTTACAATTTTTTTTATTTCTTCAAAGGTAACCATTGTCTTATTTTCTTCTATTAGCTCATCTTCATTTTTTTTAACTTCCGTATTTAATTTTAAGAAAGGAATACCATTCTTTTTCATGTCTAAATCTACAAAAGGGATTTCTATTTTATAGTTAAATAAACCAAATAATGTTTTAATCTTTAAAATGACTTTATCATTCGTACCATCTTTCAAAATTTTTATACTAATGGTTATAGGTACAAAAAATAGTATACTAAAAACTATAATAAGCATCATACTAATATATATGTAAATTTAGAACACCGCCTCTCATTACCAAACACTTAGTGTATTTTTTCCATTTAATACAAAAAATACACATTATATAATGATTTCAAAAAAAATAACACCGATAAATTATTCATCGGTGAAATCTAATGTTTCAAAATCCTCTATTTTAGGCAATTCCTCTAAACTGTTTAGTCCAAAAGATTTTAAGAATGTGTCCGTAGTTCCATATAGAATGGGTCGACCTGTTCTCTCTAATCTTCCCTTTTCTATGATTAGTTCTTTTTCAATAAGCGTATTTATTGCTTTATCACTCTTTACCCCTCGAATCGATTCAATGCCCGGTCTTGTAATCGGCTGATTATATGCTATAATTACAAGTACTTCTAAAGCTGCTTGTGTTAATCCTTTATTTTGAACGGGTTTACATAAATTTTGAATATATTCAAAATGCTTATTATTTGTACATAGTTGAAAGCTATTGTTTACTTCTATTATTTGAATGCCTCTATCTTCTATTTCATACTCTTTTTTAAGATCCATTAAAGACTTTCGAATAAACGCAGAAGGTAAATTTAATATATCCGCAATAGATTTAATATTTAGTGGGTCTCCCCATACAAATAACATCGCTTCTATAATTGACTTAACCTCTTTTTCTTCCATTCTTTCTACCTCTCATCATTTTCAATATTTCTTGTCACCACCATATTTCCAAATGTTCCATTTTGTTCTACAACAATAAATTTTAATTTCATTAATTCTAAAATTGCTAAAAAGGTTACAACAATTTCGCTTTTATCAAAAGAATTTATGAAAAACTTTTCAAATTCTAATGAATTCTTTTGATAAATCAAGTTTTTAACTTGCTTAATTTTGTCCTCTAAAGTAATCTCTTCTCTTTTTATTTCTTTAATATGGATTCTGTTTTGATTTATTTTCTTTCTTTTCTTTAGCATACGATTGAAAGCATCTAAAAGATCTTTCATTTCTAATTCTCCTAATTCTTGTGTATCACTCCTAACAAATTGGTCAAATTGCTCTGGTTGCTTATAAAAAAATTTTGTATATATTTCTTCACGATTTTTAAATTCAGTTGCTGCATTTTTATATTTTTTATATTCAATCAACCGCTTTACTAAAGCTTCTCTAGGATCTTCCTCTACTATATCCATTTCTAGTTGTTCTTCTTTTTTATTTGGAAGGAGCATTTTTGATTTAATTTCTATGAGTGTAGCTGCCATAACTAAAAATTCACTCGTAATTTCTAAATCAAATTTTTTTATATCTTCAATATACTGAACATATTGTTCTGCGATCTCTGCAATAGGGATATTGTATATATCTACTTTTGCTTTCTCAATCAAGTGAAACAATAGATCAAATGGTCCTTCAAAAGCTTCTAGTTTTATTTGATATGTCATATTTCTTCACCTGCTTTATTATTAAAACTTATTCTTATTGAATATAAGCGATGCTACATTATTATACCATAATTGTCTATATAGAGAGAAATATAATGAAATAATTTGTATATCCTTGTTATACTGGTTTATTTATTTTGTGGAAAAGAAAATATAGATGAAAATATTTCTTATTAATATATTCCAACTTATTTCTCTACTCGGAACTTACTGAAGTAATAGTAATTATACCTGTATTTAATGATTATATCTTTCGTAAGCATATAAAAAGTAGCATTTATAAAAAATGCCACTTTTTATACAATAATAATTTCTTTGCTTGCTTTATTCAATACTTCTGATCCATTTTCTGTAATACATACGATATCTTCTATTCTCATACCAAATTTCCCCGGCATATAAATTCCTGGTTCGATGCTAAAAGCCATGCCTTTTTCTAAAATTCTTTCATTTCCACCTTTAATGTCGGGAGCTTCATGGACACTATATCCAATACCATGTCCAAGTCTATTCAAAAAATATTCTCCATATCCAGCATTCTTTATAACATCTCTAGATACTTTATCAACACTTTCTGCAGCTACCCCTTCTTTAGCAGCTTTTTCTCCCGCTTTATTCGCTTGATAGATAATTTCATATACTTTTCTTTCTTCATCTGATATTCCGCCCACAAAAACAGTTCTAGACATATCTGAACAAAGACCTTTATAGGTACATCCAAAATCTAAAATAATTACATCTTTCTCCTGAATATATCTTGCATATTCATTATAGTGAGGTTTAGAACTATTTGGACCTGATGCAATAATGGGATTAAATGATAATCCATCGCCACCTTTTTCCATAAATAGTTCTTCTATTTTGTCTTTAATGTCCTTTTCTTGTATTCCTGGACGAATAAATTTTACAATATCCTCATATACTTCATCTGCGAGTTTCGCAGCTTTTCTAAGATATTCTGTTTCCTCTTCATCTTTAATGATTCTTATTTCTTCTAATATTTCATTTCCATTTATAAAATTCACTTCTACGATCCCTTGAATGTCTAACATGCTAATAGCCCTAGTACTTCCATTTACAGCAATTTTTTTATGCATTAAATCAAAATCTTCAAATGCTTTTTTTACTTGCCCTAAGTATCCTTCTCCATCATCCCACGCATAAATAGCAGCATCTTTTCCTATCGCTTTTCCAATTTCTTCTTCATTTAGTTTCGGTACGATATAAAAATATCTACGATCTTTTAGATAAAAAAGTCCTTGAAATCTTTCGTCCATGTGCGGTGAAAAGCCCATTAAAAATTCTAAATCTGTTGAAGGTGTTATAATCATTGCATCTACTTCTCTTTTTTCCATTTCTGTTGTTAATTTGTCAATGTACTTCCTATTAAACATTTTTTATTCCCCCTGTTCATCAATTTCTTTATATTCTAAATTTTATCATACATAGGAATAATGAAAATAAACTCACCAATCATGCTTGTTCGTTTAATTATTTCCTTCTCAATATCAACAAGTTATTTTTGCACTTTATATATATACTTTTCATAATGTTAATATATTCTATTAATTCTATAAAACACCTTCAAGAAAATACTTTTGTACCTGTTTCATCTTAATTGTAATACTAAAAAAGAAGCGACTACATGTCTATTGTAATCACTTCTTTTTATATCATTGTATTGTTTTTATAATCATTTTTTGAAACATATTCAAAGCTGAAGCTGATGTAACTTCGCTTTGCGTTACAATATCTACCCTTCCGATTTCTTGTCCATCTTTTTTTAATATAATCTCTCCAACTTTTTCATTAGCTTTAAAAGGTGCTTTTATACTCTTTGGTAGTATAATTTCTTTTTGTACTTTACTTTCTTCTCCTTTTTTTACTAAAGCACTTAAATCATCTTTTGCCACAGCATTTACTTTTGCTTCTTTTCCTTTTTCAACCACTAATGGCTCAATCATCTGATTTTTCTTTGCAATAGGCACTGTACTATAAGCAGCAAATCCATAATTTAACAATCCTGTAGCTTCTGAAAATCTTATTTTAGAAGTTGGGCTTCCTAAAATGACCGTAATCAAATTGAATCCATTTTTTTTAGCTGAAGCTGACAAACAATATTTTGCATCTGAAGTATATCCTGTTTTTATTCCATTTGCTCCAGGATAGGTTCTGATTAGCTTATTGGTATTTGTCAGTTGCAAACTGGTTTGTTTTTTATTCGCTAACCCCACTTTCATAGAGGACATCCATATGGTCAAATAATCATGTATCTTAGGATACTTTAATAATTCCTTAGACATCAACGCAATATCATAAGCACTTGAATAATGTCCCTCTTGAGGTAATCCATTTGTATTCATAAATTGGGTATCACTCATTCCGAGTTCTTTTGCTCTTTCATTCATCCTTTTGACAAACATTTCTTCTGTTCCACTTATATGTTCTCCTAATGCAACGCAACCATCATTTGCTGAAGCTACAGCAATTCCTTTTAAAAGGTCATTTACTGATTTTTCCTCCCCAGGCTCTAAATATAATTGACTTCCTCCCATTGAGGCTGCACGTTCACTGATTAAGACTTGATCCTCTAAAGAAATTGAACCTTTGTCAATCGCTTCCATTGCAAGTAGCATTGTCATGACCTTTGTCACACTTGCAGGTGGAAGTTTATCATGTATATTCTTTTCATAAATTATTTTTCCACTCCCTGCATCCATTAAAATTGCAGATCTTGCATTTACTTCAAATTCTTGCCCATATACAAATAAACAACAATTGCTAGAAATTAACATAACGCATATAAAATAAACAATTATTTTAAACCTTTTTAGTCTCATATTAAGTCCTCCTTGATTTTTAGTTTAATCTTATCTTTTCCAGCAATAACTTATGTTATGCACAGGAGGACAATCATCGCATTACTTGAAATTTTAGGTTATAGCAATGAAAAAGAGCCTTATTAGGCTCTTGGATGTGCTTTATTATAAACTTCCTTAATTTTATTTTTTGTCAGTAATGTATAAACTTGTGTTGTAGATATGTCTGAATGCCCTAACATTTCTTGAACAGATTTTAAATCAGCGCCATTTTGAATTAAATGCGTAGCAAAAGAATGTCTTAATGTATGTGGTGTTATTTTTTTATTAATTTGTGCTTTACTCGTATACTTTTTAATAATTTTCCAAAATCCTTGTCGTGTTAATCTTGTTCCATAATAATTTACAAATAGTGCCTGTTCCATTTCTTCTTTTAAAAGATTTTCACGTGCATTTTTTATGTATTTTTTCATTGCTTTCTTTGCTATAGCCCCTACAGGAATGATTCTTTCTTTCAAATGACTACCACAACATTTAATATATCCCATATCCAAATTTATATGAGCACAATCTAGGGCCACAAGTTCAGAAACACGTATGCCCGTTGCATACAAGAGTTCTAACATGGCTTTATCTCGCATACCCTTTGCATTCTGATCATCAGGCTGAGATAATAATAGCTCAACTTCCTTTAATGTTAAAACAGCAGGCAGTTTCTTTTCAGCTTTAGGAGATTCTAAATGAATCGTTGGATCTTTTTCAATATATTTTTCATTTAAAAGAAATTGACAAAAAGAACGAATAGATGCAAGATTTCGTGAAATGGTTGATGTTGCTTTTCCAATTTTTTGTAAGTGTAGCAAATAGGTAATAATTGTCGTTTTATTTACATTTTTTATATTTTCTATATTTCTTTCTTCTAAAAAGTCCTTAAATTGAGAAATATCTCGCTTATATGATTCTAACGTATTTTTTGATAGTTCTTTTTCATATACAAGGTAATGGGTAAAACCTTCTAGATACATATTCATTAAACTTTTCCCCTTTATTTTGAAGTACATCTTTTGTATTATTCAACAAACAGTCTAAAAACCCTTTATTCTTTTCATTATTTCATAAAAGATTTTATGCTCTCTAAGAAATTTTCTTTTAACTTATTTGTTTCAATATAAGCGCTTGATACAAAAGTACTATTTCCTCTTGGTCTAGTATTTTTTTCTTCAATCATATACATATTGATTAAATGATCAATGAAACGAGGTAATAAAATAGAAAATATGATTAAAATCAATAAAATTTTAATAAATATCCCAAATTGTTTTCCCATTTTTGCTCCCCCTAGATCACTTTCCTTACATATAGCTAGATAATATTTTCATGAACACAGGTGTTACATAAGCTTCAATAATACATCCTGCAATAATGAAAGTAAAAATAAAAGCATTAATTGTACTATATAATATAAACTGTTTAAATGTATTATTACTTGTATTATAGGATTTATTGAACTTATTTCGAATAATCATTTTAGAAAACCCAATACCCATAACAGCAATAACAATAATACTTGGTATAATCACCAAATTTTGAGGAAAGACGGAAATAAAAGAAAAGAGAATTCCTTTAACCCCCAATTGCTCTACCAAGAATCCCACTGTAAAACCTATAATCAATCCCCTTATAGCAATTAATAACAATATTAATGGCACACCTACAACCGTTATACCCAGTATCCAAATGAATGTTGCCGTTTGTAAATTATTTATTAAAGACTGCTTAAGTACAGATAATCCGTCAATAGGCTTATTGCTTAATATCTGAAAAAAACTTTTCATATAGCTTATAAGTTCTTGTTTTTGATAATCTGCTAAAGTCTTTACTGTAAATGCACCCGCTGAAATACCTATAATAAAAAACATACATACAAAAAAATATATCATCGCATTTCCTTGTATATGGTTATATGCAATTGTTCGAAATTTTTTAGACAAAACAAATCCCCCTTTCTTACCTATATCTTATGTTTTATAAAATATTATGCAAGATAGCGTGATAATATGCCTTGTCTATTTTATTTTGTCCACTACTTATTGTTAGAAAAGAAAATCTTTTACTGCCATGATTGCAGTAATGGTTTTGCCATCTTTTATTTCTCCATTATAAATCATATTTAATAATTCATCGATGCTATAACTTTCAATTTCAATATATTCCCCTTCATCTGGATTGACTTCACCAGAAATGAGATCCTTTGCTACATACAAATACAGCATCTCATTTGAAAATCCAGGTGATGAATAAAAGCTAAATAAAAATTTTACATCTTTTGCTTCATAACCAGTCTCTTCTTTCAACTCTCTAACAGCACAAACCAATGGATCTTCGCCCTTATCTAGTTTTCCAGCAGGCACCTCTAGTAAAAAATCTTCTACTGGTTTTCTAAACTGTCTCACCATAATAATTTTGTTATCTTCTGTAATAGGTATAATAGCTGCGCCTCCAGAATGTTCAATGATTTCTCTGCTATATTCTTTTTCATCTGATAACTGCACCGTATCTAGCCTTAGATTTATAATCTTCCCTTGAAAAATTTTTTCAGAACGAATGGTTTTCTCATTTTGTAGCATAATTTTCCTCCTAACAAACATATTTAAAGACAAGCTATCATATCATATAATAACCAAAATTTAAGGATGTGATAAAATGTATAAAGTCGTAACCCATAATCAATTTTATCTTATTGGTAAAGTTTCAGATTTATTAGAGGTTTTAGAAGATCTCTCTCATGAATATACTACTTTAAAAGATCTAATTGAGGATCATTTAAAACCATAATCCCTAGTTGTGCAGCCACCCCAGCTGTGATAAAAAACTCTTTATCTTTTTGAAAACTTCTTCCCATTGTGCGCATATTCAGCGTTGATTTTTCAAGGATGCTTGTTACATTTACTGGATCTATATGTATTATTTTATGTTTCATTTGAATACTTGTATGATTTATTTGGGAAGAAATATATTCATTTTTACTTTTTTCAAATTTTGGAATCCCTACAAAAGCTTTGGTTTTGCTTATTTTATCAAGTACCGTAAGGGTATGATGACTCATTCCGCTATGCCTTTTTCGCATATCAGCAAAAGTTATTCTAGGTACTGCAATAGGTGTTCCTCCTAAATCATTTACAGCGTCAATAATATTTCCTTGTTCTATCCCACTAAAGCCAAACTGGGTAGCCGTACCTACTATACCAGGTCCCATTGTAACAACTACAATATCACATTTTAGTATATCTTTTGCTGCAATAAGTCCATTGTAAATATTTACACAATCTAAGTCCCCACCAAAAGCGTTCCCAATGGTTATGGTTCCTTCTATTAATACTTTCTCTTTTAGATCTTTTACAATATTGCTTAGATCAATAGGTAGTGCTGCGCCATCCGTCATAATGTAAGCAATTTTTATATTTTTGTTATTCGCTTTTAATACTTCTATTATTGGTGGAAGCATACTATGTAGCGTTCCTATGACCACAGGCATATGATTTAGAGACTGAAACGTTTTAAAAACTTCATGGTATATACTCTCTTGTTCTTCAGCAGCACATACCTTTACTTGAAAAGGTGAGTATCTCAATTTCATAATATGACCACCCGGTGACAGATTGATGCTTGGTCTATCTAAATTTGATAATACAAAGTGATAGCCACCCGTTCCAAGATTTAGATCAACCGCCGTGGTATTTAATAATAAATCATCCCCAATCCTAACACGACCTGTTAATCTATTATAATTTACAGCCTTATCATGTTTATCATTTATCTTTACCAAAACTTCTGTTTTATTATCCCCTTCTTCTAAAATTTCAATAGCTTTTCCTATCTTTACACCAATCAAAATCATTCCCTCTTTTCATCATAAATTTTTTATCCCTCAATGAAAGAAAAAGACAGATCCATTATCTACCTATTTTATCAATATATCTTAATATTTTCACTTTTTGAATCGTTTGTGTTAAAGAATATTTCTCCGTATAAATATGTATTCCAACCAAAAATCCGAGGACAACCACACGTACATGAAAATCTGAAGAAGCACATACAATGCCTAATGAAACCCCTAGAATATTTGATCCTACATCTCCCATCATGGATTTTGCTTTTAAATCATATGGCAAATACGCTAATGTAGCGCCCATAAGCCCAAATAGTAAGTATCTAAAGATTTCATAAATAGGATTTAACACTAAAGCAACACCACTGATTAGAAATCCTTTTAACGCTCTGCCTGGCCTTAAATCTAATAGATTTATAAAATTTGTGAAAAACGCTATAATCAAAGTGTTCATAACGATATTGATAGGATCTTTAGAGATGATTATACTGATTGTGAATGCAACCAATCCGCCAAAGGCCGCTTTAAAACCCCCAGTTGTTAATTTTAATTTTAACATCATCTTAAGATGCCCCTTGAGTCCTGTAACATCTCTATTTCCTAGCAAATCATCTAGTAATCCTGCTAATCCCATAGCAAAGCACCCTATTAAAAACATAAGATCTAATGCATTATCCCCTGTTCTCCAAAGGATTAAACAAATCGTATTTATCGTAATGACTGGAATAAATATGAGTCCTAACCCTACTGGAATACTTTCACCTCTATAATTATCCTTTATAGACTCCGTATCGTATAATAAATGAAAAAACATTGGCATAATGAATTTACTTATCATGAAGCTTACACTTAAAAATATTATAGATATCATCATTACTTCATCTCCTTGTATAATATAGTTGTATCATTCACGTAGAAAACAAGGACCTCTTCTACTGAACATTAATAACCATATTCCTTTCTTTGTTCAAATTTCTTATCGAGTTTTCTATGATATATTTCCTGTTAAGGAATCTTAACTTGATGGTCATTTCCGTTATATAATAGCTCTTGATAGCAGTTAGATGTAATCACCTTGGGAAGAGAACGATTTTCATAATTTATCTATTGACTATTACTAGCTGGTCTCTTGTCTTTATTATATATTATTATTAAGCATAAGAAAAAATAAATTGCTTACTTTTTGATGCTCCTCTGTATACGACAAATACAGAACCTATCTATCCGTAACCTTGGCAATCAAAGAAGAGTGCTTAAAAGCACTCCATATTTATTTTTCTAATGCCAATTCAATATGCAATTCTTCTAATTGTTTTTTATCTACTGTTGAAGGGTCCTCTGTCATAGGTGATGAAGCATTTTGTGTTTTAGGGAAAGCAATCACTTCTCTGATACTATCATTTCCTGTTAGTAACATAACAAATCGGTCTAATCCATATGCAATCCCACCGTGTGGCGGTGTTCCATATTTAAAAGCTTCAAGTAAATATCCGAATTTTTCCCAAGCTTCTTCTTCGCTAAGTCCTAAAGCTTTAAACATCTTTTGCTGAAGTTCGCTATTGTGGATTCGAATACTTCCACCACCTATTTCTACACCATTTAAAACAATATCATATGCCTTTGCGCATACTTTGTGTGGCTCAGTTTCTAATAAATGAAGATCCTCTTCCTTTGGTGAAGTGAATGGATGATGTTTTGCAACATATCTCTTTTCTTCCTCGTCATATTCAAATAAAGGAAAATCTGTTACCCAAAGTAGTTTATAATCATTTTTATTTAAAAGATCTAATTGTTTTGCAATTTCTACCCTTAAATGTCCTAATGCATCAAATACTACATTTGGTCTATCTGCTACTATAAGGATCAAATCTCCTTCTTTCGCTTCAAATCTTTCAATAATTTTGTTCATTTCCTCATCACTAAAGAATTTAGCAATTGGAGAAGTCGGGCCTTCATTGGTAATTTTTATCCACGCTAATCCTTTTGCTCCATAAGTTTTAACATAATCTTCGAGTTTCCCTATTTTTTTTCTGCTATAATCATCTCCATGTCCCTTTATATTGATTCCTCGAACATCTCCACCATTTTTAATCGTATCACTAAATACTTTAAACCCACAATTTTCTACTAGTTCATTTAACCCTGTTAGTTCAAATCCGAAACGAACATCTGGTTTATCTGAACCATATCTTTCCATTGCTTCACTATAAGGCATTCTTTGTAGCGGAAGCTGTATGTCTATATTCATCATTTCTTTAAAAATTTTCTTTAATAATCTTTCATTCATTGATAATACATCTTCAATATCAACAAATGACATTTCAATATCAATTTGTGTAAACTCAGGTTGTCTATCCGCTCTTAAATCTTCATCTCTAAAACATTTTACAATTTGAAAATATCGATCCATCCCTGAAGCCATCAATAATTGTTTGAATAATTGAGGAGACTGAGGAAGGGCATAGAACTTTCCAGGATTTACACGACTTGGTACTAAATAATCTCTTGCTCCCTCTGGCGTAGGTTTTCCAAGCATAGGGGTTTCTGTTTCAACAAAACCATTTTCGTCAAGAAAATCTCTTGTGATTTTTGCCATTTTATGCCTAAACATCAAATTTTTCTGCATCTTAGGTTTTCTTAAATCTAAATATCTATATTTTAATCTTAAATTTTCTGAAACTTCATCTTCATCTTCTATGTATATAGGCGGTGTTTGTGCTTCTGAGAATATTTTTAGTTCACTAGCAAATATCTCAATATCTCCAGTAAGCATATTTTTATTGATAGATTCTCTCGTTTTTACGACACCTTTTACACCGATTACATATTCTCCTCTAAGTTTATCTGCTTTTAGGAAAGCTTCTTCTGAAATATCCTTGTCAAATATAATTTGTGCGATTCCAGATCGATCTCTTAGATCTACAAATAGTAACCCACCTAAATTACGTCTTTTTTGTACCCACCCCATTAATACAACTTCTTCATCTATATTATTTGTTCTAAGGGTACCGCTCATATGGGTTCTTTTCATACTTCCTAATGTTTCTGCCATCACTTTTCCTCCTATTTATTCTATAGTCTATTTTTTAATTCTTTTAGTATATTGCTAAGATTGATTTCTGTTTGCTCACTGGTTTTCATATTTTTTAATGTAACAATATCTTTATCTAATTCGTCATCTCCAATTACAATCGTGAAAGAAGCATTTAGTTTATTGGCATATTTAAACTGGGCTTTTAGGCTTCGGTGTAAGTAATCTTTCTCAGCAAAAATCCCTTCAAGTCTTAATTTGTGTAGTAATTTCACAGCTTCTTTTTCTGCTTTTTCTCCAATAGTAGCAATAAATAATTCTAAACCTTGTGGCTTTGGAATTTCAATTTGATTGTTGTGAAGTGTTAATAAAAGTCTTTCTATTCCCATTCCAAATCCTATTCCTGAAGTTTTAGGTCCCCCTAACTCTTCTACCAAACCATCATATCTCCCGCCTCCACAAACAGTTCCCTGCGCACCAATTTCATGTGAGACAATTTCAAAAGCTGTTTTTGTATAATAATCAAGGCCTCTTACAATGCTCGGATCTACCAAGTATTCTATCTCCATAAGAGATAGATTTTCTTTTAATTTATCAAAATCATCCCGACACGCATCACATAAATGATCCATCATCAATGGAATATCTGTAATTTGTTCTTTGCAACCTTCCACCTTACAATCTATAATACGCATTGGATTTCTTTCATATCGATCTTGACACGTATTACAAAGATTCGAAAGTTTTTTCTTTAGATAGTCTTTTAATATTTTATTATATGCTGCTCTACATTCAGGGCATCCCACGCTATTGATTCTAAGTTCCAAATTGATAATACCAATTTTTTTATAAAAAGCCATCGCAATACCAATTACTTCTGCATCCACAGAGGGATTGTCAGTGCCAAAAACTTCAACCCCAAATTGGTGAAATGCACGAAGTCTTCCTGCTTGTGGTCGCTCATATCTGAAACATGGTGTGACATAATAAAGCTTTGTAGGTTGGGTATCTGCATACAATTTATTTTCAATAAAAGCTCTTACGACAGGAGATGTCCCTTCAGGCTTTAGCGTAATCTCTCTTTTTCCATTATCTTCAAAGGAATACATTTCTTTTTGCACAATATCCGTTGTTTCACCTACACCACGTTTAAATAATTCCGTATGCTCAAAAATAGGCGTTCTAATTTCTTTGTACCCAAATTTATCACAAACATCTCTAAATAATTTTTCTACATAATGCCATTTGTAAATCTCTGATGGTAAAACATCCTTTGTCCCTCTTGGTGCTTGTATTGACATATATAAACCTCCCCTTATCTAATGATTCAGAGTGAACACAAAAAAACTTCTCCATCCCTATTATTGCCAGGGACGAGAAGTTTTATATCCCGCGGTACCACCCTACTTGGAAAACCCACTTAGATTCGTTAACGCCGAAATACGTATTATCTCACAAAATCTGGGATAATCTGCTCAAAAGTGTCTTCAATATAATCTTTATTATTGAGCTCTCACCACATCTCAACTCGCTGACAATAGTATTATATCTACTCTTCCTTATCACTGCTTGTATCATATACGATTTGTTATTATTATAATGAAGAACCGCTTATCTGTCAATATATTTTCCTAATCAATTACTTAATTCTTTTCTCTTGCGCGCAATCATTTCTTCTACTCTTTCTATGTATTGTTCTAGATTTGTTACATTCGGTACTCTTTCTAATCTATTTTCTTCCTCATAATAGATTTTAGATACAGCGCCTGCGCCTAAAGCAATAATACTTTGTTTTTCTTCCATAATTTGAATGTTATAGATACATTCATGATCCGGTTTGCAATATCCAATATTTTCAAGATTGCCAAGCATATATTTTTGTCTATACATATAATAGGGTATCAACGCCATTTTTTTTGCATAATCGCTTGTAATCTCTAACATTTTCTTCACTTCTTCTTCCTTTGCTAATGGATAATCCTCTATATGTTCTCGTAGACGAGACGTCTTTTTAACAGCTAAAGTATGTACAGTAAGATTTTGTGGATCTAACTTTTCGATTTCCTTCATCGTATCTTCTACCATTTTAGCATTTTCACCGGGTAAACCAACAATTATATCCATATTGATCGCATCAAACCCAATCTGTTTTGCTAAATCATACGCTTCTACAATATCTTGAGGCACATGAGACCGTCCAATAGCATCTAACGTTTTCTGATTCATTGTTTGCGGATTAATACTGATTCTATTTACACCTTCTCTCTTCAAAACCATTAATTTATCTTTTGTAATTGTATCTGGTCTGCCCGCTTCAACCGTTATTTCTTTCACATAGCTTAGATCTATATGCTCTTTTATTTCTTTGATTAAAGTTTCTAATTCTAAAGCATTTAGCGTAGTGGGTGTCCCCCCCCCAATATATAAAGATTCTACTTTTTTTCCACATTCCTTTAATATTTTCCCAGTTTCTGTTATCTCGTAAATTAAAGCTTCTAAATATTCTTTTATTTGATTCTTCCCTTTATCTAGCGGATTCGAAGGAAAAGAGCAATAGATACATCGCGTGGGACAAAATGGAATACTCACATATATACTCACTTTATGATCATTTTTTCTATGTATAAAAGGTTTCTCAATTTGCGCAATTCTCATCACTAAATTGATCTTCTCATCGCCCATTCGATAATCATTTTTTAGTTTTTTCTCGATTTGTGTCATATCAAGCCCTTGATTCATCAATTCATGTACAATCTTTGTTGGTCTGATCCCTGTAAGAATCCCCCATGGAAGCGTCGTATTATAAAATTCACTTAAAACATCATAAATAGAAAGTTTAATCTTTCCTTTGATCATTTTTCGTATTTTCAGTTTATCATCTGTGCACATTTTGTATTCAATCTGTTTTTTAATAATCATGCCATTACTTTTTATTATTTTTGCATTTACTATGTATTGATCAGCTCTATTCGAAAGACTACTTACTAACAAAATGCTTTGGTCCTCTACCAAAGCATTTTCCACAAAATTTATTTTTTCATGCGCTACAAAAGCTTTCAACAATTCCCCTACCTCATATTGAAAATCGTGTCCTTTTAAACATACATTCATCACTTTTCATCACCTTATATCATAATCCTTCTTGATTTCATCTTTTAATTTTTCAACATATCCTTTGTGAACACCTAATTCATTCGCTATTTCTTCATCACAAAGTCCTGACTGAACCATATCGAGAAAATCATGAAAATCTATTTCTGAAAATTTATCCGTGTTTCTCTTACTAATATAATTCCCTACGCTTTTTTTCATGGTTCAACCTCCCAAAGAATTGATTTTATTCTTATTCTTTACACAATCCTTTAGGGATATTCACTTTTATTGATTTATAAATGGATTATTTATGCGCTCTATACCTATAGATGAATAGGGTCCATGTCCAGGTAATACTTTTACTTCATCTTCAATTATTAGCAGTTTTCTTTTGATAGAATGGATAATCTCTTCGAAAGAGCCCCCCTCTAAATCCGTTCTTCCAATAGAATTTGCAAAAAGTGTATCTCCTGAAAAAAGCATATCCTCTACCTTAATACAGACACTTCCACGGGTATGTCCTGGGGTATGAATAATATGAAGTTTTAATTTTCCTAATTCTATAATTTCTCCGTCTGAAAGTAATCGATCTGCAACAATTTCTATATTAGGTCCACTCATCATATTTGATAAATTTTTATTGCCATCCTGAAGCATCTTTTCATCTTCTTTATGAACAAAAACAGGCGTATTTTCTTTTTCCTTTATTTGGGGTATGCCACCAATATGGTCTCCGTGTGCGTGGGTTAGTAGAATAAATGCTAAATCCAGACCTTTTTTTTCTATATAGCTCAACAATTCATCCGCATCTCCACCAGGATCGATAATACAAGCTTTCTTTGTCTCTTCACAAGCCAGAATATAGCAATTAACAGCATAAATTCCTGCTGGAATTCTTTCTAAAATCATTTTTTTTCCTCCTAAAAATTCTTCTTACTATCCATTAACATCGTTACAGGTCCATCATTGCAAAGGCTTACTTCCATATGGGCCCTAAAGACACCTGTTTCCACTTTTATTCCATAAGTTTTACACTTTTCTACAAATTTCATATAAAGATCATTCGCCTTTTCAGGTTTTGCAGCGTTCATAAAATTAGGTCTTCTTCCTTTACGACAATCTCCAAGTAATGTAAACTGTGAAACTATAAGCATATCACCTCTAATGTCTAGAATGGAAAGATTCATTTTTTCAAATTCATCTTCAAATATTCTTAAGTTTACAATTTTTTCAGCCATGTATTCTAAATCTTTTTCTTCATCATCTTCTTCAACCCCTAGTAAAACCAAAAAACCTTTATCAATTTCACCTAAAATACTTCCATCCACCATTACACTTGCACAGCTTACTCTTTGAATTACTGCTCTCATTTTATACCTCCTTGCTTAAAAAACTAAGATGTCACACGATAAACATCTACTACACCTTGCATTGACTTAACCTTTTTAATCAATTTACTCAATTGTTCTATATTCGTAATTTCTATTGTCAAATTAACGATCGCCGTTTTATCCTTATTTGTTCTTGCATTAACTGCAGTTACAGTCAATTTAATGTCTGATAAAAAATTTGTAACCTCTGATAATAATCCTTTGCGATCCGTAGAAATAATTTGTATTTCTGTCTCATATGATTTTTGTTTATTTTCATCCCATTCAACTTCTATCAACCGATCTAAAGAATCTATACCTTTGAGCATATTCACACAATCTGCCCGGTGAACAGAAACACCACGTCCCCTTGTGATAAAACCTACAATTTCATCTCCTGGAACTGGTGTACAACACTTTGAAAACCGCACAAGTATATTGTCTATTCCTTTTACTTTAACCCCTTGGGCATCTTTCTTTTCTTTCTTTGCTTTATCTTTATATTGTTTATTTTGCGTCACTACTTCTTCTATAGATTTTTCCTCTTTTTGAATAGATTTATGCAGTTGTTTTAATTTGGGTATCACTTGATTCAGTAAAATCCCACCATAGCCAATCGCTGCATATAGATCTTCTATTGTATTTAATCTTAATTTTTTTATTAATTGATTCATCCATTGAGGTTTTGCTAGCTCATGTACTTCATAGCCATTTTTTTTAATCTCTTTCTCAAACAGTTCTTTACCTTTTTCGATATTTTCTTCTTTTCGTTCTTTTTTGAACCATTGCCGTATTCTATTTTTTGCTTGTGTACTTTTAACAAACTTTAACCAATCTCGGCTTGGTCCATGACTCTGTTTTGAAGTTAATACTTCCACAATGTTCCCATTCTTTAACTTATAATCAATGGGTACAATTCTGCCATTCACTTTGGCTCCTATGCAACTATTTCCAATTGCAGAATGAATTTTGTATGCAAAATCAATCGGTGTAGATCCAGCTGGAAGATCCACCACATCGCCTTTAGGGCTAAAGACAAAAACTTCATTTGTAAATAAATCTATTTTTAAAGACTCCATAAATTCTTTTGGATCTTTCATGTCTCTTTGCCACTCTAATAATTGACGCAACCACCTTAGTTTATCATCTAGTTTATCTCCACTTTCCTCTTCGTCACCTTCATTACCCGCTTTGTACTTCCAATGGGCAGCAATACCATATTCTGCAATTCTGTGCATATCCCATGTTCGAATTTGGATTTCTAATGGCTCTCCATTCTGCCCGATAACAGTAGTATGAAGAGATTGATACATATTTGGCTTTGGCATGGCAATATAATCTTTAAATCTACCTGGAATAGGTTTCCACATGGTATGTACCATTCCTAATGCACCATAACAATCTTTTACACTATGAACTAAAACACGCACAGCTGTTAAATCAAAGATTTCTTCAAATGATTTATGACGATAAACCATTTTTCTATAAATACTATAAAAATGTTTAGATCTTCCATTTATTTCACATTTTATATTTAAATTTACTAACGCTTTTTTTAATTCCTGAATAACCTTATTAATATAGCTTTCTCTTTCTCCTCTTTTTTTTGCTACCTTATCTACTAAATCATAATATCCTTCTGGATCAATATAACGCAAACAAAGGTCTTCTAATTCCCACTTGATCTTAGATATCCCCAGCCTATGCGCTATAGGTGCATAAATTTCAATCGTCTCTACAGCTTTTTCTTTTTTCTTATTTTCATTCATATACTTCAAGGTTCTCATATTATGCAAACGATCTGCAAGCTTAATAATAATCACCCTTATGTCCTTTGCCATTGCAAGAAACATTTTTCTAAGGCTTTCTGCTTGTCTTTCTTCTTTTGTTTCATAAGTGAAACTTCCGAGTTTTGTTACCCCTTCTACTAAAATAGCTACTTCTTCACTAAATTCATTTTTAATTTCATCATAATCATATCTCGTGTCTTCTATCACATCATGTAATAGACCCGCAACGATCGTTGCATCATCCATCTCAAGTTCTGCTAAAATTTTAGCAACTTCAACAGGATGAATGAAATATTTTTCACCCGATTTTCTTACTTGCCCTTCATGTGCAGCATCCGCAAAATTATAGGCTTTTATAATAAACCTCATATTGCTATTTGGATTATATTGTTGTATTTGCGCTAATAGTTTCTCTAACATCTCATCACCCTATTTATCACTTTAGTATCAGTAAAATTATGTACATGTTCAAAATATTAAATTCATTATATAACAAATAAAATCAAAAACATAGTATTTCTTTTTCAAGCTATATAAAAGAAGTGGTTGGATCCCCAACCACTATTTATACTGAATCAAAGATTTTACATCATAACCTTTTAAAGTTTCTCTCCCTTTTAAGTAAGTTAGTTCCATCAGACATAGTATGCCCACAACCTCCCCACCTAATTGTTCCACTAATTTCACAGTTGAGCGTAGTGTTCCTCCTGTTGCAAGTAAATCATCTGTAATGATTACCCTTTGCCCAGGTTTTATAGCATCTTTATGCATTTCTAAAGCATCACTACCATATTCTAAGTCATATTCATGTTTTATTGTTTCAGCAGGCAATTTCCCTGGCTTTCTCACGGGTATGAATCCTTTTTTAGTGGCATAAGATAGAGGTGTTCCAACAATAAAACCTCTAGATTCTGGTCCAACAATTAAGTCAAATTCTTTATCTTCAATAGTTTTTACCAATTGATCTATCATATCATGAAAAGCTTCTCCATCTTTTAGAAGGGTTGTAATATCCTTAAAACTAATTCCTTTCTCTGGATAGTCCTCAATTTCCCTTATTTTCTCTTTTAAATTCATTAAAAACGCCTCCCTTATTTATCCACAAACCCAGTTGATACTTTATTACACAACATTAACCTTTCAAATTAACCTACTTTCAATCATATATAATTTCACATATACAATTTATTATATGACATATTATAAGCCTATTCAAGGATAATCCAAAATAAAAAAATAGTGACCCCAAAGGTATCACTATTTTTTATAAATTTATTCTTAATTTGCATCATATCTTCCCCTACGAACTTCCCAGTTTTTCCATGAAACCCAAATCGGACTTGCAATAAATATAGAAGAGTATGTTCCTGTTATAATTCCTGCTACTAATGGAAGTGCAAATTCTCTTATAGACTCTACGCCAAAAATATATAACGCAGTAATGGTTATTAAAGTTGTTAAAGAAGTATTAATAGATCTTCTGATCGTTTGGTTAATACTTGTATCTACGATCTCAGTGTAGTTTTTCTTTTTCATAAATTTAATATTTTCTCTTATTCTATCAAAAACAACAATGGTATCATTGATAGAATATCCAACAATTGTTAACATGGCTGCTACAAAAGAACTATTCACTGGAATTCTAAAGATGGCAAATATAGCAAGTACGACTAAAATATCATGGATCAATGTGATAATAGCTGATGCACCAAATTTGAACTCAAATCTAAAAGTGATATATATCAGCATGCCTAAAGATGCAATGGCAACAGATAAAAGCGCCTTGCTTTGTATTTCTTTTCCAATCGACGGACCAAATTGTTCTGCTGCTCTAAGGTCATTATCTTTCAAATTATATTTTTCTTTAAAAGCTTCAAATATTTCTTGTCTTGCATTATTATCTAAATCCTTTTTCGTTTTGATCATAATTTCTTGCTTTTCTTCCCCTACATGAAGAATATCTGCTTTCAAGTCAAATTTTGATGTGATCTGCTTCACTTCATCAACAGCTACTTCTTTCCCTAAATGGATCTGCATCATCGTTCCACCGGTAAAATCTATTCCTAAATTAAATCCCTGAACCATTCCCATTATCAACCCAATAACAATAATAGCAATAGAAAGGCTAAACCATAATTTCTTTTTTTCAATTACCTTCATTATCCTATACTCCCCTTTCTATGCTCCATATAATTTTGTATTCTTAAATATGTCAATACTAATAAATAGCTTTAATAAGAATTTTGTTACAATAACAGCTGTAAACATACTTGCCGCAACACTGATCATTAACGTTACCGCAAAACCTCTAATCGTTCCTGATCCAAATTGATAAAGAACAAATCCTGCAATCACAGTTGTTACATTAGAGTCTAGTATTGTAGTTAACGCCTTAGAAAATCCAGAGCTTACTGCTGCTCTAAGGGTTTTCCCATTTCTAATTTCCTCTTTTATTCTCTCAAATATAATCACATTTGCATCAACAGCCATACCAATCCCTAAAATCAAACCTGCTATACCAGGTAATGTAAGGACTGCACCAAAACCTACCAATACATAAAGCACAATTAATATATAAATTAATAAAGCAATATTCGCAATAAATCCTGGTACTCTATAATAAATAAGCATAAAAAGGAATACCAAAGCAATCCCTATTCCTGCAGCATATATACTTTTATTTAAAGAATCCATTCCAAGTGTAGGTCCTATAACAGACGTTTGTACTTCAGTTAACGTAACAGGTAGTGCCCCGCCTCTAATAAGGGCTGACAATCTAGATGCCTCTTCAATTGTAAAATTCCCTGTAATAGATGCTCTTCCATTTGCAATCTCATCTGAAACAGCTGGAGCAGATATAATTTCTTTATCTAGTACAATACCGATAATTCTTTCTGGTGAACCTTGGGGGTGTGATGCGGCTTCTTTTGTAGCTTTTTGAAAAAGCTCTGCTCCTTCACTAGTAAACTCTAATGAAACAGAAGGAATATTCCCTCTATCCTTTTCAAATCCCACTTCTGAATTTTTCACTTGCTCACCCGTTAGTATTACTTCACCTTTTGCATTTATAAATTGTAGCTGGGCTACTGTTCCTAACGACGCAATTGCTTCTTGCGCATTTTTCACCCCCGGTAGCTCCACTCTTATTCTTTTTGTTCCTTCTCTCATAACATTAGGTTCTGTTAAACCCATTGCATTCACTCTTCGCTCTATAACTTCTTTTGTCTGATTCATAATCTTATCCAATTCTTTTCCAGTCGTATCTGTTTGTGCTTCTAAAACAACAAAGACACCACCCTTTAAATCAAGTCCTAACTTCATCATTTGTTTAATTGAACTTACTTTAACATTGCCAACTTCAAGCCCCTTCATTCCAGCGACAGCTCCTGTAGCAACAATGGCAATAATCAATAGCAAGATGATTGCATTTTTCATTTTCATAACTTCTTGTCCTCCTTTTTTACTCATAAAAGTATTATATACCTTGTATGAAATGTGGTCAATCCTCATAGAAGGATAATTTATCCACCTATTTATTTCTATGTTTATTTGCTAATGCGACATAGTTTATTGCAGATTTTTTTAGCTTTTTTCTATCTTCTTCTGTCAATTCTCTCACTACTTTTGCAGGTGAACCCATAACTAATGTATTAGAGGGAATCTTTTTCCCGGGAGGAACAATAGACCCTGCTGCAATTATTACATTTTCACCAATTTCAGCACCATTAAGTATAATGGCACCCATTCCTACTAATACATTGTTACCAACCTTACATGCATGTACAATAGCGTTATGCCCTATAGTCACATTATCTCCAATAATCGTTGGAAAATCTTTTGCAATGTGTACAGTGCAATTATCTTGTATATTGGTGTTTTCTCCAATAGTGATATAATTATCATCTCCACGAATAACGGTTCCATACCAAACATTTACATTTTCTTTCAATTTTACTTTTCCTATAATTGTTGCATTTTCAGCTACGTAGCAACTTGGATGAATTTCTGGCATAATTTCTTCATATGCTATAATCATGTTTTCCCTCCTATTGATTCATTAATTTTGCTTGGATTACCAAGGAACACTCTATTCTTTTTTTCTCCATTTCGCATCCTAATTCATAAGGCTTATGAATATCATGATTAAAATTGTACGCATTAGCATGACACCCACCGCTACAATAAAACTTTGCCCAACAGTTATTACACTTTTCTTTATTATATACATGCGCATTGCTAAAATCTACTTGTGTGCATTTCTTGATACTGCCTTCCGTTACATTTCCCATAAGAAAATCTTCATCTCCTACAAACTGATGGCATGGATAAATATCTCCTTCTGGCGTAATTGCCAAATACTCTGATCCTGCTCCACATCCTGACAATCTTTTGACTACACAAGGTCCTTGATCTAAATCTAGCATAAAGTGAAAAAATGTAAATCCATTTCCTTCTTTTTGTCTTTTTATATATTCATTTGTAAGCACTTCATATTGATTAAAAATAGTTTCTAGATCTTCTTCTTTAATTGCATAGTCATAACAATCTTCCGTTACTACTGGTTCAACAGATGTATTGTCAAATCCTAAATCTGCTAAGTGTAATACATCCTTTGAGAAATCCAAATTTTCTTTTGTAAAGGTACCCCGAACAAAATAGCTCTTTCCATTTCTTATTTTCGCCATTTTTAAAAACTTAGGGACGATTATATCATAGGTACCACTTCCATTTACTGTATATCTCATGTTATCATTTACTTCTTTTCTTCCATCTATACTTAATACTACATTGTCCATATTTTCATTAATATATTGCATATTTTCATCATTTAATAATACACCATTTGTAGTGATTGTAAACCTAAATCTCTTCTTACTTTCTTTTTCTCTGCTTCTTCCATAGGCAACTAATTTTTTAACAACATCAAAATTCATGAGTGGTTCTCCACCAAAGAAATCGACCTCAAGGTTTCTTCTACTACCTGAATTCTCTATCAAAAAATCTAATGCTTTCTTTCCCACTTCTTCACTCATCAAACTTCTTTGTCCTTTAAAGTCCCCTTGGGAAGCAAAACAATATTTACATAAAAGATTACAATCATGCGCTATATGCAAGCATAATGCTTTTACAACAGGTTGTCTATTTTTAAATGCTGGATGATTTACGTAAGTATCTTCAGTAAATAATAATCCCTCATTTTCCAAAGTTTTTATTTCATATATCGCTTCTACTAGCTGTTCTTTTTTGTATTTGTCACCAAACTGTTCTATGATTTCTTCTACAGTTTTTTCTTTATAACCGTCTAAAATATCATATACAATTTTATCTATCACATGAACAGCACCACTATTTACATCTAATACAATCCTTGTATCGTCTTGCGTAAACTTGTGTATCATTTATGATCCTCCTTTATTTTAAAACACAATACATTTAAAAAACAGTAATATTGGCATATTACTGTTTCTTAATATGTATTATTTATTTTCACACGCTTGGTTAGCTACTGTACAAGAAGTCTTACATGCTGATTGACATGAAGTTTGACATTCCCCACAGCCACCTTTAACAGCGCTTTCTTTTAGTGTAGCTTTTGTCAATGTCTTAATATGCTTCATACTACTTTCCCCCTCTAGAATGATTTCAACTAAATTATAACATAAAGGCGTTTGTTATCAAAGATATTTATTTTAAATTTACCCCGATCATTCCACCAACCCCACCTGACACAATCCCGATTATACTTTTTACAAGAACCGTTCTTCCTATTGTAAAATCAGCAATCAGTACCCAACTCATGAAAATAATCAGCATGACATAAATCAATCCTACCAATGCACCATTAAACCAACCTTTTTTTTTCATCTTTGATCCTGTAACCATGCCACATGTTAAACTACTTATAACCATGGTAATTGAAACAACTATGGGTATAATTGACTCTGAAATATTCGTATAAGTAATCAAAAGTGCTACAATGATAAGTATAAACAAAGCAACAATGCATGCAAAAAGTATCGCTTTCACATAAACCCCTACAACACTGCCTCTACCTGTTTCTATATTATTTTTGGCTTTCACCCCTTCACCCCCAAAAGCATTCTTATAGCATATTTATGCTCCATTCTTAAAAATATTACAGCAATATAAGAACCCTTTAGTTTCTTTAAAATATTCAAAAAAAAGATGCCCTAAAGGTCATCTTTTTTCACACTATTTAATATCATCACTTTTCACTACACTACCCACTGCCCATCTAGCAATTTGAAGTTTCACTTTATCGCTTCCTACTTCAAGGATTACCATTTCATCTTTTACTTTTGCGATTTTCCCATGTATGCCACCTATTGTTGCAATATAATCTCCAACTTTTAAACTATTCCTCATGTCTTTTACTTTTTTTTCTCTTTTTTTCTGAGGTCTAATAATTAAAAAGTAAAATATTGCAATAAATGCAGCCGTCATAAAAATCGGCGAATATGCTGGATTCATGTGTCTATGCCTCCCTTATATATATGTATATATTTATAGTTATTCAACATATAAATTAAAAATCCTCTTATGTTTTGAAAATTTTATAGATCATAACCATATCTTTCAAAAAATTCTTTTCTAAAATCTAGTAAGCAATCCGCCTTTATTGCCTCCCTCACATCTTTCATGAGATTTAATAAGAAATAAAGGTTATGATAACTAACTAATCTTCCTGATAAGATCTCCCCTGCTTTATATAAGTGTCTTAAATACGCCCTAGAGTAGTTTCTACAAGTATAACAATCACAATTTGGATCTAGTGGTCCAAAATCTTCTGTATACTTAGCATTTTTTATAACCACTTTCCCTACTGAAGTCATTGCTGTACCATTTCTAGCAATTCTTGTAGGTAAAACACAATCAAACATATCAATGCCTCGTATTGCTCCTTCTATTAAGCAATCGGGACTTCCAACACCCATAAGATATCTTGCTTTATCTTTGGGCATCAGTGGTGTCGTATAGTCTAACACTTCATACATAAGTGGTTTTGGCTCCCCTACACTTAATCCGCCAACAGCATATCCTGGAAAATCTAGTGCAGTTATTTCTGCTACACTTTGTTCTCTTAAATCTTTATACATACCTCCTTGAATAATACCAAATAAAGCCTGTGTATCAGGATTTCTATGGGCTTCTTTACATCGCTTTGCCCACCTAGTTGTTCTCTCAAGTGAGTTTTTCACATATTCTCTATCTGCTGGATAGGGTGCACATTCATCAAATGCCATAATAATATCTGCTCCTAATGCATTTTCAATCTCTATCGCTTTTTCTGGGCTAATAAAATGCTTAGAACCGTCTATGTGAGATCTAAACTCTACCCCTTCTTCAGAAATCTTTCTTAAATCCCCTAAGCTGAAAACTTGAAATCCACCACTATCCGTTAGAATCGGTTTATTCCAATTCATAAATTTATGTAATCCGCCAGCCTTCTCTACAAGCTCGTGTCCAGGTCTTAAGTACAAATGATATGTATTGCTTAAAATAATTTGTGCATTTATTTCTTTTAATTCTTCTGGTGTCATGGTTTTAACCGTTGCTTGCGTCCCTACTGGCATGAATATAGGCGTCTCAATTGTGCCATGCGGGGTATGTAAGCGACCTAATCTTGCACCGCTCTGTTTACATTCTTTTATAAGTTCATATTTTACAGCCATTCCATAAGCCTCCTAAAGTATTCTATATTCTGTCTAGATAATACACATAGCATCTCCAAAGCTAAAAAATCTATATTTATCCTTTACAGCTTCTTCATAAGCACCTAGGATTGAATTCCTATCACAAAAAGCGCTCACGAGCATGATGAGCGTAGACTCTGGAAGATGAAAATTGGTAATCAATCCATCAATAACCTTAAATTTGTATCCTGGATAAATGAAAATATCTGTCCATCCTTGACATTCACGGACAATCCCTTCTTCATCAGCAATACTCTCTAAAGTCCTCGTAGAAGTAGTTCCTACCGAAATAATTCTTCCGCCATTTTCTTTTGTATGATTAATTGTATCTGCTGTTTCTTTGCTTACCATATAAAATTCTGAATGCATTTTGTGTTGTAGTATATCTTCACATTTTACAGGACGAAAGGTTCCTAATCCAACATGTAATGTAATATAAACTATTTCAACCCCTTTTTCTTCTATCTTTCGGAGTAATTCATTTGTAAAGTGAAGTCCTGCGGTAGGTGCTGCAGCAGATCCTTCGTGCTTTGAATATACCGTTTGATATCTTTCTTGATCATTTAAAGTTTCCTTTATATATGGAGGTAATGGCATCGTTCCAAGTTTGTCCAGAATTTCTTCAAATATACCTTCATATTCAAACGCTACAATTCTTGAACCTTCTTCTCCCATGTCAATAATATGCGCCTTTAATATACCGTCTCCGAAAACAATCGTATCTCCTATTTTTGCTTTTTTTCCAGGTTTAACCAAAGTTTCCCATCTATCTTTATCTATTCTTTTTAAAAGCAAAAACTCTACTTTTCCACCTGTATTTTCTTTTACACCAAAGAGCCTAGCAGGTAGTACTCTTGTATTATTTAATACAAGACAATCCCCTGGCTTTAAATATTCAATGATATTTTTGAATAACTGATGCTGAATTTCCCCTGTTCTTCTATCCACAACCATCAATCTAGATGCATCCCTATTTATTAAAGGGGTTTGTGCAATCAATTCTTCAGGTAAATCAAAATAATAATCACTTGTTTTCATTTTTAAAACTCCTTACTTGATGTTAGTTCCTGTATAATAGTGTGTTAAAATTTGTTCATAGTTAAAACCATCTTCAGCCATTTTCTTTGCACCCCATTGACTCATACCGAGTCCATGTCCCCATCCTTTTCCTGTAAATGTATATTGATCTACATTTGCATTTGCATTTGAAGCAATCAGCTTATATTCTTTCCCATTGCTTACATATTTATTTGCTACTTCAAATTCTTTCAAGCCTTGCGCTGTGAGAATATACTTACTATTCATATCTATTGCTTCAGCAGGCTGATTCAAATCATATAATACCATGATGTTTGCATTACGCTCGCCATTTGTACCCATATCAAACCAAGTACTTTTAATACTATTATTCCCAAACATGCTTCTAATTTTCCCTTTTTCTAAAATTTCACTTCCACTTGTCCCATAAAAAGCTAATTTTAAAACTCTACTATTTTTTGAACGCTCCTCCACAACTATATTTTGAAGTGTTCCTACAGATAAACCATTGGATGCTAAAACACCTTCAATTTCCTGTTTTGTATAAACTTTGACCCATGTATCATTAGGTGCCCCAATTGAATACGGATCATCCACCCCTCTTAAGTATCCTACTGGATTTGACCAAACATTTTCACTATCTTCCGTATGTCCCCCACTATTTGAATGATAAAAGGCTGTCACCACTTTTCCATCATAGGTTAATAATGCTCCTCTTGTTTCATCTACTGCCATCGTACTTCTTGATTTTTCACTATTATACCCACCATACACCTGACAATGGCTAGAAGCACACACATCAAAGCCATAATTCTCATGTCTATTTAGATTGACAACAGCATAGCTTCTAGCAGCAACAGCTTGTGCCTTTTGCGCTTCAATAGGCCAATCTCCTGACATTTCTCTAGGTACTACACCATAAAGATACTCTTCTATATCTAATCGGTTAATCACTGTTAAATCACTACCTATATATCGATGTATAATGATACTTCCTCTAAAGCTTTTTCCATCTAATTGAATGATTCCATTTGAACTTTCTTGTGGAATTGCTTTAAAAGCATAAACAACATCATCCGTATTGTACATAAATGATACTTTACCATATTTGTTTAAAACTTGGACTCTTTTATCATCTTTAGTAATAATTCTCAAATCCGCATTTTGGATCAAAAGTTTTATATTTTTAGACGTCTCTTCAGCCTCTGAAACACTCGTATAACATCCAACCCAAACATGCCAACCATTTTCATAAGCAAGATAAGGATGTTCCATCATATTGGGTAGCTCATTAAGAAAATTCTCAGCTTCTTGTTGATTACTAAATTCATTTCCAATTTGAATATGAACAGGTCCTTCAATATTTTTATTACCACTTCCACTTTGACTATCAAAATCATACGTAATAAATGATCCATTTACATTTATAAAATAATCATCTTTTCTAACAATAATATCTTCAAAGAATTGCATGATACCCTTAAAATTATCTCCTTCATAATAACCTAACGCTAAACCATTAGGTGAAGCTAGAGAAACGACAGGTGTTGCACTCTCGCCAAATCGAATACCTACTTTAATTTGATCTTGAATCTTTCCTTCATTGGCATCGGTTTGAAGTGGTAAAATCATCAGCACTATTATTACTGCTAAAATTTTAGAAAGAAGCTTTATCATCTGCATCACCATTCCTCTTAATGATCTATAGGTAATCCTAAATGTTCATACCCTAATCTTGTTACAATTCTTCCTTTAGGCGTTCTTTGAATAAATCCCAATTGAAGCAGATACGGCTCATACACATCTTCAATTGTGTTTCGCTCTTCTCCAGTAGATGCAGCTAATGTATCTAATCCAACAGGTCCTCCATCAAATTTTTCAATGATGGTAAACAATATATTTTTATCTACATTATCTAATCCTAAAGGATCAATCTCTAAAAGCATTAAAGCATCTTTAGCAATTTCAATGTTAATTGTTCCATTTCCTTTTACTTGTGCATAATCTCTGACTCTTTTTAAAAGTCTATTTGCAATACGGGGTGTACCTCTAGATCTTTTAGCAATCTCTATTGCAGCTTTTTCGTCGATTTCTATCCGCAATATGCTCGCAGATCTTATAACAATGTTCTTTAAATCCTCTTTTTCGTATAATTCAAGTTTACAAATGACACCAAAACGGTCTCTTAAAGGCGCCGTCAATAATCCAGCCCTTGTAGTTGCACCAATTAAAGTAAATTTTGATAACTCTAATCTTATCGATCTAGCACTAGGTCCTTTTCCGATAATAATATCTAGCGCATAATCTTCCATTGCAGGATATAATATTTCTTCTACACTTCTATTTAATCGATGAATTTCATCTATAAATAATACATCATTTTCGCCAAGATTCGTAAGTATTGCAGCCAGATCCCCTGGTCTCTCAATGGCTGGCCCTGATGTAATTCGAATACTTGTTCCTAATTCATTTGCAATGATACTAGATAATGTCGTCTTTCCTAGTCCCGGTGGACCATACAATAACACATGGTCTAGTGGTTCCTCTCTCATCTTAGCAGCATCGATAAAAATTTTCAATTTCTCCTTAGCCTTATACTGTCCAATATAATTTTCTAATCTTTTTGGCCTTAAATTGTTTTCCACTTCACAATCTTCATTTCTAAGAGAAGTGGTGATAATTCTATTTTCATCCATATTCTGAATCATCTATCTCCCTCTCTTCAATCTACTTTGAAAGAAATTTTAATGCTTTCTTAATCACATCTTCAATATTTCCACAAGCATCTTTCACATAATCAACAGCCTTTTTTGCTTCGCCCTTTGTATATCCCAAAGCTACCAATGCACTTATCGCTTCCTCAGCATCGTCGTTTTCATTATGTATTTGAGAAATAAGAGACGGCTCCATCACTGCAATCTTTAAATCCACTTTATCTTTTAATTCTAGTATAATTCTCTGGGCTGTTTTCTTACCTACCCCTTGTGCCTTTGTAAGGCTATGTGTATCTTCAGCAACAATAATTCCAACTAAATTACCCATTGGAATAGAAGATAAAATACCTAAAGCTACTTTAGATCCAATCCCATTTACAGTAGTTAATAACCGAAACATTTTCAATTCTTCTCTCGTAGAAAATCCAAAAATACTCATGTCATCATCTCTAACAATAATCTGTGTGTATACAATAACTGCCCCAAGTTTTGTTTTTAAGTCTGCAATAGATTCATTAGAAGTATAGATTTTATATCCAATATCATAATTGTCAACAACAATATACTCTTCCCCAATGAATTCTAAATTGCCTTTAATATATTCAAACATTTAAGAATCCTCCATGCTATTTAATCTTAAACTATCCCCTAAATCCACCTGAATGGGTCAGTTCTTTTTATTGTACCATATAAAAACAAAAATGTACTCATTTGAGTACATTTTAACTACTATAATCTTCTAATATCTGATTAATTTCATCTCTCTTCTTCTTTATAATCCCCTTTTTAATGTATTGTAAATCCATCTCACCTAGTGACGATGTAGGGATTTCGGTTTGCTCTACAAGTATGTTCTCTCCATCCTCATTTACTTTGAATATAGCAATATATCCATTGTATTCTTTTGCTAGATAATAATTGGGCGGAATTCTGTCTGTCTCTTGGTACAATTCCACTCTATTTTTGTTACATTGCCTTATATTCCATTCTACATAATTTTCCTTTAAGTAAGTTTGTAGTTCATCAAATTTTCTTCCTATCAATTGATTTGGTAGCTTACTTTCTTTTGTCACCATATCTCTTGTATTTTTGTAATAGGTACTAAATACAATTTGTATATCATCTGTCACAACATTTACATTCTCAACAATCGGCTCTCTATCCTCTGTATTTTCTTCTTGATGATCCTCTTGAGGCTTTTGTTGATTTTCCTTGTTTTGATTTTGCGTATTATTTTGTGGTTTCACATTTATTCCACCTAAGCTAATATTCTTCATATTTCTTTTCTTTATATGTTCTGACATCTCTGGATCATTTGTGAGATATCCATATACAAATCCTATTATAAGTAGAATCAAGCATCCAGCAAAAATTTTACCTCTTTTTCTCCGCCTTCTTCTCCACATAAAATCCCTCCTAGTCTATCTAGGAGTAGATTATTTCCAAATCCCATTAATTTATGCAAAATCTTCAGATTTATTTTCCACAAGTAGTCATGATTCTAGCAAAGTTTTTCATGTCTATCTTTGGCTAAAAAGATTGATATTGTTAGTCAATATTAACGATTTGTAAATAGAAGGCACTGGGCAAAAAGTCTTTCGTATCCTTCTGATGCGCCTAGCTCCATGTAATCCATTTGATGCGCTAATTCCTCAATTTGTTGCTTTGCATCAATAGACATAAGCGCCATATATGCTCCTGTTTTAGAAGAATTCCCTACATATACAAGTTTATCCTTGATCTCTTCTGGTAAGATACCTGTTCCCACTAAACTATCCGCAGACAAGTGGGATCCAAATTGTCCTGCTATCATAACTTTATCAAGTTTATGCATATCAATATTTGCACGTTTTAGTAAAGCGTAAAAACCAGAAAGAATAGCTCCTTTTGCTAATTGTACCTGCCGAACATCCGCTTGGGTAATCAATAGTTTTTCTGGGCTACGCTTTAAAACAAATTCTCGTTTTCTTCCATCTAATTGGATCATATCATAGCGATAATCTGTTTCTTCTAGTTTTTCTTTTTTTATGAATGCTCCGTCTTTTTTTATAACCGCTATGCGAACCAACTCTTTCACCGCAGCTAATATCCCACTTCCACATATTCCTATAGGTTCTTCATTACCTATAACTTTCATTTCAATTCCATTTTCAGTAATTTTCACATCTTCAATTGCACCCTCTGCTGCCCGCATACCTGAACTAATATTCATACCCTCTAAAGCTGGCCCCGCCGCGCAAGAGCAGGATAATAACTTTCCATGATTAGATAAAACGATTTCTCCATTCGTTCCAATATCTATAAATAGAATATTTTTGCTAGCTCTATGTAATTCGCAAACATATGCACCTGCTACAATATCCGCACCTATATAGGATGAAACCGATGGCAGACAATATAGTCTTGCCCCTACATGCGCCTTTAAACCAATATCATTCGCTCGTATATTTTTTGATTTTACAAATACTGGTGCATATGGAGACTTTCCAATATCTGTTGCATCAACCCCTAAAAGAAAATGCATCATTGTACAATTTGCTGCAATAGCAATCTCATAGATATTTTTTCTATCTATTTTTGATTGATTACACATATCTTCAATCATCTCATTGATAGCATTTACAATTGCATGTTTCAGCTCTTCTTTAGCATCCTTTGGATGCTCTAGTACATAGCTTATTCTAGTTAAAACATCCATACCAAACTTCTTTTGTGGATTAATCATCGAAGCTGTACCCAATTCATTCCCTGTATTCATATCAATCAATGCCGTTACGACCGTTGTAGTTCCAATGTCAATAGCAACTCCATAAATATTTTTTTTTGTATCGCCTGCCTCAATTCCAATTAAATCCTCCCCATTAAAAACACCTGTGACTTTTCCATATATCATTTCATGTTGCTGTAATAATTTCCAGTCGCATTTTTCAATACCAAATGTATTACATATAGAATCTTCTAATGAAATTTGATTTTCTAATGTAGGTTTTTTTATTTCAAAGATCTCTTTATGAATTGCAGGATTAAAATCGAAATCAGGCATATATCCCGTCGTAAGTATCTCATGCTTTCTTTCTTTTTGTAAAATTTCAATTACAATATCTTCTTGTGGTACTACAAGACAAGATAACCTTATACCTGCATTCATTTCTTCTTTTTTTAAAAGTTTCCGTTCAGTTTCTGAGAGATCAGGTAAGTTTCCTTCTAGTAGTCTAATCTTACATTTTCCACATGAACCTTTTCCATTGCACGGATTATCGACGAAAACTTCATTTTCTAACAGAAGTTGTAACAAATTTTTATTCGGTACATATTCAAACATTTTATTCTGTTGCTCAATAAAGATCTTAGGCATCTATAACTGCATCTCCTTTTGTTAGAAATTATAGCATTGATTTCCTATTTTTTTCTTGCATCACTCACTCATATTTACTATAGAATCAAAGCTTAAGACATCACTTCTTATTTTATTCACCTGCGCATATACATTCTTCATTTGTCTACATATATGTACAATAGTACCTATGTTTTCTTTTTTAACACTATCAATCATCTTGTTAATATATTTTACAGCAAATTCTTAGCTAAATAATCTTTCTTTTAGTGATACTACCATAATCCTCTCTATGCTATATCAAGTAATTTTTTCGCTAATCTAACTGCATCCACTGCATTATCAGAATAACCATCTGCACCAATCTTATCAGCAAATTTCTTTGAAATTGGTCCTCCACCTATCATAACTTTAACATTTTCCCTTATACCAGCTTCTTTTAACAACTCTATAACTGTATTCATTCCATCCGAACTAAGATGCGGTCTTAGAATTGATAAACCTTCATACATTGCATCTGAGCATAATAATACATCAGTAACAAAATATTCTTCATCATCATATAATTGACTTGCACGGTTCATGCCATCTACAAGACCTTCCATGATACCATCATATGCAGCGTATCCTGCTTCTAGATATTCATTACTTGCTTTAATCACATCATCTTCTTCCATATCTACTACACCATCTGATAATCTTTTTAATAATTCTTCTTTTGTTACTGACATGGTTTTTCCCTCCATCTTTTATTGATTAATATATTTTTATTTTATAAGAAATTTTTTGAATCTAGTGGCCACTTTCCATATTTTCTAGCAGAAGCCATAAATTGATCAACATTGCCGAATCTTTCATAACAAGCAATCTGTGCTCGGGCTTCATTTAAAGCTGTGCTTCTTTTTTCCTTGTGAGTCATTCCTAATGCTAGTCCAGACATGGAGCAAGTAACTGGCATAGATAGAATTCTGTCCATAGGTTTTCCTGTCATAAATGCAGTCAATCGTTCATTTGGTGTCATCTGATCATCTTTGTGCATATAATGCCCTCCCTTTGTCAATTCGGTTTTCTTCAAAACATTTACTTATTCAGATCTTTTTTTTTCGTATTCACAATTAAAGTAAATTAATGGTTTTAATAATCCCATCTTTTAATTCAAACGCTTTGTTTTTAACACACATTTGTCCAACAAATTTTGCTTTGCCAATCACTTTTATACAAGCTTCGGAATATTTTATAGTTTCTCCAAGATCAATATCTTTCCATACGGCTTTGTCTGTTCCTAATAATGCAAAAGTCGTTTTAGGGCAAAGTAATAAAATGGTTTCATTACTAATCATTGCTTCTATCCTTTTTAATAGTGGATAGGTAAACATTTCTACCACTTGTTCTGAGAATTTGGGCCCTAAAATATTTAATCCTCCAGAAGAATCCGCATAACTAATCATATTGACCCCTACTTTTTGGGCTTCTTCCGTAAAACGTACTATTTCATCTTGTAACTTATCAAAAATTTCTTTCATAACCGCTGGATTTTTTCTAAAAATCTTAAACACATAGCGTGAATCCATTAAGACATTCATGATTGTAAAAGGGCCTGAAATATACAAAACCACATTTTCTCCTTCTTCTCGTAAACATTTACATGCTTTTAAAACTTCCGCGATCCGTCCTTTTGAATAATCAATTTGGGGTAAGTTTAATACTTCCTCTGCATTTGTACAAATATAATCTTTTGCTCTTGGTCCTATGTTCTCATCCCCAAAATTGATACTTCCACCCATTGCTTCCCCTTCAACAGTATGGCAAAATGGCAATTCACAAAAATTTCTATCATCATATTTTTTCAATTCTTTGGCAAGTAAGACCATACTTTCCCCATTTTTATAAGCTTCTGGAAATTTCAAGCCTGTTTTTTCTGTGACTTCTTTATTGATCCCCACAGCATTATCATACGTACAATTAAAGTCAATCATTTTCCCCATTCTGACCCCTCCTACTTATTCATGAAATATTTCAAATATTTTTTCTTTCCTTAAGTTACTACCAATGACAGCTATTTTTGTTTCCTTACATTCTTCTATATATTCCCAATGATAATGATGTGGCGTAAAATCAAAGTAAATAAACTGGTTTGTATCAAGTTTTAACATCCCTTTCGCTCTCAACACAAAACCATACGTCCTATCCTTTAAAGAAGTAAATATTTTTTCCATGTCTTTTACTGAAAAAATTCTTGGATTACTAACAGCACAGTTACTAAAAATTTTATTAGCAGGCATGGATATCGCATTTTCTTCGAAATCGTTTTCCAATTTTTTAACTGTATTTAATATTTCAATTATTTCTTCACCTGGATAAGAATACCAATCTTCCTTAAAAATAAATGCGGATTGATTATTTATTCTTATTTTAGTAATTACCTTTTCAATTTCATTGTGAGATATTTTATCAAAGTAGCTTAAAAAAATAATATGTGCATTTCGAATTTGATCTACATAAAATCCACCAAAGTTCTCCAAATAATCATCGAATGCACTTGCATCTACAATCGTTATTAAATGATTTATTTTTACACTGAAATCTGAATTTTTAGAGATTTTATTACAAACCTTTATAATATCTGATAAGCTTCCAACACCAGATGGCTCTATCAATATATGGTTTGGTCTATATTCTAAAACTAACTCTTCTATGGCTTTTTTAAAATCTTGTACCAAACTACAACAAATACAACCAGCATAAATCTCTCTAATAGGCAACTTGTCCTCAATCAAGTCTGCATCAACGCCAACATCGCCAAATTCATTTTCAATCAAAACAGTTTTTCCTTCTATATTTGGAATAATTTTTCTCAAAAATGTAGTCTTTCCAGCTCCCAAAAAACCTGAAATAATATTTATATTAATATTCAATATAAACCTCCTTTGTAACTAAAGTCTTTTTTTCCTGCTGTTTTACCGTTCGCAAATTTCTAAAACAATCGCTCTATATCTATAAAATCCTATAGATACCTTAAAGAAAATTTTATCATTTGTAAAAATATCAGTCTAATTGCTATTTTCTATCTTAAATATTTGTTTATAGATTATTTCTATAATAACAAAATAACAGTCTAGAAAAAGCGACTTTGACATATAGACACTTAATATCCATATATTTATATAAATAAAAAAAAGAGAGTATTTACTCTCTTAATAATCATTGGCGGGAATATGTGAGAATCGAACTCACCTAAGACGCTCTTAACGCCTCAAACTGGTTTTGAAGACCAGAGGCAACACCAGCCACCATCTACTCCCATGTATTTTGTTTTTATTCGTACTAATTAATTATAGCATACTCCTACTGATTACGCAAGAATACCGCTGTCGTTTTTAATAAAATTTTGTCATCCTCAAAATACTCATGAAAACAATGTGTATGCTCTTTCATCCATGCACTCTATCATTATTAACCTCTTATAAGTTATTCCCATCCTACTAGCTAATTATACTTACAATTAAACCCTCTAACTTTAAATGTTAGAGGGTTTTATCATGTTCTATACTTACCTAAGCTTCTTCTTATCTCCAGATTTAGATATTCTATTTTCCCAAAATTCAGCATTTTCAATTCCTAATGCTTTAGGATCAAATGTGTATTTTTCCACGCCATTTGCCATTTGTTTTTCATAATCTTTAAGTGCTGCGAATGCAGGCTTACGTAGCATTATAATCGCAATGATATTTAACCAAGCCATCATTCCAACCCCTACATCACCTAGTGCCCAAGCCAATCCAGCCGTCTTAACAGTTCCATAGAAAGTAGCACCTAATAGCATAACTCTTAAACCAGAAATCATCCAACCATAGCTTGGTCCAAATTTTCTGATCAAATATGCTACATTCGTTTCAGCTATATAATAATATGCCATTAATGTTGTAAACGCAAAGAATAGAAGTGAAACGGCAACAAATGCACTACCAAATCCTGGAAACATCGATTCTACAGCATTTTTCGTATACGCAGGACCAATATCAACATTCGATAAATTTTCTACTATAAATCCACCAGCAGGACTTACAACATTATACATTCCTGTAATCAAAATCATAAATCCAGTTGCAGAGCATACAAACAATGTATCGATATATACGGAGAACGCTTGTACCAAACCTTGTTGCGCAGGATGCGGCACTTCAGCAGCAGCTGCTGCTTGCGGGCCTGTACCTTGACCTGCTTCATTTGAATAAATTCCACGTTTTACTCCCCAAGAAATTGCCATACCAAAAATCCCTGCAAATGCTGGCTCTAAAGCAAATGCGCTTTTAAAAACTAATGTAACTACTTTTGGTAGTTCAGAAATATTCATGAAAATTATAACTACAGCGACAAGGATATATGCACCAGCCATGAATGGCACTATAATTTCCGCAGCTTTTCCTATACGCTTAACGCCACCAAATACGATTAATCCTAAAACAGCAATTAAACCAAAACCTGTAATCATTGGACTAATCCCAAATGCATTCTCTAAACCTGCACCAATACTATTTGATTGAACTCCAGGTAAAAACAGCCCAACACCAAGTATAGTTGCAACAGCAAATGTTATGCCATACCATTTAATTCCTAATCCTTTTTCAATATAGTATGCTGGACCTCCACGATACTCTCCGTTTTGTTCTTCTTTGTAAATTTGTCCCAAAACAGATTCTACATATGCTGAACCAGCACCTAAAAACGCAATCGTCCACATCCAAAATAATGCACCTGGACCTCCTAATGCTATCGCAGTAGCAACACCTGCTATATTCCCTGTACCCACACGTCCTGAAATCGCAATAGAAAATGCTTGGAACGATGTTACTCCTGTTTCAGATGTTTCTCCACCAAATAATAATTTTACCATTTCTTTAAGATGTCGTACTTGTAAGAAACGTGTTGCGAAAGAAAAATAAACCCCTACCCCTAAACATAAATATATTAGTGCTTTACTCCAAATAATACCGTTCAAAAAATCTACAATCTGATTCACTGAAATTCCTCCTTTTTTTTATATTTTTTGAACATTACAAAAATATTATAACATATTTCCCTACACATTTCTACTGTTTTCTACGCATTCCTACAGACGAACTAATATTATTTCTAAATTTTAATCTTTTTTTGTTATTTTTCAATTTTACTTTGAAAAGAATGATCCACTCGTATATAATTAACTATGTAGGCCTATCTATCTTCTATAAAAGATTTTCATTTTATAGCTCTCATGCATATACAATAGATCTCATTGAACTAGTTTACTTTTACCATTTAGATAAACAAACATATTAAGAAAGGAAGTATGAAATGAGTATTTTAACAGTGAAAAATCTAAGTCATGGATTTGGAGACCGTGCAATTTTTAATAATGTCTCCTTTAGACTTTTAAAAGGCGAACATATCGGGCTCATTGGAGCCAACGGAGAAGGTAAATCCACTTTTATGAACATCATCACCAGAAAATTAGAACCTGATGAAGGAAACATCGAATGGTCAAAACGTGTTCGAATTGGTTATCTAGATCAACATACTGTACTTGAAAAAGGACTTACAATCCGCCATGTCCTAAAAAATGCATTCAAATATCTCTTTGATCTTGAAACTGAAATGAACCAAATATGTGATAATATGGCTGATGCTACACCAGAAGAGCTTGAGCGAATGCTTGAAGATCTAGGTACAATCCAAGATGTTTTAACACATAATGACTTTTATATCATTGATTCAAAAGTTGAAGAAATTGCTAGAGGACTAGGATTAGATGGTATTGGGCTTGATAAGGATGTTCATGATCTTAGCGGTGGACAAAGAACAAAGGTTTTACTTGCAAAATTGCTCCTCGAAAAACCAGATATTCTTCTTTTAGATGAACCTACAAACTATTTAGATGAACAACATATTGAATGGCTAAAACGTTATCTTCAAGAATATGAAAATGCTTTTATTTTGATTTCTCATGATATTTCATTTCTAAATAGTGTTATCAACTTAATCTATCATATGGAGAATCAAGAATTAAACCGTTATGTAGGTGACTATGATAATTTTTTAAATATTCATGAAGCAAAAAAACAACAACTTGAATCTGCCTATAAAAAACAACAACAAGAAATTGCATCATTGAAAGATTTTGTTGCCAGAAACAAAGCAAGAGTTGCCACTAGAAACATGGCAATGTCTAGGCAGAAAAAACTTGATAAAATGGATGTAATCGAACTTGCTAACGAAAAACCAAAACCTGAATTTAACTTTAAACAATCTAGGGCTTCAGGAAAACTGATTTTTGAAACAAAAAACCTTGTTATTGGATATGATGAACCTCTTTCTAAGCCTTTAAATCTGTGTATGGAACGCGGACAAAAAATCGCACTTATGGGCGCAAATGGGCTTGGAAAAACGACCCTACTTCGAAGTATTTTAGCTGAAATCAAAGCCATTTCTGGATCTGTTGAACTAGGAGATTATTTGCATATGGGCTATTTTGAACAAGAAATCAAAGAAGCCAATTACAAAACGTGTATTGAAGAAACATGGCAAGAATTCCCTTCTTATACGCAAGCTGAAATTCGCGCTGCCCTCGCCAAATGTGGTTTAACCACCCAACATATAGAAAGTAAAATTCTTGTGTTAAGCGGTGGAGAACAAGCAAAAGTACGTCTTTGTAAGCTACTTAATAGAGAAACAAATTTATTGATTCTAGACGAACCAACAAACCATCTAGATGTTGATGCAAAAGAAGAATTGAAACGTGCCCTTCAAGAATACACGGGTAGCATCCTTCTTATCTGCCACGAACCCGAATTTTATAATGACATCGTAACAGATATATGGAATTGTGAGTCTTGGACAACTAAAATAGTATAGCAGCAAAAGGCTAGGATTTCTCCTAGCCTTTTGCTATAAATGTAAACTTATTTCATTTCAAAACCTTTGCTTTTCAAAAATTCTCTCATATGTGGTCTTAACTCATTTCCCATTTTTTCTGCTACCTGCTTAGACCATGAATCATCTCTTTTTCCTCTTGTTCTCTCACTATAATATTCACTGACTAATTTATCATATTCTCTTATTTTTTCTTCATCTTTTTCTATACGATATTTATCGTTTTTAAGTATAACATCCAAAGGTAATCTTGGTTTTGTTTCTGGGTCTTGATCTGGATATCCTAAACACATACCAAATACAGGATATACATTCTTAGGGATATCTAAAAGTTCACAAACCTTATAGGGATCGTTTCTTAACCCTCCTATGTACACACCACCTAATCCCATTGCTTCAGCCCCTATCATCATATTTTGAGCAACAAGGGCAGTATCAACAGTTGCCATGATCAACGACTCCGTATACCCCTCTATCATCTGCGTACTATTTATCTTACAAGCTAAATCTAATCTATTTAAGTCAGCACAAAACACAAAAAACAACGGACATTTTTCAACATAAATTTGATCGCTACTTAATTTTGCAATTTCTTTCCGGATAGCCATATCTCTTATTCTAATAATTGTATAGGCCTGCACAAACGTAGAAGTGGAAGCACATTGTGCTGCTTCAATAATCATTTTTATTTTTTCTTCTTCAACACTTCTATCTTGAAACTTTCTGATAGATCTGTGAGATTTTAAAAGTTTTATCACTTCATTCATTTAAATACCTTCCTTTCTTATTTTTTTATTAATACCCAACAATATGCAAGCTCATTCAAAGTTGGCCACGCTATTTTCCAATTTCTCTTAACTTTTCATATCTTTGATCTAACAATGTATTTGAATCTAATTTTAATAATGCTGGTAATTCTTTGATTAAATAATCTTTGATATTATTTGAAACGAATTCAATATCTTTATGTGCGCCACCCAAAGGTTCTCCAATAATTTTATCAATTACTTTCATTTCTAGCAAATCTTTAGCCGTCAATTTCATAATATCTGCTGCTTTTTCAGCTAAACCAGCATCCTTCCATAGGATACTTGAAAGCCCTTCTGGGGAAATCACAGAGTAGATTGTATGCTCCAACATGCAGACTCTATCAGCAATTCCTAAACCTAATGCGCCTCCACTTCCACCTTCTCCAATGACAAAAGAAATAATCGGTGTTTTTAATCTACTCATCTCTAGCAAGTTTGTAGCAATCGCTTCTCCTTGACCCCTTTCTTCTGCACCTAATCCGCAATATGCACCTGGTGTATCTATAAAGGTCACGACAGGTCTTTTAAATTTTTCCGCCTGCTTCATAAGTCTTAACGCTTTTCGATACCCTTCCGGATGCGCCATACCAAAATTTCTTTTGATATTTTCCTTTGTGTCCTTTCCCTTTTGATGCCCAATTACCGTTACAGCAATTCCTTCAAATGTTCCAATTCCACCAATAATAGCAGCATCGTCCATATATAGGCGGTCTCCATGCAGTTCAATAAAATCAGGCATTATCGTTTTTACATATTCTACCGTTGTTGGCCTTTCTTGTAATCTAGCAATTTTTACTTTCTGCCAAGGAGACAAGTTTGCATATACATCTCTTTTCATCTGGTCTAATTTTTTTCTTAATATGTCAATCTCACTTACTAGATTCACATTGTTTTCTTTAGAGAAGTTTTCCAATCCTATAATTTTATTTTCTAGCTCTATTAACGACTTTTCAAATTCTAGGGTATTATGCATTACTTCCACCCCCTAATGTATGGATATATAGTATTTTATAGAGCATTTTCCTTAAATCCTTTCTGTACACGATCTGATCAACGAATCCTCTTTCCTTTAGAAATTCTGCTCGCTGAAATCCTTCCGGTAGCTTTTGTCTAATAGTTTGTTCGATTACTCTAGTCCCTGCAAACCCTATTAAAGCACCAGGTTCCGCTAAAATAATGTCTCCTAGCATAGCAAAACTAGCTGTAACGCCTCCTGTTGTAGGATCTGTTAGAACAGAAATATATAATAACCCTTCATCCGATAATTTACCCAGTGCTGCAGAGGTTTTACCCATCTGCATAAGTGAGAATATTCCTTCCTGCATTCTCGCTCCACCAGATGCACAAAAAATGATTACAGGATATCTTTTTTCTATTGCTTTTTCGATTGCTCTGGTGATTTTCTCACCTACTACACATCCCATACTTCCCATCATAAAATTAGGATTCATCACACATAATATTGCTGAAGCACCATTGATTTTACCCTCTCCAGTTATAACAGCTTCACTTTCCCCTGATTTTTCTTCTGCTTTATGAATTTTTCCTTCATATTCTGGAAAATTTAGTGGGTCTATTGTTTTTAATGCTTGATCATATTCTATAAAACTACCTTCATCTACGATTAACCCTATTCGTTCTCTCGCCTCTATTCTAAAATGATACCCACATTTTTCACATGTATAAAACTGATCTTTTGCTTCTTCTTTTAAAACATATGTATTACAATTTTTACATTTTATTTTTGATGCATCATTCAAATCTTTCTCTTCCTTTATAGTACACGTGATAGGATTCATTTTTTTATCTATATTTTTGTATCCTTTTTCTTCATATAAGTTTATCGTTGCATATTTCTTCTTTTTTCGGAAGATTTCACTTAACATTTTTTCCCTCCTCTTTATTAATCATTTTCTTTTATCATTTCTGTTGCAATAAATGCTGTGTTAATTTTATTTTTCAAGAATTTCTCATTATCTAGTATTTCTCTATGAAAATCTATATTTGTATGAATTCCTGTAATAATGATTTCATCAAGGACTCTTTTCATGCGATTTATTGCTTCATTTCTATCTCTACCCCATACAATTAATTTTGCAATCATAGAATCGTATGTAGGTGGAATCTTGTAGCCACTATAGATATGACTATCTATGCGCACCCCATTTCCTCCAGGTACAAAATACTCCTCAATAGTTCCTGGTGAAGGTCTAAAATTATGATGGATATCTTCTGCATTGATTCTACATTCTATTGCGTGCCCATTTATTTTTATATCTTGTTGATTAAAATTTATTTTTTCTCCAGCGGCAATTTTAATCTGCTCTTTAATTAAATCTATATTTGTAATCCATTCAGTAACAGGATGTTCTACCTGAATTCTTGTATTCATTTCAATAAAGTAAAAGTTATTATGTTTGTCTAGTAGAAATTCGATAGTTCCTGCGCTTACATAACCTACAGCTTTTGCAGCTTTTAATGCCATCTCTCCCATCTTTTCTCTTAAAGAGGTATCCATGATGCTACATGGTGCTTCTTCAATCATTTTTTGGTTACGTCTTTGTATTGAACAATCCCGTTCCCCTAAATGAATGGTATTTCCATATTCATCTGCTAAAATTTGAAATTCTATATGTCTTGGCTCTTCAATATACTTTTCGATATACATAGCATCATCATTAAAGGCAATTGCTGCTTCTGATTTTGCCATCTGAAAGTTTTTTATAAATACTTCTTTGTCATAGACAATACGCATTCCTCTTCCTCCACCACCACTAACCGCTTTAATAATCACAGGATAACCTATTTTATCTGCAAGTTCAAAAGCTTCATTTGCATCTTTCGTATCCCCTTCTGATCCTGGGACAACAGGCACCCCTGCCGCAATCATTGTTTTTCTGGCTTCAGATTTATTTCCCATTTTTCTTATATGTTCTTCCTTAGGTCCAATTAATTTGATCTCTTGTTCCTCACAAGCTCTAGCAAACGTTGGGCTCTCAGACAAAAAACCGTACCCTGGATGGATTGCATCCGCGCTTGTTACCCATGTTGCACTAATAATATTATTCATATTTAAATAGCTTTTAGAGGAATTTCCAGGACCAATACATATGGCTTCATCTGCCATATGTACATGCAATGCATCTCTATCAATTTCTGAATAAACGGCTACTGTTTTTATGCCTAATTCTTTACATGCACGAATAATTCTAAGTGCAATTTCTCCTCTATTTGCGATGAGTATTTTTTTAAACATTATGTATACTTACCTCCTAATTTTCATTAAAGGTTGTCCATACTCTACCGGATCCTCATTATTTACCATTATTTCTATTACTTCTCCTGATTCTTCACTTTCAATGCCATTCATAATCTTCATCGCCTCTATGATACAGAGGGACTGTCCTTTCTCCACGCGAGCTCCTACCTTAACAAAAGCTTTCTCATCTGGACTTGAAGCTTCATAGTAAACACCTACAATTGGCGATTTCACAATATATATATCTTCTAAAGATACTTCTATATTTTCTTCAACAACCAAAACTTCCTTTTTCTCATTCTTAATCTCATGCTTTTGCCCATCAGCATAAATAGCTTTCGATATACTTATTTTTCCCTCTTTTCCTTCTATATCAACCCTTTGTATACTTGTTTTGTCAATTGTCAATATTAATTCTTTTATATCTTTTATGTTCATTGTTATTTCCTCCCATTATTGTTTGTCTGGTATTAGTACTTGGTATTAATATTTACTGCTATTATAGCATATATTCTATCTATTTTTCAAATTCTATAAAAAAAAGCATCCTCATTTTAAGGATGCTATAACAATGTTCTTTTTTCTCCTACTCTTTTTGTAATCTTATTTTGATCAAAATAATCTAACAATGGTAATGCGTACTTTCTTGTAGTCCCTAATAAATCCCGAAATTGCGAAAGCGTGATCGAACCATTCTCTACAACATAATTTTTCATCAATGCTATTGCTTTATGATAGTGTTCAATGTGGATAAGAAAGTCTTCATTGATCTTTACAAGACGGTTCATATCTATAAGAACATATAAAACTTGTGTACATTCTCTCTCATCCTCTGTATTTTCCATTAATTCTTTTACAGATGGCGTATTAAATCGGGTTTCAAAGTACATTTTCTCTATTTTACTTTTTATCTTCTCTTGTTCTGGTGTATATACAATATTAAAATCATAAAGGGAAATATGCTTATTTAATTGCTTGATCACTTTGTCTTGAATAAGATAGTCCATAATTTCATCATATAGTTTTGATTTTGCTTGAGGAACTATTTTATTTCTAAGTTCTTCTTTACTCATACCAGATTTTAATGGATTGTTTTTATGATACACACTTAAAGTATTGATGATTTTCTCTCTTAACCCATCTAAATAGGATTTATGAATCATAATTGTATCTAAAAGCTTTATCACCTTATTTTCTTGAATAAGCAATGCGATCAGTTTTTTTGTTTTATCTTCCCCTAACCCTGTCTGGACACCATAGAAATGTGTATTCTCAAATTTGTCACTAAATCGTTTGATTGCCTCTTCAAGAATTTGTTCTGGACTTCCTTGTTCTTTAATTTTTAATTCGTTTAATATTTCTTCTCTATACCTTTTATGCTTCACAGGATTAGGCTCTAAAACGATGCCTCCTCCAATGGTTTCCATAGGTGAATAAAATCTTATTACAATATGATCTCCTCTTTTTGCAACCGTTTCTTCTTCTAGCCTCAATTGGGCATAACAGCTTTCTCCAGGGTTTAATTCCTCACGGTCTAATAAAACAATTCTACAAAGAATTTCACTACTCCCATGGTACACCCTTAATCTACTTCTATTTTCTAGAACTCTTTGTTCATTTTTTAATAAATTTATTTTTACATCTAACATCATCGTTGATTGCATAGCATCTGGTGGTACTAATACATTTCCTCTTTGTATATCTTCTTTTTTTATGTTCGCTAAGTTTATTGCCACTCTTTGCCCTGCATATGAAGTTTTCACGTTTTTATCATGAACCTGAAGGTTTCTGACTCTGCTATCGATTCCTTGAGGATAGATCTTTACAGCATCCCCTTCATTAATGGTTCCTTCAATCTGTGTTCCTGTAACAACCGTTCCAAATCCAGAAATTGTAAATACTCGATCGATCGGCATTCTAAAGGGAAGTAACCTATCTTTTGCTTCTGTTTGCTCCGTCATTTCATCAATCAATTGAGTTAATTCCTCAATACCTTCTCCATTTGTAGCAGATACAGGCATAATAGACGCTTTTTCAAGAAAGGTTCCTTGTACCCTTTCTTTTATCTCTTCTTGTACAAGCTCTAGCCACTCTTTTTCTACTAAATCTGTCTTTGTTAACACGATAATCCCTTTTTTTACTTCCAAAATAGATAGTATGTCTAAATGCTCTTGCGTTTGAGGCATAATTCCTTCATCTGCCGCAACAACTAATAGTACGATATCTATTCCGCCAACCCCAGCAAGCATATTTTTAATAAATTTTTCATGTCCTGGTACATCAATAATCCCCGCTGTCTTGCCACTTGGCAAATCGAAATGAGCAAATCCTAGTTCTATTGTAATACCTCTTTTTTTCTCTTCTTTTAATCGATCTGCATCTACTCCGGTTAAAGCTTTAATCAATGTGGTTTTCCCATGATCAATGTGCCCTGCTGTACCAATAATAATATGCTTCAAATCATTCACCTCATTATTTCTTTAGTAGTTTATCTATTCCAGCTACGATTATTTCAAATTCATTTTCTTTTATGGTACGCACATCCATCAAAATTCGTTCTTCGCTGATTCTTGCTATAATAGGGGGATTGTAATCTCTTAACATTTGTTCGAATTTGTTTATAGATAAATTTTCTGGCTTTATGCTTATTAACATTGTTGGGATCTTTTCTAAAGGCATTGATCCGCCTCCAACTTGAGAGAATCCTTTGATTTTTTCAATTGTGCAATGTTTTATATTCTCCTTCAATAGCGCATACAAAGCGTTCGCCTTTTTTTCGATTTCTTCTAAACTTATGGTTAGCATACGCAAGGTAGGAATCTTTTCTAAAGCGCTTTCTTCATCTAAATATAATCTTAACGTTGCCTCTAAGGCTGCCAACGTCAATTTATCAACTCTGAATGCCCGTGTATATGGATTTTTTTTCATCTTCTCTATATACTCTTTTTTCCCAATAATAATGCCAGCTTGAGGGCCTCCCAATAATTTATCTCCGCTAAAAGTTACAATATCTGCTTTCATTGCAACACTTTCTTGCACGGTAGGTTCTTTATAAAGTCCAAATTTAGAAAAATCTATAAACGTACCACTTCCAATATCCTCAATTACTGGGATATTATGTTCTCTCCCTATTTCTACCAAATCTTTCAACGAAACTTCTTGGGTAAATCCAAGTATTTTGTAGTTACTCGTATGCACTTTCAATAAGGCAGCTGTATCTTCAGTTATGGCACGCTCATAATCCGAAATATGTGTCTTATTCGTTGTGCCTACTTCAACAAGCTTTGCACCACTTTGCTGCATTACATCCGGTACACGAAAAGATCCCCCTATTTCTACAAGCTGTCCCCTTGAAACAATGACTTCTCTATTTTTAGCTAGCGTATCAAGAACAAGCAAAACAGCAGCTGCATTGTTATTCACAACTAAGGCAGATTCTGCACCTGTTAGTTTGGTTATGATTTCTTCAACATGGGCATATCTAGAGCCTCGTTTCCCAGAATCTACATCAAATTCTAATGTAGAATAGCTATTTGCCACATTCCATATTTCTTCCTTTATGGACTCACTAAGTAGTGCACGTCCTAAATTTGTATGTAGTACAACCCCTGTAGTATTGATTACTTTGCTCAAATTCATTCTATTTTTTTGCTTGATAATTCTTATAATTTTTTCTATTAATGCCTCATAATCTATTTTAAAACTTTTCACCTGTTGGTTATCTAATTGTACAATTTTTATTCGAATCTCCTCAATACTTTCCCGAATAGCTTCTACAATCATAATTCTAGGCACTTTCTCTAATAAATCCTTAATTTTTTCATCATTCAATAGATCATCTACCTTTGGAATTAAAACAAACAAATCTTTTTTTGTAGACATACACATCACTCCAATTTTAAATATTTCCGATAATCCTTATGATTAGCTATAATCAACTAAAATTATACCATAATTTCAGTCAAAGGATTACATATAAATTTTAAAATTCATTTTGCTTAATTTGTGAATTGTTATTAATTTCCACTTTTTTATATTTCAGAAAATTACTTGCTTAAATTTTCAGAATATTCTATAATGAAAATGAGTTAACTAGTTTTTTCTATTTTTGAAAATTTTAGGTTTTTATTAAGGAGGTGTAATCAAGAATAATTAACGTACTTGTTTGAATCTATCACTTACTTAAAAGGAGGTTTTTTATGGAATCTTTTTCAAATTTAATTGCTGCAATAGGTAGTTTCGCTTGGGGACCAATTATGATTGTTTTCTTAGTTGGTACAGGACTTGTTCTTACTTTAGGTACAAGAGTTGTGCAGTTTAGAAAGCTTAGCTATGCTTTTAAGTTACTTTTCTCAAAAGAACATGCTGGTGAAGGTGATATCACTCCTTTTCAAGCACTTATGACTTCTCTCGCTGCAACAATTGGTACAGGTAACATCGCGGGTGTTGCGACTGCTATTGCTGTGGGTGGCCCTGGTGCAATTTTTTGGATGTGGGTTACAGCTGCTGTCGGTGGCGCAACAAAATTTGGCGAAGCCTTACTTGCTATAAAATATAGAATTACAAATGAAAAAGGTGAAAAATCTGGTGGGCCTATGTACTATGCAAGCATGGGTATGGAAGATAAATATGGTGGTAATTGGAAATGGTTAGGATGGGCTTTTGCCTTCTTTGGATTTATTGCTTCTTTTGGTATAGGAAACATGGTACAATCCAATTCAGTTGCTGCATCACTAAGTACTTCAATGGGTCTTTCTCCTAAAATATCCGGAATTATTATTATGGTTGCTACAGGATTAGTTATTGTTGGTGGAATTAAGAGTATCGCTAATGTTACAGATAAAATCGTTCCTGCTATGGCTGTTATTTATGTAATTGGTTCTTTAATCGTATTATTTAGCAATGCATCTATGATTCCTACAGCTTTTGGTATGATCTTCTCAAATGCCTTTAATGCAACAGCTGTTGGCGGAGGATTTATTGGAACAGTAGTTCGTATGGGTGTTGCCCGTGGTGTATTTTCAAATGAAGCTGGTCTTGGTAGTGCACCAATTGCCCATGCAGCTTCTAAAAATAATGATCCTGTAAGACAAGGTATTATCGGTTCTCTTGGTTCATTCTTAGATACATTAATAGTATGTACAATGACAGCTTTAGTTATATTGGTATCGGGTCTTGTTACGATCGGCAGTGACGGACTTATGACTGTTAAAGATGGTTTAACGGGTGCAGCTTTAACGACAACTGCATTTAGTGAGGCACTTCCGGGTTTTGGTGCATATATTGTTTCATTTGGATTAATTTTCTTCGCTTTCTCAACCATAATCGGATGGTATTACTATGGTTCTAAGTGTTTAGAATTTATTGCTGGCGTAAAAGCTGTTGAAATTTATAAATGGGTTTGGATTGCATTATGTTTTGTAGGTGCTACAACATCCCTAGATATCGTTTGGAACTTATCGGATGCTTTTAATGGTCTTATGGCAATACCAAACTTAATTGCATTACTAGCGCTTAGTCCGATCATCTTTAAGATGACTAAAGATTATGAAAATAAATTAAATGGAAAATCATAAAAAATAAAGCATCCCAAAAGGATGCTTTATTTTACTTTTATAAAAGTATCTTCTTTTTCAACTACTTCTCCAACGATAGAGAACTCTGTAAGTAAGTTTTTATTATAAAATTCTGTCAGATCTTTCACGCGATCTTTGTTTACAGATATCAATAAGCCTCCGGATGTTTGAGGATCAAATAAAATATCTCGCATATGGGTGGGAACCCCTTCATCAAAAACAACATTTCCTTTTAAATAGTCTTCATTGCTATATGCACCCGCAGGAACAAGTCCCATATTTGCATGCGCTATTGTTCCTTCAAGAACCGGTATATCCTTTGCATTTATTTTCAGTGTAACATTGCTGGCTTTTGCCATTTCATAGGCATGTCCTAAAAATCCAAAACCAGTAATATCTGTACAAGAATTTACACCTACTTTTTTCATTCCTTTTGCACCTATATCGTTTAAACTCGCCATTACATGCATAACTTTTTTTATTGTATCCTCTGAAAGCATTCCTGCTTTTATGGCTGTATTTAAAATTCCTGTACCTAAAGGTTTTGTCAATACCAATTTATCTCCTGGTTTTGATAAATCATTGCTCATTACTTCATCGGGAGATACAAGTCCAGTAACAGATAAACCATATTTAGGTTCATTATCATCCACACTATGTCCTCCTACTAACAATGCACCAGCTTCTCTCACTTTGTCTGCACCACCCTTTAATATTTCTGTAAGAATGTCCATAGACACGCAAGTAGGGAAACACACTATATTCATAGCCAAAATAGGCTCTCCTCCCATGGCATACACATCACTTAAAGAATTGGCTGCTGCAATTTGTCCAAACATATACGGATCATCTACTACTGGTGTAAAAAAATCTAATGTTTGTATAATAGCAGTATCATCATTTAGTTTATATACTGCCGCATCATCAGACGTTTCTAAACCCACCAATAAATTTTCATGTTGTACTTTTGGCAAATGACACAAAACTTGTGCCAAGGTCTCTGGACCTATTTTTGCTGCTCATCCAGATGCCCGACTCATTTCTGTTAATCTTTTATTTACACCCACACTTATCACCTTGTATAATATAGTTGTATTATTCAAGTAGCAAACAAGAATCTCTTCTACTGAACATTAATAACCATATCCCTTTCTTTGTTTAAATTTTTTATCGAGTTTTCTATGATTAGCTGGTTAGGTTTCCTAATAGGAATTACCTGTGTGACAAACAAGGTTATAGTCTCATTGATTAAGCGGATCTCTTATCAATCTACATCATTCTTTAAAAGGCGCTATTCATATGTCTGATTTATTTTATCTATTGACTATTACTAGCTGTTCTCTTTAGATTTTCGAAGTAATGTGAAAAGTATTTGATAAAATTGCTTTCCTCTATGCATAAAACTTTTTAAGTCTCTACCCGTTTCTCTATGGGTCATACTTACATCTACTTCTTTTATTCTAAATCCTCTATTTAAGATATCAATCGTCATGCCAACTTCAACGCCATAGTCCGTTGGAAAACTTCCTAATTTTTCAAGCACTTGTATTTTAAACGCCCTTTGTCCCGAAAGAGAAGTATATATGGTATGTCCTGTAAAAAACTTCACCCCATATTTTGCCAAGTTTTTGACCAATCCAAAACCTCCTTTTCTCTTTGCAGAAGGAAATCTTGCAATGGTAACATCTGCTTCATCTTCTAGTATTGGTATGATCAATTTATCAACTTCGGATGCGGTGTCTCCCAAATCTGCATCTAAAAAAACGACAATACGACTATTTTTTTCTACTTTTTTTATACCATAATTTAGTGCAAATCCTTTTCCTTGGTTTTGATCTAACCGATAAGCTTCAACATTCATATTTTTTGCAACAATCAAGGTATCGTCTTCGGATCCATCATCTAGTACTACAATTCTATCTATATGCTTTGATCTTTTGATCGCATCAATTGTCTTTTTAATTCGATCTGCTTCATTATAAGCTGGCACTAAAGCAGTAATACATTTAGACACACAATCATCTCCTAGTCTACTGTTTTAAATCCTTCTGGCATTAAGCTCTCTGCAGTTTCTTTTTCACCAAAATGCCCTTCTTGCCCACTTACTACCATTAGCATCGATATTTTTCCAATCATCGTATCCACATTATCTACTGTTGATATTCTTAATTTTTTGTAGTCTAGAATATTTGAGTAAGGAACCTCTAATTTTTCAACAGCCATCACTGGAATATTGTTGTTTTTGAAAAAATTAATAATTGGCACCTCTACATTATTTAGTACAATTTTTTGTTCGTCTATACTTCCCCCTGCAACAATAATATAATCAGCAGCTCCAGTCAAATCATCCCCATAATCAATCATTTTTTTATCCTTCAAATTTTTTATGATTTCCATGCCATTCTCAGAAACTAAAGAACTAGTGAATTTTTTTATTAATTGTGTTTGTAACTCTTCTTTTGAATTTCCTGTTAATCCAAAATCACTCGCTAATGTTACAAGATCATTCTCATCATCTAATATGAATAGTTCTTTTGTAATAATATTACTTACACTATTAACACCTGCTTTTTTAAAAGCATCTGTTATACCTGAATACTCATAATGTTCACTAGTTTCTAAGATGACAACATTTAAATCTTTTAGTTTTTCTTTTACTAATTCTGGATACATGGTATTTACAAATTTTTCATTCTTTTCTTTTTCCAAATTCAGTGTATCAATTTTTTCTTGTAGCGTATCTTGCTTTATTTTAAATTCATCAAATTTACTTTCTAACTGGGAAACAACTTCTCTTTGCTGTTCTACAATTAAATCTTGTCCATCTAACATAATTCCAATAAATATGCCTATCCCTATTGCCAAAAATATTGCAACAATCGTTATTAAATAATACTTTAAATTTATTACCAAATGTGATACCTCCCTAAAAATTCCATTGGAAAAACAAATTTTAATTTTATCACAAATAATTTTAGTAATTGTTGTACCGTTGGAGATAATGCCCCTACAATAAAAATAGGGATCATCGCCCCAACAGCCAATCCAACGAAATGTTTGAATTTTACGCTTTCTCCATACAATTTATTAACACCTTTTGCATCAATGAGTTTTGCACCGACCTTTAATCTTACGAGAAAAGTACTTGCCATTCCTTTTCTTCCCTTTTCAAGAAAATCAACCATACTTGAGTGGGTGCCTACAGCTACTATTAATTCTGTTTTATTCTCAAAAGCCAGTAACATTGCAATATCTTCACTTGTTCCAGGAGCTGGAAACACTACACTTTTGAGCCCTAATTCTTCAATTCTTTCAAGTCCTGGTGCTTTGCCGTTCGTATAGGCATGTACAACAATTTCTTTGCAAGCCTTTAAGCATTCATCAGAAACGCTGTCCATATCCCCCACAATTATATCTGGAATATATCCACACTCCATAAGGGCATCTCCACCACCATCAACTCCAATTAGTATTGGATTAAATTCCTCAATATAGGATTTTATTGCATGTAAATCTTCTTTGTAATTTTTTCCTCTTACAACCACTAAAGTATGTCTTTCCTTAAATTTTGTTTCAACTTCTGGTATTTTTAAATTTCCAAGAATCATATCTTTTTCTTTTTTTGCATACTCTAATGTATTCTCAATAAATTTATCTAATTCAAACTGAAAATTTTCACTTGTTTCTTCTAGTTTCTTTTTTATTAATTCATTGGTTAATATTGTTCCAGCTCCAATATTTTGTTCACGAATATATATTTCGTTCCCTTTAATCTCTAAGATATCCGCTTCATTAATCCTATTAAAAATAGCTTCTCCTACATGATCCAATATAGGAATTCCTGCTTTTTCTAAAATCTCAGGTCCAAGGTTTGGATACCGCCCACTGATGGACTGCGCCGCATTAATAACCATCACTGGTTTGCGCATGACTAAAGAATTAGCAGCAACTTCATCTAAATCTTCATGATTAATCACTGCAATTTCTCCTGAATTTAGTCTATTCACAAGTTCTTTCGTTCTTTTATCTACTCTTGCAATTGCTTTGGTTAACATATTTTTCCTCCAATTGCTTTTTCATTAGTATTTCTAAATTTTTATAAATAATACCATTCACCAAAAGATATTATACCATAATTAGGGTGTAGAATATATACATTTTGTGACTTTTTATGATACTAAATAAAATACTATCTGCATATGGAGGATCCGTTTTCCACTACAGATAGTATGATTCTTTTATTTTGGAATAAATAGTGTTGCTTTTTGTGTTCCCTCTAATAATGCCAACAACATATTTTCTTTTTTACCATTTACTAAAATCATAGGTATTCCATAATTATTCACTCTTCTAGCAGCTTCAATTTTTGTTTCAATTCCTCCTGTACCAAAATCATTCCCTGCACCTATTTCAATATTTTTTAATAAAGCATCAATATCATCAACTTCTTCTAAGAGGCGCGCATCTTTATGTTCTTTTGGATTTTTACTAAACACACCATCAATATCACTACACATAACCAGTAAATCAGCATCCCAAAGATTTGCTGTAAGTGCTGCTAATGTATCATTATCTCCAATTTTTATTTCTTCTACACATACTGTATCATTTTCATTAATAATAGGAATAACCCCTTCATCTATTAAGGTAAATAATGTATTTCTAATATTTAAAGTTCTATTTGCATCGAATAAATCTTCTCTTGTTAATAGCATTTGCCCAATATGCATCCCATATTTAGAAAAAGCTTTTCGATATGAATCCATGAGTTCTACTTGCCCAATAGCGCATAAAGCTTGCTTATAGTGAATATCTCCTTTCCTCATCCATTTACTAATGGTTGCTACACCTGCTATTCTTGCACCAGAAGATACAATCACAATCTGTTTTCCTTGCTCTTTTAAATAATTTACTTGTTCACTAAGTTTTTGCAAAAATTCTTTATTAATGGTTCCATCTTCATTTGCTAATGTATTACTCCCTATCTTAACAACAATTTTTCTACTTGTTTTCATAATGGTAGTCAACATAATATCCCTCTATTCTCTGATTTGTCCATTCCCTAATATTGTATATTTTATTGTAACTAATTCATTTAAGCCCATCGGACCCCGCGCATGCATTTTTTGCGTACTAATGCCCATTTCTGCACCAAACCCAAACTGGCTACCATCTGTAAATCGCGTCGAAGCATTCACATATACAGCTGCTGCATCTACCTGGCGTAAAAATTTATTTGCATTGCTTAAATTCTCTGTTAAAATTGCTTCTGAATGCTTTGTTCCATATTTACGAATATGCAAAATCGTATCTTCCAAATTTTGTACAATTTTAATTGCTAAAATATAATCTAAGTATTCTTCAGCCCAATCTTCTTTCGTTGCACATTTTACAGGAATCATTTTTTTTGTTTCTTCACATCCTCTCATTTCTACCCTATCCTTTAAATAATCATAAAGTTTAGGTAAAAACACCTCTGCAATATTTTTATGAACCAAAACTGTTTCACAAGCATTACAAACGCCAGGACGTTGCACCTTTGCATTTTCAATAATATTTATAGCCTTTTGTATATTTGCAGTTGCATCTACAAATATATGACAATTTCCTACGCCTGTTTCAATCGTTGGTACAGATGCATTGTTTACAACAAATTGAATTAAATCATTTCCGCCTCGTGGAATAATTAGATCTATATATTTATTGAGTGTTAACATTTCTTTCACAACGCTACGGTTAGGGTCATCTACAAATCCAATGACCTCTTCAGAAATATTGCTTTTTTTCAAGCCTTCCTTCATTGCATATACTAAGGCTCTATTAGAATGCATAGATGAAGAACTTCCACGAAGTAAAATACAATTGCCACTTTTTAATGTAAGTGAAAAAGCATCCACCGTTACATTGGGTCTTGATTCATAAATAATACCAATAACCCCAATAGGTACGGTCATCTTACTGACTGTTAAACCATTTTCTAAAGTCCAAACTTCACTGCTTTTCCAAACAGGATCTTTCATCTTAATGATATTATGAATACCTTCTATCATATCATCAATTCGTTCTTCACTTAGACGTAATCGATCAATTAAGCTTTCTTTCATATTATTTTCTATTGCTTTTTCAATATCCTTTTGGTTTTCTCTAAGAATATGTTCCGCGTGTCCCTTTAAGCTAAGTGCGACTTCCTTTAAAGCTTCATTTTTAGATTTTGTATCCATAGTGGCTAAAACCTGTGATGCCTCATACAGCCTTTTGCCTATATCTATTAACGACATATTTACCACTCCTTCTATAAATTATTTCTACTTTTTTATATGCAAAAAAAACTCTCATCCCTAAGGGACGAGAGTTTACCCGCGGTACCACCCTAATTAGCCTAATTGCTCACTTAGTATAATCATAACGTGATTACAACCGTAATGACTTTATTTGTCATATGCTCCAGAGCGGGTTCAAAAAGATAGTTTATAAGATTCTCACCAATATCTTATTCTCTGTGAAGCATCTCTCTTTTACTATTCTCCTTCAAAGCATCTAAATATTTATATTTAAAAACAATTATATCAAAAAATTCAAAGCATGTCAATGTAATAATTTTACACTTTCAAATCTACTTCGATTCCTAAAAGATCCTTATGCGCCGCTAGTATAGGATCAATATTCTCTTTGATAAACTCAGATACTTGTTGTGATGCTCTACCTATAAAAAGTTTCGGGTTCATTAAATGTCCAATATCTTCTTTTGAAATGCCAAATGTCGCATCTTCTACAATTCTTAATAATAAATCATTCTCTTTCCCTTCTTGTTTTACTTGTTTCGCTGCTTCCATAGAATGCACACGAATCTTTTCATGTAACTCTTGTCGGTCGCCACCTCTTTTTACAGCTTCCATTAAGATATTCTCTGTAGCCATGAATGGTAGCTCATTCATAACATGCTGTGTGATTACCTTTTCATAAACGACTAACCCAGAAGAGATGTTTATACCTATTTCAAGGATCGCATCTACTGCTAAAAAAGCTTCTGGTATAGAAATTCTTCTATTTGCTGAGTCATCTAGCGTCCTCTCAAACCACTGTGTAGAAACTGTCATAGCTGTATTCATTGTAGATGCGATAACATGTCTAGAAAGAGATGCTACTCTTTCACTTCGCATAGGATTTCTTTTATATGCCATGGCTGAAGAGCCAATTTGTGTAGATTCAAAAGGTTCCTCTATTTCTTTTAAATTTTGAAGAAGTCTAAGGTCATTTGTCATTTTATGTGCACTCTGTGCGATACCACTCAAAACAGAAAGTACTTTATAATCTAATTTTCTTGAGTAGGTTTGTCCTGTTACAGGAAAAGTTTTATCAAATCCTAATTTTTGTGCTACAAGTTGATCTAATGCTTTTACCTTTTCATGATTGCCATCAAAAAGTTCTAAAAAACTCGCTTGGGTACCTGTTGTACCCTTTGCACCTCTTAATTTGAAACTTGCTAATAAATGCTCAGCATCCTCATAGTCCATTAAAAGATCCATTAACCAAAGGGTAGCACGTTTACCAACAGTCGTTAATTGAGCAGGTTGAAAATGCGTAAATCCAAGGGTTGGTAGTTCCTTATATTCTTTTGCAAACTTAGACAGCTTATTCATAAGATTCGTCATTTTTTTTATAATCGTCATCATTGCTTTTTTCATAATAATAACATCTGTATTATCTCCGACATAAGCACTGGTTGCACCAAGATGGATAATCGGTTTTGCTTTCGGACATTGTATGCCATAAGCATACACATGTGCCATTACATCATGTCTTGTTTCCTTTTCTCTTTTTATAGCAACATCATAATTGATTGTATCGCGAAATTTTTTCATTTCTTCGATTTGCTCATGGGATATTGCTAATCCTAATTCTTTTTGAGACTCCGCTAGCGCAATCCATAGTGCTCTCCATGTTTCAAATTTTTCATCTGAAGAAAAAATTTCTGCCATTTCTTTACTTGCATATCTTGTGATTAATGGATTTTCGTAATATTTTGTCAATTTTTTAACCCCTTTCCAATTCTACTAAACTAATTATATTCTACAAATTTATTTAAAATCCTTTTAAATTACTTATTTTTCATCGAAATAATTGTATGATACGGTACAGAAACACTTCCAATAGTAGGTTTGTCATTGATCATTTCATCATGGTAGTCTGATCCTCCTGTAATAAATAGATTATATTTCTGAGCCAATTTCAAGTAGATTTGACTATGTAAATAGGAATGTCTTGTGTGATAGACCTCTATTCCTTTTATCCCTTTTTTTAAGACATCTTCTATGGAAATCTTACTATCAATTAATCTAGGATGTGCCAAAACAGGTATCCCATTTGCGTTTTCTATAACATTTATTGCTTCATCCATAGTAAGTTTGAACCTCTCTACATATGCATCTTGTCCCTTTATCAGTAATTTCTCGAATGCTTCTTGTATGGATGATACATACCCTTTTCTCAGCAGTACTTTCGCTATATGCGGTCTACCAACGGCACCTGCTTTAGCGATATCACAAACTTCTGTAAATGTAATTTCATAACCTATCTTTATTAACTTTTCTACAATCAATTTTGCTCTTTGTATTCTATGATTTTTAATTTGATCTGTTATTTTAATAATTTCTTTGTTCTTGAAATCTATAAAGTATCCTAATACATGAATTTCAACATCATTATAGATTGCACTCAATTCTATGCCCGGTATCACAAAAAAATCACTATATTCTTTCGAAGCTTCTATTGCATCTTCAATACCTTCAACTGTATCATGGTCTGTAATAGCAATTCCCATCAATCCTAATTTTTTCGCCCAATCTACTATTTCGTTAGGTGAAAGAATCCCATCAGATGCACGCGTATGTACATGCATATCAATATTTCCCATAGTCCCACCTCAATATGATTTTCAAAATATTTATATCTTTATTATCCGTCTATTTTTCTTATTATAATCGCTCCTATACAAGTATATTTCTAAACTTTCATAGGTAAAATTAGTCATAAATTCATACTTTTATCAAATCATACAAAAAGCCTGCTATAAAAGCAGGCTTTCGTATAGACTATTATCTTGGTTGCACAATTAATTTTATTGCAGTTCTTTCTTCCCCGTCTATTAACACATCTGTAAAAGCAGGGATACAAACTAGGTCAACACCACTAGGAGCAACAAATCCTCTAGCAATGGCTACTGCTTTTACTGCTTGATTTAGAGCACCTGCACCAATCGCTTGGATTTCAGCACCCCCGCGTTCTCTTAAAACGCCTGCTAATGCTCCTGCAACAGAATTTGGACTTGATTTTGCTGATACTTTTAATACTTCCATGATTATAGCCCCCTTAAATTTAAATGAAATTTGGTTTTATTTAACAAATTTGTTTATATATTAATTCTACACCTATTATTGAAAAACCTTTTTTATAAACCGAAAAAATTGAAAATTTAAAAAAATTATTTTAAAAAATAAAAGAAGCTTAAGCTTCTTTTATTTTGCATATTCAATCGCTCTTGTTTCCCTTATAACATTCACTTTAATTTGTCCAGGATACTCTAATTCATTTTCAACTTTCTTTGTTATTTCACGCGCAAGATAAATAATATCTTCATCTGTCATTTCTTCTGGTTTTACCATAATCCGAATCTCTCTACCTGCTTGAATAGCAAATGATTTTTCAACCCCTTCACTTGAATTTGCAATTTCTTCAAGTGTTTGTAATCGCTTAATATAAGTCTCAAGTGTTTCTCTTCTTGCACCTGGTCTAGCAGCTGATACCGCATCTGCTGCTGTTACAAGTACTGCTTCAATGGTTTCAGGTTCATAATCTCCATGATGCGCAGACATGGCATGGATCACTTCACTAGATTCCTTATATTTTTTCAATAAATCCATTCCTATATCTACATGTGTGCCTTCAATTTCATGATCAACTGCTTTTCCAATATCATGAAGTAGTCCTGCTCTTTTTGCAAGTTTCACATCAACGCCTAATTCAACAGCCATCAAACCTGCTAAATGGGAAACTTCTATAGAATGCTTCAAAACGTTTTGACCATAACTGGTTCTATATTTAAGTCTTCCAAGTAATTTCACTAACTCTGGGTGAAGACTGTGAACACCCGTGTCAAACGTAGCTTGTTCACCTTCTTCTTTCATAATATTATTTACTTCCTTCTTCGCTTTTTCTACCATTTCTTCAATTCTTGCTGGATGGATTCTACCATCTACAATAAGCTTCTCTAGTGCAATTCTTGCTACTTCTCTTCTTATAGGGTCAAAACCCGAAAGAATTACTGCTTCTGGTGTATCATCAATGATCAAATCTATTCCAGTTAATGTTTCTAATGCTCTTATATTTCTTCCTTCTCTACCAATGATTCTACCTTTCATTTCATCATTTGGAAGATTTACTACAGATACTGTCGTTTCAGCAACATGGTCTGCTGCACATTTTTGTATCGCATAAGATATAATTTCTTTAGCTTTCTTTTCTCCATCTTCTTTCGCTTTTTGTTCAATTTCTTTAATCATCATAGCTGCTTCATGTTTCACTTCTTTTTTTGTATCGTTTAAAAGCAATTCTCTCGCTTGTTCAGATGTAAGCCCTGATATTCTTTCTAACTCTTCCATTTGCTTTTCATAGAGTCCATCAATCTGATCTTTTCTTTCTGTTACTTCTTTTATTTTTTTATTCAATTTTTCATCTTTTTTCTCTAGATTATCAGACTTTCTATCTAACGCCTCTTCTTTTTGCAATAATCTTCTTTCTAATCTCTGTATTTCATTACGTCTTTCTCTATTTTCTCTTTCAAGTTCATGTCTTAGTCTATGAACTTCTTCTTTTGCCTCAAGTAAAATTTCTTTTTTTGATGTTTCTGCTTTCTTTTGAGCTTCTATTATGATTTCTTCCGCTCTTTGTTCAGCATTATTCATTTTGCCCTCAGCAATATTTTTTCTAACAATATATCCTATACCACTTCCTATAACAATTGCTACAATAGATACTATAATATCGATAGGATTAATATTAATACACAAACACCTCCCTGCTTGAACTTAAGCAAATAATAAAACCGAGAAACCTCGGTTTTTAAATCTTTCACTATGTGATTATAGAGTAAAATTTAAAACACTAGTTAGGCCCCTTTATTCATGCATAGATACACCAATATCTGTTATAATTGTATATCTTTTTTTATACACTGTCAAGCTGAACTTCACTGTTCTATTCTAACCATTTGCCTGTTAAAATATTCCTATAAAAAAAACCCTATTATGGGTTTTTCATTATTCACTATCTACTGCTAATGCAGATTTTTTCTGCTCATGTTCAGCCATTAATGGCAGATTATGAAACGTTCTTATTTTATTTTCTATTTCTAAAGCGATTTGAGGATTTTCAACTAAAAATTGTTTTGAATTTTCTCTACCTTGCCCAAGCTTATTGTCCTCATAACTATACCAGGACCCTGATTTTTTTACGATATCTTGTTTTGCTGCACAGTCTAGAATAGAACCTTCTCTTGAAATTCCTTTTCCATACATAATATCAAATTCAGCTATTTTGAAAGGCGGTGCTATTTTATTTTTTACAACTTTCACTCTTGTTCTGTTTCCGATCATAACATCTCCCTGTTTAAGTGTCTCAATTCTTCTTACATCTAACCTAACTGAAGCATAAAATTTAAGTGCTCTTCCTCCAGTAGTTGTTTCTGGATTTCCAAACATAATCCCAACTTTTTCTCTTAATTGATTGATGAATATTGTGGACGTTTTTGATTTATTAATCACACCAGCAAGCTTTCTTAGAGCTTGAGACATAAGTCTTGCTTGAAGCCCGACATGGCTATCACCCATTTCGCCTTGAATTTCAGCTTTAGGAACCAATGCTGCAACAGAGTCTATTACGATTACATCAATGGCACCACTTCTAACTAATGCTTCACATATTTCTAGTGCTTGTTCTCCTGTATCAGGCTGCGATACAATCAACTCATCTATATCTACTCCTAAGTTTTTTGCATAAACGGGATCTAGTGCATGCTCTGCGTCTATAAAAGCTGCAACGCCACCTTCTCTTTGTGCCTCAGCAATAATGTGTAGTGCAACTGTCGTCTTACCAGAAGACTCAGGGCCATATATTTCTATAATTCTACCTCTAGGTATGCCACCTATTCCGATAGCAATGTCTAAATCCAAAGACCCAGTAGCAATACATTCAATATTCATTCTTGATGTATCCTCTCCAAGCTTCATAATTGAACCTTTACCAAATTGTTTTTCTATTTGTCCCATTGCAATTTCTAACGCTTTTTTTTTCGCATCCATATTCACCCAGATTTTTAGGTCTGGTTTCCACCTACCTTCCTTCATTGTCGAACAAACGTTCTGATTCCATTATATATGATTCCCTTTGCAAGGTCAATCATAATATTTTTTATTCTAACACCTTTCTTATCATGTTAAGCGCAAGCATACTTGTATAATTTCTTACTCTGCTTCTATCTCCAAAAACATTATATTTATTACATATAACCTTTTTATCATAAACCATCCCAATATATACCAATCCTACTGGTTTTTCTTTACTTCCACCTCCCGGACCTGCTATACCTGTTACGGATAAGCATAAATCACTTTTCGTTTTATTTCTAAGCCCTAATACCATTTCTCTAGCTGTTTCTTCGCTAACAGCACCATATTTTTGCAAAGTAGCTTCTTTCACACCAAGTTCCTCTATCTTTGCATCATTGCTATAAGTAATAATACTTCTATCTAAACATTTTGATATACCTGGAGTAGCTGCTAATTTAGAAGCAATCAATCCTGCTGTACACGACTCTGCAAATGAAATACTGACTTCTTTTTCTAATAATTTTTTCGAAACTACTTCTACTAACTCCTCGTCAGCATAGTTATAGATATATTGACCCAATCTATTTTTAATTTCCGCGATAACATCGTTTGTCATTTTCTCTGCTTTTTCTATATTTTCTGCTTTTGCAGTAATCCGAACACTCACTTCTCCAATCTTCGCGTAAGTTGCAATGGTAGGATTTGTTTGGTTGTCTATTAAATCAATCAATGCTGTTTCAAGCGCTGATTCTCCAATACCAAAAAACCTTAGCACCTTTGAATGGATGATATGTTGTGATTTTCCTTTTAAAAAATCCTTCACATATCCATTAAACATACATTTCATCTCATTTGGAGGTCCTGGCATACTAATAAATATTTTTCCATCTACATCAAGAATAAAACCTGGTGCAGTCCCACAATCATTTGTAAGAACTATACTATCCTTTGGTAAGTATACCTGTTTTAAGTTATTTTCATGCATTGTTTTATTGCAACATTCAAAAAAATTATACAATCTTGATTGAGATGGCTTATGTATTTCTAATTTTTTCCCTAGTACTTGTGCAATTGTTTCTTTTGTAAGATCATCCTGCGTAGGTCCTAGTCCTCCTGTAGTAATAATTAAATCCGATTTAGACATCGCATAAAGCAATGTTTCTTCTAATCTTTTTGTATTATCTCCCACAGTAAAGTGGTGATATACGTTAATGCCTAACCCATTTAATTCTTTTGATAAATAGACTGTATTCGTATTTACAATTTGTCCAAATAAAATTTCTGTACCCACACTTATAATTGAACAATTCATCACCAAAACCCCTTTCTATAAGTAGATCGTCAAAATCCTCAATTTTGTGCTCGTCGCTTAATTCGTAAGCTTATGCATAAATTTTTGTATTTTATATAAAAATCAAACGCTTATAAAATACAAAATTACTCACTTTGTAAATATAATAGAAATAGTAAAAAGCAGCTATGCTGCTTTTACCGTTTTAATACTTTTCTATTTAAATATAAATAATCTACACCAGATACAATTGTAAGAATTACTGCAACCCATAACATAATTGTACTAAACGGAAAATTTATTAAAGAAAAAGGGTAATTATTAAGTAGTATTGAAATAATAGCAATAATTTGTGTAATGGTTTTTAATTTTCCCCACCCACTTGCTGCAATGACAATTCCCTCAGATGCTGCAATTGCTCTTAAGATACTTATGGTATATTCCCTTGAAATAATCACAACCACAATCCACGCAGGTAATTTACCCATTTCTACAAGGCAAACTAACGCCGCTGTAACCAATAGCTTATCTGCTAAAGGATCCATAAATTTTCCAAATTTCGTTATTTGATTCCTGCTTCTAGCAACATATCCATCTAAAGTATCTGTTATAGCAGCAATTGTAAAAATTATCGCTGCTATGTACATACCATACGGAATCTTATTCAGTAAGACGATCATAAAAATGGGAACTAAAATAATTCTAGCAAGGGTCAACTTATTCGCAAGGTTCATCCACAATCTCTCCCAATAAATCATATTCTAAAGTATCTGTTATTCTAACCTTTACCAATTCTCCTAAGTTTAATGTATTTGTTGCATTAAAATAAACAACCCCATCTACTTCTGGGGAATCATATGCAGTTCTACCTATATAAACATACTCTTCAACCTGTTCTTCTATCAGTATATCATAAATGTTTTCTATTTTCTCTCTATTTTTTTGAAAAGAAATTTCTTTTTGTATATGCATAATTTCATTTCGTCTTTCTTCCTTTATTTCTTCAGGAATTTGATCAGAAAACTTTGCAGCTGGTGTATCTTCCTCTTGGGAATAGGTAAATACGCCTAGTCTATCAAATTTTACCTCTTTTACAAATTCTTTAAGTTCATTAAAATCTTCCTCTGTTTCTCCTGGAAATCCAACAATCAATGAAGTACGCAAATGCATATCCTTTATGCTTTCACGAAGTTTGTTGATCACTCTTAGGATATGTTCTTTTGTTGTTTGTCTATTCATTCTTTTTAAAACATTATTATTGCAGTGTTGAATCGGTAAATCTAAATATTTGCAGATCTTACTTTCTTCTGCCATCACCGCTATTAATTCATCTGAGACTTGATCCGGATAACAATATAAAATTCGAATCCATTTCAATCCTTCAATTTTAGCAAGCTTTTTTAATAACGCTGGAAGTTTAATTTCCCCATATAGATCAATCCCATATGTAGATGTATCTTGGGCAATTAAAATCACTTCTTGAACACCATTTTTTGCCAGTTCTTTTGCCTCTTCTATAATATATTCCATTTTTCTACTTCGATAAACCCCTCTAAGTTTTGGAATAATACAATAGGTACAATGATTATCGCACCCTTCTGCAATTTTTAAATATGCAGTATAAGATGGTGTACTTAAAATTCTTGGTAAATCTTCTGATATTTCAATATTAATATTTCCTGATTTAACTACTTTTTTTCCCTTTAATGTATCATCAATGACTTTAATAATTTCAGGATAATTTCCTGTTCCGATGACGGCGTCCACTTCTGGTAGTTCTTCTAACAAGTCTTTTGAATATCTTTCTGCGAGACACCCAGATACTACTAGCAGTTTACAATTTCCATCTTTTTTTAAACTGCCTAATTCTATAATTGTATTAATGGATTCTTGTTTTGCTGCTTCTATGAACCCACAAGTATTTATAATGATAATGTCTGCTTCATATTTATCATTCGTAAGTTGATACTTATATTGAGATAACAATCCCATCATAACTTCTGAATCAACTAAATTTTTTGCACAACCTAATGACTCGATAGATACTTTTAAATTCATGAATCAAACTCCTTTCTTTTTTGAAACAATATTTTCTATAAAATCCATCAAAATGGGTATCACTTCATTCATATCTTCATATTCAACAGTCAAATGATAATTTTCATATTTTTTGATTGAATATTCATATAGTGGATCATAATAGTATTTCATTAAATATTTTATCACAAAAGTATAATCTTTTTTTTCAATTTTCTTTATCAAAGTATCAACGGCTTCATTCCCTAATCTTTTTCTTAAATGATCCAGCGCTTTTCCAATACTTTTATCATTCGCTTCTAAATATTTTACATAGTCTTTCAAAATAATTTCGACTCTATTCTCTATCTTTGTTTTTACAAATATGTGGTAACCATTTACCATCTGATCATATACACGATCTGGCACATTTACACTACCGATTCGTTTACTTTCACTTTCTACAAAAATATACTTTTCATCTGCCCTATATAAAACATGAAATATCAATGATTCAAATTTTTTTTGTGATGGAGAACCTTCTGAAAATCCAATCGTTCCAAAAACAGAACCTTTATTTTTAGCAAGTTCCTCTAAATCCAATGTGTATTTTCCAGCTTTCTCTAGTTTTTTTAGTATATGGGTTTTCCCTACGCCTGTTAATCCATGTAACATAATAAATTTATACTTTTCTATTTTATTATCAAGAAAATCAATCACATATTTTCGATAGCTTTTGTATCCATTTGCTAGCTGATAGACATTTGGAATATTTAACATGCTAAGAAAAGAACATGTGGATTTACTTCTCATGCCACCTCGCCAGCAGAATATAATTATATATTCATATTCCTTACTATATTGTTTTATAGTCGCATACAAATTAGGTAGCTTACTTGATACTAAATTTAATCCAGTTAATGTAGCTTGATCACTGTTTTCTTTTCTATAAATTGTACCCACAATAGCTCTTTCTTCATCGTCTAATATAGGAAAATTCACGGCCCCCAAAATGGTTCCATCAGCAAATTCTGCTGGGGCTCTCACATCAATAAAAAGTGTATTTTTTATTGTCAATGCTTTTTCTATGTCTATTACTTTTAACACATTCATCCCTCAATTTCTCTTTATGATTCACTTTTCATTTCTTCAAAATCTTCTTTAGATATTAATACTTCTCTCGGCTTACTTCCTATATGCTGCCCAACAATATTTCTTTCTTCCATCGCATCAATCAATCTTGCTGCTCGGTTATATCCTATTCTAAATCGTCTTTGCAACATAGAAATAGAAGCTTGTTGCACCTCAATAACTAGCTCTATCGCATCCTTTAATAGTTCATCTAGCGATTCTTCTTCTTTTGATAGATTGCTTTCTACTTTTTCTATTATATCTTCCTCATATTTATGCGCTATATCTTGCTCTTTTACAAAATTCACGATTTTTTCTACTTCTCCATCTGTAATGAATGCCCCTTGTACACGTATAGGTTTTGATGCTCCTACAGGATAAAATAACATATCTCCTTTTCCTAATAGCTTTTCTGCCCCTCCCATATCTAATATCGTTCTAGAGTCCATTTGGGAAGAAACCGCAAAAGCAATACGTGATGGGATATTTGCTTTAATAACCCCCGTGATTACATCTACAGAAGGTCTTTGTGTAGCAACAATAAGATGTATTCCTGCTGCTCGAGCCATCTGTGCTAGCCTGCAGATACTATCTTCTACTTGCCCTGGAGATACCATCATTAAATCAGCAAGTTCATCAATAATAATAACAATCTTAGGCAAAGTTTCCTCCCCATTATTTTTCATTTTTTCATTATATCCATTAATATCTCTGACACTGTTTTGCGCAAAATATTTATAGCGATTGGTCATTTCTGTTACAGCCCAATTTAGTGCACTAGAAGCCTTTTTCGGGTCCGTCACAACAGGAATTAAAAGATGTGGAATCCCATTGTAATTATTTAATTCTACTACTTTTGGATCTACCAATAGTAATTTCACTTCTTCAGGTGTTGCCTTATAAAGAATACTTGTAATGAATGTATTAATGCACACACTTTTTCCAGACCCTGTAGCTCCTGCTATAAGCATATGTGGCATCTTAGCAAGATCTGCTGTCATGGGATTGCCTGCAATATCTTTTCCAAGAACAAAAGTTAATTTCGAATCACTATTTATAAATTTTTCACTTTCTAAAACTTCTTTTATTGTAACCATAGAAACATTATCATTAGGAATTTCTATCCCTACAGCAGCTTTACCTGGAATAGGTGCTTCAATTCTTATATTACAAGCTGCTAAGTTGAGCGCAATATCATCGGACAGATTTACGATTTTACTTACCTTTACCCCTGGGCTAGGTTGAATTTCATATCGTGTTATCGTAGGTCCTTTACTTACTTGTATCACTTTTGCATCAACACCAAAATTTCCCAATGTTTGCTCTAATATTTTTGCCTTATGCAGAATTTCTTTTTTGTCATTTTTTGTGTTTGCAATTGGATTATCTTGTAATAAATTCAACGATGGAAATCTATAAGCTACTTCACATTTCGTCGTTTTCTTAATATGATAACTTATATCTTCTACATCATTTTCTTCTTCCGCTGCCATAGCCACTTGTCTTAAATCATTATTTTTCAGCAGTTGGCTGGTTTCATCTACAACTATATCCCCCTCTACTTCACGGGTAAAATCTAATATTTTAATTTTTTCATCTAATTGTTTATTTTGAAGAATAGGTTCTACACATTCTTCGATGCTTATATTTTTTTCCTTTTTATTTTTTTTCTCTTTCGTCTTCGGTATTTGTACAAATTCTAACACACAATCCCATAGTAAAGTGCAAAACTTTACGATGATTTCTCTGCATCTTTTTAGCATATTAACCAAAGAAATTCTAGTAATAACAAGAAAAGCAATCATCATCATTGTAATAATCACAACATAACTTCCATTGATTCCTAGAAATCTTATACTAAGTAATGCAAATATACTACCAATTAATCCTCCCCCGATCCCTTCTGTTCCTTGATAGTATATTAGCTCTATATTTTGAAAACTTAATTCAGATGGTATATTTTCTAATGAATAAATACCATACAACATAACATATCCTATGTACAAGAAGGTTATTGAAATTTTGAATTTTTTATCAAAAAAGCTTACCTTCCCAACCATTAAAAAAATCCCTAAGAGTATGATGAAATAGGGTAACACATATGCAGGTATAGATAATAATCCCATTAGCATTGATTTTATATATTTTCCAAGTTGTCCTGTAGATTTTGTTTGTAAACTGATCATAATTAGTATACCCATAGCTATGATAAATAAAGAAATGATTTCATTTTTCAAAGTAGATTGATCATTCGCTTTCTTTCTCTTTCTAGTCTTCCTACTTGTCATGGTTTCATGCCCCCTTCATTTTATTAGAAAAAGCACAGATTAACTGTGCCATAAGCTTTTATAAATGTTTGAAAAAATTTACTTCTCTCGCAAAAAATAAAGTGTCAATGCTAACGATTAACACTTTAACATTGTTATTATAACATAAGCTTCTGAATTATTCTATTGTAAATTCTTTTGTGTCACGATTTCATTTCTATGATCTTCTTGCAATTGAATCAGTTCTTTTAATTTAGTCAGCGCATCATTTAACCCACCAACTTGATCAATCAAACCCACATCGACAGCTTCCTTGCCTATTAGGATTGTGCCTACATCGTTGGCTATTTCGTCTGTTTCTGTCATTAAATTTACAATAACATCTCTTGATACTTTAGATGTTCTTGTAATAAATTGTAGAATTCTTTCTTGCATTTTTTCAAAATACTTAAAGGTTTGTGGAACGCCTATTACTAATCCATTCATTCTTATTGGATGGATGGTCATGGTTGCCGTTGGTGCAATAAATGAATAGTTACTCGCTGTAGCCAATGGCACGCCAATACTATGTCCACCTCCTAGTACAAGAGACACAGTAGGTTTTGACATACTTGAAATCAGCTCTGCAATGGCTAACCCTGCTTCTACATCCCCTCCAATTGTATTTAAAATCGTGATCATGCCACCTATTTTAGGGTTTTCTTCTACTGCAATTAATTGTGGGATAATATGTTCATATTTTGTAGACTTGCTTTGCGGTGGTGCTACAGCATGCCCTTCAATATGCCCAATAATGGTTACATAGTGTATATTACTAGGTACATCTGGTACATTTTGAGTTCCTATCTCTTTAATATTATCTAATTTTATTTCTTGTTCAAAACTTTTTTCTATGTTAGGCGGACTAAATTGTGGCTCTGTCTGAGGGATTGATCCCATTGTTTTACTATATTTATTATCCATTGTTTCACACTCCTATATTTTTTATGAAAAACTCATCAGTAAGTTTCTCAACTTATTTTTTCCAATAAAGAAACTACTATACTGTAAGTTTTTCGTATAGTAGTTTTTTATTGTTTCCCTTATATACCTAAATTATTTCTGAAGTAATAAAATTTTCATTCTGAAAGATGAAATTCTCTATGAATGGCATTAACAGCCCTTTGTGTATCACTATCTTTTACTAAACAAGCGATTGTATTATGAGAATCTGATGTTTGTAGTATTTTGATGTGCTCATAAGATAAGGCTTTAACAATTTTTGCCATAATCCCTGGAATGCCTCTCATTTTATGACCTATAGTCGTTATTTTACTGCAATTTTTAATAATACTGTATTTAAATTTATTTTTTTCTAGTATTTTGTCAATCTTTTCAACATTTTTTGCATCAACTGTAAATACTTTTTTATCAACAAAAAAATTAATCAAATCAATACTAATTTGGTTGTTTGTTAATGCATTCATCAGTAATTCATTTGCTTCAATTGAGTCTTCAAAATATACATTTACCTGAGCAATGTTATTTTTATGTGCAATTGCCGTTAATACATCTTCATTTCTTATATTTTTACTATAGGGATTGGTATAAGATTGTTTATTATGAATAATAGTTCCTGATGCATCAGATAATGTGTTTTTTACCTTTAATGGAATATTACTTCTTTTGGCAACAGCTACTGCTTTAGGATGAACTACTTTTGCACCATCTTCAGCCATTTGATATACTTCATCATAACCCATACAATCTATCACTCTTGCTTCTCTCACGAGTCTTGGATCTGCTGTCATGACCCCATCCACATCTGTATATATTTCTATAAAACTTGCATTTAAGGCTTCTCCAAGGATCGCTGCTGTCGTATCACTGCCTCCTCGTCCTAATGTAGTGGTATCTCCGCTTTCTGTTGCTCCTTGAAATCCTGTGACTACAGGAATACAATCTTTATTTAGAAGGTTAAGAATATTTGTTTTATCAACTCTTATTACTTCAGCATCACCATAGTTATCATCTGTAATAATCCCTGCCTGATAGCCTGTTAATGCAACACCTTTATATCCCATGGATTTAATACTATTTGCTAAAATAACAGAAGATATAATTTCTCCGCAAGCCATAATCATATCTAACTCTCTACTAGCATATTCTTCATACACAGCATTAGAAAATTTGATGAGTGTATCTGTTGCATAAGGATCGCCGCTTCTTCCAATTGCAGATACAACCACAACAGGGTATTTTCCTTCTTTCTTCATATCAATCGCCTTTTGTGCTACTTTTTCTCTAAGCGCTTTTGTCGCTACTGAAGTGCCTCCAAATTTTTGAACAATGATCTCCATATTTCTCCCCCTAACCACATATTCACCTATATATTAGCATAAATTAATAACAAATGCTACAAATTTCAACCAATTGTTTCTATACTATTTTATGCTATCCTTGCTATTTTGGGGATATATTCTATTTCAATTCTTCATAGAGAAAAGTGACTCTTTGGAAACTCGGCCTCTTCTAACTCAATAATAATCATATCATTGCCTATTTTTCTAACACAATTCCATGGAATTTCAACATAATTTTTGTCATAGAAAATAGAAAACTGATTCTTAAAATCTGGAATTAATATAGCTCTGATTTTTCCATTTCTTTCATCTATCAATAAATCAGATTCTGCTAAAATGCCTAATCTCCCTCCATCACTAAGATTTACAATCTCTTTTCCCCCCAATTTGCTCAACCTCATTTTCATCCCCCTTATTTACCAATCATCTATTCTATTCTATTCTATTCTATTCTATTTTTAAATTTTTTATATTATTACATGGAAATGCCTGTGTGTCCAAATCCACCAATACCTCTTTTCGTTTCATCTAAAATTTCTACCTCTTCCCATGTAATCTTTTCATATTTGCAAATGACCATCTGAGCAATTCTATCACTAGGCGCTATATGAAAATCTTCATCCCCCCAATTTATAAGTGGTACCTTAATTTCACCTCTATAGTCACTGTCAATCGTTCCCACGCCATTTACTAATCCAATACCATATTTCACTGCAAGTCCACTTCTTGCTCTAATTTGTGCTTCTAGTCCCTTTGGTAATTGAATGAAGATCCCTGTGGAAATCAACTTTCTTTCTCCTGGTTTTAAAGTGATTGTTTCTTCAATATTTGCATGTAAGTCCATTCCTGCTGATCCAACGGTTTCATATTTAGGTAGTAATACATTATCTTTTGTTTTTATTTTTATTTTTAACATTTATTCTCCTCCTTTTGTCATCTCTTCACAAAAAAAATATTTTATACGCTCCTAATAAGTGAAAAAGATATTAGCTTACGCTAACATCTTAAGATTGTAAAAATGCACGTATATCTGTTTTTTCATCAATATTACCCACTGCCACAATAGATACTTTATCTAACACGAAGATTTTATCAATCACGTTACGTACATCTTCCATTTTTATTTCATCAATCTTGTTAAGAATTTCCTTTTGCGAATAAATTTTTTCTAAGAATAATTCCGATTTCCCAATGGATAACATCCTACTACTCGTGCTTTCTAAGCCCAAAATATAATTTCCTTTTAATTGTTCTTTTGATTTTACTAATTCTTCCTCAGTAAGTCCATATTTTTTAATATTATGGACTTCATCCTTGATCGATTGCATAACCCCTTCTAGTTGTGCTGGGTTGATTCCCGCATAAATTGTAAAGATCCCATTTTGTTTATAGGAAGAAGGATAAGAAAATACCGAATAGGCAAGTCCTTTATCTTCTCTAATATTTTGAAATAATCTAGAACTCATACTGCCACCAAAAACTGTATTCATAAGTAATAAAGGATAATAATCATCACTCATTAAAGGAACCCCTTCTAGACCTATGCATAAATGTAATTGCTCAATATCTTTGTATTTTATTGCCGTGTTTGTAATAAACTTAGGGCAATTGATTAAATCCTGTTTTTCTTTTTTATTTGTAAATATCTTGAATTTTTCTTCAAGTAATTGAAGCAGTAATGCTTCATTAAAATTTCCTGCCACGGATACGACCATATTTTCAGTTGTATAATTCTTTTTAATATAATTTAGTAAATCCTCTCTCTGAAAATTCTCTACCGTTTTATGGTTTCCAAGTACTGGGAAACCTATAGTATGGCCGTCAAATACAGTTTTTGATAATAAATCATGGACCTTATCTTCAGGAGAATCTTCATACATATTAATTTCTTCTAATACAACACTTTTTTCTTTTTCGATTTCTTCTGCATTAAACTGCGCGTGAAACAGCATATCTGTTAATACATCCACTGCAATATCAACATGTGAATCTAGTACTTTTGCATAATAACAAGTACATTCTTTGCTTGTAAAGGCATTTAGTTGCCCTCCTATATCATCTATCGCTGCAGCGATTTCCTTTGCATTTCTTTTTTCTGTTCCTTTAAAAAGCATATGTTCTATAAAATGGGTTATCCCATTATTGGTTTTATTTTCGTGAATTGAGCCCGTTTTTACCCAAAACCCAAGAGACACAGATTTCACATGTGGAATTTTCTCTAAAACAACTCTTACACCATTGCTTAAAGTATATTTTTGATACATCTTTTCCTCCTATTTTTCATTAGTTGATAACATATAGCTATTATAATTGAGTATACATGAATAATCAAGATAAAACAATCCGCTCAGTTTTAAAGTAAATCAGAAATCCTTCCTATTTCTATGTCCTCTTCTTTAATTTTATCAATTAAAAAAGGCAATGCCTCCACCGTTGCAGGTTTTGGATGCATAAGAAGAATTGCTCCTTTATGGGGCTTTTTCATGACTCTAGCAATAATAATTTCTTTGCTAGAGCCTTTTCTCCAGTCAACGGTATCTACACTCCAAAGTATTGTCTTGTATCCAAGATTTTTTGCAACCTTTAGGGTCGTTTGATTAAAATCTCCTGATGGTGGTGCAAAATATTTCGTCTTAATGCCTAATGCATTCATAATTGCATCTTCTGTTTTCTTGATTTGGTCATAATTTTCTTTCTCACTAATTTTACTATGCATCTTATGGCTATAGGCATGGTTTCCAATTTCATGACCTTTGCTATAAATGAATTTAAGTAGTTCAGGATTTTTCAAAGCCCATCTTCCTGTAACAAAAAAAGTTATTTTTATGTTTTTTTCTTCTAAAATATCTAATATTTTGGGAATTTCCTCATTTCCCCAATCAACATTACACGTAAATGCCATTTTATTCATATTGGCATCTCCATTTCGAATAGGTTCCTCTAGTTCTTCCATAAAGAAAGTATCTATACTATTCTCAACATAAAAACTCAAAAATATAATTGTAATGAGTAAAATAAATGAAACGATTATAAACATCTTTTTAGATATTATATAAATTCTCATGCATGCACCTCCTATATACTAGATGCATATTCAGAGATTTTTTATTTATTCAATAATCTTTATAATTTAAAAGATAAAAAAACATAAACCTGACTGGTTTATGCTTTTGGTTCTTTTTTATTTTCTTCATTCTCTAGAAGTACTTTTCTTGATAGATTGATTCTTCCTTGCTTATCAATTTCAATAACTTTCACCAAAATTTCATCTCCAACTTTTAACACATCTTCTACTTTTGGAATTTTTTCTTTTGCAATTTGAGAAATGTGAAGTAATCCATCTTTACCTGGAAGTATTTCGACAAAAGCACCAAAATTCATAATTTTTATTACTTTACCCATATAAATTTCTCCAACTTGTGCTTCTTTCACAATTCCTTCAATAATTTTTACTGCCTTATTTCCCTCTTCCATATTTGCTGCAGTAATAAAAACTCTTCCGTCATCTTCAATATCTATTTTTACATTTGTTTCCTCTATGATCTTACTGATTGTTTTTCCGCCTGAACCAATTACTGCTCTAATTTTTTCAGGATCAATCATCATGTTTATAATTCTTGGTGCAAAAGGTGAAAGTTCCTGACGAGGCACTTTAATGGTTTCATTCATTTTATCTAAAATATAAATTCTTCCTTTTCTTGCCTGCTCCAGCGCCGTTTGTAATATGGATTTATCAATGCCATGTATTTTAATATCCATCTGAATAGCAGTAATTCCTTCTTTTGTCCCTGCTACTTTAAAATCCATATCTCCTAAGAAATCTTCCATTCCTTGAATATCACTGAGTATGGCTACTTGATTCTCTTCCTTTATAAGTCCCATTGCAATTCCTGCTACAGGTGCCTTAATTGGTACCCCTGCATCAAGTAATGCTAAAGTACTTCCACATACAGACGCTTGAGAACTACTTCCATTAGAACTTAACACTTCTGATACAAGTCGAATGGTATAAGGGAAATCTCCTTCTGCAGGAATAACAGGTACTAATGCTCTTTCTGCTAGCGCACCATGTCCAATCTCTCTTCTTCCAGGACCTCTTAAAAACCTTGCATCTCCTACACTATACGGTGGAAAATTATAATGATGCATGTATCGTTTGGATTCTTCTTCTCCAAGTCCATCGATTGTCTGCGCATCTCCTATTGCTCCTAATGTTGCTACTGTAAGCACCTGGGTTTGTCCTCTAGTAAATAAACCAGTTCCATGGGTTCTAGGTAGAAATGCTACATCACAGGAAATAGGTCTGATTTCTTCAGATGTACGATTGTCTGGTCGAATCCCCTCTTGTGTAATCATATGTCTTACTTGTTCTTTTGTAATTTGATATAAAGTTTCATTTACATCTTTGAGCTTTTCAGGATATTTCTCTTCGAAATATACTAGTGTCTCAGCTTTTACATTTTCCATATTTTCATTTCTTTCTAATTTTTCTACAGTTTTAATAGCCTCAATCATCTTTTCAGTAGCAAAGGCTCTTACTTCTTTTTCAATTTCCTCGTCTATCTTGTATAATTTTACTTCGATCTTTGGCTTACCTACTTCATTCACAATTTCTTCTATAAAGCTTACAATTTTTTTTATTTCTTCATGTGCAAATAAAATAGCATTTAACATAACTTCTTCAGAAACTATATCTGCCCCTGCTTCTACCATCATAATTGCATCTTTTGTACCAGAAACCACTAAGTGCATCTGGCTCTTCTCTCTTTGTTCTAAAGTAGGATTTACTATAAATTCTCCATCAATCAATCCAATAACTACTGAACCTGTTGGTCCATCAAAAGGTATACTTGATATTGATAATGCAACAGATGAACCTACCATTGCAACAAAATCTGGTGTACAGTCTTGATCTACTGAAAGAACCGTAGCAATAACTTGTACATCATTTCTAAATCCCTTAGGAAACAAAGGTCTTATAGGTCTATCGATCAATCTTGATGTAAGGATCGCTTTTTCGCTTGGTCTTCCTTCTCTTTTAATAAATCCTCCTGGGATTTTCCCCACAGAATATAACTTTTCTTCATAATCCACACTTAATGGAAAAAAATCAATACCTGTTTTGGGTGTAGCTGAAGCAACTGCTGTAACTAAAACAACCGTTTCTCCATATCTGATTAAAGCTGAACCATTTGCTAATTGGGCTACTTTTCCTACTTCTACTTCAAACGCTCGACCACCTATGGTAGTCTTAAATGTTCTCTCCATCATTTACCTCCTCCTCTATAACTTCTTAATCAATTCGATGTTATTTATATTATTTCCTACATGATTATGAAAAATCCTTTATGTAATTTAATAAAAAAACACTTTATTCGATTTACTATCTTTCCAGTCTAAAAACAACTATCCAATCAATACTATATAAAATAATAGAGCGGGACATCCCCGCTCAATACTCACTACTTTCTTAAACCTAATTTTTGAATAACAGTTCTATATCTTTCAATATCTATGTTCTTTAAGTAATTTAATAAATTTCTTCTCTTACCCACCATTTTTAAAAGTCCACGACGAGAATGGTGATCTTTTTTGTGTACCTTTAAATGTTCGTTTAACTCATTGATTCTAGTTGTTAACATAGCAACCTGTACCTCTGGAGAACCTGTATCTGTTTCATGTACTTTGTATTCTCCTATAACCGCTTGTTTCTTATCTTTACTCATTGTCATAATAATGACCTCCTTATTATATATATCGCCAAATGCCAAGTAAACCGTTGGAGAATCGTATTACATAGCATATGGTTCTTTACAGTATATAATATTATCATACGCAAGCTTTATTGTAAATAGAAATATCCTATACTAAAAAATTTTTTAACACGTTCTATATCTTTATGAATTTGATCAATTAATTCATGAATGGTTTCAAATTTTGATTCATCCCTAGATTTCTGGAAAAATATAACTTCAATTTCTTTTCCATATAGTTCCTCATTAAAATCTAAAATATGCGTTTCTATACGGATTGAAGTATTTCCTATCGTAGGATTATATCCTACATTCGTAACACTATAATAGCACTTATTATCAACAATGGTTTTTGTAATATAGACGCCTATACTTGGTAAAATATAAGCTTCACTTACCGAAATATTTGCCGTTGGAAATCCAAATTCTTTTCCAAATCCGTTTCCACGAACAACTTCTCCTGTAATAGAGTAATTTCTTCCTAGAAACAAATTGACTTTACCCATATTGCCATCTTTGATAAATTCTCGAATTTTTGTACTACTAACAACTTCCTCTTGAATTTTTATGGCTTTCACAACCATAAGATCATACCCATATTTATCTTTTAAGTCATTTAGCCGTGTCGTATCTCCTTTTGCTTTATATCCAAAATGATAATCAAATCCAACAATACCATAAGACATTTTGAGCTTATCTTTTAAGACTTCCTTGATAAAATTTTCAGGCGCTAAATTCCTTTGATAATCATCAAATGCAATGTAGACAGTATAATCGACACCAAGCTGCGCTAAAATTTCAAATTTCTTTTTATCAGATATAATCTTTTTGGGTGCACCGCTTACAGAAGTTAATTTCCTAGGATGATTCTTAAAAGTATAAACAATACTTCTTAAACCTTTCCTTTTGCAGTTCTCTACTAAATTCACAATTAGGGCTTGATGTCCCATATGCACACCATCAAAACTCCCTAATGCAATACCTGTATTTCCATCTATACTCAAATTTTCTAGTGAAGTTATGATTTCCATATTTCTGCCCCTTTAGTTAAAAACTCTATCCACATCAATATAAAAGTCTTTATCTGATTGTATCTTTCCTAGTCCAATAAATTGATTCTCTACATACAATCTTACTCTAGCATCATGTGTAAAATCATCATGTGATGCTATATTTTTTAGATAAAGGTTATTTCCATTTAACAAATACTTTTTAGATTCTTCTTTTATATTTACCTTTGGCATAAAGGTAAGTGGATACTCCATCGCGAATAAATACTTTGACTCAATTTCATAGGTAGATGCTTTTTCTAACTCTTCTAATGTCACTGTATCATCAAGGGTAAATTTTCCACTTTGTGTTCTTAATAGAAAAGACATACACGCCCCACATTGTAATTTATTCCCAACATCTTCACACAAAGCCCTAATATATGTCCCCTTTGAGCATAATACGTCGAAGAGAATTTGCTTGTCACTTATCTGAATAATTTCAAGTTCATAAATATTTATTTTTCTTTCTTTTCTTTCAACTTCTTTTCCTTCACGTGCTAACTCATATAATTTTTTCCCTTTATGTTTTAAAGCTGAATACATAGGGGGAATTTGGTATATTTCTCCTTTAAATGATTCAAATACATCATAAATGTCTTTTTCTATAACATTTACTGGTCTTGTATTTATAATCTTCCCCCACCGATCTTGCGTATCTGTATTATGGCCTAAAGTCATTTCACATCTATATTTTTTTTTATCATTTAAAAGATACTGACTTACTTTCGTGGCCTCTCCAACACAAATTGGCAATACTCCAGCCGCCATTGGATCAAGTGTTCCTGTATGCCCCACTTTTTTTGTTTTTAATATCCTTCTAATAAAATATACCACATCATGCGATGTCATATTCGGAGGTTTTAAAACATTAATGATTCCTTTCAAGTTATCACCTACAAATGATTTTTTATACTATTTATGATTATTCTTTTTGCATTTTCTATACTATCATGGATGGTACAACCAGAAGCTTTTTTATGACCTCCGCCATCAAAGACTTTCGCAATCTTGCTTACATCCACATCATACTTTGCTCTAAAACCAACTTTTATTTGTCCCTGATCCATTTCTTTTAGTAATACCCCGACTTCTACCCCATCAATGTCTCTTGCATATTCAATGAATCCTTCCGTATCTTCTAATTTTGCGCCAGTTTTTTCTATATGTTCTTTCATAATACATAAAATGACTACTTTATTTTCGCAATAAAATTCAAGCGTATTTAAAACTTCTATTAGTAGTTTTACTTTATATATAGGCTTGTTTTGATAAATCTCTGTGGTTATAAAATTCAAATCAATATTTTTCTCTAACAATATGGCTGCTATGCTATGCGTTTGATGCGTTGTATTATCGTACTTAAAACTACCTGTATCTGTTGATATTGCTGTATATAAACAAGTAGCCATATCTTTTGTAATTGAAATGCCTAAGCTATTAATTAGAAAATATATGATTTCTCCTGTAGCGGCTGCTTTTGGATCAACCAGATTATAATCTGCAAAATAGGTGTTCGTAACATGATGATCTATATTCAAACTGCACTTCGCTTTATCAATGTAGCTTTCTCTATCCCCTAATCTTCCAATATCGCTACAATCTATAGATACAACTAAATCAAACTGAAAATATTTATCTACCCTATTATAAATGTTTCCATTCGAAAGAAATTTTATATTATCAGGTACAGTTTCTTTTAGGAATATATGTGGATGTTTTCCAATTTTTTCCAATGCCAAATAAAGGGCTATTGATGAGCCTATTGTATCTCCATCCGGAAGTATATGCGGAAGAATAAGAATATTATGAGCCTTATGAAAAAGATTCCCCACTACTTCCATATCTGTTTTATTCTGTATCTTCATTGAGATCGTCCTTTTGGGTAACTTTATTGATTAAATCTGACATGTATACACCTTTTTCTATAGATCGATCCATATTAATAATCGGCTCAGGCGTATATCTTAATTTCAATTTCTTCCCCATCTCTTTTCTTATGAATCCGGAAGCTTTCTTTAATGCTTTCATTGTATTTTCCTGTTCTTCTTGGGTTCCATATATGCTAATAAAAATGTTTGCATATCTCAAGTCTCTTGTTACTTCTACATCCACTACACTTGTTAGTGTTGATATACGTGGATCTTTTAATTCATTTAATATCATATTGCTGACCAATTTTTTTATTTCTTCACTAATTCTATTTGTTCTTGGATATCCCATATGAAAACCACCTTTCTTTGGTAGTTATTAACCTCTTTTTATTTCCTCAATAATATAGGCTTCTACAATATCGCCTTCTTTAATATCATTATAATTTTCAAGACCTATTCCACATTCATAGCCAGTAGCAACTTCTTTTGCATCATCTTTGAATCTCTTTAGGGACGATATTTCTCCTTCAAATACGACAATACCATCTCTAACTAATCTTACTTTTGAATTTCTTGTCACTTTTCCTTCTTTTACATAAGCCCCGCCAATAATACCTGCTCCTGGCACTTTGAAAGTTGCTCTTATTTCTACTTTTCCCAGTACTACTTCTTTGTATTCTGGATCAAGCATTCCCTTCATAGCAGCTTCTACATCTGCTATTGCCTCATATATGATTCTATATGTTCTCAAGTCTACGTTCTCTGCTTTTGCTAAATTCGTTACTGTAGATGAAGGTCGCACATTAAATCCTATAATAATCGCATTAGAAGCTGAAGCAAGCATTATATCCGATTCTGTAATAGTTCCTACTCCACCATGTAATACTTTTACTTTTACTTCATCATTATTAAGTTTTAAAAATGACTGTTTCACAGCTTCAACAGAACCTTGCACATCTGCTTTTACAATAATATTTAGTTCTTTAACATTTCCATCTTGTATATGCTTAAATAGATCTTCTAATGATACTTTTGCTGTTGCATTTAAATTTTCTTCTCTCATTTTTGTACGTCTTTTTTCAACAACTTGTCGCGCTACTTTATCTTCTTTTGTAGCATTAAAAGAATCTCCTGCTTCAGGTACATCTGATAAACCTAAAATCTCTACTGCTGTTGCTGGACCTGCTATTTTAATATTTTTACCCAATGAATTAATCATTGCTCGGATTCTACCATAAGCAGCTCCTGCTGCAATAGAATCTCCAACTTTTAATGTTCCATTTTGTATAAGAATCGTCGCTACAGGGCCTCTACTTTTATCTAATTTCGCTTCAATTACTGTTCCGAAAGCTAACTTATTTGGATTTGCTTTTAATTCAAGTATTTCTGCTACAAGTAGAATCATTTCCAATAAATTATCAATACCTTCACCTTTTAATGCTGAAACAGGAGCACAAATAACGTCTCCTCCCCACTCTTCTATCAAAACGCCATTTTCTGATAGCTCTTGTTTTACTTTATCTGGATTAGCATTTGGTCTATCAATTTTATTTAAAGCTACAATAATTGGAATATTTGCTGCTTTCGCATGGCTGATTGCTTCAATCGTTTGAGGCATTACACCATCATCAGCTGCAACAACCAAAATAGCTATATCTGTGATACTCGCACCTCTTGCTCTCATAGATGTAAAAGCAGCATGACCTGGTGTATCTAAAAATACAATTCTTTTACCATTTAGCTCTACTTCCGAAGCACCAATATGCTGTGTAATGCCCCCAGCTTCTCTCTCGGTCACATGTGTATCTCTTATTGCATCAAGTAACGAAGTTTTACCATGATCCACATGACCCATTACAGTTATTACAGGCGGCCTTTCTTTTAAATCTTCCAGTTTATCTGGCGTTTGATCGAAACCAAATTCATTTTCTTCCTTTACTTCTTCTTTTTCAATTTCTATTCCAAATTCTAAAGCAATTGTAGCCGCTACATCAAAATCTATCTCTTGATTTGCTGTAGCAAAAACCCCTAAACCCATTAATTTTGTAATTATTTGTGATACATTTTTTTCTATTTTCTCAGAAAACTCTTGCACAGCAATCGTTTCAGGAATTTTAATCATATTTTTATCTCCATTCTGTTCCTTATGCTCTGTTATTTCAGAAGAATCTTTATTTTTTTTATTCTTTTTTTCCGTCACTTTTTTTTCGTCAGGTTCTTCTTCCACTTTTCCATAAAGTTCTTTTAATATTCCTATCGTCTCTTCTTCAAGTGTACTCATATGATTTGTTACAGTAATGCCAAGTTCCACTAATCTATTAATTAGTTCTTTGCTAGAAATATCAAATTCTTTAGCTAATTGATATACTCTTAGTTTTGACATATTCATTCACCCCCTAAATTATTTAAACAATCTTTAATAAGGGAAAAAAGTTTATTTGCAAATGCTTCATCTTTTATACCATAAACGGTTCTATTTATTTTCCCAACAGCGTGCGATAATTGTTTTTTCTCTCCGTATATGATAAATTTAACATTCTTATGACCTGTCACATCTTGGAATTTCTTCTTTGTATTGTTCGATGCATCATTTGCAACAATTACTAATTTAACAGCATTTTTTTTTATATTAAATATACAAGTGTCTTCACCAGTAACTAAATTCCCCGAACGTTGAGCTAATCCTAAAAAAGAAAAAATTTTATTCTCCATTCTTTATTAACTCCTCTTGTAATTGTTTATAAATCGCTTCATCCACTTCTTGTTGAAAAGCCTTATTTAGCCCTTTCTTTTTATGCATTTTTTTAAAGCAATCCATATCATTACATATGTAAGCTCCCCTGCCAGCAGATTTTCCCGTCACATCAAGTTTCATCTCACCATCTTTAGACCGAACAATTCTAATTAATTCTTTCTTTGGTTTTGATTCCATACAGCCTATACACTTTCTTAGGGGCATTTTTCTAACTTTCATTATACAATACCTCCTATTCCTCTATTTCTTGACTAGCCTTTTCGTATTGTGATTCACTCTTAATGTCAATTTTCCAGTTTGTTAATTTCGCAGCTAATCTTGCATTTTGACCTTCTTTTCCAATTGCTAGAGATAATTGATAGTCTGGAACAACTACTAATGCTGTTTTTTCACTCTCTTTGACAATCACTTTTAATACTTTTGATGGACTCAATGCACTTGCAATGAGTTCTTCTGGATTATCATTCCATTTTACAATATCAATTTTTTCGCCTTTCATTTCATCTACAATTGCTTGTACTCTTGTTCCTTTATGTCCTACACATGCTCCCACAGGATCAACATTCTCATCATGAGAATATACAGCTATTTTACTTCTTGAACCGGCTTCTCTAGAAATACTTTTTATTTCTACAATCCCATCATGAATTTCAGGAACTTCCAATTCAAATAATCGCTTTACAAGTCCTGGATGTGTTCTTGAAACAAGAATTTGAGGCCCCTTTGTTGTCTTTTTCACCTCAACAATATACGTCTTGATTCTGTCATTGTGCTTATATTCTTCTCCTGGTATTTGCTCAGCAGGCGTTAAAATTGCTTCTGTTTTTCCTAAATCTATAAAAACATTTCCTTTGCTCATTCGTTGAACAAGCCCTGTAACAATCTCGCTTTCTCGGTTGATAAACTCATCGAAAATAATACCTCTTTCAGCTTCTCTAATTCTTTGCACAACTACTTGTTTTGCTGTTTGTGCAGCAATTCTTCCAAAGTTTTTAGGGGTAACTTCCTTCTCTACTACATCCCCTAATCCATAATTGCTATTTATTTTTTTTGCATCCTCAATACTCATTTCTAGCAATTCGTCCTCAATTATTTCAACAACATTTTTCACTGAAAATACGCCTACATCTCCACTCTCTCTATTAATATATACTTTCACATTTTGAGCAGATCCGTAGTTCCTTTTATATGCAGAAATTAAAGCTGCTTCAATTGTATCAATCAATATCTCTTTTGATATGCCTTTTTCCTTTTCAATTTGGCCTAAAGCTTCAATAAACTCTCCATTCATTTATTCCACCTCCTTGTTAAATAGTAATAGCTAATTTTACCTTTGATATTTTTTCTCTTGGTATTTTCAGTTCTTCATCTGTATGGATTTTTAACACGACAGATCCATCTTGAATTCCAATTAATTCTCCCTCTATTAATTTTTTTCCATCTAAAGCATGATATAAATACACATCGATCATTCTTCCTTTGTATGTTTCAAAATCCTTATCTTTCTTTAATGACCGATCTAAACCAGGTGAAGATACTTCTAAATAATAATTTTGCTCAATCGGGTCAGCTTCATCTAATTTTTCACTTAAAAACTTGCTTACAAGTTGACAATCATCTAAGCTTACACCACTTGGTTTATCAATATACACTCTTAAAAACCAGTTTGGTCCTTCTTTTACAAATTCAGTATCTACTAGTTCTAATTCTGTATCATCTATAAAAGGTACAACCATTTCTTCTACAATATCAATAGTACGTCTCTTTGTCACACTTATCACTCCCTTTTTATTCCTTTTTCACTATGTAAGACGCTATATACATATTCTTTCGAAAATATACACGTATTATTCTTTAGATAAAAGTAAGTAAATAACAGGAAAGAGTGGGTGCTGTCCCACTCTTCAACAAAAAACTTATATGCCTATCATCAAGATTATAGCATAACCTTTAAAAATATGCAACTCTAAAATAAGGAAAGCTGGTTTGTATCAGGTAATCCATTTAAGCATCCATGATTTTTTAAATTTTCAATAACCGTCTTCGTAACCTTTGCTCTTTCCCTTATATCTTCCATAGAAATAAATTCTCTATTCTTTCTGCTCTTACAAATACTTCTAGCTGCATTTTCTCCTACCCCTTGCAATGCCCTTAGCGGTGGGAGCAGTTTATCATTGGAAATAATAAATTTATCTGAATCGGATTTATAAAGATCTACAGGTAAACATTCAAACCCTCTACAATACATTTCATAAACTACTTCTAAAACCGTTAGCAAATCTTTTTCCTTTTGCGTTAGATGATTCCCTAATTCTTCTATTTCCTTTATTTTGTTCTTAATGCTTTCTTTTCCTTTCACAACAAGCTCAGCATCAAAATCTGAAGCTTTTGTAGTAAAATAGGTTGCATAAAAAGCTAACGGATGATGCACTTTGAAATATGCAAGTCTAAATGACATCATAACATAGGCAACTGCGTGCGCCTTAGGAAACATGTATTTAATTTTATTGCAGGAATCAATATACCACTGAGGAACATTATTTTCATGCATCATCACTTCATCTTCGGGTATTAATCCCTTACCTTTTCTTACTTTTTCCATTATTTTAAAAGATGCTTTTGGTGGTAGCCCCTTTAAAATTAGATAATTCATAATATCATCTCTCGTAGAAATTACATCTTTTAAGGGTGCTATTTTTTGTCTAACTAAGTCCTGTCCATTGTTAAGCCAAACATCTGTCCCGTGGGACAAGCCACTGATACGAACCAACTCTGCAAAAGTAGTAGGCTGTGTATCTACTAGCATTTGTCTAACAAACTTCGTCCCGAACTCTGGAATACCAAGACTTCCTACTTCACATTGAAAATTTTCATCTATAATTTTAAGAGGATCAGGACTCGTAAATATTTGAACTGTTTGTGGATCATCGAGTGGAATGTGTACAGGATCAATCCCAGTGATATCTTGTAGCATTCTAATAATAGTAGGCACATCATGCCCTAAGATATCAAGTTTTAATAATCTACCACTAATCGAATGATAATCAAAATGTGTTGTAATAATTCCTGATGACCCATCATTCGCAGGATACTGAATAGGTGTAAAATCAAATATTTCCTTATAATTTGGTACCACCATAACACCCCCTGGATGTTGTCCAGTCGTCCTTTTTACGCCTGTGCACCCGCGTGTTAGTCGATTAATCTCTCGGTTGTTAATAATCTGATCTTTCCCTTCAAAATATTTCTTCACAAATCCATAGGCTGTTTTATCCGCTATCGTGCCAATGGTTCCAGCTCTAAATACATATCCTTCCCCAAATAATACTTCTGTATACTTATGTGCATTTGGTTGGTATTCTCCAGCAAAATTAAGATCTATATCTGGCTCTTTATCTCCTTCAAATCCTAAAAAAACTTCAAAAGGGATATCATGCCCTTCTTTTACATAATTATGACTACACATAGGACATTTTTTATCAGGTAGATCTGCACCACTTCCGATTGAACCATCCGTGATAAACTCTGAATGTTTGCATGTGTTGCATATATAGTGAGGTGGCAGCGGATTTACTTCTGTTATATCGCTCATGGTCGCAACAAAAGAAGACCCTACAGAACCTCTTGAACCTACCAAATAGCCATCACTTAAGGATTTTGTTACAAGTTTTTGGGCGATTATATACATAACTGCATAGCCATTACTAATAATGGAATTTAGCTCTCTATCTAATCTTTTTTTAACAATATCGGGTAATGGATCTCCATAGATTCTCGTTGCTTTTTCATAGCACATATTTCTTAAATCCTCATCCGCACCTTCTATAATAGGTGGATAGGTATCCTCTGGTATGGGTATTATAGGATCTATCATTTGAGCGATTGCATCAGGATGATTGATTACGACATCCATGGCTGTATTTTCTCCTAAATACTTAAACTCTTCTAACATTTCATTGGTTGTTCTTAAATAAAGTGGCGCCTGATTATCTGCATCACTAAAGCCTTGCCCAGCCATTAGTATTCTTCTATACACTTCATCTTTAGGATCTAAAAAATGTACATCTCCTGTTGCAACTACAGGTTTATGATATTGTTTTCCTAAATTTACAATCTGTCTATTGATTTCTTTTAATTCCTCTGTACCCTTTACCAGTCCTTTTTCTATTAAAAACTGATTATTATCTATAGGCTGTATTTCTAAATAATCATAATATTTTATAATATTTTCAATTTCTTGATTTGATTTATTCCCCAATATGCTTCTATACAATTCTCCAGCTTCACATGCAGTTCCTATAATCAGTCCGTCTCTCATCTGCGATAATAATGATTTAGGAATTCTCGGTTTTTTATAAAAGTGCTCCATATGTGACGTAGAAATAATTTTATACAAATTCTTTAACCCTGTATAATTCTTCACCAATATGATGACATGAAAAGTATCTAGCTTTTTTACATCTACGAACTTCGCATATAAGTCATTTAACTGATTTAATTGGGTAATCCCTCTCTCTTTTAACATAGCCAAAAACTGTATAAAAATATTTGCAGTCGCTTCTGCATCATCAACAGCTCTATGATGATTATTTAATGCTATGCCAAGCTCCTTGGCAACAATATTTAGTCGAAATCTTTTTAAGTTTGGAAGTAAAATTTTTGATAATCGTAAAGTATCTACAATAGGATTATTAAAACCAAGTCCTATTTTATTACAATTTTCTTTAATGAACGCTGTATCAAATCCCGCATTATGGGCAACAACAGGAACGTCTTCTAAGAATGCTAGAAACTTCGGCAAAATTTTTTCAATGCTAGGTTGATTTTTTACCATATCATCTGTGATCCCAGTAAGTTCAACGATTTTAGGTGGTATAGGCATTTCAGGATTTACTAAAACATTAAACCGATCTATAATTTCATTATCTCGAATTTTTACAGCACCAATTTCCGTTATTTTATCGTTTTTACTAGATAACCCTGTCGTTTCTATATCAAATACCACATAACATTGATTGATCCCTTTTGTATTGTTCCCTATTACAATAGGCTCCCCATCGTTTACTAAATATCCTTCCACGCCATAAATAACTTTTATACCATTTTTTTTCGCTACATCCATTGCCTCTGGAAAAGCCTGTACCACACCATGGTCTGTAATGGCAATTGCAGGATGTCCCCACTTAGCTGCTCTTTTTACAAGGCTTGCTGCTGAGGATACGCCATCCATAGAACTCATTTGTGTATGGGCATGTAATTCTATTCGTTTCTTTTCTGCTTTATCCATCCTTATTTTGGGTTGTCCCTTTACCATATCTTTTGCCATAATTACAATTTCTCTTGAGAAGGTATCATAGCGGGCATCTCCTCTAGCTTTAATATATTGTTCTTTCTTCAAAACCTCTGTTAGCCCATCTACGTCTTCCTTTTTTGCGAAAATCTTTACAGCCATAGATCCCTTATAGTCCGTCACACTTAATACACATAAACTTTTTCCGTTTTTTAATTCTCGCCATTCAACGTCAAATATTTCTCCTTCAATGGAAACAATTCCTGATTCTTCATTAATGTTTGGAATAGGTGTTGTCAGTTCATTGATTTTTTTACCCAATATTACATCGCCAGTTATATTGTTCTGTTTTATTTCTCTTTGAGGGGTTCTATCTACATTTACTAATAGACCTTGAAGAATTGCTTGTGTTTGTGTTTCTTTTTCTTTTTTATATGCCTCTTTCTGATCACTCTTTGAAATTTTACCTACTTCAAAGAGTACTTTTATATTTTTATCAAATTCTGATTCAACCATTTCTTTTATAAAATGATCCACTTTTTTTCCTTTTAAGTTTTCCACCCCTATATCACTTTCAATGCAAATAATTAATGTTTCATTTTCTAACCTGAAATTTGCATGATCCAACCAAGCTATGGTAGAAGGCATGGCTTTATTTAATGCATAAACAATATTTTCCCAATAAACAGGGAGGTTATTATTTGGTTCAAGTTCAATATTTTTATACAAAATGATAAACTTTATTTCTTTCACAAAAGGAATATTTTTTTTAATATCCTTTTTAAAATCGTCTAAAAGAGATCTACGAATAATTTTACTAGAAATTATTATAAAGTTTAATGTTTTACTTTCTTTATGATATTTTATCTTTTCAACCATTGCATCTATTTTTCCATTCCTATTTGGGGCAACGCTATTGATTACATCACTTAATAAATAAGCCATTACTATCCCCCTTTCGTCCACCTAAATTGCAGCCTTCTCTTAATGACCTGTTTAGGTGAAGGTGCCCTACATTTTCTGAATTTCGTCTAAAAGAACTTGCTCAATTTTATCTTCTTCAATTCTCTTAATGATTTTTCCTTTTTTAAATAATAGGGCTGATGATTTGCCTCCAGCAATTCCTATATCTGCGTCCTTCGCCTCTCCTGGACCATTTACTGCGCATCCCATGATTGCTACAGTTAAAGGCTTATTTATTTTTTCAAGCTTTTTTTCTATTTTATTTGCAATACTGATTAGATCAATTTGGCATCTTCCACACGTTGGACATGATATGATTTTTATCCCAAAATCTCTTAGCCCAACTAATTTTAAGATTTCTCTACCTAGCTTTACTTCCTCTACAGGATCTCCCGTTAATGAAATTCTTAATGTATCTCCTATGCCATCTAAGAGTAATGCCCCGACTCCTATACTAGATTTTATAGTGCCACTCTTTATGGTTCCAGCTTCCGTTATGCCAATATGAAGGGGATAATCTACCCTTTCAGAAATTAATCGATAGGATTCTAGTGTCAATTTTATATCTGATGATTTCAAAGAAATCACAATATCTTCAAAACTTAAATTTTCAAGGATGTTTACATGCTCTAAAGCACTCTCAACCATAGCTTCTGGCGTAACTCTCCCATATTTAGTAACCATTTTTTTATCAATAGATCCTGCATTTACACCAATTCTTATTGGAATGTTTCTCTCTTTTGCAGCGATTACAACTTTTTTAACGCGATCCAACTCCCCAATATTTCCTGGATTGAGTCTTAATTTATCAACACCATTTTCAATACATTTTAGTGCCAACCTATAATCAAAATGTATATCCGCTACAATAGGCATATTCGTTTTAGCTTTTAATGCTTTTATTGCATCTGCCGCTTCTAGGTCTAAGACTGCCACTCTTGCAATTTCACATCCAGCCTCTTCAAGACGTTTCATTTGTTCAATCGTAGCAAACACATCTCTTGTATCTGTATTGGTCATAGATTGTATGGAGATAGGGAAATTTCCACCAATTTTTATATGTCCACAGGAAACAACTTTTGTTTTTTTTCTTTTAATATTCATTTTTCACCTCAACCTTAAAACAGATTAAATCTTACGATGTCTTTGTATACCATGAATAACATTAAACCCATTAATAGAACAAATCCTGTAAAATGAACAAACCCTTCTTTTTCTGGATCAAGAGGCTTGCCAGTCAAACCTTCTATCATTAAGAAAACCAATCTTCCACCATCTAGCGCTGGAATAGGGAGCAAATTTACAACGCCTAAATTTACACTAATTAATCCTGCTAAATGTAGTACATAGTATATATTTGTCTTTGCCGCTTCTCCAACTAAATAAATAATCCCGACTGGTCCAACAACATCTTTTGCAGAAGCACTGCCACTAAACAACTTTCCAAAGAAACCAATCATTTCTTTTATGACATCTATAGTTTTACTGAAGCTATTTGTAAAGGATTTTATAAAAGATTTTTCTAGCGTCGGTGAAATACCAATCATGAATTGTTTTGTTCCTTCATTGACTCTAGATTTAATAGAAAAATTCTTTTCTTCACCATCTCTTCGTATTTTTATACGTAAATCTTTGTCTTTATTTTCATGGATTGTTTCAACGATTTTTTCCCAAGTATCCATTTCTTTTCCACTAATAGAAATGATTTCATCCCCTGCCTCAATCCCTGCTATTTGTGCAGGAAAATCTGGTATTATTTCACCTACAATTGGACGATTTGTTGGAAATCCCATCATATAAAACATCATGGTAAATAGAAAAATCGCTAACACAAAATTCATAACAGGTCCCGCAACAATCACGAGTATTCTAGCCCATATGGGTTTATTATTAAAACTTCTTTCATCCTTTGAATGTTCATCTTCACCTTCCATTTTTACATATCCACCTATAGGAAGAATTCTGATTGAATATTCCGTTTCCTTACCCTTTACTTTTAAAATTCTAGTACCCATCCCAATTGCAAATTCATGGACTTTAATCCCTACAAGTTTTGCAACCCCAAAATGCCCAAATTCATGAAATACTACCAAAAGGCCAAAAACTAATAAAGCAACCAATATAATCAATATCGTTCCCATCATTACACCGCCTTAAATGATATTTTTTTCACAAAATTTCTTGCCCATCTGTCCATTTGAATAATCTCATCAATGGTTAATTCATACTGAACGTCATGTTTTTCTAAAGCTAGTTCTACAATCCTTGGTATATCATAAAACCCAATTCTTTGTTGTATAAAAAGCGCCACCAACTCTTCATTTGCTGCATTTAGTACTGTTGGTAAACTACCCCCTATTCTTAATGCTTCATAAGCAAGATTTAAACAAGGAAAAGTATCTCTATCTGGTTTTTCAAAGGTTAAAGTTGCAACCTCTAATAAATTTAATTTTTTATAATTATTCTTTGTTCTACTTGGATATGTTAGTGCAAATTGAATGGGTACACGCATGTCTGGATAACCCATTTGTGCAATCACAGAACTGTCTTTATATTCTACCATGGAATGAATGATACTTTGAGGATGAATCACTACATCAATCTGGTCTAAACTTAAATCAAAAAGCCATTTTGCTTCAATTATTTCTAAGCCTTTATTCATAAGTGTTGCCGAATCGATACTAATTTTTTTGCCCATATTCCATTTAGGATGATTTAGCGCCTCTTTAACGGTTACATCCTGCAGTTGCGCTTTTTTATATCCTCTAAAAGGTCCCCCTGAAGCGGTTAATATAATTCTTCTAATATCCTTTAAAGTATACCCCATCAAGCATTGAAATATAGCACTATGTTCACTATCTACTGGAAGAATAGCTACATTGTTTCTTTTTGCCTCCTTCATAACAATTTCTCCTGCTGTCACAAGGGTCTCTTTGTTTGCAAGTGCAATATCTTTTTTACACTTAATTGCCTCTATAGTAGGAATTAATCCTATCATTCCAACCACGGCAGTAACAATCAAATCAGACGCTTCTAATGTAGCAATAGTTGTTAACCCGTCCAATCCATAGAATACTTTTGTTTTGATATTTCCTAATCTTTTTTTAAGTTCTAAAGCTTTTTTCTCATTCATAACAGATACTGCTACTGGATGAAATTCTTTTATTTGTTTTTCCAAGAGATCAATATTATTATTTGCACTCAAACCCACTATATTGAATTTTTCTTTATTATTTCTAACAACATCTAGTGTTTGTGTTCCTATTGAGCCTGTAGATCCTAGTATGCTAATACATTTCATAAAATCATCCTTTCAGATATTAAAACTTTTTATGTGAAAGTATAAAAAGCCATTATTGCATTTTAAAAATTATTTTATAAAAAAAATCATATAATAATATACTGCTGGTGCAGTAAAAAGTATACTATCAAATCTATCTAAAACACCACCATGACCTGGCATGATTTTTCCATAATCTTTGATTCCCGTATATCTTTTGAAAATGGATGCTGTTAAATCTCCAAATTGTCCAAGAATACTTCCTATAAATCCAATGATGAGACAGTGCATAAGAATTCCAGGTGCAACTAAGTATCCCCAAATTCCACTTATAAGAACACTCCCTGCTATGCCGCCTATAGCACCTTCCACAGTTTTTTTAGGACTAATATTAGGACAAAGTTTTGTCGAACCAAAAAAATAGCCCGTAAAATATGCAAACGTATCTGTTGCCCAAGCAACAAGAAATACCATCCAAAGTAATAGACTATATTTACTATGATGAGCAATAAAAACAATATGATACATAAAAAAGACTATGTAAAATATACCCATACTCGTAATACTTGATGCAAGAATATCCATTTCCTTCTTTAGTAGATTATTTACTAATACCAGTAGCATACACACAAAAAACCATAACATCATCCATTTTATGTTGGTAGTTCTCAAAGCAATGGTAAACATAAAGATAGTGCTCAATACGCCTATAGGCTTTGACGGTAAAATTTTGATATTTTTAAAAGCATTAAAAAATTCATTGATTCCTATTAATGCTAATATAAATACTGACACATCAAGAATAATCCCGCCTTCTAATATGACAAACAAAAACAATGGTATAGCAAATAGTGCAGATATAATTCTTGTACGCATCTATATCACCACCTTTATTTAATTCCTCCGAATCTTCTATCTCTTTTTTGATAATCTATAATCGCTTCCATTAAACATTCCCCATTAAAGTCTGGCCAAAAAATATTTGAAAACCAAAATTCACTATAGGCAATCTGCCATAATAAAAAATTACTTATTCTAAATTCACCACTTGGACGAATCACTAGATCAGGATCAGGTATTCCTTTTGTGTATAAGCATTGCTCAAATTCATTTTCATCAATATTTTCAATAGCTATTTCATTATTTTTTACTTTTTGACACATCTCTTTAACAGCCTTGATCATCTCAGCTCTAGCGCCATAATTGAGTGCAATATTCACGCCTAATCCATCATTATTTTTTGTCAATTCTATTGCAATATCGATTTCTTTACGGGCAACCTGAGAGAGCCCACTTATATCCCCAATGGTTCTGATCCTTACATTATTTTTATGTAATTCTATTATTTCTTTTTTTAAATAGTGAACAAGCAACTGCATCAAAGCAGATACCTCATCCTTTGGTCTTTTCCAGTTTTCTGTAGAAAATGCATATAAAGTTAAATACTTGATATTTAAAGTAGAACATGTACGAATAATATCCCTTAAAGCTTCTACCCCCGCCTTATGTCCTGCTGTCCTTGGTAGTCCTCTCTTTTTTGCCCATCGTCCATTTCCATCCATTATAATTGCTATATGTTTCGGTAGTCTTGTCATATCTAATTTTTTATCGTCAACTCTTCTCTTTCTACTAGAAAAGATATTTTTCATCGATTTCATTTTATAATTCCTCCAAATAGCTATTACTAAAAGAAATATTTTAAAACCCCCTAATAGGATGGGGGCTTAAAAATAACTAACTGTTAATTCTATGTTGTAATCAGTATTTTTTTGTTTGATTACTCTGCATTCTTCTAGATTTTGGTCATTTTTAGGCGCCCTCGTCTTTTTTATGGATATTTGGAATTCCGCATTAAGTATTTCAACAGCCTTTTGTAAATGTAATCCAACTACGTCCGTTGCTTCACTCAAATATTATACCTCCAACATTTCTTTTTCCTTTTTACTAACCAAATCATTTATCATTTCTATAGATTTATTGGTCATCTTTTGTACTTTATCTTCTGCCGCCTTTAAATCATCTTCTGTTATTTCACTATTTTTTTGCATTTTTTTTAGCTGATCATTGGCATCTCTTCGCTCATTTCTTATAGCAACCTTTGCGCCTTCACCAGTCTTTTTAACAATCTTTATTAACTCTTTTCTTCTTTCTTCTGTTAACTGTGGGATTGCTAATCGAATAATTTTCCCATCGTTAGATGGATTAATACCTAAATCGGATTGAGATATCGCCTTTTCAATTGCTTGAATAGATGTCTTGTCATAAGGCTGTATGATTAATGCTCTAGGTTCAGGTGCTGAAACCCCTGCCATTTGCTTGAGTGGTGTAGGCGTTCCATAATACTCTACAATGATTTTATCTAATAATGCTGGATTTGCCCTTCCTGCTCTAATCGCATTTAGATCTTCTCTAAATACACTAATCGTTTTTTCCATTCTCTCTTCTAATGCTTTATATGCTTGTGTACTCATCATTTATACCTCCTTTACCAATGTTCCAATTTTTTCTCCTAAAATTACTTTCTTAATATTTTCAGGTTCATTCAAGCCAAATACAATAATCGGAATTTTATTATCCATGCAAAGTGAAGATGCAGTTGAGTCCATTACCCCTAATCCTTTACTTAATATATCAATATATGTTAGTTCATCAAATTTATTTGCATCTGGGTTAATCTTTGGATCTGAATCATATACACCATCAACCTTTTTTGCTAATAAAATTACTTCTGCTTCAATTTCTGCTGCTCTTAATGCTGCTGTTGTATCTGTCGAAAAATATGGATTTCCTGTTCCAGCAGCAAAAATAACAACTCTTCCTTTTCCTAAGTGTCTAACTGCTTTTCTTCTTATATAAGGTTCTGCAATTTGTCGCATTTCTATTGCTGTTTGCACACGTGTGGAAATATCAATGCTTTCAAGTGCATCTTGCAATGCCAATGCATTAATTACTGTCGCTAACATTCCCATGTAATCGGCAGTTGTTCGATCCATACCTTCACTACTGCGACCTCTCCAAAAATTTCCTCCTCCAACAACGATAGATACTTCAACGCCTAACCCTGAAATTTCTTTGACTTGTTTTGCAATTGCATCAAGGGTCTTTTCATCTAATCCGAAACCTTTTTCTCCTGCTAAAGCTTCTCCACTTAATTTTAATATAATTCTTTTATATTTAGGCTCCACTATATACAACCCCCGTTTTTATTATTCTACACATCTCGAAAAAAACCTTTAAATTTGTTTTTTAGTTAAAAAGAGAACACAATTCGTGTTCTCTATCTTTAATTTTAAAAAATTACTTATTTATTTGTTTAGCTACTTCTTCTGCAAAATTCTCTTCTTTTTTCTCTAATCCATCTCCTACTTCAAATCTAGCTATACTTATCACTTTAATTTCAGTTCCAAGTTTATTACTTGTTTCTTTAATTAATTGTTCTACGGATAAATCTGGATTCTTTACAAATGCTTGATTTAATAAACATACTTCTTTTAATTGTTTATTGAGTCTACCAACAATCATTTTTTCTACGATATTCGCATCTTTTCCTTCATTTAATGCTTGTTGCTTTAATATTTCCTTCTCATGTTCTATGTACGCTGCATCCACATCATCTCTAGAAATATATTTTGGATTCATAGCAGCAACTTGCATCGCGATATCTTTTCCTAAAGCAAGGATTTCTTCTGAATCAGAACTTGTTTCTAATCCAACTAATACGCCTATTTTTCCACCCCCGTGGATATATCCTGCTACTTTTCCATTTTCCATTTCTATTCTCTCGAATCTTCTTACACTCATATTTTCGCCTATTTTAGCAATTTTATCATTTAATGTCTCTTGTACTGTTGCATCTGTATCTAAATATTTTTCATTTAATAGTTCTTCTGCATTTGCTTTATCAGAATTTAGCGCTGTAATAGCTACATCTTTTACAAACTTTTTAAATTCATCATTTTTCGCAACGAAGTCAGTTTCAGAGTTTACCTCAGCTACAACTGCTTTTGTATTGTTTTCATTCATGCAGATGTCTACTAAACCTTCTGCTGCAATTCTTCCTGATTTTTTAGCTGCTTTTGCTAAACCTTTTTCTCTTAAAATGTCAATTGCTTTATCCATATCCCCATTTGCTTCCATTAACGTTTTTTTGCAGTCCATCATTCCTGCACCTGTTTTTTCTCTTAGTTCTTTTACCATTGCTGCTGTAACAGCCATAAGAACGCCTCCTTAAGTACATTAGTATATTAGAATGGGTAAGAGAAGGAAGGAAAACTCATTCCTTCTTAACCCTTACCCGTTAAAATTAGTCTTCTAATTGTTCTCCTTGCTTACCTTCAATGATTGCATCTGCCATTTTTGCAGTAATTAACTTAACTGCTCTAATCGCATCATCATTTGCTGGAATTACATAATCAACTTCATCTGGATCGCAATTTGTATCAACAATACCCACTACAGGTATTCCTAATATTCTTGCTTCTCTTACTGCAATCCTTTCTTTTCTTGGGTCAACAACAAAAATTGCCCCAGGAACACCATCCATATCTTTAATTCCACCTAAGAATTTTTCAAGCTTTTCTTGCTCATTCTTAAGCTTAATTACTTCTTTCTTAGGAAGAACATCAAGCATTCCTTCTTCTTCCATTCTTGTTAATTCATTCAGACGATCAATTCTTTTTCTGATTGTCTTAAAGTTTGTAAGCATTCCACCAAGCCATCTTTGGTTGACAAAATACATCCCACTTCTTTTTGCTTCTTGTTCAATTGATTCTTGTGCTTGTTTTTTAGTTCCTACAAATAAGATAGATTGATTATTTTCAGCAACCTCTTTAATAAAAGCATAAGCTTGCTCTACCTTTTTCACTGTCTTTTGTAAGTCAATAATGTAGATACCATTTCTTTCTGTGAAAATATACTCTGCCATTTTGGGATTCCATCTTCTTGTTTGATGTCCAAAATGTACACCTGCTTCTAGCAATTGCTTCATTGAAATAACTGCCATTGCCTTCACCTCCCTGGTTTTTTCCGCCACTCTGTTCATCTTTTTAAAACACCTTTCGGCACCATTTTAAAAATTCCAAAGTGTGTGTGATTTATCACCTTAAGTAGTATACCACAGTAGCTATATGTTTTGCAATAATAAATTTCATTACTTAGGCACAAAAACATTATTTCCATATTATACTACAAATATACAATGGCATAAAAAAAATCATATAAGGTTGTCTATTCCTTTATATAATTTCCTTTAACAATTCTATCTATGATGTCTACTTCCAATTCTTTGGCATTAAATTCATAGATACCCCATCTCAACTTATTCTCTAATCCTTTGTTGTTGATTATATTTAAAAACGATTCTTCAGAGACTATTAGTTTTTTTTGTTTTAAAACCTTTGAAATATCTTCACTTTTGTATCCTCTAGGAATTTTAACAACCATTCGTTCATCTGTTTTCTTTTCAACAGGTTCATTTATATTTTTAATATTTTCATTGTTTATATTCCCTTTGTCAAAATATTCAACAGGATCAATCATTCCTAATTTTCTTGCTTCAGATTTAATAAATTTTTCGTCAGGTAGTATCTGTTTATTTTCATGTTTTACAATATGGAACACTGATGATAAAATAAGACCTATACCGATCCCTAATAATACGCCTACTAGTATATTTTTTCTCAAATTATCACCTCTTCTTTAGGTTGCATATTAGCTGAACCTCACCAATACCTTTGTCAAGTTTCTTGGCAATTTGAGCAGGTGAATATCCTTCATCTACTAATCCTAATATCTTCTTGGTATCCTCATCATGGTTTAGCATATGCCCATCTTTCATTAAACCTAGATGTGTCTCTACAACAAATCTAGCATTTTCTTCTATATCTCCACTATATTCTTTTTTATTTACTATTGAAGTATACTTTTCCATATTTTTATCCACCGTTTGTAGCATATGATAAATATCATTCGTTTTCATATCTATATTTTGAATCGTCTCTTCACTAATTGCTTTCAATTCTTCTATGATATTTTCAATCAAATAAACACGCTCTAACAATTCTTTATCCCTGTTTTTTATCATTTGAGATTCAATAGTAGCTTGATTATCATTATTTGTCTTGAGTAGTAAAAAAGATATGACAATCACCACAATCCCTATAAAAAAAAATATATAATCAATCATATTCTCGCTCCATAATCTTATATTTTGATATCTATATTTGTTCCTATGCCATTCATAAATTTCTTATCTGTATTTTTGTGTTCATCTTCTTTTTCATCGTCTTCTTTTTTTTTATCTAAATCTTGACGATAACCTTTTTTATTTTTATCTTGATCGTTTCTCATATTTAATCGGTCTTTATTTTCAAATTTTTTCACTTTATTCAACTGTTGTTCTACATTTATTTTATCTTGCTGAATTAAATATTCCTGTTCATTTCTTATTTTATTGTTGAGTGCTTGATTTTCTTGAGACATTTGCTGTGTTTTGGGAACGAGTACTTGAAAATCTATAGGTCTTATAGACATATTGATCATCTCCCATTATTTTGCTAAATATGGATTTATTTTTATTTCTCCATCTTCCCTTGTAATTGTAGCACATACAATATCATCTCTACTGTAATATACTGAATTACCAATGGATATTCTTACTCCTGGATATATTAACGATGAAACATTCACTCTACCACTAGATAATTTCTGAAGCATGTTTTGCAACTGCATCATAGCCATATTTACACTTTCTATCTTCTGATCTAAATGTTTTTCCGTATTAATTGATTTATCCAACATATTCTGTTTTTCTTTTGGTAGTTTCGTCATTTTAGAAATTTTAGTTAATAATTCTTTGGCTTTTACAACATTTTCCTTATTTTTATAAAGTTCTTCAAGTTCTTTCCTTAAACTTTCATATCTTTCTTTTATGTCCGGATCAATACCTACTTCTAATTTTGTAACGGTAGACATGGGCGAACCAATACATTTTGCACTCACTTCATTCCTTGCTCGTATTTCCCCACCAACAATTAAGCCTTTTTTACCAGTAGCAACAATAGATCCATTTGACTCTAACTTGCAATGCATTATAGCATCCGCAGTAATAGTTTCATTGGCTTTTGCGTAACAGTTTTCCATATACTTGCATATTATTTCTTTTTTACTGATTAATTTTCCAGTATTGTGCCCCTGAATACCTTTATGCAGTATAATATCACCATCTGCAATAATTGTTGCTCCCTCTACAACACCATAAATTTCAACATCTTCTGAACATTCTATTTTAAAACCAGTTCTTACATTTCCTCTAATAATTACTTTTCCAGCAAAGTGAATGTTTCCTGTTGCATGATCTACATTACCATTTACTTCATATACTTGTAAAACGTTTACCTTATCATTCACTAATTTTACTTGTCCATCTACCTCCGCAATTAACTTTAAACCATCTTCGCTTTCACCCACATTTTTACCTTTTTTAAAATGAACAATTTTTCCTGGTTTAGCTTTTAATTCTTTTCCTGTTACGGTCATTCCATCTATTCCATCTGTTGGCAAAATCTTTTCAGCAAGATAGTCACCTTTTTTTACATGGCAAATAATGTCAATTTCCTTAAAGTCTACTTTTCCGTCTTCAGTGATTTGTGGCTTGCCCTTAATATTTATATCAAAATTATATTTTATCATTCCATCTTTTCCATTTTCAGGTTCTTTCCCTTCTGCTATGATGTTTTCGTCATTGCATTGCTTTTCTAAAATCATTTTGTTAATGCGCATATCATCTATTCCATAAACAATATGATTCTCTTCCAAAATATGATCGATTGCTTCTCTTGTAATCATATTTCCACCATTTGGAGGAAGAATCTTCATGTACACTTTCATATTATCTCTTGACATAATTACCTCAGCTTTTGCATCGATGGGATCCTTAATTTCTAAATCTTTTATATCTATGGATGTAACTTTATTTAGTTTTAAACTTGATTTTATCTTTTCTATATCAATATTTTTAATTTCATTTTTTTCTAATTCAAATATAATTTCGTCAATGCTTACAGTTTTCCCCAACCCGTTTGGCGGATATATGATTAGATTGCTCTTGTCTTTGTCCATACGCATTTCAAACTTTCCATTTTCATTCTCAGCTTCTAGATTCGTAATTTCTTCATAGTTTATTGTCTTTTCAGTTAATTTTACCTTGAAATTTTTATTAAAAATACCAAAACGAGACTTGCCTACCTCTAGAACTTCTATATCTACATAATCAATCTGGGTGTCTAAAGCTTTTAATCCACTTTTAGTTGCTTCTTCTAGTGTTTTTCCTTCTACAATAATAGATTTTCTGTCCACCATTGTCATCCCCCCCATTGCCCTTTATAGAACTTTCCCAATTTTACTTCTCAATTTTATAATGGCTTTTGTATGTAGTTGAGAAATTCTTGATTCAGAGACCCCTAAAATAGCAGAAATTTCTTTATACGTTAATTCTGAATAATAATAAAGTTGAATAATTCTTTTCTCTCTTTCTTGTAAATCATTTAAAGAATCTAATAGTATTTTTTTTGTTGCTTCTCGTTCAAAGTGTTGCTGCGGTTCGCTATCTACATTCTCATCGATAATGGTAAAGTTTGTATTATTCGAAATTTTTTCTTCTAATGAAATAATAGAAAAAGAATGAATTTCTGCTAACATTGCATTTAATTCATTTAGTGAAATATTTAACTCTAAAGAAATCTCTTTATCGCTTGCACTTCTTCCTAATTTGTTTTCAATAGATTTATAAGCTTCTTCAATTCTTTTATATTTCTGTCTAACAGACCGTGGAATCCAATCAAGTACCCTAAGCTGATCAATGATTGCTCCTCTAATCCTTATATATGCATACGTTTCAAATTTTACATTTTTTGATGGATCAAATTTATCTATAGCATCTAATAGGCCAAAAATACCATAGCTCACTAAATCTTCAAACTCCGTATGATTACCATAATTTGCATATAGCCGTCCTGCAATAATTTTTACTAGATCCATATATTCAACAATCAATTGATCTTTAATTTTCTTATCATGCGTTTTGATATATTTCTCCCATAAGTTTCTATCCACCATTTTTTCTGACCCCCTTATGATTTATTCGTATAGTTACTTGTTTTATGTTATCCTAAATCTAAGGGGATAAAATCATCTTCTGCTTTTTTTTCATCCATTCCATTTTCAAACTTCTCTGATGCAACCACACCTTCTATTTTAGGCATATGATTAGATGATTCTTCTACTTTCACCAAGTTACTAATAAAACTCTTCGTAGCCAAAAATATAATGACATAAAGTATACTTGTTCTCTTTAAAAACACAATGAAACTAATGTTATTCATCATAGCAATGATTGTGCTAACAATTATTGAAAATATAAGAAATATGTAAGGTATGGATTTTATAATTTTCATAAACTAACTCCATTCATATTTGTTTCGTACCGCGTCCTATTGTTTTTACCAGCATTATGCCTGTACTTGCATGAAGTTCTATAGTTCTGCCAAAATTCCCTCCAGTATCTTCAGCACTTATTGGTATTTTTAACTCATTTAATATTTCTTTCGTAGCAATAGCATTTCTTTCCCCTATTTTCATGATATCATTTTTACTTGAAAATGAAAACATTTGGGCCCCTCCAGCTAGTTTACTTACTAGTCTTGTCCTTCTAGCCCCTAACTTTAAAACTTTTTCTAATAGTAAAAGTATAGCTGTATCTGCAAATTTAGCTAGATTTGTATTATTTCTTATTGTTTTACTAGAAGGTAACATAACATGTGCCATGCCAGCAACTTTTGCAATAGGGTCATGTATAGTCACTCCTACACATGAACCTAATCCTAAAGTCGTTAAAACATCTTCATCTTTCGCAACATTTAAATCTGCCATCCCAACCTTGATAATCTCTCCCATTATTCTAATACCCCTAAACTTTTTAATAATATTTCAAAAGAATCTACATCAGGAATTAAGAAAAAATATCCTTTGATTTCATCATTCCCTTCATGAAATTCAGTCTCAATCAATAATACTTTATCTCCAACCTGGCCATATTGAATAATAGGTACACTCAATATAGCGCCTGCCATATCTGTTGTCAACGAAGGAATTGATATTTTCATGTTTAATCCTGTTAATGTTGTTAAGGATGATATATATGCGCCTGAAAGGATATTTCCTATTTCTTGTAAAGCAGATTGCTCAATTTCATCTAAAATTTCAGAATTTTCTTCCCTTAGCAAAAGCATATTTGCTAATAATTTAGATGATTCTAAAGTAAGCAAGAACATAATATTTCCAGTTAAGTCTCCAACCACATTAAAATATATTCCACATACAGGTATTTCTGCTCCCCCTAAAAGTTCTGCAACTTCTCTAAATTCTAATATCTCAACTTTTGGGACATTCATATCAATTTTTCTATTCAGCATTTTGGCAAGAGCTGTTGCAGCGTTTCCTGCACCAATATTCCCTACTTCTTTTAGAACATCTAGTTGCATATTATTCATCTCTTCTATAGAAATGCCCATATTTTATCCCACCTTATATTTACTTATAGCGCTTCCTTTTGCTCTCCATTTTCTAAAACTTTTTCCAAATCTAATAGGATAATAATCCTTTCTTCATTTTTACCTATGCCCTTTACATAATCATTTTTTAAGTGCTCAGTAATATTCGGAACATCATCAACTGCATCAGCATCTAATTGCAAAACTTCAGAGGATGAATCTACTAACAAACCTACCACCATATCTTCAACAGAAACAATAATGATTCTAGATTCTTCATTCGACTCTTCTTGTGGTAAATTAAATCTTTTTCTCAAATTAATAACAGGTACTACTTCACCTCTTAAATTAATAACCCCTTCTACATAAGACAAAGCATGTGGAACCCTTGTTATATCCATAACTTTTTCAATTGTTTCAACACGTAAAATATCTACTCCATAGTACTCATTGTCAAGTTTAAATAATACATATTGATTGTCTGTTGTATCCATCTTATGAAGCATTATATCCTCTCCTTTTTATGCAATCTTAAAGTTTAGAAAAGGGAATTTGTATCTACAATAAGTGCAACTTGCCCGTTTCCTAAAATAGTAGCTCCTGCAATCGATTTAATACCTAATAAATATTTCCCTAACGACTTTATTACAATTTCTTGTTGCCCTATTAGACTATTCACTACAAATCCTGCTGTTTTATCTCCTTTTTTGACAACAACCACAATCAAATCGTCCTCTTGTTGTCTTTCTGAATGAACTTCTAAAATCTCGTTCATTCTCAGTATTGGTAATGTAGTATTTCGATATAATACCACCTCTTGTTCTTGTATATTTCTTATATTTTTAGGATCAATTGTAATAATTTCTTTAATGGAGCTAAGGGAAATTGCATACTTCTCATCCCCAACATTAACCAATAATGCCTGAATAATAGCAAGAGTCAATGGCAATCTTATGGTAAATGTACTACCTGATTTAGAAGTTTTTACTTCAACAATCCCTCCAAGAGCTTCTATCTTTGTCTTCACAACGTCTAACCCTACACCTCTACCTGAAATATCAGATATTTTATCAGCCATACTAAATCCTGATCTAAACAATAAATTTACAGCTTCTTTATCGTCCATATTATCAGCTTGCTCTTTTGTTATGAGTCCATTATTGATCGCCTTTGCTTTCACTTTTTCAATGTTAATTCCTTGTCCATCATCTTCTACTTCAATTACAACACTATTTCCATCCGGATAAGCTATAAGCTTTACTGTTCCTATTTCAGATTTTCCATGTTGTTTTCTTGTTTCAGGATCTTCTATTCCATGATCAATGGAATTTCTAATAAGATGAATAAGTGGATCCCCTATTTCATCAATAACCGTTCTATCAACTTCTGTTTCTTCTCCTGACATTTCCAATGAAATTTCTTTCCCAAGATCCTTTGAAAGATCGCGTACCATTCTTGGAAATCTGTTGAATACTCTCTCAATAGGAACCATTCTTACTTTCATTACAGCATCATGTAAACTTGTTGTAATTCTTTCAAGGTATTCTATGGCTTCATGCATATTATTTTTTTTCCCTGAATCATCGATTTCTTCTAATCTTGATCTTGTAATAATTAATTCACTTACAAGATTCATTAAGTTATCTAACCGATCGATATCTACTCTTACGGTTTTTCCTAACTTTGGCTTTTTCGATTGATTTGAAGTTTTTTCATGTTCCTCCTCTTTACTTATGGTCTCTATTTTTTCTTCTTCACTATTTGTAATAATTTGAGATTGCACCACAAGTTCTTTTGCATCAATTTTTTCAATTAATACATTTTCTATCTCAGATATATTCATTATTTTTTTTCTTATGTTTTCTCCATCAAGTTTCGAAATAATAAGTAATTCAAAGCTTGTATCAAATTTTTCATCTTCAATATCTTCTACAGGTGGATTAGATTTTAATATTTCGCAATCTTTTTCAAGGGTATTAAAGATAATAAAAGCTCTTGCTGCCTTAAGCATGCAATTTGGGTTTAAATCTATTTGCATTTTATAACAACTAAATCCATCTTCAGCAGCTTTTACTGCAATATTTTTTGAAAATTCACCAACTTCGATAACAATCTTATTCGTTTCATCTACCATGATATTTTGTATCTGCTCATTGTCCGGACACTTTTCCTCATCTGGATGAATCACTTTATTTAATTTTTTCACTAAATAATCAGATTCTAATTCTCCTTCATTTCCTGAATCGCCAATTTCATTGATATATCCTTCTAGGGTGTCTAAGCATTCAAACAAAATATCCACGATCGCTGCTGATAATTTCATCTCATTACTTCTCAATAGTTGTAGTACGTTTTCCATCTCATGGGTAAGCTTTGCAACTTTATTATACCCCATAGTAGCAGACATACCTTTCAATGTATGCGCAATTCTAAAAATTTCATGAACAAGTCCAATATCTTTGTGATTATTTTCTAATTCCAATAGACATTGATTCATACTTTGTAAATTTTCTTTTGATTCTTCGATAAAAATTTCTAGATACTGATTCATATTCATATCCATGTTCACTACACCCCCACATATTTTGTTATCATTGTTGCAATATCCTGTAGTGGTACTATTTTATCAATACAATTTAAATTGACAGCTGCTTTTGGCATACCATAAACAACACATGTTGCTTCATCTTGCGCTATAGTATATCCTTTTTGTAATTTTATATTTTTGATTCCCTCAGCTCCATCTGACCCCATTCCTGTCATAATAACACCAACTAGGTTCTTTAATTTTAGCTGTGCTAGGGAATTCATCATCACATCCACAGAAGGTCTATGCCCAGAAACAAGTTCTTCTTTTGTAAGATTTATTTTATAATTATTTGCTGAATTTATAATTTTCACATGATATCCCCCTGGCGCAATATATGCATATCCCGGTAATAAAATATCTCCCTCTTCTGCTTCCTTAACATGAATTTCTGATAAATTATTTAGTCTCTCAGCTAATGATTTTGTGAATCCTTTAGGCATATGCTGTACAATCAAAATGCTTGCCGGAATATTTTTGGGTAAATATGGAATAACCTCTTGTAATGCCCTTGGTCCCCCTGTCGAAGTCCCAATAGCAACAATTTTTTTCATACTACCCGTTTCTTTAAAAGGTGTACTCATCCCATGTACATTTTCTATTTTTCTAGAATGAACCATACCTTTAGAACCTATATTTGCTCTAGATGCAATCTTAATTTTTTCTGTTAGTTGCTGCTTCATATTTTCTGTGCTCATTTTGAAAATATTTGTTGGTTTTGTAATAAAATCAACTGCACCTATCTCTAAAGCTTTTAGCGTAGCATCTGCCCCTTCCTTTGTCAAACTACTAAGCATGACAACAGGTAAAGGTGACTGCTTCATGATCATTTTCAAAGCTGTTATCCCATCCATAATAGGCATTTCTACATCCATTGTTACAATATCTGGAGAAAGTTTCTTTATCTTTTCGATTGCTTCTTTCCCATTTCTAGATGTGTCAACCGCATTTAATGTATCATCTAAATTAATTATATCCGAAATTATTTTGCGCATAAAAGCAGAATCATCGACTACTAACACTTTAATTTTTTTCATTTAAATCAATCCCTTTTTTCGCATTCTTCTTTGATAATCAAAAACAAATGCTATGATCTGTTCTCTCTCTTTTTTATCAATATCTTTGAAGATGATTCCTATATCAAAATTATAATTAGATTCCTCATATAAAACACATCTCAATACTTCACCTTGAACTACAATTGGTTTATTTTTTGTTTCGATTTTTATTTCCACTGCACTGCCAACTTCTAATGCTTCTTTGCTAATAACTCTTACGCCTCCACCACTTATGTCCTTTGTTAAAACAGATATGGTTTTTTCATTGCCATTTTGCGATTCGATTACATTTACTTCTCCATTTAATAATACTTCTAATCTAAAAAAATTCCTCCGTTGTATACGAAAAACCTCTCCTATCTTTTTAACTCTCATATAAGATATGTCCCCAACATTTTTTCTTTCTACTACTTCTGCATTAAATCCATAGGTTCCTAAGTTTTTTTTAAAATAACTAATTTTTATGATTTTACCAATATCTATAGGCACTAAAACATTTTTAGCGATAGGTGTCGCAATAAACATAGCCTTTTCATCAATAATATCCATCACTTGGCTAACAAATTTTGTACTTTTATTCATCAAAGGATGCTCTAATTCTATCCCTATTTTCATTCCAACATTTGGAAGATCTGTTTTCACCATAAACAAACCCTACTTTCATTTCTAATATTTTTTACAATGATTCTCTATGACTATAAAAAAATTTATGAATAAATTTTTTCAAGCCACTGACTTCAAACACTTCTGAATTCGTTTCATTAACAAGTCTCGATGCAATTGTTTCTACCCCTTTACTAACTAAACTATTCGGATAAACTAATAGAAAAGGAGTTTGTCGTTTTACTGCTCTAGAGACTAAAATATCATCATATAAATAACCCAGTCTTTGCAAAGATACATTTAAAAACCTTTGTGAAGCCGTATTCAGCTTGTTAAAAACTTCTAATCCTTCCTCATTATTCTCTACTCTGTTGATTAATACTCTAATTATTTTTTCTTTATCATTTAATACAATATTTTTAAGTACTGCATATGCATCCGTAATAGATGTAGGTTCAGGCGTAGTAACTAAAATAATCTCACTTGCTGCGTCCACAAATGATAGAACAGAATTATTGATTCCTGCACCTGTATCTATTAGAATAAAATCCGTTGATTTACCAAGAAGTTTTAAATTCACAATTAAATTTGTTATTTGTTCTTCTGTTAGATTCGCAAGTTCTTTCAGTCCTGAACCTCCTGATATTAATTTTATCCCCCCCGGTCCTTCTACCATAATCTCTTCTAATGATTTTTCTTTTCGAATAACATGTGCTAAAGAATATTTTGGAATAACACCTAGAATAATATCAATGTTTGCTAAACCTAAGTCAGCATCTAAAATTGTAACTTTGTATCCTAATTTATTTAGTGATAACCCTAAATTAATCGTAAAGTTTGATTTTCCAACCCCACCTTTTCCACTTGTAATGGTTATCACCCTTGTACTATCAGTATCGGCAGTATTTTTTGAAAATGTAGGACTATGCGCTTCTTTGTTTTGTTTTTTTATATTATGAATGATCTCTCTTAGCTTTTTTGCTTGATCATTCATAATATTTACCTACAATTATATTTGCAATTTTTTCTGGATTCGCAATCTCAATATCATCTGGAACACTTTGTCCTGTAGTAAGATAAGAAAGATTTTTTCCAGTTAATATCTTTGTATTTAATATATTCCCAAAACCATTTGCTTCATCTAATTTGGTAAATAATAAGCTATAATCTTCAATAAATTGATAAGAATCAATAATACTTCTAATATCCTTATACCCTGTTGTTGCACTAATTACTAAAAAAACATCAGGATTTTCTATATAATTCATTAACTTTTTTATTTCATCTAATTGCTCTAAGGATCTATGGTTTCTGCCAGCTGTATCTACTAAAATGATATCTTTGTCCTTATACCCTTCTATGGCATCTTCAATCTCTTCAGGTTCATATATTACTTTTATTGGAATGTCTAAAATTTCACTATAGGTTCTTAATTGTTCCACTGCTGCAATTCTATAAGTATCCGCTGTAATAAGTGCAACAGATTTTTTTTCTCCAATAGCTAACCTTGCCGCAAGCTTAGCTATGGTTGTTGTTTTGCCAACACCCGTTGGTCCGACAAAGACAATCCTTTTTTGCCCATCATCCTTTTCTCGCACAAACTGAGAGGCACCTAAATATTCTCTAATAATAATTTTTATTGCTTTGTTGATTGCTTCTTCATTTTCATTCGAAAAGCTCATCTGTTTTTTTGCAATATTCATAATTTTATCCACAATATTTTTTTCAATATTATTTTCTAACAGTTGACTGTAATATTTTTCAAATAGTGCAGGCTTTTTGGGTTCTTTTTTTTCGTCTATATTATGAATAAAGTTATTTAACATATTCTGAATATTTCCTACTTGATATTGTAATTCGTCAATCTTATCTGTTTCTCCTTGTTTATTTATATTTTTTCTTTCACTTTGTGTGTTTATTCTTTTTCTATTTTGTTCATTGTTTTCTTCAATCGCAGCAACCATTTCAATAAGTGGTTTTTTGAAAAATCCTATAATACCTGAACGCTTAATTTTTCTTGAATGCAAAATCACAGCATTTACACCAAGTTCAGTTTTAATTTTCAACATGGCTTCCTGTGTATTATTTGCAATATATCTTTTTACTTTCATATTATGCACTCACCATCCCAATTGACTGTACTTCAACTTTTGGATCAATTTCATTATACGATAAAACGACTAGTTCAGGCGATAATTGCTCTGTTAACCGCTTAAAATAAAATCGAACAATAGGAGAAGTCAATATAATTGGTTGTTCTCCTACAGACATTAATTTTTCCACTTGCTTGGCTAAGCTATTCAAAATAGTTTGTGTACTATTTGGATCTAAGTTTAAATAGGATCCATGTTCTGTTTGCTGAATCGATTCCATAATCGTTGCCTCAAGATTTTGATCAAGGGTAATTACTTTTGCATTCTTCCCTTCAATAAACTTTTTAGTAATCGCTCTTGAGAGAGATTGTCTAACATATTCTGTAAGCATATCTCCATCTCTTGTAATTGTCCCATAATCAGCAAGTGTTTCTAAAATCGTAACCATATCCCTTATTGAAATACCCTCTCTTAATAAATTCGACAATACCTTTTGAACTTCTCCTAAAGACATAATTTTAGGAACAAGTTCATCTACTAAAGCTCCATGATGTTCTTTCACATTGTCAAGTAATGTTTTTACTTCTTGTCTACCTAATAATTCATGCGAATGATTCTTAACAATTTCAGTAAGATGCGTAGATATGATGGAAGAAGGATCAACAACCGTATAACCAAATATTTCAGCCTTTTCTCTTTCATCCTCTTCAATCCACTTTGCAGGTAATCCAAAAGCAGGCTCTATTGTATCAATTCCATTGATATTTCCTTCCGCAGTACCCGGATTCATTGCTAAATAATGATCAAATATAATACTTCCTTCTGCTACATCAACACCCTTTATCTTTATTACATATTGGTTTGATTCTAATTGAATATTGTCTCTAAGCCTTATCATTGGTACAACAATTCCTAGTTCTAAGGCACATTGCCTTCGAATCATCACTAATCTATCAAATAAATCCCCACCTTGATTTGGATCTGCCAGCGGAATAATGCCGTATCCAAATTCTAACTCAATTGGATCTACTTGAAGGAGAGGTATTACATTTTCTGGTTTTTTAATTTCTTCAGCTTCTATTTCTTGAGGAACTCCATCTTCTTCAACAATGCTTTCTTTAATAGACTTTCTAAGAATAAATCCTAAATATAAAAATATAGCGCTTAATGTCATGTATGGCAGATTAGGTAACGGTGTTAGTCCTAAAAATAACAATACGCCTGAAACAATAAACATAATCCGAGGCTGTCTAAACAATTGTTGTAATACATCATTTCCCAAATCAGAATCTGAAGCAGCTCTTGTTACCACGATGCCTGTTGCCGTTGAAATAAGTAATGCCGGAATTTGACCTACTAATCCATCTCCTACGGTTAACAAAGTATATTTTTGCAGCGCTTCTAGAAAACTCAATTCACCGCCTAGCATTCCTAATACAAATCCTGCTGTTATATTAATAAGGGTTATAATAACCCCTGCAATAGCATCCCCTTTTACAAATTTACTTGCGCCATCCATAGATCCATAGAAGTCAGCTTCTCCTTGTATACGCATTCTTCTTTCCCGTGCTTCCATTTCACTTATCAAGCCAGAATTCAAATCTGCATCGATTGCCATCTGTTTCCCTGGCATTGCATCTAGTGTAAATCTTGCAGCAACTTCTGATACTCTTTCTGCTCCTTTTGTAATTACCATAAATTGTATAATTATGATAATTAAGAATATGATAAAACCAACAACAGCATTTCCACCTATAACAAATTGACCAAATGCTTCGATAACACTTCCTGCATTTCCACGAGATAAAATATATCTTGTCGTGGTAACATTTAAAGAAAGCCTAAATAATGTAGTTAAAAGAAGCATCGAAGGAAAAACTGAAAACTGCAAAGGTTCTTTGTTATATATTGAAATCAATAAAATAAGTAAAGATAATGATATATTAAAACTTAACAATATATCTACAGCAAGCAGGGGTATTGGAATAATTATAATAATAACAACTGCTATGATTGCAAGTGATACAGCAATATCACCAAATTTCATTTTTATTCCTCCTATTGGATATTTTTGAGTTTATATACATAAGCTAACACTTCTGCAACTGCTTGATAAAGATCTGGAGGAATATAATCTCCTATATCAACAGCGAAATAAATGGATCGGGTGAGTGGTTTGTTTTCTACAATTGTTATATCATTTTCATACCCTACTTTTTTTATTTTTTGTGCAATAAGATCTTTTCCTTTTGCTAAGACAACAGGGGCATCTTCAAGTTTACTATCATACCGAATGGCAACAGCATAATGGGTTGGGTTTGTAATAATCACATCTGCCTTTGGCACATCTTGCATCATTCTTCCCATTGACATTTGTCGTTGTTTTTCTTTAATCTTTGATTTTAATTGAGGATCTCCTTCCATTTGCTTATATTCCTCTTTTATTTCCTGTTTTGACATTTTCAACTCTTTTTCATGCTCCCATTTTTGATATGAATAATCTGCTGCTGCTAAAACAATTAACATAGCGGCAGCGCGAAAAGCTATATTCACTGTAGTTTTACCTAAATACCCTATAATTTGCAAAATATCCATGTCCATAATATTGAATATATTCTTAGATTGTTTTAATACATAGCTAAAAGTTATATATCCAACTGCACTGATCTTTATAAGTGATTTAAAAAGTTCTACTAAAGGTTTCATTGAAAAAAATTTTTTCATCCCATTAATTGGATTGAGTTTGCTAAGCTTAGGTTTTAAAGGTTTTGTTGTAAACAAAAATCCTACCTGCATATAGCTACATATTAAACCAACAATAAATGCACTCCCTACAATAGGTACTACTATTTTTGCTATTAAAATAATAGTTTGTATCAATAATTTGTGCGTTTCATTAATCGTAAATAAATTATCACTATCTTTCATTTCTAAAAATAAATTTTTAGTAAAGTCCATAAAGTTTTGGTAAATATAATTTCCCATTACACTTAAAACTAAAAAAGTAACTAGCAATATAAATGCGGAATTAATTTCTTTACTTTGTAATACCTGGCCTTCATCTCTAGATTGTTTTCTTTTCTTTGGTGTAGCTTTTTCTGTTTTTTCTCCAGAAAAAAGTTGTAAATCTATCTTAAAAAGAAACATGACATCATCCTTTTGCTACAAGGTTTATAAAATCGTAAAGATTTTCAAACATGTTGTCAAATAGATGCTCGAAAACCCCTAAATATAAAGGTAGTATTAAAACAATAATCATAAGACCCACTAATATTTTTAGAGGCATCCCTACAACAAAAACATTCATTTGAGGCATAGTACGTGCTAATATTCCAAGTAATATGTTTGATATAAAAATTGTAATCAAAATAGGTGCACCCATTTTAAAAGCAACAATAAAAATTGTTGTTAATATGCTGATTAATTTATCAATCATAAACGCATTAACTATTAAGCTTCCCATAGGAATGCTGTCAAAGCTATATTTTAGTGCATAAATTACCGTATGATGTCCATTCGTTGATAAAAACACTAATACTGCCATGATATAGAACAAGCTTCCCATTATTGGCACTTGTGTATCATCTTCTGGATTTATTACACTTGCCATAGAAAAACCTATTTGCATGTCAATAATATTTCCTGCCAAATAGATTGCGCTGAAAAAAAGGTAACAAATAAATCCTATCATAATACCTGTCATCAATTCTTTTGTGCTATTTAGCGATAATGAATAGAAGTTATCATTCACTAGATTTTTGGGTACATTAATCACAGGAAATAGGATCAGTGTAATAATTAAAGAAACTCCTATTTTTATATAAGAAGGTACATTTTTATTACTAAAAACTGGTGTTGAAACAAAAATGCCTAAAATTCTTGCAAAAATTAGCAAGAATATATCAATATGCCCTAATAATCTTACTGCAATCTCCACATTTTTCAATCCAATCTATTTTATAAAATCATTTAAATTCATAAATAAACCTTCTGTATAATCTACAATTCTACTTAAAATCCATGGACCAAAAACAATAATCGCAACTAAAATCGCTATGATTTTAGGAACAAATGAAAGTGTTTGTTCTTGTATTTGTGTTGTTGCCTGAAAAACACTTACTGCTAAGCCCACAATGAGCCCTAACACAAGCATTGGTGCTGATAATAATATCACATTTAGCATAGCTTGCTGCAAAAGATCTATAATTTGTCCTTGGCTCATTGATTACACCTCTATTTAAATCCCATAATCAAGGATTTGATAATAAGATTCCAGCCATCTACCAATATAAATAGTAAAATCTTAAAAGGCATTGAAATCATCACTGGCGGTAACATCATCATTCCCATTGACATGAGTGTGCTGGCAACTACCATATCAACTATGACAAATGGTATAAATAGTACATACCCAATTTGAAATCCAGTTTTCAATTCACTAATAATAAAGGCTGGAATTAATGCTTTCGTTGGAATATCTTTAAGTTCTTTTGGCACCTCACTACCTGATATATCTATAAAAAGTGCCAAATCTTTTTCTCTTGTTTGATTAAACATAAATTTTCTTAGTGGTGCCATTCCATTTTCTATTGCTACTTCTGCTGAAATCTGTTCATTCAAATAAGGTTGTATCGCCTTTTCATTAATCTCCGAACCAATGGGTGCCATAATAAAAAAAGTGAGAAAAAGAGCTAATCCAATAAGCACTTGATTAGGTGGTGTTGTTTGCGTAGCAATCGCTTTACGTATAAAAGATAACACAATGATAATTCTAGTAAAGCATGTCATCATAATTAAAATAGATGGCGCTAGTGCTAAAACTGTCATTAAAAATAAAATTTCCAAGCTATTGGCTACTTCCTTTGGATTATTGGCTTCATCTAAGCCTATACTGATTTTGGGAATTGGCATTTTAGGTTCGGCACAAGATACAGAGAATGAGAACCCTATGATAAATATCATAATCCCAATGATCCAATATATTCTTTTTACACCTTTTTTCTTCATTTTAGTTCGTCCTTATCTTTATAGTGTTTTATCTCTGCGCTACGTCTTTTCATTCCTTTTAGCTTATCCCACATAGGCGCTGTAAAACTATCTATATTTTTCTGCCTTTCATCTGATAGACTGTTCTCCTTATACAGATATTCATCTAGAAAATCATCAAATGGCTCTTGTATTTGCTCATCTTTGGGAGGATTCAAAGTAATTTTTATATCATTTTGATTGATTTTATCTAATAATTCAATATTTTGTTTACCAACAGCTAGGATATAGTAATCTCTCCCAATATGAATCATACAAATAGATTTGTCCATACCTAAAGATATTTTTTCAACGATTTTCATGTTTCTACCTTTTATAAACAGGTTACCATTTTTACCCATCCATTTTGTCACATAATAGGCCGATCCTAATATAAAGAGAAATGCAATTGAAACACTCATAAAATATTTTATATCTGCTATAATTGTAATTTCCCCTTTCGAACTAACCTAGTACTTTTTTAACAGCTTCAACAACCCGGTCTGCTTGAAATGGTTTTACAATAAAATCTCCAGCTCCAGCTTGAATTGCTTCAATAACCATCGCTTGTTGCCCCATCGCAGAACACATAACAATTTTCGCATTCGGATTGATTTTTTTGATCTCTTTCAAGGCTTGTATACCATCTACTTCTGGCATAGTAATATCCATAATCACTAATTCAGGGTTCAATTCTTTATACTTTTCAACTGCTTTTGCACCATTTTCAGCTTCCCCTAGAACATTGAATCCATATTTTGTTAAAACATCCTTAATCATCATTCTCATAAATGCGGCATCATCAACTACTAAAATTCCTTTTGGCATTATATTTCCTCCTCGTTATTTAATCTTATTTATCTTTTTTGCAGGATTTAGGATATCTGTTATACGAATCCCATAGTTTTCATCAATTACAACAACTTCTCCTTTAGCCATAAATTGTCCATTTACTAGAATATCTAAAGGTTCTCCAACTAATTTTTCAAGTTCCACAACCGTTCCTTGAGAAAATTCTAAAATTTCACTGATTGTTTTAGAAGCTCTACCTAATTCCACAGTAATTTCTAGTGGTACATCTTTAATTAAACTGATACTTTCTTTTCCATTACTTCCATACCCATTATCAAAAGATTGGAATTGCACAGGTTGCACATTTACTGGTTCTGTCCTTCTTGCACTAGGCATACCTGAACCTGGCATAGCATTATTATTACTCATATATCCCTCATTGCTCATCTGTTGCTGCATCCCATTTGCTTGTTGTTCTATAATTGGAGGGATATTATTCATTTGATTACTTATAGAATTATGTTGTTCTTCTTGATAGTTTGTAGAAGTGCCATTTAGTAAATTATCTACTAAATCCTTTGCAAAAGATATTGGTATAATTTGCATAATCTCACTATCAATAATATCTCCTACTACCATTTTAAATGCAATCTTTACGACTTGGTCATCATAACCTACAAAATCTAAGCCTTCTATATCCTTTGAAAAACTCATAGACATAGCCCTTGGGGGACTGATATCTATTTTACTATGAAACATTTCAGACAGAGAAGTGGCCGATGATCCTACCATCTGGTTCATCGCTTCACCGATAGCACTTAAATGTAATTCTGTTAATTCTCCTGAATTGTTTGTTCCATCTCCACCCATCATAATATCCGTAATAATCTTAACATCATTTTCTTTTAATACTAAGAGATTTCCACCTTCAATGCCTTCTTTATATTTAACCTCAACAACAACAAAAGGCGTTGGATATTGTTTTGCTAGTTCTTCCATTGTTAACACAGATATCATTGGCGTCGTAATGGTAACTTTTTGCCCTAAAAGCGTAAACAATGTTGTTGCAGAAGTGCCCATACTAATGTTTCCTATCTCTCCTAAAGCATCTTTTTGATTTTCATTTAGTTCTATATGTTTTTTATCCTCCACAACCTGCGGGGTACCTTTCAATAAAGCATCTATTTCCTCTTGAGAAAGCATATCGGCCATTTTACTCATCTCCATTCTCTACAACACCTTTTATTTGCACAGCCATCTTTTTCTTTTTTGTTCCAGGTTTTCCATAGTATTTTAGATTATCTCCTACAAATATTTTCATATCATCATTTACCAAAGCATCTAATTGAACCACATCTCCTACTTGAAGATCAAGAAAATCACTTACTGTTATAAAAGTTCTTCCCAAAACAGCTCTAACTTGAACTTTCGTTTTTTCTACTCTGTGTGTAAGAAGTTCTTCATCTCCTTGTGTGCGTTCTTTATTTGTACTAGTAAACCACAATCTTGTGTTCAATTTTGGTAAGATAGGCTCAATAACCAAATGAGGAATACATAGATTTACCATTCCTTCAACTTCACCAATCTTAATATTCAATGTTATAAGAGCTATTGTTTCACTTGGCGAAACAATCTGAGCAAATTGAGAATTGGTTTCTATTTTTTCTAACCTTGGATCAATAGGTACTACATTTTCCCATGGTTCTTTAAATAACTTAATAATTTGCTTCATTAGTTTCTTTATCAATGAAATTTCAATTTCTGTAAAACTTCTCTTTTCCTCAATCGCGATGCCACTACCTCCTAATATCCTATCAATAATTGCAAAAGCAATATCAGCAGTAATATCTAAAATAATCTGCCCATCTAGCGGGCTAAAATCTATAATCCCTAAAATCGCTGGATTTGCTATTGAATTGGTAAACTCATAATTAGATAATTGTTCTACACTTAACACTTCCACATGTATTAAACTTCTTAGATAACCAGATAAGAAAGTATTTAACGCTCTAGAAAAATTTTCATGAATAATCTGGAGTGTTCGCAATTGATCCTTTGCAAATTTATTTGGTCTTCTGAAATCATATCTTTTAACTTTTGCTTCTTTTGTTTCCGCTTTCATTTCCTGTGCATCCACTTCACCGGTACTTAGTGCCTGGAGTAGCGCATCAATTTCACTTTGTGACAATACATCAGACAATCACGATCCCTCCCTTTTATTGGATAATATACTCTACAAAATATGCATCCATAATTTCATCAGAGGGCACCACAGATTTTACAGATTTCACTATTTCTTTTCGAAGAGCTTGTTGGCCCTTGTCACCTGATAATTGTGTTTCATCTTTACTTCTTAATAATTCTAATATCTTGTTTATTATTTCGGAGCGCTTGTTGTCTAATCCTTCATTTATTTTTTCATTCGCTATTTCTATCTCTATGTTTACTTTTAAAATTTTTCTACTCTCTTTTATATTTGCATATAATTCCCCCATAGAATAGGTGCTCGTTTGAACTTCTTTTGGGTTTTCATTTGCTTTTTTATTTGCTACAAAATAAAATACGCCACCCACAACTAATGCTGTTAAAATAAAACCTATGACACTATATAATATTATTTTTTTTGTTGTCATTCTTCTACACCCTTTCTGAGCACTTTAATAATATGACTCTGATTTAACAAATTCAGAACGAAGTATAACAATATCTACTCTTCTATTCTTTGCTTTATTCTCAACACTATCATTTGGTGCTACAGGGTGATACTTGCTATATCCTGATGCCGATAATTTTTGAGGACTCATATCTGCTTCTTCAATTAAAAACCTTACTACATTTGAAGCTCTTGTCACAGAAAGCTCCCAATTTGTTGGAAATTTTTTAGAGTGTATAATTGGATCAGCATCTGTATGGCCTTCAATCCTTATATATTTCTCTATAAACTCCTCCTGTTTTAATAGATCCGCTATAAATTCCAATGTCTTTTTCGCTACTGGCTTTAGTTGTGCATAGCCTGAATCAAAAAGCACATTATCTTTAAATCTAAGTAGTAATCCTCTTGCATCAAGGTCAACCAGTATTTGTTGCTCCATCTCATTGTTCTCTAGATACTCTTCGATCTGCTCTTTTAGTTTTTTAAAGTCCTCTATCTCCTCAAGTTGTGCTGTTGTTTTTTCATCATTTAAGGCTTCTTGAATGTATTCTGTACTATCAAGGGTTTTTCCTCCTTCAAAAACACCTAAGGAACCTTGAAAAGACTGCATCACTGCTGAGAATTTTCTTAAATCTATCGTTGAAAAAGCAAATAATAGTACAAAGAAACACAGTAGTAATGTCATCAAGTCACTAAAAGTAGTCATCCACGCAGGTGAACCCGCCTTTGTCTCTTCCTGTTTTCTTTTTCTTCCCATTTAAGCCTCCACTCCCTCTTTATCATTACCTTCAGAGGTCTTTCTATGTTTTGGAGGAAGGAAAGATTTAAGTTTTACTTCAATAATTCTAGGATTCTCCCCTGCTTGAATAGACAAAAGTCCTTCAACCATTACTTCTTTAATCAATATCTCTTCTCTACTCCTAATTTTTAATTTTGCAGCAATAGGAATAAATATTAAGTTTGCAAGCAATGACCCATAAAAAGTAGTAATTAAAGCGACTGACATCTGTGGTCCTACAGCCGAGGGATCTTCTAGGGTTTTTAACATATTAATAAGTCCTATCAATGTACCGATCATTCCAAAGGCTGGTGCTAGACTTCCTAAAGTATCAAATATGCTTCGCCCTTCACCATGTCTTTCTTCAACAAATGCCAATTCTGTTTCTAAAATGTTTCTAACTAACTCAGGATCTGTACCGTCTACAATAAGCATAACACCTTTTTGCAAAAATTTATCATCTATATTTTCTGCCGCCTCTTCAAGCGCTAACAGACCTTCACGTCTTGCAATGTTTGCAATTTCGATGATCTTTGAAATAATTTCCATAGGATCATGATTTTTACTCGCAAAGGCTTTTTTTACAACAACCAGTGCGTCTTTTAGTTTATTCAACGGATAGGCTACACAAATCCCTGCAATGGTTCCCCCTAGGACAATCACGATTGATGGTAGATTATAAAAAGTTGAAATACTTCCATCTATCACAATCCCCCATATAATCATTCCTAGCCCTGAAACGATTCCAATAATTGTTGCTAAATCCAATGTCTACACCTCATTTCTCAAGGAGTTATGCTTTACTTCTAGATGTGAAAAAACTTGCTGTTTATATTTTATTATGTTGTTAATTATTTCGTCAATAGGTTCTAATACAATTATTTTTTTACCAGTAGTAAGGGTTATGACTGTATCCGGTGTAGACTCAATACATTCAATTAGATCACTATTGATTACATACTCTTTTCCACTTAATCTTGTAACATAAATCATGCGAACCATCCTTTAGATTCCGGGCAAAGATGCCCGGAATAAATTATTATCTTTTTAAGTTTACTAATTCCTGTAATATTTCATCTGATGTTGTAATTATTTTTGCACTTGCTTGGAACCCTCTTTGTGTTGTGATCATATCTGTAAATTCTTTAGCTATATCTACATTAGACATTTCTAATTTTCCGCCAGCTAAAGTAGAAAATCCACTTTCACCAGGCTTTCCTACAATGGGTGATCCAGAGTTTGCCGTATTGATAAACATGTTCCCTGATGTTTTTAAAAGTCCAGCAGGATTTTTGAATTTTGCCAAAGCAAGCCTTCCTATTGAACACTTCATCCCATTTGTAAAGGTCCCTTGAATGATCCCGTCTTGCCCAATAGTATAAGTATCAAGGCTTCCCTGTTTATACCCATCTTGCTCGTCAGACATGGTAGATTCACCAGAAGTCATGATGATGTTATCACTGTTAAGCTCTACATCAAAGCCTAAAGCTCCTGCACCATTTGTTAAACCAGCACCAACCTCTAATGATAGTTTCGGTGTATTGACTAATTTTCCACTTGAATCAAATTCTAATATTGGTGAAGTTCCAGTTGCAGTTGGAGGTGTAGTAGCAGCACCAGCATGTAACATGGTTCCATCTTTTTTTACATAGAATGTTTCAACTTGATATTGACTATTATTTATTGCTGGAGGTCCAGCAGCAACTTGTTTATCTTTAATCTTTATATACACTTGCTTAAAATTGTGCATCCCTCCCAAATTATCAAATGCTTGAAAGGATACTTCCTTTGCGACTGCATCTGCGTAGGTAGGGTTTACTTCATATTTTCCATTTTTCAACAATAGTACAGCATCTTTTGTAGGATCATCACTTACATTACCCTGTGCAGGCTCAACACCAACAGTACCAAGATCAATAGTTTTTTCTGTCTCACTATTCAATTGTCCTGTTAATGTAACTTTTGTAGTTGCTTTTGCTGGAAAGGTCATTGCTTTTGAAATAACTAATCCTTCTAGATTGCTCTTAAACGTTGGATTTTCCCCCATATCTTCTACACGATAACCTAATACTCTAAGACCATCTGCATTATTTAGATTACCTGCTCGATCTATTTGAAAATTTCCTGCTCTTGTATAGCTTCTGTTTAGAAAACTCGCATCATCAGAAACCATAAAAAAACCATCTCCATTAATCATTAAGTCTGTAGGTACATCCGTTGTCTCTGCAACACCTATTGTATGGATGGTATCCATGGCACCAATACCAACACCTAACCCAATCTGTTGTGGATTTGTACCTCCTCTGCCACCTTGTGGGGCAGATGCCCCTTGTAATGTTTGGTTAAAAGTTTCTTTAAATGTCATTCTGCTCTTTTTATATCCTACTGTATTCACATTGGCAATATTATTACTAATAACATCCATTTTTGATTTGTGAACACCAAGTCCTGACACTGCGGTAAACAATGCACGCATCATTTTACATGACCTCCTTTTATTTACTGTAATATATCTCCTCAATCATTCAGCGATATATAGCCTCCTATAAAGGTCCAGCTATATAATTACAGCCCCATCAATATTCGTAAAAACATTATCTTTTAACTGTTCATCTGTCGCTACTGTAATAATCGTTTTATTTTGTACACTCGCAACAAATGCTTTGTTATTCATAAGGATCAGTGTCTCTTTAATTCCCTTTTGATTTGCTTTATTTAAAGCTTCTTTAATTTTAAAAATTTCTTTATTGTCAAGCTTTATATTTCTCGACGCTAACCGTTCTATTGCATGTTTAGAGAATTTTACATCTTTGTTCACAACATGATCTAGTAGCTGTGCGAAAGATTTATTTTGCACTACTTTTTTAGATGTTATTTTTTGCGTTGTGGCATGAATATTTTGAATCATTATTTTATTCATCTCCACTGCCTCCTGTATCAACTTCAGGGTCAGAATCTACTGGTGGTTTTATTCCATATGCTTCTAAAGCTTTATTTAATTTTATTAATTCACCAAGCACTTCTTTATTTAAGTTGTAGTTCATTGTATCTACTGTTAAAACATCTTTTACTGCATATGCAATATCTTCTCTTAATCCCTCCATAGATTTGTTAAAAGTTTGCATTTGTTCCAAACTGCTAAATTGAGCCATTTGTGCGAGCATTTCTTTATCTTCAACAGGATTTAATGGATCTTGATGACTAAGCTGTGTTACGAGAAGCTGTAAAAATGCATCTTTCCCCAATGTATCTTTTTTTTCTTTAACACTCGTTTTTTCTCCTCTTTCTATAGCCGCTGTTACTTTCTCACTATTCGTCACATTCGTTGTATTGTTATTAACTCCATCCACAGACATTTTTTCACCTCCTAACCTAAATGATTGATTTTTGAAGTATTGATAGCACTTATATCATTTGCTTCTTCATTTAAAATTGAATCTTCATAATCTAATTTATCTATAGCCATTTTTCCACTACTTTTTTTCTTGGAATTCATAAAATTTTGCTGTTTTTGAAAATCTGAGTCTTGTCCTACACTTACATTCAATTCAGAAATACCAAAACCTTTTTCATTTAGGGCATCACGTAGTGCATTAAAATTTGATTCTATAACCTCTTTTACTGCTTGATTTTCTGCAACAATATTTGCAATAACGATGCCTCTCTCAACGGCTATTTTCATAGACAGATTTCCTAAATTATCTGGTTTAAGCTGTAAAGACATTTCTGAACCTTTCTCATCTACGATCACTTGTGCTTTCTCAACCATTTGTTCTAAGATATTGTTAAAATTCGGTTTTTGTAACATATCATTTTCTATTTTTATATTTTCTACTGAGGTTACATTGCTCTGAACATTATACGTGGTTGGTAATTCTTGTATTATTTTATCACTGATAATAATTTTTTGCTCTTTATTCGCAAAAAAACCACTTTTACCTTCTTTGTTTTCATTTTGTGACATTTGCCTCTCATTTTCCGAATCAGCCTTTGTTTCATTTTTTGTATTTACGGATACTTCATTTTTTACTGTTTCTGTATCTTTCTTAGCATCTTCTTTACTTTGTACGTTTGTTAAGTCTTTTTTATCGATTACATCATTCGTAACAGGCGTGTCTTTTGTTTTATCATATTGATTATCTTCTAATACTGCTTTAATTTTTGATAATAGTTCATTAAAATCTTCTGATTCTACTTTCACTTCAGTTTGATCCATCGCTGTTTCAAATTGATTCATCAATTGCATAAGTGTTTCTTTTAGTGATGCCGTATCTTGCGTAGCTACAATATTATTTTGATCCATATTTGATAGAAATTCATTAATTTGTGATTTCAATTCTTCAAATGACGCAGTTACGGCAACGTCCTTTCCTTCAACAAGCATCTTTTTATCCATTTCTTCTAAAAGCTTATTCAACGAAGCAATAAAATCCATAAGTTCCTGTGGTAGTTCCTCTTTTGCATTGTCTTTTTCTGCATTTTCTATTTTTTCCATTGCTTCGTTATTTGTGATTGAATTTTTTTCAGTTTTCTCTTTTTGTATAGATTGACTTTCAGCATTTAACTTTTCTTCACTATTTGTGTTCTCTATAAACTTTTCATCACTTTTTTTCTTGAAATCATATTCTTTTTGTTGTTTCATATTTTCACTTAAGATGCCATTAAAAGTGCTACTTTCTTTTCTTTTCATCAGATCCTTAGGCTTGCTCGTTGTGGATTGCGTATGATTAACTTGTGTCTTTAGATTCATTTGTAACGCATTCATTTTTTCACCCCCTTTCTAGTATTTTTATTAAGGTAGTGTCAGCTTTTTCGATAGTTCAGAAGCTAAACTACTATCTAGTGTTGCAAGTATTTCTGCCACTGTCTTTTCCTTTAACTTTTTTAAAATATTTACTGCGATCTCTTGATCTGTAATAATAATTTCTTCTCCATTTTGAAAAGCGTATTTTTTAGGCATATTACGACTTTTAAATAATTTTGTAATTACAGCTCCAATTTGTGTAGGTTCCATTTTTCCATAAACTTTTGTCAATTCATCAATTTCTTGATCATATTCACGATAGATCTTCATCGCGCTCATCATATCTGATGTCACTGTATCTTTCCCGTTTACAATCAGTTCATCATTCTTAATCTGCTCTAACAACTTATAAGTAAAATTTTTATCTTCAATTTTTGATAAGATTTGAGCAGCTTTTAACCTATCCATATTTCTGTAAACAATTGATAATTCTTCAGGTTTGTAATTATTCTCATCACCAATATCTGCTAGTAGTTTTTCAGCTTTTTCAACGTTATATATGTTGGCAATGTTTATTAGTTCTTTTTCTCGTTCTTCCATACGCCTTAGCAATTCATCAACTTTTTTTCTTTTATTTTTTGATTGGTAGTTGGATAAAAGTCTAATTGCTACATCTTTATCTAAATATTTCAAAATTTCAGCAGCATTCTCTTCCTTCATTTGTTCTAGGGTTAGTCCTATATTTTTATAAGAAACCATTTCACTTGTTAAATTATCGTTGATTTCTTCAACAGCATTTACTAAAGCTGTCGTTTCATAATATTTTGCTTTCTCTTGTAATTCCTTTATTTGATCCCCTTTTATTTGTTCTATAATGGATGATAAAACATCTTTCTTGATAGCACTTTGTCGCATATATTCAAGTATTTTATTCGTCTGATTCCCATTGATCTGTGTACAAATTTTGAGTAAATCTGCATATAATTTTTCATCTTCCTTTTGAATGATGGTCAACTTATCAGATGCGCTTTCAATATCTAGATTTACCAAATATTTCGCAACTTCTCTCTTTTGGCCTTCCTTTTCATCTCTCGTTGGATAACTTTCAAAATACACCCCAATAGGTCCAGATATTTTACTCAAATATTGGTTTATAATAAATTTGTAATTGTCATTAGTAAAATATAAAATACTCATAATCATTAGTGGAATTGTAATAAAAACCACAACCACAGTCCCTAATATTTTTCCTATACCCATACTTTTTTTTTCTTTCTCTACTATATTAGACTTTGCCATTGGTGCCCCCTAATTGCTCTTGAAGTTATTAAAAGTTACTAGTTGATCCACAAAATTTTCTTCTTCTTTTTTTTCTATATAGTAAAAATTTTCTTTTTCTCTTTCTCTAAGCTTTTCAAAGGTCTTTTTCTCTTTAGCTGCTTGCATTAATTCTAATCTATATTGGTTTACTTCTTGATTACACTTTTCTATTGCTTCCTTTTGGCTTAATATTTTTCTTTTTAGCTGCATCAAAAACATATCATATGTTCTAAGTGAAACAGCATCTGTCCCTTTTCTCATTTGTATAGCCATATTATGTTGGCAGTCTTCTTTGTAATCTTCTAGTCCCTTTAAGCGCATTTTTTCATCTTCAAGCTTTTTTTGCGCTTTATTTAATTTCCTACTTATTAATTCTTCATACCGTTCCTTGACGCCTAATAAATTTTCATATTTAAAGATAAATTTATTCATTGTATACACCTCTATTGTAGGATATCTTTCATTTGTTTGGTGGCATCTGCGTAATTAAACTTATCATGAACCCCTTGCTTTAAATAATCGTTTAATGATTCGATCATTTTTATAGCATAGTCGATCTTAGGATTGCTCCCCTCTGCATATGCACCTATATTAATCAAGTCTTCAGCATCTTTATAAGTAGCGAGTATATCTCTAAATTTACTTGAAAATTCTTTGTGTTCTTCTTCAACAATATTGGGCATTACCCTACTTATACTTGCCAATATATCTATAGCTGGATAGTGATTTTTATTTGCAAGGTTTCTTGACAGAACAATATGTCCATCTAATATCCCTCTTGCAGCATCTGTAATGGGTTCATTTAAGTCATCTCCATCTACAAGAACTGTATAAAGTGCTGTTATCGATCCTCTATCAGAGTTTCCAGAACGTTCTAACAGTTTAGGTAGTGCTGCAAAAACCGAAGGTGTGTATCCTTTTGTAACAGGCGGCTCTCCTACTGCTAGCCCTACCTCTCTTTGCGCCATAGAAAATCTTGTTAGAGAGTCCATGAGTAGCATAACATTTTTTCCTGTATCTCTAAAGTATTCAGCAATAGACGTTGCTAAGAGTGCTCCTTTCATTCTTACGAGAGCAGGTTGATCAGATGTTGCAATAACAACTACAGATCTTTTTAATCCTTCCTCTTGTAAATCATTTTCAATAAATTCTCTTACCTCTCTCCCACGCTCTCCAATAAGTGCGATCACATTCACATCTGCTTCAGTATTTCTAGCAATCATCCCCATAAGTGTACTTTTTCCTACCCCACTTCCTGCAAAAACACCAATTCTTTGACCTACGCCACAAGTCAATAAGCCATCAATAGCTTTAACTCCCAAAGAAAGTACATCTTCTATTTTCTTTCTCTTAAGAGGATTGGGGGGTTGATTATTCACCGGATATTTCTTTGTACTATCTATTCGCCCAGCATGATCAATCGGATTTCCTAATCCATCTAATATGCGACCCAATAAATTTTCTCCAACATTCACATTAAGCAATTCATCCGTTGCAACAACTTTACTGCCAGGTCCAATACCATCCATTTCTCCTAAAGGCATTAGTAAAACCTTTTCATCCTTAAATCCAACAACTTCCGCTTTTATCGCGATTCTTCCTTTTAACGGATAAATGAGACATAGTTCTCCTAGTTTTACAGCGGGTCCCAATGCCTCTATTGTAAGGCCTATAATTCGAGAAACTTTTCCACTATATTTGATTAAGTTTGCATTTTCAAGTGCATATTTATACTTGTCTAGATTAAGCATTTTAAACGCATCACTCACTCTCTAATATTTCTGTAAATAAAGACTTAATCTGATTCAATTGTGTTTCAATGCTACAATCAATACTTCCAGATACAGTATCAATAATACAACTTCCTTTTTTAAGAGAAGGTTCTTGTTTTATGGTTATATCATCAATATTTTCTGCTAAACATAATATTTTGTTCTTTGCACTTTCTGTGTAATTATAGTCATCAGGACTCACTCTAAGAACCAAAGATTCGGTGTAGGCACATTTGCTTAGTCCTGCTTTTACTAATCCAATAATGGTATCATATGTGTCCTTAACTTCTTTATTTAGTATTTTTTCTACAGTATGAATAACAAGTTTTATACTTTGTTCCTCTAATCCTTCAACGATATTTTTCTTTGTTTTTAGCACTTCATTTTTTATGTTTAAGGCTTCTTTTATAAGCAGGTTTGCTTCATCTTTCCCTGTCTCATAGCCTTCGGGCCTTCCTTTTTCAAATCCATCTTTCTTTGCATTTTCATATATCCCTTTTGCATCTTCATAAGCATCATGAATAATTGTTTGTGCTTGTTTTTCTGCTTCTGCCATTCTTTGCTTTACTAATTTTTCTATTTCTTTCATTTTTTCATTATGAATGGCTTCATAATCAATTTCTTCCCGAATATCTTTTTCTTTTTCAACCTTTATCTCTAAGGGGATACTTTCTATTCCAATCTTTTTTTTTTGACCCACTGTAACATAGGAAGATTTAAAAATTCTAGACAATTATTTCATCCCCTCCTCCACGCGATATGATGATTTCACCTGCTTCTTCAAGTTTTCTAATCATGTTTACTATTTTTTGTTGTGCTTCTTCAACATCTCTTAGTCGTACTGGACCCATAAATTCCATATCTTCTTTAATCATTTCTGCCATTCGTTTTGACATATTATTAAATATAACTTCTTGGACTTCTTCTGTAGCGCCTTTTAAGGCAATCCCTAACTCATTGTTGTCTACATCACGTATAAACCTTTGAATAGATGTACTATCTAATGTAACAATATCCTCAAATACAAACATTCTCTTCTTGATTTCTTCAGCCAATTCCACATCTTCAATTTCTAATGTTTCCATAATAAATTTCTCTGTTCCTCTGTCAACAGAATTTAATAAATCTACAATTGATTGTATCCCTCCAGCAGAAGTATAATCTTGCGTAACCATAGAAGAGAGCTTACTTTCTAAAACTGATTCAACTTCTTTAATAATCTCTGGTGTAGTACGATCCATTGTAGCAATACGCTTTGCTACTGCTGCTTGCTTATTTTGAGGCAAAGAAGATAATATTTGCCCTGCTTGCTGAGATCCTAAATATGAAAGAATAAGTGCAATGGTTTGCGGGTGTTCATTTTGAATGAAGTTTAGCAATTGACTTGCATCAGCTTTTCTTGCAAAATCAAAAGGACGAACTTGTAAAGAAGCCGTTAGCTTATTTACAATATCAAAAGCCTTTTGTGATCCTAAAGCTTTTTCTAAAATTTCTTTCGCATAATTAATACCGCCTTCAGAGATATACTCTTGTGCTAAGCAAACTTGATAAAAATCTTCCATAACTTTCTCTTTTTCTTCAGATGAAATTTTTCTCATATTTGCAATTTCTAATGTTAATTCCTCAATTTCTTCTTCTTGAAGATGCTTGAAAATTTTAGCTGATTTGTCTGGCCCTAAAGATATCAAAAGTACGGCTGCTTTCTCTTTGCCACTAAGTCCCATTTTCCGAGTCATAAACTACACTCCTAATCTTCATTAATCCATGATTTTAGTAACTGTGCTACTGCTTCAGGATTTTTATCTACAAACTTATTTATTTGCTTTTTATATCCTGACTTTTCATTTACTTCAAGTTCAATCTCGTCAAGATCCTCATCTATCACTGGCATAACAACATCTTCTAGTGCCTGATCCATTTCACTTTTTCTACGTCTTAACCTGTAAACTGTATAGCCTATAATTCCTATAAAAAGTGCACCTAGCACCCCTATAGCCCATAATGGTATATTTCCAAAGCTTCCAGATAATCCACTGTTACTTTCCGTATTTGCAAACTGATCCACTAAGCTTGTGTCAAATTCTCTAGCGATCACTTCTACCCCTTTGGTGTCTAAACCAGCAGAAGCAGAAACAAGATTAACAATTTCTTTTCTATACTCGTCTGTTAACTCTTCATTTGGTAAAGACTTTTTATTAATTAAAACTGCAACCGTTATATCCTTTACTTGTCCTTGTGCCTTAACAAGTTTTTTATTAATTTCATTTAATTCATAATTAATTGTCTTATTTGCTTTATCATACTTAGATACACTTTCACTATTTTCAGTGTATTGGGTGATATCCTCAGCATTTGAATCAGTCCCTGGTATACCACCTTCAGAACCATTTACAACTTGCTCCTTTGCATCGCCAATACTTCTAATAAGCCCATTAGTTTCATCTGCTATAGGGGGGGGCAAATTCCTTCATATCAGTGATTTCACTGTCAAAATCAAGCTTTACATTCACCATAACAGCCACATTTCCTGTTCCATATACAGTTGCTAGGAATTGTGTTATGCTTTCTTGCAGTTCATTTTTTACTTGCTGCTGTAAACCTAATTGCGTAGAAGCATCAAAAGTATTCCCATCTGTTTCTTTATTGAGTACTTGTCCTCTATTATCTACCACCGATATATTTTCTGGTTCTAAACTCTTTACGCCATTTGATACAAGCATCACAACACCATCTACCTGTTCTTTAGAAAGCGTTTTTCCAGATTCTACTTCAACAAATACAGAAGCCTTTGATTTTTGATCATTCATTAAAAAATTTGTATCTTCTGCTACAGTTAAATTTACCATTGCTTTCTTTATGCCATCAATTTCTTCTATCGTTCTTGCTAATGCGTTCATTTGTGCAATGACAAATCTCTTTTTTCTTTCTTCATTCGTCATTGTTATACTGCTATTATCAAGCATCTGTTCATAAGAAAAATTTCCCTTAGGCAAACCCGCTACCGCTAGATTCGCTTGTGCTTTATTTTTATATTCCTTCGGTACCAATATACTTGTCCCAGTTTCATTATTTTTCCAAGGAATTGTCATTTCATCCAGTTTTGCTGTGATCTCCCCAACATTTTTAGGTTCCAATTCACTAAATAAGGTTACATACTCAGGTTCGGAAGTAAAAGTAAGTAATAATGCCATACTAATAATTATTAATAATCCACTGACACCAATTTTTATTTTTTGTTTTTTATCTAATTTCTTATAGAATTCATTTAATTGCTCTTTCATTTGTTCTAGCGTATTGCCCATCTGGTCACCTCATTCCCTTATGCTACTACGGATTCTATACTTGTAGTCTCATTATTTCTTTATAGGCATCTAGAACTTTATTTTTTATCTCCATAGTAAATTGCAATGCAATTTCTGATTTTTCGGTAGCGATCATCACTTCTTGTATATTTTCAATTTCTCCCATTGCAGCTTGCGTGCCAAGTTTTTGTGATGCTAATTCATAATCATTCACTTCATTGATTGCATTCTTTAAAAATGTCGAAAAATTATTTTCCTCTTTTTTATCATTTATATTAAATGACTGTACCGTGGGATTGGTAATATTATTAATTTTCATGTATAAGTCCTCCATTTTTTATTAACTATTTGCCAATCTCAAGCGCTTTCATAGCCATACTTTTTGTCGTATTCATAGCAGTCACATTGGCTTCATAGGCTCTCGTTGATGAAATCATATTGATCATTTCTGTTACAATATCTACATTCGGCATCTGTACATACCCGTCTTTATCCGCATCAGGATGCCCTGGATCATATACTTTTTTAAATGGTGTTTTATCTTCCTTTATTCCAACAACCTCAACCCCATTTCCAGTTTGTTCTCCATTTTTTGCATTTTCGAGTGTTTGTTCAAAAGTAGATTCTGTCTGTTTAAAAACAGGAACTTGACGCCTGTAAGGCGTACCGTTACTTGTTCTAGTCGTGTTTGCATTTGCTATGTTTTTAGATATAATATCCATTCTTAGTCTTTCTGCAGTTAATCCAGAAGCACTTACATTAATTGATTTAAATAAACTCATCTAATCTACCTCCCATCCTTCACAGCAAGTTTTAATTTTTGTAAATTTGAAGATATAGCTTCTTTTAATGTATAAAAGCGTATTGTATTCTTCGCCATATTTGCCATTTCCACATCAATATTGACATTATTTCCATCTTTCCTATATTTTGTTGTAAAATCTTTTGTAACCATCGGTTCTATCTGATCTATATTTACATTCCCTATTGGTATATGTTTTTCGTGCGTTACTTTTCCCCCTATAGATGTATCAGACAAACTTTCCGCCAAGACAGACTCAAATTTCACTACATTCCTTTTAAATTTGGGTGTATTCACATTTGCGATATTATTGGATGTTGCGTCATTTCTAAGCCAAGAGGCATTCATCGATTTCTCTAGTATATTCATATTCTTAAAAGATTTATCTAAAACGTTCATATATTCCTCCTAACAAAATATAATCTTTAAACATTCGTTTTTTCTACACAATTCTCCATATATAGTGTTTTTTCTTTTATCTTTATATATTTCTATATACAATTGAATATTCCTTCTTTCCCCTTATTTTTACATTTTCATATTTTTACACAATTTTCTTTAATATTACACAAAATCACAATGTTCTTATTTCTCAGATACATTCTATACTATATCTATCTTTTTTTCTACTGCTTTCAATAAAGATAGTAATTTTTAACCATATTCTAACATTTGATTTTTTGTACTTCCTTATATAGCTTTGCACCTTAAAAATTAACTTTTCGAATAAAAAAAACAACCCTTTAGGTTGTTTTTTTATTTGAAAACATATTATCTTTTTAATTTCTCTAGTTCATCAATTAATTTATTATTTAATATTCTAATATGTGTACCTTTCATTCCTAATGATCTTGATTCAATAACACCAGCACTTTCAAACTTTCTTAAAGCATTCACAATAACAGATCTTGTTATTCCTACTCTATCTGCAATTTTGCTTGCTACTAATAAACCTTCTGTTCCTTCAAGTTCCTCAAAAATATGTTCAACAGCTTCTAGTTCAGAATAAGAAAGTGTACCAATAGCCATTTGTACAACAGCTTTTTTTCTTGCTTCTTCTTCAATCACTTCACTTTTAGCTCTAAGTATTTCCATTCCTACAACAGTAGAACTATATTCAGCCAATACCAAATCTTCATCTACAAACGCTTTATCATGTCTTGATAAAATCAATGTCCCTAATCTTTGTCCACTTCCATTTATAGGAACAATTGTAGTCAATTTTTCAACACTTTCAACATCATACTTGAAAATCTTAAGAAATTCATCTCCTGTAACATTATACTTCGTATCTGTAATTTTTAATAATTCCTCATTATATTCATCAGGAAACATTTTATTTCCCGTATCAGAATCAATAATAATAGGATTTTCTGAATGATCTATTAAGTGAACCCCTAAAACCTTCCCTCTTTTACTCGCAACATATACATTAGAATCTAATACATTACTCAATGTTTTACACAATTCTCCAAATGATACAGGTACATTCCCTGACTGTTGAAGTATTTTATTTAATTTTCTTGTTTTTTCCAATATTGAGATCGCCATTTGTATCCTCCTCGTAAACTTTTTTCTTATAGTATTATTTCATTCAACTCTCGATGCATAATCTTATCTTTTAATTTATTTTTTATATCTTCCCTATTAATGGTCACTTCTTCTTGCAAATCTATAATTTTAAAAGATAAATCTTTAAGAAATTTTTCTAAAACCGTATGAAGTCTTCACGCACCAACATTTTCAGTTTTCCATTGATAAGAAATGTATAATTTGCTACTTTATCTATATCTTTTTCAGTAAAATGTATTTTTATTCCTTCTGATTCTAATAATACCTTGTACCGTTCAATCTATGCATTCTTTTGAAATATTTTTTCATATCCAAAACATTCGTTTCAACAGACCATGTGAAATGGTATCATATTTTTAAAATTTAATCAACATTAAATTTAAAAATAATTGAATAATTTTGATTTATCATACATTTTCTTCAACTCTTTTATATTTACACTCTTTATCTGAACATTGTATAATTGTATCATTTTTCCTATTCTTTTTTACTAATAGTGATTCACATACTGGACATTTTTCAGCAATCGGTCGATTCCATACCATAAAATTGCATTTTGGAAAACTTCCACAGCCATAGAATACTCTTCCTTTTTTAGACCTTCTTTCTACGATATCTCCTCCGCAGCGTGGACATGCTATACCAATTTTCTTTAAAAATGGTCTTGTATGCTGACATTCTGGATAGTTTGAACAAGCTAAAAACTTTCCATACTTCCCATACTTAATCACCATATTTTTTCCACAATCTTCACATATTTCATCTGTCTCTTCTTCTATTAATTCAATTTTTTTTATTTCTTCCTCTGCATATTTCAATGTTTTATCAAAAGGCTTATAAAAATGATCAATTACTTCAGCCCATTTTAATTGTTCTTCTTCAATTTTATCTAATTGTTCTTCAAGTTCAGCAGTAAAATGTTCATCCACAATATTTTTGAAATATTCTTTCAGTAAGTCTGTCACAATACTTCCTAATTCTGTAGGTTTTAGTGATTTCTTTTCCCTTTCTACGTATCCGCGGCTTAGGATTGTAGATATTATCGGTGCATATGTACTCGGCCTTCCTATATTTTTTTCTTCTAATTCTTTTACTAAAGAACTTTCTGTAAATCTTGCAGGCGGTTGTGTAAAATGTTGCTTTGATTCTATCTCTTCAGTATCTAGAATTTGCCCTTCATAAACCTCTGGAATTTCGTTATCTGTAACTGATGCATACGTATACACCTTTAAAAATCCATCAAAAACCAATTTAGACCCAGATGCTTTAAATAAAAAACCATTATTTGTTAGATCTACTGAATACGTGTCATAAAGCGCATTTTTCATCTGACTTGCCAAAAACCTTTCCCAAATAAGCTTATATAATTGGTATTGCTCCTTTTTAAGAGAAGTTTTTATTTTTTCAGGATGTCTATCTATCGAAGTAGGTCTTATCGCTTCATGTGCATCTTGTGCTTCTTTCTTCGTTTTATATTTTTTCTCATGCTCACCAATGTATTTACTTGTGAAATTCTCTAAAATATAGTTTTTTGTATGTTCCTTTGCTTCACTTGAAACACGGGTTGAGTCTGTTCTTATATACGTAATTAAACCTACAGAACCCTCCCCTTCAATATCAATTCCTTCATAAAGTTGTTGCGCAATGATCATAGTTTTTTTCGTCGTATACCCTAATCGATTTACCGCTTCTTGCTGTAAACTACTCGTAGTAAACGGAGGATATGGACTTCGTTTTTTCTCTTTTCTTTTTACATTTTCTACAATGAAAGATCCATTGTTCAACTTTTGTACAATATCTTCTACCAACTCTTTATGATCTAATTCCATTTTTTTAGCAACCGTACCGTAAAATTTTGCATCAAATCTTTCTTTTGTATTTTTACTAAATACAGTTGCAACAATGCTCCAATATTCTTGAGGTATAAAACTTTCTATTTCATTTTCTCTATCACATATAATCTTCGTCGCAACAGATTGAACTCTACCAGCACTTAGCCCTTTTCTAATTTTTCTCCATAACAATGGGCTAATGCTATATCCAACGAGCCTGTCTAGTATTCGTCTTGCTTGTTGCGCATCTACTAAACTTTTATTGATTTCCCTTGGATTTTTAACTGCATTTTTAATAGCATCCTTGGTAATCTCATTAAATTCTATTCTACATGCTTCTTTTTCATTAATAGATAAAATATGCGCCAAATGCCATGAGATAGCTTCTCCCTCCCTATCAGGGTCAGTAGCAAGCAATATTTTTTTTACTTTTTTTACTTCTTTTTTTAACTCTTTTATAACAGGCCCTTTTCCTCTAATTGTTATATAATGTGGTTCATAGTTGTTTTCAACATCTATTCCCATTTTACTTTTCGGTAAATCTCTTACGTGGCCAACGGAGGCAACAACTTTATAATTTTTGCCTAAAAACTTTCCAATTGTTTTGGCTTTGGCAGGAGATTCTACGATAACTAAAGATTTTGCCACAATTTCACCTCCATTTTTAAAAGCAATAGTAATTATATCAGAAAGCTTTTAAAATTTCAAAATATTAATTCAAAATTTATTTTAAGATTAACAATTTTCCTGGCAGTTGCTCTATTAATCCTTTTAATTGTAAAATTGTAATAACACTACTAATTTTTCCTACATTCCACCTTAATTGATTCATAAGTAGATCTGTATGAATAGGTTGATTTTTCAAAATTATATCATATACTTCTGATTCTAATTCACTCAAGTTTACCCTTTTCTCTTCTTGATCTTTACTTATTTCTATATGCAGTTCTTCTAAGACATCTTCTATATCTGTCACTAGTTTGGCACCATCTTTGATTAACTTATTCGTTCCACTACTTAAAGGACTATTAATATTACCTGGTATAGCAAATACCTCCCGTCCTTGTTCTAGCGCAAATTCTGCAGTAATTAAAGACCCACTTTTGATGCTTGCTTCTACTACAATAACTCCTTTTGCCATGCCACTAATAATTCGATTTCTAGCAGGAAAATTTCCGGCTAACGGCTTGGTTCCTATATTGTATTCAGATAGAATGGCTCCATTTTTTTCAATTTGTAGCATCAGATCATAATTTGATTTTGGATAACAAGTATCTAAACCACATCCTAAAATAGCAATGGTTCTTCCTCCATTTTCTAATGCCCCTTTATGCGCCATGGTATCTACCCCATATGCCATTCCACTAATCACAGTAATCCCTGCTTTCGCCAAATCCTTCCCCAACTGATAAGCTACATATTTCCCATATGTAGAAGCTTTTCTTGCCCCTACTATTGCTACAGCTTCTACATCCTTGCTTACTATGCATCCCTTTTTATATAATATAAAAGGTGGGTCGTATATATTTTTTAAATTTTCTGGATATTCTTCATCTTCTCTTTCTAAAATATCTATATTTTGCTTTTTTATACCTTCTATTAGCGCATGTATTTTAAATGTTTCTCTGTTCTTTATTATGCTATGAACCATATTATGATTTATTCCTTTAAATTTATAGAGTTCCTCAACTGATATTTTAAATATTTTTTCAGCACTCCCAAATATCTCTAATAATTTTTCTAAAGATTTGTGTCCAACACCTTTTAAGCTATGTAACCAAACTAAATAATCCTTCTCACGCATACGCTCCATCCTTTATTACAAATTCCAAAATTTTCTGTCTAAATTTCTGTATTGAATCGCTTCTGCAATATGAGCAGTCTCAATTTGGTCACAATCATTTAAATCTGCTATTGTTCTGCTCACTTTTATGATTCTGTTATATGCTCTCGCACTTAATCCCAATTTATTAAAAGCATCCTCCATTAATAATTTTTCCTGATATCCTAGTTCACAATATTTTTTTGTTAAATTTGGCGTAAGTTGTGCATTAAAGAAAATTTTATGATTTTTATATCTCTCCAGCTGATTTTTTCTTGCCCGATCCACATCTACTTTCATTTGGGCAGATGTTTTGGATGTACAGTTTTTTGTTAATTCTTCATATTTAATTGGAAAGATTTCAATATGCATATCAATTCTATCTAATAATGGTCCTGAGATTTTTGATAAATATTTTTTAATTTGCATAGGTGTACAAGAACATGCATGTGATAAATCTCCATAATAACCGCACGGACATGGATTCATACTTGCCATTAAAACGAAATTCGATGGATATGTAAGGGTTGCATTTAGTCTTGATATGGTGACTACTTCATCTTCCATAGGTTGTCTTAACATTTCTAACACACTTCGTTGAAATTCCGGAAGCTCGTCTAAAAATAAAACCCCGAAGTGCGCTAATGATACTTCCCCTGGTTTAGGTTTTCTTCCGCCGCCTACTAGCGCTGTACTTGAAATCGTATGATGTGGCGAACGAAAAGGTCTTTCCTTTACCAAAGATGCATAATCCGATAATTCTCCCGCAACACTATAGATCTTTGTAACTTCCAACCTCTCTTCATATGTCATATCTGGGAGTATAGTTGGAAATCTACGAGCTAACATAGTTTTTCCCGAACCAGGTGGACCTATCATCATAATATTATGCCCTCCTGCTGCTGCAATTTGAAATGCTCTTTTTACCATTTCTTGTCCTACTACATCAGCAAAATCCTCATCATATCCACTGCTGCCTTTCCTAAGTATCCTTTTATCTGTTTTATAAGGTGCTACCATGCAATCTCCTTGAAAATATTTTATGATATCCTTTAAACTGTGAAAGGGATAAATTTCTATATCTTCAATCATGGCTGCTTCATCAGCATTAGATTTAGGCAATATAATTTTTTTAATCCCTTGATTTCTTAATGCAATCACAAGGGGTAATGCACCAGGAACTCTATTGAGATTTCCATTCAATGATAGTTCTCCTATAAACGCAAATGATTCAATAGATATATTCTCAATCTGCTTGGATGCTTGTAGGATTCCTAAAGCCATGGGTAAATCAAAATAGGTTCCCTCTTTTTTTGTGTTTGCAGGAGCTAAATTAATGGTAATTCTTTTCATAGGAAACTCAAATCCTGAATTTTTAATTGCAGCACGAACACGCTCCTTAGATTCTTTAACCGCTGTATCTGGAAGTCCTACTATATTTAAAGCTGGCAATCCATTTGAGATATCCACTTCTACTTCTGTAAGATTACCATCTAATCCAGTTAATACACAACTATAGACTCTAGATAGCAAAGAAGCACCTCCTTTAAGAAGAAATATTCAAAATTTATCATTTGATATATCTCTCTACTCAGCATATGCTAAGTTTCATTTTATAAACCCCTAAGTAGTCATAATAATACCCTTTCTTGATAAATATAAGTATTGCATTATTTATTACATAATATTCTCTATATGATTTACTTTAGGTGGTTTTAAAGGGTCAATCATTACTTCAATTGCATCAAATCTAAAATTACAATCTTTTAAATTTAAATTTTGAATATAATATTGGCCTACTCTCAATAGATGTGTTTTCTTGTTTCTATTAATTGCTTCTACCGGTCTCCCAAAAGATGTGTTTCTTCTTGTTTTCACTTCAACAAATACATATGTATTATTTTTATAGACAATGAGATCGATCTCTCCAAATCTACATCTATAATTAGATCGGATAACTTTATAACACAATTTCCGTAAATATTCTGCAGCAATTTTCTCTCCAAAAATACCTAAATCTCTTGTATTCTTATTCATTATTTCTTTCCTCGCTAAAACTTCTTCTCTATGATTTTATTTTAGTATTCTTTCATTATTTTTTGTTTTTTATACTTCTACAAACATGTCTACAGTATATCATATCTATTTGAATTTTCTAAATTTTTATTATCTTTATTTAATTTTATCGAATTTTAGTAATTGTTTCGATTGTTATTTTTTTACAATATAATCTTTATTCACTAGAAGTTTCTCTTTTGCATCTTGTTCTTAGATAAACGCTATCTAGAGACCGCTGTCTACTAGGGTAATATATTCAAGCAATCTCATCATATGTTTTTATAATATGTACATGTTTACACCCGTTATGTAGGAGAAAAAATTATGAATCAAAGAAATCCAATGCTATCTTTATTAGCCCTTATTCTATTTATGATCAATCGTTTGCATCGTTTATAGAATTATTTTAAAGAATAATGTAACATAGTCCTACAATCTGCATACTTTATATTAGAACAACTAAAAAATCATTAAAAATATCAATTATAAAGGAGGCATAAATCAATGGCTGATACTCAAGGAATTGGCGGTATCTTTGGTGGATGTGATAGCAGTTTATTATTCTTCTTCTTGCTATTAGTAGTATTATTCTGCGGTGGCTTAGGTGGCTATGGAAGATATTAATGATAGCCTAAAAGAATTGGGTTTTCCCAATTCTTTTTGCATATATTTTTTATTATATCAGTCATTCCTTAAATACCTTTATAATAATTTTTATAAAAATAAGTGTGCAATCTATGTAACATATGTCCTATATCTTGCATACTTTATATTAGATAAAACAAAAATACATAAACTAGAAAAAAAAGGGGGGGGTAGTATAAATGGCTGATAAGCAATGTGGAGGAATTGGCAGTATCTTTGGCGGATGTGACAGCAGTTTATTATTTTTCTTCTTATTGTTAGTAATATTGTTCTGCTGCCCTTACTATGGTCGCTATTAAACATAAAATAGAATTGGGCACCCTTGCCCAATTCTTCATACATAATTTTTTCACAAATCAGTTGTCTATTATATTTCCTTCTTTTATGACCAGAATTGTTTCTGGTCTTCTTACTTTTCATTCCATAGTTAATTTTCAACATAATATTTAAATTTATTTTATATTCTTTTATTTGAATAAAATAATTTCTCTGAGATTTCAGCATCTAATTTCGTTAAAAGTTTTATCTGATTTTTTCAAAATCCAATATCTTTTGCTTTTTACTTGTTTTGTTTCTACACCTTTAATAAGATGTAGCATATTTCTGTTTTCTAAATTTCTTAAGTCCCTATGAAAGTTTCTTAATGCATAACTCGTATATATTTTTTTTGCTACAAGATATTCTATTACATCTTTTGGCGTAGCTTCAACTTTATTATTTATTTTAAGCCATTCTTGCACATAATTGCTTACCAATCTGCTTTTCACTGTTAATCTCATAAATTGTCACCCTTTCCTTTCACCATTATACGACATATGAAAGGAAATTTCTACATATACATGTAATTATATCATTAAAAAGAATAAAATTGGTAAATTTCCTTTTATGGCATTTTTTTATGCCATATGATCTATTTCCCACAAATTCACTTGATTTTATTACCATATTATTCTAAAATCTATAGTATATATCAAATGAAAGAAGGGGTTCCCTATGCATTTTGTACCAGGATCTATTTGTTTATCGCATGAAAATAATTCGGCATTTTGGTTTATTTTTCGTGATAATATGCTCTTAATAAAATTAAATACTAGCACTGCTGCCATTCCACATATGAAGGATTTATCATTATTAAATCTTTCTCCGATAAGAAAACAATATCTTGGTAAAATAGATAATGATCCTTGTTACTCTGTAGAATTACCGATAAATACATCAGCCCCTGCTGATATGGAATTTATAGACTTACGACAATTATACGGACTTATGCAAGAAGACTTTTTCTGGATTGCTGGTCGTGCTATTCAAATTATGAATTGGGATAAAACACATCAGTATTGTGGACAATGTGCAACGCCTACTCATACAAAAGCAAATGAATATGCTAAAGTTTGTCCTCAATGTGGACTTATTAACTATCCTCGTATATGCCCAGCTATCATTGTAGCAATAGTAAAAGACAATCAACTTCTTCTTGCCCAAGGTACACGCTTTACTTCACCTTTTTATAGTGTCCTTGCTGGATTTGTCGAACCAGGGGAAAACCTTGAAGCATGTGTGAAAAGAGAAGTTTTGGAAGAAGTAGGTATAAAAGTTAAGAATATATCCTACTTTGGTAGTCAACCATGGCCATTTCCTAATTCTCTCATGGTTGCGTTCACTGCTGAATACGACGGTGGTGAAATTGTCATAGATGAAACGGAGATTAAGGATGCCGGCTGGTTTAAAGCAAGTATGCTTCCTCCAATACCAAGTTCCATCAGTATTTCAAGAAAATTGATTGATTGGTTTATTGAAAATTATAAATAACACTTTTAAAAATAATAAAGAGGAAAAGACAATAAATGCATTATCTCTTTTCCTCTTTCGTATCTAATCGAATAATAAACGCCAGTATTTCAGCAACTACTTGATATAATTCAGGTGGTATTTCTTCTCCAATAGATAAATTATTCAGCTGATTTACGAGTTTTTCATCCTTATACGTTGGAATATCTAATTCTGAAGCAATTTCTTTAATCTTCTGTGCAATATAACCTTCACCTTTTGCAACAATCACTGGTGCTTTATCATGCTCTTTATCATATTTTATGGCTGCTGCTGTTTGCTTCTTTTTATCCATACGCTTACACCTTCACATCAATACAATTTATTTTTTTAGAATTCTGATCATTGTCTATACCCAGAATATTTCCCTCTATATTTGAAACTGCATAGTTGGTATTGACTTGAGTAAAGCCTAAAAACATCAAAGCATCCTTTAACTGGTTTTCAAACTTTAATAGGATTTGTTTCACTTCATCTGCAATCACTTTAAAATTGCATGTAATGTTTTTATCTTTAATATCAATTAATACCTGTACCTTATCCATTGTTTTCGTATCTAATGCAACAAGGATCTTCACATCTTTTGGATTAATCTTTTTCCCATTTTTATCGTCTTTTGAAATAAAACATTCTAAATTTTTATGTTCATTATCCAAAAATATAGGTATTTGTAAGTAATTTTGAAACTGATTCATCTTGTTTATAAAATCCAAACTATTTTTTAAGTTTGTTATATTATTTAAAATTTCTTCCCCATTCTTTGGGTTTAAGCTTCCAATACCTTGTTTCACAAGCTCTAATTTGATATATATTTCTTTCATTATTTCCTGTGGTTCAAACTTTTTTTCAAGAATCATATGCTTTATTTTTAAGAATAACCCATCTATATTTTTCCCAAAATTTGATGTTTCCTCATTTTTGTAAAGTAACTCTACCAAATTATCTATTTTACTCCCAACGGTATCATCCTTTAATATTAAGTTATTTATATTTGTAATATTAGAAATATTTACACTTAAATTATTTTTTAATAGAAAAATAATTTTTTCAAAATTAACATTATGAATATTTACATTTTTTAAATTTGTATTTTCTCTTGTTGTCCCTTCCTGTGTAAGATTACTACCATTTTTTTTTATTTCTGTATGCATCAATTCTTTATTAGACGAACTTCTTTCATTTTGAAACAAAACATTTGATTGTTTTTCCTTAAAAACATCCCCATCTTTTAGCAAATTTTTTAATACCAGACGGATATTTTCATTTAATATTTTTTCATTCATATTGATTGTTTTATCCTGCAGTAAGCTCTCCATCTTTTCAAAATCTGATTTAATTTGAATCATCTTTAACAGATTTTCCTTACTTGCAGGAATTTCATTGGCAAGCAATTGCTTCACTAATGTGATTTCTTCTTTTCCTGATTTTATATCTAATGTTTTTAATAGATTAATTATTTTTTTTTCTACTGGAGCTGTTGTTTCTTCTTTGTCTGGATTTTCTATAATTGGTTGAATCGTTATTTGTTTTTCATTCATTTCTTTTACTTTAAATTTCAGCACTGCATTTTCTTGATAATCTAGCGCAATGGTTGTTTTCGCTTCTACTATCTTTCCATTTGCCATTTCCAAAAACAATACATCATTGATTATTTTTTGAATCTTCGCATGCATAATCTGCCCAGTTTTAAATCCTATTAAACCTTGCTCATTATTTCCTTGAACTTGTAGATTATAATTTGATTGACTGATCCTCATTTTTTATATCACCCATTATATTTTTTAAAAAAGACTTCCTATGTATTGGGGAGAGTCCATAGTTCTTAATATGCTCATAATGGTCTTTTGTTCCATATCCTTTATGTTTGATAAAACCATATTGTGGATATATTTCATGGAATTGATCCATTATTTTATCCCTCGTTACCTTAGCTACAATAGATGCTGCAGCAATAGATATACTTTTACTATCTCCCTGAACAATAGCAGTCTGCTTTATATCTATATCGGTTAATTTCACTGCATCAATTAATAAATATTGAGGGAATATAGAAAGTTTCTCAACAGCTTCCTTCATGGCTAGCTTTGTTGCATTTAATATATTTATCCTATCAATTGTGCTATGGTCAATTATTCCTACCCCTATACTTAAGGATTTATCTGTTATAATTTTAAACAATTCTTCTCTCTTCTTTATAGAAATTTTCTTTGAATCATTAATTCCTTCTATAAATATATTTTGCGGTAAAATCACCACTGCTGCTACCACTGGCCCTGCAAGTGGACCCCTTCCCGCCTCATCTATACCCGCAATCATTTTGTATCCTGCACGAATTAAATCATTTTCGTAGGTCCATAATTTTTGCACTCTTTTTTTCTCATTTAAAATTTTTCCATATCTTTTTTCTAGTTTATTTCCTATTTTTTTGACAGATTCTCTTCTGTCGCCTACTAGCAAAGACATATATTTAAGCGCCTCTTCTATATCCATCCCACTGATCAATGTATTTATTTCTTTTACTTTCATCGTTTCGAATGTCATATTGTTTTCCCTTTCCATTGAATTTTTTTATTTTATCATAAAAAATAAAAGCACTACTCATCCATAGCGCTCTCCAAATCATCCGGTGTTTCTAATGTGATTTTTCCTATTTTCACACTCCTAAATTCATCCATTACTACGTTTGCAATTCTTGTATAGTCAATTCTTCCACCTGAAATGATACAGCCTCTATTTTTTGCCATATTCTCCATATTCACAAGTCCATCTTCTTCGATCATTTTGAGTTTATATCTTTCTTTCATATATTCAGGGTACTTATCACAAAGATACTCAATAAGCCGTAGTGCTATGGTCTCTATATCTAATATTTCATCTTTTATAGAACCTGTAAAAGCTAATTTTAATCCCACATTTTGATCTTCAAATTTAGGCCATAAAATTCCTGGTGTATCTAATAACTCAATATTTCCTTTTAATCTTACCCATTGTTTTCCTCTTGTAACACCTGGTTTGTCCCCTGTCTTTGCACTTTTCTTTCCTGTAAGTTTATTAATGATAGAGGATTTTCCCACATTTGGTATGCCTACAATCATTGCTCTAACAGGTCTTTTACGCATTCCCTTTTCTATTCGTGCTTCCATTTTTATTTTTACGGTTTCTTCCAGTTCTGCCGTGAGCTTATCTAATCCTGCACCGTTCATTGCATTTACTGCAATTGCATTTATACCAGATTTTTTAAAGTAATGAATCCATTCATTTGTTGTTTTAGGATTTGCCAAATCACTTTTATTTAAAACAATCACTTTTGGTTTTCCTATAATAATTTCATCAATTTGAGGATTCCTACTGCTAATAGGCACACGCGCATCTAATAATTCTACTACAACATCTACTAATTTCAAATTAGTCTGTATCAATTCTTTTGTTTTTTTCATATGCCCTGGATACCAATTAATCTTTTGCACATTGATCACCGCACATTCTATTTAATTTTTCTAAAATTCTTTATAGGCCAAATCACAAAACATCCTTTTCCTCTTATCAGATCATAACGGATAAAACCAATATCTTTAAATCTGCTATCTTTACTATTATTTCTATTATCTCCAAGAACAAAAAAAGTATTTTGTGGAACGGCTCTTTTATGGAAATCATCTACTGACTTTTTAAAAATATAGGATTCTCTAAGCACCTTATTATTTACAAATATTTTCTCATCAGCCATTTGAATTGTATCCCCATCCGTTGCAATAACTCTTTTTATCATTTTTTTGTTTTGATCATTAGGATGCTTAAATACTAAAACATCGCCCTTTTTAGGTTTGCTTATTCTATATGTAAATTTGTTTATAATGAACCTTTCACCATCCATAAGCGTTGGCCACATGGAATTCCCTTCAACTTGTATGCATTCAACAACAAATAATCTAACGGTTATTAAAAAAAATATTACAATAATCATCACTTTTTGCTTCTTATTTTTTATATGATTCTTTTTCATATCTTTTTCACCGCTTATTAAGAATATTAACAAAGGGACTGAATTCAGTCCCTTTTTGTTAATATCTTTTTTCTTTAATTTTTGCTGCTTTACCTCTAAGTTCACGAATGTAGTTAAGTTTTGCTCTTCTAACTTTTCCTCTTCTAACTACTTCGATTTTTTCAATTTTTGGTGAATGCAGTGGCAAAGTTCTCTCTACACCAACACCAGAAGCAATTCTTCTTACAGTAAAAGTTTCTCCTGCTCCACCATTTTGTCTCTTTAAGATAAAACCTTCAAAAATCTGAATTCTTTCTCTAGTTCCCTCTTTAATCTTTAAGTATACTTTAACTGTATCACCAACATTAAACGCAGGAATATCTGATTTAAGTTGTTCTTGCTCAATCGCTTTAATAATATCCATGGTTGTCCCCTCCTTCCTTCCTAGACGTTCATATTATACTATCTTATAATAGAGGATCGCCCGTACTGCCAGATATGATTATAACACAACAGAAACTAAAATACAATAACAATTCATTATATTTATATAATGTATCTATTTTTCGAATCTATATTTGTTTTTTATCATTTATATCCTTTTAGCATTTCACTAATTTTATCTACTTTACCCATTGCTTTTACACTAAACGCACTAGTATGTATCTTCTCTACACCTTTTATAAATATTTTCAACTCTGCGCTTTCCTCTAATTTTTCTACAAATCGATTTCCATCTGTCTTTAGAATCTCGACTACACAAGGAGCTACTTCTATTAATATTGCTTCAGAAGTTGTGTGCAGCGCAATCCTTTTCACCTCTTTTTCTATATTTTGAATAACCGTATACTCAGAAAGTACACTACCAGTGCCTTCACAATAAGGACATTTTTTTTGCATGATAGACCCGATTCTCCCTCTGATCTTTTTTCTAGTCATTTCAAGGAGTCCTAGTTGGGTTATTCCCAATACATTGGTTTTTGTTCTGTCTTTTTCTAGTGCTTTTTCTAATACATTTAAAACTTCTTTTTTTCCACCCTGCTTATTCATATCTATAAAGTCTACGATAATAATACCACCAATATCACGAAGCCTTAATTGTTTCGCTATTTCTTCTGCTGCCTCTTTGTTGATTCGTAAAACCGTATCTTCTAAATCAATACTCCCAACATATTTACCTGTGTTTACATCAACTACTGTTAAAGCCTCTGTTTGGTCGATTACGAGATAGCCACCACTTTTTAGCCAAACTTTTCTTGCAATGGCATGATTGATCATACTCTCTATATTAAAATACTCAAAAATATTCATGTCCACTTCAAAATGTTCTACTCGCTTTTTTAAGTGAGGAGCTACAAGTTCCACTAAATCAAGGATACTTTTATATTTTTCTTTGTCATTGATCATCAATTTGTCAATACTACTTGTAAACATATCTCTTATTGTTCTATGCAGCAAATCTAAATCTTGATAGATAAGCTTTGGTGCAAATCCCAGTTTTTTTTCTTTCTCAATTTTCTGCCATAATTTAAGTAAAAAATTTAAATCCTCTTTCACTTCTTTTTCTTCCTTACCTTCTCCAGCAGTTCTCACAATAATTCCCATATTACTTGGTTTTACAGCTTCTATGATCTCTCTTAATCTCTCTCTTTCATGCTCATTGCTAATTCTTCTAGAGATTCCCACATAATCTACATAAGGCATTAAAACTAAATACCTTCCTGGAAGGGTTAAGTGCGTTGTGACTCTCGCACCTTTACTTCCGATAGCTTCTTTAATTATTTGAACAATAATTTCTTGTCCACTTTTAACAACATCTCTTATAGATAGGCCTCTATCCGCTTCCATTTCTGGTGGGATTGCATCTTTTACAAACAAAAATGCATTTTTGTCGAGTCCTACATCTACAAAAGCTGCTTGCATCCCAGGTAACACATTTGCAATACGTCCTTTATATATATTTCCTACTGTTCTTCTATTTGTTTCTCTTTCTATATAAAGTTCTACTAACTCCTTATCTTCTAGTACTGCAACACGCGTCTGGTTTAAACTGGAATCGACTATAATTTTTTTCATTCCAACAATCCCCCTAAAACCCTAATAAGTTATACATTTATTTCTAATGGTGTAACAAGTTTCCCATTGTTTACGCCATACAAGTCTAATCTATGAATCCTAATTTTTTCTAATACTATAGGTGTTTTTTTTAACTCTGCAAGTTTTTCTATAACTACTTCAGGTTTCAAATTCCCCTTACTTCCTGTGGCTAGCGTCATTTTAAAAATACACGACCCATCTTCTTTATTTATAATTTCTATGTTCTTTATGAAAGGTCTTATATTTACTTCTTTTATCTGTTCAATATTTTTCTTTTTTATCGTTTTATGTAATATGATTTCTTCATTCGCCATAAAATCTGCTACTTGTTTTTTCAGTTCTTCTTCACTATGTTCTTCTATTAAACAACATCTTACCGTGTAAGTTGAATATTCAGCGATAGCCATTAATGCTTTACTTTTTACATCTACATATTTGCATTGAATTATTTTCAACCCCTTTGGAAGTTGATCATTGATGCTACTTTTAAATACATCTAAATCTATTTCTTCCTCAACCTCTATATCCATATATTCTCCATCACTTGATATCCCTAAAGCTAATGCAGTAGAAAAAGCCATCTTAGGATGTGGATTAAATCCATGTGAAAACACTAAAGGAATATTTCCCCTTCTAAGGACACGCTCCATGGTTCTCATTAAATCAAGATGAGAAATAAATACCATCCAATCTTTTTTACTAAATCGTATTCTCATTTTATTCATTACACACACCACCCATAAAAGCTTGATCTATTCCACAACCTGTGCAACTCATTCTACAATCCTGTGTTAAAATCCCTTTTTTTGCATTTTCATTTTCTCTTTTTAAGAAAGATTTTGTCACACCTATATCAATAAAATCCCAAGGAAGTACTTCTTCGTATCCCCGCTTCCTATTGGCATAAAAGTGAGGATTTATAGTGCATGCTTCAAAAGCATCTCGCCACTTTTCATATTCAAAATGCTCTCCCCAAGCATCAAATTTACACCCATTCTCCCACGCTTTGATTAAAACTTTTCCAATTTTTCGATCTCCTCTTGCAAAAATACCTTCTAAAAAACTTGTTTTTGTTCCATGATAACTATATTTAATATTTTTGTGTTTTAATTTATCCTTTAAATAGTTTTGTTTCTCCCTAAATGTTTCTGTCGTATCTTGCGCTTCCCACTGGAAAGGTGTATATGCTTTTGGTACAAAAGAAGATATGCTGATTGTAAGATTTAACCCCTTACCTCTTTTTTCTCTTGGTGTATGATAGTAAGCATCTACAACTTTATAAGCAAGGTCCACAATACCGTCTAGGTCCTCATAAGTTTCTGTAGGAAGTCCTATCATAAAATAAAGTTTCACAGTACTCCATCCAAGTGAAAATGCATTTTTCATAGTCTCTATTAAATCATCTTCTGTAATCCCTTTATTAATCGCATCTCTTAATCTTTGTGTCCCAGCTTCAGGCGCAAATGTGAGTCCTGTCTTTTTAACCTTTTGAATTTCTTCAATCACTTCCAGCGGAAATTTATCTAATCTAAGTGAAGGTAGCGACAATCCAATCTTCTTACTCCCGTAGGTATCTATTAGATCTCTAATTAACTCATTTATTTTTGAATAATCACTTGTACTTAGTGAAGCTAAAGACAATTCTTCATAACCAGTAGTTTGAATTAATTCCTGTGCTAATTCCTTCACTTTATCAATAGATCTTTCTCGAACAGGTCTGTAAATCATCCCTGCTTGACAAAATCTACATCCTCTTGTACAACCTCTAAAAATTTCTACCATGGCTCGTTCATGTACAACCTCTATAAATGGCACAATTACCTTCTTCGGATAATACGCTTCATCTAAATTCTTCATGATTCTTTTTGATATTTTTGTAGGGATTTTTTTATTTTTAGGAATGAATGCTTTTATGGTATCATCTTCGTTATATACTATTTCATAGAAGGATGGAATATATACTCCTTTAATATGCACAATATCCTCTAAAAATTTCTTTTTAGGTAATCCACATGTCTTCCATTTTTTATATTTCTCCATTACTTCAAGTAGTATTTCTTCTCCTTCTCCCATCAGAAAAACATCAACAATCTCTGCTAAAGGTTCTGGATTATATGCACAGGGTCCTCCTGCAACGATAAAAGGATACGCATTTCCCCGATCTTTACTCTTTATGGGTATATTTCCTAGATCTAACATATTTAAAATATTTGTATAACTTAATTCATATTGTAATGTAAATCCAACAAAATCTAAGTCCCCTATAGGGGTATGCGTTTCTAGTGTAAATAATGGTATATTCCTTTTTCTTAGTGATTCTTCCATATCTATCCAAGGAGCAAAAATTCTCTCACAAAATATATCCGCTTCATCATTTAGCAAATTATATAGGATATGCATACCTAAGTGTGACATACCCACTTCATAAACATCAGGAAATGCAAATCCAAAACGTACATGAATATTCTCTATTTCTTTTTGCACTGCATTGGTTTCACCACCTATGTATCTAGCCGGTTTCTCTACTTCAAAAAGTAAGTCTTCTAAATCTAATTTATTCATCCTTGGTCCTCCTAATTCATCATACACTTTACTTTTTATTATTTGTATATGGTCTAACTTCAATACAATATCTTTCTCTAAATATTTTGCATTACTATTCTATCATTTTACTAGATCTTTAACAACTTTTCTAAAGAAGCATTTAATCCGTATGTTACCATTCCATTTAAAACTTCGTTTTCTGTTAATACCGCAATTACATTGCATCGTGTGTCCATAACTGTAATAATGTGATACTTCCTTGGGATAAATTGATTCATAATATCTTTTATGGCTGTGCTTTTAACTGCTGTTAAATATCTTGTACTTAATACCCCATTTTCTAATAGATGCTGCTTTTTTTGCGTGATTTCCTTAATAAAAATAAAAGCTGCCATTTTTTTTTCTTTATGGGCAGCTATATATAGAAAGATAGCTAAACATGAAAAGTAGATATTTAATTTATTATATTGCATCCCATAGCATCCCCATAGAAATAATAAACAGCTAAGAATTTTAGATAATATTACTACTATTTTTGTGCCTCTCTTAAACCCCCAAAAATAGGCGAGGTATGCCCTAACGATTCTTCCTCCATCTAGCGGCACAATCGGAAATAAATTAAATATTCCAATGACTAAATTAACATGCACAAAAAAAATGAATTGCTCACTTGAAAATAAAAATATCCCCATTAGATAATAACTCATAAAAACGATTATTAAATTTAAGATCGGTCCTGAAACTGCAATCATTATTTCATGTTGTGGATTTGTAGCAATGGTTTCTTCAATTCTTGCAACTCCTCCAAATGGGAAAATCTCAATATTATCTATATTGTATCCTAATAACTTTGCCGTAAAAACATGTGCCCCTTCATGAAGTAGTACGACAATAAACGAGATCAATAAATCTTCAACATATCCAAATATAAAAAATATAAAAAATATAATGCCTAATAATCCATTAACCTTTATATCTACACCACATAACCGCATCAATCTCATTCATATACCACCTTTTATATTAGATAATCTTTCGATCAAAAGGAATATACTGAGTAGGATCCACTACTTTTCCTTCTATCCAGAGTTCAAAGTGTAAATATGTATCTTCATTTTCCTTAAGACTATGAATGATGGCAATTTCCTCTCCTTGCTTTACCTTACTACCTCTTTTAACTAAAATATTAGAACAGTTTGCATATAATGAGAATAGCTCCTTCCCATGTTTTACTTTTACATACTTTCCCAAGCTTTTTCCTTCTCCAACTTCAACAACCTCTCCATCCGCAATCACTGCAATATTTTTTTCTTTATTGACGAATAGATCTACCCCTCTTTGAAATGTTTTTGTGTTTAAATAAGGATCTACATTCTCCCCATAATTAGATATAATTTCTCCTTCTATAGGTACTACAAATTCCATATTTGATTTTTTTTTATTTGAAAAAGTACCAAAAACATTGACAGCCTTATCAGGGATTTTAGGTATCTCTTTTGCATATTTGACTACCTGTTTTATGGATTTTTTCATATCCATTTCTCTCGTTAGAGATGTTTTAATCCATTCTGTTGTTTTATTGGTAATTGGCGAATGTATGTTTTTCACTAACATAACAAATAACACAACAAGACTACATATTACAATTTGTTTTAAAATTCTTTTGTAAAAATGTTTCTTATCTTTATATGTTGATTGCTGTGAATAGTGGTTATGCTTTTGCCGGTTAATTGGTATCGTTTTATATGATTTATTCATAATTGTCCCTTCTTCCTCCTTCTATTTACTTTCTGGATAAGAAAAAAATAAACCATTTAAACCAACAAACACAATTAGATAATTTATTTTTTAACTTTCCTTTAATATAATATATTTTTAAGAAGGGTCAATTATTACAACAAAGGACTAAAGTAATCAATTACTTTAGTCCTGATTTACTATTTGAAATTTATTATTTTTAATTTCAAATGCTCCTTTTATTCCTGATGATAAATATACTTTGTAATCTTTTGTAATGATAATGCTTTCTACATTTTCCATATTTTCTATCAATTCTAATCCTTTTTCAACTCCTAATACATAAACAGCCGTTGACAATGCATCTGCATCCATTGAATAATTAGCAATAATTGTAGCACTTATAATACCATTTTCTGAAGGATATCCTGTTTTAGGATCAATAATATGATGATATCTCTTTTCATTTACTATAGAAAATCGCTCATAGTTTCCAGATGAAACAATGGCTTTATCAGATGCTTCAACTACCCCTATATGCGTTCCTGTCGGTTCAAAAGGATCTTGTATTCCTATTCTCCAATTTGAACCATCTATTTTTGTTCCTAAAGCGATGATATTTCCACCTAAATTAATGATTGCACCCTCTACACTATTTTTTTTAATAATTTTATAAACTTCATCACCTGCATATCCTTTAGCAATGCCGCCTAGATCAATACGCATATGATCTTTGGCGAGCTTAAACTTATTTTCACCATTATTTATCAATAATTGATAATCTACATATCTTAAAACCTCATCAATTTCTGCCTTTTTAGGGACTCTAAAATTTTCTTTGCCAATCCCCCATAGCTCCACTAGCTTGCCAATCGTAGGATCAAATGCACCATTAGAAAGTTTTGCATACTTTAGGGACGCATTTAAAACTTCACTTGTATCTTTACTGACGCTTATAAATTCTTTTTGCGTATGATCATTTATTTTATTTACTTCACTATTTTCAATATTTACACTCATCTTCTCTTCAATTTCAGAAATTCTTTTAAAGCATTCTTGTATGATCTCTACGCCTCTATTTTTATCCTCAATCCAAACACTAATATCTAACTTCGTATTTAGCATAAATGTTGAACGGGTAACCACTTCTTTTTTGTTGCTACACCCCTGTAAAGCAATAGTAAATAATAATATAAGCATAATAACTAATATAATCATTCTTTTAGACATAACTTTCCTCCGTACCCATCACACAAAAATGTTTTTAACCTCTATTATAATCATGTATGGCAAGCTTTCTTTTTCTATTCCATTTCATACTTTTTAATGATTTCTCTCCAATGAAACTCTCCTCGCTCCATTGCCCGAAGTAAAATTTCAGCAGTAGCTATATTCGTTGCTACAGGTATCGTATAAACATCACACAATCTAAGCAGTGCCAAAATATCAGGCTCATGGGGTTGGGCAGTTAATGGATCTCTCAGGAAAATCACTAAATCAATCTTGTTTTTTGCAATTTCAGCACCTATTTGCTGATCTCCACCTAAAGGTCCTGATTGAAATCTTTTAACATTTAGTCCTGTAGCCTCTGTAATTCGTTCCCCCGTGGTTCCAGTAGCTACTAATTCATACTTTGTTAGTGTATGCTTATAAGCTATAGAAAAATTTACGATACTCTCTTTTTTCTTATCATGGGCTATTAAAGCAATCTTCATTTTTATCTTCTCCTTATCCATTTAGCGTTAATCAAATACTTGTCCATCCATTATATTATTTTTCTTATCCCTTAAAAGTTTATTTTTTGCCTTCTCATCCCTATATTTAGAACAATGCCAATCGCTATCATATTTGTCAAAAGAGAACTTCCTCCATAACTTAAAAATGGTAGTGTTACCCCTGTTACAGGCATTATCCCCATGGTCATTCCAATATTTTCAAAAATTTGAAAGGCAAACATAGAAGTAATCCCTATGACAATTAAAGAGCCATATACATCCTTTGCATTTTTAGCAATTTTTATCATTCTATATAGAAATATAAAATATAATACTAAAACAATCAATCCACCAACAAATCCAAATTCCTCTACAAGAACTGCAAAAATGAAATCTGATTCTTGAACGGGTAAAAAATTATAATTGTTTTGTGTCCCATGGTACAAACCTTTCCCTAATATTTGCCCTGATCCAATAGCGATTTTTGATTGCATTACATGATAGTTTCCAGGCAGATCCAAATCAGCCGGATTTAAATAGGCATCAATTCTTACTCTTTGATGTAGTGCCATTAACTTATACACAATTGGTAAAGAAATAATTCCTGCTATCGTTCCTTTTCCTATGATCTTATAATTAAGTCCTGATGCAAATGTCATCCCTAAAAAAATCACCACAAACACTAGCGCATTCCCTAAATCAGGTTCCTTTAAAACCAATAGAATGGGTACAGCTGCATATAATCCTACAGGTATCAATTCTTTAAATGTATTTAATTCATTTTGCCTATCTTCAAGGAATTTTGCAAAGGAAAGTATAAAAGCTATTTTTACAATTTCAGATGGCTGTAGATCAACAGGCCCTAAGTTGATCCAACTTCTTGCACCAAATTGCACTTTTCCTATTCCTGGCAAATATACAGCTAATAATAGTAAAATAGACCCAATATAAATACTTGTCTTTAAATTAGAAAACGTATTATAATCTATAAAAAGTATCATACTAACCGCAACTACCCCAATAAAAAAAGCTATCGCCTGCATTTTAACTTGTCTTGTCAAGCCATTTTGCGTAACATGCGTTGCACTACTGATCATCATTAAGCTAATTAAAAACAATACGAGTACAATAACGATCATAACGATATCCATACGCTTAATTAATTTTTTATCTATCATCTATACACCTTGTATAATATAGTTGTATCATTCAAGTAAAAAACAAGAATTTCTTCTACTGAACATTAATAACCATATTCCTTTCTTTGTTCAAATTTTTTATCGAGCTTTCTATGATACATTTCTTGTTAAGGAATCTTAACTTGATGATCATTTCCGTTATATAATAACTCTTGGATAGAGGTTAGATGTAATCACCTTGGAAAGAGACTTAGAAAAGTCTCTATACCCGTAACAGAGCGTATCATTCCAATAATGAGTATTTCTATGATTAGCTGGTTAAGTTTCCTAATAGGAATTACCTGTGTAACAAACAAGGTTATAGCCTCATTGATCAAGTGGATCTCTTATCAATCTACATCATTCGCTTCTCATATGCTTAATTTAAATTATATCATATTAACTGAAATTCACTCAACAAAAATTATCTATTTTCATAAATTTGATTTTTTTAAAATAAAAAAGTCTGCCTTTTTAAATAAAAGGTTGACTTTTTTATTTATTGCATAACTTATTTTGCTTTCATCTTTTTGATAGGAATATTTGCGATCAACGCAGGAACCATCGCATCATCTATACTTCTCTTTGTTTTAGAGATCTTAATATCTAAGCCGTCTTCATCTATTTCTATATAATCAGAAATGACATTAAGTAGATCTCCCTTAATCATTTCTAGAAAATGTGGAGAGCAGTTTGTTCGATCATGAACAAGAACTAATCTCAGCCTTTCCTTTGCCACATTTTTACTAGAGGAGTTTTCTCTACTAAAGAGTTTGAATACATCCATCATTTTTTTCTCCCCTTTCAGATTTATTTCATTCCAAATAACTTTCGAAGTCTTGACATAAAACCTTCTTGACCGTCTAATTCAAGAAATTGGATTTCTTCTCCTAAAATTCTTTTTGTAATATTTCTATAGGCTTTTCCAGCCATGGATACATTATCTACTACAGCAGGTTCGCCTTTGTTTGTAGATATAACAATCGCTTCATCATCAGGAACTACCCCCAAAAGATCTATGGCTAAAATATCTATCATATCTTCAATATTCATCATGTCGCCTCTTTTAACCATATCTATTCTAACTCTATTAATCACCAAAAGAGGATCTCTTAATTCTGCTGCCTCTAATAATCCTATAATTCTATCTGCATCTCTTACAGCCGAAATTTCTGGAGTAGCAATAACAATGGCTTTATCTGCACCTGCAATTGCATTTTTAAAGCCTTGTTCAATTCCTGCTGGACAATCTACCAAAACATAATCAAACATTTCTTTTAGTTCATTACAAAGCGTTTGCATTTGCTTCGGATTAACAGCATTTTTATCTTTTGTTTGTGCGGCAGGTAATAAAAACAACCCACTATATCTTTTATCTTTAATAAGTGCTTGTCTTAATCTACAAACACCGTCTACTACATCCACAACATCATAAACGATTCTATTCTCTAGTCCCATTACTACATCTAAATTTCTAAGGCCAATATCTGCATCTACAACTACAACTTTCTTCCCTTCAAGGGCTAATCCGGTACCAATATTTGCAGTTGTAGTGGTTTTACCCACGCCACCTTTGCCTGAAGTTACTACGATTACTTCACCCATTTTTGTTCCCTCCATCATTAGTATTTCGTATAAAAATTTTTTAAAATTTACTTATTTGGTAAATAAGGTTCAATTATCACAACACTATTTTTTATGATTGCAATCTCAGGTCCCATTGGTTTTATTGTTTCATTGTCTGGAGATCTCGCAATCATATCCCCTATTCTTAATAATGTTGGTTGTAAGCTAAAAGCAGCAACAAAAGCCCTTTCATTCCCACTTGTTCCAGCATGTGCGAAACCTCTCAGAGCACCCATGACTAATATGTTCCCCTCTGCCATTACTTGGGCACCTGGATTTACATCGCCAATAATAATAATATTTCCTTCAAATTGAATGCGCTGACCTGAACGTATTGTTGCCCGAATGAATTTTGTATTTCCTTCTTCTATTCCCTCAAAAATTTCCTTAGTTACTTGTATCTCTTTCCTCTGTATTTCTTCATTCTTTTCAACAATGACCATTCCAAATTTCGAATACATAATTTCTTTTATCTCTTCTTTTTCTTCATCTGATAAAACTTTTCCTTGAATACTAATGACCTTGGCCCCTTCAAAAAATTGCTTAGCGGATTCAAGTTTTTTGATTAATTGTTTTTTCAAATTCGCATAATCTGAGTTTCTATTTAAATAAATAGATATTCCTTCTTTGCTACCTTTGAATGCAACAAATTTTTCTTCGTACATCCATTGATTCCCTCCAAATTAGTACAAATAGTTCTTCCACTCCTAATAAGTTATTCTTCAAAATCCATTCAAATCCTCTTTTTTGATAAAAAAAATACACTTACCCATTTATTTAATTTGTAAGTGTATTTTTAAGTTCAATCTTATCATATTCTTTATTTAATCCTAAATATTCTGCAATAATTTCGCGCGCAACAGGACCTGCATACCCTCCATGCCCTCCTTGAAATATTAAAGAAACTACAGCAATCTGTGGGTCATCACTTGGCGCATAGGAAACAAACCAAGCAAAATTATCGTAATCATCCTTAAACTGGTCTAAAACCTTATCCGTAATTTTACCATTACTCAAATCTTTTATTGCTTTTCTCATTGCTAAACTCTCGTATATATATTTTTCACTATATTCTTTTGCTTTTTTCTCAACATCTGCCCAATTCATATAGGGCGCAATTCTTCCTAAATATTTTTTTAAATATACAATTTCATCTTCATCCTTTAGCTGAATTTTCCCTGATCTTTCTGCCGTTCCAGTTTTAGCTGCTACTTTAATAGGAAAGTTTTTAAAAATAGTTCTTGCAGTTCCATGGTCTCCCTCCCCTGCTTGTTCCATCCCTTTCCTTACATGATCTAAATTCTGGTAATTCTTTAAAGGTATTCTAATGCTTTCATGTTTTCCATTATTATCAGATGTTTTTTCATTCCCAACTTTCTTTACGACATGTGCTTCATTATTGTATCCTCCATTTACCAATGTCGCCATATATCTAGCCATTTGTAAAGGCGTGTATGTATGTTGCCCTTGTCCAATAGAAAGATTGAAGGTATCACCTTTTGTCCATTTTGCTTGATTAAAATAGCTAAATTTAACTACATCTACTAATGGTTCGATTTTTTCTTCTTTTACCCCTAATTTACTTACTCTGCCTATTAATGCGCCTCTAGAAGGGTTTTCATCTATCCAACCTATGATTTGTTGTATCTGATTTTCTAATGCTGCTTTATCGGATAGAATTTCTTTTTTAAAATATTCTTTTGCGGTCCTTTCAAGTTCTCTTTTTAATAAACTTTTTGTAGCTTCCATTTTCTTCTTAGGATTTGGTACCCCATAGGCACTCTCACTTATTTCTATCCCTGTAGATTGTCCTAATCCAAACATTTTAGCATATTCTAGTATTTTATCAACATTCATAGAAATATTTAGTGGCTTATTTTTATAATAGTCCCATCCTGTTGATACATCGTAAAAGTAATAGTTACATGATACTTCAAGGGCTTTATATAAGTCAACCCAGCCATGATTACCATGATACTCATTCCAAATCCAACATCCGAAGCTCTTTGCCCCGAGTTTAATATATCCACCATCATACAACTTTTGCTTAGGATCTAATCCTTGCTCTATTGCAGCAAGACCCGTTATCATTTTAAAGATAGATCCAGGTTGAACGGCGGTTTTTGTTGCTACATTATAAAGAGGTAACGGAGATAATGGATCCCTTGGATTATTATCTTGAACAGATTCCCAATCTTTTGATGAAATCCCTGTAGTAAAGAGATTCGGATTAAAGGATGGATAATTTGCCATGGCTAATACTTCTCCAGTATTTACATCAAGTGCTACAACTGCACCAGATGTTGCATGTTTAAATGCTGAATACTTATAATCTCCCCATTTGCTCTTAAAAGTACCGCCTACTTGAATTTGCTTTAGTGCCCTCTCCAAAGCTTCTTCTGCAACTTTTTGAAGATTTGCATCTATGGTAAGATGTATCGTTTCGCCTTTTTGTGGTTTTTCCTCTCGCAATACATTAACAAGTCTTCCAATGGCATCAACTTCTACATATTTGGCCCCATCTTTTCCCTTTAAATTATTTTCATACGCTCTTTCTAGACCATCTTTTCCGATCAAATCATTTGGTAGATATCCCAATTCTTTTGTGAATTTTTCTCTTTCATTATCAGATATTTTTCCTAAGTATCCAATAATCTGGGCTGCCTGTTCGTCATTAGGATAATAACGGATAGGTTCTACCTCAACATTTACACCTGGTAATTCCATACTTTTTTCTTCTATTGCTACAACTGTTTTATCTGATACGTTTAATGCTATTTTTACAGGAAGATATTTTCTATATCCTTGTTCTTTTAATTCATTTCTTATGGCTAATATTTTTCTAGCATCTTCATTTGAATAATCACTAGATATTTTAAAGTCTTCTCTTAAAGCATTAAATGCTTCTTTTGCTGATAATTTTTCATCTAAATCATATCCTTTTAGAAAATTTTCTTTTTTCATCTCAGGTATAAATTTCATAGTTTTTACGGAAATAGGCGGGTATATACCTTTACTTTGCATTTTTTTTTGTGCTTCAAAAGCATCTTTTGTATCTATTTCTAAATTTTTTTTCAATCTATTAAATACATCCTCTGCATTTTGAATATCTACATTCTCTTCTTTAAGCAGATGTTCATTTGTATAAATCCATTCTTCTATTTCTTTGTCAAAAGTATAATAAAATTGGTTATTTTCAACTTTTATAGGAAAATTATCATTATATTCTTCTCCATTATTTTCGAGAATATTTAATAATTTTACCGATACTTCATTGATCTTTTCATCTATTAATTCATTCTTCATAATTTGCACAGTAAAACTGGGCTTATTCACTGCAAGGGGTCTTCCATATCGATCTCTTATTTCTCCTCTTGGCGCAGAAATAGGGATCTTCCTCATTATAGTTTCTTCTGCCTTTTTTTTGTATTTTTCACCTTCCACAATCGTTAAACTAAATAATCTTAGTACAAGAATAGAAATAAACATTGCAAAAAATACAATCATTTGATTATGCCTATCTTTTAATTTTTCGAACATTTTTTCATCACCTTATTTTTACTTTCATATAGGAGTGTTTACTTATATTAAATATAGCTCTATAAACAAATATGGACACTATCGCATTATATATCACTTCTAAAAAAATAATTTTCCTAAATAAAAGAAATATATTTATCGTATTATGTGTCATATACATTATCACGTAATACATTAGATGATATATAATCGTAGCTATAATTGTAAAAAAGACAGGTGTCAAGTAATTATCCTTATAGATATTTTTTTCAAAAATCCCGATATTGTAGCCTATGATCATATAAATCAATGTATTTGCGCCTAACATATTTCCTAACAAAATATCTTGTACCATTCCTGTAAAAAAACCGATAGCAGCGCCTCTTTTTTTTCCCGATAAAATTGCAAATACTATAACGATAATTAAAGAGGTATTCGGCAGTATTTCTAATATCCGGAAATGTTGTAAAAGCGTAGATTGCATTAAAAAATTTAAAATAATAATGCTTGAAATGATAAGTGCTCTCATACCTAGAACTCCTTTAGTCCAACCCATCAGGTATTATTATAAATACTTTATCTATTTTTTTGAAATTTACTACCGGCTCTACAATAATTGTTTTCAAAAGCTCATCTTCTTTTTTTACTACTTCTTTTATTTCACCAATCAATATTCCTTTTTCGTACATACTAAGACCCGAGGTTATCAGTTTATCCCCTACTACTACATCCGCTTCAGGTTCAATCAAATATCCCATCAGTTCTCCTTTCAGACTTCCTCTAACAACACCAAGATATTGATTATTGCGAAGAACCTGAAAACTTACAGAGCTTTGTTTATCTATAATGCTTATTACTTTCGACCAACTATCTCCAACTTCATAAACTCTTCCAATTAAACCTTCTCCATTCATTATCGTACTATTTTTACGAACCCCCTGGTTTTTCCCTGCATCAATTATAAATACCTTAAACCAATTTCCAACATCTTTTCCAGTAACACTTGCTGTTACATAATTTTTTTTATGATTTTGGCTAACATATTTTAATGCATCTTGTAGATTTTTTAATTCATCTAATTCATCTCTTGTAAGGGATAGGGCAATCACTTTTTGATTTAATGCTGCTATCTCTTTTTTTAATGTTTTATTCTCTTTTGAAATTGTTCTAAATGTAAATAATGAGCTTATGCCATCATCAACAACTTGCCCACCTTTATACAATATCTTTTGTACCGGTGTGATAATTTTCCCAAGTAAATTTTCAGGTACAGATACTTTCGCTCGTCCGCCTATAGTAATACCCATTGCAATAATGATAATGATAGTAACAAACGTCACTATCATTATCGGTCCCCTTTTAACCAATTTTTTCATAGATTATTCACCACTTTATCTAAATCTTTTTGAAGAAATCAATACTCTTTTTAGTGTTTCAATTTCTTCAATAGTTTTACCTGTACCAAGTGCCACACAATCTAATGCTTCTTCCGCAATATGAACAGGCATTCCTGTTTCTTTTTGAATCAACTTATTAAATCCATCTAACAGCGCTCCCCCACCCGTCAACATAATTCCTTGTTCCATAATATCTGCTGAAAGTTCTGGAGGCGTTTTTTCTAATGTATACTTAATTGCTTCAATAAGTACATTGATTGGCTCATGCAACGCTTCTAATATTTCTGTAGATGAAATAGTCAATGTTTTTGGTAAACCTGATACCAAGTCTCTTCCTCTAATAGCCATTTTTTCTTCTTTCACTTTAGGAAATGCTGAACCTATTGTTACTTTTATTTCTTCAGCTGTTCTTTCCCCAATCATAAGGCTATATTCTTTTTTAATATATTGGACAATAGACTCATCTAATTCATCTCCACCAACCCTAACTGACCTACTTGTTACAATTCCGCCTAAAGAAATTACTGCGATCTCTGTTGTACCACCACCAACATCTACAACCATACTACCTGTAGGTTGTTCAACAGGTAATCCTGCTCCAATTGCCGCGGCCATGGGTTCTTCAATAAGATATGCTTCCTTTGCCCCTGCTTGAACAGCTGCTTCTTCAACGGATCTTCTCTCAACTTCTGTTACGCCAGATGGTACCCCTACCACAACGCGAGGTGCAGAAAATAGTGTTTTTTTAGGATAAGCTCTTTTAATAAAATATTTCAACATACTTTGTGTAATATCAAAATCAGCGATTACACCATCTTTTAATGGTCTAATCGCAACAATATTCCCTGGTGTTCTACCAATCATTTGTTTTGCTTCTTGACCTACAGCAAGTACTTCTTTTGTGTCTAGCTGTATAGCAACTACAGAAGGCTCCCTTACTACAATTCCTTTTCCTCTAACATATACGAGTGTATTTGCTGTTCCTAAATCTATTCCCATGTCCTTTGAAAACATATTAAATAATCCCATAAATATTGCTCCTTCCTATACTTGCTTTATATAATAGAAATTTCTTTTAAACTTAAATAATTCCCATCGCCAATAATGATATGATCTAAAATTTCAATACCAATGATTTTACCTGCTTCAATTAATCTTTTTGTTATTTTTATATCTTCGTTACTCGGATCTGGATTTCCACTTGGATGATTATGAATCAGTATGATAGAGGATGCACTTTTTCTTATGGCACTTACAAACACTTCCCTTGGGTGTACGAGAGAACTATTCAAACTCCCAATGGAAATATTCTCAGTAATAATGATTTCATTCTTTGTATTTAGAAGTATACTTTTAAAATACTCCTTTTTATAATACCGCATTTCTTCCATAAAAACATTTGCCACGTCTCTTGACGACCTAATATTTAATTTAGCCTTAGAATTACTCATTGCAAGTCTTTTTCCTAGTTCAATTGCAGCTACAATTTGACATGCCTTTACTTTAGCAATCCCCTTTATTTCACTCAATTCTTCTATGGTACAGTCCGCTAAATATCTTAACCCACTATGACTTATAGATAGAATTTTTTGTGCCAATTCAATAGCAGAAGTCTCTTTTGTTCCTGTTCGAATTAATATAGCTAAAAGTTCCGCATTAGATAAGACGCTTACACCAAATTTTATTAGTTTCTCCCTAGGCCTTTCACTTTCAGCCATCTCTTTAATAGATATATAATCATCCTTAGCCACTTTCTATCGCACCTTCTCTTAAGGATTTATTTCATCATAAATTACCTAATCTTGTTATTATTGTAACCATTTTCTTACGCTCTTACTCCTCTACATATCTTTCATATGCCAAGAATTAAGCCTCTTGAAAACAATTAAACTTTATTCACAATATTAAATATTTATTTCCCTTGTCCTTAAATGAGTTCAATTTGAAAGTGGTCCTGTAATATACTTTGAAGCTTTGATATGGGTAATCCAACTACATTAAAGTAATTTCCTTCTATCCATTCAATCATTGCCGACCCTTTTCCTTGAATACCATAAGCGCCTGCCTTACCCCATACTTCTCCTGTATAAATATACCTTTTCATAGCCCTATTTGTCAATTGTTTTACTTTTACTTTTGTTTTATCGAAACTCACAAACTTATTGAACGTATGCGCTTGTACCACTGCAAGTCCGCTAATTACAAAATGTACATCATTTTCAAGAAGTTTTAGCATTCTTAATGCATCTTTATCATTTTTGGGTTTGCCTAAAACTTCATTTTTTACTACAATTGTATCAGCAGCTATAATAATATCGCCTTGATCACAATTTTCTACTACTGCCATGGCCTTTTCAAATGCCAAAGCCATAGCAATTTGTTCTGGCGTTTCTCCTACATGTATTTTTTCTTCAATATCTGCTACCTTTATTTCAAATGGAGTTTCAAATATTTCAAAAATCTCCTTTCGTCTTGGTGAACCTGATGCTAATATGATTTTATTCAAGACACGCACCTACAATCTGCTAAAAACAAATATTGCCAGTATAATGCCTACTATGCTAGCTAAATTAAAATTAACCATCATGCCTAGTGTAAATTTCATCACTTCAAGGTTAATTGTAAATGGCTGGAATCCAATAGGTTTACTATATCCAAGGATGCTAATATGCTCTTTGAACAATTCTCCTAGCAAGCCTCCAATCACAACCCCTACAGCTAATAGCAATAATAAAATCCAAGTATTTCTATTTCTACCACGCATAAAATACCTCCTAAATGTGTCTAGGTCTATCTTTATATCCATTCCCTTTTTTAGGTACAATTTTCTTTAGATGGTTTGCTGTATATATAGATGTTAATCCAACAAAATACCCAGTAAAAAGGCTTATAATCATCATAAATGGTAAATAAGTGAAAATAAGAAAATTATAAACCATAAGGCTTGCAACAGTAAGTTGTGCAATATTATGCGCTAATGCGCCAAAAACACTTACCCCTATTAAGCTAAATTGCTTTGAAAAATATCTGTCCACAAGCCACATGATAAAAGTACTAAATAAAGCGCCTGATAAACTATAAAATAGTCCCGTCACAGCCCCGGTACCAAGTGTTGCCACAAAGCACCTCAGTGTACCTACTACCAATGCATATTTAAATCCAAATACAACTAAAGTTACGAGATTTACAATATTTGCAAGTCCAAGTTTTGCTCCCGGAACCCCATAAATAGGTAATGGTATATAAGTTTCTACTATCTGAAGGGCAATACCTACTGCAACAAGCAGTGATAAATAGATCATTCTTCTTACATTCATCATTTAATCCTCTCTAATAGCTAATACTATCTACGTCAGATTTTTTTGATATTAGCTTTATAGATACTCTATTGGGCAAACAAATACTTGTTTGATTAGCTTTTGTAATCTTCCCCATTTTTACACATAGTTGATCTTTACAATCTGATTCTAAAAACTTAGCCCCATCCCCTCCAACTTCAATGATACTGTGCCCATAAATTGTATCGATTTTAACGGTACTCGGAGGATTGGATGGATCTAGAGAAATTTTTTTATATTCTTTTCCATCTACTTCAATTATTAAATACAAATGTTCATCATTATGCGTTATAGACTTAACAAAAAACATGCCCATTATGGCAAAAAAAATAATCGAAATTATTAACCATCTGTCCCATTTTGTCACTATAATCATCTCTCAACTCTTATTTTTCATCACAATTTCCTATCAAATCAGATAATTTAAGTTTAACATTTTGACTTATTCATTACAAGCAATAAATTCATATTCATTATGGAAAATAAAAGAACATGCATAAACTGCATGTTCTTTTATTTATTTCATAACAATTGTTTTCTTAGGACATTTTTCTACGCAAGCACCGCACCCGATACATTTATCTTCTAACACCTTGTGTACTTGTTTTAATTCCCCTTCAATCGCATCAACTGGACATTTTTTCGCACAGATTGTACAGCCAATACAATTTTCAGCAACAATCTCTGCTTTTTTTCTTTTTTCAAAGTTTGCATAAATTGCTCCTGTTGGACATTTTTCTGCACAAATCATACAGTTTTTACATTTGTCATAATCAATTTTTGCAAGATTATTCTCAAAAGTTATGGCTTCAAACGGACAGGCTTTCACACAAAGTTGACATCCTATACATCCTACAGCGCAATTATCTTTCACAACTTTTCCACGCTCTTTATTGTTACAATCAACGACTACATTTTGCGCATAGGGTACAATGTCGATCACATTTTTCGGACATGCTTCAATACATTTCCCACAAGATGTACATTTTTCTGGATCTACTTTTGCAATACCATCTTCTGTTATATAGATTGCATCAAATGGACAAACATTCACACAGGTACCAAGACCTAAACATCCATATGCACAACTTTTACTTCCTCCTGAAACCATTGCAGCTGCTTTACAGTCTTGTATGCCATAGTATTCAAATTTTTCCTTGCAATTTGAATGTCCACCACTACATATAACTCTAGCAACCTTTTTCACATCATCCCCTGCTGCTACACCCATGATCTCAGCAATCTTACTTGCACATTCTGCGCCTCCAACAGGACAAGCATTTACTGGTGCTTTTCCTTCTACAATTGCATTTGCAAGACCTCCGCATCCTGGGTATCCACATCCTCCACAGTTTGCACCTGGTAGTGCTTCACCAATTGCAGTTACTCTTGGATCTACTTCTACAGCAAACTTCTGTGAAGCATAAGCAAGTCCTGCTCCAAATAATAGTCCCATTCCACCTAGACTTACAACAGGACCCATAATTGTTGATATATCCATGTTTTTTCCCTCCTTTTACACAAGTCCGGCAAATCCTAAAAATGCAATAGCCATTAAACTAGCTGTTATAAGCGCTACTGGAAATCCTTTAAATATACTTGGTACATCTGCTATTTCTAAACGTTCTCTAATTCCTGCAAAAAGAATAATCGCTAAAGAAAATCCTACCGCTGCTGCTATAGCATTTACGATTGTTTCAATTAAATTATACTCAAATTGAATATTTAAAAGTGTTACCCCTAAAACTGCACAGTTTGTTGTAATAAGTGGTAAATATACCCCTAACGCTTGATATAGTGTTGGGCTCATTTTTTGAATAACCATTTCTACAAACTGGACCAATGCTGCAATTACCAATATAAAAGCAATTGTTTGCATATAACCCAATTCAAAAACATCTAAAATATAGTGTTGCACCATCCATGTAATAATTGATGCTAATGTCATAACAAATGTTACAGCCATGCCCATACCCGTAGCGGTTTCAACTTGCTTAGATACGCCTAAGAAAGGACAAATCCCTAGGAACCTTGACAACACGAAGTTATTTACTAATATACCACTAACGAGTATTACAAATAATCCTTTCATATCCATTATCTTTTCCCCCTTTAATTTTGTGTTGCTTTTCTAGCTTGCACATAGTTTAAAAGCGCTAATAATAATCCTAAAGCAAGAAAAGCTCCTGGAGGAAGAATCATTATTAAAGCTGGTTGGAAAGATGCGCCAAATAAAACTTTACCAAATATTGCACCTGCTCCTAGTATTTCTCGAACACTTCCTAATATAGTAAGTGCAATGGTAAATCCTAATCCCATTCCAATGCCATCTACTGCAGATGCTACTACAGAATTTTTTGATGCAAAAGCTTCTGCTCTTCCTAAAATAACACAGTTAACAACAATAAGTGGAATGAATAAACCTAATTGACTGTCAAGTGCAGGCAAATACGCTTTTAGTAGCATTCCTACAACTGTAACAAATGTTGCAATGACAACAACAAATGCTGGTATACGGATTTTACTTGGTATCACCTTTTTAAGTAGTGAAATTGCCGTATTTGATCCTATTAAAACTGCTGTTGTTGCAAGCCCCATACCTATTCCATTAACTGCTGATGTTGTAACCGCAAGAGTTGGACACATGCCAAGCATTTGTATAAAAATCGGGTTTTCAAATAAAATTCCCGCCATAAAGATTTTTCCTAACTTCATTTTGTCACCTCCAAAACTATTTTAACTTCTCGTTAAATAATTTAATTGCACTATTTACACCTTTTGTTACCGCTTTTGAAGTAATCGTTGCTCCTGAAATAGCCATAACCTCATTATCTTTTAGTTCTCCTGATTTAATAACTTCTACTTCCTTATCAACGCTTTTTCCATTATATTGATCCTTGAATTCTCCTGATGCTTTCGCCCCAAGTCCTGGTGTTTCATTATGACTTCCTATGTTTACACCACTAATCGCATTGTCCATAGTAATACCAATCATTACTTCAACTTCTCCGCCATATCCACCCGGATTTGTCTTGATTGTATAACCTACTGTTTCACCATCTTTGACACCTTTAAATACTTCTAGAATATTTTCATATCCTTCATATTGCCCTTTATCTACTTCTTCAAATTCAGCAGCATCTGGAAGTACTGTTTGGCGCGCTGTGATATTTGCTTGCATCATTTGCGCTTCAATAGGAGCTTTTGTAATATCATTTGTATATCCAAGTATAGTAGCTGCTACAGCTGCTATAATAAATAGAATGATTCCTAATTTTCCTATCTCTTTCATTTTACTTCACCTCCCCAAATACTCTTGGGCTCGTATACTTATCAATAAGTGGTGCAGCCACATTCATTAGTAATATTGAATAAGAAACACCTTCTGGATATCCGCCAAATTTTCTAATCACTGCCGTTAATATCCCACATCCTAATGCAAAGATCATTTGCCCTTTTGCTGATACAGGTGATGAAGCATAATCTGTTGCCATGTATATTGCCCCAATCATTAATCCTCCTGCAAATACTTGGCTAATCATAAAGTTAAAATCAAATCCACCAAATATGAACATGAGTACTGCAACTGTTCCAATGTAAATTACAGGTATTCTTGGTGTAATTACACCTCTATAGACAAGATAAATGCCTCCAATAATTAAAAGCAATGCAGAAGTTTCACCAATACATCCTCCAATATTTCCAACTATCAAATCTGCAATAGAAGGCAACTCGCCCGCAGCTTCTCCACCCATGATTGCTAGTGGTGTTGCTGTACTCACAGCATCTACTCCTGGTTTTACCCAAGCTGTCATTTGTACTGGCCATGAAGCGAGTAGCATCGCACGTGCTGCTAATGCTGGATTCATAAAGTTATGTCCGAGTCCTCCAAATACTTGTTTTACAATAGCAATTGCAAAGATTGATCCAATTACTGGAATCCACATAGGTGCACTTGCTGGTATATTAAAGGCTAATAATAATCCTGTAACTACCGCACTCCAGTCATTAATTGTAACCGTTTTTTTACACATCTTTTGTATGACTGCTTCTGTTACTACTGCTGCAATAACTGCAGCTAAAATCACTTTCACTGCACCCATTCTAAAAAAATATATACCTGCTAATGTTGCAGGCATTAGCGCAATTACAACATCTCTCATTATTCTATTAACTGATTCATCTGCCCTTATGTGGGGAGACGAAGATACAATAAGTCTATTATCCATATTCTCATTCCCTCCCATTACTTAGTCTTTCTTTTTTTTGCAACAATTTCGCGCTTAGATACTCTAATTGATTGGAGTAGTGGTCTCTTGGAAGGACAGATAAACGAACAAGAACCACATTCTATACAGTCAAGTGCATGGTATTTCTCCGCTGTATCATGCATATCATTTAAAGAGTACGCACTAATATATAAGGGTTGTAAGAAAGCTGGGCAAATTTCAACACATTTACCACATCTTATACAGGCCTTCGTTTCAGGAAGCTTCGCTTCTTCTGGTGTGAAAACAAGTATTCCCGATGTACCTTTTATTGCTTGAAGTTCATCTGTATATTGCGCAAGTCCCATCATTGGTCCACCCATGATAATTTTGCCAATATTTCCATTGTATCCACCACATTGCTCAATAATTTCTTTTGTAGGTGTTCCTACCTTGATTAATAGGTTCTTAGGTTCTTTAATGCCTTTTCCTGTAACTGTACAAATTCTTTCTATTAAAGGCATTCCTGTTTTAATAGCATTGCTAATTGCTGAAGCTGTTGCAACATTGTTTACAATAACACCCGCAGCAGATGGCAGTCCTCCTGATGGAACTTCTCTCTTTGTACAAGCATAAATTAATTGTTTTTCAGCCCCTTGAGGATATTTCGTTTGAAGTCCTACTACTTCTATCGTACTTTCTTTTTGTGCTGCTTTTAGCATACTTTCGATGGCATCAGGCTTATTGTTTTCTATTCCAATATACGCTTTTGAAACATTTACAACTTTCATCATTGCTTTTAATCCATAAATAATACTCTCTGGATCTTCTAACATGAGTCTATGGTCAGCTGTTAAATATGGTTCACATTCAGCACCATTTAAAATGATCGTATCAATCTTTGCATCTGGTGGTGGAGATAATTTTACATGGGTTGGAAAAGTTGCTCCTCCCATACCTACCATACCCGCTTCTTTGATAATCGTAAGAATTTCCTTTCCTGATAGAGATTCTAGATCCCCCTTAGGTATAACACTTTCATGAATCTCATTGAGTCCATCTGATTCAATCACAATACATTGTGCTTCACCTGCTGGTATTGGTACTTTCATGGTTTTAATTTGTTTCACAACACCAGAAACACTACTATGAATAGGTGCAGAAACAAAAGCTTTTGCTTCGCCTATCTTTTGTCCTACTTTTACCTTGTCTCCAACTTTTACTAGAGCTTCACAAGGTGCTCCGATATGTTGTTGAAGAGATATAGCAACAATACTTGGATCTTTAGCTTTTTCAACTTTTAAATTTTCCGTTGCTTCCTTATAATGTGGCGGATGTACCCCACCTCTAAAGGATAAAAAGTTCATGTATGTTCACCCCTTATTTAATAAAATTGTTATTTAAATCTGCCCATGCCCATATGCAATGATGCTTTTGTTCTTCACTATATTTTTTGTGGTAAAATGTTCATTCTTTTAAATTTTTCTAATGTATACTGTATTATGTGGAAAAATCTAAAATGTTCCTTGTATTTATTTAATACATCTCCAAAAATATAGGATCATTAAAACAATATTTTCATGCACACAATTATATATTAACTTTTCTGTCGAGAAAAGTCAATCTACCTTCATCATATAGATTTAATTCATAATTTATGAAATATAAGGAATTGTGTAGTTTTCTGTGATTTTCCATTCTTAGATATTAAAATTTTTTCCATCATTTACGCAAAAAATAAAATCGCACTATGCAATTTTATTTTTAAGAATAAATGAAAACTATTAAATTTTTCATTTATTCTCTTTCTTTAGATGCATTAGCCCTTCTATCAGATAATGTTTTATCCAATCAATAACTTCTGTATTATTTAGTGGTACATCTCCTAATATTTTCTTTACTTCTCTCGTATCAACGACAAATTTATGATCATTTAGCCAATGCACATATAAATAATCAATCTTTTCATTTGATATAATCATACTAATGATGGTTTCTGCCATATTTCCTATAGGCGCTCGATCAATATGATTTTTTTCAAAACTTGCATATATTTTTGTCCCTTTACCTAAGGCTGAATCTATATAGAACTTACCATTACATCTTTCTGCTGCAGCCTTAAACAAAGAGATTCCTAACCCCACCTTTCTCGTTGTCCGTGTCGTTACAAAGGGGTTTGTTACTTTTTGTACTAACTCCTTACTCATGCCTATGCCATTGTCAATAATTTCTATGGTCATAGCATTCTTTTTTTCATTCTCATCAATCATAATCTTTATAAGAGTAGCTTTAGCTGTAATACTGTTTTGAACAATATCTAATATATGAAGTGATAGTTCTTTCAATCTTCAACCCCTCCGTTATTGATATTTATATACTATTTTAACGTATCTAAAACACTATCAATGTTTTTTTTCTTTACTTCAATAAAATTTTCACGTTCTAGTATATGCCATAAATAATGGGCATCTGAACTTTTAATGATCTTGTACTTGCTTAAATACTTATATTTACGCAAAAACTTTTCCACATCACACTTTTTTGACACTTCTAAAATCTTAATGGGCAATTCTTTAGGAATAAAACCTAAATTTGCAATTACACTATAAGCGCTTCTATCTATGTGCGCTGGAATCACTGCCCCATTTAAATTATTCATTTCTATAAAGACTTCATTTAATGAAAGGTTTACAGAAGCAATGAGCATTCTACTATTTTCTTTGATTACTTCATCTTTCTCATTGAAAATCAGCTGTCTCCCAAAAATTTTCGGAATATTTTCCTTTTCTTCTAGTTTGCTATAAACCAATTTTTGAAAAATATTTGCGCATTCTAAATTTTTAAACAAGCAAATCAAATGCACTTCTTCCTTTGTTTGAATTTCCATACCAGGTATGACAAGAATATTTTTATTTTGTGCCACTTGCATACAAGCTTTACAATTTTCCACACTATTATGATCCGTAATCGCTATGGCATCTAATCCTTTTAATACACTCATATTGACAATATTGTTTGGTGTCATATCATTATCTCCACAAGGCGATAAAGCTGTATGAATATGGAAATCTACGGCTATTTGCATATTCTATAATCCCAGTTGCTTCATTTTACAAAATATTTCATAACTATTTAAATCTGTACTCAAAATAAAAATATTTTCTTCATTGGCTTTATCAATTGTTTCCTTTTCCACTGGGATAGACTCTGGTATAATAATACAACTAATCTCTAGTAAACTTGCAACGGCTACAATATTCATATGCGTTTGAACCGTAATCCAAGCATCCCCCTCTTTAGCACGCGCCATGACCCAGCTTAATAAATCACAACAATATACGCCTTTGATTTTTCTGGAAATTAAAGGATCACTTGTTATTAATTTAAAGTTTGCTTTTTTAACTAAATCCATCACTTGCATTCTTTTCCCTCCTACTTATATATAGATTTTTATTTCAAGAACTGTAAATTCACCTGATTTTGACTGCAGATCAAATTCATCGCTATATCTTTTCATATTTGGAAGTCCCATGCCTGCACCAAATCCTAACTCTCTCACTTTGTTAGAAGCAGTAGAGAATCCTTCTTCCATTGCACGATCAATGCTTTTAATACCCGGTCCTCGATCCTTAGCAATTATTTGTATATCATGAGGACTAATAAATACAGTTATTTTTCCACCATCTGAATGAATTACAATATTCATTTCTGCTTCATAAGTAACAATGGCCACTTTTTTTATGGTTTTTGAATCTATACCTAATTGCCTAAGAATCTTTTTAATATTGCTTGATGCTTCCCCAGCTCTAGAAAAGTCATCTTTTATGATCTCATATTCTAATTTTATGCTATTTTTCCCTTGTTCATTGTCCATATGATTCGTTCTCCTCCTTGTTAAAAATCCCTTTAAGTCCTTTCATATACAATATACCACACGCTGTATATAGCGTATGATTTGTACAAAGTAATATCATGTTATTTTTATTTGCTAGATCAACCACTGCTTTATTAGGTTTTTTTCCTCTCACAAAAACAATTGCATTAATGTCTATCATCTCTGCCGTTCGAATTACCTGTGGATTTGTAAGGCCTGTTAGTAAGAGTGTTTTCTCGTTAATAAAAGCTAGCACATCACTCATCAGATCACACCCAAAAGCCGTATTTACTTCTGAATTTAATGATTCCTGTCCCGTTAGGCATTTTGCATCTAGCCAATTCATTATCTCTATAATTTTCATCCGAATCCTCCTCAATATTCATTATTTGTTACGAAATCTGAATATTGGTACAACCCTTTCATCAATGTATTTTGTATTGTCATACATGATTTTGTATCATTCTTCAGACCATCTTGCAATCCTTGTATAAAATCATCTACTAATTTTACAAATGCATGGTATATCGCTTCAATATGTTTTGTTGGTTTCTCTTTTTTTAATTTATCTTTCATATCTTCTAAATCATCAATCTGTTTTTGAATCAAAATATGAATAGGCTTTTCTTTTGATCTTATGATGCTTTCAGATACGTCCTTAAAGATTTCAATAAGTCGTTTATTTTGACTTTCTAGTAGCATACTACACTGCGCATCTGCTTCAGCATATTTAATTGTTTTTATCGGAACACTTCTTGTCGTTACAAAAGCTCCCTCATATTCTTGTTTCACATTCCTAATAAATGGTTCTATGCTTTCTCTATCTAACATTGAAATCGTCATTACTTTATACCTCTCATTATACCAAATATAAGCCCCCATTTCTTTGGATTTTAATTCATCTACCAACACTTGTGCATTCTCTTTTGTGGAAAAGCTTCCTACTTGCATACTAAATATGTCAAGTCCCTTGATCTCAAATGCACTCAGATATGTTTCTTTTTCATTGGTAGGTTGTATATTTTCACTATTAGGCTGTATATTTTCATCTGGCTTAACTACTTCCCTAGGGATCTCGTTGAAAGTATTTTCTTTTATTTCTACACTATTTTTAGAAAGAATGGGCTTAATAACATATTTTGTACCTAAATATCCTAATAAAATCGATATACTTGGCAATAGTATTAAAAATATAATAATAAAACTTAATTTTTTCCCCTTACTTTCTTTTCTAACTTTTGATCTTGATTGCCGCATTCCTATACCTCCCCTAAAATATATCCTTTCCATCCATTTCAAAAGCGCTCTCTTCCTATATAAATTTTCTTCTATATTTTATTTTCTACAGTCCTATCATTTTTTCCTTCTTTATCTATGTGGGTTAATTTTTTTATAGATTAAGAAAACAACTTGCAAAATTAGTAAACTTATTTTTTAATTATGCCTTAATATATTATTTCACTATTTTTTTCTAAATAATTACATTATCGCCACTAAAGAAATGTGTAAATACATCCGATACATACTGTAGTTTGATAAATCATACTAAAAGGAGTCCTTATCATGCGTAATAATCCTGTCCAAAAAATATTTGATCAAAAAATAGCCGAAATACAAAGTCGACTACCCGTCAACTTAAACTTTGTAAAAAATCATACTTCCACAAATTTTGAAGACATTTTAAATGAAAGTATTGGTAATGAAGCATACGAAAATATTTCTCATGAAAGTTATAATTCTATTATCGAATCCGCTTCTAAAAAATATAATGTTGATGAAAATCTAATCAAAGCAGTCATCCATGCAGAATCAGGGTTTAATAAAAATGCCCAATCAAAGGTTGGTGCACAAGGTCTAATGCAATTAATGCCTCAAACAGCCAAAACACTTGGTGTGACAAACCCTTTGAATCCTTCTCAAAACATTTATGGCGGTACAAAATACCTTCGTGATCTATTATCAAAATATGATGGGAATACGAAGCTTGCTTTAGCGGCTTACAATGCTGGTCCTAGTAATGTAGCTAAGTATAACGGAATTCCTCCTTTTGCTGAAACAAAGAACTATGTTAATAAAGTGCTTCATTCAAAAGAAATCTATGAAGATACAAAGTAAAATTCTCTTATTGCTATCGCAACAGCTCATTTCGCCAACGAAATTATTCACTAACGTTCATAATTTCCATTGCTCAAATTAAAAAAGTGATTTAAAACCCCTACTATAAAATAGTAGGGGTTTTTTTAAAAGAACCTTCTAGCAGTAACATATCTTTTATTATAATGTCCATCATTAAAACTCGATATAATTACACTCATGGCGCTACCTGAAGAGGCATGTATGAACTGTCCATTGTCTATATATATACCCGCATGACTAACTTGCCCTGATCCATTGCTATTAAAAAAAACTAAATCTCCTGCTCTTAGATCGTCTTTTGATACTTTTACACCATTTTGGGCTTTTGCTTGATCTCTCGATACTCTAGGAAGCTTTATGCCAATATTTTTATACACATAGGATGTAAACCCTGAGCAATCAAAAGTGTTTGGTCCATTAGAGCCATATACATATCTTTTACCTAATTGTTGCTTAGCAAAATTTATTACTTCCACTCCAAGACTAGATCTACTTCCACCTCTTGACGTAGATTGGTCATTTAATAAAATCTTTACATAATCTTTATAAATCCAACCTTCTTGTTGATCTGCTGTAATAATATGATACCAACTATCTTGAAAATCTTTTATCAATATATCACTATCTGCTCCTATCGTTTTTACAATTTCACCTGTGTCAGATGGATTTGCTCTCATATTCACATTATTTCCTGTAATCTTCGCTTTTTTATAATTATTCTTTATCGTTACAAATTCTGAACTTACCCAGCCTTCTTTTTCGTTATCAAGGAGTAACCCATACCAACCTTCATTCTCTTTCGTTATGGTTACTTCCAATCCACCCTCTATTTTTTGTATAATATTTGCATCACCATTTGGCTCCTGGCGCACATTTAAGCAATTTGCTTTTACAATACCTTTCTTAATCAAGTCTTTTTCATAATCTACCATAACAATTAGTTTATTGTTTACCCATCCTATTTTTCCATCATTTAATGCTACTCCAACCCATTCTCCGCTATTATCTACAGCAGAAATATATTCCCCTAATTTCAAAGTATTTACAACTGCTGATTCTATTTTAGGTTCTTCCCTGACATTTACATCATTTGCTATTACTACACCTTTCATACTTTCTTCACCATACACAAAAGAAAATATAAATAAATTGCACAACAAAATCACCATTATAACAAAAACATATTTTATAAACTTCATCCTTTGTCAGCCCCCATTAAAATCAGTATTTTAAATAAACCTTAAAACAATTTCCCTTTATGTCCTATTCAAGTTATCCTGTCCTATAGATATTCTATCACATTTTTACAACGTTCTACATATTATTATTCTACATACAAATAAAAATTCCTGCCTGTCACAATATTTTTTTTAATTTAAAAATAAAAAAGCTACCCTAAATCAGAGACAGCTTTTGTTTTTACATTCACTTATTTTTATATGGTGCAAGGGATGGGACTCGAACCCACACACCATTACGGCACAAGTCCCTCAAACTTGCGTGTATGCCAATTCCACCACCCTTGCATATTTCCAAATCATCATACTATAATATAGAAGAATTGTCAATATGATCTAAGCAGTCCAACAATCGCATTATCTCAAATTCACATTCCCTATATATTATATCTTATTTTTAATAAACTGTCAATAAATATTGCATGCCTATTTTGACTCTTCTAAAAGATACCATTTTTCAATATTGCCATATATATTGAAAGGTCTTGGCATTATATCCCCTTTTACTCGTTTTTTCATAATAATTGAACTATTTTTAAAATATAAGCTAAAGTAAGGAACCTCTTCTACAATAAAATTTTGCAATTGTTTATATTTTTCTTTTCTCAATGATTTGTTTTTGTCATTTAACGCCTCATCTAATAATCTATCCATTTCAGGATTACTATAGCTAATAAAATTGGTATTTCCTACATAGCTTGAATGCAAGGCGAATCGAATATTAGAAGAATAGGGTAATCTCCAACCACTTAAAACAATATCAAACTGCTTTGCTCCTATTCTTTTTTGGTATTCTTCCCAATTGACCTTATTAATCACTATATCTATTCCTATTTCTTTAAGCTGGGATGCAATCATTTGCGCACCCTCTATCCTTTGCAAGTTGTCACCATTTACTAATAGAGATAATCTTAGTTCTTGTCCTGATTCATTCTCAAGCCATGGGTCTGTATCTCTATTTTCCCAATTCGACTCTTTTAATAATTTCTTCGCCTTTAATAGATCTTTCCCCATTTTTTTTTCATTTTCATCATACAAGTATGCATCTGGATGAATCGGTACATCTACTACTGTCGCATGTCCTAAATAGACTTCATCAACAATAGCATGTCGGTCTATACTATACCCTAATGCACTTCTAACATTTTTATCTTGAAGAATCTTATTACGAAAGTTAAATCCTAAAAATTCATAATCTTGGGTTATATATTCATAAATTTTTAGTGATTTATCTTCACTATATTTTTCCCAGTCAAAGTTAGTTGCTTCTGCAACATCTATTTCACTTGTTTCAACAGACGTCAGTACTGCTTCTTTGTCTGGTATACGCTTCGCAAGTATTGAAGTAATATAGGGCTTATCTCCCCAGTAATCGTCATTAAGCGTAAATTTAATGCTTTTAAACTTGTCATATGTATCAATCTTATAAGGTCCTGTTCCGATGGGTACAAGATCTATTTTATTATAAACGTCTTGGCTACTTAAAAACTTGTGTTTTGGTATAATTGGAAATGTAAATAGCTCTATTGCATTGTTTATAGGCGTTTTAAATCCAATGGTTATTCTATATGCATTTATCATTTGAACATTGTTTATGTCCTTTACATACACACTATAAACAGATTCTTTTCTGCCTACATTCATTCTAAGGGCCTCTATGGTAAACTTCACATCTTCCGCAGTAAAAGCTTTCCCATCATGCCACCTTATATCATTTCTTAAATCAAAAGTCCATTCTTTGCCATCCTCTGAGACATCCCATGTTTGGGCTAAAGCTGGTTGTGTTTCTAGCTTTTCATCTAAGGTGATTAATCCATCATAAATAAGTTTATTTAAATAATAAACACTTTTGTTATCATTCAAAATGGGATTTAATGTATCAAACTGAATAACAGGAATAATCAATTCCCCTCCTGATACAGGATTTCCAATTTGTACAAATTCCTCTTTACTTGGTTTGATTTCTGCATTTTTATCCATACATCCTGATAATATCAGTAAAATCGTTAAAACACTTATGCAACAAAAAATCTTTTTTTCCTTTGTCACTCAAATACCTCCACTTAGTCCTTCTCTAAAGAATTCTTTTTAACTTACTATTTTCTACAAGTCCAGGAATTCTTCCTCTCTTGGCAACAGATTCCCCTCCTACTTCTTTTATATCCATGGTCATATCAATTGCAGGTGCTCCTGAAATATAGCTTCCTACACCAAAAGAATCTGCCCCTGCTTCACATAATATTTTTATCTTATCTGGAGTTAACCCTCCTGATACAAATATTTTTACATGGGTGTATCCATTAATATCCAATTTACTTCTTAATTCTTTCACAAGGTATGGTGTTACCCCACCTCTCTCGCTTGGTGTATCTAATCGAATACCAAACAATCTATCTCCTAGTTCTTTTGCAATTCTCAAACTTTCTTCAACCTCATCTTTAAATGTATCTACTAGCACGATCCTTTTGTGTGATGCTGGTGTAACTTCATCATAGACTCTTGCGACATCTAACGTATCTCCTGCAATTAGCATAGCTGCGTGAGGCAATGTACCATTGGCTTCCATATTCATTAGTTTTGCTGCTAAAACACAGCTTGCACCATTCGCTCCACCAACTACAGCAGCTCTCTCCATTACCGGTGCAACAGCTGGGTGTACATGCCTAGCTCCAAAGCATAAAAAAGTTTTGTCTCCGCACGCTTTCTTTACTGCGCTAGCAGCAGTAGCCCATCCACTAGCACTTGCGAGACTTCCAAGCATTGCTGTTTCAAAAACACCAAATTTATTATAAGCGCCCTTAATTCTCACTAAAGTATCTTTGGCTTCAAACGTTTCCCCTTCATCCACTGCCCACACTTCAACATCTTTATCCTTTAGCATATTCTTTACTTCTTCAATTCCTACAAACACACCCGGTTTTCGGGCGAAAATTTCGGCAGTTACTATTTGGTTATCTAAATTCATGTATTTTAAAATATCTAACGTTCTCAAAAAATAAACATCTGTTGTTAATCCTGTTAAAATTTCATCATGATTACTCGAGTGCATGCATCGATCCTTGCTAATTTTTATATTTTTAATATCCTCAAGACTTGTCATATGTTTCATATAATCACATTCCTTTCTATTGTATCCTATTATTGGTAATAACATATCAATACTTTATGAATATTTCTGCTATATAAATCATAAACTATGCAATGCCTGAACCTATAAGTGGTCCTACAGCATAACCTTTAAAATTACTATTCCAAATATAGTACCGATTACTACTGATGTTACAATGGTATGAAAATAACTTTTCATATCTTCACCCATTTTAGCTAGTAGCAAAAAAATATTAAAGTACTTAAAATTACTTTGCAATAATTATTATAAATGACTTGTTCAATTTATTCAATAAATTCCTTCCATTATTCATATGAAAATAGCATTTGATTCATTTTGTTTCGTGTCAAAACCTCTCTTTATCAAAATTTTATAGAAACTTTACATATTCTCTTAACATCTTATCCATACGATATAAATATACAGATAACAAGATATATCCTGTTATCTGTATACAATCCTATAAACTTTATAACTTTTTATAACCTTTTTTACATATGCTTTTGTTTCAGCAAAAGGGATATCTGTTAGTGTTTTTCCATCTTCGCTATATTTTGTATCTTGTAGCCACTTATTTACATTCCCACTTCCTCCATTATATGCAGCAAGCATCAATTGTAAATCCCCACCAAATTCTTCTTTCAGTTTATTTAAATACCAGCATCCTATTTTAATATTTACATCTGGTGTAAATAAAATTGCTTCATCATAGTTTTCCATACCCAATTTTTCTGAAGCCCATTTTCCCGTTATAGGCGCAATTTGCATAAGTCCTCTTGCATCTTTAGAAGATCTTGCTTTTTCATTAAATTTACTTTCTGTTCGAATAATCCCCGCAATAAGATGTGGATCTAGATTGTATTCTATTGCATACTTGTCAATAATTTCTTCATAATGGATTGGATACAAAATCTTAAGTAACCAATTTGTATTATTTAAAACAATGCCAATTGTCATTACCATTGCAATTACAACAAGCAATTTTTTATGTTTTTTAAGATCAATCAAAATCAAAAGTATCCCTCCATGCCTATCTATTTATCTTTCTTAATTGCTCCTCTATTTGTTTTTTCAAATACATAATATCTTGGTTATTATCTATGACTACATCTGCATATTTTTTCTTTTCTTCTGTAGCCATTTGGGATTTTATCCGTTTTAGCCCATCCTCACAACTCACATGATCTCGCTCTATTAATCTTTTTAATTGTATGCTTTCATGGGTTATTACTAACCAAACAACATCCACTATTTTTTTCATATCCATTTCAATCAATAAGGCTGCATCTATTATTATAACAGGATATGTACGAGTTTTTCTATATATATTTATTTTATTTATAATTTCTTCAATGATTCTTTTGTGGGTAATGTAATTTAATTCCCTCAATTTGTTTTTATCTGAAAAAACAATTTCACCTAAATATTTTCTATTTAGCGTTCCATTTTCATGAACTACTACTTCACCAAAAATCTGTTTAATTTCGTCAAGTGTAGGTTTCCCCGGCGCTACAATTTCTCTAGCAATTAAATCTGCATCTATAACAGGTATGCCTAATTCTTTCAAAATATTTGAAGCCGTACTTTTTCCTGAAGCAATACCCCCAGTAAGTCCAATAATTTTCATAAGTTTATTTCCCCTTCATTACTTTGTTTCATACCAGCTACTACCTATATTCATATCCACTTTTAGCGGTACATCTAAATGAAGCGCATGTTCCATTTGACTTTTTAAAATTTCTTTCACTTCTTCTATTTCATCTTTGTGCACTTCTATAATCAATTCATCGTGTACTTGTAGAATCAATTTTGATTTTAAATTCCTATTTTTTAGTTCTTCATATACTTTAATCATAGCAATTTTTATAATATCTGCTGCACTTCCTTGAATAGGTGTATTCATTGCAGTTCTTTCACCAAAAGAACGTACATTAAAATTTTTATCTTTTAATTCAGGAATATACCTTCTTCTATTTAGCATCGTTGTTACATAACCTTTTTCTTTTCCTTCTATTACGATATTCTCCATATATGCTTTAACGCCAGTATATTTATTAAAATACTCATCTATATACTTTTGCGCCTCTTTTTTTGTTATATGAAGATTTTCTGACAATCCATAATCACTAATTCCATATACTATGCCAAAATTAACAGCCTTCGCTCTGCTTCTTTCTAAAGATGTTACTTCTTCCATAGGCATATTAAATACCTTAGATGCAGTAGCGGTATGTATATCCTGTTCTTTATGAAATGCTTCTATAAAGTTAGGATCTTTGGATATATGGGCTAAAACCCTTAATTCTATTTGTGAATAATCTGCATCGAGTAATAAATACTCCTCACTTTTGGGGATAAATACTTTTCGAATTTCTCTTCCCACATCCATTTTGATAGGTATATTTTGCAAATTAGGTTCTGTACTACTTATTCTTCCAGTAGCAGTCACTGTTTGATTAAAGCTAGAATGTATTTTATGCGTTGTATGGTTAATGACCCCAATCAATCCGTCTACATAAGTGGACTTTAATTTTACCATTTGCCTATATTCTATAATATTAGGAACAATATTATGCTTATTATATAATTTTTCCAATACTTCAATATTTGTAGAATAACCTGTTTTTGTTTTTTTAATAGGGTCTAGTCCTAGCTTATCAAACAAAATTACACCCAATTGTTTGGTAGAATTAATGTTAAATACTTCTCCTGCTTGGTCATATATTTCTTCTGTTAAACCATTTATCTTTTCATCTAATGTTTTCCCTATTTCATTAAGTGTTTCTTTATCCACCATAAATCCCTCGTATTCCATATCTGCTAGTATATCTACCAAAGCTAATTCTATTTCGTAATATAGCTTTTCCATATCATATTCTTTTAATTTTTCTATAACCTTATCCTTTGTCTTTATAACCGTATTACAAATACAGCCTCCATATTCTATTAATTTTTCTCTCGTAACTTCACTAAAATTTATTCTTTTTTTCCCTTTTCCTAAAAGTTCCTCTTCACTCATAACTTTTTCGTTTAAATATTCATAAGCAATATCACTAATTTCATAAGATTTTCTCGTTGGTTCTAGTAAATATAAAGCAATTGCCAAATCAAAGGCTATGTTCTTTAAAAATATTCCATATGATTTTAATGCAAGCAGATCCTTTTTTATCAGATACCCAGATTTCTTTATATTAGAATCTTCAAATATATCTTTTAATCCATTGATTATCTCTTTATTTTTTGTATCGGTAAAATAGCTTTCTTCTCCTACGATTAAACTAATCCCGCTTATTATATTTTTTCTAACATCTTTGCCATCATGCAATACTTTTAAATATATTTCCCCTGTTTTTTTTATCTTTTTTTTTAATAGATCTATTTCTTCTACTGTGTCTATTATATTTGTTTCTAATAAATTCATTGGTTGCTCGTTACTTTCATCATTTATTTTCAATTTCTCTACGAGCTTACGAAACTCTAATCTATTAAATATTTCTACTAGCGCTTTTTCATTCGGATTCTTTATTTCAAATTCACCTAGGGACATTTCTACTGGAACATCTAGCATAATCGTTGCCAATCTTTTACTCATTACAGCTTGCTGTGCAAATTCTTCTAATTTATCTCGTAATTTATCACTAGCCACATTTTCTAGATTATTTATTAAATTTTCAACACTTTTAAATTCTTTTATTAACTTTATACCTGTTTTTTCCCCAATCCCAGGTACCCCTGGAATATTGTCAGACTTATCTCCCATAAGCCCCTTCAAATCAATAAATTCTTTTGGTGTAACACCATATCTTTCAAAAACACCTATTTCATCATATTCTTCTAGCTCACTTATTCCTTTTTTTGTTATTAATACTTTTGTTTTATCTGAAGCCAGTTGTAGTGCGTCTCGGTCTCCTGTAATAATAATCGGATAAACATCTCTCTCTTCACAAAATTTTGCAATGGTCCCTATCAAATCATCTGCTTCATAACCATCAATCTCTACCCTATGCATGTTAAAGGCATCTAAAACTTCTTTTAAAATAGGTAACTGCGCCCCTAATTCAGAAGGCATTTTTTTTCTTCCAGCTTTATATGCATCAAATGCAACATGTCTAAATGTAGGTGCTTTTCGATCAAAAGCAACCGTCATATAGTCTGGTTTGTAGTCTTCAAGTATTCTATATAATACATTTACAAATCCATAAACTGCATTCGTATGTACCCCTTCCTTTGTAGTTAATGGTGGTAATGCATAGAAGGTTCTATTTATAAGACTGTTTCCATCTATAATGACAATTTTTTTATTTTCCATAGTAATCCTCTCCTTCAAAATTTCTTATCTATATACTACCCAAAATAAGATAATATAGTAATCTTTACTATATTCTAAAATTTTTCATAAATTCCTTCCTAAAAAAACAAGTCTCATCATTGAGACTTGTTTTTTCATACCTATTACTTTTTAGTCCTTTTTATAATATACCATATAACAGGGATTCCGATAACACCTATTATGAAAACAATCGGTAATATACTAACGAACACAATAAAACTCTTTTCAACGAATTCCATTATATGATTTATCGTCTTAATAAAAGCCTTCTTTGCTTGATCTATTGTATTACTATTTACAGGACCAATTTTTTTATCTTTTGGAATAATTTCATTTAGAGAAATTTCAATCGTAGAAAGACTGGTTAAATCATCCCATCTTTTAATATTTCCAGTCATTTGATTGATCTGTCCACGAACCCTTGTAAATTCTCGTTCAACCTCTAATACATCCTTTACACTCTTTGCTTTGTTCATGATCTCTCTAAGTCTTTTTTCTTGAATTTTGAGATTCTCTATTTCATTGACTGTATCTCTATACTGCTGCGTAATGTCATTCCCATCTATACCCAAATTCGTGACAATCCCTATTTTTTTTATTTTCTCTAAAATATGTATAAAATGTTTTTCTGGTATACGTATAGTTATATTCCCATTCACGAGTGATTTTTCAGCATTATAGTCTTTATAATTTGTATTCGAATTTTCAATATAACCCCCAACCACTTCTATAATTTTTACAATTTCATTAAATTTCTCATCATAATTTTCTATATCAAGATAAACAAAAGCATTCTTTATGACTTTTCTTTCACTTGATTTTTTAATCCCTCTTTCATTTATTCCATTAACTGTAGCGTTGTTGCCAAAGTTTTCAGAAGCACCTTCCAAAGTAAATGTTGTACTGTCATTCATACTTAACTCAGCATTATTATCTTCTATTTTTAACTTAGGTTCACTTGCCATCATTCTTTGCTTTGCAACAGGTTGCTGACCAGCGTATATCTTGCTTTCTTCTGTGATCATTTCTTTACTCATTTCTTCTTCTGAACCCGTTTTCATATGCCCAATCATTGCACTACCCACAATCAATATTATAAACATCGCTGCAATAGAGGTGAATAATTTCCAGTTTCGCTTTTTATTCTTTTTCTTTAACCGAAGTACTTCTACATTGCTTTCATGATTTAAATTTTTATTTTCTTCTTTCACCCTTAGCAATCCCTTATGCAACTCATCCTCAAACCCTTCTGGCAAATCAATCATCGGAAGTTGTTTACATAAATTTATCTGATTCATTAATATTTCATATTCATCTCTACATTCTGAACATTCTTCCAAATGCTTATCTAGCATATTTTTTATATGTCCATCTAACAAATCATCTATATAAAGAGCTATTAACTCTTTCATTTCAGTACATCTCATAAAATCCCTCCTTTCTATATTTTGACGTAAGTCTCATCATAAAGTTCCCTATTCTTTTCTATTACCTCCTTTAATGCCTGCCTCGCCCTGCTAATTCGTGATTTTATCGTTCCTTCAGAACAACCTAACATTTTACTGATGTCCTCATAAGAAAAACCTTGGATATCTCTTAATACAATGACTGTTTTATGATTCTCTGATAAACATCTAATTGCATCTTGAATATTTTTTTTGCATTCTCGCCTTTGAACAATAATTTCAGGGCTATGCTTCTCATCATGAAGTTCTCTAACAATCTTCCCATCTTGCGTCTCAACCTGTCCATCATAAGAATATGTATTTTGTACTTTTCTTTTTCTCAATAAATCCAAGCATGTATTTGTAACAATTTTATATAGCCACGTTGAAAAATTACTTTCTCCTTTAAATTTATAAAGCGACTTATACGTTTTTATAAAAGCATCTTGTGTAGCATCTTTTGCATCTTCAATATTTCCGAGTATTCGGTAAGCTATATTAAATGCTAGCTTTTGATGTTCTTTTATTAAAAATTCAAAGCTTTCTATATCCCCTTGTTGACTTTTCTCAATTAGAGATTTTTCTAGCCTTTCCACACAAACGCCCTCCTTTCTCCCACAAAAGCCTACCTATTTAGACGTGAACATTACATAATAAGTTCCATGTTTTTTATAGAATCATGAATATTATATGTTTTTTTCTTGAGAAATAAAGAAAAAGCGACGTTTTTTTCAACGTCACTCATACATAACCATTTTTTGATTATTCAACTTCCACTACCCTAATGTTTTTTTGAATACTATAGGGATGAAAAAATGACTCAACAATATTTTCTTCACGATCATATATAACAGTAGCATGATGCATAAAATTATTTCTTAGAAAATATCGTAAATCAATAGACTTTAATATAATATTGTTCATCTCTTCTAGTTGAATGACATGGTAGTTAGGTGTAAACTCTCTAAAATATTTTCCTATCTTTGTTTCCTTAAACATTTGAAGGATTTCATCTTCTGGTTTTTTAAATTTCTTTCTTTCAAATACTTTTTTATTTAAGAGATTTATTTGCCCTACAAGGTTATGACTATTCGTATTTACGATAAAGTCCCATTTATGAAAAGCCATAAGGGCTGGTAAAATATTTATATCTGTAATTTTATACCCATGTTGATAGTATGCCAATACGATTTTTTCTGCATATTTTTTCATCTTCCACCTTATTGCTAAATATAAAATAAAACTAAAAAGAATTCCCCCATAAAAGATCAACCCCTTTTGCTTTACAAATATTAATAAAAAACTGAGAATGGTTATGACCGGATCATATAGCATGAGTATCCCTACCATTGATTTTTTCTTTGTAAATGGCATAAACAGTTTCGCCCCATAGGAATTTAAAATATCAAAGAATGTATGGGATAAACCCCCTATAAAAGTCCATATAAATACTTGTAAAAAATGAAATTCCTTGAAAAATAACGATAAACCCATTGTAATGATTCCTGCAAGTACAAAAAGAGCTGGTATAGAGTGAGATATCCCTCTATGATGCTTTAAATAAGTGTAGTCACCCTTTAACTTTGCAATAATATCTATATCTGGAGACATGGCTCCAATTGCACAGCCTAACGCGATAGGATTACTAAATGTTATTGCTTCTCCACTAAAGCTAGATATAGCTAGCCCAATAATGCCATGCGTAACCGGATCCATTCTTTTCACCTCCATCATCTATTTTACATCATGATTTTAGTTTACCATAATCCCATCTATCATTCAATAAGATTTCTAATTATTTTTCGTTTTTTATTGTTTTTTTTAAAATAATTATTGCATTTTCTTGTTATCTATGGTATTATAATTCTTGTGGCAAGCCGAAGTGGTGGAATTGGCAGACGCGTCGGACTCAAAATCCGATGGGGGCAACTTCGTGTGGGTTCGAGTCCCACCTTCGGCACCAAGCTAAAAACCTAGGTTGAATAACCTAGGTTTTTTATTTTCTTTATCAATTATTCTATAATTTCAGATAACCGTTGCATAGTTACATTTAATCCCTGCAGCGCATTTACAATTTGTTCTGTTGTTTTCGTCTGATCTGAAATATTTTTTATGTATCTTAATATGTCATCTGTCTGTTCTACTTGTTTTTTTGTATCTATACTTTGCAATCTAATCTCACCAGAAGAAATTGAAATATTATTCGCTCCACTAGATATTTCCTCAATACTTGAAGTAATTTCTTCTAAAGACGCTAAAACAATATGACCACAATTATCTATATTGTACAAATATTTAGCTTTTTCTTTTCATGTTAAAATAAAAAATGACTTATAATCAATCCCACAAGTCATCTTTTCATTTTTATTTTCTAGAGAAAAATAGTCCTCTTCTTCTCCTAAAATATTCCTCTATATTATTTATCCTTTCTTCCAAATTTTTGATATCTGAAATTTTTGCTTCTAATTTTTCAATATCCTTTTGTAATTTACTAATCTGGATCGTATCGTTTCGCACATCATTTATTTGCTTTTCACTTCTTTTCACTTCTTCTAACTCCATTACACAAGCCTCCTCCTCTTTTTTTTTATTTATTTGTAATGGTATTTTTTCTGCCCTCTCAAGAGGACCGAACCCTATAAACGAAAACTCTGGATAATCTTTTCCAAAAGAATAATTAAATCTATAATCAGTATCTATATTTTCATCATTTGTATCAAACTTATATCGAAAAAAAATTTCTTCTTTCGATTCTTTCCATAAATATGGCTCACTCCAGGTTATTCCGTCATCCGTTGATAAGCTACTGACAATTTGATCATATTCTGTCCACACATTCCAAAGTTTATCGTGATCCTTAATAAAAGTAGGATTAGTACAGTTAGACGGATTCGATATTATATTTTCAGCTATTTTTATCGCTTTATTTTCATGCACTTTATATTTTTCATCTTTTATTAAAAGATTTCCTTGGAAATATTCTGAATAGGTTAGGTGCAAATTTTCTTTCTTTGTTATGAGTATATCTAAATACACTCTATTATTAGATCCATCCGTAAGTTGTATGGTGTTTTCCCATTGATCCGTTTCTGTATTAAATTCCTTAATGAAGATTTGTTCTTCTTCACCCATCAAATCATAAAATCCAACAACAAAGTTTTTTTCTTTTTTTATCATTTGAAATGGATTGAGTAGATTTTTTCTTTCAATATCTTGTACCACAAAGTTTTTCCAACCTTGTTCATCATAATAGTGGTGATAAATTCTATAAGTCATATCACTTTCATTTGAAGGCACACAATAAATAATATGTATCCGTCCATAATCGATAAAAAGATTTAAGTTTAATATATTTAGTGTATTTTCTCCTCCTAATAGATTTTCTTGCCAAAAACCATTGACTAAAGACTTGAGTATCAATCTACCATCTTTTCTTTGATAAACAAAATATACATTATTTTGCGCATCAATTCCTGCGTCAAATTCTAATGTACAATCTTCAACAAGTATATCCTTCTCATACTTTTTTAAATACTTATCAAAGTACGTATATAGGATCCTTTCTTCATCCCATCGAAAATTATATAGATTTCCTAGATGATCATGAATCAAAGTGTTTCTTTGATTTGCAAAGGACATGTTATCACCCCCCAACTACAAATTAGTCACTACATTCTCTAAACAAATTTATAGATAACTTTTAAAATGCTCTTTTCCTACTATAATATTAAAAAGCTAAATACTATATGACAAATTTATATAAGAAGTGTAACAGAAAATTTAAAAATGAATATACTAGCAGTGAGAAAAGCTATTATAAAGAAAAGAATATAAAAAGGGGGTCACGACTATGACATGTAATCATAATTCACCACAACTCAATCTTTCCCTTTCTGATAAATGTTGTACGGCTAGTACAGGATGTGAATTTGATGGCACACTTAGAAAGGTGAAAGCTGAACCTATATATGTACAAAAAGTTTATGATGCAGCATTATTTAATTTGCAAGGATTAAAAACGATTGCAGGACAAGAATTTGAACCAAACTTAGGAAGAAACGCTAGAATATTAAGAATTTTAGACATCCGATGTAAAAAATTCTTTAATCCTTTGGATATTAATGACGAGAGAAACTTGATTGTAAAACCTACAACAACCATATCTGGAGCTGATTTTGTAGAAGATGGATGTGGAAATGCTCTTGAAGTTACGGGTCCTGACGGAACACAATCCGAAAAGATATTATACACAAATACGAAGGATTGTGATAATGAATGGAAAGGTACACCTATATTTGGTACTCAAACTATTGAAATCACTGGTAATGTCGTTGTCGAAATAGATGTATTATTTACAGATAAATGCGATAAGGAATGCACAGTAACACTTTCTGCAAATGTTCCAATTTCTAGAAATCAAGCACCACTTCTTTTAACAAATTTCTTTGAACTATGCATGCCATCTGTATTCGATACAGCATTTCTTCCACGTTTTACTGAATTTTGTAATATTAATTGTGAAACACGTTTAGGTACAAATAGCATCACGAGAGATATTATAGTAGATCCATCAAACGGTAATGTTAGTGCAAATCTAATCATAGCTTTATGTATAACTTGTGAGAAGAAAATCGTTGTTCCTGTTCAACTTTGTGTGTTATCGACTGGTTTCCCTAATCTTTCAGCTGAAACAGATCCAATTTGTTCAACCTTCCCACAATTATTCCCTAATCAAATCGACAGAAAACCACACTGTAGATGTACACAAGAAACAGAAGTAGCTGAAGTTAATGAGGAGCAAAATTAATATATATGAATAAAACACTTGCCTAAAGAAGGCAAGTGTTTTTTATTATGAGTAAGTCTATAAGCCGAGTTCTGTATCTGACAGCCATCTATCTAGGCCTACTGTTGCCAGTAGGCTCAAGCGACCTACCAACGGGAAGCGACGGGCAGCCGCCTTTTTAAATCCCTACTTGGTCTTGCTCCGGGTGGGGTTTACATAGCCTTCTCTGTCACCAGAGAAGCGGTGAGCTCTTACCTCCCCTTTCCATCCTTACCAATAATGATTGGCGGTTTATTTCTGTTGCACTTTCCTTGGAGTCACCTCCACTGGGTATTACCCAGCACCCTTGCCCTACGGAGCTCGGACTTTCCTCGTTCGCAAATGCGATCCGCGACCATCTGACTTACTCAAAATATTTACTTTTAACGACAAATAACATGATATCATAAAGACAAATATTTGTCAAAATCCAATTATTGTATTTTATCCTTCACTTATACTATATACTATCCTGCCACAATTACTACAAATTACAATTTCTTGACTTTTTAATTTACTAAGAACCATAATAGGCAGATCCATATGACAGCCTGTACAGATATCAGATTCTATGCGCGCAATGGGATTATTTTTTTTACGTTTTATATCCATGTATATTTCCATATATTTTTCATTTATATTTTTTAAGACCTCTTCTTTCTCTTTCATTTGTTCTGTAATTTTTTCTTCTATATTATGAATTTGAATTTTTCGATCTAAAAGCATCTTCTTAATAATACTACCCATTCTACGTTCTTGTATCTCCGTCGCTTTTAATTCTTCGTCTATTGCCTCAACCACTTCCATTATTTCGAGCATTTTTGAATCAATGCTGCTTATTGTGTCTTCTAGTTTTTCTTGTTCTTTTAAAAGACTGTCTAGTTGCTTCAAATCTATAATTTTTCCATCATATAACTTATTCTTTATTTCATCTTTTTTATAGGACATTTCATTATACGTATCTTCAAACTTTGTTAATTCTTTTTTCTTTTCCTCATTCTTCTTTTTTCTAACTTCATAAATATTTTTAAATTCTTTATGTTGTTTTATTTTCTCTCCAATTTCTTCTCCTTTTGTAATACTTTTTAGCATTCTCTTTTCTTCTTGTATGATATTTTCCATTTTTTGAAGCTTCCATAAATAATCCATCTGCTGCATGCCTACCCCACCTTTTATTTTATTATATAACACAAAAACAAAAAGAATAGGTAAAAAAACCTATTCCTATAGCGTCTGAAAAGGATTCATATCATTAGATGCTAATACTATTTCTAGATCATAATCATCTTTTTCAATCATTTTTTTCAAACCTTCTGCTAGTGGTTCACACACTATATATTCTGTTTCAAAGTGCCCAGCATCAATGAGTGTAATCCCTAAAGAAAGTGCATATTGTGCATCATGATATTTCACATCTCCTGTAATATAACAATCACATCTAGCTTTATACGCATCCTCAATAAATGCTGCGCCACTGCCAGTGCATACACCAATTTTTTGTATTGTTTTGTCTAAATTTCCAATTACTCTTACAAATTTTATACCGAGCTTTGATTTTATTGCTTCACAAAATTCACCTACCTCTATAGGTTTAACTAATTTTCCTACTCTTCCTAAGCCATGTTTATGTATCTGATTTTTTAGAGGTATAATATCATACGCTACTTCTTCGTAAGGATGGACAGTTAGCATACTTTGGATCACTTTATTTAAATTTTCTTTTAAAACAATTGTTTCTATCTTCTGTTCTTCCACTTTTTCAATATTCCCTATATCGCCAATGAAAGGATTTGTTTCATCTAAAGGCTTAAAAGTACCTACCCCTTCTGTTTGAAATGTACAATGACTGTAGTTCCCTATATGTCCTGCGCCTTCACTGCATATGGCCTCGCTTACCTTTTGCACATGCGTTTTGGGTACATAAACAGCAAGTTTAAAGTACTTTTCTTTATCACTTATGATTAATGGCTTTGTTTCTGTAATATTTAAAAATTTGGCTAGAACATCATTTGTACCCCCATGTGCGATATCTAAATTTGTATGGGCACAATAGAGTGCAATATCCTTTTTTATTAATCTATAAATCATTTTTTCAATAGGATTATCTGTTCTAATATGTTTAATGGTTTTAAATATCAATGGATGATGACAAATAATCATATCTATATTTTTATATACAGCCTCATCAATAATCGCTTCTGTTACTTCTAGACATACTAGAATTCTGCGAATACTTCTATCATGTTGTCCTATATGAAGACCTACATTGTCCCAGTTTTCACCCAAATAGGGAGGTGCTATACTTTCCATGATGTTTATTACCGTTGCTAGCTTTTCACCCATCTTAGCACCTCCTCTAATTTTTCGGCTTTCTTTTTGCATTCTTTTAACTTTTTCTTTGCATTTTCTGTTTCTTGATCAGATAGATTATTAATAATTTCATTTTGCTTTTTTATATGTTTTTTTATAAAAGATTCTAACAAGAGATCTTTATTTTCTATCAATTTCTGTCCAATTTCAAAGTAAATTTCATCATCAATATTTTGCATGCCATGCTCTACAACCATTATTTCATAGATCCTATGCTCTTCACGAACTAACTTTTCATCCACAATTTTAAAGTCATTTTGAATGAGCCATCGTCTCAATTCATCTTGTGCTACCATAGGCTGTAAAATAAATCGGTTAACAGATTTTGTTACATCCATATGACGCATTAATATATCCCGAATGAGTAACCCTCCCATTCCAGCTATAATGACTGTATCTACTTCATTAGACTTTATAGGGGCAAGACCATTTCCTAATCTTGTTTCAATATAATCTCCCATTCCATATGTTTTTATAGCGGTCTGAGCACTATATAGCGGTCCTTCATTTACATCTGTTGCAATCACTTTTTGTGCAATTTTATTTTCTATTAGGTATACGGGAATATACCCATGGTCTGTCCCAACATCTGCAACGACAGATTTTGGGGGTACGAATTTCGCAATCGTTAATAATCTAGGTGTTAATTTCATGCTAACTCCTCACAATACAATATATTCTATAAACTTTTCTTATTCTTCTTTCAAACTTGGTAATTCTTCTACATATTTTAATAAATCCTTATAGGATCCTGTAAAATCTGGTTGTGGTTTGCTATCTTCTCTATTGATTATATGATCTTCAATCAAAAAAGTTTTCATGCCTAGTTTACTTACTACTAAATCTTCTTGCACATCATTTCCTACCATTAAACATTCTTCAGGGGTTTTTTCTATTATAGATAATATTTCTTGAAAGTATTCAAGATTTGGTTTACAAAAATGTGCACTTTCATAATCTGTAATAAGTGAAAAATCTTTATCATTAAGTCCTGTCCATTGAATTCTATGTAAAATTACAGTTCTTGGAAATAAACTTATTGTTGCAACAATAAGTTTATAATTTTTTTGCTTTAAAATTTTCACAATGTCTATGACAATCGCGGTAGGCTTTGTTGTAAATTTTAAATTTTCAAATTCTTCCTGATAAAAACTATTCATCAATCGTTCGAATTCTTCCATTTTCATATCGATTCGTGTAACAAAATCTTCCATAAAAATTTCCATATTTGTTCTATTTTTATCAATATTCTTTACCATCTTTTCAGTAGATGCCCAAATGGCTTTCGGTAAGTCTTTTGGATCTATTCATAGGCGCACACTTTTTGCAAAGGGCATTTAGATAATGATGTGTAAATTCTTCTAAATCCATTGGTAGTAATGTACCATCTAAATCAAACAATATTGTATTAATCATTGTATAACACCTCCAAGATTTAGAATAACCAAATATTAACAATATCATTTCTTTTTTTTTGTACAAAATATAATTAAGGAGGTTTTTTTATGACTGAGAAAAAATCAAAAACTAATTTTAATCATATGCCCTTTCAGAAATCAGTACATTTTAAATGGGGTGGTACTACTTCTGATTGGGAAGAAGAAGCTGCTCAAATGATGGATTATTTACAAGATCAATTAGATGATCAAGAATCCCAGGAAGAAAAAGAAAAAAAAATTGAATATGGTACACAAAAACAATATTGGTAAACATAATTATTTCCTATGCAATTACAAAGATTCGCGTATGCGCGAATCTTTATTCTAAATAATCTTTTAACTTTTTACTTCTACTAGGATGTCTTAGTTTTCTTAAAGCCTTTGCTTCAATCTGGCGAATTCTTTCTCTTGTAACATCAAATTTTTTGCCCACCTCTTCTAACGTTCTTGCTCTTCCATCATCTAATCCAAATCTTAATCTTAAAACCTTTTGCTCTCTTGGCGTTAATGTATCTAACACTTCTACTAATTGTTCTTTAAGCATTGAAAATGCTGCTGCTTCAGCAGGTGCTAGTGCATCATCATCAGGAATAAAATCACCAAGATGGCTATCTTCTTCCTCTCCAATAGGCGTCTCTAAGGATACTGGTTCTTGGGCAATTTTTAATATGTCTCGAACTTTATCTTCTGGAAGATCCATTTCTTTTGCAATCTCTTCAGGCTTTGGTTCTCTTCCTAATTCTTGAAGTAATTGTCTTGAAATTCTTATTAATTTATTAATGGTTTCCACCATATGAACAGGAATTCTTATGGTTCTTGCCTGATCTGCTATAGCTCTTGTAATTGCCTGTCTGATCCACCAAGTTGCATAGGTACTAAATTTATAACCTTTTCTCCAATCAAATTTTTCCACAGCTTTGATAAGCCCTAGGTTTCCTTCTTGTATTAAATCTAAAAACAACATGCCTCTTCCCACATATCTTTTTGCAATACTTACAACAAGCCTTAAATTCGCTTCACATAATCTTTTCTTTGCTTCTTCATCTCCCTGCTCCATTTTTTTAGCTAGCTCTATTTCTTCTGTAGCTGAAAGTAATGGTACTTTCCCAATCTCCTTGAGATACATTCTTACAGGGTCATCTATGTTAATCCCTTTAGGAATTGAAATATCTAACTCTACTGTTTCTTCCGCTTCCGCTTCCTTTTCAATAAAGTCTTCCTTTTCTCCTACAATATCAATTCCCATTGCAGCTAAATTATCATATACTTCTTCAATCTGATCCTTATCTAGATCTATCTCTTCTAATGTATCCATAATCTCATTATATGTTAACATGCCTCTTTTTTTACCTTTTTCTACAAGGTTTTTAACAGACTGCACTTTTTTATTTTCACTTTTCTTACTCATTACGCTTCCCTCCCTTCTTACAATCCTACAATTTTTTTAGTTCTTTCATTAATTTTTCGTAATCTATACATAACTCTCTTATCCTCACTATCTGCTCTTTTGTTTTATTTTCTACTTTTTCAAGCTGCTTTAATTCATCTTCCATATCTACTTTCATGTTTTTAAATTTATGTTTTTGGATACTGTTGACATAATCGATTAAAGCTTTTTCCACATTTTCTTTCGGTACAATGCAATGATTAATATCATGTAATATGGCTATTTCTTTTATATTTAATTGGTTTGATATCTTTTCCAAATCCACAGAATCATCTTTTTCATACAATTCATAAAGAATTTGTGCTATTTTTTTATAAGTTTCATCTACGAAATCCTCATAAGAAATAACTATCTTTACTTTATAGAAAATTTCTTTATTAGCTGTCATTAATTTTAATAAGCACCTTTGCGCTTCTAAATGTCCATTTTTTTCTATTGGTTTTAAAGGTTGTATCTCATATTTATTAGTATACCTATCATGTTTACTTCTATACTTATTCCCATCTAGTATCTGTTTTTTTTCATTATTTCTTCTATCGTATTTATTATTTCCATAAATTTCTGACTTTATAGCTTCTATTGAAATTCGTGATTCTAATGCAATTTTCTTAATATATGCATCCATCTCTACTGGGCTCGTTAATCCTTTTAATATTTTTGTTATGGATTTTACAAATTTCACGCTACCTTCAGTAGTTGCTAAATCATTTTCTTTTTTTAATAACATAATTTTATAATCTATTAAAGATAGTGCATTGTCCACTTCTTCCAAGAAAGCCACTTTTCCTTTTTTCATGACAAATTCATCTGGATCTTTTCCTTGTGACAAACGCAGTACCCTTACTTTGCATCCTACTTCCCTTAAAACATCCAACCCTCGTAATGTAGCCGCTTGTCCTGCTGTATCTGTATCATATGCAATGACAACTTCCCCTGCATACCTTTTTAATAAATTCGCTTGATTTTTTGTAAGGGCTGTCCCTAAGGATGCCGTAACATTTTTTATGCCATTTTGATAAAGTGAAATAACATCCATATATCCTTCTACCACAATGATTTGATGTTTTTGGGTCACTTCATTTTTTGCAAAATTTAGTCCAAATAAATTGTTCCCTTTATTAAAAGCTGGCGTTTCAGGAGAGTTTAAATATTTGGGCTGAAAATCACCTAATACTCTTCCCCCAAAAGCAATCACTTTTCCTGTCGTATTAATAATGGGAAACATGACTCTGTTTCTAAATCTATCATAATAGCCATTCTTATTTTTCTGTTCTGAAACTAAACCTGCCATAAATATTTCATTTTGATTATATCCCTTACATAAAAGATACTTATTGAGTTGTTCCCAATCCTCATGTGCATATCCTAGTCCAAATTTCTTTATTGTCTGAATCTCTAATCCTCGTTTTAACAAATAATTTAATCCACCATTTTTTTTATCCAATAAATTCTTATAATAAAACAAGGCCGCTTCTCTATTTATTTCATACACTTTATTTTTTCGATATATTTCTTCATTTTCCTGCTTGGATGTGGAATTTTTATCAAAATTTATTCCTGCCCATTCTCCAAGTAGTGAAACCGTATCTACAAAATCTAAATTTTCAGCTTTCATAATAAAATTGATTATATCACCTTTTTCTCCACATCCAAAACAATGATAAAATTGATTTTCCTCTGATACCATGAAGGAAGGTGTTTTCTCATTATGAAAAGGACATAACCCGACATAATTACGTCCACTTTTTTTTAATTGTACATATTTAGAAATAACCGCTACAATATCATTCCGCAGCTTTATTTCATCAATTAATTTTTCATCAAAATTATTGCCCATATCAATCACCCATACAATCCTTTTTTTATTGTTTCTCCATATTTATTAAATTTCCTGCTTTATATGAAATTTAATTCACTAATCGCAAGAACTATATAGGGACTTTTCTATTACTTGATTAAAACTGTCAATAAACTGTACATTGTCACCTTTTATCCACTCAGCATATCATTTAATCTTACGTCCCCCTCTCATTATTTTCATATCCATTTATCTTCTAAACATCCACTGATCTATGTTGTCTAAATTATAAACACATCCACAACTCGACAAATAAAAAACTTTATGTTGTTTTTATGAACGTTATTTATAATCTGCATATCTACTAATTGACTAATATTGTAATTTATATACATGTCATCTTTTTCCTATGCTTCACAATATTCGACATAAGTATCTTTAATCCTTCTTAAATAATTCTAAAACTCAAATACATAATTTTCAGAATTATTTCTCCCACACACGAGGTACATAAATTTCCAAATATTTGTTAATCACATATCTGTCTGTCATTCCCGCTATATAGTCCTTTACAACTTCTTCTACCCCAAAATCTTCTATTCTCATCCATATTTCCTTAGGTATTTTTTCTTGTTTGTTCAAAAAACAATGATAAAGTTGTTCTATTATGTATTTTGCCTTATCTTCTTCTTTTTTAGCAGCTCTATTTAAATATACTTTTTCAAACATAAAATCCCGCAATTTATTTGTATATGATTTTTTTTCTTCACTCATTCGAATCTCTTTTTTTTCATAGCTATTATTAATTACATCTACAATCATCTTATTAATTCTTTCACTATGCGTTGCCCCTAATACACCTAAACAGTCTTTTGGTAGATCATTATAATCAATGACTCTCCCCCTTATAGCATCATCAATATCATGATTAATATATGCAATACGATCGCTAATTTTTACAATCTGCCCTTCTAATGTGCATGGTTCATTATCTCCTGTGTGATTTAATATCCCATCGCGTACTTCAAGCGTAAGATTTAACCCATATCCTAATTTCCCTTTTTCTAAATATTCTACCACTCTTAGACTTTGTTCGTTATGCTTAAAGCCATTTACATGGATTTCATTTAATATTTTTTCTCCACTATGTCCAAATGGCGTATGCCCGATATCATGACCTAATGCAATGGCTTCTGTTAAATCTTCATTCAATTTTAAACTTCTAGCTATCGTTCGAGAAATTTGAGCGACTTCTAATGTATGGGTAAGTCTGGTTCTATAATGATCCCCTTCTGGTGAGAGAAATACTTGGGTTTTATGCTTAAGTCTTCTAAATGCTTTTGCATGCAGTATCCGGTCTCGATCTCTTTGATATTCTGTTCGTATAACACATTTTTCTTCCTCTACTTTTCTTCCTTTCGTTTGTGATGCCTTCGCAGCATATGGTAAAAGTCTTTCCTCTTCCATGCTTTCAGTTATTTCTCTGAAACTCATTTTTACCTACCCCTCTTTTTATAAATAACTTGCTCGTATTTATATATATACAACAGACTTTATTTTATTCCTTCCTCTATTTGTAGTAGGTTATTCGTAAAAAGGTATGAATAAATTTGAGGTCACTGAAAAAGCTATGCTTTTTCAGTGACCTCATAAATTTTCATGCTTTTTTTACTATTTATTTTTTATCGCACTACGCGCTGCTGCTAATCTTGCAATAGGTACTCTATATGGGGAACAAGAAACATAATGTAACCCTATTCTATGACAAAAATCAATTGAATCTGGATCTCCTCCATGTTCACCACAGATGCCTAATTTTATATTTGGTCTTGATTTTTTCCCTAAGTCCAGTGCAATTTCCATTAATTTTCCAACTCCAACTTGATCAAGCCTTTGGAATGGGTCTTTTTCAAAAATTCCTTTGTTTCTATATTCTCCAATAAATTTTCCTGCATCATCTCTAGAAAAAGCATAAGTCATTTGTGTCAAATCATTTGTTCCAAATGAAAAGAACTCTGCATGTTTTGCAATTTCATCAGCCGTCAATGCAGCTCTTGGTACTTCAATCATTGTACCAATTGTATAGTCAATTTTTTCGTCACTATCATTGATAATTTCATTTGCAGTATTTACAATAAGTTCTTTTATAATTCCAAGTTCTTTTTCATGTCCAATGAGAGGCACCATAATTTCTGGTGTAATATTGATTTTCTTCTCTTTTTTCACCTCTATTGCAGCCATAATCAATGCTTTTACCTGCATTTGATAGATCTCTGGATAAGTAATCGCAAGTCTACAGCCTCTATGACCAAGCATTGGATTAAATTCTTTTAATTCTTCAACGGTTTCTTTTAGTTCCCTATATGCTACCCCTATTTGCTCTGACAATGTTTTAATATCTTCATCACTATGTGGTAAAAATTCATGTAATGGTGGATCAAGTAGCCTTACAGTTACAGGCCTTTCACCCATTGCTTCAAATATGCCTACAAAGTCCTTTTTTTGGAAAGGTAGCAATTTATCTAAAGCGATCATTCTCTCCTCTACATCTTTTGCTACAATCATTTGTCTTACAATAGCAATTCTTTCTTCATCAAAAAACATATGCTCTGTCCTACAAAGTCCAATTCCTTCTGCCCCAAATTTTACAGCCATATGTGCATCTCTTGGCGTATCTGCATTGGTTCTAATCTTCAGAGTTCTTAAATCATCAGCCCACTGCATAAGTTTTGAAAAGCTTCCAGATAATTCTGGTTCTTTTGTAGGAATGCTTCCCGCATAGACATTTCCAGTATTTCCGTTTAATGAAATATACGCTCCTTCTTTGAAGATTTTACCGCTTATTCTAAAGATTTTATTTCCTTCATCAACTTTTATTTCTCCACAACCCGCTACACAACATTTTCCCATTCCTCTTGCAACAACTGCTGCATGAGAAGTCATGCCACCTCTTGCTGTAAGAATTCCTTGGGCTGCTGCCATTCCCTCTATATCTTCAGGAGAAGTTTCTAATCTTACCAATATTGCTTTTTCTCCAGCACTAGCAGCTTTTACAACGTCTTGGGCATTAAAATAGATTTTCCCTGTAGCAGCACCTGGCGAAGCTGGTAAACCTGTAGTAATCTTTTCTGCTGCTTTCATTGCATTCTCTTCAAATGTTGGGTGCAGTAGCTGATCTAATTGATTTGGTTCTACTCTCATAATTGCTGTTTCTTTGTCTATTAGCCCTTCATTCACCATATCTACAGCTGCATGAATGGCCGCTGGTGCTGTTCTTTTTCCATTTCTTGTTTGTAGAAGATATAAATTTCCTTTTTCAATCGTAAATTCGATATCTTGCATATCTTTATAATGGTTTTCTAAAAGATTTGCAACACGTACAAACTCTTCATATACTTTTGGCATAGTATCATTTAATTTTTCAATAGATTGAGGTGTTCTAATCCCTGCTACAACATCTTCTCCTTGTGCATTCATCAAGAATTCCCCAAACAATTTTTTCTCCCCATTAGATGGATTCCTTGTAAAAGCTACCCCTGTACCAGATGTTTCTCCCATATTTCCAAATACCATAGACTGTATATTTACTGCTGTTCCTAAGTGCCCAGGTATATCATTTATTTGTCTATAAATAATTGCTCTTGTATTATTCCAAGAACCAAAAACAGCTTCAATTGCCATAAGTAATTGTTCTCTAGGTTCTTGCGGGAAATCTTTTTTTGTTTCTTTTTTGACAAGTTCTTTATATCCTTTAATAATATTTTTAAGGTTCTCTACATCTAATGCTGTATCCAGTTCAATTTTATTTATTTCCTTTTCATTCTCTAAGATACGATCAAATTTATATTTTGGAATACTTAGAACAACATCTCCAAACATTTGAATAAATCTTCTATAACTATCATAAGCAAATCGTTCGTTTTCTGTTTCAGATGCTAGACCTACTACAGATTGGTCATTTAATCCTAAATTTAATATGGTATCCATCATTCCTGGCATAGAAACTACAGCACCAGATCTTACGGATACAAGTAGCGGATCTTTTATATCTCCAAATTTTTTGTTGATCTTTTCTTCTAATCCTTGGAGAAGTTCAAATATTTGTTTCTCAATATCTTCACTAATTTTTTTCTCATCTTCATAATATTGATTGCACGCTTCTGTACTAACAGTAAATCCTGGAGGAACAGGCAACCCTATTTTTGTCATCTCTGCTAAGTTTGCTCCCTTCCCTCCAAGTATTGATTTCATTTCCTTATTTCCGTCGTCAAAAGCATATACATATTTTCTCATGTCCAAAACTCCTTTCAAGTAACAAATTCTTATACGTTTTGTTTCAATATTTCTAAAATAATATTTGCGCTTTCTTCTATGGCTTTATTTGATACATCAATGATTGGACAAGCTAGTCTTTTCATTAGACTTTCGGCATAATCTAATTCTTTTAGTATTCTATCCATACTTGCATAATTTGCTTCATTTCTAAGACCTAGAGCTTTTAGCCGCTCTTGTCTTATTTCATTTAATTTTATTGGATTTGTAGTAAGTCCTATTATTTTTTTAGATGCAACCTTAAATAACTCTTCTGGTATAGGTACTTCTGGTACTAATGGAACATTTGCAACTTTTATGTTTTTATGGGCAAGATACATGCTCAGTGGTGTTTTAGAAGTTCTTGATATACCCACTAATACAACATCTGCTTTGTTTAAGCCTCTTGGATCTTTTCCATCATCATATTTTACAGCAAATTCGATTGCCTCAATTTTTTTAAAATATTTTTCATCTAATTTTCGAATCAGACCTGGTTCATTTTTCGGGATATCTCCTAAAACTTTTTGTAAAGAATCTACGATTGGGGTCATAATATCAATACTAATAATATCATGCTGCTGTGCCTTTTCAATCAATATTTTTCTCAAAGCTGGTACAACCATTGTAAAAACAATCAAAGAGTTTTCATTCGCTGCTTCATTCATAATCTCAACAATTTGATCTTCATCCGATATATATGGAAATCTCCTTATTTCGCAATCTTTACACACAAATTGGCTAATAGCTGCTTTTACAACTTGTTCTCCTGTTTCTCCTATAGAATCAGATATTATATATACAACAAGTCTGCGATTCATCTTTTAGTGCCCCCCTTTTTAATTATTTATTCCAAGTTCAACAAATACTCTTGTGATATTAGTCTTAGATACTTTTCCCACGACTTTGTAGTATTCTTTTTTATCTACTTTAACTTTTTCAACTACAGGAAGACTGTCTATCTCATGATCTATAATTTTAATCGCAGCTTCTAGCACAGTTTCATTTGGATACGTCATAATAATATTAGGCATTCTCGTCATAATTAAACCTACAGGTACCTTATTTACATCTGTACCACCCATAATGTTTCTTAGAAAATCTTTTCTTGATACGGCTCCTGCAAGATAACCCTCTGATAGTACAAAAATAGATCCTACATCTTCAAGAAATAATATGACGAGTGCATCGTAGAGTGTAGTTTGTTCGTCAACAACAACAGGTATAGATTTTATATCATTTACTGTTATACCATGAATTTTCTCAGAAATTAGATTTATTGGCTTATTTCCAGAATAAAGATAACCGACCTTAGGTCTTGCATCTAACATACCTGTCATTGTAAGTATAGCTAAATCTGGTCTTAGTGTAGCTCTTGTAACTTTTAGTATTTTCGCAATTTGCTCGCTAGTTATTGGTTCTTTTTCCTTTACAATCTCAATAATTGCTTGTTGGCGTTTTGAAAATTCTATGGTTATCACCTCTTTTATAGAATTTTATGTAATATGTTATACTATTTATTTTTATATGTTATATTATATATATCATTGTAACAAATATTAAACATTTTTACTATCTCTTTTTTCACTTTTTTATATTTTTTTCAGAAAATAATTATATCTATAAAATAATTCTTCTTTATTATAACTATTTGCTATCTATATAAACAGCATAGCATAATTTGTAATTTTTTTTAGAAAAAGACAATAGTGAGAATGCAGTAACTTCTCCTCTATTGTCTCCTATATACACATGATATATATTCTTAAAAATCCATTCTTTCTTCGATGTATCTTTCTAGATCTTCAATTTTTATTCTTACCTGCTGCATTGTATCTCGATCTCTTACAGTAACTGCATTGTCCTCTAAAGTATCAAAATCATAAGTAATACAAAACGGCGTACCAATTTCATCTTGTCTTCTATATCTCTTTCCTATACTTCCTGATACATCATAATCAACCATAAACTTTTTCGCAAGTTTGGCAAATAATTCTGTAGCGCCTTCGTCTAACTTCTTTGTGAGTGGCAATACACAAGCTTTATATGGCGATAACGCTGGGTGTAATTTCAAAACCGTTCTACTGGTTCCATCTTCTAATGCTTCTTCTTCATAAGCATCTATTAAAAAGGCTAATGTGACTCGATCCGCGCCTAGAGATGGTTCTATACAGTATGGTATATATTTTTCATTTGTTACTGGATCTTGATAACTTAAATCAACACCCGAATGCTCCTTGTGCTGTTTCAAATCGAAATCCGTTCTATCTGCAATACCCCATAACTCACCCCAACCAAACGGAAACTTATATTCAAAATCTGTTGTAGCATTGCTATAGTGAGATAATTCTTCTTTTTCATGATCTCTTAATTTTAAGTTTTCTTCTTTCATATTTAAATCTAGAAGCCATTTTTTACAAAATGTTTTCCAATATTCAAACCATTCTAAATCTTCTCCTGGTTTACAGAAAAATTCAAGTTCCATCTGTTCAAATTCGCGGGTTCTAAAAGTAAAGTTTCCAGGCGTTATTTCATTCCTAAAAGATTTTCCAATTTGTCCTATGCCAAAAGGTATTTTTTTTCTTGAACTTCTAACTACATTTTTAAAATTCACAAATATGCCTTGTGCTGTTTCTGGTCTTAAATATATTTCTGCTTTTGAATCTTCTGTTACCCCTTGAAACGTTTTAAACATAAGATTAAATTGTCTAATTTTTGTATAATCTAATTCACCACATTCTGGACACTTTATATTTTTTTCATTGATAAAAACTTCCATTTTTTCATTTGCCCAACCATCAACCGTTATTTCTGTTGCTTCTTTTTCTCTAAAATAATCTTCAATAAGCTTATCTGCTCTAAATCTTGATCTACATTTTTTACAATCTAATAAAGGATCATTAAATCCTCCTATATGTCCAGAAGCTACCCATGTTTGAGGATTCATTAAAATAGCAGCATCAATTCCCACGTTATACGGAGATTCTTGAATAAATTTTCTCCACCAAGCTTTTTTTACATTATTTTTCAGTTCTACCCCTAAAGGGCCATAATCCCAAGTATTCGCTAATCCTCCATAAATTTCAGATCCCGAAAATACATATCCTCTTCCTTTTGCCAATGCAACGATCTTATCCATTTTCTTCTCTGCAGTCATTTTCAGTCCTCCTCTTTTTGTACAATCAAAAAAATAGCCTTTCATCCCTACATCAAGGGACGAAAGACTTTGCTTCCGCGGTTCCACCCTAGTTGATACAAAAGTATCCACTTTCATTAATATGCTCAAGAGTTCCTTTCATCAAGGGATTATATTGGATTTGCAGCACCACCAACTCTCTGAAATAATACCCTCTAATTACTTTTCTCTTTCATAGCAAATGCTTATATTTTTATATGATTCTACCATATTGTTCTATTGATGTAAAGATTCTTTTTACTCTTCTTTGTCTTCATCTTTGCTTAAATCAACATCTACATCTTTTTTATCTACATTTCCTTTGTTTTTATATCCATCTACCTTTGATTTTACATTGCTAAAGGTATCTTCTGCAACACTTTTTACATTTTCTAAAGTTTCTCCTGCCATCTCATTGATGTCAACAATCTCTCCATCCGTTTTTACAATCTCAATTTTACATTTAGCAGCTAATGCTGCTAAAATCCCTACCATTGTAGCTGGTAGCGATAAAACTGCTCCTACAGCCCCAACCGTCACAGGGATATTCATAATAATCTCTTCATCTCTTTTTAAGACGATTTTGGTTACATTTCCTTTTTTAACAATATCCTTTAGCTTTTCTACGACATCATTGCCAACACCAGAAATGTTGTCTGTCCACTTGTTGTTTTGCATTTCTTCAATGTAAATAATAGCATCAATGACGTTTCCACCCACTGCTTCTAATGCTTCTTTTGATTCCTTGTAGCTTACACCTGTTCGATCCCTTACTTGATCAATTTTTTCTAAAGTAATTTCCATACTCGCACCACCTTTATATTATTCTTTTATAGATTCTAAAAATTGCAAGCTTTTAAATTGTTTTTTATCTATATAAGTATAGATATATTCTTTCACAATTTTATTAAGTTCTTTTAACACATTTGGCTTTATTTTTAATTTTGAAATTTGTTCTAAGTCTGTATCCATTAAAAATTTCATAACATTTATGGTAACCTTGGAAATTTGCATAGCATAAGAATCTTCTCTAAAGCAACTTTCACATAATATGCCACCTTCATTTACACTAAATTTGATCTTTTCTTTATAATTATTTCCACAATGCACACAGTTATTCATTTCGGGCTTATATCCAGAATACATCAAGAGTTTTAGTTCATAAGCTTTTATTAAAGTTTCATATTCCTTATGAAAGTTAGAAAAAATATGTAAAAATTGAAGTAATGTATAAAACAATCGATTATTTGTTTGTCCCTCTGTAACCATTCTTTCCGTTAGTTCTAATATATATGAAGCATAAGTCAACTTTATAACATTTTCTCTTAACTTATAAAAGGAATCCTTTAGATCTACTTGTGAAATCTGGTATAAACCACTGCCTTTAAAAAGAACAAATTCTCCATAACAAAACGGTTGTGTGCCTACTGAATATTTTCCTCCTGATTTTTTGTATCCTTTGTTTACAGCTTGCAGCTTTCCTGTTTTTTTCGAAAATAAGGTAAGGACTGCATGTCCTTCACCAAATTTACTTTGCTTTAGAACCACTGCATCTGTTTTTAAAAGCATTTCATCACCTCAAAAGTTGTGTATCTGATAAATTTTTTGTGCTTCAATTTCCTTATCTGGGATTATTTCTTGAAGATTTTTATAATTCATATAAATATTTATATTTCCCGTAGTCAAAAACAAATTCCACAATATTTTTTCTAACACCCTACGATCACCTCTTTCAAATAGGCTATACACTTATATTTTTCTTCCATAGGGTGCTTATATACATTGTAAATTTTGTAATTCTGCTATAACTTATATCCTAAAGTATTTAACATATTTTCATGATCTCTCCAATCTTCCTTTACCTTAACCCATAATTCCAAAAAAACTTTTGATCCAAGTAAATTTTCAATATCAATTCTTGCACTTTTTCCCACACCTTTTAATTTTCTTCCATTTTTACCAATAATTATTCCCTTATGAGATTTCTTTTCACAATAGATGGTTGCACTAATATCCACAATCTCTTGTTTTTCTCTTTTTTTCATACTCAAAACATCTACTGCTACACCATGAGGCACTTCTTCTTGTAAATAATGTAGAAGTTTTTCCCGAATAATTTCACTAACAATTACTTTTTCTGGCTGATCTGTAATCATATCTGCTGGAAAATATTGAGGCCCTTCTGGCAAGCCCTTCACAATTTTGTCCATAAGCTTCTGCACATTTTTATTTTCAGTGGCAGATATTGCTATGATGTCATGAAATAAATTTTGCTGATTATACATATTGTATATTTTTTCAAATTTTTCTGGTGGAATTTTATCCATTTTGTTTATCACTAATACAATAGGCGTCTTCACAGTTTTTATCATTTCTAGAATATATTGATCTCCCGGACCCATATCTGCTGTATCATCTATTACTAATAATATTACATCCACTTCATTTAGCGTTTGTTGTGCAGATTTTTGCATATATTCACCCAATTTATTTTTGGGTTTATGCATCCCAGGCGTATCTAAAAATATAACTTGAAAATTTTCTTTTGTATAAATGGTTTGTATTTTATTTCTTGTTGTCTGAGGTTTATCAGACATAATTGCAATCTTTTCCCCAATAATTTGATTCATTAGTGTTGATTTTCCTACATTAGGTCTTCCAATAATTGTTACAAATCCTGATTGAAATTTCATTCATTAACCCTCTTCCTATTTATTTATCCATATCTTCTCCCGAAAAACCATGTGGCAATAATTCGTCAATTGAAACCACCTTAATTTCTCCATCTGGCTTCCCTACAATAATTTTTATTTTTTTACCAAACTCAAATATAACCTGTCTGCAAATACCACAAGGAAATGTGAATGTATTGTTATCGCTTGCAATAGCAATGGCTTCAAACTCCTTGTTACCTTCCGAAATAGCTTTAAAAATAGCCGTTCTTTCTGCACAATTTGTTCCTCCAAAAGATGCACATTCTATATTACAGCCTGCGTAAATCTGTCCATCTTTCGTTAATGCTGCTGCCCCTACTCTAAACTTTGAATACGGTGCATAAGCATATTCCTTTGCTTCCACTGCCTTTTGAAACAATTCTTTATCTGTCAAATCTTTTCCTCCCTACTGTGTGATTAATTCAAAATTCGATGGAATGACTTCCATCCAAGTAATGCCTGGATTAAATTTAATCTCTTCTCCATCTTCATAGAAAAATCTTGTGATCGCTCTTCTAGATTTTTTCTCCCAAGTAACCTTACATATTTCTCCTTTTGTAATGAATAATCCTTCACCTTTTCCTACCAAATTTATTTCTCTTCTTCCTTCATTATCTATTACTTTTGTTTGTGCCTTTTGAATGATAATATTTTTTGCTGTTAAATGATTCTTTGAACCTTCGTCTAAATGAGGTTCTTTATTTATATATCTATAGTACAAACCATCTTCCTCATTATATTTAAAATTTGGTTTATATGTTTTTGAATACGGCATCTTAACATAGGTTAAACTACTTCCACCATTTTTTTGGTCTTCATCATTAAAAATATACGTATCAAAATCTACATTTTCTCTATAATGGCTTTGCATTGCTGCTTTTCTAATTGCAGCGGCATTTGTATATTCATTATGAGGTCTAACTTTATGGTTTTTTCTCCAAAAAATATCCTTTCCTCTAGACTGTGCGCTAATATCTCCTATTTTAAGATTTTTGATGTCTTTTAATGCTTGTGGACTGCCACCATCATGAACATATAGTGCATCGAATTCCATGGCTTTATCAAGAAAATAAGGTCTTGCACTTCTTACAGGTCCAATTAAATTTGGCTCATTGGTTAAAAATATCGCCATATATCTTGTAATATTCCCCTCTGCCAAAATCTCATAAACAATTTCTGCTTGATCTAACCCTGCTTGTGGCCTAGCTTTACTTTGATTGTCAAACATAACAGCAAAAGGCCTTTTATGTATATTCTCTTCTTTTGCATACATACCGCTAATAGGCGATGGTACCCCTACTTTTTTTACTTTTTCTGGTTTTTCATTTGTTTCTTTACTATCTACAATTTCTATATTTGTAGGTTTATTTTTTTCTAGTTCAACTTCTTGTTCTATAATAGCAGGCTCCTCTTTCTTTGAACCACAACCTACTAAAAAATTAAAGGTAAAAATAACTAAAACGAATAAGATTATTTTTCTATTTTTCAACATGTCCCCCTCATCCTTCCATTTGTTTTTTCATTTGTCTTTCATTTGCATTTGTTCTGGGAGCAAAATTCCACCAGATACTACTAATTTCAAAGCTGCATCAATAGTTATGTTTAGTGGCATCACGTCCTTCTCTGGTATCATTATAAACATACCTGATGTAGGATTTGGTGTGGTTGGAATGAAAACGCTTTTCATTCTTTTACCAACTTTTTCCGAAATATCTCTATGCGCATCTGATGTAACAAAACCAATTGTATAAATTCCTTTGGACGGATACTCTACTAAAACTGTGCTTTTAAAAGCGTCCCTTTGCTTCATAAGAATGGTGTCTATTAGTTGCTTAATGGATAAATATATCGTATTTACTAGCGGAATTTTACTTAATGCACGCTCAACAAAATGAATGAATTCTTTCCCTAAGTAATTTGTTGCAAAGACACCTGTCCCCAAAATGATGATCATTGTTAATATAAAGCCTATTCCTATTATACGAAAACCAATGATTTTTTCTATGGGTACGCGAAATATAGAATCTACTGTATTGAAGATCCATCCAATTAACATACTGGTTACAACTATAGGCGTTAATACAAATAATCCTGTGATAAAAATCTTTCTTATCTTTTTCATAGGAAATATTTCCCCCATTATTCTATGGTAATCTTTTGTATTTCTAATTGTTTAATTCTTCGATTATGCACATTTAAAACCTTAATTTTCACATGATCTAATATAACCTCATCTCCCTTAATAGGTATTCTGCCTAATAAATTAAACACAAATCCTCCTATAGATTCATATTCTTCTTCTGAGATATTTACTTGTAAAATTTCATTGATTTCCTCAATAGATACTTTTGCATTCACAATAAGAGAATTATCTCCTAAATGTTCGATAAAATCAATTTCATTGTCATACTCATCTAAAATATCTCCAACGATTTCCTCTAAAATGTCTTCTATTGTGATTAGTCCTAATGTTCCCCCATATTCATCTAATACGATGGCAATATGTACCTTTTCCTTTTGCATCTCTTTTAATAAATTACTGACCTTTTTACTTTCAGGTACGTAGTATGCCGCTCTGATTAATTTAAGAATATCAAATTCAAATTGCAACTCTTTCTTTTCTTTAGAATATATTAATAGATCCTTTGCATATAAAATACCGATAACATTATCTACTGTATCTTTAATGACAGGAATTCTAGAATATCCATATTGCATAACTACATTCAATGTTTCTTCTAGGGTCGATACTTCTTCAAGATAGACCATATCAATTCTTGGTACCATCACTTCTGTTACTTCTATATCCCCTATTTCAAAAATACTATTGATCATTTCTCTTTCATCTCGTTCAATAATCCCTACCTCCTCACCTACATCTACTAAAGTCATAATTTCTTCTTCTGAAACTAAAACTGTTGTTGTTTTTATATCTCCTCCAAAGAGCTTGATAATTGCATTTGTAATAGTCGTCAGAATTTTCAGGATTGGGTATAAGACAATAGATAAAAATTCTAAAGGTCTCCCTAACTTCATCGCTACTTTTTCAGGATATTGGGCAGAATAGGTTTTAGGCGTTATTTCACCAAAAATTAATATGAGTAATGTCATGGCTATTGTAGCAACCAATGTTGCATTTTGTCCTGAAATCAATTTAAATGTAAGCTCAGTAGCAATAGCAGTAGCTGCAATATTCACAATATTATTTCCAATAAGTATAGTTGCTAAAATCTTAGGCGTCTTATGCATAAGCCTTTCTAGTACTTGTACATCTTTCCTTCCATTATTTTGAAGTTGCTTTATTTTGATAATATTAATTGAAGTCAGCGACGTTTCAGCACTAGAAAATAGTCCTGATAAAACAAGTAATATCATCAACAAAATACATTTTATGCCTACATCATATGTAACCAAACTAATTCCTCCCAATACGGTCTATAAAAGGGTAGTAGCCCTAACCTACTCCCCCCCTAATAAATGATTTGAAAAATGAATACTGTAATGAATATCCCTAAAATTGCACCCATTATAACCTGAAAAAAATTATGAATACCTGTTTCAATCCTGCTTTGCCCCACTAAAATTGACATTAGCAAGCATAGTGAAATCGTAAGGGTATTTTCAGATATAAATGCAATAGACGTTAAGATTGAAAATGCAATCGCCGTATGGCCACTTGGCATTCCTCCTCTTAAAGGAGTACCTTTTCCCGTATAAGCTTTTATACTAATCACAACTAAAATTGTAATCAGTAAACTAATAAATGTAATATGAATCGGCATTTTTCTAACTTTATGCAAAACCATGTCTGTAATCCTATTAAATTTATCAAAAAAGATAATGTAGGCAACAACAACCGCATTTAAAGCAGCTATAAGTACTGCCCCTGCCGCTACATTTTTAGCAATTTTAGCCAATTCATGGTATTGATCTGTTATTAAATCTATGCTTGCTTCAATAGAAGTATTGATCATTTCAGCAATGACTACTAAGGCAATTGTAAAAAATAAAATGAGTATTTCTAACTTCGATAAATCAAAAAACAAACTCAAAAACAATACAATCACAGCCATCGTAAAATGTATTCGCATATTCCGTTGGGTTTTCAAAGTGTAGATAATACCATCAATGGCGTAGTTAAAACTATCTATTAGTTTTCTTACTTTCATGAAAGTACCTCACTTATTTTCTTAGTATACCCATTTGTTGCAATACATCTTCTTCTTTTTTTCGCATTACTTTAGTATTTTCTTCTGTATCATGATCATATCCAAAAAGATGGAACATACTATGAACTATTAAAAATAACACTTCTCTTTCAAAAGAATGCCCAAAGGAAGCAGCTTGCGCTTTTGCTTTTTCCAAAGAAATCACAATATCTCCTAATACAGTTGGCTCAATTATCTCATGTATATTTTCGTATTGTGGAAAACTCAAGACATCTGTCGGTCGATCTACCCCTCTGTAATTCCTATTTAAAACATGTATTTCATCATTGTTTACAAAAGATATACTTATCTCTATATCCTTAGATACCCCTTCTTTTTCTAAAGATAAATCAATCGCTTTCATTATTAAAGCTTCATTTTTTTTATCATATTCTATGATCTTTTGTCTATTATCTATCATTATGTCCATTTATTTTGCCACCTCTACCTTTTTTGTATTTAATTCCGGATATTCTATTCTTTCATGGAATATGCCCATTAAAACCCTTCTAAAAGATGCTTTCATTCTTTCTAAATCCTTCAGGGTTATATCACATTCATCTAATTGACCATCACTAAGCTTGTCCTCTATAATTTTATCTATTAAGTTTTTTATTTTTTCGTTATTTGGTCCTGGCATACTTCTCACAGCAGCTTCTACTGAATCTGCAATCATAACAATAGCAGCTTCTCTAGACTGAGGTCTTTTTCCTTCATAACGAAAATCCTTCTCATCAACTTGTTCTTTTTCCTCTTCATTCATCGCTTTATGGTAAAAATACTTAACTAATGTATTCCCATGATGCTGCTCAATCATATCAATAATCTCTTGTGGTAGTTTATATTTTGCCCCTATTTCTAAACCATCTTTTACATGACTTGTTATAATCATAGCACTTAGACTAGCAGCAATTTTGTCATGCGGATTTTCACTAGTTAATTGATTTTCTTTAAATAAATACGGTCTTTTGAGCTTCCCTATATCGTGATAATAAGCACTCACTCTTGCAAATAATCCATTGGCGCTTATTGCCTCAGCTGCAGCTTCACTTAAATTACCTACAATAATGCTATGATGGTACGTTCCTGGCGCCTCAAGTAGTAATTTTTTTAGGACTGGGTGGTTTGGATTAGATAATTCTAATAACTTCAGCGGTGTCAAGATATGAAAGGCTGATTCCCATAATGGTAATGTCCCTATGGTTAGTATGGCACAAAATATCCCATTTAATATACCATACAAGCTATCTATAGCTATTTTAGAAAATTCATAGTGGTTCAGCATTCCTAATCCAATAATAATCATCATATTACTAAAGCTTACAATTACTCCTGCTAAAAATATATTTGATCTCTGATGGGTACGTGTAACACTACAAGCTCCTACCGTTCCTCCTATAAGTGCAGTAATGAAAAAACCAATATGATTCCCACTGCTAAGTGTAAGAAGTATTACCATAACTAAATTAATAGATATGGCTAATCTTGTATCGATCAAAATACCTACAAGCATAGCAGCCGTTGCAACTGGTGCTATGAAAAAAGAAATATCATAGGTTGTTTTAGCTACCATATAAACAGATACAAATATAATAAATATAAGATAAAGCTTTGGTAAAGACTCAAAAATATTTTTGTTAAATACATACATATATGCGATTAACAAGATTTGTGCACTCATAACTAAGATAGCTACCCCAATCTGTAGCGAAAAATCTTTGCTTCCTTGCTTTTTTGTCATTCCCGCATCCTTCAGAAGTTGTAATTGTTCTCTTGTTATGGTTTCTCCTTGATTTACAATGGTATTACCTTTTTTAACCATAACTGCATCAACACTCTCTTTTGCTTCTTCCCTCTTTTGCTGTGTTCGCTCAACATCTAAAAAACGATTTGCTTGAATGGATGTATTTACAATTTGACTACCTAGTGATCGTATTTTCTCACTGAAATCTTTTAGTCCTTTAAAATAATTTTCAATATTCTTTTTCTCTTTTTCTAATTCTTCGGTTTTAATTCCATTAGACATTACTTGGGTAATAATTTCATATATATAGCTTTCAATATTTTTCAAATGTTTCTCAGATGCTACAAGCATTAAGACAAGCTCATCATCATTTAAATTTATTTCATCTTTTTCCTTTAGTCTATTTAACTTTTCTTCAGTTGTAATATCCTCTAGTGATCGAATTTCATAAGTATTTTCAAAAAATTTTTCAATTTTTTTCTTTATGTCAATTTGAATCGTTGGATCAATTTTCTCTTTTGGTTCAACAGCATCTTCTGCTTTTTTTATGAGCCGCTGCGTTTCAATTTTATTTTCTATATCTCTTGGTGCCCGAAGATCTTCTGGTGCTTTCTGTCCTACTTGCAACTCATATTTTTGAGGTGCAAGACTTGCAATCATACTAAAAAAGATGACCACAAAAAAAATTGCTGTAAGCATAATTTTACTTACCATCTTTTTTCGTAAAAAACGTACAAGTATCGTATTATTTATTTTCTGCAGGACATGCTTAAAAAAGGTCATATAAATTTCCCCCTAGTTTTTCTATCTTTTCCTATGTCCATCTTTACTTTTAATAAGTATTTCTTTCTTTTGTTCATGTTGTTCATAAGCTTTAATAATTCTTTGTACTAACGAATGTCTAACTACATCATTTTCATCCAAAAATACAAAGTCGATGCCTCCTACTTGCGTCAAAATTTCTATAGCTTCCTTAAGCCCTGATTCTTTCCCTTTAGGTAAATCTATCTGTGTTATATCTCCCGTTACAATAGCCTTTGATCCTACACCCAGTCTTGTTAAAAACATTTTCATTTGTGCCCTTGTCGTATTTTGTGCTTCATCTAAAATAACAAATGCATCATTTAATGTTCTCCCTCTCATATATGCTAAGGGTGCTACCTCTATCATTCCTTTTTCTTTGTATTTTAAGAAAGTTTCCCCACCTAATATATCATATAGGGCGTCATAAAGGGGTCTTAAATAAGGATCTACCTTATCTTGTAAATCACCTGGTAAGAATCCTAAACTCTCTCCTGCTTCTACTGCAGGTCTTGTTAGTATAATTCTACTTACTTCTTTATTTTTAAAAGCACTTACTGCCATAGCCATAGCTAAATAAGTCTTTCCCGTTCCTGCAGGACCAATTCCGAATACTACATCACTATTTTTTATACTCTTAACATATTTTTTTTGTCCTAATGTCTTTGGTTTTATTCGTTTTCCTTTGGCACTAATACAAACGATCTCTTCTAATAAACCTTCTATTTTATCATCTTGTCCTTCCATAAGCAACTTGATAGAATAATTTATTTTCTGACTATCTAAGTTTTCTCCTATCTTAACAATTTGAATCAATCTATATAGAAGTTTTTCTGTCATCTCTACTTCCTCTAGACTCCCAATGATTACAATTTCTCCTTGTCTTACTACAACATTTACATGAAATGTGTTTTCAATAATTTTTATATTTTCGTCGAAATTTCCAAATAATTCTTTTGTATAATCAAATTCGTTCATACTTATTTTTTTCTCTATCCATTTTTGTTCCAATCACTCATCCTCCTTGACAATAGATGTAATCCGCTGTTGCTTTCCTATTTCTTCCAAAACTTCAATTGTTAATTTTGCCCGTATTCTATTTTTTTCTTCATAGAATACTATATCTTTATTTAATATTTTCACATTTTCCGGTATCTTATTAAGCAACTTTACCATTAATTTCTCTTGCATTGCCTGTTTTGCAGTACTTTTATCAATTACTTCCTTTTGTGAGGTAGCTTCATAATACTCCTCTATAAGAATTTCGACAGGCATTTTAATATTCCTCCAACTTGAAAGACTTTTATTCTTTTTCTCAATTATAACATTATTATAGGGGATTTCTCCTAAACTTAATATGATTTGATTATTTCCAATTTTTATAATTCTTCTTACAAACTTATTTCCTGTTTTTATTTTTTTAAATTTGACCAAAGAAATGGCACCCACTTCTTCATAATAAGTCTTCGCAAATACTTCTCCGAATGCATGTACATACCTTTTTTCTAATCCTTCTCTTTCAATAACCCCTGTCATTAAAACTTGCCCGTTCTTTACAATATCTCCTTCCTGTACCAATGCATCTCCTTCTTTTACAATCAATTTATTAATCACACCTTTTTTTCTAGCAATAATATCGCATGGTACTTCTTTGGGTATTTTTTCTGGAGGTGATACGTTCTCAACAATCTCTACAATTGCCTTTGTTCCTTGTATCTCTATCCCTACCCAAGCCAAATTTTCAAGTTCTATCATCATATTATTCTCTATATCTGATAGATCTAGTTTATATTTGCATACCCCTGTATACAAACCCAATTCATTTAACCTTTCTCTTATTTCTGTTTGTGATATTTTCTCATTTCCAACAATTTCAACATTCCATACAAAAGAAGTAGTACTCATTATAATACATATTGCAATAGCAAATCCCACTACAAACATTTTTCTCATTTTAATTTTGTACATAAAAAAAGGATATCCTATTTTTTGTCTAATTTTCACTCTACATCCTGCCCTTTTTACAATATGCCTAAGTTCTTTGTATCCTTCTAACCCTACCTTTGCCTCTAGTGTAGTATAATCTATCCTAACAATATCCCAAAGATATATTCCCCTCGCAATCGCATAGTTTATAAATTTTTCTAGTGCTAGACCTTCAATTTTAATAACAACATATCCTCTAAAAAAATTCCATAGCTTTACTATGATCAAAATTCCCTCCCCCCTTATTCTGTAAAAATATTACTTGACAAACTCAATATTTTCAATGCTTCCACATACAATAATTTCTTCTGTCATAATGGTTTTAATCGAGAGATCTTTTCCTACGATTCTAATCACACCACTTTTTGTATTTATTCTTATTCTAAGTTCAGAATATTCAATAATCCCCTTATGGTTTTCAATATATAATTGTATATTTCCCAGTAAAGTAATTCTTGGAAGATCTAATATAATATCTTTAGGAAGTTCTAATAACTCTGATACACTTTCTTTTATCTCTTTTGCCTTCCTTTTCATAAGATACTCCCCCTTTATATTTAATTTTATGCTTCTATATTATGCTGTATTCCTTTATTTTAAGGACTTAAATAGAAGAAAAAAGCTGCGAAAATATTTTCACAGCTTTTTATCTTCTCAAAGACTTTGGTTTTTCTAATATCTCTGACATAATAATACCATATATCAAATTGTTTTTATTGATCAAAATTCCTTTTTTACCGATTTCTCTTTCGCAAATCACATCTCTTATTTCTTCTTTTATCGCAGTCTCTTTAATTTCTATAGATTTATTAGATGTATTAACATCTGGTATTCCCTTTACATTTACTTGTCGATGATCATTTTCTACTTTTGCTTCGTAAATCATAGGCGCTTGGCCCTTATAATCATCTACTTCCATATTCTCTAAAGTTGAATGTATTTCGTCCTTTAGTCCCTGTGCTTTTTCTTCAAATCCTTTTATATACTTATTTCCTTTGTCTCTATAATCATTTTTTTTATCTTTTTTTGCGTCATTTTTATGTTTTAGTTTTTCTTTATTATCTTTTTTAAAAATTACCTGTCCTATAAAGAAAATAAGTGGAAGTAATATCGATATAATTTTATCAAAATCCATTGGCTCACATCCTTTAAGTTAAAAAGAAGTCAACTATTTCTTTACTTGAGAATTTGTATCTTCTTCTTTTCCTAATATAGATATACTCTTTCTCATGGTTGTATCTGCCATAATATTTTGCATATTATAATAGTCCATCACACCAAGTTTTCCTTCTCTTAGGGCCATAGCCATAGCTTTAGGAACTTCTGCTTCAGCTTCTACAACCTTTGCACGCATTTCTTGTACAGCTGCCACCATTTCCTGTTCTTTTGCAACAGCCATTGCACGTCTTTCTTCTGCTTTTGCTTGCGCAATTCTTTTATCCGCTTCTGCTTGTTCTGTTTGAAGTTGTGCACCAATATTTCTTCCTACATCTACATCAGCAATATCAATAGATAATATCTCAAAGGCCGTACCTGCATCTAACCCTTTAGATAAAACAGTTCTTGATATCAAATCAGGATTTTCTAAGACTTCTTTATGGCTCGTCGCAGAACCTACTGTCGTTACAATTCCTTCTCCTACTCTAGCAATGATCGTTTCTTCTCCAGCACCTCCAACAAGTCTTTCAATATTCACTCTTACTGTTACCCTTGCTTTTACCATTACTTCAATACCATCCCTAGAAACCGCTGCGACTTTTGGAGTTTCTATTACTTTTGGATTAACACTTACCTGAACAGCACTCAAGACTTCTCTACCTGCTAAATCAATTGCAGCAGCTCTTTCAAATTCTAAAAATATCTCCGCCCTTTGCGCAGCAATAAGGGCATTTATTACACTATCCACATCTCCTCCAGCAAGATAATGTGCTTCTAATTTATCTATATCTAGATCTAATCCTGCTTTTGTTGCTTTAATAAGAGGATTTACAATTCTAGATGGAGACACTCTTCTAAAACGCATCCCTACCAAGGTAAAAATACCTATTTTCACACCTGAAAAATAGGCTGTAATCCATAATCCTACAGGTATAAAACTCAAAAGTAATCCTAAAACCAAAAGTACAACAATAGCCATAATCCCAAACCCAACAATAGGTGACATATTTTAAAACCTCCTAATTTATTTTTTTTACTACTATTTTTCTACCCTCTACTTTAATCACTTTCACTTTCGTATGTACATCAATAAATTCGCCTTCTGCTACAACATCTATTTTTGTTTTTTCTATTTCTGCCATCCCAGCAGGACGCAATGGCGTAACCGTTATACCCTCTAATCCTAATAAAGATTTTTTCTGTTGTGTAGTTACAAAACCTTTATCTTTTCTCAACTGGGTTTCAAGAATGATTTTATCAAAATATCTATTCTTTGGTGCATATTTTAGTAATAAAACAGCCGTAATGATTGCTAAAATAAAAGCAATACCTAACGATGTAATACCAAGCACAATAGAATCTGAAGATAAAACAATACTTAGTATAATACATAAAATCCCACCTATTCCTGGTGCGCCAAACCCTGGTGCTATCAATTCAATGAATAGAAGGATTATCCCCGTGACAAAAATCATAATTACCGAAACGCCAGCATTCCCAGCTAACATGCTTCCCCCAAAAAAAATAGTAAAAGCAATAAAACTAATTGTTCCTCCAACACCAAAGCCTGGTGTTAAAAATTCTATGATCATCCCAATAAACCCTATGCTTAAGAGGATAGGGAGCAGTACAGAGCTTGTGACCCCTTGTGCAATCATCATTTTAAAATCTGGTTTGATATTAATGATTTTTGTATAATTCACATTTAATGTGTCTAAAATCTCTTCATAGCTATTTCCTACTAAATCAGTAAATCCTAGATTTTCAGCTTCTTTTGTTGTTAAATTTAACAATTCACCCTTCTGTGCAACATATTTTGTTGCATCATTTGGATCTATTATTTCAATACGTCGATCTGCCATAGCTTCTACTAATTTTGTATCTCTCCCTCTTTGCTCTGCAGTAGTTCTCAATTCACCTTTCCAATACGAAATATTTTTTTCTGTATACGGAATGGTTTCTGCCGATCCTATTGTACTTCCACTGCTCATAGCAATACGTTCTGATGCAATCGTTAGCAGCACCCCTGCTGATTCTGCTTTTTTATTCACAAAAGAAATCGTTCGAAGGGATGTTTTCATCATATGATCTCTTATTTTCGTAGCTTCTTTAATCATCCCTCCTAATGTATCGATTTCAAATATAATTGCTACAGAATCCGGATCATTTTCTGCTTTTCTTATTTCCTTTTCCACAAATTGTGTAACAGCAGGATTAATCTCCCCCTTTATAGGTATGACATATACACTTTTCTCATTTTCAGCATAAGCATAAGTACTAGAAAATACACAGTATACGATTAATACGCAAAAAAGCATATATTTCATATAAAATCTTTTCAAACTTTTCACCTCCTTTAATAATAAACCTAAAATCTTGTCTTCCAATATAGTATATTACATTTCATGCTTTTTTTAAACAATTCATAGTAAAAATAGAAAAAATGACCTAAGTTAAACTTAGATCATTTTTTATTATAGAAATTGTTTTATAATTCTATTTACCGTTTTGCCATCTGTTCTACCTTTTACTTTAGGCATCACTGCTGACATAATTTTACCCATATCTTTCATACTATTCGCACCAACTTCTTCAATTGTTTGACTAACAATTTGTGTAAGCTCTTTTTCTGTCAATTGTTGTGGCAAATAGTTCAATAAAATGTCTATTTCAGCTTTTGCTTCATCCACCAAGTCATCTCTTCCACCCTTGGCAAACTCTTCAATAGCATCTTTTTTTTGTTTTACTTGCTTTGATACGATATCTAAAATAGCTTCATCATCAAGCTCTACTCTATGATCAACTTCATATTGTTTTATAGCGGATCGTACCATGGTTATAACTGCTTTTTCAAGTTTCTTTTTTTCCTTCATGGCTTCTTTTAAATCAGCCATTAATCTCTCTTTGAGGGACATGTGTGACACCTCTTTTTTAAATTTATTAGAATTTTTTCTTAGCTTTATTTCTTCTAGCAGCCTCTGCTTTCTTTTTACGTTTTACGCTAGGCTTTTCGTAATGTTCTCTTTTTCTAACTTCTGATAAAACACCACTTTTCGCACATGAGCGCTTGAATCTGCGAAGAGCACTTTCAAGAGTTTCGCTTTCCCCTAATTTAATTTCTGTTGACATAATTCTCCCTCCCTCCGCTAGCAAACTTATGCATGCTCATAGAATTCCAAATGAAACAGAACCATTTAGGCATCCAAAATAGCACTATGTTATTATACATTAAATTAACAATTTGTGCAACTTTTTTTAACCCGGAGGCCACTGAAGTTGTCGTCCACCTAGAAGATGGAAATGTATATGACTTACAGTTTGTCCACCTAAATGCCCACAGTTACTTACAACTCTATAGCCATCTTTTAAGTCTAGCGCTTTTGCAACTTTTTTTATCGAAAGGAAAATATGTCCAAGTAGATCTTTATGACTATCAGAAACATGATCAAGTGATGCTATATGTTCTCTTGGAATTATTACAATATGTGTTGGCGCTTGCGGCTCTATATCATGAAAAGCCATTACAAAATTATCCTCATATACCACTTTTGATGGAATTTCTCCAGAAGCAATTTTGCAAAAAATACAATCGGCCATTCTATTCACCTCCTTTATACCATTACACACTTCTATCCATATCTATTCAACACAAATAATAGAATTCCTTCTTTCAAACGTCTTATACTTTCTATTTGTCTAATATTTTTCCTACTACTGCTTCTTCTAATATTTTTTCTAATACTACTAGCAATATTTTCCCTTCTACATCCTCTTTTGATTGGACAAATGTGCGAATATAGTTATCTGTTAATCCTTCATAATAACCTTGCATTTCATTACTTTCCGTCTCAAAGAGTACAGGTCTTTGTGTATGTATGAATTTCTCATGATATTTTATTAGACTTTCGTTTGCCAATGTTAGCAATCTTTCGCTTCTTCTATTCTTTATTTTCGAGGGCACTTGATTTTCATATTTAGCAGCTGGTGTTCCTCTTCTTTGAGAATATTTAAATACATGAATTTGACTTAATCCAATCTCTTGAACAAATTCAAAGGTTTTTTCAAATTCTTCTTCTGTTTCTCCAGGAAACCCTACCATAATATCTGTAGTGATGGATGCATCAGGCATATATTTTCTTAGCCGCTCTACAATTGTTTTGTATTCTATTGTAGTATATTTTCTATTCATTCTCTTAAGCGTCTCATCACATCCACTTTGCAATGACAAATGAAAATGCGGACAAACTTTTTTTAAGTTTGAAAGCGTCTTTACAAAGTCTTCTGTCATAATTGTTGGTTCTATAGAACTAATTCTTATCCGTTCGATACCCTCCACTTCATGTACTGCATCAATTACATCCAATAATGACGTGTTTTTTAGATCTTTTCCATAAGATGCTACATGAATTCCCGTAAGCACAATTTCTTTAAAGTGATTCTTTGCTAAACGTTTCACTTCACTTACAATATCTTCTATTTTTCTGCTTCGAATAGGTCCTCTTGCATAAGGAATAATACAATACGTACAATATTGATTGCATCCCTCTTGAATTTTAAGGTAAGCTCTCGTTTTTCCTTTTATTTCTCCTATCGTCATTTCTTCAAATTCATGAATTTTCATAATATCATCAACAGCATTAATCATCTTGCTCTCTGCTGCTTTTTCTACATATTCAACAATTTTATTCCGATCATTTGTTCCTAAAATAATATTTACGCCTTCAATAGAAGCTACTTCCTTAGGGGCTGTTTGAGAATAGCATCCCACCACTGCTATAATAGCCTTTGGATTCTTTCGTTTTGCTCTTCGAATAAACTGTCTTGATTTTCGATCTCCTAGATTTGTAACAGTACAAGTATTAATTACATATACATCTGCATGTTCTTCGTGATCTACCATCTCATATCCAGCTTTTTCAAAAACCTCTCCCATTGCCTCTGTTTCATATTGATTCACTTTACATCCAAGGGTATAAAATGTTACTTTCTTCATCTATATGCCTCCTAAATCACCCATCTCATACATCAATATACTTAAAGCTACAAAACCCGCGGTTTCAGTCCTTAATATTCTAGGCCCTAAGGTAACAGATAAAGCCCCCTTACCTTGTGCCGCTATAATTTCGTCTTTTTCAAAACCACCTTCTGGTCCAATGATAATGGCAACACTTTTATAGTCTCCATTATTCTTTAAAAGCCCTTTAATTCCTCTATTTTCTTCCTGCTCATAAGGAATCATCCTTAAATCATACGTAGCTATTTCATTTAACATTTCTTCAAATGAAATAGGATACGCAATCGTAGGAATTCGACCCCTCTTACACTGCTTTGCTGCCGCATCTGCAACTTTTTGCCATCTTTCAATCTTTTTCGTCTCAGCTTTTTCATCCTTTAATTGTACAATTGTACGCTCTGTAACCACAGGAACAATTCTTTTAATTCCAAGTTCTGTACATTTTTGTATAATCATATCCATTTTAGCTGATTTAGGTATTCCTTGAAAAAGTGTTATATTCACTAGTGGTTCAGTTTTAGATAAACGTCGCTCTAATATATTTACAATGATTTCTGACTTTGTTAACGAAATAATTTCCCCTATATAATCTATATTCTGTCCATCACAGATCTCTATGCGATCTTCCTGCGAAAGCCTTAATACCTTGCCAATATGTTTCACATCTTCCTTGTCATCAATAATAATTTTTTGCTCTTCACCTAAAATATTTTTTTCATTTACAAAAAATCTATGCATCCCTTTTTTCACCCTTTGTTTTAGAAACAATCACTGCCCATTCACCTTGTCTATCAATATGAAGAATTTCCATCTCGTTCTTTTCTAAGGCTTTGACCACTTCATCAATCTTTTCAAGAATAATACCTGAAGCAATAAAAACACTATCTTTCTTCATAAAATCACTTATATAGGAAGATAAATGTATAATTACATCTGCTATAATATTAGCAACCACAATGTCTGCTTTTCCTATAATCACATCCATCAAATTTCCATGTTTTATCTCAACTTTAGTATCTACTCCATTTTCTAATACATTTCTTTTAGAAGCTGTGACGGCTACTTCATCTAAATCAACACCTATAACTTTCTTTGCTCCAAGTTTTGCAGCTGCAACAGAAAGAATACCACTGCCACAGCCAATATCAAATACCTCATGTTCATTCGTTATATACTTTTCTAAATTTTGTATGCACATCATCGTTGTTTCATGGGTGCCTGTTCCAAATGCCATCCCTGGATCAAGTTCGATCACAAGTTCATCAAATGCAGCTTCATAAGGTTCCCAAGAAGGCTTTATAACCACCTTATCTCCTATTTTTTTAGGTTTATAATATTTTTTCCACTCATTCGCCCAATCTTCTTCATAGACTTCTGTTGTTGTAACTTCTCCTAATCCTTTATCAAGATTGTATTGTGGTATTTTTTCTACATGTTCTTCTATAAGTTTAATTTTATCTAGTAAGTCTCCATTCTCTGGGAAATATCCTTTTACTATGGCACCTTCATACTCTCTTTCAAAAATAGATTCATCAACATAGTCCCAATCTCCTGATTCTTTTTCTTTGAAAATCAAGTCGTTTGGATCTTCTATGACCACACCTCCCACCCCAGCATCATACAAAATATTAGCTACTGCTTCAACAGCCTCTGTCGTTGTTTTAATTTTCACTTCTATCCATTTCATATTCTAAATCCTCCGTAACTTTCCACTTTATGTGTTATTATACCCTAGACTACTTGTCTTTACCATAAGTTTATAGAATTAAAACTTAATTGAGTTTCTTAGTCTCGCACTTTAAAAAGTAGCGCGCTTATAATTATTAGATAAAAACTTGCATAAATCTATTATACAAATGAAACACCCAGTAATCACTGGGTGCTTTAGCTAAATACCAAAAGTATCTTTTACTTTATCAAAAAAACTCTTTCTCTGTTCATGTACATCTTCTCCCATTATATCAGCAAACTTCTTAAGTAATTCTTTTTGCTTTTCATTAAGTCTTGTAGGGATTTCCACAACTACTTTTACGTAATGATCCCCTCTGCCATAACCTCTTAAATTAGGTATGCCTTTACCCTTCATTCTAAATATCGTACCGCTTTGTGTCCCTTCAGAAACTTTATACTTAATTTGCCCATCTAATGTTGGAATAATGAGTTCATCTCCTAATGCTGCCTGTACAAAAGTAATTGGTACCTCACAAATCACATCATTTCCATCTCTTTTAAAAATTTCATGCTGCTTTACGCGAATGACAATATATAAATCTCCTCTAGGTCCACCTTTTTCACCGGGCTCCCCTTCTCCTCTTAAGGACATAACAGAACCTGTATCTACTCCTGCTGGAATTTTTATTTGCATTTTTTTATTTTTTATTGCTTTTCCTGTTCCATTACAAGTTGCACAAGGTTGCTCAATGATTTTTCCTTCTCCATTACATGTATCACAAGTTTTCACATTCACAAATTGACCGAGCGGCGTTCTTGTTGCATAACGAACTTCACCTGTTCCATTACACTTAGAACATGTTTTTTTATTTGTTCCAGGCTTTGCTCCTGTACCGTTACACGAAGAACAGTTTTCATGTCTTGAAATACTTATTTCTTTTTCAACACCAAAAGCAGCCTCTTCAAAAGTTATTGCCACTTCCTGTTTTAAATCATCACCTTTTTGAGGTCCAGATTTTCTTCTCCCGCCAGAAAACCCGCCCCCAAACATATCAAATATATCACCAAAAATATCATCAAATCCGCCAAATCCAGATGCACCACCAAATCCACCTTGACTATTTCCATCTACACCCGCATGCCCAAATTGATCATATCTTGCTTTTTTATTCTGATCACTTAAAACCTCATAAGCTTCATTCGCTTCTTTGAATTTTTCTTCTGCTTCCTTATTGTCTGGATTTCTATCTGGATGATACTTCATAGCCATTTTTCTGTAACCTTTCTTAATGGCTTGTTCATCAGCTCCTCTATCTACACCTAACACTTCATAGTAATCTCTTTTAGCCATACTTCTCACCGCCTTTCTATTCAGGTTTTGTGAGAAAACCACAAAACTATATAAATTATATGAAAAATATCTAATTTTAGCAAGTGTTTTCACATTTACAAGGCACCCATGAGGGTGCCTCTTCTATCTATTTATCTTCATCATCCACAACTTCATAGTCTGCATCTACTACATTGTCATCTTGTGCATTTGTTGTATTCTGTCCTTGCTCTCCTTGTGGGTTTTCATTTTGAGCAGCTTGTTCATACATCTTTTGAGATAATACATGGAAAGCAGTTGTTAAATCTTCATTTGCTTTTTTGATTTCTTCAGCATTATCTGCTTCTAAAGCTTTTTTAAGATCTTCAAGTTTTGATTCAACATTCGTTTTTTCATCAACACTAATCTTGTCTCCTACTTCTTTTAATGCTTTTTCAGTTTCATAAACCATAGCATCTGCTTTATTTTTTTCTTCAATTGCTTCTTTTTTCTTTTTATCTTCTTCTGCATATTGTTCAGCTTCTTTTACTTTCTTTTCAATATCAGCATCTGATAAATTTGTTGAAGCAGTGATCGTAATCTTTTGTTCTTTTCCTGTTCCATTATCTTTTGCACTAACATTAACAATTCCATTCGCATCGATATCAAATGTTACTTCTATTTGAGGGATACCTCTTTGTGCTGGCATGATTCCAGTTAATTGGAATCTTCCTAATGTAATATTGTCAGAAGCCATTTGTCTTTCCCCTTGTAATACATGTATATCTACAGCTGTTTGATTATCTGCTGCTGTAGAAAAAACTTGACTCTTTTTCGTAGGAATGGTTGTATTTCTTTCAATAAGCTTTGTAAATACACTTCCTAAAGTTTCAATTCCTAGTGAAAGTGGTGTTACATCTAATAATAATACATCTTTTACTTCTCCAGTTAATACCCCTGCTTGAATAGCTGCACCAATAGCCACGCACTCATCCGGATTAACGCCTTTATGCGGATCTTTTCCTGTAAGTTTTTTTACGGCTTCTTGTACAGCTGGAATTCTTGTAGAACCGCCTACTAAAACAACTTTATCGAGTTCTCCAGTACCTAAATCCGCATCCTTTAATGCTTTTTTTGTCGGCTCCATTGTTGCTTCTACAAGCTTTGCAGTAAGTTGATTGAATTTAGCGCGTGTTAAATCCATATTTAAATGGAGAGGTCCCTCAGCTGTAGCTGTAACAAAAGGTAAATTAATATTTGCTGTTTGTGTACTTGACAACTCTTTTTTCGCCTTTTCAGCAGCTTCTTTCAATCTTTGTAATGACATTTTATCTTTTCTCAAATCTACCCCATGTTCTTTTTGGAATGATTCTGCTAAAAAATCTATAATTATTTGGTCAAAATCATCTCCTCCAAGATGGTTATTTCCATGCGTTGCTAATACTTCAAATACCCCATCCCCAAGTTCTAATACAGAAACGTCAAAAGTACCTCCACCTAAATCAAATACCATGATCTTTTGGTGTGTATCGTCTTTATCAAGGCCATAAGCTAATGATGCTGCTGTGGGCTCGTTGATAATTCTTTTTACTTCGAGACCTGCAATTTTCCCAGCATCTTTTGTAGCTTGTCTTTGACTATCTGTAAAATATGCAGGAACAGTGATAACGGCTTCTGTTACTTTTTCTCCTAGATAGCTTTCTGCATCTGCTTTTAATTTCATAAGGGTCATTGCTGAAATTTCTTGCGGTGAATGATCTCTTCCATCAATTGTCACTTTATGATCTGTACCCATTTCTCTTTTTATAGACATAATTGTTTTATCAGGATTTGTGATCGCTTGTCTTTTTGCTGTTTCTCCTACAAGTCTTTCTCCACTTTTTGTAAATGCAACGACAGATGGTGTTGTTCTATTTCCTTCTGCATTTGGAATTACAACAGGGTCTCCACCTTCTAAAACTGCAACACATGAATTGGTTGTCCCTAAGTCAATACCTATTATTTTACCCATTGTAAAATTTCCTCCTTCATCTTATATATAATTTTTTATTTTGAAACTTTTACCATACTTGGTCGAATAACCTTTCCAAAAAGGGTATACCCTTTTTGGAATACATCTATAATGATATTTGCGTCATAATCATCATTTTCTTCTTGCATAACAGCATGATGATAATTTGGGTCAAATTCTTTTTTCATGGCTTCAATTTCTTCAACGCCATTTTTATGACACACATCTAAAAATTGCTTCAAAATCATCTCCATACCTTCAGCAAGAGATGCATCTTTTCCTTCATCTGTATAAGACTGCATAGCTCTTTCTAGGTTATCGATGGTTGGCAATAAATCTATCATCAATTTTTCATTTGCAAAATTATAAATGTCACTTTTCTCTTTTTCTGCTCTTTTTCTATAATTTTGAAAATCTGCTGTCATTCTCAAATATTTGTTGTTTAACTCCTTGTTTTCTTCTTTGATTTTTTCAAATTCCATGCTACATTCATTCATTTCTTCTTTTGTAGCATCTAGATTGGATTCTACTGGTTCATCCATCTTTGTTTCATTCTCTTTCATTTCTTCCATGATTAAACACCTGCCTACATTTGTATTTTTACCTTTTTACTATAAAGGAAAAAAATTATATACTTTTATTATGTAATGCTTTATATCTCATATAGATAAAAACATATATATAGTGCAAAACATATATTTTGCACTATATAGTTGCTTTTTTCTACAACGCTCCTAGCAAATTTGATAAGTTTTTTGTTATATAATCTACAACCGAAACAATATTTTCATAATTCATCCTAGTAGGTCCAATCACGCCAATTTTACCAACAATCAATCCATTTATTTTGTACGTCGCTGTAACTAAGCTACATTGCTGCATTGCCTCATGTTTATTTTCTTTCCCAATGGTGATGTCTACACCATCTCTACTATTGATTAATAAATCCATTATATTCTCTTTATGGTTTAGCATTTCCATAAAATCTCTTGCTTTATCAATACTATGATACTCAGGTAAATGAAAAATATTTGTCAGTCCATCTAAATACATCTGTATATTAACCATCTCTTCTAGCGTTGATAATACAACAGGCATGACTAAATCTAGTAATGAATTAAATGCTTTTATTTCTTTTTTGATATCCTCCACAGTATCCCATGTGATATTTCTGATGGTTTGTCCCTTAAGCTTTATATTTAGCATTTTTGATAAAAACATTAAATTATCTAGTGTGCAACTTTCATTCATTCTCAAAAGTGTATTCTTTACAACCCCTGATTCAGATATGATTACTAATAATATACTACTTTCATCAACAGGTATTAATTGAACCGTTTTTAACTTACTTTGATCGAACTGTGGCGACAAAACAACAGAAGTCAACCGCGTCATTTGTGATAATATTTTTGAAGTGTTGGTTATTACTTGTTCTACTTCTCCTACACTTTGTAAAATACTTTTTCTTATAGCTTCCTTCTGTCTCTGAGCTAGTTTATCAATAATCATTAGACTATCTACATATAATCGATATCCCTTATCAGAAGGAACTCTGCCAGCTGAAGTATGGGGTTGCTGTAAATATCCCATTTCTTCCAAATCTGCCATTTCATTTCGTATTGTAGCAGCACTAATCCCCAAATCATATTTTTTTCTTAATGTTCTTGAGCCTACAGGTTCGGCTGTATCTATAAAATCTTTTATTATGGCCTGCAGAATCTTTAATTTTCTTTCTCCCAGCTCCATAATACCACTCCTATTTGTTAGCACTCTCTTTTAATGAGTGCTAAACTATTATGTTTTTAAATTATCACTAATAAAATAATTTGTCAATAACATTTTTGTTATTTTTTTAATCTGGTAAAAAGTCTACAAAAACTTGATTCGATAAATCTATTCCTTTTCTTGTTAATCTTATTTTTTTACCATCTACGTGTATTAGTCCTTCTTCTTTTAGTTTACAAATTTCATGCCTATATAATTTTAATGGACTGCAACTGAATCTTTTTGTGAATCTTTCAATTTCTATGCCATCTATCATTCTTAAACCTAAAAACATAGTTTCAGCAATTTCATCTTTTTGTGACATTTTTTCTTCAATTATATAGTCTATTTCTCTTTCATTATCTTTATTAATATATTCATTTAAGTCTTTTGTATTTGAAAAACGTACTTTTCCTAAGCAAGAGTGGGCACCCAACCCAAATCCAATATATTCTTCATTATTCCAATACATCTTATTATGTATGCATTCTTTTCCCTTTGTTGAAAAATTCGATATTTCATAATGAATATATTCATGTTCTTGCAAATAATCTATTGCAAAATGATACATTGCTCTATCTTGTTCTTCTGAAGGCAATTGTAAAACACCACTTTCATAAAGCTTGTCAAACACTGTGTTTTCTTCAATTTTTAAGCTATAAGCCGAAATATGCTCTGGTCTAAGTGCCACTATATTATACAAAGTTTCTTGCCACTGTGTTAACGTTTGTTCAGGAAGGCCAAACATTAAATCAATATTAATATTTTTAAAACCAATTTCCCGCGCCAATAGAAAATTTTCCAAAAATACTTCTTGATTATGTATTCTCCCTAAACTTTTCAGAAGATTATCTTGCCATGCCTGTAGCCCTATACTCAATCTATTTATATTATTATTTAAATAATATGCTAATTTTTCTTTTTCTAATGTTCCTGGATTACTTTCTATAGAAAATTCTAGATTTTTTTTGCAATCAAAATTCAAATAGATTGTCCTTAATACTTTATCCATTTCATCAATTGAAATAATTGATGGGGTTCCCCCTCCTATAAATATAGATTTTATTCTATATTCTTTTAATTTTTCTTTCCACGATTTCATTTCTTCTGTTAAAGCATTTATATATTCAGGAATCAAATGTTTCCTATTCGCAAACGAACAAAAATCACAATAAAAACATTTTTGTATACAAAAGGGAATGTGAATATACATACCAAGCTCTTTCATTTTGTTAGCCCTCCATTTTAGGATCCTAATAAAAACAGCCACCAAAAGGTGACTATTTTTTATCATCATATTTTAACACAGCCATAAAAGCTTCTTGCGGAACTTCTACTGACCCTAATTGTCTCATACGCTTTTTACCTTCTTTTTGTTTTTCTAATAGTTTTTTCTTTCTACTGATATCTCCACCATAACATTTTGCCAATACATCTTTTCTTAATGCACTGATGGTTTCTCTCGCAATAACCTTCGTTCCAACAGCTGCTTGTATTGGAATGGCAAACATATGTCTCGGAATAACCTCTTTTAATTTTTCACAAACAATTCTGCCTCTTGATTCAGCTTTACTTTCATGTACAATCATTGAAAAAGCATCCACAACATCTTTATTCAATAATATCTCCATTTTAACAAGTTGTGAGCGATTATATTCTTTAAATTCATAATCTAGTGATCCATATCCTCTTGTTTTAGATTTTAGTGCATCAAAAAAGTCATAGATTACTTCATTTAAAGGGAGTTCATAACGGAGTACTACCCTTCTTTCGTCTAAATACTCCATGTTCTTCATTACACCTCTTCGATCTTGACACAATTCCATTACATTTCCAACATAGTCATTTGGTAGCATAATTTGTGCAGTTACAATAGGTTCCTCAATAAAATTAACCTCCTGAATAGGCGGTAAATTCGTTGGATTTTGTATCATCAATACTTGTCCATCGGTCTTTGTTACTCTATAGATAACACTTGGAGATGTGGTAATTAAATCTAAATCAAATTCTCTTTCTAATCTTTCTTGAATAATTTCCATATGCAAAAGTCCTAAAAATCCACATCTAAATCCAAACCCTAAAGCATTTGAAGTTTCTGGTTCAAAGGATAATGCCGCATCGTTTACTTGTAATTTTTCTAAAGCATCACGAACATTTTCATACTTTTCCCCTTCAGCCGGATATACGCCACAATAAACCATAGGCACTACTTTTTTATATCCTGGCAAAGGTTCTTTAGCAGGATTTTTAGCACTTGTAATGGTATCTCCCACCTCTATATCTGCTACCTTTTTTATACTTGCTGCTATATACCCAACATCTCCAGCTTTAAGCGCTCCTACAGCTATTGCTCTTGGCGTAAATACACCTACTTCATTCACTTCAAATTTCTTTTTCGTTGACATCATAAGAACCTGATCTCCAGGCTTTATGCTTCCTTGTTTTACCCTTACATAAGCTACAACACCTTTATAACTGTCATAGTAGGAATCAAAGATTAATGCTTTTAATGCATCTTCTTCATCTCCATTTGGTGCGGGTACTTTTTCTACAATAGCCTTTAGAACTTCTTCAATATTTAACCCTTCTTTTGCAGAAATAAGGGGTGCGTCACTTGCATCAATTCCAATAATCTCCTCAATTTCATCTTTTATTTCATCAGGTCTTGCACCAGGTAAATCAATTTTATTAATTACAGGTATAATTTCCAAATTCTGGTCAAGTGCTAAATACACGTTGGCCAAAGTTTGTGCTTCCACCCCTTGCGCTGCATCTACTACCAAAACAGCGCCTTCACAAGCAGCTAAGCTTCTTGATACCTCATAGGTAAAGTCTACATGTCCCGGAGTATCTATTAAATTTAATATATACTCTTCACCCTTTTGATCTTTATATACCAATCGGGTTGTTTGTAGCTTTATCGTAATGCCACGCTCTCTCTCTAAGTCCATGCTATCTAGTATTTGATCTTTCATTTCTCTCAGGGTAAGTAATCCTGTCTTTTCTATCAATCTATCAGCAAGGGTAGATTTCCCATGATCAATATGAGCAATGATACAGAAATTACGTATCTTTTTTTGACGATTACTGGTCATTACTACTCCTCCTCTATACACAATTGGATAATCTTTACCATTATACCATAATTCATTTCTATCGTATAGCACTCATATTTCTAGCATGTAAACGATAGATATAAATCCATATGCGACTATCACAGCTGCTCATTTCTTAATTACGAACAACAATAGCCGAGCAAGTCACTCGGCCTATATTCACTGTTCTTCTGAAAAATTATTTTTCTTTTCCTTCAACATTGTCATAAAGTATTTTACTTGATTTTGAATATATATATATCCGTCATATATTTTTTCTTCGTCTATGTAGAATTTTTCTCCACAAAATCCTATTTCATGCACTTTTTCGTTTATCTTATGATGTTCGATAACTTTTGGTTCTTCTATCATCATCATCATTCTAAACGAATCATCTACTACCAATATACCACTTATCATCAAAAAAAATAAAAGGAATATACAAATACACTTTTTACCTATATTTTTTTTTTCACTTTTTTCATTTTTTTTTCTTTCACTTCGACTCATCTTCATCACCAATACTATTTTAGACAAAATTTATGTTTTCTATAACATCATAGTTTTGTAATCCACCTTTGAAAATTGTCCTTTTCTTTATTTATTTATATCCTTAATCACTTGATCTAAAATTTCTCCTACGTATTTCGTTGTTCTTACGGCCTCATCTATATAGTTTGCTGTATTCCCTATTTCTATGAGGGCATAGTAATCTGAATTAAACTGATTAAATTTATAAGGCTTCGTAATTGTTTTTTTTGCTAATCCTGGATAACGTTCATCACTTTTTGCTTTTATATATTTTGCTAATATCATTAATTTTTCTGCATTTTCATTTCCAGTTCCAACAACAATACTAAACTTTGCAACTTTTTCACCATTTATTGTTACATAACTATTTGTTCTAGCTGTGTCATTATTCGGTGCCGCATCTCTATGAATATCAAAGATTATTTTCAACGAAGTATTCTTTTTTAGATTTTTTCTCAAAGTTTCTAATGATCTTACATACGATTGTTGATAGGAAGGATAATCATGCATCGTATCATCATGTATTACTTTATATCCTTTATTAGATAGATATTCTGATAATTGATCTCCTACTGCCCTTACTGTGTATTTCCTTTTTAAAGAATGAAAATTTCCTATTTCTTCTGGCATATATGATTCTGTTGCATGAGTATGATAGATGAATATTGTAGGTTTATTCATATCAAGTTTTACTTGATTAGGCTTTTTTATTGAAGAACTTACGACCTGTATCGCTGCTAAATCTTTATCGGGTGCATTCTTTGCAACTTCTGTATTTTCCCCTTTCATATTACTTGATGGCACAACTTCATTTTTTTCCTCTTTTACAATTGGTTTTCCATTTACATAATAAATGTCATTGTTTTGATTTTGATCATTTTTCTCGTTATTGAAAACGAAAGCATTTTCCTTTTCTGCTAAATCATCATCTATATCTTTTAGAACAGGCATTTGCGCTTCAAACAAAGTTTTAGGATCTTCATAATCAAAATTTATTAATTTGCCTAAAGCAAGCTTTATAAATTCTTTATCCTGACTATATCCATTTTCTTTTTTGTAATTCACTTCCATAGCAGGTATGGTTTTGTTTAGCATAATCATAAATAAATGATCAGATATATGTTTTTTATTGTCTGCTTGTACAACATGTTTTTCTACTTGCGCACCATTGGCTTTTGCAATCATATCTTTCGTATCTAAAATAATAATTCTTAATGATAAAATACACATTATACAAGTTATGAAGATTCCTACCCTCTTATAATATTTTTTTAGCTCGATCACCTTAATATTCACCAATCCATGCACCTCTCTCTATTTTCTTTTGTAGCAACCTTTACTTTAATGAATAATGAAATCATAAATTACTTTTCGCTATTTTGTATTTATTTTTTCTTATCCATAAATTATATGAGAGGTACCTTCAATATATGATTGATTCACTACTGCAAATATCGATTTACATCTTTTAAGTCTATGCCTGGATGTAGGGCAATATTTAAAGCATTTGCAATGATTTGAGAAATATTTTTTATAATCATATCAATATCTTTTGTTGTAACAATCACATTTGCACCATAAGGTTCCAATACTTCTTTAATTAGTGCATATTTATCTTCATCCGACATTCCTTTTAAAATCTTATAAAATTCCGAACCTTTCGTTGCTTGATTGGAAAACTCTTCTACAACTAAGCTTATGGTATCGTTCGTCAAAGTTGCAGCATCTACAACAGTTGGCACGCCAATTGCAAAAACAGGTACGCCCAGTGTACGTTGACTTAATTCTTTTCGTTTATTGCCTACGCCTGAACCTGGATTGATTCCAGTTGTTGATATTTGAATGGTAGTATGTACTCTTTGCATTTTTCTTGAAGCAAGGGCATCGATGGCAATCACTAAATCTGGCTTTGTCTTCTCTACAACCCCCTGAATCGTTTCTACTGTTTCGATTCCTGTAGTTCCCATTACCCCTGGAGATATTGCACTAACAGGCCGCATTGATTCGTCCTCACTCTTTTTATAGCTTTCAAAAAAATGTCTTGTAATAAATACCTTTGATACGACTTGAGGTCCTAATGCATCAGGTGTAATATCCCAGTTTCCTAGACCTACAATAAGTGTTTTGAAATTCTTTTTTTCTGGTAAAATTTTCACTAATTCTTTTGCTAAAAGCTGGCTTAATTCATCTTTTAAGTCTGCATCTGCCTTTTTTAAACCATGTGATTCAATGGTAATATAACTGCCTTCTGGCTTACTCATGATTTTACTTCCCTCTTGATTTAGAACTTTCACATGGGTTATAGTGGCAACCTCTTCTTCCTTTTGTTCTACTGCTACACCAGGGATTTCTTGTTTGGTATTCTCTTGATACATTTCTCTCGTTTCTAAAGCCAAATCCGTTCTTACTTGAAACATTTACAACACCTCCTATTTTTATATTTTTAACCATTTATTTTATTTTATGTAATAGAATATAAAATAAAATAAACACTAAAATATGTGCATAAATTTCTTTCTTTATGGAAATAACACAAATAGTGGTTTTTTCCTTGCTTTTTCATGACAGTTATGATAAAATTTCTTTTGTTGAATTGTATATAAGGGGGTGAATAGGTTGGCAAATATTAAATCTGCTAAAAAAAGAATCAAAGTTATCGAAGTTAAAACAGCAAGAAACAGAATCGTAAAATCTGCTGTTAAAACTGCTATAAAAAGATTCGAAGAATCTTTAGCTACTGGTAATTTAGAAGAAGCAACAAACAAATTCCGTTTTGCTGAAAAGAAAATCATGCAAGCTGCTGCAAAAGGAACTTTCCATAAGAATTCTGCTTCTAGAAAAGTTGCTAAGTTAGCAAATAAATTAAACAAAGCTATATAATTTTCAACCGTCATTTATTCCCCATAAATATAAAAAGCGTACAATGTACGCTTTTCCGCTTTTTTGGATTCTTTTATTTTGTAAACTCGGTAATCAATAACTCTATTCCTAATCTTTGGTCAATCCTACCTTTTTTGATACTTTCATCTGTATCAAGACATACATGCAATGCATTTTTTAATACATCTGTCTGAAAATTCATCGCTTGTTTTAAATATTTTTTTGCAACAAACTGCCTAATGCCTAGTTTCGGACCCATAGTCATTGGCGTATAACCCTGTTTTTCCATTAATTTCATTTGAAACAAATATCGAAACTGCCTTGTAATCATATAAAGAATTTTTATTTCTGACTCTCCTTCTATTAACATATCATTTAAAAGAGAAAGTGCTTTATCACTATTTTTTATTCCGATCGCCTCTACTAAACTAAATATATCATTTTCTATAGACTTAGATGCAAGTAATTCAATTTCTTTATTAGTTATAGAAGTTTTATCTCCAATATAGCTACATAATTTATTTATTTCATTATCCAAATCCTTTAAATTTTTATTTGAATTTTTGTCTAAGTAACCAGTAAGATCTAAGAAAAAGGATATTTCTTTATTTTTAATTTGTTTGTTATATCTTTTAAAAGTCTTTTCAATCCATTTACAAATATCTTTTTCTTCTAATTTTGCAAATTCTATAACTTCCCCATACTTGTCAACTTTTTTTATGATCTTTTTTCTTTTATCAATTCCTTGTGTCACAACAAAAAACACATAAGTTGTACTTGGTAAATCTTCCATGTATTTTAACAATTTTTTTTCTTCTTCTTCACTAATATTTTTTCTTTTACCAAAAAAACATTCCAGGTCTTTAATCAAGACCATTCTCTTTTCTCCCATAAACGGAAGTGTTTCACAAGTATGAATGATGAAATCAACATTTGTTTCTTTTCCATCAATAACTTGATAATTTAAGGCTTCAAATTCCTGATCTATTATTTTTTCTTTAATCTTATGCATTGTATTTTCTATAAGATAATATTCTGCTCCATAAAATAAATATAGATTATCTAATTTATTTTCCTTCAAATCTTTTAATACATCTTTATAGTTCATTTAAAATCCTCCAAAATAATGTTTTTCTTATCTCTTACTGAATCATCTTTTTCACCTTTATCTTCTTTTCATCAAAAGTTACACGCACTGCACCATTTTTATCATTTCTAAATATATAAGTACCATTATTTTTCAATCTATTTAATACAGCTTTGTGGGGATGTCCGAAATTGTTTTTCCCAACTTGTACTATTGCCACTTTTGGCTTTGTGGCAGTAATAAATTTTTGTGTGCTAGAATAATAACTGCCATGATGCGCAATTTTTAAAACATCTACTGAAAGATCTGGGTAGGTTTTTAGTATTTCATCCTCTGCTTCTGCTTCAATATCGCCTGTAAATAATATCCTTTTACCCTTATACATCATCAATGCAACCAACGAATTATTATTCTCATCGTCTCTCGTCCCAGTAATTAATTGCTTACTTGGATGAAGAATTTTTATAAGCATATGTTCCTCTATGCTTATTTTATCATCCTTTCGCACCTGATAGATTTTTGTTTTTTGATGTGCACATTTTTCTTTCATTTTATTTAAATCTTCTGATTGATAATGGTCCGTCCCTATCATCAAAACATTCACTTTTAAGTGATCTAACACACTTAGGAGTCCTCCTATATGGTCTTTATGAATATGGGATAAAATCATTAAATCAATTTTTCGAATCCCATTTCTTAGCAAGCATGGAACTAAAATATCTTCCCCAACATCTATATTCTCTTGATGGCTTCCCCCTCCATCAATTAAAATATTCTTACCTCTTGGCGTTTGAATTAAAATACAATCTCCTTGTCCCACATCTATGAAGGTAATATTCATATTATCAGGTACTACATATAATAGAACAGTTATGGACACATAGATCCCCATGGTGATAAACATTCCTTTTTTTCTACTAAAATAATATCCCCATCTCTTCCTTCCATCTACTAGCAAAAGTAAAAATAATATATAATAAGTACCTATAAAAAATAGACTGGGTGAAATTACTTCTATATTAGAAAAAGATATCGCTTCTGTGATCTTTGAAAGTACTACGAGCATTTTGATCAAACAAAAAATAATCTGTCCTAAAATAGACGCAAAAGATAAACTGATAAAACTAGAAAAGATCATAAAAAGTCCCAAGGGTACAATTAAACTTACCAGCATTACAATAGGTATATTTATAACCAATGCACCCAATGATATGTAATTGAAATAATAGGCAACAATAGGAATAATCCCTATTTGAGCAGCCATCGATACAGCAAATATTTGTCTCAAAAATTCAGGCATACATGTTATTTTCATAAGGATTTTTTTATAAAAAAGTATAATAGATAGTGTAGCTACAAAAGAAAGTTGAAATCCAATATGTATAAAATATATAGGATTAATAAGTAATAATATAAAAGCTATCATAAAAATAGCAGATAATGAATCATATCTTCTGTTTAACATAGGCGCACAAATCAATACACTAGCCATTAATGCAGCGCGAAGTACAGAAGGAGCACATCCAGTAATCATAACATAGAAAAACAAAATAACCAATATGGTCATTGTTCTTATATCTTGAGAAACACCCTTTAATAATTTATTTAAAACCATATATAAAATTCCCACATGTAACCCCGATACTGCTAATATATGAGCAATCCCTACTTTTTTAAACGTTGTATAAATATCTATATCTAACCCATCTTTATCTCCTAAAAGAATACCTACAAGAATATTCGCTTCTTTTTTAGGCAAAGCATTTAATATCCTATAGACAACATTACTTTTTATATAATTTGCGCTCTTACTAACAAAGGAAATATCTCCATCTCCAATGATTTTGATTTTTCTCGTATCTCCGTATAAAACACTATAGATCTTCTTAGTTTTTAAATACATATGATAATCAAACATTTTTGGATTTCTTCTTTTTTGTGGTGCTGTCAAAACACCCTGAATAGCTACTCTTTTCCCTATAATCTTTTTTGCTGGATCATATTTTCCTTTAAGCTTTACAATCAATTTATCAGAAAACCTATATTTTTTGCCATCAATTCTAATTTCTATCCCTTTTAAGATTAATTGCATACGCTCTTTATATGAAGCGTCTACGACATCGCCAACAACATATACTTTTTCATCAAAGAACGCCTTTAATTGTCCCTCATATTCTTTATTTATACTAAAATTTAAAGCACCCCATAATAATATAATAGAAAATAAAATAATCGTCCTACACTTTTTCTTATTTATATAACTTCCTATAATCGTTGCCAACACAAAAATACCTAGCATTCCTTTATAGGATATAGCGGATGTACATTGTATCAATATACCTAAAATATAAAAAATAGTTATGCCACAAATAGGTCTTCTCACTAAAATGATCCCTTCCTTTTTGAATACTTCTTTATTTTTCCTTATGTACGTATTTTTGCCTTAATTCTTTAAAAATAAAAGATATATTCCAATAAAGGAACATATCTTTTAAATGTTTTTATCAATCATTGTGTATCCTAATGTTCTAATTCTCTTTCATTTCTTAAATAATTCGGTCTGTATCTCGTTTTCGTATGATAATTTCCTTCATAACATAAATCTGCTTCGATATTTACGCTATGATTATTCTTATCATACTTAACTTCAACATTTTCAACCATTGCATCATCCTGATGCGCATTTAAATATTGGTATACAAGATCTTTTGCATTTTCTACATTTATATTTCTATCATAGGCGACTAAATATTCTTTTTCTGGAACTTCAATATACAGTTTATATTTATCATTTAGTTTTACCCTGCTTTCACTGATACTGTTAAGCATACATTCCCTTCCTTTCTTCTTTGTATATGATTAGCTTTCCCTTTTTACAAAAAAGCTTACAGAAAGGAATGTTCCATTATATAGAATTCACACGCCATTTTTACATTTATTATGGGAAATTATAAAATTTATTATTATCTATAATTTTTAAAGATTTTTTCAAATAAGTTCACTTTATCTAAAGCAATCATTAATGGTGCAGCTAATATACCACCACCGATCCCTTGTGTTATATTCCCAACTGCACCTACTGCAGCTACAGCAAATCCATATAAAAAACTTTCATAGACTAAATAACCAAGAACCATAATACTAGCTCCTGCTAACACCGATACACTAAAAGAAACAATTTTTTTAGTTGTAGTAACATTGCCTGTTACCAATTTGCCATATATATATCCTACAATCAAAGCATCTAGCCCTTTTATAACAAAAGTTGCTGGTGCATAAATATAATATGAAGAAAAAACATCAGCAAACATAGACCCTATCGCTGCAGCCAAACCTCCTGCCACAGGACCTAATAATATTCCACTGATATACACCATGCTATCACCAATATGAATATATCCCTTTGTCGGCGTAGGTACCTGTATAAGCATTGTACCTACCAACACTAAGGCAGCCATCAATCCTGTGATAGTTAATTGCCGCACACTCATTTTACCCATTGTATCGTTCCTCCTTTAAATTGTACTTATACACATCCCTTTTATATCATTTTACCATTTAATTGTATCTATGTAAACAGAAAAAGTAGCACATATTGTATCGTTACAATTTGTGCTATTCTTATATATGTATCACTCAATGCCATCTCTTTTAACTTCATCTGCGCCATATAGAATCGTTTATTTAACACTTTAATCATTTATTCTGCAGTCGCGCGTGGTAAAGAAATTCATTGACATTCGCACATTATGCCCTATTTTTTATCCATAATAGTATGCTTTATCACAAGTTCTTGCTATCTCTAAAATTACAAACAAGTCAACGGTTTTCACCATTGACTTATTTTAAAAAGCAATATATTTTCCTTTTAATGCTACGATCGCATCATGAATAGGCTGGTAATTAGGCAGTAATTTTCTAGCTTTGTACAAATACCACTTTGCCTTTTCTAATCTGCCCGCGTAAAGATAAACTAGCCCTAAATGATGATAGCCATATCCATTTTCAGGATATAATACAACAACCTTCTTTGCATAGTATTCGGCCTTATCATATTCTTTCAAATCATCCCTATAAATTTTCGATAAATTTGTTAAAACTACTTCATCTTCATGATTCATCTTTAGAAACTTTTCATAATATAAAATTGCTTTTTTAATTTCACACAATTCCTGATAGCATATACCTAGACTACAATAGATATCTTGCTCAACTTCATAAATATCTTCCGAATTCACATAAAGCGCTTTTTTATAGCAAATGATGGCAGCCTTATCATTCTCAATTTGGCAAAATATATCTCCTAATAGCTTCCAATTCATAGAAATATACGGATATTTTTCAATTCGATCTTCTAAATAGGATAATGCAATCTCATAATAACCACCATGCACATAACCAATGAGCAGGTTGTTAATAAGGTATGCATCATCTGGCGCTATTAAAAGTCCCCTTTTGCATACATCTATAGCCTCTTCTACAAGTCCACTTAAGAGTAAAAAATTACTCATATTCAGATAAGCTTCTACTGAATCAGGTTGTAGACTTGCTTGTATTTTCAAACATCGAATACTATTGTGAAGTTCCTCTTCCGCTTCATAATAGTAAGCCAAATCTTCAAATACATAATATCTTTTATATTTTTTCAGAAAAAACGGATTATTTTTATATATACAAAGAAAAGCCGCTCTTGCAATATCAAATCTGCCCGCTTCTAAGTGACTTTTTCCTTCCCTAAAAAAAAGCTTCCATGCATCTAAGTCATTGCGTTCTTCCATCAAATTATATTTTTGCATCCACATTTTTTCCATTTTTCTTTGATGCATCAGTTCTTCGGGAAAAAACAAATGTTGTTCTAACCAAAAACGAGGTATTTCTTTGGCAATTTTTTGTTTTATTGTTTTATTCCTTTTGTCCTCATTTAATTCTATTCGAACCCAATATCCAGGAATTTGTTTATATTTCTTTTTAAAACTAATACGCTTTACCCCTTGAATTGGTCTATTTACTGAATTTCTATCATATACATCTTCCCCCATTTGGAAAATTTTCTTCAAATACAAATCTCTTATACTGTCTGTAGGAAAAAAAATGCTAAATAGATTCAATCATATAGCCTCCTTTCATGATAAGGGACTATATAGTATCTTTATGCTTATAAACTTTAGCCCTTGTTTATTTTCAATACATAATATTCTAACCTCTTTATTTGGTGATTAAAAAATCTATACAATAAGGGTTACTCTCCTATGTTTCGTTTATACAGCTCTTCTACTATTTTTATTTCTTTACTTTTTAATCTATATAGGTCATAAAATAGTTCATCCACACATTCTTGCATTGAAGGTTTTTCTCCTGTCTGTACCATCTCTTGAACAAGCGTAGCAATTTGATTATACTTGGTTTTATCCATCGTCCCTATGATTGGTATATTTTTCAAAGGAGTAGCATATAATTCTAAATGATTTCCTTTTCTTTTCCCACGATTATACAACCAAAAGTATATAATCTTAGAATTTAAAAGCCCTAATAAAAAATGTTCATCTATTTTTTTATCTTTTAAAGTAATAAAATATACATCTGCACTCGCATACCAAGAGGATTGATTCAACGCAAATTTATTTATTCTCGCTCTATGCGGAACAATAATTTTAGTATTTTCAAATATTTCCTGATTTCTAGGCCATTGTAATCCATACCAGGGTCTACTTCCTTTAATTATTTCTCTTCTCTTTTCTAAAACTTCTTTATATTTAGATAAATGCGCTAAGGCATTCTTGTCTGATACGCCTTTGTCCCAAACATATAATATATATTTACTTGGATTGATACGCGCACAATATCTTTGTATGTCACTATTTTTATACATAGGTTTTAAATAGGGTGATTCTAAAACACCTAACTCACTTGCTTCTTGTTTAGATAACACAAAGATCCCCTGATCCAATTGTACATTCATTTTTTTTATCGTTTCAGAAGAAAATTTTTTCTCTAACATACTTTTTGTTACTTTGTCTGCACCGCTGACAATGCCTTGATTAATATTACATAATTCATCTAATGTATATTGACTATTTTTATATAATTTCTTTAAAATATGCGCATACTGATTATTTTCTTGTATTAATATATGCCCGCTTATAGGATCATATAGTTTTTCTTGATTTGCTAATGTATACTGGTGTATTTTTTTTGTAGTTTTTTTGTTGCTGTAAAGCCCTTTGTATATTTCTTCTATGTCCATATCTTTTTCTTTAATATATTTCACTTGAACTGATTGTGTTTGATCTAACTCCTTTGATAGAAAAAATATAATATTGTGTTGCCCCTTAGCAGATTTGAAAATTCCATAATCATTAAAATTCACAACATGAATAAATGCACAATGATTTTTTAAAAAATTTCGCAGTTTTTCTGCCCCATCAGCAGTCACAAAATAATTGGTAGTAATATAAGCTAATATCCCTTTTGGTTTCAAAATTTCTAATGCTTTATAAATAAAAAAATAGAAATAATCCATTTTTCCTTCATAATATTTTTCACCAAAAGTGGTACTTCTGATCTTATCAAATATAACTTTGTTTCCTTTCTCCCCTAAATAAGGGGGATTTCCTATTACAATATCAAATCCTTGACTTTTGAAAAGATTTCCATCTATAAGGCTATCTCCTACCATTATATTAAAAGAAATCTCATCTGCATCTTGTACTTGATCCTTTCCATATACTAAAGAAAATAAAACCATTTTTGTAATCTCCACAGGTTCTTTTTGAATATCGATCCCAAATAAATTATTCTCAACAATATATTTTTTCATGTTAAAGCAATTGACTGTTTCTCCTAACATTTTACAAATCTTTTTTTTATGGTCGAATATTTTTTCAAAGCAACGGATAAGAAATATCCCTGTACCACAAGCTATATCAATAATTCTTATTCTATTCATTGTTCGTAAAAGATGCTTAAGTTGCACCCTACTCAATGGCTGGTTTCTATAAAAAAATTTACATAATGTTTCTTGGGTATATCCCGTTTCCTTTGATAGAAAAATTTCTAAAGCTTTTTCTATTATATGATCCGTTATATAATATGGGGTATAGAAACTACCCGTCTTTTCTCTACGATTTTGTGATAAATAATTTTCATATACCTGACTAAAAATAGTAAAGTCTAATGCTTCTATATCTATCACATCGTCCCGTTCCATTTGTTTTGTACCATTCTCTTTTGTAGAAAGTCCGATTAAATTAAGAGCTTGAACACCATATTTCTTGACGAAAAAATCTCTGGTAATTTCAAACATGGCCTTAGATCTATCTTCTTCATTATGTTCACCACTTACCATCCGTTCATTAAACACTTTTACCCATTTACAATTTTTTGTTTTATCTTCGCTCAAATACTATTCCTCCATAATCATAAAGACATCCAAATTTAGACACCTTCATTCAATTTAAAATAAAAAATTCGCCCGCTGCTACCTCAGTTGCTCCATTTTCTTAGAAACTATCATTTCCTAGTAATCATAAAGAAATTTATGCTATTTTCAAAATATTTTATATTTTATGCCGATATATATTATATATGGAAGGAGTGATTGTGTGTCTATAAAAAAAATATCTTCCTCTAATAAAGCAAGAATCAATACCATGTATGTAAATAGAAATACTGTAATAAATCAAGTGAATCCTATTTCGCCTATAAAAAAAATCAATAAAATGTATAATCAGAGTTTTCAATCATCACAAAATAATTTTTTCAGTACATCTAATTTTTACGATCATCTAAAAAAACTGAAAGAAGAATACTTCTATTTCTATAAAGTCCAACAGGAACTAGAATACACCTTAAAAGAATTCATTCATACTGACTATAAAGATCTTATAGCTATGATTCGTGATCTTGTTTATAGATATAACAAATCTATTATCTCTTTAAAAAATCTGGATACTTCTTTTGATACAAATTATTGTCAAAGTATTCAAATCATACTTTCATCTTATAAATTACCTTTAGAAAAAATAGGGATAAACATTCAAAACGATTACCAATTATCTCTAGATGAATCTACGTTACGTAGCATCCTTCGGGATAATCGTAATGCTATACAATTTTTACTGAACACCAAAACGGGGTTTATCAGAAAACTTTACAATGCTTTTAAAAACATCAAGTTACCCACTTATGAGGAACCTTATAATATTACTACAGAGGATTCATCTTCCATTATTGACAAGAAGTGTTGACAAAAGATTTTATACTCTTTTTATGACTATCTTTATTTTGTTATGTATTTTATTCTGTTGTCTAATTCTAAATATACAATATAATATTTATCAAAAATCTTTTTCAAAACTTGTCTTCTAATTTGTCCTATTAAAAAATATTTTTCTAAATATGCATTAGCTTTTATAAGGCTCTTTACATCATTATTTTCTATTCCTAATTTTTTTTCTAACAAAATATCTCTCATTATTTCTATTTCTTCTAAAAATAAATATTTATTCTCTAACATGAAATCATTCGTTTCAACATTAGCTAAATCAATCATAATTCCATCTATTGCTACTATATTTTCTTTTATTCGATATGGATCTTTTTTATCATCATATAAGCATTTATCTTTTAAGTCAACATTTTCATTCACTACACCATAAAATCGTTCTTCTAATGGTTGTACAACTTTAAGATAGACAAAAATTTGTTTCTTAGATGTCCTATTAAAAATATTTTTAACAAATCTATCATCTTGTTCAATAAAATAAATATACCCTGCAATCGTCATCATTAACATTGCGCAGATCAACACTTTATATTTTAATTTTTTCTCTTTATTCAATCCTTGCGAAGGTATTTCCTTCTGCTTAAACAGATTCACTTTTTCACCTTCTATCCCTTAGCTTCGTTATCTATACTATTTCTATATACGCTCACGAATTCCTGCACGTTTTTTGCTTCCGTATGTATTTGTATTATAAAAAAAATAATGCGAAAATCTCGCATTATTTTTTTACTTAATTTATCTTTTTAAAATACATCCCATCCCCGACTTTTTTGACGCCATCAATTGCTTGAATCAATTTATCAACAATCAAGTCCATATCTTTGTAGTGAATATTTACCCCTTTTTTCTTTAAATATTTCATAATTGTAACAAGGCGAATAGGATAGTCACAAGGATTTTTAAAATAAGGATGTTTCTCAATCTTATTTTTGATACTCTTTTCATCAATATCAAAAATGTGGATAACATTTTCAAAATCTATATTTCCTTCTAGTTCATTTATCAAATAATCAATCTGGTTTGTAGGTTTATTATATTTTTTTAAAAGCTTTTTAAATTCTTTCAGAAACTTTAATTCATCTTCTACCTGCGCGTTAGATGTATCCATTTCTAAATATATATCTTCCCTACACGAGTCAACCAGATCTGATAATGATATTTCCATAAAATTTTCTTATCCCCCTTCAAAATATATATGCCTAATTTAAATTATACACTATTTTATATAGTTTATGCTACCTTGTCAATTTTTAAAAAGCATTTTATTGATTTATTTTTCTCTTTTTAACATACAACAAATGGTTCTTCCATTTACTGTTGGCACACTAGAAACCAACTCCCATCCTTCATCCCCTAACGCGTTAAGTACATCTTCATCTTCTTTGCTAAGTACTAAATTTGTTACACCCTTTGCATGTAGATTTATAATTCTATATTCCCATTTTTTCATTTCTCATTCCCCTCGTTTAAATAATACTCTCTATTCCTATAACTTCATCTTTATAATGTTTTACTAAGTCCCCTAGGATGGATTGAATCATCTTTTTTGTATTGATCCGGTCACTTTCTGAAGTGCATTCTAATTCTATTCGGTTATTTCCTAAAACAATTTCTGCTAATAATCTATTGTCACTCACTAATCTAAAATAACAATTTACATTTTCTTCATAATCTAATTGCACAGCTTCATGATTTAATAATTTTTGTTTGACCTCTTTTATATCATGTATAATATAGATGCTTTGCCAAACATTATATGACTCTTCATCTTCAGTTTCCTGCGTAACATCTATAATGATTTCTATATATTTTTCTAACAAAAGCCGATTACTCTTTAGAAATTCTTCCACACTCCCATATTTACTTTTATATTTATATTCTTCATATTGTATGAGTATATTTTTTTCTATATCATTTCTAAAAATTTCTGGTACATATATCGTGTTCCCAATTAGTTTATATTGTTTTGCAATTTTTATTCTCCTAGCAAGTATTAAATCTCTACTTTTCATCTCTTGAATTTGGTCTAAATTGATCCAATATTCCTTCTTTGTAAATATGTCTTGCAATAAACCTTCGTTTTCTTCAATTCTTTTTAACTCATACAAACTTAAATACGACTGTATTCTTTTTTCAATCCATTCATTTTCTTCATCTGATAATTGGTCTTCCATAAATTCATGATATTTTTCAATAATGGTTTTACCCTTTTTCATTTTATAGTCATAAATTAGCCAAGAATTAAAGTCTATGATCCATTTGTCATTGACCATCACTTCCCCAAAATTACGATTAAAATATTCCTTTGCATCTTCAATATCCTCATTAAATTTACCTTTCACTAAAAAATTCAGCACATTTTCTTCTATTTTCATCTCCAAGTTTTGCAAATTCATCGATCTCTCTCCTTGTATAATATATTTTAAATTAGAAAATACTACAATTTCTAGTTTTATTTCATATTCTTATAGCTATATAAGATTCAGCAGGAGCATAGATCCTATCCTACTGAATCCATTCCAACTTTTATATTATAATACTATTATATCTTATTATCTGCAATAGCATCATACTTTTCACATCATATAATCATACTTACCTCTATTTTATAAAACGCCTTGCCTATTTTCTAAATCCAATATATACGACAGCGCATATGCATCTTTATAAAACGCATGTAATCTCATATCTTCTCTTTGTTCTAGAGAATAAATCAATTGAAATAAAGCCATCATCTCACTTTTCTTTAAGCTTGAGAAATCTATATTCGAAAGCTTTTCACATAGTAGTTTTGCTAATTCATCATCTATTTTGAATACATCATAATCACTTTCTTTAAATAAGGTTCGTATTTTATCATTATGATCCTGTTGCAAATCCTTAATTGCAAGATCATATAGTATATTTAATGCGTCATATATATTCTTTACAAAACTTCTCCATTTCTCAATACCTTTCTTATTCATCCTCATATAACTTAACCCACTATCTTCAATATATCGCAATAATATAAATTGCGCACAGTGATTAAAGCAAGATTTATAAAGAAATAATTGACACCATTTTTCATCATCTATCTCCATATTTAAGCGACTATCTATTTTCATTTTTTTTAATATTCCTCTATGCTCATACTCATATTTTATGATAAAAACTTGAATAAACCCTATCATCTCACTATATATTTTTTGGACCTTGTCCATAAAGTATGCCTCCTTAATCATATCTTTCTTACTCTATCTTATTCTGCCTGTCTATATGTGTGTTTTTATAAAAATTATTAGTTCAAATTTATCTACCCATCACATATATTTAAATGAGGTGATTCTAGATGCTAAAAAATTTATTTGCATTTCTGCTTATTATTCTTTTGTTGTTTACGGTCTTAACATTAAATGTTTTTTTTAATAATAATCAATACATATCTACTTTTAAAACCTATGTAGTCCCTGATCTTAAGATTTCTAAAGATGTATTAAATAATTACTATAGTAGCGACAACAAGCTTTCTAGAAAATCTTCTGAAGCCATCATCCTTACTACACTAGAAAACTTAAAATATAAACAATGGCTTGAATATGTTGACTATATTCAATTACTTGTCTATCAGTCTAACGTGTTACCCTTTAATGAAGATGAATTAATCGTGGTACTCAATCTATCAAAAGACATATCTGTCATTGCCATATATACACCTATAAATGATGCATACGTATTTACAAATAAGATTGAAAATATCCTGCCGGTTCAAGACATCTCCTTTTTACCGGTTCCAGAATTAGGCTATAATTTAATCATAAGCAATCAATTACTAGATGAAAAGTTAGGGGCATTCTTTTTGGAAGAGTTTATACAAATTTTCGTTTATCTAGATGAAAATTTCAAAAGTATTTGGAAAAAAACAAAATACAAAGAGGAAATCTATAATGCACAGTGGTTAAGTCCTAATGCTCTCGCTAATGAATGGTTACAAATTATAGAAAACAACACCATTGCATTTGATAAAAGTTCTAATTTAAATATATCCGTCTCTATAAGCAGGAAGAAATTTAAAGCACTAAAAGAGATTTTTCCTATGAAAGAAGATTTTAAATTGGTAGAGGAACTTGTTACTCAAGAAAATTATTATTGGAGCCCAAAATATAAAAGATTCATTATGAAAGAAGGCATCCTTAAAAATACTTCTACCTCAATTGCAATTATTGATGATACAAATCATTGGTTAGAATCATTTTTGGGTTTTTCATCAAATAATTATAGTATTGTTACGGACTATGGGAAAATGATGTATATTCCTAAACAATCAGTTATCATAAACCAAGTAGGAGGTAAATAATTATTTTATTTACCGGCCTCTCACACCCCTAAGCATACCGTTCGATACTTGGCGGTTCATTAAAAGAATCTGATTTTCTTATACTGCAAGGATAAACTCTTAAAACCATGATTAATCAATCTTTGATTCGTTATGGTTTTATTTAATATTGGACTCGCTGATATTCTCTAATATCCTTTTCATGTATTTGCATATTCCCACGCTTTCTGTTTTGGATAGTCTAGGACTTTGATTTGAATTGCAATCTCATCCACAAGGTTAAGCCTCGAATGTAGTTCGTGTACCTCAGACCAGAGTTTTGTCTTAGGCTTCCTTTGAGCAACGGAATTGTTTACAATTCGTTGGTAAATTACTTTAGATTCCACTTCACGGTGAACACCCTTACCATCAGCTAACAGTTGGCACTATCAACCCCCGTATCAAACTTTCACCGACTAGTTTGCGTCCATGCTAGGCGCACATAAAAAAGAAAAGTATCTGACGCAGACACTTTTCTTTTTCCTACCCTATATACTTGGAAAATAACTGTACTTACAATTATTAATTATACAGAAATAAACATCATTCGACAATAGTATTTTAAAACTTTTCACCCATTTTTCAACAACTACCTATATTTTCTTGTTTCTCATTCCTATTTTCTTTTAATCCTATATAACCATATAACATTGTAATCATAGGCGATAAATAACATAATACAGTATAAATTCCATATTCGGTTGCACCTACCCCTGTTATAGCAGTAATAATAATCGCATTTACATTCCAAGGGATTAATGGGGCTATGGTTGTGCCTGTATCTGCAATGCTTCTTGCAAGAGTAGTTTTTCTTATTCCTAATTCCTTATATTTACTTTTTAAAAACTTCCCTGGTAATAGGATCCCTACTGTCTGGTCGCAAGTAACAGTAGTTAAAACAATACTTAATATACCTGTTGTCGTAATTAATCTACCCTTTGTTTTTATTTTAGAAACCATACAATCTACTATTGGATGGATTGTCTTGGTTCCTTCTAATACACTATTTAAAGCAATAGCACCTATAATAATGAGTATTACCTCCAACATAGGGATCATACCACCACCTCTTAACACACTATCCAATTGATTTATCCCAGTATTCGACTTATATCCTAATAAAAGAACTCCTAGGATTTCTTTTATTTGCATTTGCTGTAAAAAATAACAAATCCCCATACCACTAACCAAGCCGAATGTCATGTTGGGTATAATTTTTATACCAAATATAGCAAGCACCACCATCACAATTGGAAAAGCTAACAGTATTGGTAATAAAAAAAAAGTCTGGCTAATATTTCTTTGATATGTATTCAATGTTACAAGATCAATCTCTGCTGCATAGTTTCTTCCTAGTATATAATAAATGATTCCGCTAAGAACCACTGCAGGAATCAATGTAACTAACGTATGTCTAAAAAACGCCTTATATTTCACTTCTGTTATTTGAATCGTAAGATTCACCAATGCACTAATAGGCGAAAGCTTATCTGCTATAAATGCGCCCGAAATAATTGTCCCTAAAAGCAGAGGCGTAGGAATTAGTAATCCTTTTCCGATTCCAAGTAAGGCTACACCAATGGTGCTAATAGTTCCAAAAGCCGTCCCCATGACAAAAGAGATCACTGCAGTGATAAAAAAACATGCAAGTACATAATTAATATGCCCCATATATTCAAATCCATAATAAATCATAGTAGGTACAACTCCTGAGGCAATCCAAATAGATATCATCCCTCCCATTAACAATACAATTACATATACAGTTGAACAATCCTTAATCCCTTTCCAAATCATATCCATTAAGCAATAAAAAGAAAAACCATCCATCCTCAACAAAATAACCGAAAAAACTAATCCTACAAAAAAACCATAAAACAAAGGAATACTCTTTATAATACAAAAAGCAATTGCACTCATGCTTACCATAAGCATCATACATGTGAGCTTAGATATTTTGTTATTTTTCATACTGCCTCCTATAATTCTTTTTTTTACTTATATGTTAAATTATACTATATAAATTTAAAAAAGGACTTTCCAGTCCTAAAATATTTTTACTTTATTATTTCTTTCGCATATACCAATATACTTTTCATTATTTTTTCTCTCAAATCATCTACTTCTTTAAAATTCATATTAGAAACATATGATTTTTCTAAACTATCATGCTCTTTTTTTGCTTTTGTTATATTTGCAATTCCTGCGCGGATTAAATTTTCTATGAATGCTTTATCTTCCTCTAATGCATCTACATACATATCTAAAATTTCTTGTTTCATAAATGTGTCAAATGTGATTTTTTTATAGTACGTATGGGCATACTTGTCACTAGTTGTAATGGCAATACTTAATTTAGGGATAATGATTGTCTCGATATTCCTTTCATCTAATGGCTCATGATAAGCTTCTATATACAATCCTTTTTTTATTCCTTCATCTACAATACCCTTTATAAATCTTGAAATTCCTTTTACGTAAGAACCATCCACATAGTATATGTTCTTCATGGTTCCAACAATTGTTTCATAATAATCCACTAATCCATTAGGGGATAATGCACTCCCAAATAAATGTCTAACTTTTCCTTCTTGCTGTGCATCATTTAATGAACCATATATTTCTTTCTTCAACACCCTTGAAGATTGATTTACACTTCCATGATCTAATGCTTCTTCATAAATTTCTTCTACATCATCTCTTACAGATTTTGCTGCAGCAAAGAATTTATAAGCTCTTTTGAACCGTTTTCCAATTTCCGAAGTAACTTTTATGATCTCTTCTTTATTCTTTAATATCCCCATTTCATTCCAAAATTCTCCAAAATTAAGTATAACATCTACAGCGCCTGGATATTTAGGGTCCACTACATGTGGTGCTGTACCATCAATAATAGCAATCTTCAAATCCTGTATTACGATACCATCTAAAGAATTGTTATCTGACGAACATTGATGAAACTCCACATCATATCCCTTTTCTAATATTTCAAAAGCTACTTTTTTCATGAATGAAGATTTTCCTACTCCTGGTCCACCTTTTATAATAAATAATTTATTCGCATCCGTACTAATAATGTTATCATAATAAGAATAAAATCCTTTTGCTGTGTTACCTCCTGGAAAAACTTTTTTAATTGCCCCCTGTTTACCCATATAGTATATATACTCCCTTCTAACTGATTTAAATATCACATGTACTATCATTCTATTTTTTTATTTTTTTTTTGTGCCTGTACCTTTTAGAAAATATCAAAAAAATTTTGAAACTAATTGTGATCAGTTTCATTTTGCTATACAATAATTTTTATAAGACAAAAGCGTTGGAGGAAACTATGCGTAGCATTAAAAAGTATATTATACTTATTTTATCTGTTACTTTATTTGGTGAGATATATTTTTATCCTTTTCACAATTTACTGAGATTTTCTGCTGGAATTATTGTATTAAATTTAGCTATCCTAATTGATGAAGATCTCTCCCCTTTTTCAATATCTTTTTTTTCTGGGATCGCAGTTTTTTTTGTTAGGTGTCTCATTTATATATTGTTTACTTCTATGCCTTTTGGAGAAATTCTCTCTCTTCATTTTCCATCCATCATCTATTATATTTTATATGGTTTTTTTGCATTCACTACAAATATTCGAAAATATAAAAACCAATTTATTATGCCCATTATTATTTTGGCTTTTACAGATATCATTAGTAATATATTTGAAATTATTATAAGATCTCAAACATTTACACTACGTATTATCCAAATAACCGTACTCGTTGGATTAGCAAGAAGTATTATCGCTTATTTTATTTATCTCCTCTATAAAAAGCAAGAATTATTCCTATTGACACGAGAACATCAAAAGCGCTACAGTCAATTAAATATATTAATTTCTGACATCCAAGCTGAAATGTTTTATTTGAAAAAATCTACGCATGATATAGAATCTGTTATGCGTAAAAGCTATCAATTATACGAGACCCATAAGCAGGATAAGATTTTAAAACAAAAAACCTTAGATATTGCAAGAGAAATACACGAAATTAAAAAAGATTATTACAGAGTATTAAATGGATTTGAAAGTTTCTTAAAAACATTTGAAAAAAATGGTACAATGATGTTATCGGATATGCTTGTAATTATACGTGAAAACACAAATAGAAATCTTAAGGAAAATAATAACGACCTATCTGTAAGTTTTGATTTTAAAAATGATTTTCAACTTCAGAAATATTATCATTTGTTTACAGTTTTAAATAATCTCATTATAAATGCCATCGATGCTTGTAAAAGTAAGGGATTGATTAAAATTATACAAGAAGATGATCTAAACAATATTATTTTTTATGTAAAAGACACAGGTGAAGGAATACCAGAGGATATGTTAGCCTATATTTTCAACCCTGGGTTTACAACAAAGTATAATGCTACATCAGGTGAACCTTCTACAGGAATAGGTCTTTCTCATGTTAAAAATATTGTTGATGAATTTCATGGTAATATCGAGGTTACATCACGTTTAAATGAAGGTACTACTTTTAAAATAATTATACCAAAAAATTCTTTGATTGGGTGGTAATTTATGTCAAATACTTTTTTAATTATTGATGATGATATTAATATTCGAAAAATGCTTAAACACTTAATCCTAAAAAACAATTTAGGTAAAGTTTCTGAAGAGCTAGGTAGTGGAGAGCATGCTCCAGAAGAAATTGTTTTTTATAATCCTGATATTGTTCTCATCGATTTTTTGTTACCTGTAAAAGATGGTATCGAAATTATAGATTCTGCAATATCTCTTGGTTATAAAGGTAAATTTATTATGGTTTCTCAGGTAGAAGATGAAAATATGATTACAAAAGCGTATGAAAATGGCATTGTATTTTTTATCCATAAACCAATCAATATGATTGAAGCCCTCAATGTAATCAGAGGTGTATGCCATAATATAGAACTTGAAAAATCTGTAATCCTCATTAAAAATGCTGTATTCAATATTGAAAAATCACAAAATGTTGTATCTACCCCAAATATACATGATCAAATGGTAAATATATTCACAGATATTGGCATCATCGGTGAATCTGGTAGTAAAGATTTGATGAATGTCGTTGAAAAAATCATATCCTTTAAAAGGAAAAACTTTTCATCCACTTACCAATTGCAAGAAATTTATCAACAAATCGCCAACGAAGAAAATGCTACAAAGGACACACATATTAATGCAAGAACCATTGAACAAAGAATCAGAAGAACTATTCTTAAAGCTTTAGAAAATATTGCTGAGTTAGGTAATGATGACTACTATAATATCAAATTCACAGAGTACAGCACGCGTCTATTTGATTTAAAACAAGTAAAGCAAGAAATAAAACATCTCCATGCGGCTAAAGAAGATCGAGGTAAAATCAATATTAAAAAGTTCATTGAGGGCATGCTTTCAAGACTGAATTTTTAGAATAATGACAGTCATTTTGCATCGTTTGCGAAATGTTGAATTATAAAAACTTAATTTGTAACATTGGGTTGTAATCTGTCGGATCACGTAGCACCTCCTGTACAATTGACTTGTAAACGCTTTCATACAAAACTAATTTATAGGAGGTATATGCACATGATATTAGAATTAGATATGATTCAAGCAGTAGCACTTGCAGTTGTAGTTTTATTAGTAGGTAAGTTTATTAGAAAGAAGGTTGACTTTTTAGAAAGATTCTGTATTCCATCGCCTGTTATAGGTGGCGTAATTTTCGCTGTTCTTGCATTAATATTAAAACAAACCGGAACAATGATATTTGAGATGGATATGACACTAAAAGGTGTTTTAATGACTGCCTTCTTTACAACAGTTGGTTTTACAGCTAGTCTTAAATTATTAAAAAAAGGTGGACTTCAAGTTGGCTTATTCCTTGGAATAGCAGTAGTTCTTGTAGCACTTCAAAATGTTTTAGGCGTTAGTTTAGCAAAGGTTTTCAACTTAGATACACTTATCGGTCTTTCAACTGGTTCTACACCTATGACTGGTGGTCACGGAACAAGTGGTGCCTTTGGACCTTTATTTGAAGAAGCTGGTGCAGTTGGTGCAACTACAGTAGCAATGGCTTCTGCAACATTTGGTTTAATTACAGGTAGTATGTTAGGTGGTCCAATCGCAAAAAGATTAATTGACAAACACAATCTTTTAGCTAAGTCATCAAAATCAGAAGTTACGCAAGAAAGCGCACAACTAGAACAGAAAGAATCTAAAGAATTAATTCCAAACAACTTTGCATCGGCAGCATTCCAAATCATCATAGCGATGGGACTTGGAACAATTATTTCAAGCTTACTGCAAAAGGCAGGCTGGACTCTCCCTTCTTATATCGGTGCAATGTTTGCAGCAGCAATTATGAGAAACATCTCTGATGTTACAAATGCATATGAAACACCAAACACTGAAATTGATTTATTGGGAAATATTTCATTATCTCTTTTTTTATCAATGGCATTGATGGGATTAAAATTATGGCAACTTGCTGATTTAGCAATTCCAATGCTTGTAATGTTAATTGCACAAACAGTACTTATGGCAGTATTTGCATATTTTGTAACCTTTAATATAATGGGAAGAGATTATCAAGCAGCAGTTTTAGCTGGTGGACACTGTGGTTTTGGAATGGGTGCTACACCAAATGCAATTGCAAACATGGAAGCTATTTCAAGTAATTTTGGACCAGCTCCAGCAGCATTCTTCATCATTCCATTAGTTGGAAGTTTGTTTATCGACTTCTGTAACGCTGGTATTATTACAACATTTATGAATATATTCCACTAAAACGAGCGATGGATGTTTATGTCCATCGTTTTTAATCTTTGTAAAATCATATATATGCCTATGTACTATTCCATTAGGCTATTGTACACTTTCAATGTTTCTTCCGATGCCCTCTTCCATGAATATTTTTTGCTATGCGCTAAAGATTTTATACATAATGTTTCTCCCAATTTAGTATCAATAACCGTATCATAAATCTCTTGGGCAATATTTATAACATCGTATGGATCAATATAGATGCAACTTTCTCCCATAACCTCAGGCATAGACGTAACTTTAGATGTTATAATAGGTACTCCACAAGCTGCTGCTTCTAAAGGTGGTAACCCAAACCCTTCATATAAAGATGGATAGACAAATACTTCACACCCATTATAAAAGAATGGCAATACATTTTTAGGTACAAAACCTGTAAATATAATTTTTTCTTTCAATGATAATTTCTCTAAAAGACTATTTAAACATGCATAGTTTTCAGAATACTCTCCTAAAATTACAAGCTTATACTCCTCTTTAAATTCATGTGCAATCATAGAAAATGCCTGAATTAACCTTCTAATATTTTTTCTTGGACTAATTCCCCCTACAAAAAGTATGAACTTATTGTTTATACCATATTTTTTTGCAATGAGTTTCTTTGATATTTTTTTTTCTATAGGTTTAAAAATTTCATCCGGTGCATCATAAATTACATTTATTTTTTCTTCAGGAATATCGAAATATCTACTAATTTCATTTTTTGAATGATTAGAGGCAGTTATAATCCTATCAGCCTCTTCAATCACTTTTGACGTATGCTTTAAAACGTATTCTAAGTGCAGTTTTTCAATATTTTCTGACATCACATAAGGTATGAGATCTTTTACCGTTATAATCAATTTAAAATTTTTATGATCTGGTATATCAATACCATTACTCATATTATGAAAAATATCTATTTCAGTATTATATTTCCGAAAAGGTTCATGCATCAATTTCCAAAATTCATTTCTTTTTTCCACTTCTTCCTCTTTTTCACTTCTAAACAATCCATAGTTTTCTTCTTTTTCAGGAATAAATAGTATATATTCGTTTTTATGATCTATATTCTTTAAATTTTTAATAATATTACTTGTATAATTTTCCAATCCAGAACCTATATTCCATCTAGCTACCCTAGCATCTATACCAATTCTCATGTCATCGGCTCCTTTTATATATATTTCCTTATGTATTTTTCCATTTAATTCTATATTATGAATATGAAAAAGATATGGTTCCTGATTTTTCTTCCATCAAAATATAATTTATACAGTATGCTTTATACCTACTATGGAAATACTATTTTAGAGGTGATGGTATGAAAATATTAAAAAAATATATTCTTTTATTCATGACGATCTGTATGGTTTTTTCTATTGCTTCTTGTACGAAAAAATCCTCAGAACCAAATTCACAGTCTGAAGGCCAACCAAAGCCTTTACCAAAAACAATAAAAGAAATAGAAAAAGATGTATTAAAAATTATGCATCAAGCAGACCTAGCGCCTTACTTTCAAAGGGTTATTGTAGAAACGAAGGAAATTGAAGAGCAAAAAAAGTCAAAAAAAATGGAAATGGAGATGCTTACTAAAAATAATGAAAATGCAAGCAAGCAACCTGAATCCTCTAATGGTGAACAAGAAAAACCAAAACCTATGACCATCGACGAAAGTATCCTTACAGAATTACTTAAAAGAGAAAAGGTATCTTCTGATGAAAATCAAGTAGCCAAACCGCCTAAAGATATTTCAGAAGTATGGAAAAGTGTCAATACAACCATTATAGGCATACACAATAAATGGAATGTATTAGAACCTTTACTAACAGAACAAAGTGTTTCACCTGAAGTTATTGCAGGTTTTGAAGAAACATTAGATGCATTGACCACCTATGGTATTGAAAAAAATTATATAGCTACCCTTAGTACTGCTAATAATCTTACGTCTTATTTACCGAAATTTATGCCTTATTTTAAAAAAGAAATTCCACCTACAGTATTTACACTAAAATATCTTACAAGAAACGTAGTTTTAAATGCAGCCATAAATGATTATGATGTTGCACAGAAAAGTTTAGACAAAATTAAAGAACAAGGACAAAGTATAAAATCTGATCTCATAGAAAATAAAGCAAAATCTACAGCAGATAAGTTTGATGCCTCCGTAATCAATTTGCAAAAATCTATTGATAAAAAGGACTTAAATCTTATTCGGATCAATGCTAGTATTGTTATGAAAAACATCATGCTGATGATAGATGACTTAGCTAAATCTATGGCATAATAAAAAACAGGAACAATAGAGAGAGGTCTTTAAGATACTTGCCACTTAGTATTTCGGACTCATTCCTAAAACTTCGCTTTCTCTATTGTCCTGTACAACATTATTATTTGTTATATAAAAAATATTATTCATTATATTATCATTTAAAAAACGAGTGGTTTTTCAGGCATTTTTCTTTTATGTTCTGAACGGATATGTAATTTTTCAATAATTTCCTTATCTCTTTGTGGAATATCTTTTCCCGCTACCAAATCGTCCACACAATCATAGGTGGTTCCCATTTCCTTCTCATCTGTCTGTCCTTCCCAAAGACCTGCTGACGGAGGTCTTTTTAATACACTTTCTGCTACACCAAGGTATCTAGCCCATTCATATACCTCTCTCTTTTGTAAATTTGCAATAGGCATGATATCTACACCACCATCTCCATACTTTGTAAAATATCCAGTATATACTTCTGCAGCATTATCTGTTCCTACAACAAGATAGTTCAGTGAATTTGCCACACAATAAATAGTACTCATTCTAAGTCTTGCTCTTAAATTTGCATCACTTAATCTAAAATTATTGTCATTAAATAAGTCTTCTGTTTTCATGATATTTACAATATTATCCAACAGCGCATTATGTACATCACTCAGTTCAATTTCAATGTGCTTGATGCCACATCCCTTTGCAACTTTTAGTGCATCTTCCTTATCCTCAGGATTACTTTTACAAGGTAGAATAACCCCTAAAGAATTCTCCGGAAATGCTTTTTTTATCAAATAAGCAACCAATGCAGAATCGATTCCTCCTGATATACCTACTACTAATCCTTTTGTTTTAGACTGTTCCACCATTTCTCTGAGCCAATGCACTGTTAAGTCTATTTTTTCTTCTATACTTCTTTTATTCATATAAAATCTTTCCCTCCTTTAAATTTAGACGAAAATAATTCTTCTGCTATTATACCACAAAAACTTTTTATAGATAAAGGCATATCTTTTTACTATGCCTTTATCTATAAAATCCTCATTTATTCAAAATCAAACAAAGGTGTGCTTAAATATCTTTCACCATAATCTGGTACAATCACCACGATTTTGTTGCCTTTCCCAAGCTCTTTAGCTTTCTTCATTGCACTAAAAATAGCTGATCCTGCAGATATTCCTACTAAAATCCCTTCTTCAACTGCAATGCGCCTTGCTGTTTCCATCGCATCTTCATCTTTTACCTGTATAATTTCATCAATTAGTTTTGTGTTAAGTATATCTGGAATAAATCCTGCACCTATTCCTTGGATTTTATGTGCGCCAGGTTTTCCACCTGAAAGCACTGGAGAATTCTTAGGTTCAATAGCTACAACTTTTACATCTTTATTTGCTTCTTTTAATACTTCTCCAACACCAGTAATGGTTCCACCTGTACCTACTGCAGATATAAACAAATCTAATTGATTATCCATTTGTTTTAAAATCTCTAATGCTGTTGTGTTTCTATGCGCTTGTGGATTCTCTACATTTTCAAATTGTTGTGGCATAAAATAAGACGGATTATTCTTTACAATTTCAGTTGCTTTGTCAATAGCCCCTTTCATCCCTAATGCACCATCAGTAAGTATGATGTCTGCACCAAAGGCTTTCAATAATTTTCTTCTCTCAATACTCATTGTCTCAGGCATCACTAGGATCACCTTATATCCTTTTGATGCACCTATCATAGCAAGACCTATCCCCGTATTGCCACTAGTAGGTTCTATAATTACAGCACCTTTCTTTAATTTACCTTCTTTTTCAGCTATTTCAATCATATTTAAAGCCACTCTGTCTTTTACGCTACTTCCTGGGTTAAAAAATTCTAGTTTAAGGTATACTTCTGCATCATCTTTTCCAACTAATTTGTTTAATTTTACCATAGGCGTATTGCCTATTAGCTCTATAATGCTATTTGCTACTTTCATAATTAAAACCTCCAATTCATAGTTATTCTATCGGAATATATGTATTTATTTTATAATAGATTTATAAATCCGTCAATAGCCTCATAAAATAATTTTTATTGCAAACACTATATTTATGCCTCTTTTAAATCTTTATTATGTAGGTGAAAAAATGAAAAAAAAAATCTTCACTTTTAAATTCATTCTTTTAGGTATTACCACAGGTCTGGTTAATGGTTTATTTGGATCTGGTGGAGGAACAATATTGATCCTAGGAATGTTTTTTTTACTAGATATAGATGAACATAAAGCACATGCTACCGCCATCTCAATAATCCTGCCACTTGCCCTTGTAAGTACATTTATATATATGAAACATGGTATCATTGTTTGGCCTGTTACATTGAAAATTATGACAGGTGGCATCTTAGGTGGATACATAGGGGCAAAACTTTTATCAAAAATTCCAGAATATTTACTTAGAAAAATTTTTGCTGTTTTTATGATTATTGCTGCCATAAGGATGGTGTTTTGATGTATTTGATATTAATTGGATTTTTTTCAGGAATTATTGGTGGAATGGGTATTGGCGGTGGAACACTTTTAATTCCAGCTCTTACTCTATTTACTCCCCTTACGCAACAACAAGCTCAAGGGGTAAACTTATTATCTTTTATACCTGTAGCATTTGTTGCGCTCATTACACATTTTAAAAATAAAGATGTTGAAACATCTATTTCTATCCCATTTATTGGTCTAGGTATTTTAGGATCTATTATAGGCTCTTTTCTTGCTGTGAAGCTATCCTCCCATATACTTAAGATATCTTTTGGTATCTTTCTATTTTTTATGGGTGCATATGAATTTTTTTACAAAGAAAAAAGTCGTACCAAGTAGTACGACTTTTACCCTAAAGATTCTTTCATAATCTTTCCCTCTAATACATTAAGATATAATGTATCTTGGATAGATATTTCGCCCTTTGCACTGGTTATATTTTTAATCATTTTTATAACTTCTTCACTATGATTCACAAAAGCATATACATACATATTTACTGCATCATCAAATATTGTATCTTTTATACAATATCCAGCATTTAATACTTCATTTTGGACTTTACCCAGCATAGAATAATCTATTCTAATTTTAATCAAATCATGTAAAACTTTCTCTATAACCTGCGATTTATTCATCACTAATTTTGCAGTATTTGTATATGCCCGAACAAGACCTCCTGTCCCCAGTTTAATTCCTCCAAAATACCTTGTAACGACAATAGCTATATTTTTGAGTTCTTCTTTTTTCAACATATCTAGGATTGGCACACCTGCTGTTCCAGCTGGTTCTCCATCGTCACTATATCTTTGTATTTCATTTTTTTTCCCTACTATGTATGCAGGTACATTATGGGTTGCATTTTTATGCATTTCTTTTATCTCTTGAACGAATGCAATAGCTTCCTCTTCCGTTTCAACAGGTTTTGCATACCCAATAAATTTTGATTTTTCAATAATATGTTCTACTTCAGCATACCTGGATATGGTTTTATATCTTTTAATCATAAATCCCCCTCCTAGCAGATAATTTAAAAATAATAGAAGAGTAGGATCCTACTCTTCTATTATTATACCATTATTTCCTGAGCAACTATTTTTTTATATTTTTTATATGACAAGCCTACTAAAGAACGGTCTTGATTATATGTAATCATATTTAGAGCTTCATCCATATCATAAAATCCAACGTCTTTAAATCCTAGCGCTTCATTTAAGCTACAGCTTTCATCTAATGCCCTCATTAAATACCATGTTATTTCATTGCAGACTGGCCTTTGTCTTGTTAAAGAAAAAAATTCGTAACAAGTTTCTCCCACACAAGAAATAATTTCAGCTTCAACACCAGATTCTTCTTTCACACGGCTTAAAGCAACATCCCTTGAGAGACTCCCATTACGAATGACTCCTTTTGGCAATACCCATTCATCTTTTTCATTTTTCAAAAGCAAAATTTTATCATCAAAGAATACTACCCCGCCAGAGCAATTTCTAAAAAGCATGAGACACTCCTCCTTTCATATTATTTATAATTATATAATATACACAGTTTTTTTTCAACTCTATTCTGAAAATTTATAATATTTATTCTTTTCCATCTCTTGGTTATATTATCTGTTTATTTTAAAAAAACATGTATGTTTTTGCAATAATAATCGCTTTATTTTTCACGCATACTAATGGAAATAGCATTGGAGGTGTTTTTTTGTATATCATATATCACTGCGTAGGTGGTTGTCATTCATCCTGTACCGCTGCTGCAATTCACTTAAACATGTTACCCACAGATCATACACCAAGTAAATATGATTTATTAAATATTCCTTTCTTTGATACTTTAGAAAAAACAGACCAGGGAAAAATTATTTATAGAGGCACAGATACTTTCGGTAATAAAGTACACACATTGGGTAGACAATTTTCACCTCAAATTGTTATCCCCGCCATAAAAGATATGTGGCGTATATTAGGTCAAAAAGAAGAAGATCTTTTAATAGTCAATACCCTTCCCTGTGTAAATTTTCTGATGCGCATTGGTGGCTTTTCATCTAGAAGATTAAAATGGGTAAAATTTGGAAGACCTATTGTTACACGTGGTACCTTATCTGCCTATAAAAATATCATACAAGTAGTTGAAGAGACAAAGGAAATACTTCATTAAAAATTTCCTAGTCTCCTCTCGATGTTTTCTATTGCTTCATAAAATATTCTTTTCATTGTTCATATGCCTAACTTCATACTTTAAATCATATAGTCCACATATTTATTATAATCTATAGGCCCTAAGCAAGCTTCAATATAAACACCCTCTTCTCTATATTCACATGTTTCTACTTTTGTCTTATCCTGTAAATGAGATACAATATCTCCTCGATCATAAGGCAATAGCAGTGTTATTTTCTTCATGTAGGCGAATATCTTTCCCTTGATTTGAGATAATAATTCTTCCATTCCAATTCCTTCTACTGCTGATAAGTGTATGGTATCTTCTCCACAAGGTATCTGTATCCCCTCCATTTGATCCATTTTGTTAAACACAAGAATTGTTGACTTATCCTTTACATCTAACTCATCTAATACTTGATCTGTAACCTTCATCTGCATTTCATAATCTTGATTTGTAGCATCTATAATATGGAGTAATAAGTCTGCATCTACAACTTCTTCTAGGGTAGCCTTAAAAGCCTCTATTAATGCATGTGGCAGTTTACTCACAAATCCAACTGTATCAATCAAAATAAATTCTTCTTTGCTAGGTAACACAATTTTTCGATGGGCAGTATCTAATGTAGCAAACAACATATTTTCAGCATAAACAATCTTTTCTTCATCATAGTCTGTCATTGCAATCAATTTATTCATCAATGTAGACTTTCCTGCGTTTGTATAGCCTACTAATGCTACAATTGGAATTTCATTTTTCTTTCTCTTTTTACGTTGAATTTCTCTCGTTTTCTTTGTTTCATCCAGCTGATTCTTTATATCACTGATCCTATCTAGTATATATCTTCGATCAAGTTCTAATTTTTTTTCGCCAGGCCCTCGTGCACCAATCCCCACCCCGGTTCTAGACAACGCTCTTCCAAGACCTATAAGTCTTGGCAATCTATATCTGAGTTGTGCCAACTCCACTTGTAGTTTTCCAACCTTTGATTGCGCTCTTTGGGCAAAAATATCTAGTATAAGTGTCGTTCTATCAATAATCGTTCTTTCAATAACTTGTTCTAAATTTCTCATTTGAGCACCTGAAAGTTCGTCATTAAATATAACTAAATTTGCATCCAATTCATCAGCAAGTATTTTGATTTCATCTACCTTTCCCTTTCCTATATAAAAGGTAGCATCAATTTTTTGTTTGTTTTGTATCATTGTATGTACAACTTTTGCTCCAGCAGCTTTTGCTAACTCCTCTAATTCTTTTAAAGAATTTTCAATCGTTGTGATTTCTTTTTTACTGCCTGTGCTTAATCCAACTAATATGGCTCTTTGTTCGATCTCTTTCACAATTTCATTCTTTTCATTAAATTCCATTTCATCACCAACCTTAACTTATTCTATCATGTCTATTATACGCGAAAATGAATAAATTTCATCATCAAGTTTTTAACTATTATTAAAATCACTTTTATGAAAATGATAATTCCCCACCAAAACTTTAAATTACCTGTTAAGTCATTATATAATTCATGTGATCAACATAGTATGTAAATATACGTTTCTTTTTTTCCTACAGATTTAAATCTTCAAAGTTGGAAAAGATAACTTCTATACAGGTGTTAAAAATTTATAAATCTAGGAAGTGATTTTATGAAAAGAGATCCCTATTTTTTAAAAGTAATCACGTATAATATCCATAGTGGGAAAAATTTATTTATGATTCCTCAATTAAATAAGATAATTACATTTTTGAAAAATGAAGAAGCCCAGGTTATTGGGATTCAAGAACTCAATGAAAATGATAAACGTGGTTATCAAGTTCATAAGCTAAAAAATGGTTTACACATGAATGATGCCTTTGCACCGAATGTGAAAATTGGTAATGGTTATTATGGCGTGGGTACTTTTACTTCATTTGAAATCATGAAAGTTAATTTTATTCCTTTACCTAGTGCAAAAGAACAAAGAGGCCTATTACATACGGTCCTAAAAGTAGGAACGAAAGAACTAAATGTCTTAAATACCCATTTAGGTTTAAATGAAAATAAAAGAAAAAGCCAATTTAAAGCAATTGAAAAATATATTCAATCCATCCATTCACCATTTATTTTAATGGGTGATTTTAATACAACGATTCCTAAATTTAATACACCTTCTATGATAGATACTGCCGTAAACATGAAAAAAATAAATCTACCAACCTTTAGAGTTTCTCAAAAACGAATTGACTATGTATTTACTTCTAAATCTATCCAAGTTCACAATTATCAAGTCATCCCTGTAACAATGTCTGATCACTATCCTGTTATTGTAGAAATGCTTATATAAAATTTCACATGTCCTTTTGTACTTTATAGATATTTTTTCATGCATATCAAATTTACGGTATCTTTACTATTTTTTCTACATTGCATATAGAAAATCCTAATGATATAATCCTAGTGATTACATATTAGGAGGCATTGCAAATGAAAAAATTGTTATCCATCATCCTTTCTCTTGGGATACTCTTCTCACCCACTTCCGTTCATGCAAATTCCTATGTTATGCATACGGTACAGTTAGGTGACACTTACTCGAAAATATCTGAGAAATATAATAAAGATTTGTATGAACTCAAAATAATAAATGAAGAATTAGGTGAAGAATTGTATGCAGGTAAATTGATGAAAATCTCCCCCGTGGCACTAGAAAAAAACATCACCATAAAAATAGATGAAAAAAACATCCCTACAGATGAAGTTCCTTATTTAGAAAATTCTCGTACATTCGTACCCATTCGCTTTATTGCTGAATCTTTAAATATTGAAGAAATTCTTTGGGATGAAACTACCCAAACAGCAATATTAAAGAATGATATGCAAACCATATCTTTACCCATTGGTTCACAAACTGCCACTATTAATGAAAATCCCATAAAACTTGATGCACCCATTAGCATCTATAAAGGTAGAACTTTTGTTCCTATTCGCTTTATTGCTGAAGCATTCAATTGCGCTGTCACTTGGGATACAACGAACTACATAGTAGATATCCATACGCGAAAATCTCAAAATTACACTGCTGAAGATATATATTGGCTTTCTAGAATCATACATGCTGAATCCAGCGCTGAACCTTTTGAAGGCAAATTAGCAGTGGGTAATGTCATTATCAATCGAAAAAATAGTCCTACTTTTCCTAATACAATCAAAGAGGTCATCTTTGATCAAGCGTATGGTTATCAATTCACTCCAGTACTTAATAAAGCCATCTACAATACTCCTTCTACCAAAAGTATTGAAGCAGCTCTACAAGCATTAAACGGAAACAATAATATTGGAGGCTGTTTATATTTTTTAAATCCCTTTCTTTCAGATAATTTTTGGATTGTAGACAATAGAACTATTTATAAATCCATAAAAAATCATGATTTCTATTTATAAAAAATAGCCGTCTCGCTCTAGAAATTAATTTTCAGAGTGAGACGGCCTTTTTTATTATGGGATTTCGTTTGGTACGAGATTCAGTACTTCATCTTTTGGTACAAAAATATAGTTTTGTGGCACTTTCCCTACAATAATTGTTTCTGCAATAGGTACTGATGTTTCAACCGTTGTAGCTTTAGAAGAAAATGGTACAATAATTCTTACTTGTGTTTTTATGACCAAATAAATTTTATGCCTTGTTTGATTAATTCCTGATTGCTCAAATTCCGTTTTAAAATTTACATTTACCATACCTATAGGTGTAACATTAATATGAATCTTAGGCCCGTATTTCGCCAATAGTTGACTCTCAAATACTGTTCCTAGTGGAACACTTACAGTAGATGCTTTTATTTTTTTTATATTATCCTGAACAGATAATGCAACTTCTGTTGCTAATTTATTCATAATCATAGTATTCGCTTGCATCATCGTTACATTTCCTTCATTATCTGTTCTTATAAAAATTAAGTCCTGATATTTTATATCTTCTGAAACTTCAGCATTTACAGATTCATTAATTGAACGTGTTGCAATTTCTCTCGCTTTCACCTCTGCTATTGCTATAAAAGCAGGTTTTATTTTCTGATCCACTAACATAAAACCATAAATAAGTACTAAAAAAATTATAATTATGCTAATAAATGCTTTCAAGCTACCTTTCATCTTTCTACGGTGATGTCTCCTATAACGCAAAAAATCACCCCCTTCTTATATAAATATGTTTCTTAGGGGTGATTTAGTGATTATTTACTTTTAAAATATTAATTTATATTCTCTAAAGCAAAATCGACTGCTGCAACTGCATGTATTGTAGTCGTATCAAAAACTGGTATATCCACATCTCCTTGCTTTATTAACAAAGGAATTTCTGTACATCCTAGTATTACTCCTTCAGCACCATTCATAGCTAGATTATTGATTATTTCTTTATATTTTTCCTTTGAGTCCTCACTTATTTCACCTTTACATAATTCATCATAAATAATATTATGGACAATCTCCCTTTCATCTTTACTAGGAATCCCTACTTCAATATCATATTTTTCTCTTAATATCTTTTTATAAAAATCTCCTTCCATAGTAAATTTAGTTCCAAGTAATCCAACTTTTTTTATTCCCATAGTAACTATTTTTTCACCTGTTGCTTTTGCTATATGCAAAACTTCTATTCCTGCTTTATTTTCTATGTCACTCGCCATCTTATGCATAGTATTGGTACAAATTACAATAAAATCTGCTCCACCCTTTTTAAGTTTTTTAGCTACATCTATCATACTATCAGTAAGTTCTTCCCACTTATTTTGATGCTGTAGTATTTCTATTTCTTCAAAATCAACAGAATACATGAGACTCTTTGTAGAATGAAGCCCGCCTAATCTTTCTTTAACCGTTTCATTTAAAATTCTATAGTACTCCAATGATGATTCCCAACTCATTCCACCTATCAATCCAATTGTCTTCAAAATAATTCCTCCATCCTCGTATATTTTTTTACATTAATCATTAGATATGCTTTTTATTTCATCAAAGCTGTCCATCAATCGTTTTATACCTATTATAATTTCATCTTTTTTAGGATAGGTAAAATTTAACCTAATAAAATTGTCATTTTTTTCATTGTTTTTATAAAAGAAATTTCCCGGGACAAAATCCACTCCATTTTTAATAGATTTTTTAAATAATGTATTTAGATCAACTCTATTTGGAAGCTTTCCCCATATATAAAATCCACCTTTTGGGTTTTCAAATTTAAAACCTTCAAAGTTTCTCTTCAACTCATTTGTCATTATATCTCTTTTCAACAAATACTGTTTTCTTATCCTTTCTAGATGCTTTTCATAATAACCCTGTTTTAGAAATTCGCATATTATATGCTGGCTCAAGGTATTTACATGCAAATCAGTCAACTGCTTCAGCATGCTTAACTTATTTATTACTCCTTCTGGTGCAATGATCCATCCTACTCTTAATCCTAGTGAAATAACCTTTGAAAATGTACTTAAATAAAGAACATAATTATGCTTATCTAATGCTTTTAAAGGCGGTAACTGCCTCCCATCATATCTCAATTCTCCATAAGGATCATCTTCAATGATAGGAATACTATATTTTTTTGAAATCCCTATCAATTCATATCTTCTTTCTATACTCATAGAAACACCTGTAGGATTTTGAAAATTTGGAATAGTATATATAAATTTGGGATTAAGTTTATTTATTAGGTATTCTAATATATCAATCCGAACACCATATTCATCAGTTGGAACACCTACAACCTTAGCCCCTAGTGACTCAAACAATTGAATTGCTCCAAAAAATGTGGGTTCTTCTATTAAAATCACATCATTTACATTAATAAAAGTTCTTACAATCAAATCTATTCCTTGTTGTGACCCAGATGTAACCATTACTTCCTTAGTTGGTATTCTTACTCCCCTATTTAACATTAAATGTTTAATTTCTTTTTTCAGCAGTTTGTCTCCTGTTACAGGACTATGGGAAAATATATTTTCTACTTTACTTTTTAGTAATTCAATCTGAATTTTTTCAAATTCTTCTCTAGGAAATAATTCTGGTGCTGGAATACCTCCTGCAAATGAAATTATTCTATTATTGCCATCAATATTCATTATTTTGCTAATAATATCATCATAATTCTTCTTTGAACTCTCACTATACATTTCATGCCAAAATAAGGATTTTACAAAATTTCTTGGTTTAGTGTTCTCAACAGCTGCATTATTATAAATGACATAAGTTCCTCTTCCAATATCTGATGCAATTAATCCTTCTGCTTTAAGCTCTTGATAAGCTCTTACAATTGTACTTCTGTTTACATCTAGTTTCTTTGCAAGGTCCCTTTCCGAAGGTAATACATAATTTTTAGGCGTTTGCCTAGAATAAATCATATCTTTTATTTGATTTTTTATTTGAATATAAAAAGCAACGTTACTATTTTTTTTAATATTTATCCTCATATAATCACTCACTTAGCTAAGTTTCTATTTAAACCCTATTATACCAATACTAATAATAATTGAAAACTACCAATGTAAGTTTTTCTAAATCCATCCAATTTCTCATACCTAAAAAAATCTCTTACTATTCTCTAAATCTTAGTTATACACTAGATCTGTAACAATCTCATTTTCAATTTCTATATATGCTTGTCCATCTATCCCACATAAAAAATCCCCCCTTCTCATTCTGAGTTCTCACAGAAACTCATCTGCCCCTGTGATTACTCTCTTTTATTAATTTAATTTTTTATCGATTCCCCCATTTTTTTTTGCATAAAATACTTGACACACGTATAAAAATTTGCGGTCATGCTCCTTAAAATACATTTTTTAGGAGGAATATCTTATGCTTAAAAATTGGACTTCTCATGCTGAATATCAGCAATTTATTATTTCAAATCTCTCTTCTTTCTACAAAACTTTTCCTAAAAGAATTG
>NZ_SLWV01000002.1 GCF_004345705.1 Marinisporobacter balticus
TTTTATCTTCCACCATTCTTGTTTTTTTCTATTATACATAAAAATACCCTACAGGGTAGACTTTTTTTAATGTCTACTCTATAGGGTACATTTTAAAGTAAGAATGATTTTTTATTTCATACGATAATCTCCAGTCTGAATGTAAACAACTTTTTCACATACGTTTTTTGCATAATCTGCAATCCTCTCAATATGAGAACAAATAAACAAAAAGTATGTTGATTGTGTAATTTTCTTCGGGTCTTCTATCATATAAGTAAGAAGTTCTCTATATACTTGTTTATAGATAGCATCTACCATCTCATCTAAGCCCCATGTCTCCCTTGCAAGGTCTATATCTTTTTTAATAAAAGCATCTAAAGATCTTTTTACCATGTTCGTTGCTAAATCAGCCATTCTTGGTATATCTATGAGAGATTTCATATATTTTTCTCCAGCTAACTTTATCGTTATTTTGGAAATATCTCCAGCATGATCCGCCATTCTTTCTAAATCAGCAATAAGTCTTAAAATAGAACAAATTTCTCGTAAATCGATTGCCATAGGCTGTTGTGTAGCAATTAATTTTATACATTTATCTTCAATTTCTTCTTCTAGATTGTTTATAGCTTTATCTTCATGGATTACTTTCTCTGCTAGATGCACATTTTGATCTTTCAAAGATTTTATTGCATCTAAAATGGATTCTTCCACCATGCTTCCTAATTTTAATAAATCCTTATGCAGCTTTTCTAATTCATTTGATAATTGTGATCTTGACATAATTTTAACCTCCTAAGTATATTTCAACCAAATCTTCCTGTGATATAATCCTCTGTTCTCTTATCATTAGGGTTAGAAAAAATATTTTCTGTTAAATCTGTCTCAATAATTTCACCATTTAAAAAAAAGGATGTATAATCAGAAACTCTTCCTGCTTGCTGCATATTATGTGTAACAACAACAATCGTATAATCTTTTTTTAATTCATCCATTAAATTTTCAACCTTCAGCGTAGATATGGGGTCCAGTGCAGAAGTAGGTTCATCCATCAATATTACATCTGGCTCAACTGCTAAACATCTTGCAATACAGATTCTTTGTTGCTGCCCTCCTGATAACCCTAAGGCAGGTTTATCTAATCGATCCTTTACTTCATCCCATATCGCAGCACCTCTTAAACTCTTTTCTACGATTTCATCTAATCTTGATTTTTCCTTTATGCCATGTATTTTAGGTCCATATACTATATTTTCATAGATCGTTTTAGGAAATGGATTTGGTTTTTGAAAAACCATTCCAACACTTTTTCTTAAATCAATTAAATCGCATTGATCACTATAGATATCTATCCCATCTAAAAGGATTTGCCCATTGATTTTTACATGATCTATCAAATCATTCATTCTATTTAATGTTCTTAAATAAGTTGATTTACCACAACCAGAAGGTCCAATAAGGGCTGTAACCTTATTCTCCATAATATTCATATTAATATCCATCAATGCTTGAAAATCTCCATAAAAAAGATTTAGATTTCTTACCCGCATCTTCATATAATTTGACATTCTTACAACTCCTTTCTAAGATATCGCCTTCGTATTTTTTATATATTTATTCGCAATCATATTTGCTATAAAGTTAATACATAAAACAAATATAATCAATACAGAAGCCGTAGCAAAAGTTTTTTCTTTCGATAAACCTTCTGAAGCTAATAGATATAAGTGCACAGACATAGTTCTAGCAGGATCAAAAATGGATTTTGGCACCCCTAAAGAACTTCCTGCTGTTAACATAACTGCTGCTGTCTCACCTACAGCTCTTCCTATTCCTAATATGAGTCCTGTAAGAATACCTGAAGTACTACTTGGCAATACCACCTTTACAATAGTTTGCCATTTTGTTGCTCCAAGGGCAAAACTCCCTTCCCGATAGGATTGTGGTACCGTTTTAATTGCTTCCTCTGTAGCACGGATCAATGTAGGTAGAATCATGAGTGCAAGGGTTAATCCACCTGATAATATGGACCATCTGAGTTTTAAAAATATAACAAAGAACACAAATCCAAATAACCCAAATATGATAGAAGGAATTCCTGCTAATGTTTCTGTACCAAACCTTATAACTTTTACTAATTTATTTTCCTTTGCATATTCTGTTAGATAAATTGCAGAAGCAACGCCTATAGGTGTTGCGATGGCAATTGATACAAGTGTTAAATAGATAGTTCCTACGATAATTGAAAATATACCACCCTTTCTTCCCATACTTTTTGGCTCTTGCATGAAGAAATCTAGATTGATATGTTTTACACCATTTAAAAGTACATATCCAACGATCGATAATAAAGCCAAAATCGTTAGTACCGCTACAAGATAGATCCACGTCAAAGCCATTTTTTCTTTTATATTGATTTTTTTCTTTCCTTTACCACGCATCCAATTTTCTATATACACCTTTGTATTCACAGCCATCTCTCTATTCACCCCCTAATCTTTTCATTGTCCATGTAGCAGATACATTCAGTAACATTATAAATACAAATAGGATAACTCCTGTAGCAAATAATGCTTTCTGATGCGTAGGTGTTGCATACCCCATCTCCATTGCAATAGTTCCTGTTAGTGTTGATACAGAATCTAATACACTCCCTGGAACTTTAGGCATATTCCCTGTAACCAATATAACTGCCATCGTCTCTCCAACCGCTCTACCCATTCCTAAAACAACAGATGTGATAATTCCAGACTTTGCAGCAGGTAAGATTACTTTAATAATTGTTTCAAACTGTGTTGCCCCTAATGCTAATGAGCCTTGCTTATACTCAATTGGAACAGACCTTATTGCATTCTCAGAGATATTTACAATTGTTGGCAATATCATAACCGCCAAGATCATTGCTCCTGCTAATATACTATATCCTGATGTATATGCTTCTCCATTAAACTTTTGTATGATGGGTAATATATGCATTCTAATGAGTGGCACTAAAATGGCTAATCCAAAGAATCCATACACAACCGAAGGGATTCCGGCTAATAATTCAATTGCTGGTTTAAAGATCTTCACAATAGATTTTGGTGCAATTTCTGCTAAAAAAACTGCACAACTTATTCCCATAGGCACCCCAATGATCAATGCTCCTAACGTTACAGATATAGATCCCATAATCATTGGAAAAGCCCCATAACTCCCATTTGTAGGACTCCATGTTTTTCCAAAAACAAAATGGATAATACCATATTCTTTTAGTATTGGCAGTCCTTCTTTAAAAATAAAGAATGTAATTAAAAATACAGATAATGTTGCAACCGTTGCACAAATCAAAAGAAATGCTTCTATTATTTTCTCGTATTTCTTCATAATAAGTTCCTCCTAAAATTCAATCTTTCTCTAAGATTATTATAATCTGATTCCTTTATTGATTCTTTATATCTAAATTAATTTCACGTTAATTTTGTGTAAAGTTCATAGATTTTTATTCAATCTTCCAAAAAATTTTATAAAAGTATAAAGGTGGACGAATGCCACCTTTATACTTTTCATAAACTAGGAGAATGCTCAATTATTTTTCATGTGCATCTATTCTATCTATTTTACTGAGATAAATTCTTCTTTCACAATTTCTTGTCCTTCATTTAGTACAAACGTAATATATGCTTTTACTACTTCTGATTCTTCTCCATTCGTCAAGTAATTGAATGGTCTTGCTATTTTATAAGTTCCTGCTTTTGCAGTCTCTTCTGTAGCTTCTACGCTTTCAACCTTTACACCCTTTACAGTTTCATCCATAGCGCCCATTGAAATGTATCCAATTGCATCAGGTGTATTTGAAACTGTTTGCTTTACAGCTCCTGTTGAAGGTTGTACTAATGCATTTTTAGTAGTATTATCCATATTTTTACCTTCTGCATTCTTTTCTTCTATTTTTGTTATTTCTACAAATGCGCCTCTTGTACCAGAACCTTCTTCTCTACTTACAACTGTTATTGCTTGATCTTCTCCACCAACTTCTTTCCAGTTTGTAATTGCTCCTGTAAATATTTTCTTAATTTGATCCAATGATAAGTCACTAACTTTGTTTGATGGATTAACAACAACAGCAATCCCATCTTTTGCAATAACATATTCAGTTAAACCTAATGATTTTTCTGATTCTTTAATCTCTCTAGAAGCAGCACCAATATCAGCGATTTTATCAGCAGCTGATTTTACGCCAACGCTTGAACCTCCACCTTGTACTTCAACAGATACTTCTGGATATTTTTCCATAAATACCGCTGCTAATTCTTCTGATAATGGTTGTACAGATGTAGACCCTGCAATAACAATCTTTCCTGATAATGTATTTTCATTTGTTTTTGTTTCTGCTTCATCTGTTGTTTCCCCTTTACTTCCACAACCTGATAACATTGTAATACCCATCATAAGTACTAATACAAGTGATAATATCTTTTTCATTTTCAATTTCCTCCATCCATTTTTATTGTTTTTTATTGTTCAAACTTTATTCTTTCTAAAGCACTGAACTTTATATTCAAAGTATACTGTTACTATGTTAAATCAAAATAAAGAAATTGTTAAATAACCGTTAAAAATAAAAAAAAGAGAAAAACATTTTATCCAAGTTTTCCTCTTCCCAATATAGGTATTCTTACAATAAATTCAGATCCCTTACCTAATTTACTATTTACCTTAATCTCTCCACCAAAAGACAAGACAATATGCTTAACAATTGCAAGACCTAATCCTGTGCCACCTACTTTCCTTGATCTTGCCTTATCTACTCTATAGAAACGTTCAAATAGTCTTGATATATCCTCTTTGGGTATTCCAATGCCTGTATCCTTCACCACAGCAAAAACATGCTCATATCTTTTATAAATTAAAACCTTAATTTGTCCATTTTCTGGTGTATATTTAATTGCATTTTCTATAAGATTCAATAACATCTGTTTAAACCAATCTCGATTTCCATAAATAAAAGGCAGATCCGCTTCTAATTCTGTGATATAGGTTATTTGTTTTCCCTTGGCTAAAGCTTCCGCCATCATGTTCACTTCGTTGATCATCTCATTGATCCTTATTTCTTCTCTCTTAATGGTATTTTTATCATTCTCTATAGCAGAAAGAGTTAATATATCATCAATGAGCCTTGTTAATCTTTCTGTTTCTATATCTATAATATCTAAAAAACGATCCCTTACTTTTTCATTATCCATTGCCCCATTTTTTAATGTCTCAATAAAGCCACTAATGGAGGTTAAGGGTGTCTTTAATTCGTGGGATACATTTGCCACAAACTCCGAACGCATATTTTCTAATTTTCTCATTTCAGTTACATCTTGCATTACAGCCATCACACCAATAATTCGATTTGGATCCATATCTAGTCTTATAAAGTTTGTATAGATCTTTAATATCTTTGTTTCAGGGTAATCTATAATAATTTCTCGTTCTCCAATATGTTTGTTATTCAGTATATCCTCGAGTACATCATGGAGTTTATTGTTTCTAATGACTTCTAATACATGTTTTCCATACACATTTTCATCTGCTATATTAAATAAAGACATGGCCACAGGATTGATTAATATAATTTTATACTCTTTATCAATAGCAAACAAAGCCTCTTTCATACTTCCTAAGGTAGAATGTAGTTTCGTATTTTTATCTCTTATTTCAGATATTGTATCATTTAGTTTTTCTGCCATAATATTAAACGTATTCGCCAATATACCTATTTCATCGTGGCTTTTAATATAAACTTTATCATTAAAATTGCCATTGGCAATTTTTTGTGCAGTTCGTGTAATTTCTTTCACAGGTTTTGTTACACTATTTGTAAACCGATAACCCAATATGGTTGTTACTAACAATCCGCAAAAAGCTGCAATTAACGCATTTTGCAAGAGGTTATAATTCAATTTTTTTATCTCTGTTAGCGGAAACGCCAGTCTCGTTACGCCATAAATTTTATCATTATTCATAATAGGGACTGTAATATAAATGTAATCTATATCCACAGTGGCACTCTTTCTTTCACTTTTCCCAATCTCACCCTCTAACGCTTTTTGAACCTCTGGTCTATATAGATGGTTCTCTATTTTAGATAGATCATCCTGTGCAATTTCTGAATCGCCTATAACCATTCCATCTTTATTAATAAAAGTCACTCTCGTATCAATTTCAGCGGCATACTCATGGGCATATTTATGAAAGTCTATAGGACTAGAAGGATCTTCTTCTATTTCTTTTTCGATGAATTTACTGATCAAATTTGCATTGGTTATTAATTTATTTTCTATGTTTTCAACATAACTTGTTCTTACAAACTTCAGCGTCAATAGTCCTGTTAATATAATACCCAGGAATATGAGTATGGTATATGTTACAAAAATTTTTCTTTGCATATGCTTCACCTATTTCATTTTATATCCTATCCCTCTTATGGTTTCAATGTATATAGGATACTTATCATTATCTTCTATTTTCTTTCGTAGATGTCGTATATGCACATCTACTGTTCTCGTTTCCCCAAAATAATCATACCCCCAAACTTCATCAAGTAACAGATTTCTTGATAAAACTTTTCCTCTATTTTGTGCTAAAATTTTTAATAACTCAAATTCCTTGAGTGTAAGTTCAATTTTTTCATCATCTTTTATTACTTCATGCTTTTCAATATCAATCGTAATATCATTTACTTTTATTGTTTTAATGACCTCTTTCGGAATCTCTTCAGATCTCCTTAAGATTGCCTTAATTCTAGCTATTAATTCACGTACACTAAAAGGTTTCGTTAAATAATCATCTGCCCCTAATTCTAAGCCTAATACTTTATCCATTTCTTCCCCTTTAGCCGTTAACATAATAATAGGAATTTTACTTATTTTTTCAATGTTCCTAATCTTTTTACAAGCTTCAAGTCCATCTATTCCTGGTAACATTAAATCTAATAAAATCACATCAGGAATCTCTTCCTCTGCAATTTTTATTGCATCTTCTCCATTTTCGCTTGTGATTACATCGAATCCATTATTTTCTAAGTTGAATTGAATTAATTCAATAATATGTTGTTCATCATCCACCACCAAGATTTTTTTTCTACCCATTCTCTCTCCTCCTAAGCCCCTATCTTAATGCCATTATTGCTGCCATTCTGCCTGTTAACCCTTGATCCCCGCGATGTGAAAATAACTTTTCTTTATTACACACGGTGCACATATTACTCATTGTTATATTTGTTTCTAAAACCCCAATTTCCTCTAGTGTTATTTTATTAACTTGCCACAAATCCAACATATATTTATTCTTTCCCTTAGGGACTATACATTGATTCATGTTTGTAAAATTCTCTTCAAATTGATCGATTACACTTTGATCCGTTTCATAACAGCATTTTCCTATAGCGGGACCAATAGCCGCTATACAGTCTTTTGGGTTACTTCCAAATGTTTCTTTCATCTTTTTTACTACTTTCTTGCCAATTTTTAAAACAGTACCTCTCCAGCCTGCATGCGCTAGCGCAATGACTTTGTGTTTGGGATCTAATAAAAAAATAGGTACACAATCGGCATATACTGTAGCTAAAGCTACTTTTGGTACATTTGTAATGAGTGCATCTATCCCCACAATACCACGATCTCTCATAATGCCTTTTCCACAATCTTCCTTTGTTACGATTTTTATATAATCCTTATGAATCTGATCTGAACAAACTAAATCATTTGTGGATATCTCTAATGCTTCACAGATTCGTCTATAATTTTCTATTATATTTTCTTCTTTGTCCTCTGTTTTTAATCCAAGATTTAAAGCACTATATTCCCCAGTACTGACGCCTCCAATTCTACTCGTAAAACAATTTTTAGCCATTCCTGTTTCATCAAAACTAGGGACGGAAAAATACACAACACCATTCTTCCCCGTATGTTCTTTAAAATAATTCACGATAATGATCCTCCTAAATCTATAAATAATAGCAAGTTATCATATAACTTGCTATTTTTCATTTAATATTTTTCTCAGTTCTTCCATAAATGTATTAATATCTTTAAATTGCCTATATACTGATGCAAATCGAACATAGGCAACCTCATCTAGATCTTTTAGATGATTCATGACTAATTCGCCTATATAGGTACTTTTAATTTCCTTCTCCATTGTATTGTGCATATCTTTTTCTATATGATCTATGATATTCTCTATATCCTTAACAGGTACAGGTCTTTTTTCACATGCTCTAATGATTCCATTAAGTATTTTATTCCTATTATAAGCTTCTCTATTTCTATCTTTTTTTATAACAATTAACGGAATTTCCTCTATCTTCTCATATGTTGTAAATCTTTTTTTACACTTGCTACATTCTCTTCTTCTACGAATTGTTTGTCCTTCTTCAGTAGGACGTGAGTCGACAACTTTCGTATCAAAATATTCACAAAATGGACAATTCATCTTTCAGCCCCCCTATAAAGCATCGTGAAAATTTAATAACCACTATATGGTGTTATACAAATTATAATATGCCAAATATAGTATGTCTACTAATTTTTTTTCTCTTCCTCATCATTTGTAACAATTGTGTTCTTTAATTCAACGAGTATCACATCTATTCCAATTTTTTTTATTTCATTCCAAGCAATGATATAATCATTATCTTTTCCAAACAGTCCCAAAAACTTGCCTGGTCCAGGAACAATCAAAGCATCGATTCTACCTTTTTCTAGATTTACTTCTATATCTGCCACAAATCCTAGTCGTCTACCATCTATCAGATTGATAATTTCTTTTTCTCTCAAATCAGAACTACTAATCATTTTATCACCTACTTTTATTATTTATCCTTGTTATAATATATAAGCTTGCCTAAAAATATATGAATCTTTTGCATAAAAAATTCAAAGAAAAAACAAAAGCAAAATATTTGCTTTTGTTTTAAACATACTTTCTCATATGGGTCAAAGCTGTTTTTTCTAATCTTGAAACTTGTGCTTGTGAAATACCTATCTCGTCTGCAACTTCCATCTGTGTTCTGCCTTCAAAAAACCTTAAGGTTAAAATGTGCTTTTCTCGGTTGGTTAATTTTCTTAATGCTTCTCGAAGGACAATTCCTTCTAACCAAGTTTCATCTTCACTTTTTTCATCACTTACTTGGTCCATAACAAAAATAGCATCTCCACTATCATGATAAATTGGTTCAAATAGCGAAATGGGATCTTGAATGGCGTCTAATGCAAATACCACATCTTCCCTAACCAGATTTAATTCTTTTGCAATTTCAGATACAGTAGGTTCTTTTGAATTTTTATTGATTAGTTGGTCTCTTACTTGTAGTGCTTTGTATGCCGTATCCCTTAAAGATCTACTTACGCGTATTGCATTATTATCCCTTAAATATCTTCTGATTTCTCCTATAATCATGGGCACCGCATATGTAGAAAATTTTACATTATGACTTAAGTCAAAATTATCGATTGCCTTAATTAATCCAATACACCCAACCTGAAACAAATCATCTACATGTTCGCCCCTATTATTAAATCTTTGTATCACACTCAAAACCAATCTCAAGTTTCCTTGAATAAATTCTTCTCTCGCAGATAAATCCCCTGCATATATCCTTTCAAATAATTTTCTCATTTCTTTATTCGTAAGTACTGGAAGTTTTGATGTATTCACACCACAGATTTCAACTTTATTGATATGCATGACAATTCCTCCATTTCTATGGATTATTGCCCCCTTACACTAAAAATTATTGCCTGATTGTTTTATCTTTATACTTTGATTTTTATCCAAAAAATAGCAAAGCAGCCTTTCGGCTACTTCAAGTTAATTTTTTGATTTCTTTTTTTAATCTTGAAATAATTCTTTTTTCAAGTCTTGAAATATACGACTGAGAAATGCCTAACATATCTGCAACTTCTTTTTGTGTTTTTTCCTCTCCATTATTTAAACCAAATCTTAATTCCATTATTTTTTTTTCCCGTTTAGATAATTTTTTTAGAACAATACCTAATAATTCCCGGTCTACTTCTTCTTCTAAAAACTTATAAATTAAATCATTCTCTGTGCCTAATATATCTGATAATAGAAGTTCATTCCCGTCCCAATCAATGTTTAAAGGTTCATCGAATGAAATCTCAGCCTTTGCCTTACTATTCCTTCTTAGATACATTAAAATTTCGTTTTCAATACATCTTGATGCATATGTAGCCAATTTGATCTTTTTTTCTGGATCAAAAGTATTTACAGCCTTAATCAGCCCTATAGTTCCTATAGATATTAAATCTTCTACGCCAATTCCTGTATTTTCAAACTTTCTTGCGATGTAAACGACTAGCCTTAAGTTTCTTTCTATCAATACCGTTCTTATTGCCCCATCATCTTGCCCTAATCCACCTACTAAAAACAATTCTTCTTCTGGCTTTAGGGGAGGTGGTAAAGCTTCACTCCCTCCAATGTAATATATATTCTCTTCATTTAAAATTTTTAGTTTTCTTAAAATTTTTATAACAAATATCCTTGCTAGTAATTTCCATCTTTGTACAAATGCTAACACTATAACGCCTCCCTTTGATGAATAAACTCACTTCAAAATATCTGGATGTAACAATGCAGTATAGTCTCCATTTTGAGATAATTTTTTTGTATAAATACCTATAATAATATTTTTTATACATTTTAAATCATTTGCATCTTCTAATTTCACACTATCTGGTTTAAACCCCATAAGCATTCCATTTTCTTTTCCTAAAGATTTGAAAGGAATAATTCTAAACCGGTTGATCCATTTAGATGTTTGTAATATTTTTGATATCAAGTCCAAATTAATATCTTGAGATTGATCAAAAACACTTTGTACATCTGTTGGTAACAACTCTTTTATGGCAGTATATTCTACAATAATTACAGGATATTTAGATAATGGGTCTAACAGGGAATTTCCTGTGTCTAATAAAGCATTTAATTTACTCCTATGATTTTCAACTTCTATCCATATTGGCATATAAATTTTGTCCCTTGAAATCTTGACTTGTATATATTCCCAACAAAATCGAATTAATATATACGCAACAATCCCAGAATAAATTAATAATTTTATTGAAAAATTACCAATATAGAAAATTCCATTGCTTAATAAACCATTAAAGTCCGTTAAATAAAATAAAGCAAAAGCTGCTCCTCCAAACATAAATGACATGAGATAAAAAATAGCTAATTTCTTTAAAAAATCCATAAACTTGTACGGCGTAAAAGTAATCAAAACAATCAATATTGAAATAACTACTTTCATTAAAAATGTATACATAAACGCAAGCGCAGGGAAAAAAATTACAAAAGCATAACATGCTCCAACAATAGCACCTATCCAGACTCTATATTTGGAAATTTGCGCTTTACTAAAATACGCAGTCAAATGCAAGATCAACCAATTCATAAGTAAATTCTCAATAAATAGATACTCTCCATATACTTCAAACATATACATTCCTCCATTTAGGAGATCATACTACTTGTTACACGATTATTTAATTGTCCTATGTTTTATGACTATTATAATTTATTTTTTTTTAAAACTTTGTCATTCTCTGAAGTCGAACAAATATAATTTTTCCAAAAAAATTTTCACAATACGACAAAGGATCGTTTAGTTATCTAAACGATCCTTTGCTTATCTTCTTCTTCTTAAAAATGTAGGAATATCTAAATCATCATTTAACGTATTGTTATCTACTTCATTCTTGGGTTCATCACTTTTATTCTCTTTTATTACAGGCTTTGGTGTAGCAACTTTGTTTTCAAATCCAGTAGCAATGACAGTAATAATTAATTCGTCCTTAAGACTTTCATCTATCACAGCACCAAAAATAATATTTGCTTCCGGGTCAGCAGCTTGGGCAACTAATTCAGCCGCTTCATTCACCTCAAATAGTCCTAGGTTCGCCCCACCAGTAATATTAAGAAGTACGCCCTTTGCTCCTTCAATAGAAGTCTCAAGCAGAGGACTCTGTATCGCTTGTTTCGCAGCTTCAGCGGCCCTATTTTCGCCACTTACTCTACCTACACCCATGTGGGCTAGTCCTTGTTCAAACATAATCGTTTTTACATCAGCAAAGTCTAGATTCACAAGTCCTGGAACAGCGATCAAATCTGATATACCTTGTACACCTTGCTTTAATACGTCATCGGCAATTGCAAAAGCCTCCATGATAGAAGTTTTCTTTTCAGCTACTTGAAGCAGTCGGTCATTTGGAATCGTCACTAACGTATCTACTTTATCTTTTAACTGTGTGATTCCTAACTCTGCATGTTGCATTCTTCTTTTTCCTTCAAAAGTAAATGGCTTGGTTACAACCCCTACTGTTAAAATACCCATTTCCTTAGCAATCTGAGCTACCACGGGTGCTGCTCCGGTTCCAGTTCCACCACCCATTCCAGCAGTTACAAATACCATATCAGCGCCTTGTAGTGCTTGATAAATTTCTTCTCTACTTTCTTCAGCAGCTTTTCTACCAATCTCTGGATTAGCTCCTGCACCTAAACCCTTTGTAAGTTTATCTCCTACCTGTATTTTATACTCAGCTTTAGATGTAAATAGCGCTTGTTTATCCGTATTTATTGCAATAAATTGTACGCCTTTAAGCTGTGACTCAATCATACGATTGACAGCATTATTTCCTCCACCACCAACTCCTATAACTTTAATTTGTGCAAACTGCTCCATATCTACATCAAATTCTAACATTAATTTACCTCCTCCACACAACTATTGAAAAATTTAAGTACTATAATCGAATTGGTCCGATTTTTATTTGAAACTAATTTTTATATATAAAAGATTTTTGCCAGTAATGTCCATCCTCTTTCTAAAATATCTTTAACTCCATTGTTTAATTCAACGTATTTTTAAAATATCCTCTTTTTTTTCGTCCTATTTTTGTCCTAATTTTTCAATCAAACTTCTTCTAGCCCTAGCAAAATTATTGAATAACCTTCCACCGAATGTGAAAATTGCAGCATAATAGAGTGGCACCCCAAGCCGATCACCTATATAGGCAAGAAGTCCTGCTAGAATAGCATTCCCAAAAAAACCTGACACAAATATATTTGTGTTAAATGTATCCTCCATATATGCTCTAATTCCTCCAAATACAGTGTCTAGCGCTGCCAATATGGCTACAGACATATATAATGAATAAGATGTTGGGTAAGTAACAGGAAGATACCATCCAAAAGCAACACCTATAATCAAACCAATAATTGCGATTAACAATTTATTCACCTTCTTCTAATACTTTTAAATATTTGAAGTCTACACCTTCAGAATATTTTGGTATTTTCATATTAAGCACCGTGTTCACTTCTACATAAAGACCATAAATATCTTTTAACTTAGCACCATAGCTTACTGGCAATATTAGAGCTGCTTCTAATTTTTTAGGGTCTCCAATGGCTTTGATAATAAAGGGCTGTGCAAAAAATTGATTGTTGATCCGCATGCTATGTCCCCCACAGTTTATTTCACTATTGGCTAATAATCTTTGTCCATTAATAGATATGGCTTCAGCTCCAGCAACTTTTAAATCTCTGATGATATTGAGTATATCTGCATCATGAACCATCACAGCATCTGCTTCTTCTCCTTCGTATAGTTCTCTTGTGCCATCATCTAGTGTCAAGATGACACCTGGACCTTCCACATCCACGAATCCACTAATCAACTTTTGTGCATTTATTTCTTCTTCCATAGTTTCTTTAAATCGACCACCTTCTTCTTTTATTTTTTCATATTCAGTAATTTTATTTTTCCTATCTTCGATCATTTCTCGAAGATTAGCTATTTCTTTTTTTTCACTTTCCATAGCTATTTTATAATCATGAATAACTTTCATGGGCACATACTCATATTGTCCTTGAACATTTTTAAACTGTAGCGTACACAATAACCCTAGTACTATCGCAAACATCAAAATATTAAACTTCCATACATTTCGTTTCATAGATTCACCTCGACTATTCCACATCCTCTACAGGCTTAGCATATCTGAACTTTATCACTTCATTATACCTAGGAATAATAACTTCATCTTGTTTTTTTACAGCTACCTGAAGATTATATTGACTTTTCAGATAATCAACAATACCAAATCTTATATTTAAAGTAGCTTCAAGCGTATCTGGATTTCCAATAGCCTTTATTACAAAAGGTGGTGCCGTGGGTACCGAATTAATATTTACATTACTCCCTGCAAGGTTTATTTCTGTGCGGGATACATATCTTTGATCATTTATAGAAATAGCTTCTGCCCCCGCATCATTTAATTTGTTAATTACACTTAAAAGCAAATCACTATTATACATAATAACACTGCCTGTTGAAAATTCTGGATTAATGGGCGGATCATCTATTATTACCACTACCCCTGGACCTTTTACTTTTCTAAGTCCTGAAATAATCTTATATTTTTCAAGCTCTTCACTCATATTTTTTACCAAAACAGATTTCTTTGACTCAGCTTCTTCTATTTCTTTTATCTTTCCTTCTAATGAAGAAACTTCATTGATTAAATTTTCTTTTTCTTCTCTGATTTTTTTAAGTTCTGCAACCAATTCTTCTGCCTTTTGTGCAGGGGCTGCTCCTTCTAAATTGCTTTGTATTGTTCTAAATTGCAAAGCTAAGACCACCCCTAATACAATACATACAATTCCAATGGCTAACTGCGCTTTAATATTTCTCATGCTACACCTCCTATTCTACAGGTCTGTAACTAGGATATCCTTCATTACTTATGTCAATAATTCCTCTTGTAATATTTTTTTTCTTTAAATCTTCTAATATTTGCTTTAATATTTGTAGCTCATATTCTACAATCTCTCCTTCTCCAATCTTACATATTAAATCATCTGTGAGTTTTATGATGATATTTTCTTTATTGGTTATATCTAATTCTTTTATTGTGATTTCATTCTCATTTATCTTTCTAACGATTTCAAGAGATTTACTTAATTGGTCTTTGTCTTTTGCTCTGAGGATTGTTCCTTCCATAAAATTAGAACACTCAAGTCCTTCTATTATTTTTAACAATTCATTACTAGCAGAAGATCTAAGAACCATCCCCTCTTCATCAATCATTAAAAATTCATTCATAAATGGAATAGCAGCTTCCTCAATTCTCTCTGTCACCTGAATAATTATTCTATTAGGAAGTTTTCTTTTTACCAAAACAGTTTTAATATAAGAATTCCTATATAAATTTAACTGAATATTATTCACTTTTTCTTTAAAAATATGATTCCCCAAAACAATTCCAGAATCAGCTAATAGTTCCTCTTTTGAAATATTTTTATTTCCCAAAATATCCACATATTTCACAGTAAATACATCTGTTTTAAATATAATAATAAAAGATATAACCCCTATTAGTAGCATCATTAAACAAACAAAAATATTTTTTTTTCTTTTTATATTTTTATTAATGCTTTGATTCAATCCATTCATATCTTCTCACCTTATAAGGTTTGTCCATTATTTTTTTATTACTTAAGAGCAGCAAACGCTGACTCTTAATCAATTCTATGAACATAAGCACCCAATCTTTCTAGCATCTTGTCAAGTTGATCATAACCCCTATCTATATGACTAATATGCTCAACAATTGTAACGCCTTCAGCTACAAGTCCAGCCAGTACCAAGGCAGCTCCACCTCTTAAATCCTTTGCACAGACCTTTGCTCCAGTAAGTTTTTTTACACCCTGTACAACTGCAACTCTTCCATCAATCTTAATTTTCGCACCCATTCTTGTTAACTCATCCACATGTTTATATCTGTTTTCAAAAACAGTCTCTGCAATAATGCTGGTTCCTTGGGTCACAGTCATCAATGACATAAACTGAGCCTGCATGTCTGTTGGAAATCCTGGATAAGGTAGCGTCTTTGTCATTTCAACAGCTTTAAGCCTTTGCGCTGTTTTTATTTTTAGATTATGGTCTTTCTCTAGCACCAAACAGCCTGCTTCTTTTAGTTTTACGAGTATTGGTTTTATATGATCAATCACTACATTTTTCAATAAAATTTCTCCACCTGCTATAGCACCTGCAATCGCTAATGTACCTGCAACAATTCTATCTGGCATAATTTTATGTTCTACACGATGAAGTCGACCCACTCCTTCAATAATAATTTCACTTGTTCCGCCACCTCGTACTTTTGCACCCATTTTGTTTAAATACTCCTGCAAGTCAACAATTTCAGGCTCTTTAGCTGCATTTCTGATTGTAGTAATCCCTTTTGCCATCACTGCTATTAGCATGGTATTTTCAGTTGCTCCAACACTTGGATAATCTAAGTGTATCTCGCTTCCTTGTAATTTTACCACATCGCACTCTAAAAAACCATGTGCTTCTGTAATTTTGACACCTAATTCTCTTAAAGCTTTTAAATGTAGGTCAATTGGCCTAGGCCCTATTTCACACCCCCCTGATTATGCAAACACATGGTTATTAATCGATCATTCCACTTAAGCCTTACCTCTAACTTAGGCTGGCATCCTCTACCTTCTATTTCCTTTTGATAAATTGTAATCCTATCAAGGAGTATTTCTATTTGTTTTCTGCCTAGATTCCCTTCTTCTACGATCTCCTTTAATTTATCAATTCCTTTGATGATCTCGTCTTTTGATGAGATCATACTATCTTTCATTTTTCTAATTTCTACTAATTGGTGCTTTAATGTTTTTAGTTCTTGATTTGTTTCAGATGTTAACCCATTAAAAACTTCTTCATCGATCAATCCTTTAGCTAATTGTCTGGCATAATGCTTCATTTCTAATTTTTTATCTAAAATACTTTTTACGAATTTATTTTCTACTTCAACATAATTAAATACTAATTTTTTTTCGTCTTCTAAATCTTGTTCTAGTTTTTCTTTATTAATATGACTATATTCAATCAAATTTTGTAGCTCATTTGAAATAATATTTATGATGTCTTCCTCTTTAATATGATGTGAAGTACAATATTTTTTTCCTTGTGTATGATAAGCACCACATACATAAGCATCTGATTTGTTTTTTCTTTTCCACTTAACCATATACTTCCCACAATCTCCACAAAATAGAAACCCTGATAATAAATTCATCCCATTGGCACCCGATCTTATTTTTCTCTTATTTCGCCGCTTCCCTATCGTTTGCGTCAATTCAAAATCCTCCTTTGAAATGATTGCAGGATGATTATTTTCATATATAATATGTTCATCTTTGGGAACTCTTACTGAATCACCTTTTACTTTTTTTTTCTTGGTCTTACCACATCTTAATGTGCCTATATATACATCATCCGTAATGATTCTTTGCACATGAACAGGTGTCCAAAATTCGGCTACTGCACATTTATGCCCTGTTTGAATTTGTCTATATTTAGAAGGTGTCATGACACAATCTTTATTTAATATCTCTGCAATTTTCCTGTATCCATTTCCTTCTATGTATAATCTGAAAATTCTTTTCACAATCATCGTTGAACTTTCATCAAGTATCAACTTTTTTTTATCATAAGGGTCTATATTATAGCCAAAATAAGGCCTAATAATCATTCCTCCATTTTTTTGTTTTATCCGAATATTTTCAGTAATCTTTCTAGATATATCCTTTACATACCTTTCATTATACCATGTTTTGATACCAATAATATCATCATCATCAGAAAAACTATCGTAATTATCTGAAATACATATAATCCTTACATCTTTTTCTCTTAGAAATTCCAAATATAGAAGCGTTAGTGCGTTATTTCTTCCAATTCTTGATAAATCTTTTACCACTAATACGTTCACTTTCCCTAATTTTATTTCTTCCTCTAACATTGAAAGTCCTGTCCGTTCAAATTTATAACCCGATACATTATCATCCTCATATATTTTAAGAACTTCTTTTTCAAACTTTTCTTTCACATATCCACGAATCATCTGTTTCTGCGTAAGGATTGTCTCATAATTCTCGCCGTTGTCATCTCTAGAGATTCTAACATATCCATAAAAATTCATGACCCATCTCCTTTCATTGTTATACAATTTCCTCTTTTTTCAATTGCATCGTTACTAATTTTGTAACTAATGCTTGTACATCTACATTTAAATCTTTAAGATTTGACGCTGTTATGACTATATTTGTTGCTACTGGACGTCTTTTAAATTTTATTCCGCAAATCTCTCCTTTTGTTATGTGTTTCATTTGACTATTATTCATATCATCAACCTCCTATATCTATTTTATGAACATATAGGAATGTCTTATGAATATAATGTGATATATTCCATCTCAAAGCAGGTTGTAATATCTTATTTCCCTAAATCATAGCACAAATAAATGGTGTGATACATTCCACACCATAATACATATTTTTGCATATCGTTTTTTTATATCTTCTACTAATTAACAAATTATACATATACTTCATTAAAATCTATAAACGAAGCTGCATCTTTCCCATCAAGGAAGAATTGATTTATTTTAAAAAATAATATTACACAATAATCTCATCCGCATTATCATTAAATAGTTCCAATTTTATCCTATAACACACTTATATTATATACTAAACAATACTTATTTCTAACTATTTATAAAATATTCTCCTCAGTCTACTCTTCAATACAAAGCTAACTACGTTGATTCTGTGAATCTCAACGCTTTCTACCAACGCACTTCGATTGTCACTTGATCTTATGGCAAAATTAAAAATGTTTCTCAATGATGCCACTGCTATGAATAATACTAAAAAATCTGTTTATAATCATAATATTGATGTTATTTGCTGTCATAGAGAATATTTTCTATATATCGGTGCTTTTAATGCAGAATGATTGACAACTTATTCAATAAGAATAAGTCGTGACAGCATAAGATTAAGGGGAGGTAAAAAAATGAATGATGAGATTATGAAAAATAGAGTTGGGAAAACACCTTTGATACGTGCAAAAAAACTTGAACAAGAACTGAATATAGGAAATATTTATTTGAAATTGGAAGGAAATAATCCTAGTAAAAGAAAGGCTGACCGTCTAGCCTACATGATTATCAAAGATGCGTTAGATTTAAATAAGAAAACTATTTGTTTAGGGATGGCTCGGGATTTAGCTAAATCCTTAGCTTTTCTGTGTGCGTATTACAATTTAAAATGTGTTCTTGTGTTTCCACAGAAAGGTAGATGGCTAAAATACAGGGAATTTCAGCAAGATTATATAGAACTAATAGAGTACGGAGAAAATGAAATACAAAGTATAGACTATAGTAACGAGTTATCAAAAGAAAAGGGATATTATAATGCCAACTTAGGTGTAGAAAACAATATTTTAAATATGACAGCCCTTTCTTCTATTAGTGAAGAGTTAGCGCTTCAGACAAAGGAGCCTATTGATTCTATCTTTGTACAGATGAGTTATGGGTTTTCAATATCAGGGATTTATTTGGGATTTAGAAAGTTATGGATGAATGATGAAATATCTAAGATGCCATCACTATATAGTTGTACTGTAGACCAAGGTAATATCATTTATGATAAGTATAGAGAAACAAGTGGATCTTTGAAAGAATATACCCCTGTTAAAAAAACAAAATATAATAAGTATGTTAGGATAGCTGAAAGTAAGATGATGGAAAATACATTAGATGCTATTATGGATACAAATGGAACCATTATAGGAATAGAAGAAGATGAGTTGGTTTTCTTTGTTAAATATTTTAAAAACTTAGAAAATATTAAGCTGTCAATTGAAAATGCATATGCTTTAGCCGGATTTATTAAAAAAGCGAAAGAGGGTGATCTGAAATATGGAAATCATATAATTTTGCTAAATGATGGACATATAGATTTAGAAATCAAAACCATAGAAGAGGTTGATGGCATTACTATTATTAAATTAGTTGAATTGTTAAATGCTTGGCTAATGGAATATACGGATCCGTTACAGGGAATACGCGAAGCTGTGAATAATGCACTTAACAATGGATATATTTTATTGGCTATATTAGACAAGCGGATAGTAGGCATATCTGTCATTGTAAATACTGGCTTTAAACCATTTGCACCGACTTATCATTTAGCTTATATTGCAACCGATAAAAATGTTAAAGGAAGAGGTATCGCTACTCAGCTTTTACAAAATGCAATAGATTTAACTGAAGGGAATATTTCATTGCATGTTGAAAGAAATAATAAAAATGCTATTAAATTATATGAAAAAATGGGTTTTAAGAAAAGTTATCTTAGAATGCTACATCAAACGTGGTAAAAAAGTATTTATTAAAAAATCAGAAAGTACAAAAAAAATTTTACTACTTTCTGATTTTTGTTAATTTACAACCTGTCCCCCTTTTGCTTGAAAATTAATGATACCCTCTATGTGCCTTATATTCAGACTCTTATCAAAATATTTATGTATATCAAACAATCCTTTTGTACCAACAAGTTCTGTTACCCACCTGGATAACTAATCTTAATTTTGCCACATCTCGCTAACATAGGGCCCATTAAAAATATGGAAGATCTCATTTCTCTTACTAAATGTTCTGGAATTTCATGAGAAGAGAGTGTACTTGAATCAACGGTTAAAACAGCGTTTTGAAAATCTACTTTACATCCAATCGCTTCTAATATCTGAATCATTGCATGCACATCACTTAGATTTGGGCAGTCAAATAGTACATTTTCTCCCCCATTCATTATCGTAGCAGCTAATATTGGAAGTACTGCATTTTTTGCTCCACCAATTTTTATCTCTCCATTTAATTGTTTTCTACCTTGTATAAAAAACTTGCTCACATATTCCACCTCCGAATTCTATTCCAATACGCAATCATTGCATTCATTATCTATAAATTCACTATTATCATAGAAATAATACATACTATATTATTCATTTTATGCATAATTCTCAAAGGTGTTACGCTAACAAATATATAAAATCATCTTAGAACTAATAAAAAACAATTACCTCATATTAGAATGGTTAATTTCCAATATAAGGCAATCTATTTTTTCTATTAAGTTTCAATTAAATTTAATATATCCGTGTAAATCATATCTGTTGCATTCGGTTTTGCTAACGCTTTGCTTTTACATGCCATTTCTTTTAATAGATCTGGATCCTTTGAAAATTGATTTACTAAATTTATAATTTTTTTATCCGTTAAATCCTTTTCATGCACTAAAACAGAAGCCCCATTTTTTTCTAATACTTTTGCATTATATTCTTGATGGTTATTCGCTACATAGGGCGATGGGATTAAAATCGATGGCAGTCCCATCGCTGTAATTTCAGCAAGGGTTATGGCACCTGCTCTACCTATTATTAAATCACAAGCGCCCATAAATTTCGCCATATCATAGATGTATTCTTTAATCATAATATTTTTTTTTATTTCAAAGTTGTTTTGGTTTAAGCTTTTTAAAATGCCTTCATAATGCTTGCTTCCTGTAACATGAATGATACTAATCTTATGGTTTCCATTGAAATTTTTTAAAACGTTCGCCATGGTTTCATTTATTTTTTCAGCACCCCTACTTCCTCCAAATGCCATTACTACAAAACGATTTTCATCAATCCCTAGAGCTTTACGGGATTGTTCTTTACGCACATCTATAAAATCGTTCCTGACTGGATTACCCGTTACAATGACTTTACTACTATGATTAAAATATTGTTTTGATTCTTCAAAGCTAACCAATACACGCTTTACAAATTTCCCTAACATTTTATTCGTAACACCTGGAATCACATTTTGTTCATGTATTACCGTTTTTATATTGAATAAAGATGCAATAAAAACAACTGGTCCACAAACATATCCTCCTGTGCCAATTACCAAATCTGGCTTAAATTGATGAATAATCTTTATGGCATCTTTTAATCCGAAAAATAAATCTTTTATAGATTTTAATGTATCTAAAGATAAGCGCCTCTTAAATCCACTAACAGTTATTGTTTTTAGCCGATATCCTGCATTGGGTACAAGCTGACTTTCGAGTCCTCTCTCAGTTCCCACAAATAAAATTTTCACACCTTTGATCTCTTGTTTTATTTTATTGGCTATTGCAATTGCAGGATAAATATGTCCTCCTGTTCCTCCACCTGAAATTAGTATTTTCATTATTTCAACTCCTATCTAAATTCGAATATCTAGATATATTCAACAAAATACCTATAGCTGCCATAAATATTGCCAATGAATTTCCTCCCCAACTAATAAACGGTAGCGGTATACCCGTAACAGGCATGGAAGATGTTGCAACTGCAATATTAATGATCACTTGTACTGCTACCATAGCTGTTATACCCGTAGCAAGTAAACAACTAAATAAGTCTGGTGCGTTAACCGCAATTCGTACACCTCTCCAAATTAATAAAAGAAATAGTAGTATTACCGTGACACAACCAATAAATCCTAATTCTTCTCCAATTATCGCAAATATAAAGTCGTTCTGAGGTTCAGGTATATACAGATATTTCTGAATGCTTTTTCCAAGTCCCACACCAAATATTCCTCCAGAACCTAAAGCATATAGAGATTGGATCACCTGATACCCAGTGCCTTGTGGATCTGCAAAAGGATCTAAAAAACCTGTTAATCTCCTCATACGATAAGGCTTTATGATAATCATAACCGCCAAAAATACAAAACCACAAATACCCATAGCGGTAACATGAAGCCACCTCATACCTGCCACAAACATCATAGATGCAATAATCATCGTAATGGTAACTGCTGTACTCATATTAGGCTGTAGTATAATTAGTCCAAAATATACGCCTATAATGATGAAACCCGGGATCACACCATTTACAAAATTTTTTATCTTTTCTGGCTTTCTTGAAAGATGAGAAGCTGCAAAAATAATGGCACAAATTTTTGCAACTTCTCCTGGCATGATTGTAAACCCACCAATAGGAATCCATCTTTTTGCACCATTAACTGAATGCCCGGCTGGTGTTAAAACGAGGATTAGCAAAATTACACTCAAAACAAAAGCATATGGGGCTAATTTTTTATATCTCCAATAATCAAAATTCATGGTGAAAAACATACCCAAAAGCCCTAATCCCGCCCACATTAATTCTCTTTTTAAAAAATGATAAGAATCATTCATTTTAGACAAGGCAAAGTAATGGCTTGAACTAAACACCATAACAATCCCAACTACAACCAGTATGATAACTATAAGCAAAAGGGTAAAATCACTGGATTTTTTTTTCGCCATTCCTACTACCCCCTCAATTTTTTAACGCATTCTTTGAAATGCCTACCTCTAACTTCAAAACTAGGATACATATCCCAACTCGCACAAGCAGGGGACAACAATACAGCATCTCCCTTTTTTGCGATTTTCGAACAGATTGCTATAGCACCTTCCATATTTTCTACAATGCTACATGCATAAAATCCATTTTCTGCTGCTGTCTTTTTAATCTTTTGTGCTGTTTCTCCTATTAACACCATATGTCTAACTTTCCCATTAAATACATGGATAAATTCTTCAAAATTACTTCCTTTATCCATCCCTCCAGCAATTAATACAATAGGTGTTTTCATAGCTTCTACTGCTTTTATTGATGCATCAGGATTTGTTCCCTTAGAATCATTTATGTAACGTATTCCTTCAATTTCATCTACGAATTCTATTCTATGAGCTACCCCCATAAACATTTTCAAAGTATCCGCAATCACTTTTTTATCAATACTAGCCCAATATGCAATTGCAACTGCAGCCAAAGCATTTTCTAGATTGTGTTTCCCTGGCATTTTTATATCATCTACCCTACAGATTATCTCATAGCCTTTATGCTCTTTTTTTACAACAATCTGATTATCTAGTACATATGCTCCTTTTTCTAATACTTTCTTTCTACTAAATGAAACAATATCTGCTTTTGCAAATTCTTTTAATGCATAGGTTTTTTCATCATCTGCATTTAGTATTAAAACATCTGCATCTTCTTGATTTTTAAATATATTTGCCTTTGCATCAATATAGTTTTCCATGGTCTTATGTCTATTTAAATGATCGGGTGTAAGATTTAAGACCGCAGCAATTTTCGGTTTAAAATCTATGGTACTCTCAAGCTGAAAACTACTAGTCTCTGTAACCATAATTCCATCTTTTGATGCTTCTTGTGCTTTAGATATTGCTGCAACACCAATATTTCCTACCACATAGGTTTCTTTTCCTGCATTTTTAAATATTTCTCCCGTTAAAGCTGTCGTCGTTGTTTTTCCATTGGTGCCTGTTATAGCAATAAATTTTCCGCTACATAATTGATACGCTAACTCTAACTCTCCCATGATTGTTATATTCATATCTCGTGCTTTTTGTATAAAAGGGAGATCTGTTGGCACTCCTGGGCTTAATATAATCAAATCGAATGGCATTAAATCATTTGGATGCTTCCCTAGTATGAATTCTATTTTTCTTCCATCTAAATCCTTTAATATATCTTCACATGCTTCTTTGTTTTTTTTGTCATTAACCGTTACTTTTGCGCCTAATTTTAATAATGCTTCTACCGTTGGTATCCCAGATATTCCTAGTCCAACTACTAAAACACGCTGATTTTTTATTAACAATAACGCCACCCGCTTTCATATATCTTTTTTCTTATTCCTCCGTCTCTATATTCATTTAAACCTTTAAGCTAAATAATCCAATAATACATAAAAGTAATGTAACAGCCCAAAATACAATCACTACCTTTATTTCTTTCCATCCCTTTAGCTCATAATGATGATGCAGCGGACTCATTCTAAAAATTCTTTTACCTGTGAGTTTGAAGGACATTACTTGAAGGATTACTGATAATGCTTCTACAAAATAGATTCCTCCAACAATTGGAATAAACAGCGTCATATTCGTTAAAATTGCAATTGCTGCAATAGCACCTCCAAGAGCCATAGAACCCGTATCCCCCATAAATATTTTTGCAGGATGGACATTGAATCTTAAAAATCCTAAACATGCACCTGTTAATGCTCCTGACACTAAAGTAGCACTAGAATTACCATAATACAGGGCTGCTAACGCAAAGAACAAAGAAACGATTAAAGTTACTCCTGCAGCTAATCCATCCAAACCATCTGTTAAGTTTACACTATTTGTTGTAGCAACAACAACTGTTGCAATAAATGGAATATATAAAATACCAAAATCCAAACTTTGTTTCATAAAAGGTACAAATATTTCTGTACCGTATTGTGATGTTTTAGACTGATACACAGCAATAATAATTGCAATAATAATTTGTCCTACCAGTTTTTGATATGCTTTTAGTCCTAAATTTCTTTTTAATACTACTTTTATAAAATCATCAATAAATCCTATTCCTCCAAAAGCAATGGTTGCAAATAAAATAACATATAAATCATTATTTGCATGTCCTGAAGTTAAAGTCGTTATACAAATGGCCGCAATCATTATTAATCCACCCATAGTAGGTGTACCAGATTTTGATATATGCGATTTAGGGCCTTCATCCCTTATGCTTTGTCCTACCTTTAATCTTTGTAAGATAGGTATCGCCAAAGGCCCTAAAATAAGTGTTATAAGAAATGATATGATGATTATTGTTATTAATTGTGTATGTTGTATCATAAAGTTAACTCCTCTCTTGTATATATTCTACGATTTCCTCCATTCGCATTCCCCTCGACCCTTTTACAAGAACCGCATCCTCTTCCTTTAATATTTTTTCTAATATATAAATCGTTTCTTGATTATTTTTACATGAAAAAACTTGTCTTTCGTCCATCCCTGTTTCTTTTGCGCCGTTAGCAATATATCTAGCATCTTTTCCTACAGCAATTAATACATCTACAGCTTTTCCTGCTTCACACCCTACATCATAGTGCCCTTGCTTTGCATATTCACCCATTTCAAGCATATCTCCTAAAATTGCTATTTTTCTATGCTTCTCCATTTTCCTTAGTACAGATAGTGCTGCACGCATTGAGTCAGGGCTTGCATTATATGCATCGTTAATCACTTTTATTTTTTCGTTTGTAGTCATCACATTTAATCTCATTTTACTATTTTTAAATTCTTCTATCCCTTCCTGAATCAACTTCATAGCAACATGAAAATGCAACCCTACAGCAATAGCACATAAAGCATTGTAGATATTGTGTTCTCCTGGAACATTTAATATAAAAGGATAAATCTTATCATGAATGCAAACATCAAAACGAATGCCCTCTTCTCCTAAATCCTTTATATTTATTGCTTGATAGTTACAATTATTTCCAAATCCGATAAAACATTTATTATAATTGCACGCTTTATCTTTTATGGTTTTCAGGAGTGGATCATCACCATTTATGACTAATGTACTTTTTTTATCAAAATAATTAGTAATCTCCATTTTTGCTTTCATAATATTTTCTTGAGAGCCTAAATGTTCAATATGAGATAATCCAACGTTTGTAATAACCGCAATTTCTGGCTTTACTAATCCTGCAAGGAGATCAATTTCGCCAAAACTGCTCATCCCCATTTCAAATATGGCTAGTTCATGTGCCTTCTTTAAATGCAAAGCTGTCAAGGGCAACCCTATATGATTATTAAAGTTTCCTTTATTTTTTAAAACTTTATATTTCTTTGCCAGTACGCAGTATATCATATCCTTTGTAGAAGTTTTCCCCGTACTACCTGTAACTCCTATAATAGGGATATTGAATTTCAAACAATAATATTTAGCAAGATCCTGTAAAGCTTTTAAAGTATCCTTTACTTTTATAATATTTAAATGAGGATACTTAAGAAAATTTTCTTCAGTCCATTCGCTTGTTATTACGGCTATAGCCCCCAAACTTACAGCATTTTCAATATAATCATGTCCATTAAATTTTTCACCCACCAATGGAATGAACAATTCATTTTTAATGATACTTCTTGAATCTGTCGAAACTCCGTAAATAATATCTTCACTATTTCCTCTTACCAATTCCCCCTTTGTACCTTCTATTACTTCTGTTATCCTAATTTCCATCTAGCATTTCCTCCCTCAGTATTTCCTGAGATACTTTTTTATCATCAAAATCAATAATTTTTTTCCCAATGATTTGGTAAGTTTCATGTCCTTTTCCTGCAATTAAAATAATATCGTCAGGTTCACTTATTTTTATAGCTTCTCTTATAGCTTCTTTTCTATCTACTATCATTTTATATTTGCAATTTGTCTTTTTTATTCCTACTTCAACATCTTTTATGATTTCATCTGGTTTTTCTGATCTTGGATTATCACTTGTAATTATACAAAAATCCGAAAGTTCTCCAGCAATTTCTCCCATCATCGGCCGCTTCGTCTTATCTCTATCACCGCCACACCCAAATACAGTAATAATTTTACCTTTTACAAATTCTTTTATAGTATCTAGTGCATTTTCAAGGGCATCTGGTGTATGGGAATAATCCACGATAATCGTATATTTCCCTGTATTTTCAACCGCCTCAAATCTTCCTAACACACCCTTTATAGATTCAATACCTTTTTTTATTTGTTCAAAATTATATCCTAAAACATAGGAAACAGCCATGGCTGCTAATGCATTATACACGGAGAACATGCCTGGCGTTGAAATTTTTATATGCCCTTCAAATTCAGGCGTAACCAATGTAAATTCAGTTCCTTTTGGAGAAATCGTAATATCTTTTGCATAAATTTCCGCTTTTTTTTCAATCCCATAAGTAATAAGCTTTGCATCTAAATTTTTCACTTCATTGGCAATTTCTGCCCCATATTGATCATCAATATTTATAATATTTGCTAGAGAAGTTTGATAGAAAAGCTTTGCCTTTGCATTTTTATAATTTTCTATATTTTTATGAAAATCTAAATGATCACGTGTCAAATTTGTAAACACACCGATTTTATAGTTGATCCCTGCAACCCGATCTAAATCTAGTGAGTGGGATGAAACCTCCATAGCACAGCTATTTACATTTAACCCAAGCATTTCTTTAAATAAGCTTTGTAGTTCTAAAGATTCAGGTGTCGTATTATTTGCTTTATATTCTTTATCCAGAATTTTATGAGATATGGTTCCTATTAAACCGCAATGAACACTATTTTTTTCTAAAATATTCTTTATTAAGTGCGTTGTGGTTGTCTTTCCATTTGTACCTGTAACCCCTATTATATGCATATTTTTTGTTGGATGTTTAAAGAAGTTTGCAGAAATCAAGGCTAATGCTTTCCTACTATTTTCCACCCTTATTATGGTAATTCCTTTTATAGGTGGAATATTTTTTTCAACAATCAATGCTTTTGCACCTTTTTTAATCACTTGCTCAATATACTCGTGTCCATCTGTTTTCAATCCTATAATGCAGGCAAATAAATAATTTTCATCTACCTTTCTAGAATCATACGCAATTCCTGTTATATCTATAGCTTCTTCTCCTACTAAATCCATGATAGCTATATTTTTTAATAATTCATTTAATTTCATAACATCGCTCCTTATGTAAAGGTTTCCCATTTTTTTATTATAGACTATGATGTGCATTCATAAACAAAACTCACGAAAAGGCAACTTAATTCAAAGTAATCTTACTTCGACCTAAGTTGCCTTTGCTATTTGGTTTGTTTCCATTATACCACATATTTTTAAAAATGATTATTTTTACTATTTGCTAAAAGCTAGTTTGTAGCATCCTTTTTTAAATACAAAATAATAATAGAGTTTTCTTCAATTTTTGCTCCTGGTTTTGGAAATTGTTCTACAATGATCGTATCTGGATTTTCAACATAAATCGGTTCTGTTTCATATTGTAATTTACGTTCTCCCAAAACCTTTGTTGCCTCTTTTAAGGATAAATTCCTAACTTCTGGAACAATCACTTCATTTTTCCTATATTCTTTTGCTTCCTCTTCATTAAATTTCGGTTCTACATCTAAATATCTTAATGTATCCTTTAATATTGCATGGGCTACTGGTGCTGCCGTCTGACTTCCAAAGTGGGTTCCTTGTGGCTCATCAATGACTACTAGTACAGCAAGTTTTGGGTCATCTACTGGTGCAAGCGAAATAAAAGAAGAATATACTTTTCCCTTAGCATACTTCCCATCTACAATCTTATCTGCTGTTCCCGTTTTTCCACCTATTCTATATCCTGGAATATATGCTTTCTTACCTGAACCTTCTGATACAACAGATTCCATAATCAATCGTAATTCTTTAGATGTTTTTTCTGATAAAACCTGTCGAATCATCTTTGGTTCATATCGGTTAATCACATTTCCAGAATCGTCTACCAGTTCTTTCACAATTCTTGGTTCCATTAATTTCCCATCATTTCCAATAGCAGATATGGCATTAATCAACTGTAAAGGGGTTACAGATATTCCCTGTCCATAAGATATTGTTCCTAATTCTACAGGTCCTACATATTTTTTATTTTGTAAAATAGCGCGACCTTCTCCTGGTAAATCAATTCCTGTAAGTTTATCAAAACCAAAAGACTCTATATAATCATAATATTTTTCAACCCCTAACCTTTGACCAACTTCTACAAATACTGGGTTGCATGAATTTTGTACAGCTTGTGTAAAAGTTTCTGATCCATGGGGATTATAATATCTCCAACATCTTAGCTTTTGCCCTGCCACCATAATATATCCTTTATCATAAAAGGGTGAATTTGGTGTGACTACCCCTTCTTCTAACCCAGCAGCTGATGTAATTAACTTAAATGTGGATCCTGGCTCATACGTATCACTAATGATTGGATTTCTCCACATTTCATTCCACATTTTTTGCTTAGCCTTGTTGTCTAAGCTTTCATAAAGCCTTCGGTTATTTTCATCTATAGGTATCCTTGGATTATTCGGATCATAATCAGGCTTTACGGTCATAGCCAAAATATCCCCTGTTTTCGGCTCCATCACAATGGTAAAAACTCTCTTAGCTTGTGTTTGTGCCAATCCATCATTTACTGCTTTTTCCACAAAATGTTGAATCACTTCATCAATGGTAAGTACTACATTTAATCCATTCTCTGCTTTATAATATTTTTCCGTTCCGTAAGGAAGCTGTCTTCCTACTACATCCGTGTTTTTTATCCATCTTCCAGGTAACCCACTTAAATATTTATCATATTCAAGTTCAATCCCCACAAGCCCTCGATTATCATCTGTTGTATGTCCAATGACCTGTGCAGCAAAATTTCCAAATGGATAGTGCCTTCTATTATCTTCTGCAATCCATATCCCCTCTAGTTTTCCTTTTCGAATAGCATCTGCTTTATCTTTATCAATCCATTTTTTAATCTTAATCAATCCAACATTTTTTTTCGTTAAGGTTTCCTTTAACTCCTTTTCATCCATTTCAAGGATGTCAGCAAGTGTTTCTGTAACATGATCAATTTTTTTTATTTGAGCAGGTCTTGCCCAGACTGTATTTGTACTTGCACTAATAGCCAATTCTTTTCCATTCCTATCGTATATTGTTCCTCTTTTTGCAGGAATTGGAATATCTCTTGTTTGCTGAATATGTGCTAACTGTCTGTATTTCTCTCCCTGTACAATTTGAATCCATCCGATTCTAGCTACAAGCCCAAATAAAGTAATACTTACAAAAAACAACAGCAAAACCAGTCTTTTTTTGTTACCAATACTCGTAATAGACGTTGCCAATGCTACTGCCCCCCATGTTAACTAGTCTAATAGGGTAAATAGTTTATGTACGGTTCCTTTTATACCTGCTATTATACTAGTTTTCTTTTCTTTTTCTAATTTTGCTTTCTCTTTTGCATTTGCAGATTTCGGCATTTTACTGTTATCTACACTTAAAAATACCATTTGCGTTTTTTCAGGATACTGCATGCCTAATTCTTCTTTTGCGCTTTTCTCTATAATATCGCTTCTCTTTATCCCTTCAACATCTACCCTTAGGTTCTCAGCAACTCCCTCTAGTTGCTCAATCTCCTTATTCAAACCATTGACTTTATATTTTAGTTCTGAAACCTTCACGTATCCTAATAAAATACCGATACATAAACTAGCAATAATGATAATACTCAAAATCATTTGCACCTTATGAATGGTTTTGATTTTTTTGCTTTCTTTATGCTTGTTTGCATTGTTCTTTTTAGGCGGTTGATATATAGCTTCTTCTTCAAGATAATTATATTTTCTTTGTGCTACTACCAAATTTATTCCCCCCTTCTCACTTTTAGAACATTAAGCCTTTTCTGCTACTCTAAGTTTTGCACTTCTAGATCTTGGATTTTTCTCTACTTCTACCGCTGATGGTAATATCGGTTTTTTGGTTATTCTTTTTATATCTGCTTTTCCATTACATCTGCATATAGGATATTCTGGTGGACATTTACACACCGTACTTAAATCTTTAAAAGTATTTTTTACAATTCTGTCTTCTAATGAATGGAAGGTAATGATACAAATCCGCCCCCCCGGGTTTAAATTTTCTGAAATGTCTCGAATCGTTTGTTCTAATATACCTAATTCATTATTTACTTCTATCCTTATAGCTTGAAAAGTTCTCTTTGCAGGATGTGGTCCATCTCGTCTAGCAGCTGATGGCACTGCTTTTTTTATAATATCAACGACTTCTCCTGTCGTACGGATTACTTTATTATTTCTCTCTTCAACAATAAAGTTCGCAATACGCTTTGCCCATCGTTCTTCTCCATATTCTTTGATTACACGCACTAGTTCTTCCTCTTCATAATTATTTATAACATCTTTTGCGCTAAATGCTTTTGTTTGATCCATTCTCATATCTAGTGGTGCATCTTGCATATATGAAAAGCCTCTACTTCCTTCATCCAATTGATAAGAAGATACACCTATATCCATAATCATTCCATCAATTTTTGAGATATTATGCTTAGCTAATATGTTTTTAATATTTGAAAAATTATCATGCACAAAGATTTTTTTATTTTGATATTTTTCTAGTCTCTTTGATGCCGTATTAAGTGCATCCTTGTCTTGATCTATCCCTATAAACAATCCGTCTTTACCTAAACACTCACAAATTTTAGATGCATGTCCACCACCTCCAAGTGTACCGTCCACATATATGCCATTTGATTTTATATTTAGATTTTCAATTGTCTCTTCTAGCAACACTGAAACATGTTCAAAATTCAAATCTTCACCTGCTCTCTCAAGTTTTAAAAGTAGTATCTGTCTTTCTTTAAAAAAATATTTAAATGCCTAGTTCAACCATTTTTTCAGCAATATCATCATAACTTAAATCAGCAGTTTTATTATAGATCTGCCACTGCTCACCGCTCCAAATTTCTACCCTTGTGGATACGCCAATACTCACAATCTCCTTATCCATCTTCCCATGTATTCTTAAATTAGGTGGAATAATTATTCTCCCTTGCTTATCCAGCTCGCACTCTGTTGCACCAGAGAAAAAAAATCTTACAAAAGCGCGTGCATCTTTACTGGTTAAAGGTAGCTCTCTCAATTTTTTTTCGATACTTTTCCATTCGTCTTGTGGATAGACAAACAAACAATGATCTAGCCCCTTTGTGATAATAAATTTTTCACCTAACGCTTCTCTAAATTTAGAAGGAATAATCACTCTTCCTTTTGCATCAATTGTATGAAAATATTCTCCAATAAACAAATTCTTCCACCCCATTTTGGGAAAAAGTCACCACTTCCTACCACTTATCACCACTTTTCTATTATTTCTATACCTTTATGAAAATTCCTTCTAGAATAATCTTTTTTTTATTAGGCATAAATTACTATCTTTAGACAAAAAAACCTTTAAGCGTAAAGCTTAAAGGCATTTCTTAATGATCATAGCTTATTTATTTTTATAAAATGCAATGATGAGTTTGTCTAATTCAACGCTTGCATTATAAATCTCCTCATAGCTACATCCAAATTTTATAAGATCATTTAACTTATTCCTTACTCTCTCTATATCTCTTTTTGCCATCTGCCACACCTCATATTTCATTAATAAAATAAATTGAACTCGAATATTATTATATTATTACAATTTGAAATATATGTCAACATTATAATATGACAGCATAATTACAATTATATTACATTTTTGTATATTTCTAAAAAAACTTTGGATTTTCTTAAATTTATTTCGACTCTATTTATATCTTGCTTTTTCTTTTACCAATATATATGATGGTGCCTGCTGCAATGATTACTCCTACACTCATTAATTGTGCTGCTCTAAATGATCCAAGCATCAAGCTATCTGTCCTTAACCCTTCTATGAAAAATCTAGCCGTTGAATAAAGTGCCGCATACAATAAGAATAACTCCCCATTAAATTTTTTCTTTTTATCATACCAAAGTAAAAAACAAAATATTAAAAAATTCCATATAGATTCATAAAGAAATGTTGGATGCACCCGTATACCATCTACCATGATCCCCCATGGTAAATCTGTAGGCCCTCCATGGGCTTCTTGATTGATAAAGTTCCCCCATCTCCCAATTGCTTGTCCTAAAATAATACTTGGAGCACATATATCCGCCATTTTTTTAAACGAAATATTATTTTTCTTACAAAAAAAATATCCTACTAAAAGACCTCCTATGACGCCTCCATGAATGGCTAACCCCCCTTGTCGAACATTAATCATACTAAGCACATCACCCACATATGCATTCCAGTTAAAAATTACATAATAGGCTCTTGCCCCAATAATGGCTGCAGGAATTGCAAACAAGAGTAAATCTAGCACTTTTTCTTCATGAATATTTTCTTTTTTTGCTCTTTTGATTGCCAATACTGCCCCAAGTACTATTCCTGTCGAAATAAGAATTCCATACCATCTTATATCTAGTCCAAACAATTTAAATGCCACTGGATCCAATAAAATCACTCCTTAAAATACAATTTTATCTCGCCAACGAAATTATTCACTCACGTTCATAATTTCCGTTGCTCAAAATAATTTGGTTGTCAGCAATGCTGACAACCATCATATATATTATAATGAATTTTTACCTATTATTCAAATCATTTTGGGCTGATAATAGATAGCACACATCTTTCTTCACAAAAATGTGCATGAAATCTTTTTTGTACAGTTTCAAATTCTATTTCCTTTAATGCCTTTAAATAATCAAAAATATTGATCCCTTTAAAGTAGTAAGAGACAAAAGTTGTTGCAATAAATTCCACAGAATTGTAATAGCTTAAATGCTCTCCTATTTGTTTACTCTTTATTCTTTCAAAATCTGCTTCATTCAATCCTGTACTTTTTATTTCTTCAATATATGCAAGTACTTTTTCTAAAACTTTTTTAGGATTTTTAGATTCTCCACCTAACATAGAGTAGCCATACTCCACTTCCCCAGTATATTCATTTTCAAATGTATCATTAATGAGCCCTTCTTCATAGAGGCTCGTGTATAAATCTGAACTCTTACCAAACAATAAATCTAATAATATCTTTGTAGCAATGTCTTTTCTTAATATCTTATCTACAGACAAATCATTGTCTATATCTTTAAAAGCAATATTAAATAATGGGATAGACACATCTAACTTTTCTTCGATGATACTTTGTACAATACGATCTGGTTCTACAGGATAGATTCTCTCTATTTTATTTTCAAGCTTTTCTTTTTTCTTTTGATTTTTTTCTACGATAGAACATACTTTATCACAGTCTACATCTCCTACAACAAATACAATCATATTTGAAGGATCATAAAAAGTGTTATAGCACTTATAGAGATCTTCCTTTGTGATTTTACTGATGCTCTCTACAGTTCCTGCGATATCAATTTTCACTGGATAATCATGGTACATTGCTTTTAACCCATTAAAAAACACTTTCCAATTTGGATTGTCTTCATACATCTTTATTTCCTGTCCAATAATTCCTTTTTCTTTTTCCACATTTTCATCGGTAAAATAAGGCGACTGCACAAAATTGATCAAAAGCTCTAAATTCTCATAAAACCGATCTGTAGATGAAAATAAATAGCAAGTAGAAGTAAAATTTGTATATGCATTTACATTCGAACCCAACTCTGAAAACTTATCAAATATGCTTCCTTCAGGCTCTTCAAACAACTTGTGCTCTAAAAAATGTGCAATCCCATCAGGTACTTTCGTTATATCCTTTTCCCCAGGTATAATAAACTGACTTTCATTCGATCCATAATTTGTTGCAAATATAGCATATTGTTTTGTATACCCTTCCTTTGGCATAAAAATGACTTTTAGACCATTTGGCAATTCCTTTAAAAACATTTTTTCTTTTAACACTTTGTTTTCTATTGTTTGCATTGTCATATTTATCGCACCTCCTCTTTCTTTTTAAGGAAGTATATTGTATCTAATTTTATGCTTTTTCCCGCTTCAATAATTTGTGTTTTCTCTACATTTCTAATTTTTTCAATCATTGTTTCTAATGTATCCTCATTATTGCTAATCGCTTGTGTATAATAAAAATCAGCAAGCATATGAGGAGTATCTGTCATACTTCGAATAGAAGTAATAATTGAATTCTTTGCACTTTCAATATCTTCCTCAGAAAAATCTCCCTTATTCATATCCATCATTTGTGCTTTGATCAGTGACACAGCCTTATCATAATTTTCAAATTCAATACCCGCACCAACTAATAACAAGGACTTGAATTTTTCAACCCTTGAAAATATATAATAACAAAGGCTTTCTTTTTCTCGTATATTCTTAAAGAATTTCGAATTAGGGCCTCCACCTAAAATATTTGAGTAAAGTACTAAAGGCTGATACATAGCACTTTCAAAAGGTATATTTGTTCGATATCCTAGATTTAATTTTCCTTGATTAATGTCCATATTTTCTTCAACCACATTAATTTCATCAGGAATATATTCAATTTTTTCCCTTTTAACAGCTATAACTTCCTTTTGATTAAATTTCAGCTTTTCTGTTACCAACTTTTCAATCTCTTTTTCATCAAAGTCCCCTACTACACAAATATCTATGGGTGAAGAGGTAATTACATTCTTATAGTGTGCATATAGCGATGTACTTGTTATATTTTTCAAATCATCTATATTTCCATATGGATATAATGAAAAGGGTTCATTCCTACACATCTCTTCAATGCATCGATCGAATGCATATTTCATTTTGTCGTTTTTTCTGCCTTCAATTCTTTCTGCCAGATTCTCTTTTTCTTGATTTACATAATCATCTTTAAAAGAACCTTCTACAATATAAGGATTATTAATGACCTCATTTAAGATCTCCATCCCTTTTGCCAATACATTTTCATCTTCTACATATTTATCATTGGCAAGCTGCATTCTAAATTGGAGTATATTTCTTTCTCCCTTTTTCGTCACATCGCTCCCTAAAAACGCCCCATATAAGCCTTCTAAGGCTTTTGAAAGTGCCTTCGAACTCGTATAATTCTTCGCCCCTCTAGGCAATACCATCGATAACAATGCATTTTTTGTTACTTCTTCTTTTGCAAGTGGTCTTTGAAAATAGACACTGACTAAATTTGTTTTAAATTTATCCGTTTTAATAATATGTAGCTTTATCTGCTTCTCGATTGCTATAGGTTTTAGTCGCTTTAGCAAATTTTATCCCTCCTTGGCATATTTTGTCTAATCTATTTATAACGCAAAATTTCAATATTGTCACTATTTATTATGGTTAAAGTTTTCCATTATATACATAAATCCCTTTGTATATCTCTATTCATCCCACTCTTCTACATTCATCACTCTGATCCTAAATTCTAATTCCTCTATCATTCCATCATTTTCTCCCCAGCCTTTCATATACTTTATATCTGTATCTTCTGCGTCTTTAAATTTTTTAATTATTTCTTCAATTTCATACTGATCTTTCACCTTATCTACAATATCATTGACCCCTATTAATAAAATTTTTGCAACACCATATTGCTGAAGCTCTCCTAAAATATTTTTTATTTGTGTATCATCTGGACTAATTCCTATACATTTTATTTTTCGATCCACATAACCATTATGCACCAATTGTTTTTTTATTTTTTCTCTAAATACACGGTTTTGATTCATCCCATCACGATTACCCATTAAAACAATGCCTACTTCATTTTTTCTTGTATCCATATTACAAACATCTTTTACAATCTCATTTACAATTTTTTCACTATCCCAAAGAGGCGGCATAAACTTTATCCTAGTTTTTGGGGTATATAAGTTTTCCATTTCTAATTCATTGACAACATATTTATAATCTACTGATTCCGTCAAAAAAATAGGTGCAACAATCATTTTTTTATAATTCTCTTTTCTAATTTCTCCATTAAGTACTTCTTTGTAATAGGGTGTATTATTTAAATATGAAACATAAACATCATAATCTCCTTCTAGATGGGTTGCTATTTTTTCTCCTACCCTTTTACTTATATCATTATATTTACTGATTCCTACATGCTCATATACGCTCTTATACCCATATAATCTGAAAGGAATACATATTTTATGCCCTACCCCATTATTTCTATGCATATTCTTTAAAAGAATCGATAAATCATATTTTTCAGGCTCCCCATCAAACACTAATAATACCGCTGTATTTATATTTTCATCCATATTTATTGGTTCTTTCTTATTATCATTTTCATATTTAAAAAAGAACAAACCATAACTACACAATATTGCCCCAATGATCATGCCAGTAATTCCTATACACAAAGATCTTATCTTCACGCTCTTTACATTTTTAAAAAAAGTATAAGAAAATATAGTCAGCATCACAATTGAAAATCTTTCAAAAAATCCAAAGGATACAAAATAACCTATAATAAATACTGTGAAAATTATGGGCAAAAAAAATATTTTCATATTTTCTATTATTTTCACAAAATGCCACCCCCTATTTCATTCTATTGTTTTTTTTATCAAATATGATTTTTATTGAACTAGTTGGATTTATCAGTTATAATTTAATTTGTATGAAATCACATAGATCGTTTGAAAGGAAGCGTTATAGATGAAATTAGGTATCGTAGGTTTACCAAATGTAGGAAAAAGCACACTTTTTAATGCAATCACAAAAGCTGGTGCTGAATCAGCAAACTATCCGTTTTGTACCATAGAACCAAATGTGGGTGTTGTTTCCGTTCCTGATAAAAGACTCGAAGTATTAAGAAAAATGTATGATTCAAAAAGAGTACTTCCTACTGCTATTGAATTTTATGATATAGCAGGACTTGTAAAAGGCGCTAGTAAAGGTGAAGGACTTGGTAATAAATTTTTAGGAAATATTCGAGAAGTTGAATCAATCGTTCATGTTGTAAGATGTTTTGAAGATGAAAATGTAGTCCATGTAGATGGAAGTGTAGGTCCCCTACGAGATATCGAAACGATTAATCTTGAATTAATTTTTTCTGATCTTGAGTTAATTGATCGAAGAATCCAAAAAGCTAGAAAGATGTTAAAAGGAGATAAATCCCTTCAAAAAGAACTTGATTTATTAGAAAGAATCAAAGAAACGCTTGAAGAAGGAAAGTCTATCAGGGCCCTTGATCTAACAGAAGATGAAGAAAAAATGGTACAAGAGTATACTTTATTGTCCTTTAAACCAATCATTTATGTTGCTAATGTATCTGAAGATGATTTGCTTGATTCTGAAGCTAATAAAATGGTAGCAGAAGTAAGAGAACACGCAAAAACTGAAAATGCAGAAGTTGTCGTAATCTGTGCGAAGATCGAATCCGAAATTTCAGAACTTGATGATGAAGAAAAAGAACAATTTTTATCAGAACTTGGTCTTTCTGAATCAGGTCTTGATAAACTGATCCATGCTGGATACAGACTTCTTGGTCTTATGAGTTTCTTAACGGCAGGTCCACAGGAAGTACGCGCGTGGACCATAACGGTTGGAAGCAAAGCGCCACAAGCTGCTGGAAAAATTCATACTGACTTTGAAAAAGGATTTATCCGCGCAGAAACCGTTAGTTTTGATGATTTAGTAACTGCTGGAAGTATGGCAGCTGCTAAGGAAAAAGGATTGGTTAGACTTGAAGGAAAAGAATATGTTGTAAAAGATGGGGATGTAATATTATTTCGATTTAATGTATAAATAAAAATTATTTCTAATGATAGTAAATCAATTATTTTTGAATAATTGATTACTGAAATGAGATTATTAGATGGAAAAGATATTACTGTGTAGATTGTTTCTTTCATTTCACAAAAACATGAAACATATACAAAAACAATAACTCCCTGCTCAAGCTTTGCGCAAAGCTTGAGCATACTTTTCAACAACCATATCTTTTTCAAGCATAATTATATATTAGCCATCTCTTACTTTTAAGATTACTCAGTCCCATTATACATATTCAGAAGCATTGTTTTCATATCTGATTTACCTACTTTTACAGGGTTCCTTTGAGTCGAACCTTTTAAAGAATTCTCTACCAATTCATCCATATCTGCAAGAAAAATTTCTTTAGAAATTCCTACTACTTCTTTAAAAGAATTAGGGATACTCATCAAGTTGTTAAGATTCTTTATTTCTTCAATCAAATCTTTCCTCTCAATCACTTTTGCTAAATAGTCTAACTTCTCTTTCACAATTGCATTTGAAGAATTATACTTCAATACATAAGGTAAGGCTATTCCATTCACTAACCCATGTCCTAAATCATATTTTCCACCAAGCGCATGAGAAATTCCATGTGCCATTCCTAAGCCTACATTATGAAAAGCCATTCCTGCCATACTTTGATAATTATGAACTTTTTCACGACTCTCAATTGTTTTGTCCTTATATGATACAGGTAAATATTTAAATAATCCAGCTATTGCTCCTTTAGCTAAACATTCTGTATAATCATCCAAATTGTGATTTATATAACTTTCTAAAGCATGCGTGATGGCATCTAATCCCGTTTGCGCCACTATGTTATCTGGCATTGACATTGTAAGCTCAGGGTCTAATATTGCGATCTCAGGAATAAATGCATTTGTCTTCAAACCAATCTTTATGTTTTTATCCTTGAATGTAATAACTGCAGCCTTTGTAACCTCAGCGCCCGTTCCTGATGTTGTTGGTATTGCAACGAACTTAATATTTTTTTTATATTCGGGTAAATTAATTTCTAAAACATTGTTAAAATTTATGGTTGGATATTCATAAAATAATGTCATTACTTTAGCTGCATCAATTGGAGAACCCCCACCAATAGCTATAACTGTATCTGGCTTAAATTTTTTCATCTCACAAAGCCCTTTATCAACAATTTCAGTATCAGGATTTTTTTGAACACCGTCCATTATTGTATACTTTTTACCAGATTCATTTAACATACCTTTAATTCTATCAATTGTTCCATTATTAAACATAGATTTGCCACCTGTAACAATGAAAATTCTACTTCCCTCTATATCTTTAATATAATTAAGAGCGTCCTTACCTGTAATGAGTTTATCACCATATAATTTCAATATTTTCATATAATTAGTTCCTCCCTCGTATATCCTTACTAATCATCTATTTTCAATTTAATTTGGTCTATATCCAACCTTGAATCAATAATGATTTCATCCATTTGAAGATTTGTATTTAAAATATCTTTCAAATTTGATTCGATTTCTTTTTCTTTATCTTTGAAAAATAGTTCTCGATTGTAATTAACCAAACGGATGTTTTCAAGATTATCTAATAATGCCTTTTCATATGTCGTCCTTGTTTCAAAACATTGAATGGTTAATAGATCTCCTTGTATAAAAGCCTGTACATTTTTAGGTCCCTTCCCTGTATAATGTTTAATAAATCGAGCCATTTCTTTTTGAATTTTATTTTCAAGTTCTTTCTTGGCTTCTTTCTCAATAATAATCGAATGAATAACCGTCTCTTTTGATTTTATTTTATACAATTTCAGCGCTGCTTTTTCCATAGCATCCACTAATTCTTTTGTGTCAATCGGTTTAATAATATATTTATCAATCCCTACATCTATCGTATGAATAATAGAATCCGCATCAGAAATAGCCGTGATTACGATAATTGGACAAGTATTGTCTATATTTCTAATTTTTTTCGCCATTTCTAACCCATCCATCTTAGGCATTTTCAAATCTGTAATAATAAGATCTGGTTTATGTTCATCAAACTTAATGAGTCCATCCTCCCCATCAATACCAAGATATAGTTTTCCAACACGTCGTTTGATAAAACGCGCTAATTCCTCACGAATCATCTCTTCATCTTCTACATATAAAACTTTTAGATTATACAAAATGCTTTTATCCTTCACTTTCATCAGCTCCATTTCTTGGAATGATCATAGAAATACATACACCCTCTTTTCTATTATCAATATAAATTTTCCCATGGAAATTCTTTTCTATAATTACTTTTGACATATAAAGACCTAATCCTGTACCTTTTCCTTTTCCTTTTGTCGTAAAATGTGCTTCAAATACACGCCCAATAATTGCTTCATCCATACCCTTGGCATTATCTTCAATCTCTACATTCACTACAGATTCGTGCGCATTAATGCTTATATCTATTGTACGATCATAAAGTCTTTTTTCAATTAAAGCATCCACAGCGTTTTGAACAATATTAAAGATAACTTGTGAATATTGATTGGCATGTCCAAAAATGAATCCATCTTTTATCACATGCATATTTAATTGTATTTGATGCAGCCTTAAATGCTCTTGCAAAAAATCTATGGTTGATTCGATATTCTCTCGAATAGAAAAACATACTTCTTCTCTTTTTGGATTAAAAAAATATCGAAAATCATCAATGGTCTGTGACATACGATTGATCAATTTTTTAGCTCTTTCCATCAGTTGTGCCAAATATTCTTGCGTTAATTCTTCATATTGATAAGCATCCTCAATATTTGAAAAAATAAGACCTAACCCACTTAACGGTTGTCGCCATTGATGCGCAATATTTCCAATCATTTCTCCCATTGCAGCCAATCTTGATTGATAAATCATTAAAGCTTCCTTTTTCTTATTTTCATCTACTTCTTTTTGAAACATTTCTTCTAATTTTATATTAATCTGTTCTAATTCTAAAGCAATACGATTCTTATTTTCCACATCTGAATAATAAGTACTTGTGTTCTTTTCTTTATGATAAATATTTATTTGGTTTTGAGGCAACCCATTTGAAATCTCCGATGCAACTTGATGAATAATCTTTCTAAATCGTCCTTCACTTCTTTTTAAAGCCTCTTCTTGAATTTTTTTATTGGTAATATCCCTAGAAATCAAAATCATTTTTAATTGGTTTTCAAGTTGAAATAAATGTGCACTGATTTCTACTGGAATGAATTTGCCATGACTTGTAATCAATGTATCTTCAAAAATAGTCATCTTATCTTTCTTTAAACTTTCTACCATATTTTTAAATTTTTGCGCATTGCTATCCTTAGAAATATCTAAATAAGACATTTTTAACAAAGCCGCTTTATCGTAATGAAGACTGCAATAGGCTTTACTATTTACTTCTAAAAATTCTGTAGGTAAATTATTTTGATCTAAATTTAATACAAAAGTACAATCACTTCCACTATTAAAAAGACGTTCATACTTTTCTTTGTTTCGAATCAATTCTTTTTCAAGTGATTTTCTTTCTTCAATATCTTTTTCTAGTTCCTTGTTTAGCTGATTTACTTTCGTTGATAAACTTGCTTCTTTTTCTAATTGCCTCTTGTCTTTTTTAATTTTATAAATATAGAACATTCCTGAAATAAAAATCAAAAGAATAATAAAATTAAAAGCAAGAATTTTATAGGTACCATAGCGTATAAATTGTGTCATTTCCAAATAATCCATAGATACTGTAACAATCCAAAATTCAGCCCCGAGCCTTGCAGGTGAATAAGCACTGAATTTTTTCACTCTTTTTTTATTTTTGTCTTGATACCAGATAGAATGATAGATCCCAACACCTGATTCTCCATTTTTCTGTTTCTGAACCAATTTTTCTAATTCATACCAATCATAATCAGGAAATTCCTCTCTTCTCGCTTTCATCACATTTTTTCCAATATCTTCTTTTTTAGGATGCATCAATAGTATCCCATTTTTACTTTTAACCGAGGCATATCCCTTCTCTCCTACACGAATAGGTTTTACAAACTGTTGATAAATTTTATCCAAACTTATCTGTGTACATAGGATCGCTTCAATTTTTGAATCATAAAATATAGGTTCAAAAATTTTAATATAAAATTGTCCGTTATAGAAATAGACCTCACTGATCATTGCATCTTTTCTAGTTAAAACATTTTGTACATCTTCATTTATTTTTGGATGTGTAGATAGTTCTTCATCCGGATAGGTTTCAATTACTTTTGCTTCTAAACTTAATAATTGTATTTTGTCAATATTATCTTTTTGAATAATATAATAATCTTCTAAACTATTAAATCTTGTGTCTACACCATTAGATAACATATAATTGCGAAATTGTTCTTGAAATGATCTATTTTTTGTAATAATTTTAAGATTCTCGCTTTGATAGCTGAAAAAACGTTCAATACTTCTAGATATAGATTTTGAAATAGTCAATAATTGCTGTTGTTCCTTCGCGATAATATGATCTTGCACACTTTTATAATTCATATAAGAAGCAGATAATATCATGATTACACAAATAAAAATAGCGCCCATGAGTATATACAAATCCATATTGCCTTTTTTCATCTTCACTTTTTATCCCTCCTAGTAATATTATAGCATATCACTAATGTTAAAACTTTTCTAAACATAGCAAAAAAAATTAGTAATTTTACTAATTTTTTTTGCTATGTTTATGCAGTAATTTTCTCTTTTTTTATATACTCTTTTATCATTGGATAAACAATAGATATAATTGTTATGGTTATTAAACAAATTGCTAAAGTTGATCCGTAAAATATGTTCATACTTCCATTTGCAATCTTAATCGCTTGTCTAAAGGATTGTTCCATTGTCCCACCAACAATTGCCGCTAAAATCATAGGTGCTGTAGGTATTTTTAGATTCGTCATAAAATATCCTAATATCCCAAATAAGATGAGTAAATAAAAATCTATCACACTATTCGAAATAGCGTAAGTTCCTACAAATGCTAGTGCAAGAACGATTGGATACAATATCTTAGGCGGAATAGATAAAACACGAACCAAAATTCCTGCCAAAGGAATATTGATCACTGCTAAAATAATATTTCCAATAAACATACTCGCAATCAATCCCCAAGCAATATCTGGGTTCTGTGTAAATAATAAGGGGCCTGGTTGAATCCCTAACATAAGTAAGGCACCCATCATTACTGCAGTTGTTCCAGATCCCGGAATCCCCAAAGTCAACATAGGAATCAAAGCACCTACTGAAGCTGCATTGTTCGCAGACTCGGGCGCAGCTAATCCTTCAATTGCACCTTCTCCAAATTCTTCTGGATTTTTAGACATTTGTTTTTCATTATTGTATGCCATTAAAGATGCCATTGTTCCACCTGCACCTGGTAACGCACCAATAATAAATCCAAGGGGTGCACTTCTTAGAATAGGCCATTTACTTTTTTTCCATTCTTCTTTAGTAATCCAAATTTTTCCGAATTTTGTTTGTGCTTTTTTCGTTCCTTCATTAATCACTTTATAACTTTTAAATACCTCACCGAGTGCATAAATACCAATGATTACTATTAAAAAGTCTATTCCTGTTTGTAATTCTAATACGCCAAATGTAAATCTTTCAATTCCTGATTGCGCATCGATCCCTACTGTTCCAATCATCAGCCCAAGAATCATAGAAATAAATCCTTTTAACACATTATTTTTTGACATCGATGCAGTCATAGATAAAGCTGCAACCATCAACAAGAAATACTCTGCTGGGCCAAATTTCAATGCGAATCTTGCTACAGGTGTAGCTAGTGCAACCATGAAAACTGCTGCAATTGTTCCACCAATAAATGATGCAATTGCAGAAATAGCCAAAGCAGATTCTGCTTTTCCTTTCATTGCCATTGGATATCCGTCAAATGTTGCAGCAAGTGCTGCACCATCTCCTGGTGTGTTAATTAATATCGAACTTCTTGAACCACCAAACATAGCTCCATAATATACACCCGTCATTGTAATAAGTGCTGCTGTTGGTCCCATGCTAAAAGTAATTGGCAGTAATACCGCAACACCCGTTGCGGGTCCTAATCCAGGTAACATTCCAACGATTGTCCCTAAAATACCTCCAATCGTAACCATTAATAGATGATATGGCTGTAGTGCGACCATAAATCCATTCAATAAATTTGCAATTACGTCCATGCTTTCCCCTCCATGCAATATTTAGATATATAAATAAGGTATTTGTGGCAAGTATATGCCTAACAATTTTGAAAAAATTATATAAATACCAATACTAAAGAAAAGAGATACGATGGTATTTATTTTCCATTTTTCCTTGCCATTAATAATGACTAATATAATTTGTAAAAATACAAAGGTTGAAATCACATAGCCTAAATGATCAAATACAGCTGCATATAAAACACATAGTACACTTGTTTGCATAATCATTTTCCAGTTTAATCGATCATTATCACTTGCTTCCTTTTTTAAACTTTCAAAAGATGCAATCGATTGCTTTATATCACTTTTAATAATAAGAATAATGCCTAGCATTACTAAAACACTCGCAAGTATCAATGGATAAATACGAGGGGCATTAGGATTACCAATAGCTGCTTTCGGAAGCATATAAGCACTCAATCCATAAATCAGAGCAATCATCAAAGTAATGATCCCTGTTAATCCATTAAAATCTAATTTTTTCTTAACTTTCTCCATTTTCACCTCTCCTTTTTTTTAATAAAAGGATTCGTGTTCAAACACGAACCCTTTTGTCAAATTATTTTTTAGCCATACCAATTTCTTCTAGTATTCCTTTATATTGATCATTTGCAGTTCCAAGGAAGTTTTCAAATTCTTCTTGATCCAAATAAGCCTTATCCCATCCATTTTTCTTACAAGCTTCATCCCACTCTTTTGTTTCTACCATTTTTGCTAAAGTTTCTCTCCAATATTTTACAGCATGGTCAGGCATTTCTGGTGCTGCAAATAATCCTCTCCAGTTTTCAAACGTTACATCAATTCCTTGCTCTTTCACTGTTGGAATTTCTGCAAGAACACCTTGACCCACATGTTTATCTGCTGTTTGTGCTAATGCTTTTAATTCTCCACTTGCAAGCAATTGCTCTACATCACCCAAACCCGTTGATAATAAATCAACATGTCCTCCTAATATCTGTGCAGTTGCTGTACCATCTTGGAAACTGATATAATCAATATCCTTAATATTTTCTACCCCAGCAGCTTTTGCTACCATTAAGAATTGAATATGATCCATACTTCCAGCGGATGAATTTCCACCGATTTTAACACTCTTAGGGTCTGTCTTTAATGCTTCCATTACTTCACTTATTGAAGTGTATTTGGAATCTTTTGGTACTACGAAAACTCCATAATCTGTAATCAATCTAGCCAGTGGTGTTGTATCCTTATAACTTAACTCTGTAGAACCATTTAAATTGATTAATAATAGTGGTGGTGAATAAACAGAAATTAAACTATCTGAGCCTTTCTTCGTCTGCATATACGCAAGATTTATTCCACCGCCACCACCAGATTTGTTTGTGATCGGCATAGGTACAGATACTAAATTTGTATCTTTAAGTATCTTAGCAGTTGTACGAATCGTTAAATCCCAGCCACCTCCAGCACCTCCTGGTGCGATAAATTCCATTGCTTTTTTAGGATATTTCTCTGTAGGCTCTTCCTTTGCAGTTTGTGTATCTTTGCTACCACACCCTGTTAATAAGCCTGCGCCCACTAAACTTACTGCCAAGCCTAGTGCAATGATTTTCTTTTTTATTGCCATTTTATTTCCTCCTTTTTCTTTTTTATAAAATATGTCTTGGCTATTTTTTCAATAAACGTTAGCATTTCATCCACAGAATGTGCTCTCGTTCTTGAACATACCCAGACATACTCATTACATAGAAAACATTTTCTTTGATCTTTTCCTATTTTTTCTCTACTAACTGCATTGCCTAAAGAATCTATCACATCAAAATCGTATATTCTTCCTAACACATCTGTTTCCTCAATCTCTATACAAATCTCTTTCATCTTTACAGCTTCTGTATCTACTATGATAAATGCTTCTGATCCGGTAGATTTATTACATATTTCTTCAAATATAATCTTTATTTTTTGTTGATCTAGGAAAGCTTTCAAGACATTCAATCCATTATTAAAGATTTTTCTATATAACTTTCCATCTTTCTCAGATCCCGGAATATTTAATTTCAATGCAACCAACGTCTTTTCATATTTTTTTATAAGCTTCTTTTGATAATAAAATCGTCTTTCTCTTGCCTTAAGAATTTCCTCTATATTTTTATTCTCATTCATAAGGCATCTCCTTATTTTACTTGCTTAATCACATCAATAATGCTACCATCACGATATTCTACAATCCCAACAATCTTTTCTAAATATGCTATAGGTTTTGCTTTTCCCACGATCTTTTGTGCCTTCTCTTTTAGTTCTTCAATTGTAAAGATCGGCAAATCCGTATTTTTAAATATTTCCAATAAATCTGTTCTTTTTGGATTGATAGCAATTCCTCGATCCGTCACTACTACATCCACTGTTTCTCCAGGTGTAATCACTGTATTTACACCATCTACAACTGTTGGAATTCTTCCTCTAATAAGAGGTGCCACAATAATTGATAATTTTGAAGCTGCTGCTGTATCTGAATGTCCTCCCGATGCACCTCGGATAACACCATCAGAACCTGTTATTACATTTACATTAAAATCTACATCTATCTCTAATGCACTTAATATAACAATATCTAATTGGTTCGCAACACATCCTTTATTATGAGGATTTGCATAAAGAGATGCATCAATTTCATGGTGATTTGGATTTTTCATAATAGATTCACATGCAACTAAATCAAAACTTTGTACATCAAATAAGTGTTCAATTAATCCTTCTTCATGCATCTGAACCATCGGTTTTGTGATGCCCCCTAATGCAAATCTCGCTTTAATATTTTTACTTTTCATTTCTGCTTTGATAAATCTTGTTACAGCTAAAGATGCTCCTCCTGAACCCGTTTGAAATGAAAATCCTTCTTTAAAATAGGGGGAATTTACAATCAATTTGCTAGCATATTGTGCGATTAATAATTCTTTTGGGTTCTTTGTAAAACGCGTTGCCCCTGAAGCAATGCCACTTGGATCTCCCACAGCATCCACCTTTATAACATAATCTACATCTGTTTGTGAAATGCTCGCTGGGTAATTCGGATAAGCTACTAAATCATCTGTAATCAATACTACTTGATCAGCATAAGCTGCATCAACTTTTGCATAACCTAGCGAACCACAAATCGTATTCGCTCCTTTTCCACTAGCGTTTCCATATTCATCACATGAAGGCACTCCTAAAAATGCAACATCAATTTTTATTTCACCTGCTTCAATGGCTCTTGCTCTTCCCCCATGAGAACGAATCACAATGGGTTTTTCCATTAATCCATTAGAAATTGCCTCCGCTAATCTACCTCTTATACCACTTGTATGAATTCCTGTAATCACGCCATTTTTTATATGCTCTACTAATGATTCATGAATATTTGAAAGAGAACTTGGCACAATCGTAATATCTTTTATCCCCATTTGTGCAATTTTCTCTACGATACTATTGAGAATATAATCTCCATCTCTAAAATGATGGTGAAAAGAAATGGTCATACCCGTTTTTAATCCAGCTTTTTGAATCAATTCTTCTATACTATTTACTAGCTTATTTTCACTAGGCTTTACTTGCTTTAATAAAGGGGCTATTTTTCTACCAGTAGGCTCTTTCTCAAAAGGCGTAGCATAATTAATTACCGTATCATACCAAACAATATTCTCTGGAATTTCTCGTTCAATTGCATTCTTCATTTTACTCGCCCTCCTTTATAAGCCCTGACATTTTTGCTAGTTCTAATACGCGTTCTGCCCTTTCTACAATTGGCTTATCAATCATTTTTCCATTTAAAGATATAACCCCTGCGCCTTTTTCATTCGCTTCTTTAATAGCTTTCATTACTTTTTTTGCATGATCAATTTCCTTCTCAGTAGGCGCATATATTTCATGCACTGGCCCGATTTGTCTTGGATTGATAATTGATTTACCATCAAATCCAAGCTGTTTTATAAGCTTAACTTCTTCACGGAAGCCTTCTTCATTATCCACATCAGAATAAACTGTATCTAGTGCATAAATTCCTGCTGCACGCGCGGCTGTTAATATTTGACTTCTTGCCAATAATAATTCTATTCCTCCTGGACTTCTCTTTGTTTTCATATTTGTAACATAATCTTCTGCGCCTAGCGCAATGCCCATTAATCTTTTACTCGCGGTAGCAATTTCTACCGCATTGATTACCCCTAAAGGGCTTTCAATCGCACCCATCATTTTTGTCGATCCAATTTCTTTTTCGATTTTTTTTTCTACTTCTTCTATAATCTTTTCTACTTCAGTCACGTCTTGTGCGGTTTCTGTCTTAGGTAGACGAATCACATCCACCCCAGCACGCACCATCGCTTCTATATCTGCACGTCCATAAGGTGAATCTAAGCCATTGATTCTTACGACAATTTCCATTCCTTCATAATCCATTGACTTCACTGCATTATATACGAGTAATCTTGCACAATCTTTTTCTGAAAGAGCGATAGAATCTTCTAAATCAAACATTAATGAATCTGCACCATAAATATGTGCATCTGTTAACATACCAGGGTTATTACCAGGAACATACATCATCGTTCTTCTTAGTTTTTGCATCTATAATAACCCCCAATCTAATTCATTTTCTTTCAATATGCTACGCATAACAGCACTTTGTACACGTGCACGAATGGTACAGTCTAATGCGCCGCGATCCATCGCGCGAACAACAACATTGATTATATCCATTTCCTTTAATGTCTTTAAAATCACTCCCTCGATTTGCTCTCCAAATTGTTTTTCAACCGTACTATTAAGAAAAATTTTAATTCCTGCTTCTTCATTTTTCTCTATTATCACATGAATATCGCTAGATTCCATTGTTCCAGCCATTCCAGTTTTGATAATTTCCACATAAATCACCTCTTTATCAGTGTCTTTTCTTGCATTTTTGTATTTTATGAATAATTTTTTTCCCCTCTTCTGAAGCTAAAAAAGTATATGTAGCCTCAGGAACAAAAGAGTTTATCTTTTCAATATTCCCCGTTGCTATAAAATCTCTCACTTTCGATGCACTAATGGTCCCATCTTCTATTGCTTTTCTTGCGATTTCTTTTACATCAATCCCATATTGTGGTAATATCATTTTCATGACTTGGTTGTATTGATGCGTCGTTTCACAATAAGGTTCTTCTCCAACATATCTTTGATGTATCCCTAGACTTGGTCCAATATACTTTGCAAATATTTTTAGATCTAGTGTTGCATGTATTTTAACGATTTCACTTTTTTCTTTTATGAAATAAGAGGGAAATGTAGCATTTGAGATAATATAATCTCCGCCTTCATGCAGTGTAATATTTTTTATATGTTTTGTTCCTTCTGTTATCAATTGCTTGCGCACACTATAAGGAAAACTAGAAATATCAGAAGATACCATAAAAACATGTACATGGTCACTTTCTTTTGATGCCCTTTCAATTAAATAAAGATGACCATTCGTAAACGGATTAGCATTCATAACAATCGCACTTATTTTATCTCCTGATACTTCATGCTTTGATAACCGATCTAAATAACTTTTGATCCCATCCATTTTATTTTCCATTAAAATCACTTTTTCATTTACTTCTTCAATCTTATGAAATCCCATAAATTGAAAACTTTTTTGTGCTGTTGGTTTTGTATATACAAACAAATGACTTCTTTCTCTCATGTATTGCATACGGACTAACGTATCCATTAATAGATTCAATACACTTGTTCCTTGATAATCTTGATCTATAGCGATACATCTTAAAGTGTTTCCCTTAATAGACCCGGTTGCAATCAAATTTTCTCCATCATACACGCCCACACTATCCTCTAGTCCTATATCAAGAGTGAGATCATTTTTTTCTAATAGATCTAGTACTTGTTTTTTTGTCTTTTTTTCATCCATATAAATTTTTTCAACTGTAAAATCTTTTGTAACTGTAAAGCCTTCATATATCATATTTATTTCTCCTTATTAAAAACAAAAATCAAAAAAGGTCAACATATAAAATTCAAAAATTTTATATGTTGACCTTTGAAAGCATAATCATTCATTATCTCTCGCCTTGTCAAACAATAGGATTCAATTGTATTAAAACACTCGTCATATTTCCAACAGCCTTATCTTATTGATAGTCTACACCATGTATCTATCACAAGCTTAAGTTTTTTGTATTGGAAACGTTTTCTAACTAGATTATACTACACCTTTTTTTTAAATACAATACTTTTTTATCAAATTTCTATAAATTATATTTGTTCCACTAAATATAACATAATGGTAATCGCCAACAAATCAGCTGCACCACCAGGACTTACCCAATGATTTATGCACCATTTATCGAATTCCTCAATATTTTCTAATCCGTTTTTAGAAAAAACTCCCCCTTGTTCAAAAACTATTTTTGCACGTGCTTGTACTTTTTGTAGCATGTCTAAATCGTGTCTTCCGAGAATATTAGAATCTTCAGTATGTACCATTAAACATAACAACACCTGTATCAATCGCTCATTAAAGGTTCCTTTTTTAGATTTCATTAATCCTTTTAGTAAAGGTAGTCCATAGGTGCAAACCGTTTGAAATCCAGAAGCTACTTCTCCTCTTATACCGGTTATTCCATGTTTTACATATAATTGTTCACCATAAGTCAATGCTTTACCAAAATCTTTTTTCTTTAATTCCTGATCTACTAAGTCCTTAGTCATAAGTTTTACTTGATTGCAAATATCATAAGCTAACCAACGATCTCTCTTTTTCTCTTGATAAAGAGATCCTATCGCAGCTGCTATAATTCCCAATGAAAAAATGAGACCTTTATGGGTATTAACTCCGTTCGTCACAGCAAACATTTTTTCTTCGCCGCTCCTACCTATAGGACGAATAGCATGAAGTAATTCTTTTAGATCTCCCTTATATGCTATTCCCGTCAATGTAGCATCATAAAAGATCTGTCCTAACACAATACTACTGTCAATAAATGTAAAAAAATCCATATCCCTATGCGCACCATTATTTTTCCGATCTACAAGGCCTGGTTTTGGTGTAGTAGATACTTCATATAAAAGGGCGCGAACAGCAATCGACTCTATGTCCCTTGCAAATTTTTCTTGATCTTTCATGTAATCTCTCCTAATTTTCACAGATTTCAAACTACAAATTTTCTTTTATCATATATGATTATTTAAAATTTTTCAATAATGCTTCTTAGAGATCAAAAAATATTGCTCGTAAATTAGAAATACTATTTTGTAAAAAATATTGAAATAGCGCATTAAGTAGTTATAATAGTAAATAAGAGAAATGTTGTTTGGATTTTCAAATTTTCTATAAAAAATATAATTGAAATAGAGGGATATTTTATGTTATTACTAACAAAACAAGATATAAAAAAAGTATTCACGATGAGAGATGCGATCAAAGCAAATAAAGCAGCCTTTAAACTTTACACTGATAAGAAAAGAATCGTCCCTCTAAGGACGAATATCTGTTTTACTAGATAATAGCGGTCTTTTTTTATCTTCAAGTATTCTTTCAATTTATTTCACGATCCTTGAATATTGTCCCTTCGTAATGAAATAGAATATGCTATACACAATAGCATATATGCCATACATCACAGCTGAACATAAAAGCACGGTAGAATAAGAGTTTTCATCTGCTATCATATTGGAAAAAACCAAGGTGTCTGCTGACTTCATCGCAAAAATACTGTGAACGATTCCGACTAGCAATGGTATCAAAAACACTGGAATCAATCGCTTAGCAATCACTCTTTTCTCCATATAATCATCCATACCAATTTTTCTTAACATTCTATATTGATGTCTTTCTTCCTCTGCCGCCATGATCTGCTTAAAGTACAGCAAGCTAGCAGTCATCAGTATAAATACGCCCCCCATAAAGAAGCCGATAAAGCACACCAACCCAAAGGTTTGTAAAGATTCATCATAAAGCGTATATGCCGTCCTAAAACTGCCTGTATTACCAGATAATATTTGGGTTAATTCACGGTTTAGCTCTGGTGAACTCAAAGGTTGTTGATATTTAAATACCGTTACCTTGTCATATGGTGCTCCACCCTCATTTGTATCGGTTATATCTCCACTATTTAAAAGTATATCAAAATCAGCATCATTGATTACAATTGTATGAATTGCACCAAAGGATAAAATACCTGCTCTTATTGTTGCTGTAACTTTCAAGGCTTCATCTGTAAAAGTAAGCGCCTGACCCGTTATTGCATCTGCTATATTATCAATCATAAACGGATAAACATAGATTGCCTCACCAGATTTTATGCTAACAGTTTTGTAATCACATCTGGTTATAGACATAAGCTTATTATATATAGATTCAGAATATACTCTGAAATAATCGTCCTTACTTATATTGAAGGATGAATTCTTAATCCTAAGAACATCTGCACTAGGTGAACATGTATATCTTTGAGCGGTAAACTCCTCAATAATTTCATTTCCATGTGCTTCAAAAGCAGCTTCTACATCACCCAACAATTCTTCCTGTCCACCATAGAAATACATATCATACCCTAATTGTTCATATGTATTATTTTCAATATTATTGTATAGAGTATATCCTGTAGCAATAGCCGTTGTAGCAACTGCAGATAGAACAGCTATTGTGGCCATAACCATAGCTATAGACTTCACCCTATGGTAAAAAGCAGATACAGATATTAAATTAACGCCTCTGTAATAGTTGCTCTTTTTACTTTTTATCAAATTTAATACCTTTGGCAGTCCACCCCAAAAGAATAAATATGTTCCTGTAACAACCAGAAAAAGAACAGGAATAGCTGCATTTACAACGATTCTAACATTAGAACTTGACGCTAAATAATAACCTGCTCCGATTAGTATAAGGGATAAAATCAAGACGATTACTGAGCCCTTTGATCTACCCTCAGATACTTTATGGGCCTTGAACAAATCAACCAGTTCAAATTTATTAATAACTCTTAGTCCCGATAAACCCATCACGCAAAATATGGACATAAATATGATAGTTGTAATATAAGCAGCTTTAGGCGCTATTGTAAATTCTATTTTACCTGTAAAGGATGCCAAAGAAATATCTAGTAAAATCATTGCCATCAGCTTAGAAAAAAATATCCCTACGCCAATCCCAATAATCAGGGCTATAGTACCTACAATTATAGTTTCAAGAAATATCAGTCTACCAATTCTACCATTTGTCATTCCAAATAATGCATAGGTTGATATTTCCCTTTTTCTTGCCTTAATAAAACTGTTATTGGAGCTTATCAAAAAAAACATCACAAATACTATTATGATAATACCAAAGCTTTTAAGTAATGCTTTGTATCTGTCATCGTATGTAAATGCCATTAGTACATATTTGTTCTGCATCAATGCAAAGAAGGTATATGCGGTAAACACGCTAAAACTTAATGAAAAAAAATACATTGCATATTTTTTAAAGTTTCTTTTTATATTGGATAGGGCTAATGTGGTTAGCTTCATTTTTATTCCCCCCCAAGGATGCTCATAACATCAATGATGGCGTCAAAAAATTCTTTCTTATTATTTCCTGCATATAGTTCATTGTATATCTCTCCGTCACGGATAAACATTATTTTCTTACAATATCTAGCAGCAAAAACATCGTGGGTTACCATAAGTATTGTGGCTTTGTATTCCCCATTGATATATGATAATAATTCGAGTAAATCCTTCCCAGATTTTGAGTCTAGGTTACCTGTGGGTTCATCTGCAAGTATAATTTTAGGATTCGTTATGAGCGCACGACAAGCAGCAGCTCGTTGCTGTTCTCCTCCCGATACTTCATATGGATATTTCTCTAGTACTTTAGTAATACCCATATTTTTAGTAATTTCCATTAGCTTTTCTTCCATAGCATTCGGCTTATAACCTGATAATGCTAGGGGCAATATTATATTCTCCTTTAAAGTCATTGTTTCAAGTAAATTGTAATCCTGAAAAATGAATCCAATATTATCTATTCTATGCTTAGCGAGCTGTTTCTTATTGAAGGTTGTAATATCCGTATCTCCCATGAAGAATCTACCCGTTGTAGGTTTATCAATACTACCTAATATGTTAAGCAGTGTTGTTTTTCCAGAACCGGATGCCCCCATCACACCTATGAATTCCCCTTCCTTCACCTCAAAGCTTATACTCTTTAGCGCCATATACTGCTTAGCACTTTTCTTCGTTCCATATACTTTGCTAATATTTTCTGCTTTTAATATCTGCATTCTATTTCACCTCCATATGATTTACCAAGTGGTATAAGTAAATCATATCCTATAAGGAATTTTAGTAAAATCGAATCATCTTACATTACAGGTATTTAATCTTACATTTTCGTCACACTATAAATGGTATCATGATGTACAAATGTCAAATTAAATTGCGCATACTTCCCATATTCCGATTCTACGGTCAATTTATGCCCAAGCATATCACTAAGTTTTTTTGAAAGATACATCCCGTAGCCCGTTGCCTTCATTCCATTTCTATCCTCCGATGAGGTATAACCTTTGTTAAATATCTGTGAAATATCTTTAGATAAAATTCCTTTTCCACTATTTCTTATTTGTATGGTAGTTTCGTTGCTCTTCTTATTCGTGTTTATGGTAATGTAGCCATTAACTGGCGTATGCTTCACTGCATTTGAAAGAATTTGGGAAATAATATATCCGCTCCATTTTCCATCAGTCAATACTTTGTAATGATTATCTGAAATCGATATATTGATCTTTCTATAACTAAAAAAATTAGAGTATCCCTTTAGCGCATCTCCAATTAATTTCTTTGTATCCACTTCTGAAATCTTGTAATCATTATGGAACGTATTCGATTTAATATGATAAAAAATCCTTTGTATACACTGCTCTATAGCTACTATTTCTGTATCCATCCTACGATAGAATTTCTGCCCCAGATCATTATCATGACTTTCTAAAATGAGTCGCATGGCGGAGATCGGTACTTTTATATCATGTATCCATTTTGTGATAAATTCCAACTCCTCTGAGGATTTTGTACGCATATCTACTTTAAATTTTTCATATTCTTTCACGATATTCTGGACAACTTTACCGTATTCTCTATCCATAGGGTATGTAAATGCGTCCAATTCTTCATCAGACAAAACACTATTCCTGCAATAGCTTTTAAATTTCTTTACCCTTGAATTATAAATAGTATAGTCAATTAAAACAAAAATAACAAATAATAGTGCTAGCCCTACAGCGATGTAGGTTGCATTTGATTGAGTCATAGTAAACTTTTTATCCAATTTATACACAGTAACCGCAAATATAATACTTGATGTAATAAAAGTATATGCCACCCATTTTTCTTTTAGATAATTGATCATGCTCATACCAGTTTATACCCTTCTCCTTTTATTGTCTCTATGTAGTCAGAGCACACTAATTTCTTTAGTTTTCTGCGTAAGCGATTCACATTTACGGTTAAAGTGTTATCATCAACAAAGCTTTCATCGTCCCATAGCGCCTTTATGAGCCGTGGACGAGTAATAATTTTGTTAGAATTTCTAATGAGCAAAGATAGTATCTTGCATTCATTGTGGGTTAGTCTTATTTCATCTTCCCCGCAAAATACACGGGCATCCTCTATGTTTAGTATAATATCTTTGTGTTGTAATACATTTAATGTCTGGTCACTATATGAATAGGCCCTTCGTAATATCGCTTGAATCTTTACAATAAGTATATCAAGCGAAAATGGCTTTTCTATATAATCATCTCCACCTTGTGTTATTGCACGTATCTTATCCCCTTCCGTATCCCTTGATGATATAAAAACAATGGGTACATTTGAAATTTGCCTTATCCTAGCACACCAATAGAACCCATCATAGTATGGTAGATTTATATCCATTAACACAAGGTGTGGTTCAAAGGATGTATACGCTACCAGAACATTATTAAAGTCTGAAATAATAGAAGCATCATATCCCCATTTATTTAGTTTGTCGCTTATGATTGAGGATATAATATTATCATCCTCAACAATTAATATTTTGTACACAATTCATCACTCCCAGATATAATAGCTTCCATCTATTTTGTTATTTTATACCATATACATCTTAATATAATTCTTTTATTTTGAAAAGCCTATTGACTGTTTTTACTTCATTTAATTTATAAAATCCTCATTAGCAAAACATGCTAACGAGGATTTTATTTTAATCTTCTATTTCAACATATATTCTTTTATTGACCTTTCCTTTGCTTTTATACTTTATAATATTGATCTTTCCAACCTCACGTGTATTCTTTACATGGGTTCCTCCATCTGCTTGGAGATCTAAGCCTTCAATTTCTACTGTACGAATTTCCTCAATTCCTTCTGGCAGAAGGTTTATTTTAGTCCTTATCAAATCAGGAATTTGAAATGCTTCTTCTCTTTTCAGTATATTTACTTTTACATTCCTTTTGTTTTCAACTTCCTGATTCACCTTTTCTTCTATTTCTTTGATTAAATCCTTTTCTAAGTTTTCAAATTCAAAGTCCATTCTGCCTTGGAGTGGTTCCATGTTTCCTCCTGTTACCTGTGCTTTATAGTCTCTCCATACAATGCCACATAGAATATGCATTGCCGTATGAGTTCTCATAAGTTTATATCGATATTCCCAGTCAATCTGGCCTTTACATCTAGTATTTAATTTGGGTAATGATCCTTCAATGCAATGATAAATTTTTTCTCCATTTTTCTTTACTTTTTCAACTGTATAAGTTTCACCCTCTACTATAAGAACCCCTTTATCACAAAGTTGTCCTCCACCACCTGGGTAAAATGCTGTTCTATCAAGAACTACAGCATTTTCACCCTCATCAATTTCAACAATGTTACAATCAAACTCCTTTTCATAACTATCCTTTTGAAATATTAATTCGCTCATTGTCATTCCTCCTCTATATTATTTAAACTTTTTAAATTCTTTTTCTGTAAAACCAAAATATTCTTTTCGAATATTGTCTAGACAATATTCATACGCTTTTCTTTCAGCCTTCTCTAATTGCTCTGAATATAGATTTACCATTAAATCATGGGCAATATAATCTTCACTCATTTCCACAAAGCCAGTATCCTTCGTCCATGTGACTTGACTTTCTTTACCTCTTGAGATGATTCCCGATACTACATGAATCCCATCAATGATAATGGTCATATATCGCTCACTTTTTTCAGATAAGTACCTTTCTATTCTTCTATGGGTAATGATCTCTTTATAAGGATTGTTTTTCCCCAAGTATATACCTCTTAACGCAACACCTCTACTTATGGCATTATTTAACCCCTTTGAAATATCTTCTATTTCTTCTTCCCATATGGAAACGGCAATTCTTTTTTTTGCATCCGAAATCAATGTGTTTACAAACTCGATAATTTGAGTTCTTCCTTTAATGACAATCAATTTATTATCGATTTGTTGCTCCTCATAGACTTTCTTTGTATACGCATCCACATGATTTAATATACTTTCGAAACTATTCTTGAGTTTATTGATTAACAATTTGGGATCAAGTGGATAATAAAAGGTATTTTTCTCTTCTATTTGCTCAAATACAATCTGCTTGTTTTTCAAGCTATCTAGCACCTCATAGATTCTTGATCTTGGAATGCCTGAGTTTTTACTCAAAGCATACCCATTCACAGGATATGCTTCTAAAAGTTTTAAATATGCCTTCACTTCATATTCACTTAATCCTAATTTTTTCATATCCTCAATAATCAATAACTGATTGTGCATATTATTTCACCTCTGATTTTCAAATTATAGAACAAATCCATTTTTCATCAAAAGCATCGTAAAAGTTACAAGTATTGCGCCTAATACAGGTATTATTATGCCACCCTTGTACCATCCATAAAGCCAACCTTAAAACCATATTCCCTTTTACAATCTTTATTCATTTGCACACCTCCCTAGTTGTTTAATATCATTTGTACAATTAGTAACTACTTAAATAACCACTATTTTTAGTGATTATTATAGTAGTTACTATCTAAAAAGTCAATAGATTTTTATATTTCTAAAAAATAAACAATAAAAAAAACCACCACAATCCCATTATTGAATGTAGCGGTTTTAATTTGTTATTGTATAGTACTATATTCTAACAATTTATAGATGCACTTTCCTTCAAAATCACGCCTTGACACAACAGCTTTTATCTGATGACCCATACTAATTTCATCTGGATATTTTTTTATTTCTTCTTTTAATTTTACTGGCGTAGTGTCATAACCTAATAACTCTGTATATACTTCATAAAAATAAACTGAATATGTATCATCTTTATTATCATACATTTCAGAAACCACTGCCATGGGAAGTATCTCTCCATCCGCTAATTGAATAATATAATTATTGCCATCAAAACCATATTGCTCTGTTTTTTCATGTTTTACAGATAAGTCAAAATATTTTTTCACACTTTTCTCTACATGCGATTTATCTAAATATCCATTATACTCTTTTTCTTTTATCTCTAGCGCCTTCTCTTTATCAGAATCATTACACCCAAATAAAGAGAATACCATCAATCCTATTAGTAAAAAAACTAATATTTTTTTCATCATCTCTACATACCTAATTTCTATAACTTTTTTAGAACGATTCATAATGTAACCTATCTATTGTCTAATTTTTTATTTATTTCATGCATAGTTTTTTCTATTCTATCTATTTTTTGTTCTTTTTCTTTCATGTGCTTTGGTAACTTCACCAATAAATAAAATACAAAAAAGATAATCCCAATAATAAGTGCTGTATTCATAATTTGAAATGTTATTGTCCAGCTTAATTCTAACACACCTACTTGCATCCCAAGCCCTTCTTTCTTCTATTTATTTAATTGTAACATATATTTCCAATTAAAGATACAATTAACCTGCTTCTGAGGTACATACTATATATTGTTTTTCACTTCTCCATTCATTAAAAATTTCGTATTCCATTCCTTTGATAATGTATTTAAAATATTTATAATCTCTTCTTTTTCTTTTCCTTGAGCAGGCGTAGGTTGCCCATTTCTTATAAAAATAGGGGTTACACGCGTCTTCACAATTCCCCTTTTATTCATCTCTATATGAAAAATCATTGTTTGATTACTTCTTTTTCCTCTCGCATTAAAAACGAAATTGCCTAAACTATATATAATGGGCTTGTTTTTATAAAATTCCACCCCTTGCAGTACATGTGGATGATGTCCCATAATACAATCTGCGCCACCATCTACTAGCTTTTTCGCAAATTTTATATCTTTCTCTTCTGGATAATCTTCTAATTCTTTTCCCCAATGAACCGATACTATAAGAAAGTCCACATCTTTCTTTGTTTCTTCAATTAATTTTAAAACATTATCTGTATAATAATCATATGCACTCAAAACCCCTGCTCTTTTATCCGTTACATACCAGTTTATATCAGGAATCACTCTTGAAAATGCTAAAAATCCAATTTTCATATCTTCCTTTTCCCATATGACAGGTTTTTGTGCATCTTTAATATTTCTTCCTCCACCAGAATATGGAATTTCCATTTTTTCAAGATTTTTTAAAGTTTCAATAAATCCTTCCTGTCCATAATCTAAAATATGATTATTGGCAATGCCTACACCCCTTATCCCTGCATTTATGACTCCTTTTAATGTTTCTGGCTTAGATTGGAAAGTATACGTTTTACCAGCAATCGGCTTCCCTCCAACGCCAATAGATGTCTCTAGGTTTATAAATGCGAAATCACTTTTGGTAAGTATAGGTGATACATGTTCCCACGGGTGTTCCACACCATTGATTTCAATTAGCTTTCCTATACTTCTATCTAGTAAAACATCTCCCATTAAGGATATTACTGTATTTTGATCTATTCCTTTATCTATAGCTGCTTCTTTATCTATATCTATTTCTTTATCTAGGTCTTTATTTATTTCTTCTTTCCCTATATTTATATCTTTATCCTCTTCTAAAAAAGCATACCGACTTCCTATGGACATCATAACCACTATCCATATCAACAATAATATTTTCTTTCTCATATTCTCAATTCTCCTATTTTGGATATTCTTATTTGAAAATCATCAAAATCAAAAAACTTTGTCCTATAAGATCATTGTTTTTTAGCCGTAATCTTAAAAAAAAGAATGGCATAGACACCATTCTTTTTGTTATTTGTAAACTATTTTAATACTTCAACCATGTGTCCATTCTTAAGACCTGCAGCATTTCCTTCTTCAATGTCTACATGCATTTCAAGAGCATATGTCGGATGCACTCTCACTAATACATTTTCAAATATTAATCCTCTTTTTCCTTCAATTTTTACCTTTACAAGATCTTTATCTACTACACCAAATGTCTCTGCATCTGAAGTATGCATATGAATATGTCTCGCAGCAGCAATAATCCCTTCTTCAATGGTTACTTCGCCTTTTGGTCCAACAATTTTTGCTCCCGGACTACCTGCTAAATCTCCAGAATCTTTTACAGGTGGTTTTACCCCTAATACAAATCCATCTGCAAAAGAAATTTCAATTTGCGTTTTCCCTCTTGCTGGACCTAAAACTCTTACCCCTTTTAGGGTTCCTTTTGGTCCAACGATATCCACTTTTTCCTCACATGCGAATTGTCCAGGTTGTCCTAATTCCTTCATGTTTGTTAAAACATGTCCCTCTCCAAATAGAATCTCAATATGTTCTTGGCTTAAGTGAAGATGCTTATTGGATAAACCAACAGGTACTAAATTATTTGACATAAAAAACACTCCTTAATTTATATAGTTATGGTAATTTTAGAAAGTATATTATGTATACAAAATACCCATACTTTATTATGATATAACTAGATCCAAAAAAAATCAATAAAAAATTAAGATTTTCACAAAATTTCATTAAAAATTTGTTAATGCACCTGCCATTTTTAATGCTCTTTCAAGAATATCTACTCGATTGCCCACAAATAGTTTATCTGTATGATCTACGAGAAGGTTATAATTATATTGCGTATTTATGGCCTTAAAAAACAAATCCATCACTCGCGTAGCACCTATAAAATTATTTTCTTTTTGATCTCCCCCTGCGGTGCAAATAAACATTCCATTTCTCTTTTTATATCGATCAATAGAGGGCTTATTTAAAACATATTTACTAGACCAAAACATTTGACATCTATCAATCATCGTCTTTGTAATACTCGTTACGGAGTTGAAATATAGCGGTGATGCTACAACAACAATATCCGCTTGATCAAATTTTCCATACATTTTATACATATCATCATTCATAAAGCAACTACCTTCTTTAGAACAAACATTACAGGCAATACAATGCGCAATATTGGCTTTGCTAAGTTCAATTTTTTCAACTTCTACTTGATTTTGTTCTAATCCTTGAATCACACTATTTAAAAGAATATCTGTATTCATTTTTTCCCTAGGACTTCCTAAAATAGCTAATGCTTTCAATCAAATGCCCTCCTCTAAAAACAAATATTCGCTATTCGTATATATTATATGGAAAAAGTAATGATAAAACAATACCTATAGCATAATTTAAATGTTGTTTTATTGTGTCTTTTGAATTTATTTCCATGTTTTAAAATATATTCTATTTTTTACTATAAATTATGTATTTTTGGGCAATAATACTGTTAAGTTTGTTTATAGAGGAGGTTTAACAGTGAAAATCTGTAGTTTACCAAATCATACAAGAATAGAATTGCAAAAACATTTGAAAAAAAATATAAGAAAATATTATAAAGGATTAAAAAACGGTTCCCTAAAATACGATTTTTTTGTTGAAACAATTCTCTCAAAAGATCCCAAACCCAACTGGCTAAAAGAAAATCTTTCCCTAATGCATGACTCAGAATTTAAAAATCATTTGATTACATATATTCAAACTGAGATTGTAAGATACACTCAATTAGAACATAAAAATGGTTATCACACCTCTATAAATACGAGTATTTCATCTGAAAATATCCAAAATAAAACCCCTGATATAATTCCTATGACTATAAAAGAAAGACAATGCTTCAAGAAAATGTTAGCTACTCAAGGTTATTCTTTGTGCATTCCAGCTAAATTTTTGACTTGTACTGAATCAAATTATTTGAAAGCGTATATTTTAAATGGCACCCCAATTCCATTTGAATGGGAAAAAGTACTCAATTATATACAAAAAAGTACTTGTTAATTATACTTTTTATAATGAATGGAAAAGAACCACTTATTCATTTTAGTGGTTCTTTTCCGTCAACTTAAGCCATTGCTCTTTCTAGCTTATCTAGATGTTGAATTGGAAACATCCTTAATAATTCTTTAAATTGGTCAACACTTAATCCTTGCGTATTTGTATATATTTTTATTTGTTCATCAAGACTTGCATTTTTGAATCTTTGTTTAATTTCTTGAAAGTTTGCCATTTGTTCCATGCTATCACTCCTATATAATATGACTAGACTTCTATATTAGTATAGGGAGTAAATTTTTTTTTATTCTTTCATACACTTTATTTTTCATAAACCGCTCTTTTTAAAGTTGCTACATATGGTAAATTTCTATATTTCTCAGCGTAATCAATGCCGTACCCTATTATAAATTCATCAGGTATATCATATCCTTTATAATCTACTTTTAATTCAACTTTTCTTCTCTCAGGCTTATCTAATAAAGTACAGATTTTTAGACTTTTAGGGTTTCTAGATAATAAATTTTCGCACAAATAATGTAATGTAAGTCCTGTATCTATAATATCCTCTATAATAATTACATGTTTATCTTCTATGCTATTGTCTAAATCTTTTAAAATTTTTACAACCCCTGAACTAGTTGTAGATGAACCATAGCTTGATACTGCCATGAAATCAATTGTAATAGGCATATCTATTTTTCGCATTAAATCACTCATGAAAATATTTGCGCCCTTAAGCACACCTATTAATACCAATTCTTTTCCTTTATATTCTTTCGTAATTTGATTTCCTAATGCAATTACTTTTTCTTCTATTTCTTTTTCAGAAAATAAAATTCGTGCTACGTCTTGCTTCAATTCCTTCACCCTTTCTTTTTTGATAAAGTTATTATAACATAATTCTCATAACCATATATTTTTTTTGAAATTTATACATTATCGTTCGTGTTTATGTGTAATCATTTTAGTTTATTCATCATCCATTTTGTATTTTATATCTTCAATAATTTTATCTTCTTCAAAGACAACTTGATCTTTTTTTATATATCGATCTAGTTCATCTGATATTTTCGAAACGATATATAATATCAATACAGCATCGTCTATAAAACCAAACCCTAAAACAATTTCAGGAACAAGGTCAATAGGACTAATAAAATAGATCAGCCCACTAATTACCATTATTTTCTTATAAAAAGCAACATTGGGATCTTTGATTAGTTTATGTATAACACTTATTCTTTTAAACAACTTTATAATCGTTTTTAAAAAATTCATATTTCTATGTACATTTCTAACCACATCCTTCATCCTCCCTCAGTTTTAAAATATTCGTCATCCTAATATTTTTATTATACTATACTTTTTACCCAAAAGAAAAAGACAAAGAAAAATTCTTTGTCTATTTACCATTTGCAGGTTCTGCTTTTACTTTTTTTCCTTTAATTCTAACTTTACTCATTCGCTCTATCAATTTTTCAGCACTATCTATTGGCACTTCAACAAAAGTATATTTGTCAAACATATCAATCGTTCCTACACTACTACCTGGGATCTTCCCTTCATTGGCAATGGCACCTAATATGTCTCCTGTTTTTGCGCGATCTCTTTTTCCTATATTTAAGAAAAGTCTTGCCATTCCTGATTCTGAAGCACCTGTATTTTCAAGAGAATCTTTCGCTGTTTCTTCCATATCTATGCGGTTTCTTTCTGTCACTATTTTCGCTAAAGCCGCTGCAATATCAATCGAACTATATTCCTCTGTTAAATGTTCAACCATTGAGATATAAGGTGCTAAATGCCCTTCTTCAATCGCTGTGATAATTCGATTTGAAAATAGTTCTCTTTGTCTCTCTGCTAAATCATTTAAAGTAGGTACTTTTTTTCTTTTTATTTTTGCTTTTGTAAATCTTTCAATGGTCTTTAATAAACCCAATTGCTTTCCTGTCACAAAAGTATACGCTACTCCTGTTTTTCCAGCTCTTCCTGTTCTTCCTATACGATGTACATAATATTCTAGGTCCTCTGGAATATCATAATTGATAACCATTTCTATATTTTCAACATCTATTCCTCTAGCAGCAACATCTGTAGCAATCAGTATTTCTATTGTTCCTTCTCTAAACTTTTTCATTACGCGATCTCTTTGCGTCTGCTTTAAGTCTCCATGAATTCCTTCAGCAAAGTAGCCTCTGCTTTGAAGACTTTCTACCAATTCATCCACACCTTTTTTTGTTCTGCAAAATATTACAGACAATTCTTCTTTTTCCATATCTAGTAATCTGCATAATACTTCTGACTTTTCACGTGCTTTCACTTCAAAATAATATTGTTCGATAAGTGGCACTGTGAGTTTTTCATGAACTACTTTTACCTTTTTAGGGTTTTTCTGATAATTTTTCGCTAATTTTTCAATTTCTCTGGGCATAGTAGCTGAAAAAAGTACAGTTTGTCTCTCATTTGGCGTTTCTTGTAATATACTTTCTATATCTTCTAAAAATCCCATATCTAACATTTGATCTGCTTCATCTAGCACAACTGTTTGGATATTTTCTAATTTTATGGTTCTTCTTCTTATATGATCTAGTAACCTTCCTGGTGTACCTGCAATAATTTGAACTCCAGACTTTAATGCCTTAATCTGACGCTCAATAGGTTGCCCTCCATAAACTGCTAGCGTTTTTACCCCTGATATGTACTTTGAAAATTTTGTTATTTCATCAGCTACCTGAATAGCGAGTTCTCTAGTAGGGGCAATAATTAATGCTTGCGGAGCCTTGCTATCTACTTTTATATTATGAATAATCGGCATGCCAAAAGCAGCTGTTTTACCCGTTCCTGTTTGTGCCTGTCCAATAATATCTTCGCCTTTTAGCATCTGTGGAATTGCTGATTTTTGAATAGGTGTTGGTTCTTCAAATCCCAAATCATCTATCGCTTTTATAATTTCTTTTCTTAAATTTAACTCTTTAAAAGATATATTCTCCATTATTGTTTTCATCTCTCCCTATTTTTTCATTCTTTTTCATTATAAAGGTATATGCTATCTTTTGCAAATCTTTTTATTTTAATTTTTAATAAAATACGTTCCTGTGTCTATATTTTGCTTGATCCTCAAACATTTTATACTACTTTATTGTACAAGCAGTAATAATTAAAAAAATCATTCATATACTTATTCTAGGAGGTTTATAGTTTATGATTTATTCGTATATTAAAAAAAATACAAGAAAAACAGTGCCTATTTATAAGAAAATAAATCCAATCAAATTCATGCATTTAACAAAAGTGTTTGGTAAAATTTCTAGTTTCTCATATACATGTCAACTACTCACTAGAAATTCTGAAAACACGTGGATTTTTAAATACCAAGCAAATCATGATCTCTCTATCACTATTCATTTTTGTGATAAAAGCACAGATCCCTATGCTTATATTATGATTGATGTTTTTAGATTTCCTGAAAAATATAGCTATCAGAATTTAGATGATAAAATTCTTAGGGTGATCATCAATCATATACAATCTTTAGATTTTGAGATGCTCATCTTTCAGTTGAAAGAAACGATTCATGTTGATCTTTGCAAGAGAAACGGTTTTAAGGAAAGTAATATTCACCAAATGATTATGTCCATAAAGCCAAAATTTATTCAGTATTAAACATTTTTTAGTCCTGGCATAATTACTTTAAACAAATTTTTCTTTTCTATATTTAGAAATTTTACTTGCTTAACCCCTTCAAACATATTATTTATTTTTTCAAGTCCAATGCCAGTTCTTAAAACTTGATTCTGATCATCTAATAATAGAAGTCTATGATAAAGCCAATTATTCCTTCTTGAAGGATTATTTTCTCTCATAATTGTATGAATATTACTTCCTTTTGGCAATGTTCCAGGATTACTAATCTCTACCTTATTCTCTCCAATTAGTACGATAATGTCTCTAGATATATCTGTATAGTCTCTATGTACTATTGCATTTACAATACATTCAAATATTGCTTTCTTTGGATAGTTTATATTTTTCAAGTATGTATGAATAAAGGTGTTACATTTATTCAGCATTTCAAGAATATTTCCGCCAATCATATGGATCTTTTTTTTGCTTCCTTCAAAGGTAATCATTTTTATTGCACAGTAAGACAAATACTGCTGTGGCTTATCGCAAAACAGAAGTAGTCCTCCCACCGTAGGATAAAATTTATTTGTTTCATTATCAAAATAAACAATTCCAAAATTATTCCATATATCAATTGCTATTTTATCCGTTTCAAAGATACCCATCTTTTTTAAATATTGATTGACCAACGCCTTATTGAGCACATCTATATTTAAATGATATAGGGGGATTAGTTCGTTATGAATAAGACCAACTTCTTGGAACATACTTGCTATTTCATGGCGTCTAGCAATATCCGTTGTTGATCCTCTTCGAATATAAAATGCTCCTGTTTGTCTCATCTGATGTGGTCTTTGAGAACTTTTAAAAATTGTAATCACACCAATATATTTTTCATTGTATGCTACACACTCTGCTCTTATACTTACGGGTGGATCACACCTATGGCTAATAATCTGTTGGAATCTCTCCTCATGAAAATCTTTAGGATCAATGCCAACAATTTCTTTTTCTTTATCCTTTACCCCTATAATTAAATATCCTCTACCCCCTATACTATTGGTAATTGCTATAACATCCTTCGCAAATTCCTTTTTCTCTGAATCTGTATGCAGATGTAAACTTTCCTTAAAATCTAATTTCATGCCTTCTTTATTTTTAATTAATAATTTTAGTTTTTGCAAATTCATTTAACCATTCCTTTCACAGATGGTAAGTTCATAATACTATATCTATGCTTTATTTTCTTATTTTATTTAATTTCTACAAAAGTATTTAAATTCCTATAATGTCTAATAATTATTTGATAAATCTTTTATCAAATGATACTATATTTATAGGAATTTATTTTTGGGGGTGGCTATATGGACTTCAGACAACTTGAAACATTCGTTACAATTGCAAGATTGAAAAGTTTTTCAAAAGCAGCAGATTCTCTTTTTTTAACTCAACCAACAATTAGCAACCATATCCAAAATCTTGAAAATGAATTGCATACAATTTTACTCAATCGTTCCAATAAAAAAGTGACTTTAACAAAGGGTGGAGAAATTCTATTTCGTCATGCAATAGAAATATTAAATAGAAGAGAACAAGCACTCTTTTCTTTAGAATCTTTCAAAGACAAAATAGAAGGCACTTTAGAAATTGCTTGTAGCACCATTCCTGAGCAATATATTCTACCACCACTTTTGAGTGCATTTAATAAAACATATCCAAACGTTCAATATAACCTACTCCATTATGACTCTCAACAAGTAGTAGATGGTATTTTAAATGGTACAATTGATTTTGGTTTTGTAGGTGCAAAAGAGGATATAAAACAACTCAATTATATTGATGTTATGAAAGATCACCTTATATTCATTGCTCCTTTTACAGATCAATACAAAACAATCGAAAAAATTTCTGTAGATTTTTTACGGAAAGAAAAAATGATTATAAGAGAAAAGGGTTCAGGTACTAGAAAATTTTTTGAGCAAGTTCTTCATTTCTATAACCTATCTTTAGAACAGCTAAATATTGTTGCCGTCATTGAAAATACAGAAGCCATTAAGCAGTGTGTGAAACAAGGTTTAGGTACTACAATGATTTCTGAATTAGCAGTAAAAGAGGAGCTTCACTATGACATGGTTAAGAAAATTGAGCTTAAAAATATGAATCCTTCTAGAAAATTTTCTTTTGTATATCATGAATCTAGAATTTTATCGCCTTTAGCAGAAACTTTTAAAAACTTCATGTTAGAAAATCAAAAGCTTCTATAAAAAATTTGCGTGCTACTACCAGAGTTACGCATTTCGCTAACAACATTTCAAATAAATCTATAATTCTCTATATAAGTAAAATAACCGGGTTATATAACCCGATTATTCTATTTGCTACGGAAATATATTTTTTTATGCCTCTAAAAAAGCTTTATACCCTTTATATGCCATATATATATCTATCTTACTCGCTATTTCCATAGGCGCATGCATATTCAATAAAGGCACCCCACAATCCACCACTTCAGCCCCGTAATTGGCTAATATATACGCGATGGTACCGCCACCACCTTGATCTACCTTTCCTAATTCACCAATTTGCCATAAGATATCATTTTCATTAAATATTTTTCGGATTTGAGCTAGATATTCAGCATTGGCATCATTTGAACCTGACTTTCCTCGGGAACCTGTATATTTTGATACCAATATCCCTTTACCTATGTACGCTGCATTTCTTTTATCTAAAACATCCGGAAAATTAGGATCAAACCCAGCCCCAACATCTGCTGATAAAACCTTTGAATTGGCTAGAGCTCTTCTAACTTTTAAGAAATTTAAATCTTCACTTTGCAGTGCCACCAATTCTGCTACTACATTTTCAAAAAATCTTGATTGCATACCTGTATTCCCCATACTCCCGATTTCCTCTTTATCAACCAATAATGCAACAGCTGTTTTTTTAGGTTTATCAATTTCAAATATAGCTTTCATAGCAGTATAAGAACATACACGATCATCTTGACCATAAGACCCTATCAAACTCTTATCAAAACCAACATCCTTCGCTTTTCCAGCAGGTACAATTTCAATTTCAGCTGTTAAAAAATCTTGTTCTTCTATTCCATATTTATCATTTAATAATTTTAGAATATTGTATTTTACCCTTTCTTTTGTTTCTTTATCTTCATAAGGCATACTGCCCACTAAAACATTTAATCCCTCTCCGGTAATCCCTTCACTCATCTTCTTTTCATTTTGATTTTTGGATAAATGTGGCAATAAATCGGTTATAAAAAATACTGGATCTGTATCCTCTTCTCCTACAACAATATTTATTTTTTCTCCATTTTTATTGATTAAAATGCCATGTATGGCAAGCGGTATCGCAGTCCACTGATACTTTTTGATCCCTCCATAATAATGGGTTTTTAAAAGGGCTAATCCGCCATCTTCGTATAAAGGATAGGGTTTTAAATCTAATCGAGGTGAATCTATATGTGCACCAATAATATGCATCCCTTGCTCTATTGGTTCTTCTCCTATGATAAACAATGCAACCCCTTTTCCTTTATTGTTTACATAGATTTTATCGCCCTCTTTTAACACTTCTTTGCCATTGATAAAATCTTCCATATCCTTATATCCGTTTGCCTGCGCTTGTATGATTATTTCTTTAACACAGGCTCTTTCTGTTTTCCCATTATTCAAAAAACACTTATAGCCTTCATTGAATTGAAATACTTCTTTGTTTTCCAATTCATTGATTTTTTCCCATCCATTCTTAAATTCAAAACCAAGTTCGTCATTTGACCTTTTTTCTTCTATTTTCCCAGACAAGTTTATCCCTCCTAATTTATTTATTATTCCTCCTATCCATTACAAGTATGCTATACATATGTTAAGCATTCCCATTATATCTTTTTAATATTGTGTTTATATGCATAAATTGCCGCTCGTGTTCTATCGTTTACATCAATCTTTTTGAATATATTTGAAACATGATTTTTCACTGTTTTTTCACTAATAAACAAAGTTTCACCAATTTCTCTATTATTTTTCCCCTCTGCAATCAACCCCAATACTTCATATTCTCTTCTTGTCAACTTTTCTTTTTTATATACATCCTCCAGTTTTCCTTTTTCAGGGTACTCTTTAACCAAAATACAAGCAAGAGAAGGATGTATATAAGAACGTCCCGCATATACATCTCGGATAGCTTTTATAAGACTCGCTGATTCTGCATCCTTTAAAACATATCCCGATGCACCAATATTAATCGTCTCAAAGAGATACTCTTGATCATCATGAATCGTTAACATAATAATCTTAGCATCCACATTCCTATCTTTTAATCTTCTTAATGCTTGTATTCCATTCATATTTGGCATGTTTATATCTAATAATATGACATCTGGCTTGAATGTCTGTGATTGCTTTATAGCATCTTCCCCATCCACAGCCAGTGCCACTACTTCGATATCCTCTTCTAACTCTATTATTTGCTTTAGTCCTTGTCTCATTAAAGCATGGTCATCCGCAATTACTACTTTGATTTTATATTCCATATCCTATTCTTCCTCCTTATTATTTAAAGGAATAGTAGCCCTAATTCTTGTTCCCATTCCTACATCACTTTGAATGTCAATCTTTCCTTTTAGTAATTCTACTCTTTCTTTCATAATAAACAACCCAAACCCATTTTCTTTGTTATTTGCACCTAATTTGCATTGCACATCAAACCCAACCCCATCATCAATAATTAATAGATTTATACGTTTATCAATCACCTCTAATTTTACCATTACCTTTGATGTCTTGGCATATTTTCTAATATTATTGAGTGCCTCTTGAACAATTCGAAATAGTGATAATTGAATAATTGCATCTCCAATCTCACTGTTTATATTCACTGAAAAATTCACACTTATTTTCGTTTCATCTTCAAAATTAATGAAAAGTCTTTGTAGCGTAGGTACTAAACCCAAATCATCTAATGACATGGGTCTTAGGTTATATATAATTCTTCTTACATCTTTTAGTGATCCCCGAACAATATTTTTTAGAAGCGTTAACTCATATTTTGCTTTTTCCATATCTCTATCGAACAATTTTTCACATATTTCTGCTTTAATCACCACATTTGCCATAGACTGGGCAGGTCCATCATGAATTTCTCTTGCAACTCTCTGACGTTCTTCCTCTTGGGCTTTAATAATCTCAATACCTACCATTTCTTTTTGCTGTATACCTTCTAATTGCTGAAACACCTCTTTTAAATCTCCACTAAGATACCCCATAGCAATTCCTACTTGCGAAACTAATTTTTCAGCTTTTTCCACAACCTCACAGGCAGCTTTTAATCGTTTTTCTAAATCAGATCTCTGTTTAATTAAATCCTTCTCCTCTTTTCTTTTTAATAGTATTTTAACTTTCAATATATTGGCTTCTTCATAAGCATCTCGAATATCCATTTCTGTAAACCGCTTAAAATCCTTACTTACAATAGCAAGTTTTTGCCTGCTTTTTTTTTCAATAATTTCAAGGGCATCTACTTCATCAATAATACAAATTGCTTTGCTTTTTATACTTTCTAATTCATCTTGGAGGTTTTTACACTCTTTTCTGGTTTGTTCAGCAATTTCAAATATATCATTTTGACCTTTTTGTATTGCATCAATTGTATTTTCAATAATTTCGTTCATTTTTTGCGCACTTAATACCGGTTTATCCATATTGCACCTCTAGTTCTTTGATTCTTTTTTGATCATACTTTGCTCTATCAGAATTAATTCTTCATAAATACGTATAATCCTTCTAATATTATTTAAAATCGACAAAAATAGTCATTTAATGCTGTTTCTACAGACTTTCAATATGTTCGCAAGTTATTTTTTCTTTATCCCTAAAAAAACAAACTATCTATTTTTATAGATAGTCATTCACAAATCGTATAATCGGCAATTTTCCATTGATTATTTTCTTCTTTTAAGACGACCCTATAATCAATTTCTTCCTCATATTTAGCTGTAAGTCCTTGCATAGTCCAACAAATCTTTGTTGTAGCTTCCATTACATTCCCATTATAGATTATATTCTCTATATCTATAATTTTTAAATCTAATACTTTATCCATATCTGTAGGATATTCACAAGCTTCTTCAAAGGCTTCAATATCAAAAGATAACAATGGCTCTCTAACAATATTTTTTAGTTGCTCCATCCATTGATCTTTTTCCATATTTTTATTATAAAGATTATTCCATAATTTTGATCGTTGCTTAAACAACACTTCTATCATTACTTTTTCTTTTTCTAATTTTACTTCTTCTACAATAGCTGGATTTGCATCTACAAAACTCCCTTTTCCATGTATGCAGATTGCAATCAAAATTAGAAAAAACAGCAAATTTTTTTTCATTTGTACCCCCCCTAGATATTGTGTATTTCGAATTAATTATACACTAGGTGTGGTTTGAAATTTGGCTTTTGCTGTTGTCAAACAGAAGTTTTTTATCTACATATATTTCTAATCTTTTATTTTTTCACTATAAATGTTCTAAAATAAAATTTATTGCTCATAATTATTCCTATTTTTGTCAGTAAACCTCCTTATTATGATATTTGTTGTATTTTCTCTTTTTCATCATCTGTAAGAATATATTCCAAATCTAATAATAAAACAATTCTATCTTCTAGCTTTCCAACCCCTGTAATATATTTTTTATCCACACCAGCAACAAGTTCTGGTGCGGGTTCAATATTTTCCTCACTTATTCTAAGGACTTGAGATGCTTCATCCACAATAAATCCAACTTGTCGATTTTTTATAGTAATCACAATCACTCTCGTATCAAAATTTATAGTTATATCTTTTAGATTGAATCGCTTTCTTAAGTTAATAATAGGTATAATATCCCCTCTAAGATTGATAATTCCATCTACAAATTTAGGCGTATTTGGCACCTTCACACTTTCTTTATGCTCCGTAATTTCTTTCACATTCATTATATCTACACCATATGCTTCATTCTCTAGTTTAAATATGACATACTGCCTTTCAGCCATAATGCATATCCCCCTTCTCTATAATAAATATGCTATACGTTTCATCTTATTATACTATTCTACAGAACTAACTTTTATCCTTTTTTGTAAACATTAGTCAACAATTTCAATATTATCTAATTGTCTTCTAAAATTCTGTCTGAACTTTTTTAGATATGCTTCTCTAAGGTTTTTTTGTTCTATTTTCTCTTCTTCACTCAATCCTTCTGTTTTAGCTTTTTTAGCTAGAAAATTTATACGTTCAAGATTTTCTTTTGGTAATACCATATCCTTCACCTCTCAAATTTTATCTTATGATAACATAATACAAAAAAGATAAATGTGCGTCAAATACTTCCTCATTTTCTTTTGGTATATTCATTCATCTTCTTGTTATCTTTTCTGTTGCCTCTTTTATATGCATCTTCTTTCGTTATATGCAACCTTCTTTTTTGATCATCCTTTTTATGTTTATTTTTACTTCTTTTATGCTCATTATCCTTATACTTTCCTTTTGTGATTTTATGCACATTCCCGTTTTGATTATTTTCTTCCCTAGGCTTAATCAAGCACTTAGGGCCATATCCAATTAAATCTTGTCTTCCTGCTAAAATTAAAGCTTTCTTTACTAAATCGTAATTTTTATAACTTTTATATTGAAGCAACGCTCTTTGCATCGCTTTTTCTTCTCTTGTTTTCGGAACATATACCATCTTCATATTTCTAGGATCAAGCCCTGTATAAAACATAGATGTAGATAATGTTCCTGGCGTCGGATAAAAATCCTGTACTTGTTCAGGATAATAATGAATATCTCTTAGATATTCTGCCATATCAATGGCAGCATTTAAATCACTCCCTGGATGACTCGACATAAGATAGGGTACTAAAAATTGTTTTTTACCAATTTTTTCATTAATCTTATAAAATTTTTCTACAAACTGGTCATACGTATCTCGCCTTGGTTTTCCCATCAAATCTAAAACTTTTGGCGATACATGCTCAGGGGCCACTTTTAATTGTCCACTTACATGATGGGTACATAATTCCTTCAAAAAATCGTCTTTTTTATCTGCCATAATATAGTCATATCTTAATCCTGAACGGACAAAAACTTTTTTAACCCCTTCAATTTTTCTAAGTTTTCTGAGAAGTTCCAAATATTCATTATGATCTACATAAAGATTTTTACAAGGTTTCGGATATAAGCATTGCTTGTTTTTACAAGCCCCATGTTTTTTCTGCTTTTCACAAGCAATATGTCTAAAATTAGCTGTTGGTCCCCCCACATCATGAATATAGCCTTTAAATTCTTTATCTTTTATAATATTTTGAGCTTCCTCTATGATGGATTTCTGACTCCTGCTTTGAATAACCCTTCCTTGATGAAATGTTAACGCACAAAAAGAGCAACTTCCAAAACAACCCCTTACACTCACAATACTATGTTTCACTTCTTTAATAGCTGGAATCCCACCCATTTTTTCATAGGTTGGGTGATAGTTCCTCATATAAGGAAGCGCATATACTCGATCTAATTCAATTTGACTTAGAGGCATAGCAGGTGGATTTTGTACAACATAAGTATCTTTATGTTTCTGTACTAACACTTTTCCCCTAATACTATCTTGTTCCTCATATTCAATCTTAAATGCTTTTGCATAAGCTATTTTATCTTGCGAAATTTCTTCAAAAGAAGGTATTTGCGTATAATCATAAACTTCTTCTAAATCATCCACTTTATAACAAGTCCCAGGAATATGTCGAATATACTCAATCTTCAATCCATTTTTCAGATTATCTGCAACTTCTACGACCTGTCTTTCGCCCATTCCAAAAATTAGTAAATCTGCTTCACTATCAAATAAAATCGATCTTCTTACCTTATCATTCCAATAATCATAGTGGGCAAATCGTCTTAAACTTGCTTCAATGCCCCCAATAATAATGGAGACTTTTTTATAAGCTTGTCGCACCATATTGGCATATACAATCGTTGCACGATCAGGTCTTAATCCTATTTTTCCTGCTGGGGCATATAAATCTTGCTTTCTTCTTTTTTTGCTAACTGTGTAATGATTTACCATTGAGTCTAAATTACCCGCATTGATTAGAAAACCCAATTTGGGTCTTCCTAATTTTTTAAAATCATCTACATCTTTCCAATCTGGTTGTGCAATAATTCCTACTTTATATCCAGCATCTTCTAAAACTCTCGAAATAATGGCTGTTCCAAAACTAGGATGATCTACGTATGCATCTCCTGTAACGATAATAAAATCTAATTGACTCCATCCTCGTTTTTTTACATCTTCATTACATATTGGTAAAAAATCATTTATTCTCATATTTTCACTCACTCTCATAATCTTCCTACAATACATTCTATTATAATCTTTTTTCTTTTAAATTACTACAATCGTTAACAAAAAAGACCTCAGAGAGGTCTTTTTTAGCTAAAACGATTCATTACTTGCTTATATACATCTTGTGGACTCATTCCCTTAGCATTAATTACAGTGGCCTTAGTACTTGTATCCTGCATCCCTAGTAAATTACTATTTTGTCCGGAAACAACAATTAAGTCAAATTTTTTTAAATTTGATTTCGTATTTTCAAGCGCCATAACATCACACCCTTGATTTTGTAAATAATTTCTAACATTCTCTAATGATTTTTCTACAGCAATTTTTGTCAAAATTAAGACCTCCTAATATAGGATTATTCAATCTTATTATGCCTATATAGGAAGTAAAATATTCTTTATTTTATCTTTTTACTGCTATCTCTTTCTACTAGTTCATGTGGCAAAATAACAACATTACTATCAAGTTCTTCTTTGTTAATCATTTTCACAATGATTCGAATTGAAACAGCACCAATATCATAAATAGGTTGATGAATGGTTGTTAAATTGGGTCTATAGATAGATGCTAGTTTTATATCATTAAACCCTACAACGGAAACATCTCCTGGCACTTCGTATCCATTGTCCAATAAGCAATTTATTGCACCTATTGCCATTACATCACTTGTTGCAAAAATTGCTGTAGGTAAAATGTCTTTCTGTATAAATTCTTTAACAATTTCATAGCTATTTTCCAACTTGAAATTTCCATATCTCACTAAATTGTCATCTATTTCTAATCCATTCTCCTCTAATGCTTTTTGGTACCCTCTAAATTGGTCAAATCCAAAAGCATCTTGATCTAAGCTATTACGAATTAAAGCAATTTTTTTATGGCCATTATCAAAAATATACTTTGTCATTTCATAAGCCGCTTGAAAATTATCAATGGATACAGAAGGAATCAATAATTTACTCGTATTTCTATTAATTAATACCACAGGTGTATCAATTTTTTCAATATATTCAACTAATTGATCCTGTAGTTTCCATGTCATAAATACAATTCCTTCAACTTGCTTTGCTTGTAGTAAATTCAAATATCTTAATTCCTGTTCTAATTGTCCATAAGTATTACATAATAAAATGTCATATCCATACATTTTACCAATTTCTTCTATACCATTTAGAATTTCTCCAATAAAGAAATTTGATATATCTGGAACCACTACACCTATTAATTGACTTTTTTTCATAACCAAACTTCTTGCTATTGGGTTTGGCTGATATCCAGTATCTTCAATGATCTTCAATACTTTTTGACGTATTTCACTACTTACAGGTTTAGAACTATTAATTACACGAGAAACTGTAGATATGGAAACACCTGCCTTTTTTGCTACATCTTTGATTGTTATACTCACAACGTTCACTCCAATTCCCATATATTTTCTTTTTACTAACTTTTCTACGTTTTTATAATATTTCCTTCTTTAATATTTATATTTTTCATATTTTATTATCCAGCAAAAGAGGATTTTTAAAAATTTTGTAGAATTCTTAAACAATAATGATTATTATTCAAACACATCTTAAGAAATTAAATATTATTTTTGTGTTCAACTTTAAAAAAAGAGGTATCTAATTATGGATTTTTATGAAAAATTTAAAAAACTTGCAGATGAATCCCTTCATATTATGATTGTACCACATTCAGGGCAAAGTATACGACAACTTAAATTCAAAAGAATTATTTTATATTTCTCTGCATGTTTTATGGTTATCCTTTGCATTACTTTAATTTTTTTAATCTTTTCAACCATACATCTTAACCAGCAACTAGCTGTGAAGACTCATGATTTATCTAGACTTCAAGAAATAAATACAAATCAATCAACTGAAATAAATAATTTGAAAAATAAAACCAATGAGGTATCCGAAAAATTATCTATACTAAACGAATTAGAATCCCAAGTAAGAAATCTAGTTGGCCTAAAAAATAAAACTACTTCTTCTGTATCTAAGCCTGTTTCTAGATCCGCTATTAGAAATCATTTTCTCTTAGCAAGTATGGACAATGCTCCTTCAAATGAAGAAACGAATGTACAATTAAAAATACTAGCTGCTGAAATGGATGTAGAAACAAAAAATCTTAATAACTTGATTCAAGACGTAACCAATCAATTAAAATTTTTAGATGCAAAACCCAATAAAAAACCCATTTCTGGAAAAATAACCTCCAACTTTGGATATCGAATTAATCCCATTACACATAGAAGTCAATTCCATAAGGGATTAGATATTGCCAATAAACAAGGAACAGACATTGTTGCTGCAGGCACTGGTATCGTTACTTTTTCTGGATGGCAATCTGGTTATGGAAACAGTATTGTTATTTCTCATGGATATGGTTATAGGAGTGTATATGCCCACAATAAGGAAAATATCGTAAACGTTGGTCAAAAAGTTAAAAAAGGCGATATTATTGCAAAACTGGGTAGCACGGGTAGGAGTACAGGGCCTCATGTGCATTTCGAGGTGCAGTATAAAGGAGAACAAATTGATCCACAAAAGGTTTTAACTAAATAATGATTTTAGAGGAGGAACCAAATGTTTAAAAAAAATGCTACTGTGTCTCACGAAAGAGTGGACACTTTAATTGGTAAGACTTCCAAATTTGAAGGAAAATTAGATGCGGATGGAACAGTTCGTATTGATGGTGAATTTGCAGGAAATATTTCTGTAAAAGGGGATGTAATCCTTGGTGAAGAAGGAAAAATGTTTGGGGATATATCTGCAAATAATGTAATTATATCAGGGACTGCTAAAGGAAATGTTACAACGTCTAATCAATTAAAATTAAATGCTACTGGTAAAATTCTAGGAGATATCTATGTATCTAGTCTTATTGTTGAAGACGGTGCAATCTTCGAAGGAAAATGCACGATGAAAAATGCTTCGCTGGAAGACAATGTTTCAACCTTAAATCCTAAAAAAGCAAAGGCGTAATTTAAAATCACGCCTTTGTTTTTTAAGGTACGATGATCTCCATCCCTTTTTTTATAACTTCAATGGTAGTCGGTAACTTCTCCCCCTGCTCTCCATCTATATCTAAATCTACATTCATATCGTTTTGACAATTTAGCATTATTTTAGAAGTCTGTATATATAATACCTTTGGATGATGAATATATTGCCCTTTCATGATTTTTAAAAATAATGAAATAAATTCTGCAATATCTGATTTTTTTATAATACATACATCCAATAATCCATCATCTACTTTTGCCATTGGTGCAATTTTTTTAAACCCTCCTACGCTTGGGGTATTTGTAATAATAAACATAAAAATATCTTCTTTTCCTTTAAATTCTTCTGAATCAATTTCTATATTGATACTTTTAAGCATTTGTTTTGGAATTTCTTTCATGCCTTCTACATAATATGCATACTTTCCTAAAATCGTTTTGAAATCTGATGAAACCTTATATCCTACATCTGTTAAAAGTCCACCTGCTAAAACATTAATAAAATACCGGTCTCCTACCTTCCCTACATCTACCTTTTTCTTTTGGTTTTTTTTAATCATGTTGCAAAAGCCTTGCACATCCGTAGGCAGATTCAAAAAATTTCCAAAATCGTTCACTGTGCCTGCTGGTAATATGGCAACAGGAATTTTATTCTCCCCTACCATTACGCCATTGATCACTTCATTCACTGTTCCATCTCCACCTACTGCTATCATACAATCATATTCATTTTCTTGGATATTCTTTACTTCTTCAAATGCATCAAATCGTTTTTCAGTTTTAAATACATCCACATATTTTACGACACCATCTAATATGAGTCTTCCAACAATTTTTTCTAAATTTTTTTGTATGATTTGCTTTCCTGATGAAGGATTCATAATGATTTTTACCTTCACTTTGTCTCACCTCTTGTTGTTTATTTATTTTTTCTAATGTTTATCATTTCAAGCCTACATTTTTCAAAAAGCTTTCTCAAAGGATGCATAAGGTATATCAAAATTTTGAGAAGCTTGTTTATGGATTAGATATCCATCATAGGTACATAGTGCTTTTCTCAACCCAATATCATTTAATATAGCTTTTTTAAATCCATCATCGGCAATTGTTATGATATAGGGTAATACAGCTTCTGCTAAGGAAAAAGTAGCCGTAACAGGTACAATCCCTGGTAAATTTGGTATCCCACAATGAACTACGCCATCTATTGTATACGTAGGTTGTGTATGACTTGTAAGTTTTGAAGTTTCAATCGTGCCTCCTTCATCACACGCAACATCTATTATGATGCTTCCCTTTTTCATCTGTCGAACCATCTGAGCCGTGACAATATGTTTTTGTTTATCTCCCATTTGGTCAATTGTATTGACCAATAAGTCTGCTTTGAGCATAGCATATGAAAGTGCTTCATCAGATAAGTTTATATAATTACCTTTTTTGTGTAGTTTATTTTTTAAATCTCTTAACTTATTCGTACTTCTATTTAGAATCGTGACATTACATCCTATACCCATAGCAATTTCTGCAGCTCCGTAAGCCACACTCCCCGCTCCTAATATTACCACTTCTGAAGGTGCTAATCCAGGTACAGCTCCTAGCATGACTCCTTTTCCACCATGCACTGTTTGCATCAGCTTTGAGCCCATAAACACTGCCATCTTACCCGCTATTTCGCTCATAGGAATCAATAATGGTTTTTTCCCTTGTTTGTCTATAACCATTTCATAGGCAATGCCGATGATTTTTTTCTCTAAAAGCATGCGTGTTAGGGCTTCATTCTTTTCTAGTAATATGAAACAGAATAAGAGCTGCCCTGTTTTTAAATAGTCAAACTCGATGGAAACAGGCGGTTTTACTTTTACAATACAATCTGACTGTTTATACACATCTTTTATCTCATCTAAAAGAATAGCCCCTGATTTTTTATACATTTCATCTGTTATGCCACTGGCTTCTCCTGCACCCTTACTAACAAAAACTTCATGCCCTAATTGGGTGAGTTTTTCAACTCCTTTATGCGTTATGCTAACTCTCGATTCTCCATTCCCTAATTCACTTGGTAATCCAATTTTCATGTACTAACCCCCCCTATTCACCTCTTTTTATCCATTATTGATGAAAGTATCTCATAGAACCATTTTTTATTTTATTATCAATTTATGCATTTCATACACATATTATGACCTATAAAAGTGGTGTATATGGATCTGCCCCTTTTCTTTTATCCGTATCTTTTTTTATAAATTTTTCAATCACTTGAGATAATTTTCTTATGCCGATCTCAATATCTTTAGGATAAACAGAAGCAATACTAAGTCGAAAGCATCTACTTTCATTTTGACAGGTAAAAAATATAGATCCAGGTAATATAAGAATATTATTTTTTGCAGCCTCTACATAAAGCTTATTTGCATCATATCCTTCTGGCAAGGAAAACCAAAAATTCAATCCCCCTTGTGGAAAGCTATAATCTATTCCCGTTTGCGTAAAATATTTTTCTATACATTTTTTCATAATATCGAATCGTTCTTTATATATTTTTTCCATATACTGAATATGATTTTTCCATATTCCTTTTTTAAGATAAAGGTCAAAGACTCTTTGATTTAATCCAGAAGTTGAAATATCTGATGTATGCTTAGCAGCAAGAATTTTATGATGGATTTTTTTTGGTAATACTAAAAACCCCAATCTTAATCCTGGCATAAAAATCTTAGAAAAGCTTTTAATATAGATCACTGATCCTATCTCATCTATACTTTTTAAAGTTGCATGGTCATCCCTATAAAAACTTAAATCACTCAAATAGTCATCTTCAACAATCAGTAGATTATATTTTTTTGCTAATTCAATGATTTTCATTTTCTTTTCTCTACTATAAGAGTATCCCGTAGGATTCTGGAAATTTGGCATAAGATAAACGAGTTTTGGTTTATATAATTTTATACTTTCTTCTAATAGCTCTATATCTATCCCGTCCTTTAAAATAGGCACACTGACAATCTTAGCCCCTCTAGATTTAAAGGTTCCTATAGCCCCTGTATAAGTAGGACTCTCTACAATAATCGTATCATTGTAATCTACAAATGCTTTGGAAATTACATCTATCCCTTGTTGTGCACCCGAAATAATCTGAATATTTTCTGTCTTCGTTTGAATATTACTTTGCGCTAAATAATTCACTAATGCTTCTCTAAGGGGAAAATATCCTTGGCTTTCTTGATATCCAAAGGCATCTCCTTTATCTCTATCTAAAACTTCATTTAAAAGAATTTTAAAATCCTCTACAGGAAATAAATCTGTTGTTGGTGTAGCACTTGCAAAGCTAATCATATTCTCTTTTATTTGGATCTGTCCTCGATCCATTAATCTTATATCCTCATCTAAAGGATATTTTTGGAGTAGTATATCAGAAAGATCATTATCATGTCTCTCTGAAACAAAAGTGCCACTACCAATTTTTTTATATACAAATCCTTCTTTCTCTAAAAGCCCATAAGCATTTACAATAGTACTTGTATTCACACCAAGCATGTTTGCAAGCTGTCTAATCGGAGGAAGTTTATCCTTTTCTTTGAGTTTTCCATCCATAATCAATTGGCGTATCTTCTGAAATAGTTGCATATATAAATGTTGAGGTGAATTTTTATCTAATTGAATTCCTATATATTTTTCCATTTCAACCTCCTTCATCTTGCTGTTTATCTTCTTTTATAATCTTATTTATTATAAATTTCAACTACTACCATTTATTATACAAAATATCAGACAATTTTACCACAAATAGAATAAAGTGCGGAAATCCGCACTCTATTTTCATCTGTCATATTTATCTATCAGCCCTTGTAATTTTCTTGCTTGCATTCCTGTTTCTTCAGCAAATTGTTTAAATGTATCTGCTACTTCTTTATCCTCAACTTTCTTTGAAAACGTCTCATAATCACGTACATTTTCTTGGGCATCTAATAATTTCTTCATAATTGTATCACGTGTATTCATATCCATAAAATACAACACCTCCTCCCACTTTGATTTTTCTTTTACAATATTTATTATGTGCATTTTTTCATAAAATATATTTGTATCCTTATTTATTAAACATAAAACAATCAGTAACCGATAATATCTGTATTTTATGATTCATTTTAAAAAACAAGCAGATGCAAATTTTCATCTACTTGTTCTCTTATTTAATGTATTTTATACGCGATTGCCTTTATTAATTCTTTTTCATCGATACCATATGTTTTTGCAGCGTATCCAACACTTTTATAAAGTACGCCGCCTCAACCGAAGCATCTTATTCCAAATTCCTTAAATACTTCTTCTACTTGTGGATGTTTTATTAAAATGTCATTTATGACTGTATCTCTATCCATCATAAAAGCACCTCCTTTTATATAGGATTTGTTTCTATGATTTTTTCATCCTCAAAAAAAATATTATTTTTTTACTTATTATACCTATTCCACAATTCTTCTTTGATCTCATCCATGGTAATTTTCTTCTCTATCAAAAGTACTAAAAGATGGTATATTAAATCAGAAACTTCATAAATCATTTCATCTTTGTTGTCATTCTTAGCACCAATAATAACTTCACTCGCTTCTTCTCCAACCTTTTTCAGAATTTTATCAATGCCCTTTTCAAATAAATAATTGGTATAGGAACCTTCTAAAGGATTTTCTTTACGCTTTTGTATACGGTTATATAATTTTTTGATGATTTCATTCTTACTATTTTCTTTATTCTCCTCTTCAAATACTTTATTAAAGAAACAAGTTTCAGATCCTGTATGACAGGCGTTTCCTAGAGGAATAACTTCTATCAACAATGTATCTTGATCACAATCATAGCTGATTTTTTTGACAATCTGATAGTTTCCAGAAGTTTCCCCTTTGTTCCATAGTTTTTTTCTACTTCTGCTATAAAACCATGTTTTTTTAGTTTCTAAAGTCTTCTCTAAAGATACTTCATTCATATAAGCAAGCATTAGCACTTTCTTTGTATTCACATCTTGTACAATTGCTGGTATTAGTCCTTTTTCATCGAATTTAAGATCCCATTCTTTCGACATTATTTGATCCTCCTAATTGCAACATCATTCTCATAAAGATATTCTTTTAATGCTTTTATTTTTATCTCTCCATAATGAAAAACAGATGCAGCTAATGCACCATCAATGGATCCATCCTTTAGCACTTTCAAAAAATCTTCTTTTTTCCCAGCTCCACCCGAAGCGATGACAGGAATATTTACGCATTTAGCAATTTCTTTTGTGATAAAAAGATCATAGCCGTCCTTTACCCCATCTGTATCAATGCTATTAATAACAATTTCTCCAGCACCTAGTCTTTCTCCTTCTTTCGCCCATTTTAAAACATCCATTTTTGTGTCAACTCTACCACCATTTATATAAACTGACCAAAAACCTTCTTCATTTTTCTTTGCATCTATAGACAATACTACACATTGTCTTCCAAATTTAAGTGCTGATTCTTGAATGATTTTTGGATTTTTCACCGCTGCTGAATTAACAGATACTTTGTCTGCTCCTGCTCTTAAGACTTTTGTAAAATCGTCTATCGTTCTGATGCCCCCACCTATTGTAAATGGAATATACACTTCTTGTGCCGTTTTTTCCACAACATTTAAAAATATATCTCTATTTTCATTCGATGCAGTGATATCATAAAACACTAACTCATCTGCCCCTTCATCACTATAAAATTTGGCAAGTTTTACTGGATCTTCTACATCTACAAGGTTTTTAAACTTTTTTCCCTTCACAACTCTTCCCTTATTCACATCTAAACAGGGAATAATCCTTTTTGTAAGCATACAAACACCCCCTATAAAAATCAAACTTCAGACCCTTCTGATTCTTCTCTTAACGCCTTTATCCAATATAATTAGATAATGCTTCTAGTTTTATATCTTCTGTATATAAAGCTTTTCCAATAATTGCACCATACAACTTTAAATCAATTAATTTCTTAATATTTTCATAATTACTGATCCCACCAGATGCAATAATCTGCATATTCACATTTTCTTTCATTTCTTTTAGTTCTAAAAAATTCGGGCCACTCATCATACCATCCTTTGCAATATCTGTGTATATTAAAGTTTTCAAACCTATTTTCTCAAGTTTTTTAGCAAAGACAATTGCTTTCATATCACTTGTCTTTGTCCATCCATCAATGGCAACATAACCATTTTTAGCATCAATAGATACAGCAATTTTCTCTTGAAAATCTTCTAAAGCATTCTCTACAAATCCATCTTCCTTTACAGCGGATGTCCCTAAAATAACACGACTAACGCCCAAATGTAACATATTTTTGACATCTTCTATTTTTCTAATGCCACCTCCTAGTTGTACAGGAACATTCACAGATTGAATAATTTTTTTAATCACATCACCATTCACAGACTTTCCATATAAAGCGCCATCTAAATCTACTAAATGAATATATTTCGCACCTTGTTGCTCCCAGTTGATGGCTATTTCCACTGGATTTTCTCCATATATATCCTCTTTATCAAATTTACCTTGTATAAGCCTTACACATTTCCCCCCACGAATATCGATAGCTGGAAAAATAATCATTTTATCAACTCCCCAAAATTTTTCAGTAGTCGCATTCCTGTTTCTCCACTCTTTTCGGGATGAAACTGCATACCAAATATATTATCTTTTCTTATAACTGCTGGGACCTCTATCCCATAATTTGTCCAAAAAAGAACTTCTTCTTTTCTTTTCGGCTTTACATAATAGGAATGTACAAAGTATACATACTCTCCGTTTATATCTTTTCCAATTTCATCCTTTACTCCCTCTATTAAATCATTCCATCCCATATGTGGTACCTTTAATTGATCCTCAAATCTTACTACTTCTCCTTCTAATAATCCTAATCCATTCCATGCTCCATCTTCATAGCTTTTTTCATAAAACAGTTGCATCCCTAAGCATATACCTAAAATAGGTTTTCCTTCTTTTACATTCTTCTTTAAACAATCAATCAATCCACTCTCTATCAAATGATCCATCGCATCTTTAAAAGCACCCACCCCTGGTAAAATAATGGCTTTACTTTGATTGATCTCTTCTTCCTTTGAAGTAATTATTGCCTCAAATCCTAATTTTTCTAGTGCCTTATAAACACTTTTTAAATTCCCTACACCATAATCAACAATAGCAATCATATGCATATCCTCCTTATTACAAAGAACCTTTTGTAGATAATACGCCTTCAATTCTATCCTGAATCCTAACAGCTTGGTCAATACCTCTTCCGAACCCTTTAAAAATAGATTCAACCATATGATGCGTATTCGTCCCATAATTTAATTGAATGTGAAGTGTAATCTCAGCTTGGTTTGTAAACGCTCTAAAAAATTCTTCAATTAACTCTGTTTCAAGCTTTCCAACATATTCTCTTTCAAAAGTTACATCAAAGTGTAAGTAAGCACGACCACTTATATCTATAGATATTTGAGATAACGATTCATCCATCGGTGTAAATACAGTTGCATATCTTGTAATTCCTTTTTTGTCCCCAATTGCTTTTTTAAATGCTTTTCCGAGTGTAATGCCTACATCCTCAACCGTATGATGATTGTCTACATAAATATCTCCAATACACTTTAAGTCAAGATCTAAAAAACCATGCTTACACATTAATATTAACATATGATCAAAGAATCCTATTCCTGTATCCACTTTTGTATTTCCTTTTCCATCTATGTTCAACAAAAGCACAATATCTGTTTCATAGGTCTTTCTATTCATTTCTGCTTTTCTCATCTATTACACCACGTCCTTGAGTAAATTTATCACTTTATTGTTTTCTTCCCTTGTCCCTACAGTGATACGAATACAATCTTTTAGTAATCCATCTTCTCCAAAATTTCTTAATGATATGCCTTCTTTTCTACATGTCGCAAGTATTTCTCTTGCCTTTGCGCTTTTTATCAAAATAAAATTGCTTCCCGTTGGAAATGTCTTCATATCATCCATCTTCTTTAATGCTTCTAATAAATATTCTCTTTCTTCTATAATCTTTTTTAGATAAACATTTATCAAATCGATGTTTTCAACAAATAATTCTGCTGCAATTTGCGAAAATATATTTAAGTTATAAGGCGCCTTCACCCTATACAATACATCCATCATCTTTTCGCTGGCAATCGCATAACCTACTCTTGCCCCGGCTAACGCAAAAGCTTTAGAAAGTGTTCTAAGCACAATCAAACGGTCATAATCATTGATTAAACCTACTACAGATTGACCTAAAAATTCATAATAGGCTTCATCTACCACCACAATCGCCTTAGTTTCCTCTATTACTCTTATAATATCCTCTCTTGGTATCACTGTACCTGTTGGGTTATTTGGGTTACATAGAAAAACAACTTTTGCTTTTTTTGTATTTGCTTCTTTAATTATTTCTTCTACATCTATTTCCAAAGAAAGTTCACTTGACACTTCCATTACTTTTCCACCCACAATAGTTGTAAATATTTTGTACATAGAAAAGGTTGGGCTATGAGTAATTACATATTCATCTTTATCCACAAATGCATTAATAATCATTTGAATAATCTCATCTGAGCCATTTGCGCATAAAATATTTTCTTCCTGTACATCCACATGTTTTGCAAAAGCCATTCTCAACCTCTCACTGTCTGTATCAGGATATCGGTTCATATCTAAATTACTTATTTTTTTTATGAATTTTTCTTTTAAAAACTCAAATATATTAAATGGGTTTTCATTCGCATCTAACTTTATATCTATCTCTTCCTTAAGTACATTGTATGGTTTTATCAAACATACACTCTCTTTAATAAGTTCAATCATATTCAAACCACCTTCTATATTCTTATTTGTCCTTATATCTTTTTATTTTTACTCAATACATTCCTTTAATCCTCTTATAATCTGATGGACTTTATTTGTTTTTGTTTTAAAGCTTGCTTTATTTACGATTAATCTTGCACTCACCGAACATATATCTTCTATTACTTCTAACCCATTTTCTTTTAACGTTGTTCCTGTCTCTACAATATCTACAATCACATCCGATAATCCTATAATCGGTGCTAACTCTACAGAACCATTTAACTTAATAATCTCTATAGGATTACCCTTTTTCCGGAAAAATTTTTTTGACACATTTGGGTATTTTGTCGCAACTTTTAATTTTCTATCTGATTTTATCGTGAAATTTTTTGGCGCTGCCACAGCAAATTTGCATTTACCAAACCCTAAATCCATAATCTCATAAACACTCGCCTGTGCTTCTAAAAGCGTATCTTTTCCTACCACACCCATGTCGGCTGCTCCCTGTTCTACATATATTGCTACATCACTTGCTTTCACAAAAATAATGCGTATTTTTTCTTCTTTATTCAAAAATATTAATTTTCTACTTTTAGTATGATCATCTTCAAAGTTTATCCCTATTTGTTCTAATAATGCAAATGTCCTATCTGCTAATCTTCCTTTTCCTAATGCAATATTTAAATAATCCATCCTATACCCTCCCTAGTGAATAGACGCAAATATTTCTACAGTGTCTGCTTGTTTTAAAAATTGTGCGAAGGTATTGGTAAAAACTTTATTACTTCTAATATCAATTCGCTTTAATCTTTCCCCACTAATTTGTACAATTTCCTTGATATTTCTATCATTGGCATTCTGAATATGTGGCTTTATATTTTGTTCATATAGATCTGTTTCTACGATAAAACCTTTATCCCTTAATTGTAATGCGAGCTTCAATCCTTTTTTCCGATTTGCTTCTTCATATAATATTAAATAATCTGTACTGCACACAAACTCTTTATTAATTTTATACATATTTAGCACCTCCAAAAGTGAATCAATATTTAATCCAAAACCTGTAGCTGGCATGAAACATCCATATTGCTTTGTTAGATTGTCGTATCTTCCCCCACTTATAACTGCTTTTCCATAGTGATTTACATATCCCTTAAATATAACGCCCGTATAATAATCTATATGATGAATCATTCCTAAATCTACAGAAATATACTTTTCATAATTATATTCTTTTAAAATATGATATACACACTTTAGGTTCTCTAGAGATCTTTCCATCTCTTCATTGCATATAAACTTTTGTGCTTCTTTTATGATCCTTTCAGGTTCCCCATACAAATAGGGGATTTCTAAAATAGCGTTTTTAAAAAATTCATCTATGTTTAATGGATCTAATTTAGCTTTTAGTTCTGCAAAATTTTTTTCTTCTATCAATCTACGAATTTGTTCTTGTTGATTCCTTTGTATCCCACTTGCTTCCATTAATCCTCTAAAATATCCTGCTTGCCCTAGGTCAATCTGAAAATCATTGATACCCAAACTAATCAAACTTTTAATAGCTAATGCCACAACTTCTGCATCTGAGTCTGGCTTTTCATTTCCTAAATATTCAATTCCCGTCTGTGTAAACTCTCTTTTTTTTCCATTTTGTTCATCATTAATTCTAAAAATATTTGTTGCATAAGAAAATTTTAGATAACCAAAGCTTTCTTTATAGTTTGTAGCAACCATCCTTGCAATAGGTGTTGTTACATCTGGTCGTAGCACTAGAATTTTCCCACTACTATCTATAAACTTAAACATTTCATCTTTATGAATTGTTCCTTCAACCGCTGAAAATAAATCATAGTATTCAAACGTGGGTGTTAAAATCTGTCTATAGCCAAAACTTTTGAATATATTTTTAATCTTTGTGATTGTATTTTCTTTGATTTCATATTCATTGCAATGTGTATCTTCTACACCTTGAGGAATAAAATGATTTAACCTCACCATATTATCACCGCCTTATGCTTTATCGCTTTATCGTGCTAAAGCTTTAATAGCATTTTAATACACCCAACTTATAAAGTCAAGAATTTTATATATTTTTTTTATAATCCAATCCATTGACCAAATAATTTTTGTGGATTAAAATAAGGGATAAGCAAAAAAATAATTTTTTTCATCAGAAAGGAGTATTTTTATGTACGACTATCATGTACACAGTCACTTTTCCGCTGACTGTAACATACCTATGCAAGAAATGATTCAAAAAGGCATTTCACTAGGTCTAAAAGAAATCTGTTTTACAGACCATATAGATTATGGTTATCAAGACCCATCTATAAGTTTTGAATTTGATCCTACTTTATATACACAAGAAATAAATCAGTTGACTGAAAAATATAAAAATCAAATAAAAATAAGAAAAGGATTAGAGATTGGTATTCAACCCCACATCATAGAAGAATGTACTACATTAGTTGAAAATGGAAAGTTTGATTTTGTTATTTCTTCGATTCACACTGCAGATAAAAAGGATATTCATATAGGAGATTTTTTCTTAGGAAAGACCCCTCATGAAGCTTATGAAAAGTATTTTGAAGAACTCCTTATATGCACCCAAAACTTTAAAAATTTTAATGTCTTAGGCCATATGAATTTGCTAAAGAGATATCAACATCATGTCCAAGTTCAAGATATCAAAAACTATTTTGATATCATCAAAGAAATTTTCAGCACACTCATTTACGCTGGAAAAGGCATTGAGGTAAATACTTCTGGATTCCGATACCATTTAGAAGAACCTATTCCTGACAAAGAGCTTTTATCTTTTTATAAATCTTTAGGTGGTGAAGTCGTTACCATAGGATCTGATTCCCATCAGCCGGATCATTTAGTTTATAAATTTGATTATGTCTATCATTTATTAAAAGAAATAGGGTTTAAATATATTGCTATATTTGAAAATATGAAACCTTCTTTCATAAAGATATAGGATACCTTAAGGCATCCTATATCTTTACTCTTTGAACCGATATTCTTTTATCATAATTACAATTTTCACAATAAAATAGATGTATACATTTATCATATGCTGCACCATCTACACGTTCTGTAATATTCAAATCTAGGTATGCGCTATAGTCATCTAAAAATTCTGTAATTGTACCTTTATTTTCCATTTGTTTGCCACAATGGGCGCATCTTAAGAGATATACAACCATGCCATTACAAATTGGACAGACTAATTCCATAGGTACTTCCTCCATTCATTTTCCCTTCTTTTTATATTCTTTGTCCCCCATGAAAATTCATACATATTATTTTCCTTATATTCATTTCATTTTTCCTATATCTTCTAACTTCATTCTTGAAATGAACCTTGCGTTTGGATCAATTTCTGGGTACCATAACTCAAGTTCGTCAATAAAAGCTCTTTCTTTTAATTTAAAATCTCTCATTTTATTCCAAGCATGCAAATTCTCTTCTTCACTCCATTCTCTTCCATGTGTTCCTGCTAAACTTATATGAAATACAATTTCTTCAGGGCTAAAAGCTCTTACTCTAAATCCTCTTTCCTGCATAGCATTATGAATTAAATGATAAGCATTTTTTAATTCTTCTGTTTTCACAATATGAAGAGTAATACAATTATGTGGATGCGGTATATATCCAAATCCATTAGATGTAACTTCAAAGGGTGCGATTTTGTGTGTTATTTCATGAAGTGCAGTTTTTATTTTTTCTACTTCTTCTAAATCTCTATAATAAAATGCATCTATAGTTAAGTGTATCTCTGGTAATACATCCTTTCCTAAATTATATTCCTTCCAAAGAGATTGTTGTATTTTTCTACAGCAGTAGTACAGCGTTCCATTGGGCACAGTTACTAAAAATATCATATTTTCCATATACACCCTCCAAGTATGTCTTAATCTTTCTTATATTAATAATACTACAAAACAAACTCCTTAAACATTTTTGTTATCAGCTAATTTATTTTTTTCTCATCTGTTAACGCAAATTTAACATACTTATAACTTTCCAATAATATATCTTTCAGCTAAAAAAATTATAATAGAATTGGCCAAAATTTCTTTTCAGGAGGTATTTACATGCTTAAAAAATTTAAAGTAAAATCTAAACAAAAATCAATCTATCCTTCTATAAAGAATCTATTTAAAAAAATACCCATTCCTTCTTCTATTAAGCTTTTTTTTAAACACAGACAAACATCTTTACCTATTCACAAACAGATTTCTCATGCATTTGTTTATTTAATTACATTAATTCTATTTGTATCAATTATTACAAATTTTTCGTTGCATCTATCAAGCAACAACTTAAAGAAAGTAGAAACGATTATCAATGAGCAACTTATATTGTCTTCAAAAATTCAATTTTATAGTCTTCAAACAAATATCACTTTTCAAAGATATCTTGCAGGAAATAATTCCATCCATGATGTTAAAAAAAATCTTACAGTAATGGATGAAACAACGAAATCTTTTTTACAGTCTTTTCATGAACAAGATAACTATTCAGAGAAAAAAGATTTTTTGAAAGAAATTCAATCATTTCAAACTATTTATAAAAGACTTCAAGAACATATTGAGCATCTTCCCACTACTTTTTTAGATCGAACAAAGGCCACAAAGGATACACTTGTCCTTCTATCTCTTGATCGAGTAGAAAAAATGAATACATCATCTAATAAAATTAATACCTATACTGTCAACCATACAAAACCTATTATTAAAAAGATTCATAAGCAAAATAATATTTATTCCCTTTTGTCCATCATAATAGGGGTTCTATCTGTAGCTATATCCTTATATTTTGTATTTGCTATCACTTCTAAAGTAACAGCTTTTAGAGATCATATTCATCTATTAACAAAAAAATTATTGCATGAAACAAACGATATGATGGAAATATCGTCTACTGTAAAAGATGATGCCACAAGTTCAAATGAAAATCTTTTTTCTATATCAAGGAATGTTGCCTTTTTCCACTCAGGAGCAGATGAAATCGGGACAAATATAGATCAAGTAAGTGATGGGATCTCTCATGTAAGTCGTCTAAACCAAGAACTAACCCATTCTTCTACAAAAACCATTGATTTTGTTCATCAAACGCAAAATAGGATCTACTCCTTTAGCGGTGAATTAAAAGAAAATATAACAGCTATTTATCATATCGTTGAGAGCCTTCATGAAAACTTACTTCAAATTACAGAAGCTTCAGATGAAGTACGCATTCTATCGGATAAAGTCAATAATATCCAAAGCATATTAACAAGCATAACAAATATTTCAAAAAAAACAAATTTATTGGCTTTAAATGCATCCATTGAAGCTGCACATGCTGGTGAATATGGTCGAGGCTTTACAATTGTTGCAGAAGAAATAAGAAGTTTAGCCAATCAATCTTCTCAAAATGCACAAGAAATTGAATGTATTATAAAAGAATTGACACAATTTAGTACTGCTACTATAAAAATGCTCAATGAAAGTACAAAAGGTGCTGTGACTTCAATAGATAAAACAAAAAAAATCATAACCATATTCGATGAAGTAGACAACCTATTTTCAGCTGTAGTTCATGATATTGAAAACATTAAAAATTTGACAGCCCTCGTGTCTCAAAGTTCTTCTAAAACCACCCATGAATCAGAGCAAATGAAAGATTATTCTCAAAATATTACAGCAAAAACACAAACTTTTTTATCATCTATTCAAGAGTTTGGTAGTACCTTAACTACAATTATAAATGCAACACAAACCTCTTTAAATGGTATCCATCATCAATTTAAACTTTTAGGTGATCAGAAAAAAAATATTGAAAACATCTATCAAGCTGTTAAAAACTTGTAAAGTCTAAGAATCTTCTTAGACTTTTCATTGTTTTCTTCACATTTTTCTTAAAAGTATGTAATATAAATATTTCTATAAGAATATTTATTTAAAGTATGGGATCATCAAAAATAAATTCCCTAAGTAACTTATTTTTTAATTTTTCTTTATTTCATCTATAAAGAGGGGCTGTTTATGAAAAAAAACTCGTTTTTATATGGAACCTTTATACTTATTATTGTAAATTTTATTGTGCGTTTTTTGGGCTTTGCTTATAAAATTCTACTATCAAGAATGATTGGTGCCGAAGGAATTGGCCTCTTTCATTTGGTATTTCCAATTTTAATGATTTTGATCACCTTTACAACGGCTGGTATTCCTATTGCCGTATCAAAACTTGTAGCGCACAATTTATCTTTAAATAACCAAAGAGGGTGCAACAGAACTCTAGGTTACGCCTCCATTTTAGGATTATTGATCAGTTCCATTTTATCTATACTTCTTTTTTATCATGCAAAATATATAAGCATCCATGTTATAAAAAACAAAGATACGTATCTTAGCCTTATCGCCTTAACACCAGCAATTCCATTAATTACATTATCATCAATATTTAGAGGCTATTACTACGGAATCAAAGATGTAGGACCTCCTGGACTCTCTCAAGTTTTAGAACAGACTTTTAGAATTGCCTTTGTACTAGGATGTTTATATATGTTTGGAGCATCTAATACAAAACAATCTTCTATGATCGCAGTAATAGGCATTTCTGTAGGAGAATGCATCGGTCTATTATGTCTTCTTTTTAAATTTAAAATTCGCGAAGCATTTCATTTGAGAAGAACTTATCAACTTTTAAGAAATGCAAGAAATGGAATTTTATCTAAAATTATATACATCTCAATCCCTATTACCATTACAAGACTCGTTGCTGTAGTCATGCAGTCTATCAATGCCGTATTGATTCCTCAACGGTTACAAATAGCAGGTTTTACATCACAAGAATCCATATCAACCTTTGGAAGGCTTGCAGGAATGGCCATGCCCCTTCTTTTTTTGCCGTTTATTGTGACTTCTGCTTTGGTTGTAAATATCATTCCTACAGTATCACAAGAAATGGCATTAAAAAATTGGAAAGATATTCGTCTAAAATCAAATCTTGCAATTCGCATGACACTACTTGTAGCAATACCGACTACTTCCATTTTTATATTTTTTCCAAGACCCATATGTTCTTTTATATACGAACAACCAAGTGTTGGTGCATATCTTTCATTACTAGCTTTCTCAACTACTTTTTTATGCCTACACCATACAGTATCTGGCATATTGCATGGAATGGGTAAACAAGTCATTACAACCATTCATCATCTAATTGGAATGACAATCCAATTATTTTGTACTTACTATTTGGTTTCCAATCCTGACTTTGCTGAAAAAGGATATATTTTAGGATTTGTATTGTCCATATTTGTAATATGCATCCTAAATGTTAGCAGTCTTAATCATTATGTAAAATTAAATATAAATCTTAAGGATGCAGTAATCAAGCCTATTATTGCAACCATTATTATGACTTTGTTTATTTTAAATGTTTATAATTTATGTGTTCGTATAAACTTAAATACCTTTCTTTGTATTTTCTGTAGCATGAGTACTGGTTTTTTAAGCTATAGCCTCATCATCATACTTTCAGGCAGTATCAGTTTTAAAACATTAAAATATATTTTTACAAAAAAATAAAAAAGTCTTTTTTTACAAAGACTTTTTTCAGTATTGTCCAGAATGCCGTCTGCCCTCAAATTCACACCCGCCACTTAACTTACGTGGGTGATCTATCCTTTATTTTTGAATTCCACACAAAAGAGGCATTTCATACATAAAGGAACACGAACTCCCGGATGTCTTTTGTAGGTTGAATTTTCAGGCTTTAACGCACACCCCAGAAACTATTATGATTCTATTATACACCATTATTTCATAATTTAAAAGTCTAGAATGTTGCACTACATTCTGTTATAATTGTTTATTATCCCTTTTGTTTACAAAACAAGCCAATTGCTTAAATATAATGGTTGACCTCTTTTATTTTTCATTTTTCTATAGGGCTTCTTTTATGGATTTATTTATTAGTTTATCAATATCCTCTTCATTTAAGCTTTCTCTTATCAATAATTGCTTTGCTATGCACCCTAGAAGCTCTCTATTTTCAGCAAGAATAGTTTTTGTTTCTTTGTATAATTCTTCCATAATTCGTCTACATTCATTTACGATTTCATCATCTACGCTGCCTTGACTATGTCCATGAAGTATATCATAATTTAGCATACCTATTTTCTTATTCATACCAAATTGTTTGATCATAGACACAATAGTTTGTGTTGCTTTCTCAATGTCGTTACTTGCACCCGTTGTGATGTTTTCTTCTCCAAAAATAAGTTCTTCTGCAACACGTCCTGCTAATGCAATTTTAACACTATGGATCATATCCTTCTTTGTTCGATACATTTTGTCTGGTGGTATATTCATGCTAAAACCTCCAGCACCTTTTGTACTTGGAATAATTGTAACCTTACTTACCTTATTCAAAGGCGCTATTACTTTCGTAACAAGGGCATGTCCAGCCTCGTGATATGCAGTAATTTCTCTATCTTTTTGTGATATTGTGCTTCTATCTTTCTTCTCTTCTCCAGCGATTACTGTGTAATAAGCTTTGTCTATATGCTTTAAGTCGATAAATTCAGTATTATCTTTCGCTGCAAGTATGGCCGATTCATTTAATAAATTTTCAAGCTTCGCGCCACTAAAATATACTGTCTCATGTGCCAATTTTTTTAGATCTATATCTTTTGCTAAAGGTTTTGTTTTACTATACAGTTTTAGAATCTGCTGCCTTGCATTTACATCTGGTAATCCAATCTCTATTTGTCTATCGAATCTACCTGGACGAAGTAATGCATCATCAAGGGTATCTAATCTATTTGTTGCTGCCACTACGATGATGCCATCATTTTCATTAAATCCTGACATTTCTGTAAGTAATGCATTAAGTGTTCGGTCTGTCTCATCACTTCCATTGAATCCATCTCGCTTCTTTCCTAATGCATCAATTTCATCTATAAAAATAACACTTTTACCCTTTTCTCTTGCTTTTTTAAACAAACTTCTTATTCTTCCAGCTCCTAACCCTGCATAAATTTGAACAAAATCTGAACCTGATACAGCGAAAAAAGGAACATTTGCTTCTCCTGCCAAAGCTTTTGCAAGAAGTGTTTTGCCCGTTCCTGGAGGTCCGTATAGCATCACACCTCTAGGTATTCTTGCACCATATTTTGCATATTTTTCTGGATTTTTCAAAAAATCAACTAAGTCCATTATGCTTATCTTTGCTTCTTCATTGCCTGCTACATTTGCAAAATTAATTTTTATATCGCCTTGGTCAATTGCTTCCATATTTGACATTTTAGAAAACTCTCGCGATGTCTGTTTAGATGATTGTCTTGACAAAAATATACCCGTAGCTCCAAGTACTATGATAAAGCCAACAAAACTTATGATATTTGTAACCATTAAATTTCCTTTATTCTCATCCACCTGAACATTATTTACCAGTAGCATTTCTTTGAAATTTTCTGTTCTTGGATTGTCTGTTTCAAAGCTTGTACTATCCTTTAATATTCCTTGTATCTTAGGCGCATCTACAAGATAAACCGTTTTTATCTTACCTTTATTCATTTTACCTACAAATTCATTATATGATAAATGAGCGACTTCTTTTTTGTCATATAATGTGAAATACGCGACACTCGAAAATAAGCCTATTATTAATACAATCATAACAGTTATTATTATTTTTTTATTCAACCTCATAAAAATACCCCCTTTATCTGTTATGTACAAGTAGAGGTGGTTTACATAATACATTATATCATATTTTTCTCTTGAAATAAACCTATTTATGAAATCATTTTTATTACAATTTTTCATTATTTTTACAAAAATCATTTTCTAAATCGAAGAAATTCAGTTGTCTTACATCAGCCTTTGAAAGATTAGATACGCTAAGACCTATCAGCCTTATATCTCTATCCAAATCTATTTCATTTAAAATGTTTACTCCCACCATACATATTTCTTCAAAAGAATTTATATATTCATTGATCGTCTTACTTTTCGTGTGGCTTTCAAAATTTGAAAGTTTAATTTTTATGGTAATGGTTTTCCCATACAAATGCTTTCTTTTCAGTGATGTTGAAATATCTTTTGCAAATTTAAAAATCAATTCTTCTAGATAGGTTTTATCATGAGTATCTTCTTCAAGTGTTGTTTCTCTTCCGATCGATTTTGATACCCTAGTATTTTTGACAACTCTAGTATCATTTCCTCTAATCCTATCATATACCTCTATCCCATATTTTCCTAAAAAGTTTACAAGATACTCACTAGGCATCTTTAATAAATCTTCTACTATAAAGATGCCTATTTTATTTAACTTCTCACATGACGTATTTCCTAATCCATGTACCTTTTTTATAGGCAATGGTTTTAATATCTCTGGAATCATATCTTCTGTTATAACCTTAAGTCCATTAGGTTTATTCCAATCTGAACCAAGCTTTGCTAAAAATTTATTATACGATATGCCTATAGATACTGTAAGCCCTGTTTTTTTCTTAACTTGCTCTTTTATATAATAGGCTACATTCCTCGGATTTCGATTTAATTTCGTTATATCCAAATATGCCTCATCTATAGATATAGGTTCTACCAAATCTGTTATACTATAAAACAGTTTGAAAATTTCCTCAGATACCTCTTTATAGCGACTATGCCTTGTTGGTAAAAATATACCATAGGGACATTGTTTCTTCGCTTTAAATATTGGCATTGCAGAATGTATCCCATATCTTCTTGCTTCATATGAACATGTAGCAACCACCCCTCGATCGCTTGTTCCTCCTACAATAACTGGTTTTCCTTTCAATTTTGGATTGTCCCTCTGCTCAACAGAAGCAAAAAATGCATCTACATCTACATGTATAATCTTTCTATCCATAAAATACACCCCCATACATATCTCATTATACCAAACATACGTTCTCATGAGTAGGGTTTTTTTCATTATTCTTACTTCATCCTTTTCTAAATCTAATCTATATACTTTTGGAAAACCATTTAAATGAAAGGAACAACATAAAAAAGAGATTTTTGGGAAATCCCTTTTTCGAAAATTCAGTAGCTAATTTACACCATAAACATTTACTTTTTACCTATTATTTAGATTTATTCTTAAAATGTTATTCCTGGATTTTTTGTTATATCATCTGCTATTCCATCTATTTTTCCTCCATAAATCCCTACCGTTTGGAAGAAAGGTACAAACTGTTGTCCATTCCATTTAAGAGAGGTTTGCACATATCCTAACCCATCTGCATTATATCTTCCAGCAATGCGCTGCTCGGCATATAATTCATAAGTACCATCCCTTTGAAAATCAATAGGATATAGTCCTCCTAATGGATTTACCCATCCCTCAATAGGCTCTTTTAATTTACCATTTTCATCATAAATTTCGGATAAGTAATCCTCTCCCTTGTAGGTAATATCTAATATATACTTCGTATTCGTATTTTTACTAATGACCTCTACTTTATAATTATCTTTGTAATTTACTTCATATACGTATGCTGCATTAAATTTTTCAAAATCAAAAATCATATTCGGCTGGTTATTTAGAAATGAATAAATATAATAAAAGGTATATCCACCGCTTCCTCCTGAGAATATGTTGATTAAAATATCATCTACCTTATCTCCTGAAAAATCCCCTAGAAATAAAGCGGGTCCATAACCTGCATTTTCTTTTAGTGGAATAATCATCTCTTGCTGGGTTTTTCCATCTATAATCTTTAATCTTATATGGTCTCTAAAGGGACTTTCTTCTCCGTAAGGTTTATCTCCTATTAAATACACATAGTCAATAATCCCATCCCCATTGACATCCCCTTGTTTAAAATCTAATACATGACCATTCTTATTATTCAACCCCATAGTTCTTGGAACATACATAGGATAATAATACATATTCTATCTCCTTTCGATCGTCAAAGTTACTGATATAATATGCTAAGCCTATGCATTTGTTCACTTTTATATTTTCTTGTATCATTCCTTGTCACGTTTTATTCATCAAGATTCTATTTCTTCTATTGCTTCTGATAAATTACTTTCTTTTGCTGTCATTGCAATAATACTTCTATCATAATAATCAAAGCCTAAATTTTTTGCCAATTTCTGTGCAATTTGTCTTCCACCACTTCCTCTTCTTCTGTTACACTTGCATTTTCTATCAGGAAGTTCTCAACAAATCCTAATTTTTTCTTTAAGAACCTTGCTATCATCCCTACAAGTAGCGCTGCAATAACAGTTCCCTCACCTACACCTGCAAGTTTGCGAAATATAACGAGTCCAATAACACCAGCAATAATTGTCATAGACGAATCAAATACAACCTTCGTCTTACCAAAATCTTTATGGAAACTCACAGACACTGCTTTCACAAATGATTCCCCTGGTAGCATTACAACGTCTGCTACCATCTCCATATAAACACCTCCTCCTAATATTATGCATCCCACAATCAGAGAGATAAACTTCAGCAAATAAGTATCCGGATCCATAAAAGATAACAGCTCCATAGTTACATCAATAAACCACGAAAATGCAATAGACACTGGTATCTGTAAAAAATACTGTTTAGGAAAATTCTTACGAAGTAACATCATTTGGATAATAATCAGCAAAATACTCATGTAAAGAGTAAACATACCAAGTGTCGGCTTAAAACCAAGACTTAATGTATATGGAATACTTGAAATTGGTGATGTACCAAGACTTGCTTTCGTTATGAAACTTACGCCAAACGAGTTTACAAATAATCCTATGATAAATAAAATGTATCGTTTTAATACTTCTTTCTTGCTCATTGTAATCCCTCCGTATCGGTCATATTACAGCATATTTTATAAAACACGTTCATAAACTGCTCTCTTTCTTCCTTGCCGATCCCTTTAAATACTTCTTCTTCTATCTCAAGGAATATCTCTGCTACCTTTTTTTCCTTTTCTCTTCCATTCTCTGTTAAGTAAACATAATTGGAACGCCGGTTTCCGTCCATCATACGTCGTTCCACCAAACCCTTTCCTTCCATACGTGCCAAAATTCCTGTAAGTGTAGCAGGATCTATCTGACATCCATATGCAATATCCTTTTGCATACTTCCATCATGCCTTACGAGATAATCTAATACTTTCGGCTGTCCAGGTGTTAATCCTATCTCCATTAGACCGCTTAATGCTTTTTTCTGGAACAATGCCTGATTAATCATAATCAGGTAATGAAAACTCTGATCCATACATCCTCCTTCTGCTAGTTTCCTAATTATTAGCTTCCTAATTATTTGTAACCGCATTAAATTATAGAGTTATTTAATTGATATGTCAATCTAATTCCTAAAAAATAAAAGAGTACCACTCGGCACCCTTTCAATTCAAACCACCTATTCAATACCACCATCATCTGGTTCTGCTATTTCCGTATAAATAAATTGATCAATCACAATCTCCCTCACATCAGGGTTGTTCTTTTTTAATACACCATAAGTAAAATCATACAATTCATGGGAAATATCCTTATACTTTTCATGTATATTTAAAATTACATGAATAACGGGTTCACAGATATTCTCAAAAAAATCTTTTTTCATTTCTTCATTTGGCAACTCCACTTCTAAATATCCTCTCCACAAGGGTTGTTCCATCATCATCTTTTTATTGTTTTGTGCTGATATATAGTGGATTGATGCCTCACATATGCCTTCTTCTTCCTTTGGATGACTAAAAATCCAAGACTCCGAAGTATCCGTTATAAAATGAGCGTTTATATTTACGGGTATCTCTTTTATAACCGTAAGATTTTGTTTTGAAATATTTAAAAAATTCAACATTTTTTCCTCCTTAGCGTTCATGAAAGTTTCTTACATTTTTAATAATAATATTTACAGTTCCCCCACCATTTCTTATGATTTCAAACTTCATTTTGTCTTCAATATCTTCGTATTCCCCTTTTATTTCTATGCCTGTATCTGTTTTTATGACCCTCTTCTTCATTTTCTTCTCAACCCAGGCTTTATCAATATCAAAAGATTCTAATTGTAATCCTTCTTGGTCTAATTGTTGAATAAAATGTTGCTGCATCTCCGCATCATTGCCAAAAACATTTTGGCTAAACTTTTCCACATCAATTTCTGCACAATTTTTTAAAGATGCTAGGGCTTCCTCTCTTACCTCCTGTGCTTTTTCAATATCTTCTTTCAAATTTTTTCTTGTCCACTTTTCTGTCGCTCTTTTAAAAAGTTTTGTCTTATCTCTATTATCTACTAAAATATTACAATTTAAAAAGTCGTGTATAAAGAATTGCGCAATGTCTCCATCTTCATCATTGCCATATACTTGTTTATCTAAAACAATCATATCATATTCATCTTCTTCATCTATTTCTTTTATGAAAGCACATTTTTGTAACCGCTGACTAAGCCCTGGAAGACTAATCGTTTGGGGAATAATAGAAATTTTTAATTTGTCATCAATAAATTCTACATTATGTATAAAAGATTTTTTGTAATCTAATTTTAATACCCCTATACAGTTTTCATCACCCACTGCATATAAACATACTACCAGGTCCGCAGAGGAAATGTTATTGTTGCGCTTCATGGCTTTAAAAAGCTGCTCAGCAATCACTTTTGAACCTTCAACAAATTTTTCTTCATCTTCAAATACTTCTTGGCACGCATTCTTTACGACACCTATTCCACCTCTAAATTTAGCTTTCCTATTTTCTTCATCTTGTAAAGATTTAATAATATGCTTTTCTAAAAACTCATGGATGTCTTCTTGTATTTCCTGTTCATAATCTGTAAGTATGGGTTCATCCCCATTTCGATCTAATACATGAACAATCGCCTTTTTAACCATCACCGATTCTATATTCCTCATACTTTCCCTCTCTCACTATATTTTATAGACATAAAATATTTAAATTTCATTATTCTTCTTATCCCTAAATTATACTATAGTTCCCCTATGCTTAAAAGTAATTCCCCTAAAAAAAATCGTATACGATTTCTTTTCCATAATGTTTTGCTTTCATTTTCGTAACCCCAACAATTTTTCTTTATAGTTTCTATTGTATACACTTCATAGTTGTTACAAAATTCCTGTATTTGCGTTATAATAATTATAATAAGAATTTGAGGTCTTTATTAGAGTAATTCTTGAATTAAGGAATAATCAAAAATAAATCGCCTAATACTATTATTTTATACTCACTTTAAGGAGGCTTTCATGGAAAATTTGATTGTTATAGAATTATACAATAAGATTTATAATACATTTTTAAATCCAAACTGGCTAGAAAAATTATCTTTGAATGAAACATTTATTAAAAAGCATATTGAAGGTTTATCTTTTCTAAATGGTATAGAAGATATCCTTACAAGAAACGATTATAGTTGCCATGCTACACTTCATTTATGTGAAAACATTCTCAATACATTGGCAAAAGAAAATGTGCCAAAAGATTGGCTTTATTATCTCTATCAGTTTACCCTGCAAAAATCTTTTCCACATGCTGTAGAGATTTCTTTAGATCCTAACCTTGACAGTGCTTGTTATTTATATTTGGATCTTCTAAGGATTCTATCCGAATTTCAAAAATCTTCTAAGGACAATACTTGGCAAAGTCAGTATCCTTTAGCCTTTTTATCACAAGAAGAAATAAAAGATCTTGAAAATCCTATTGAATATAAACAGTTTTTAACTGCCTTTTACAGTGATTATGTTTATGAAATGATGAAACTTAATCATGAAGTTGCAGGATATAATACGATTGATCATATCTGTGGTGTCCACTATCTTTCTCTTTTTATTGCAAGGCAACTAAAAAATTGTGGCCTTCCCATAGATTTAGGAAGGGTATCTGGCGCAACAGCTGGACATGATATTGGAAAATATGGCTGTACCAATGAAGAACAACATCGCGTTCCTTATCTTCATTACTATTATACAGATTTATGGTTTAGCAATCATAAAATCGTTTACATTCGCCATATTGCATTAAACCATTCTGTATGGGATTTAGAATTAGAAAATTTATCATTAGAATCTCTCATACTTATTTATTCAGATTTTCGTGTTAAAAATTTCATGGACAATTCTGGCCATATAAAAATGCATATATATAATCTATCAGATTCCTTTGCTGTAATTTTAGAAAAACTAGATAATGTAGATCAAACGAAAAAAAATAGATATGCCCGTGTATATGAAAAATTAAAAGATTTCGAAAATTATATGCTCCATTTAGGTGTATATGTAGATGTATCCATTCCATTAAATGCTCATTTTGTAGAAAAAAAAGCCCATAAACCCCATTATGCCCTCATTCAAGGAAAAGAGATCGTGAACCATATCAAACATCTTTCCTTTCATCATAATGTGCATCTTATGTATCTACTGCGTGACGAATATGCCCTTGAAAACATATTGCAATTAGCACGTAGTGAAAAAGACTGGACCAATTTCCGAGAATATTTGCGTATTTTCGAGGAATATTCTACCTATATGACTCAAAAACAAAAGCGCATTACAATCAATTTCTTGTATGAAAATTTAATTCATCCAGAAGATGATATCCGAAAACATTGTGCAGCACTTATGGGTGCTTTGATTGCTTTGTTTGATGAGGTTTACAGAAAAGAACTTCCTAAAAATGCAATATTATCTCCCACAAGTATCACAAGTAGAGACTTATTCGAAAAATATTTAAAGCTTTTCATCTTTTCAGACCCTAAAATCATTCCTAAGCATCGTAAATGGATTGGTTATAGCCTAAGTACAATGATTACATCTCTATTTAATCATTGTACACTTACAGAAAATAATCAATTGAAAAATCAAGCACACGAATATATCACTCTACTTTTAAAGTATTATGATCAAAATATTTACGGAAAAAATGATATTGCTTTTTATCTTCTTGAAACATTAAAACATATTCCTATTTCTATCTGTGACGCCCGCATTGACATTTTGTTTAACTTTTTATTTGAAATGTTAAAAGAAAAAAAACATGATTTAAGGATTGCCGCACTAGAAGCTACTTACATATTGCTCCCGCATATGGGTGCCCATAAGAAATTCATTAAAAAAATTACTTCCAGCCTTACAAGTGAAAATACACCTTGTAAATCTGCATCAGAAAATTTTCTAAAGCTTAAGATCATAAAAGAATTAAATCTAGATCCTTCTATTGTTACAAAATACACAGATTTCTTTAAAATCGATAAAAACATTGTATCTTCCATGTTTTTAAGCAATTTAAAAGTAGCTACAAAACCTGTTATAAAGAAAGTGCAAATAGAAATTTTGCTTAATCATGCACGTAATAATCCAGAAATTAGTGGACTTCAAACAGCACTACATTTTTGCAATTTATTAAAAGTCAGTGCTTCGGATAGAACAAGAACACGTGCTGGCGAAGGAGTTTTGGAAATTATTTCATTTTTATCTTTTGAACAGAGAAATGAAGTAGCCGTTGAATTACTCAGTGCCCTCGAATTAGATGGTTACCAATTTACAGAATATATACCGCCTTTTCTTGGTCAATTGATTCTAACGCTTCAGCCCATAGAATTAGATGAAATCATTGACGACTTTATTGAAAAATTAAATCAATCTAATGCTATTCTTAGTGGTTTAATTCTCAAAACCATAGGTGTGGCTATCGCAAATTATTCAAAATACTTAACCATCTTCCATGAGGGTGAAAATAAATATGATGTACGCCTCATCAAAATGCTTGGTGTTTTGTTAAAAGGTTTAGTCCATGCACATGTTCGCGTAAAACAAGTAGCCTTTACAGTCATCGGTAAGGGCATATTCGGAGAGACGAATCTACAGATTGAAGAAAAAAACAAGATTTTTAAATTGATTGCTAAAAAAATGCTCACATTATTAACAGACCATCAAGATGAAACTTTGTTATTTTTAGGAAATGCCGCTGCACTTCATCATCTATATAGATTTATTGCTAATAATCTATTTTTACAAGGAGATCCTGGCTCTATTCCTAAAAAAGTAGCCTTTTTTCCAGGTACCTTTGACCCATTTTCATTGATTCATAAACAAATTGCAAAATCTGTAAGAGATCGCGGTTTTGAGGTTTATCTTGCCATTGATGAATTTTCATGGTCAAAGCACACCCTTCCTCATCTCCTTAGAAAAGATATTGCAAATATGTCCATTGCTGATTCGTTGAATATTTATTTATATCCTGAAGATTTTCCAATAAACATTGGGAATCAAAGGGATTTAGATACACTTAAGAACATGTTTCCTCATTCACAGGTTCATATGGTTATGGGGAGTGACGTTATTTTAAATGCCACAAGCTATCAAGCAGAAAAAAACAAAGGGTCTATACATACCTTTCCCCATATTATTTTTGAAAAAAGTGATCTTTTACCTGTTATGAAAAATAATAGTGCACTCTCTTCTGCTATTAGACAAATTGATGGTCAGGTTACTATTTTATCACTTCCTTCACCCTATGATGAAATTAGTGCTACACAAATTCGAAACTATATTGACGAAAACAGAGATCTTTCTAGCTTGATTGATCCATTAGCACAAAAATATATTTATGGAAATGGATTTTATAAAAGAGAATCACAACATAAGACCCTAATGGAAGGCATATCACTAAAAATTGAAACAATCAAAAACTTTGATATAAACATGATTCGTGATCTATGTACAAGCTTTTATCACGACTCTTCAGAAGCACAAAAAAAAATCGTTGGATTTTTCCATAAGCCTTCTGCAAGATTATTAATTGTACGAGATATGACACAAAATGGAAAAATCATAGGCTTTTCAGCCCATCACTGGGTTAGATTGAACACCTTATTTTATGATTTAAAAGAAAGTACTGTTTCAGAATATATTCGTGATCATTCTATTGGTAGGATTGCTATGATTGATGGTATTTTTGTGCATCCCTCATCAAATCATACGAACCTAGAACAAATACTCCTTACTGAAACCTTAGCATTTGCTTTGTCTAAAGATTATGAGTATGCAGTTTTTCATAATATGATTGGGGAATATAGTTCTTCCTCTTTAGCAGAAACACTAACAGTTCAAGGTTTTGAGCAATTGCCTTTTGGCGATCAAAAAAATCCTATATTCACCGTAAAAATGAATGCCCCTTGTACACTAAATCTAGATATGAAAGGAATTATTAAAGAACCTTTTAGAAGTAATCCAAAGATAGTAAAAGCAATCCTCGCTTCTAGGAAAAAACTTCAAAAGGCACTCACAAACTTATATCCAGGTAATTTGATTTTATCCTTTGACAGAAATGTCCTTTATGAGACATTGGTTCAAAAAATTTGTGCAGTAAATAGTGTGCCTACAACCCCATTAACGCCAAGAAAACTAGGTTCTGCCATGTGTGTTCCTTTTGGTAAGATATTAAAGCAATCCATTATCCCCAATACAGTTACTAAATCACTGCATACAGAAAAATTGTTTCTACCACATATGAAAGGTTTTATGATTGGTGCATTTCCTCACTATACAGATCTTGAATTTCAAATAAAAATGCTTCGTTCCTTTAATATGCCGATCATACTCGTCGATGATATTTTACATAAAGGCTATAGAAATAATGTCCTTAGCCCTCTTTTAAATAAAGAAAATATCAAAGTAGAAAAAACCATTGTGGGGATACTATCTGCTAGAGGAAAGGAACTTATGCATCGACAAAATAGAAAAGTTGATTGTGCCTATTATATACCTAAGCTTAAAGCTTGGTTTAATGAAAATATGCTCTATCCATTTTTCGGAGGAGATACGATATGGAGAGGTACTACCCCTCAAAGAAACTTAGTACCATCCATAAATGTAATACTGCCCTTTACATCTCCTACATTTATTAAGGATGCTTCTAAAGCTTCCCAATATAATTTTTCAAAAGTTTGCATTCAAAATGCACTTGATATATTAAAAGTGATTGAAACTGAATACCATTATATCCACAAAAGAAACTTAACCCTAGCATCCTTAGGGGAAGTATTTATATCCCCAAGATGTCCAGATCATGGGAAAAATATGCATTATGATTTAAACTATAGTCCATCTTATTATTTAGAAAATGATTTAGATTTACTAAACCGTTTAGAAACAACCCTATTAGATTAGCCATATACACTTATTCCTATCAAAGGAGGAAAAAAATGTACTATTACACCTTAAACAATAAAATACTGATTTCAACACTAAAATATGCTCATTTAAAAGAAGTGTCGGAAGACTATGCAAAAACATCCCAGGATACGGTCTATCTATTACATAGATTAGATCTTGAAAATTCTAGAAGAAATTTTTGTGTAAGTGATCCATCTCTTGCCTTTTTAGAAGAAGAGAACATCGATCTTCTAAAAAAACAAGAAAAACATACCATGATGCCAAATTGGCTAATTATCAAAATGAATGAACGAAAAGTTACATCGATTAATACATCCTATCCCAACTGGCAAGATGTGTTAGATTTGAATATGCCTAATAAATGGAAAATTCACGTAGTAGGTATGGGTGATGTAGGTGGAACCCTTATAACAGGGCTTCGGTTATTAGGTGCCAATCATATTTCAGAAATCGGTATTTATGATAGAAACGAAAATCATCTAAAACGTTGGGAACACGAAGTCAATCAAGTATTACCACCTTGTTGTGAGGAAAGTATTCCAAATGTATCTATCCTTCATGAAGAAGATATTTTTGATTGTGATATGTTTGTTTTCTGCATCTCTGTAGGTGTTCCACCTGTAGGTGATGAGAAGAAAGATGTTCGCATTGTACAATTTGAAGGAAATGCAAAAATATTAAAAGCTTACGCAAAAATGGCACGGAATAAAAATTTCAGAGGCATATTTTCAGTTGTATCAGATCCTGTAGATTTACTATGTAAGTCTGCCTTTTTAGAAAGTAATAAAGACGATCATGGTCATTTAGATTTTAAAGGATTAGGTGCAGAGCAAATCAGAGGCTATGGTCTAGGCGTTATGCATGCACGTGCCGCTTATTATGCTAAGCGAAATCCGCAAACTCATCATTATTTAACACATGGAAGGGCTTTTGGTCCTCATGGGGAAGGGTTGATTATTGCTGATAACATTCACAACTATAATGAAAATCTCTCTTTTGAACTAACAGAAAAGGCAAAAAAAGCAAATTTACAAGTTCGTGCTGCTGGTTTTAAACCTTTTATTGCTCCTGCCCTATCTTCAGGTAGCTATTCCATACTTGCTACAATAAAGGGGCAATGGCATTATAGTGCTACTTATATGGGCGGTGTATTTATGGGTGCAAAAAACAGATTACATCCTACGGGAATAGAAATTGAAAGATTAGATTTACCAAAGCCATTATTTACTAAATTAGAAAATACTTTTGAACGCTTAAGAAATATCCTATGAGCTTAAATATTATTATTCCCGGGAAAATATCTAAGTCTCTATCACAGATGGTTAAAGCTGCAACAAATCATGTACCTACGGTCATCATTAAACACCCTAATTCACTTCCTGATTTAACAAATAAAAAAATACTTTTTGCTGTGCAACTAGATCCATTGGGCTTTAATCCCTCATTTTTCCAAATCCTTTCAGCATTATATGCAAAAGGTCATGATGCCCTTTCTGGTTCTTCTGCAGGCATTATCGTTCATAGTCCTAATGATCTTTATACAAAAAGTATATCTAAAAATATTATTTTTTTAGCCAATCAATTAGGCTGTCGCTTTATAGGTCATCCGATGGTTGAAGCAACAAAAAATTTCAATAATTTTCGTGCCTGGCAAAAAATTTATGATTTATCATTAGAAGAAATTTGTTATGACCGTTGCAAAAATCTTGTAGATCGACTAATGAAAGATGATCCTATGTTGATTACTAACCCAAAGATCCTTGCACTACATTCTAGTTCCTATAAAACATCGAATACACTTATGCTTTGGGAAATGATCAAAAAACATCTGAATCATTGCCATATAAAAGAACTACATGTTGAAAATGGAACCGTTAAAGATTGTATTGGCTGTTCTTTTAAAACATGTGTCCATTATAGTAAGCAAAGCAGCTGTTTTTATGGCGGTTTTATGGTGGAAGAAATTTTGCCAGCTATTGAAGCATCAGATGCTATTTTTTGGCTATGTCCAAATTATAATGATGCTGTATCTGCGAATCTTATGGCTGTAATTAATCGATTAACCTCTTTGTATAGAAAAACACCTTTTTATGATAAAACACTCTTTTCAGTAATTGTATCAGGTAGTTCAGGTAGTGACTCTGTTGCAAAACAGCTCATTGATGCCTTAAACATGAATAAAGGATTCAGACTGCCTCCTTATTTTGCACAAATGGCCACAGCAAATGATCCTAAGACCGTAAAATACATATCACACATTGAAGAACACGCAAAAAGCTTTGCAAAAAATATAATAATGGAAATCAAAGCATAGTTGTATTTTATTAATAAAGGATTCAGATGAGTAATTCTAATCTCATCTGAATCCAGCTCTTCCTTAAAAAGTTTATCTCTTATCCCTAAACTCCCCAAAAAGTTTTGATAATCTCCTTCGATGGTTTTTCTGTACTTAAACTCACAATAAAAAATACGATAAATGATAAAATTAAAGGCAATCCAATTGTATGCATGCCTAATGGTCTTGGCCACATTTTACTAAACAAGATATAGCTACCAACCCCTGTAATAATAGATGCAAAAGCACCTGGTGTATTTGCTCTTTTCCAGTAAAGCCCCAATATGATAGGCCAAATAAAAGTTGAAATCAGTCCTGCATTTGCATAAAGATTTAGCCACACCATAATAGTTGGTGGATTAAATGCAGTCATAAACACTAAAATACCAACAATAATGGCACTTACAAAACTTACTTTTGCCATGCCTTTTGCATTATTCTTAATTCTAGGATTTATGTAATTGGCATATAGATCATTGACAATAGCCCCTACAACAATTAATAATTGAGAATCTACTGTAGACATAACCGCTGCCAATGGTCCAGCCAAAATGATTCCTGCAACCCAAGGTGGAAATAATTTTGTTGCAATGGTCGGAACAACTAAATCGCCAGAACCAATCCCAGGTACTACAACAATTCCAAATGCTCCAATCATATGCATTCCTAATATTAAAACCATAGAAACAACCGTTCCATAAATAATTCCATTTTTAAGACTCTTACTATCTTTATAACTCATAGCACGCATCCCTACACTCGGGAGCCCTACAACAGAAAAACCTACTAAAATCCAAAAGGATGTAACCCATGCCTTTGTAGCAAAACCTTCCTTTATACTATAGGGAGTAATTAACCCTGGATTGATTGCATGCATTTTTTGAATAATATTTGAAATTCCTCCTCCAGCATGGATGGTTGCAACAAAAAGTGCGATGGTCCCCATAGTCATAATCACGCCTTGTAATGTATCCGTTAGGGCAACGGCTCTAAATCCGCCAATCGTTGTATACATCAAAACAGTTATTGCAAAAAACACAAGCGCTATCTTATAAGGTATACCAACAGATCCTTCAATCAGTCTTGCAGCTCCAATCCATTGTGCACCCATTGCTGCTATAAAAAATGCTACAATAGAAATGGAACATAGTATAACTAACGCATCATTTTTATAGCGCGCCCTAATAAAATCTGTAATGGTTACTGCATTGATTTTTCTAGCCACAATTGCAAATTTTTTCCCTAAAACTGCCAAAGTAAAATATCCCGTAGGCATTTGTGTCATGGCAAGAAAAACCCACGCCATACCAAAAGTATAAGCAGCCCCTGGGCCCCCTATGAAACTTCCTGCACTCAGATATGTTGTGACAAGAGTCATTGCTAAAACAAATCCACCTAGATCTCTTCCTCCAGCTAAATATTCTGAAAGAAATCCATTTTCTTCCCCTTCATGTATGCTCGCTTTTGATACAAATTTCATACTATAAAATCCTATTACAAATACCCCTATAAAATAAAAAATTAATGGCATTAAAACATTCCAATTCGTATTTGTCATCTGTCAAAACACCTCTCTCATATGTTGTTGTCATCTTCTAAATCAATTTTCCCTAAGGGCATATCCTTAAAAAATTTACTTACCATAAGAATTGCCAAAGCTGAAAATAATATAGCCCCTACAATGCAACTCATGAAAAACCACATAGGTAATCCCATTACATAAGTATATTCGTCTGTATTTTTTGTTCCGAGTCCATAACCCCAACCAAACCACCATATTAAGTTCAAAATACCTAGTCCTATACCTATTAATGCTTCTTTATTACATTGTTTATACCGTGGATCCTCTATAAATTCTTCATTTTTATTGTTTTCTCCCATCATCTAACCTCCTTAATTTTTTCTTATTTCTTTATGTGATTCTTAAAAGCCCCTTACTACTTTAAGTGGTTTATCTATAGCACCTTTCTATAATATAAGGACTACTCTATCCTGTCAAATATTTTTTAAAATAAAAAAAAAGCGCATCGTATACTCTCGTTATACTTTAATGCACTCCAAACATATACCATTATTTCCATTATAATCTAATATTATTCATTTTTGATTTTTCTTCTATATTTTATCTCCTTCAATTTCTTCTCTTTTCTTCTTTGTTTCAGCAATAATCCAATTTATTGACTAAATTATATTTAATCATATGTATTGGTCTTTTTTCTATTCATTAAAGAGATATAGTTCTTAATATGTAACACATATCATAGCTCCCGCATACTTTATATTAATGAACATATCACATATTTAAATTTTACTTAAAAATTTGCTAAAGGAGGTGGCATTTTATGGCTGATAAACAATGCGGTGGTATCGGTAGCATTTTTGGCGGGTGTGACGATAACTTATTGTTTTTCTTCTTATTATTAGTAATACTATTTTATTTCTGTGGGGGATTCGATAGTTTTTTCGGCAAATGTTAATTTCAAAATAGAATTGGGTAATCTACCCAATTCTATTTACATAAAAGATTTTATTATGAAAGATTTTTGCAATAAAAAACTATTCCGTCAATGAATTTTTTAAGATTCACTTTGCCTCTTTTTTTACTTTTTCCACGAATATAGTCCATTTCTCGTTTAATTTGTTCAAAATTGTAAAGACTATTAGAGTACTCCACAAATATTTCATGCATATAATCTTCAATCCCTAAATTTGCAATATTCACCATGCCCGTATAAGCTGTTCTTCTAATTCTCTGTTCCATTGATTTTGGATTATCTGTAAAGTGTCTACATAATTCTTCCATGGTATAATCCAATATATTTGTATCTGTTTCAATTAAATAGTGAATCATTTCTATAATATCCTTATTTCCACTTTCTCCAATAATTCCTATTTTTTGCATCACAAATTTTATTTCATGCTCATAATCTCTTACTTTCTCTTTTTGAACACCTTCTTTGCTATGAAACAAATTTTGTATTTGATTTAAAGTGCGATTCATATTCAAACGTTCTATCACCTTTTGAATAACACTTTCCACTTCTAATGCATTCACTGGTTTATTTACATAATATTCGACTCCATTTCTATAGGCTTTTCCAATCATATCCTTCGAAGATACCTGGGATATCATAATAAACTGTATTTGAGGATTTATTGTTTTCACCTCTTGCACTAAAGACAATCCATCTTTCCTTGGCATCAGAAGATCAACTAATACAATATCTGGTTTTAAAGCTTTAATATCAGCTAATCCCTTTATTCCGTCCATAGAATGCCCTAGTAATTTTCCTAATTTTCTTTCTTCAATAATCCTCTCTAAGATCTTTATAACATGAATATCATCTTCAATAATAAGTATTTTCATTTTTCACTCACCTCTAGCAATTCTTTAGAAATATATATTTCAAATTCTGAACCCCTACCTTCAATAGAGCAGACTTTGATCTTTCCATTGAACTGTTTTTCAACAATATCTTTCACAAGACTTAATCCTAATCCTCTATTAATATATCCTGTTGTATAATCTATTTTTGTGGAAAAACCCGGAGAAAATATATATTTTAAGTCTTCATCCTTTATACCACATCCTGTATCTGCTATACGAAAGATATGTTCCTTTTCGTTTTCATCATGCCTAAAAGATATTTGGGCTTTTCTTTCTGATGCATCGATCGCATCCATTGCATTCATAATCATATTTCTTAGAACAGACATAAGGTAATAATGTTTTTCTGTATAAAAATTTTTACCTATTTGATAGCTAAAATCAATTTCTTTTCTACGATATTTCATTTCGTTAAACATGCTTTCTCTTAATATGATAATAATATCCTGAAAATACATCCCTTCATCTTTGAGTTTGTTCTCTATAATCTCCTCTACCCCGCAAAAAAACAAGTGATATTCTTTCTTAATCTCATGAACATCTTTAGCAATTGTAACAGATAAATCTGCCCACGAATCCCTATCTTTTTCGAGTGATATTTTTTCAAACAATGCATATGCATTTGACATAACCTTTTCAATATGATCCATACTTTTTTCCATCCAATACATCTCTGTCTTCAATCGAGATGTTAACCATAAAAGCTTTCTATATCTTTTTTCATGTTCTTTCTTTAAGATAAACATTTTATAATAGTTCATACCATTAAACACCATCCATACAATACTTGCGCGAACGATAGCTACTAATAACAAAATACTTGCAATTTTCATGAAAGATATAAATAACGCATCTTTCATTCTCATATATATTTCTATCATATTTGATAAATAATCGCAAATAACCATAATAAAGAATAACTTATTCTCATTAAAAATAGAATTCTTCTTACTCAAAATACTGTAAAATATTCCATAAAATCCATAGAAAAAAACGTCTGGAAAATAAATCAAAATAGCTTCACTATAAACACCATTTACAATTCCATCAGAAACTATTCTACCCAAATAAACCATGCCACCTGCAAGTATACCCGTCGGAATCACGTATAGATCACGAAATATATAAAGGAATATTGGAAATAATATAACAGCAAATGAAATTTTGAAATCTGAAACAAACAAATTTACACTAATTTGCGAAGCAAATGCTACAACAACTGAAACAATCACCATTTTCTTGAAATTTTTCATGACCTTTTATCCTCAACAATCATAATCTTTTCTTATTCTGTATTCTATTCACTATTTTATTAAAAATCATACCATATATGCGCCTATTTGAACAACATAAAATGAATGCTTTAAAGAAACAAATACAAAAGCCAAGCTTTTATGCCATTTTCATATGCAAAAACAGTATCTATACTTACAGATACTGTTTAAAACATATGAAAAGTTTGTGATCTTTTTACACGCTATGACGCTAATGATGATAGCAATAAATTCATTCCTTTTATAATTTTCTACTCTTTTTTAGTACTATTTTTCTGGTATATATCCATACATATCCATAATCTCTCCAAAATAAAATGTATGAGGAACATTTTCAGCATTTACACTTATATCATATTTTTGCTGAATAATAGATTTTTCAAGAAAGTCTAAATTCAGCTCATCCTTATAGATGGTTTTACACTCCATATTAATCATCGCTTCTTTAATTACAGCTGTATCTATGCTTTTACCTTTTACTGGCGTTAAATTGATTTCTTTCCATTTATCATAATCTCGTCCTGATTTCGTTCCACAAAACTTCATCGCTTCACTATGTCTTTTGCCAAAGAAGTTTACTGTAAAGGTATCGCATTCTTCCATTAGTTTATATGTATATCTTGAGTTTCTCACCATCGCAACAAAAATAGGTTTATTCCAAGAAAACATAATACTTCCCCAAGCAATGGTCATAGGGTTAGGCAATCCATCCTTTCCTTGCCCCACTAATAGCACACGTCCCGCCTTTAAAATTTCTATCATTTCTGTAGTATATTGAGGAAATTCTATTTTTTGTTTTTCCATGTCCCCTCACCCTTTCTTAATTATTTACTTCCTATGATAATAGAAGTAAATAAACTTTACAAGGGATATAGCAAAAATCTTCTAATTCTAATCGTATAAAAAAACACACCTTCTGTAGTTTTAAACGAACTACATAAAAGATGTGTTTATCATTTTTAATGAGTTATGGAATATATTATTCCTCTGTGATCTCCCAGTTATGATAAATCTGTTGCACGTCATCATCATCTTCAAGGGCATCAACAAGCTTATTCATTGCTTTTATTTGTCCTTCTTGATCGAGTTGTACCATTGTTTGAGGAATCATAGCTACATCTGCTTCTAGCAATTCATATTCTTTTTCTGATAATGCATTTTTTACATCATAGAAATCTTCTGGTGCTGTAAGGATTTCAAATACTTCTTCATCATCTGTTACAAAATCTTCAGCTCCTGATTCTAATGCTACTTCCATTAGCTCATCTTCGTTATATTCCTCTTTCTTTTCAATAAGAATTTGTCCTTTTCTATCAAACATATATCCTACACATCCTGGTGTTCCTAAATTTCCACCATTTTTATCAAAATAATATCTTACATTACTACCTGTTCTGTTTCTGTTGTCTGTAAGCACTTCAACAATAACAGCTGTACCATTTGGACCATATCCTTCGTATGTAATTCTTTCGAAGTTATCCCCATCTGTTCCACCTGCACCTTTTTTTATGGCTCTATTAATATTGTCATTCGGCATATTAATAGATTTTGCTTTGTCTATTGCATTTTTTAGAGATGCATTATACTCTGGATCTGCGCCACCCTCTTTTGCAGCAACAATAATCAATCTTGCATATTTTGTGAAAATCTGTGCTCTTTTTGAATCTTGTTTATCTTTTCTGTTGGCAATCGTTCCATGTCTACCCATATTTTAATATCACTCCTTAAGCTTTCGTAGCAATTACAACCATAATTTTATCATAAAAAGAAATTTAAGTAAATAAAAGTCAAACTTAATCACAGGGCAATTTCTCCCACAATAACGCTTAAATTATATTAATTACCTTATTGAGATATTCTACATCTAGTACACATTCATACATTTCACCCCAAATACCTCTCTTACAAGTTTTTTCAGCTGTTACATCTTTCATACTATAAATAAAATAGCTATTTTCTAAGCTTGTAATTCCTAAAATTTCACGTTTAGATACAATCACACCAATTCCTGAAATCCCTTTCCAATCTTTTTTTGTGCTAGCAATCAATATCTTCACAAATATAACATTCTCTAGTCTCTATTCTTCCGTAACTTTTCTCTGTCGTTTTAAAGTACTTATTATTTTTTCTTAATTCATTTTCATTTTTTGACATCACAGTATGTCTCGTGTCATAGTAAATAACAATATATCTGTACTATAATAAACATAGCTTTTATGTCTTTTGTCTTTAACATTTTGGGATTAATTTATCTTGAAAAATTTTTACGCGTTAAAACTGATATTCAGAGGCGCTTCTCTTATGATTTGGCTATTGATTTCATGATTTTCCCTCTTTTCAAATATTTTTATGAATATTTCCGTATGTTTTAGACATCATTTTCAAAATATATTACACATTTATTCATATTATGCATATAATAGTAATATCTAATATTTTAGAAAGGAGCAAAAGGTAATGAAAAAGTTCAAAAGTCCTTATAAATTCATGTGTATCTTATTGTTCCCTATTTCCATATTACTATCTTATATCGCTTCTTTTACCCCTCTTTTTATTGAGAAGATATATTCTAATTATCTCTATAGATTCATCGGACAGAGCTTAAGTATTATTTTTGGTTTTTTACCATTTTCAATTTTTGAATTTATGCTCTTATTTCTTCTCTTTTTCATTGTATGGAAGATCATTGGCATCATTTTAAAAATCATCAAAGAAAAATCCCATAGAAAATATTTGGTTATCCATTTTCTCACAAATATCTTTATTTTTATTAGTATTGCTTATTTTTTATTTATTGTTTTATGGGGGCTAAATTATTATCGTCTACCCTTCTCTAAAATTGCTAAACTAGATGTAAAACCAGCTTCCTCTATGGAATTAGAAATTGTATGTGAAGACCTTATAGATCGTACAAATAAACTAAGAAATATGGTACATGAAAATAAAGATGGCATCATGAATCTTTCTACAAGCTATGTGGACATGTTTAATCGTGCTTCTAAGGGATATGAAATAGCTATACATATTTATCCTGAACTTAGTGGCAAATATGGAAACCCGAAAGGGGTTGTATTTTCACAAGCACTATCTTTTGCAGGCATAGGAGGAATTTACTCTCCCTTTACAGGAGAGGCCAATGTAAATATAGCCATGCCTGATTCTATCCTTCCAAGTACAGCATGCCACGAGATGGCCCATCAACGGGGGTTTGCTAGAGAAGATGAAGCCAACTATATTGCTTATCTTGCATGTAATATGCATCCTGATGTGGATTTTCAATATTCAGGAACATTGCTCGCATTAATCCATTCCATGAATGCCCTATTTCGATATGATCCAGAAAAATATATTATACTGCATAAAAGTTATAGTAAAGGTTTACTACAAGATTTATCTGCGATCAAAACCTTTTGGCAGCAATACGAGGGACCTATTGAACGCGCATCTTCTGAAATTAATAACGCTTATCTTAAATCCAACAGACAAAATGATGGTGTGCAAAGTTATGGTAGAATGGTTGATTTATTAATCGCAGAATATCGTTTAAAAATGTCGAAATAAATAAAGGATTTGACTATTCAGTATAGAACTTTACTATAATAAAATCACTTTTTTGAATATTCAAATGGATTTTATTTATGTATAAACAGAAATATAGAAAGGAGCAACCATATGTATTTTGCAACATTTGCTTACAACAATATAGAACAAACTGGTATTTTAAGTAAAGATCAAGAGGTTATCATTCCAATGAAAGAAATCTTTAATAAACTTAATAAAGAAGCCCCACAAACTTTAAAAGAATTTGTAGAAACATCCGATGATCATCTAATACAAAGCATAAAAGATATACTAGAGATTTCTGATTTCGAAGGTATTCCTGTAGATCAAATTAAATTATGTGCACCAATTCCTTATCCTAGCAGAAATTTAATATGCCTAGGAAAAAATTATATAGATCACGCAAAAGAGGTTGTGGGATTGCCAGGGGCAAATGATGAAATTCCTAAGTTTCCAATATACTTTTCAAAAATTGCTCATCCTGCTATAGGCCATCAGGATATGATTAAAAATCATAAAGCATTAACAGACATGATAGATTATGAAGTTGAATTAGCTGTTGTTATAGGACGCGATGGGATCAATATCAAAATAGAAGAGGTAGAAGAATATATCTTTGGCTATACAATCGTAAACGATGTATCTGCAAGAAATCTACAAAGAAAGCATGAACAATGGTTCAGGGGGAAATGTCTTGAAACCTTTTGCCCAATGGGCCCTTATTTAGTACATAAAAGTGAAATTCCATTTCCTGTAACATTGGATCTCAAATGTAGCATAAATGGAGAAATCAGGCAAAATTCTAATACAGAAAATTTAATATTCGATATTCCATACATTATTAGTGACCTTTCAAAAGGCATGTACTTAAGAACAGGAGATATTATTATTACAGGAACCCCTTCAGGAGTCGGTTTAGGATTTAAACCTTTTAAGTTCTTAAAATCAGGTGATGTGGTTGAATGTTATATTGAAAAAATTGGAACTTTGACAAATACAGTTGAATAGTAAGGATTCGTTCTTATAATAAAGTAGCATTAGGTCTATCAGCCTGAAAAGATCGTACAGAGGATAAAAATAAAGGAAAGAATAAATAATCGTACTGAAAATGAACATAAAGATATCGCCTACAGATGGTTAGAAATTCATACTACTTTGACATCATAATAAAGACCAGCTATTTTGCTGGTCTTTATTTGATCATCAAGCCTATATTAGTAATAGTATTGTTCCACCGCTCAACATAGCTTCCAGTTGCCCATTCTGCCATCACCACAGTCTCCCCTTCTTTTAGCTTTATCTTTTTCATGTATTTATGAGAAAGCTGATTACTTCTCAACCCATATATATAGACTTCTTCTTTTGTAACAATAATGGCAAAATCCTTATTAGGTGATGTATATACATCCAATGCTTTTGGTACTTTTGCTTTTACTTCATTCCATGATACATATAATTTATCATACTGAACGATCTTTTTAGGCGGTAGCATACTAATATTGAATTCTAAGAATTCATTTTCCCTATCCGCTTCTTTGTAATATAATCTTCCTTTTATAATCCAATGTCCGTTTCTTCTCGATAATGTAAAGTGCTCTTCTCCCAGTTTATTTAAACTATTTGCTTCACTCTTACTACGGGTCGTAAGATAGCCTTTCGCTGAGTTAAGTAAGGCATCTTTTCCTAACTCCCCTGAAATATCTGAAATCTTTATACCTACATTCTTTCTAATATTATCAATAGGTCGAACCTGTAGTCCCACCAATTCATCTATTTGTGAATTTTCTAATTGTCCATATGCTGTTGCAATATAGTCATTCCCAACAAATAGTATTTTTCTAAGAGTATTTTTATTTGTATCATATGTTATTTTTTCATCTTGACTCTTTTCATACATGTACTCCTGCTCAATACTTCCTTTTTCTATAGTATTTTGTTTATACGGATAAGCAAATAATCGATCCTTTATCTCTCCTTCTTCTATAAACCGATCTTTTCCTACAATCCAAAAGCCACTTTTCCTTGGTACAAATAAATTTCGTTTTTCTAATACGGGATAAAGTATCCTATTTTTTGTTGCAATCCACAAGGTTCTATAGGTTTCACTTTCTTGATTTGTATTATTACCTGAAGAACGCATACCAACTAAAACCCCCGAACGTAGTAAATTGGGTTCCTCTTGATTTTCTGTATTGGCAAACGCCTTACTTTCATTATTTTTTTGCACAATTACACCATCTGTTGTATCAGAAATTTTGCTTAAATAATAAAATACATCATCTATATAAATGATCAATTGGTTCTCTTTTACTTTCATAAAATCATAAAAATGTTTTTCCTTTGAGGTTATTGAAATGACTTCAATACTTTTATTCGTAATCCCTAAATCTTTATAATTTTTTTTATACGTATACAAAAAATAATCTTCCACATGAATGTTTTTCATTTTGTATTCTGGATTTCTACAAATTTCTTCTCCAAAATTAACACATTCTTCATTAAATCTAGCTGTCTTCCCTATCAAATCATTAATTTTTTCTTTTTTCAGTGCATAATTTTTTGTATGATATTTTTCTATTTTCCATGTTCCTTTAATTGGAATCAGCTTATTTTTAGGTGCCGCAATACTTTCTCCAATATCTAATTTTATCTCCACACATCCTTGCAAAAACAATGTACACATCAACAAAATGATCCAAACATGTTTTGTTTTTTTCATATTTTCTCCTAAGCTTTCAGCATTTTTTAATGGGCAATCGAATATTTACAATGGTTCCTTCGTATAAATTGCTCTGTATCGTCAAATCTCCGTCATGTAATTGAACAATTTCATCACAGATGGATAAGCCTATACCATTTTTAGATTTACTATTTTTCCCTTTATAAAATTTCTCTTTTACCTTCGGTAGTTCTTCACTACTGATTCCACATCCATTATCTTTTATAGATAGATAGAGTGCATTTCTTTTGTGTTTTGCATCAAACCATACAATTCCTTCCTTCCCTGTAAATTTAAAAGCATTATCAAGTATATTAATCAGTACCTGCTTCATTCTGTTTTTATCTATATACATGCGCGGTATATTTTTTTCACAGTCCACAATAAACTTTATTTTATCCCTTACCGCGCGCGGACCCATATATTTTTCAATATGATCAACAAAATTCTCAATGGAAATTTCTTCTTTATTTAATATAATTTTTCCAGATACAAACTTTGAAAAATCTAAGAGTTCTTCAACCATAGTTGTTAATCTTTCACTTTCTTTTTCAATAATTTCAAGTCCTTCCCTTAGCGTCTCTTTGTCTTCAAATAATTCTTTATTTAAAACAATCGCCCATCCTTTAATAGCAGTCAGTGGCGTTCTAAGTTCGTGAGAGACAGAAGATATGAACTCATTTTTCAGTTGATCTTTTTTTACAATTTCATCTGCCATAAAATTCAAGGTATCTGATAATTTTCCAATTTCATCATCCAACTTTTTTTTACTTCTTATCTTAAAATTTCCTAATGCCATTTTTTCAGCTACCTGCGTTACTTCTTTTATAGGGCCTGTAATGGTATTCGCTAAAGGAACGCTCACTGCACCCGCTATAAAAATAACCAATGCACCAATACTTAAAAAAATAAATGATATCCTTTCAATGCCGGCATTTACCTCTTTTAAGGATGTAATAAATCTTAAAATCCCAACGATTTTCCCGTTAGATTTCAATGGATAAGCCACCGCCATCACATAATCATCATCATAGTTCACTTTTCCAGTCCATGTTCCCTTTTCTCCCTTTAGGGCTTGTTTTACATCTATACTTTCCATAGGATCTTTCCAAATTATACCAATAGAATCCATTAAAACCTTTCCTGAAAGATCAATAATTTGCACTTGGGAGGGTGTTTGCTTCCAAAATACATCCACATTATCTAATACATTATCTTCCAATGTACTATTAGAAAAGTATCTTGAATAAAATTCTGCTGAGATCCTAATCTGATTTGTTAAAACGTCCTCAACATTCTTATAATAATATTGCTTCACAAAACTAATTAAAAGCATTTCAAAAAATATCACACTGATAAAAATAGCCACCATAAAATTTATTACGAGCCGTCTTTTTATACTTTTCATAGTTTCTCCCAATTTAATTTTATTTGTTTTTTTCTGTCTTTTTCCATCTATACCCTACTCCCCAAACCGTTTCAATAAAAATAGGTTCTGATGCAGACTCTTCAATTTTTGTTCTTAGTCTTCGAATATTCACATCCACAATTTTCGTATCCCCAACAAAATCCCATCCCCAAACCAAATCTAGTAGTTCATCTCTTGTAAATGCCTTTCCTCGATTCTCAATAAATAATTTCATTAATAAATATTCTTTAGGTGTCATTTCAATAACCCTATCTTCTTTGTATATACTATGTGCATCTATATCAATCTTAAATGGATAACTAATAATAATTCCTTCATTTGGCAATACATCATCTATCCGGCGAAGTAGTGCCTGTACACGTAATACCAATTCTGTTGGATTAAAAGGCTTGATTACATAATCATCTGCCCCTAATTTCAACCCAGATATTTTATCTATATCTTGCCCCCGAGCAGTAAGCATGACAATACCCATTTGTAAAAACTCTTTTCTTAGTATTTCACATACACCAAATCCATCCATCTCTGGTAACATGACATCTAAAATCGCTATAGATGGCTTTTCTAATCTTGCCTTTTCTACGCCTTCTTCTCCTGATGCTGCTTCTATGATTATATAATCACTATTTTTAAAGCTAACTTTTAATAAACTTCTTATACTACTTTCATCTTCTACAATTAATATTTTATGCTTCATACGCTAACTCCTTTAGTTAGTTAGTTAGTTTCTTTCTACATATTTAAATATTCTCAGTCTGTCTTTTATGACTTAAATATTTACTTGGTTCTTTTTCATATTGTGTGGATTTAATCATTTGATTAAACATATAATATACCTCAAAAATATAAGTGAACAACTTATAAAAAAGTATATCATAATTGGCGATTAAAAAAACCTTTTCTTGACTCTTAATTATTATGAATCCACACAATATGAGAAAGAACCAATATTATATATCGCTTTCGAATGACCTTCTAAAAATATTAAGTCCCATTGCATACTGCGAATAAAAATATTACTCAAATCATTTTGAAGAAATATAATTTGACAAATCTACAAAAAATCTTTATATTAAAAATATATAGGAAAATACTTAAAATTTAAAATAGTTTCTGGCTTGCCCCTATTGAAAGGTGAATATGGATTAATGATCCATAGCAAAGGGTGATAACACGAAAAAATATTTCGTCCCTTAGATAATTTGTTTTAATTTATCTAAGGGACGTTTTTTAAATTGTCTCAATTGTGAATGATCATAACAAATAAATTTATTTAGGAGACCATCAAATAATTCATCGCGTTATTTGTTTAGAAAGACCTTTTCCAACTTATCCAAATGGATTTCCAAAGAAAATCATTGCAGCTTTTGAGAAAGCCATCCGTACAAAAATAACCGGAAATAAACCTGCTTCTGGAACAGATCACTCAAGAGAATATGTTCCTTTCTTAGCATATGGAAAAGAACTTTAAAAAAATATTGACTCAAACACTAGAAAAACATTTGCAGATATGGGGCAAACTGTTGCTAAAATCTTTCATGTTTCTGCCATTAAAAATGGAGAAAGCTTTTTAAAACATATTATTGGAAAATAAGGAGGAAAAAGAAATGAGTTTACAAATACGCATTCAACAATCAGCAGAGTATATTTTAGATAAAACAAAAGTTCATCCTGAAATCGGTCTTATATTAGGTTCAGGACTTGGTGCCATTGCAGACCAAATAGAAGATAAGGAAATTTATCCTTATCATGAAATCCCAAATTTCCCAGTATCTACCGTAGAAGGCCATGCAGGTCAATTGGTAATTGGAACTTTAGAAGGAAAAAAAGTTATTGCCATGCAAGGCCGTTTCCATTACTATGAAGGCTATCCTATGAAAGAAGTAACTTTTCCAGTTCGTGTAATGAAACGATTAGGCATAGAAACGCTCATTGTTACCAATGCTGCTGGTGCTGTAAATACAGCTTATCAGCCTGGAGATTTAATGCTCATTTCTGATCATTTAAATCTATCAGGAGATCATCCTTTAATTGGTAAAAATTTAGAAGAATTTGGCACACGTTTCCCCGATATGTCTAATGCTTACAATAAAGATTTAAGAATAAAAGTAAAAGAAATTGCAAAATCTTTAAATATTGAGCTACAAGAAGGCGTCTATGCTTGCATGAGTGGTCCTACTTACGAAACCCCTTCGGAGGTTAAAATGGTTCGTGTTCTAGGCGCAGATGCTGTAGGTATGTCTACTGCACCTGAAGTTATTGTAGCTACTCACAGTGGTATGAAAGTAATCGGTGTATCTTGTATGACAAATATGGCTGCTGGTATTCTAGATCAGCCATTGGATCATCGCGAAGTAATGGACACTTCTGAAAAAGCAAGGGCCAAATTTATCACCCTTATGAAACATATTATCAAAGAAATTTAGAAAGGTAATTTTTATGGATATACTTATTAAAAATGCCTGCGTACTATTTTACCGAAAAAAATAGGTCAATATTCTCTTGGCCTATTTTTTATTGCGTTCTTCTAATTTTTAAACAATATCCTTAGCTGTTCCTAATCCTTTTCGATACCAATATTGACTCTCTTTAAAATTCTTTTCTTGATTTCGTTCTTGTTCATTTATTCTACCAATTGAAAAATCTAATTCATCTAGTATAATTTTCGTCTCTTTACTCTTCTTTAGCTCCTGTTATACATTCTCTATTTAGTGTATTTGCAGGAATCTCTCCATTTAAAGCTTGTATAATATTTCTCGCTGCCATCAAACCCATATTATTCCTTGTCTCTATTGTAGCTGATCCTATATGTGGTACAATCACCACATTAGAAAGCTTTTCTAATTCTGGTTCTAAATAAGGCTCATTCTCAAAAACATCCAATCCAGCTCCCCATATTTTTTTCGCTTTAAGGGCTTTTACCAATGCTTTTTCATCTATAACAGGACCCCTTGATGTATTAATTAAAATTGCTGTTTCTTTCATTAAATTAAATTCTGGCTCACTGATGTAATGTTTTGTTGATGGTAGTAAAGGTACATGGATCGAAATAAAGTCTGCCTCTCTTAAGAGCGTATCTTTATCTACAAATCTAGCTTTTGTTTCTTCTTCAAATGCTACTTTACGACTATTTGCTATATAGATTATTTTCATATCAAAAGCTTTTGCTTTTTTTCCAAGATTTCTTCCTATTCGACCTCCCCCTATAATACCTAGGGTCTTTCCTGTTACATCTCTTCCAAGATAGAGATTACTTTTCCATCCTTTAAATTTCCCTTCTCTTGTAAACTGATCTGCCTCTACAATTCTTCTAGATACAGAAAATAACAAAGCCCATGCCAAATCAGCTGTTGCATCATCCAATACGCCTGGGGTGTTCGTTATAAAAATACCTCTTTTGGTAGCCGCCTCCATATCTACATTGTTATATCCTACAGCATAATTTGCAAATATTTTACACTGCTTTCCTGCTGCTTTGAAAACTTCATCATCTATTTTATCTGTTAAAAGGCATAATACAGCGTCCTTTCCTTTTACCCCAGATAATAGCTCATTTCTAGGCATTGCTTTGTCATTAGGATTCATTTCTACTTCACAGTATTCCTTTAGTAATAAAACAGCTGGCTCAGGTATTTTTCTAGTAATTAACACCTTCGGTTTTTTCAATTTGACTCCCCCACTCTATATGCGATCTCTACCCTAGTATAATCATCTTGATTTTATTATAACAAATATAGCTTTCTTACTAAACGATAAAAAATTCGTATGCTACTACACAAATTATTTATTTTACCCATAAAATTCAAAAAATATTGGCTACGCCAGTAATGTTAAGTTGCTTGTATGTTATTAAAACGACCATCAATAAAATTTAAAAATATGAATACGAAGAAGTATATCATTTATAATATCAACCTTCAAAAAGCGCTCTTATATCTTTCTCACTCATTTTTGAAACTAACGTTTGTCCTGGTTGTATTACTGCATCAATCATTTTCTTTTTCTTTTCTTGTAGTTGAAATATTTTTTCCTCAATGGTGCCTTTGGTTATGAGTTTCATCACATGTACCGCATTTTTTTGTCCTATTCTGTAAGCCCGATCTGTCGCTTGTTCTTCAACAGCTGGATTCCACCATGGATCAAAGTGGATAACCGTGTCTGCTCCCGTTAAGTTTAATCCTGTTCCACCCGCTTTTAATGAAATTAAAAATACTTCTCCTTTTCCTTCATTAAAATCTTTTACTAAATTTCCTCTCATCTTCATATCTGTTGATCCATCAAGATATTGATAGGATATCTTTAGCGCTTCAAGCTTTTGTCTAATAATTTTTAGCATACTTGTAAATTGTGAGAATAATAATATGCGATGCCCGCCCTCTATAGCATCATTCAAAATTTCTTCTAAAAGAATAACTTTTCCACTTGTATCTTGATAGTTTTCTATAAACATAGATGGATCACAGCAAATTTGTCTAAGCCTTGTAAGCCCTGAAAGAATTTTAATATGGCTTTTTTCAAATCCTCTATTCTTTATTTCCTCTTCAATTTCTCCTTTTATTTGTTTTAAGTACGCCAAATAAATTTTCTTCTGCTCTTTTGTTAATTCAGCTACAATTTTATGTTCAATCTTTTCTGGTAATTCTTTTAAAACATCTTTTTTTAGCCTTCTTAGTATAAACGGTCGAATATGTTTTCCTAGTATATCTAAAGCGCCTTGATCTTGATCCTTAACGATTGGTTTTTCAAATTTTTTCTTGAATTTTGTGTAAGACAAAAGATATCCTTGCATAGCATAATCAAAAATAGACCAAAGTTCCGCTATAGAATTTTCAATCGGTGTTCCTGTGAGCGCAAAGTAGTTTTTCGCTTTTATCTGCTTTACAGATTTTGCATTTTGTGACATCTGATTTTTTATATGTTGGGCTTCGTCTAAAATACAATATCTAAATGAAATATTCTCATACAACGCAATATCTCTTCTAATTAGGGGATAGGATGTAATCACCACATCATAATCCATCATCTTTTTAATAATCTCATGCCTTTCTATCTTATTTCCTGAAACAATTAATACTTTTAAGTTTGGTGTAAACTTTTCTATTTCTTCAGCCCAATTATAAACTAAGGACGTTGGCGCCACAATAAGAGATGGATATAATCCTTTCTCCTTTTTTTCAGATAAAAGAAAAGCTAATACTTGTAATGTCTTTCCGAGTCCCATATCATCCGCTAAAATACCCCCTAATCCATATTCAGAAAGGGTCTTTAACCACTTAAAACCAAATTTTTGATAATCTCTTAGAATTTCTTCTACCTCTTGTGGAATAGCATAATCAACATCTCCAGGTTCTTTAATATTTTGGACAAATTCCTTGAAAGCTAAATTCCGTTTTATAGATTTTAATTTCGTTTCTTTTAAATGTTCATCTAGATATAATGCCCTAAATTTAGGGATTTCTATAATCTCCTGCTCAAAATCCTTTATGCTTAAGTCTAGATAATCTACAATTTGTTCTACTCTCAGTAATTCTTCCGTATCTAATGGTAAAAATGAGCCGTCCTTCAATCTATAATATTTTTTCTTTTCTTTTAAAGCATGAAAAACTTCTGTTAATTCTGAATTTGTAATTCCCTCGACCCCAAATTGAAATTCTAATAAGTCATTTTTCGTATTCAGTCTAATCCCTCCTGAAAAGGATGAAACATCTTTTATTTCCATATTTTTGAAACTTTCAGAATAGTACACATCTGCAGCATTTTGAAGCTTACTCATTTTTTCATAAACAAATTCAAATATTTTTTCTTCGTCCTTTAAATATACTTGATTGTTTTTCACCTTAAAAGTTGCTTCTTCTAAAAGATTTAGTATTTCTTTTTCTTTCTCAATATCCCTCACAAGGATTCTCTCATTTTCATGTGTTTGCTTTTCGCTAGCTGCAAAAGGGTTGACCATTATATCACCATATAGAAATTTCGTATCTGCTGTAATTTGCTTATCTTTTCGATCAAGATATACTTCCACTTTAATCTTCGGTGCATAAATGGAAGATTTCACCTTTTCTGCTATATGAACTTTTCCCATTTTCCTTACAAAAGGATATACTTCTGATACGAATTTTTCATGATATGCTTCTGGAATTTTTATAATATTATCCTTCTGACTTAACAAAGCATGATAAAAAGGAGCAAAATTTTCCTTCTGCTCTTTTGAAATTTTACAAATTCCTTCTTCTGTAAAAAAATATTCTCCATCCGATACAAGGGGCACTAAGGTTTTTCCATAATGAATTTTTAATAGCAAATCTTTCTTCTCTTTTGCTAACTCAAAACTTAAAGGAATATCTTTTTGTAATATATTTATATCTTTGTAAACGGTATTCATAATCACTGCATGAAATCTTCTATGCTTAACCATTTCAAAAAATCTTTTAAGTGCATTTGTAGTAAGGGTTACTTTCTTCCCTTTAAAAAGACTGCCACTTCTAAAACCATAAGCATAATCATAGATAATTTTTTCATTTTCATAAATTTCTTTTAATAAATTTATAATTGATTGATCTTCTTGTTTAAACGTATGTTTCTTAGGGTCGAGTGTAAATTCCTTTCCAAAATAAAGTTCTTCTTTTTTTTCTATGCTTTCTATGAGCTTTTTTATACTTTTTACCATATAAAGCTTATTTTCACCAATGCGTAAGCTAAAATAGGAAGCCTTTTCTGCATGGTTATATGGATCCCGTTCAAATTCATAGGTTATTTCTAGTGCTACGGGGACTTTTATATCTGATTGCTTATAATGAAAAAAATTCAAAATGCCTTTGGCAACTTCTTGTGACTGTAAAACATTTAAATGTTTAAATCCACCTTGCTTATTTCTTTCTTTTACTTCAAACAAAACTGCTACAATATGTTTGCAATACCCCCAGTACTGGTCATAAGCAGGACAAGTACAAGAAGCATCATCAAAATTTCCATCTGCATCGAAATAAACTTTCACTCTATAATTTCTTGTTCCTAATACCGTTGCATAAAATCCCGACTTTTTTTTATCAAATTCTAATGTTTTTACTTTTTTCGCTAGATAATAGTTTTTTCCTTTTATAAATGTATTTTGATTTGAAGAAATATCCAATATCTCATTATTTGTAATATGAAACATATTTAGCCTCCATTATATATTCACTTATTATAATGATTATCATTTTTTAGAGATTTTAATACTGTCAATACATTTAAATATTATAACATACAATCTTTATACATTCCTATGTTATAGGAATTCAAAACTAAATTGGCTCATTTTTCATCGTATTTTAATAAGTTTACTCATTTCCAGTATATAGATTTATCTCTTTCTTATTCCTTAGTACTTTTTGGTATATACGTTTTTTGGTTGACATAATATATCCTATTTTATATAATATTCACTATGTAATCACATTACATTGGCTGAATCCCGTTTTTTTCGGGTACGGAGGAACCAACTTAGGGGTTAATCCATGTATTTTATGGTAGGGAACCTTCTTTCCCGAACCCGCCAGCTAACTTCGGAAGCAAATTACGGAAGGAGTGTATTGTGCATGAGAACGCATAAGAAAAGAGTTATTGTCATTTTTTTAGTTATTCTTTGCATAGGACTACAAGGAATAAGTGTCTTTGCTAGTGATTATGTTACATTAAAGTACGGGAGTAGAGGAAATGATGTAGTCAATCTACAAAAATGGCTTATCAGCAAGGGTTATTTAAATGATTCTGCTGATGGCATATACGGACCCCTAACAGAAAAAGCGATTATCAAATTTCAAATAGCAAGTCATATCACAGTAGACGGTATAGCAGGAAAACAAACCCAATCAACGCTTTATCAACAGCCTGTTTCAAGAGGGGCAAGCACCTCAAGAAGTGACTACGCAACAAATCTTTATTGGCTCTCTAGAATTATTCATGCAGAATCTGAAGCTGAACCCTATAAAGGAAAATTAGCTGTAGGAAATGTAATCTTAAACAGAGTAAATTCCAATGAATTCCCGAGTACAGTTAAAGGTGTCATATTTGAATATTACAAAGGTATCCCACAATTTAGTCCTGTAGCAGAGGGTACCATTTATACCACCCCATCACAAACAAGTATACAAGCAGCAAAAGATGTATTAAATGGAGACCTTGGAATAAAGTATGCCACATATTTCTTCAATCCTGACAAAGCAAAGGGGTCGTGGATTGTACAAAACAAAACTTATATGACGAGAATAGGTAATCATGTATTTTATCAATAGAAAAAAGGTTGTGATGCATTTATTTTTCATCACGACCTTTTTTCTTATTTCAAATACTTCGTTATGATACAATGAGTTTCATCCATCCCTCAGGAAATTTTCTTTCCATATACTGAAGAAATCCATTGGATGTAAGGGGCTTTCTTTCTACTCTATCTTTATGCAGAAAATATTTCATTGACTAAAAATCTTAGAAGCTTTGGTCCAGTTTCATATGAGTATTTTAACAATATTCTTTCAGTAAACTTATGCGCATCTTTTCCGTGTGGTCCAAAGTTCAATACAGGAAGGTTTAATTTTTTCATTGCTTCTATTGGTAGTTTATATCTAACCCCCCAAGTAGGCGTATTGGGTATAAGATAATCTATAACCACTTCAGCATCTTGAAGTGCAAAATAACTTAAATCACATAAACCCTGGAAATATTTTTGTTTTAATATTTTTTCATCGAAATCTTTTTTAGCCTTTTCAATCAATCGATCCACAATTTCTGCTATTTTATTTTCAAAAGGATTTTTCCCTTTAAAACCAACATGTGGATAATAGGGTGGTGCAAAAAATATAACAATCATAGGTTCTCTGTCAGGGCTAAAACTATGTACCTCAGCAACAAGCTTTGTACTTAAATCTCTTTCATCTAGTGACTTATCTTTTTTCCATTCATTCAAGCATTTTTCTATATGCTGATCAAGTTTTTCTCCATGCTCTTTTTTAGCCATTTCATATAGCTCTGTATATGAAATCACTTTCGGATTATATGCTGGAATTTCTACAGGAAGTCCAGACATATTTTTATATTTTTCACCTTGAACTTTTACTTTTTCTATGGCTGCATAAATCGCTTCCTCCCCTATTTTTTTTAGCTTCTCAAAGGCTTGTTTAGGAGACATTTGCATGGTCTGCAAATTATAATATGCAATGGAAGTTATAGGTGTCTGTGCAGAGTACAATTCCTTTGAATCCTTATATCTTAAACAAGTAGGCGGTACAGTTACTTCTCCCTCTACTTCATCAGATAAATCTGTATTCACTTCTAATCTACTCATGAATTCTGAAGCAATTAAATTTACATTTACACCTGCTAAACATTCGCCAACGTGTGTTTCCTTTCCTACAAAATAAAATCCTGGTAAAAGTTTCCCTACTGTTCCTGAATAAATGTATTTATTATTATCACCAGGATACGCCCCAAAGTTAGGTTCACAATTTAGGGCAGCAATAGGATTTAAATTCTTTTCTTCAACGAGCTTATTGATAAACGGAATTGCTGATAACATTCCTGCTGAATTAGATTCTTCATCTGGCACTGCTAGAAAAAGAAGGTTTCCATCAAAATCATTTATTTCACTATATTCTTCAAGAAGCGCCATTTGCCATGCAACCCCAGTCTTCATGTCTTGGAGCCCTCTCCCAAATAACCATTCACCAGAAAGTAAATCTTCTCTAGCATCCTTATAAAGTTCATCTGGATCTAATTTTTTTGTATATTCAACTGGATCAAATGCATAGTCCTTTAATGGCCCAAAATCTTGAATATCTACTGTATCTAAATGTCCTACTAATACTAAAGTGTCTTTTGATTTCCCTTTTCCTTCCACTAATGCTGCTACAAAGTTTCTCTCTAAAAAATCATCCTCTACTCGTCCTAAAAATAGATTTTGTGAATTCTCCTCAAAGTAAGGAACCCCACTAAGTAGATCATAAATTAACCTAGCCATAGCAACCTCAGTTTTGGTTCCTGATATACTATTTTGACCTACTAGTTTTAATGCCAATCCTTTTAATCCCTCTGCATCTTTCCACTTTAACATAATAACTGATCCCCCTATTTATTTTTTCATATATTTATTATTATTTACAACATCTTTAACATATTCATTATTATTTACAATGATATTAGAGCAACATTTTATGATGCCCTAATATTCATATATATTAAGACTTATAGGATTTACTTTTTGTCCCTAGATACAACTTGAATCCTTAAAAAATTCATTCTTCATTTCTCTTAATTCCTTCGTTTTTAATAGCACCCCAATCATATTAGAAACAACAAAAAGAGTTATACTTAAATTTTAAGCACAACTCCTTTTATTTAATCAAATTTAAATTTAGCCAATGCATCTGCCAATGCAGTATTTACTGATTCATTATTATTTTTTTGTTGATTTTTTAAATACTTTGTCACATCTCTCTTTGATCCTTGGTTTGTTTTTTCTTCTTTTCTCTTTTTAAAAGAAGTCAGTTTTTCTCTATATCCACATTTGCATACAAATATTTGCCCCTCGCCTTCACCACGCAACTCCATACCCACTTTCTTGCAATTTGGACATCTAGCTTTTGTATTTTTAGCAATCCCTTTTTTATAACCACATTCTCGATCCTGACAAACAAGCATTTTCCCTCCTTTTCCATTCACTTCTAATAAATATTTTCCACATTCAGGACATTTACTTCTTGAAAGATTATCATGCTTAAATAATTGTTGGCTATTCTTTATTTCATGAACAATTGCTTTCGTATAACTTCTCATATCGTTAATAAAAATATTTTTATTAAGTTTCCCTTTAGAAATAGATTCTAATTTTTGCTCCCATCTAGCCGTTAGCGCAGGAGACTTTAAGTCCTCAGGAACTAGCTTTAAAAGCTGTTTGCCTTTGGAAGTTATATAAATATCTTTTCCTTTCTTTTCAATCAAATAACTATTAAATAATTTTTCTATAATATCCGCTCTTGTAGCTACCGTTCCGATTCCTCCTGTTTGTCCAATTGTTTTAATTAAATCCTTATTTTCACTTTCCATATACCTTACTGGATTTTCCATAGCTGAAAGCAAACTTCCTTCATTGAAAGGCGCTGGAGGCTTTGTTTCTCCTTTAGTCTGAGAAATATTAGATATTTCAAAAATATCTCCTTTATTTAAATTAGGTAAGGTTTGCTCTGAAATAGATTCATTTTCGTCCTCACCATACTCAAAATGATCTTTATAAACTTCCTTCCACCCTTGGTTGATTACTATTTTTCCTTTCGCGATAAAAATTTCTTCTTCTATTTTAGCTTTTATTGTTGTTTGCTCATACTCAAAAGTAGGATATAAAACAGCTAAAAATCTTTTAATAACTAAATCATATATCTTTCTCTCTTTGTCGCTCAATTCTCTTATAAAAACAGTCTTTTCCGTTGGAATAATCGCATGATGATCTGTTACTTTCGTATCATCAACAAACGATTTGTCTGCTTTTATTAGTTTTCTTAAAATTTTCCCTGCCATAACATTATAAGGGCTCACACCACAGGCTTTGATTCTATCTTTTAGGGTATCTACTATATCTGTCGTAATATATCTTGAATCCGTTCTTGGATAAGTTAAAATCTTATGATGCTCATATAGTTTCTGCATAATAGATAATGTTTCCTTTGCAGAGTAACCAAAGATTTTATTTGCATCTCTTTGTAATTCTGTTAAATCATACAATTTAGGCGCATAGCTTTTTTTATAAGCTTTATTTATATCTATAATCTCGGCATTTTTGTTTTGTATAGATTTTAATATTTTATCGCTTTTATCCTTATCAAAAGTCCTGACATTTTTTGTTTTACTATCTTGCCATGTTAGCTTTAGATTATTCGTAACAGCCGTAATCCCATAGAAAGTCATTGGCTTAAAACTTTGAATCTCATCTTCTTTTTTAGCAATCATCGCAATGGTTGGCGTTTGAACTCTACCACATGAAAGCTGTGCATTATACTTACAAGTTAGTGCACGGGTAGCATTCATACCCACAATTTAAGTACCTAATATTTTTTTCATAAAACCTTTAAAGTTTTTATAATACACGGTTTTTAGTTTTATAAAATTATTATTTCATAAAACTTTATTCACTTGGATTCATCTTATAATTGAAACCGAAACTTTAACCTTGCATTCATTAAATTATTTTTACTTCTCCATTTATTTAACACTCATGAGAATGGTGTAATATGCCAAATTGGCTCATTTTTCATTTGTCATTTTTGACCTTTATTATTTTTCACATAAAAATAAGACCTGCCTAATGACATGTCCTATTTTTATAAATATATAATTTATAATTATTACTAGATTTAAGCTCTATGCTGCGATTACTTTATCACATGCTCTACCAGCTGAGCTAACTCCCCGCAAATACCGCATAGAGCTGTTATTATGAATAAACTATTCACAATACACCACTTCCTTTCGTATCTATCGTTGAGAATTCCAATTAAGTTACCAATGGTAGACCTAACTGTTGATTCTCCTATTAAAATAACTACATAAATACTTATGGTTGTTAGTGTGGGGAGTGTAGGACTCGAACCTACGACCTTGGCAAACAAATTTAATACTATAATTATACAATATTCTTATAGTAATATCTAGTCATTTGAATATTGACTCTGCCATTTCATCTTCAATCTCAATAACTTCCTTCTGCTCTTCTGTAAATGAATATTCAGCGACCAATACTTCTTCATCTTTTTTATTAAGATCTAAAAGTGTATTAAGTTCAAATTGCCTTTCAATCTTGCTTTTTAATTCTTCTTCACATTGCAATGGCTTTTCTAATTCTTTTTAGGTTACTCCATATTCCTTTCGTATTTTTCAACTAATATTCTTGGAAATCATCATAGTCGTTAGCCAGAAAATCTGAAGAACTGATTACATTAAGTTCACCAAATTGAATCGATGTTGCTTCTATTTCAATGGTTTTACTTTGCTCATCATGATTTGTTTTTTCTCATTCTACTTAGTTATAATTTCATACTTATATCCATACAATAAAAGACGGATGTACTTACCTTTCTTCAGTAATGGATATTTATAGTAAGAAGATTATAGAGTATGCTTATGGAAAATCTATGTCAGCAGAATTAGCTGTAAAAGCAGTTAAAAATGATTGTTTAAATGTGAAAAACACAAAAGGTATTCTCCTTCATAGTGATTTAGGTACACAATATACTAGTCAACTATTTGAAGATCATTTATGTAAAAAACATATTAGACTTACCGTTCATATAGTCATAAGCATATCCTGGAAGTCCTTCGGGCATAAATTGAATAGCAAAGCCAAATGCACTTAACAAATAATCAATAGGATTTTTTCTTAGTATACTTATCCTCACACTTTCTCTATATTTTAATTCTTTCAATATCTAACTTTATATATTCAAATGTCATACAACATTATTCTATTTCATATACTATAATATTTCAAAATTTTTTATCGACTTGATCCGGTATTTTGTGCAAAAGAAAAGCACCCTGTAGTGGGTGTAAGTTGGCTCCACAAATACAAATGTGATTGACAGACACCATGCTCTTCTTTAAAATTATCTTAACATTTTTCTTACTATAGAAGATGTCCAAATCGCAATCATAATGACCCCTATTATCATTTCTAATGCACTAAAGAATAGTCCCCAACATTCTGTGGGATATATATTACCGTAACCTACAGTAGTGAATGTAACAATACTAAAATGCAAGCTGACAGCTAAATCATTCAAAAATATTCTTGTATCTACATGTTGACTACCAAAAATATCATAATTAATATCAAAAACACCTGAATATAAATATATAAATGAAAATATAAAGATAATAATGAATGAAGCTATCAAACTATTCCATGGTAACTCTCCATATCCACATACAAAAAATGCCAACAATGAGTAAACCTTATGAAGTCCTCTTTCAGTACCTGATTCTATAAGCTTACCAAGATAAAAGCAATATCCATACTTATCTATATAATTGTTTTTTTGAAACTCATGTGAAAGACTTTTATACAACCTAGAAATATTTTTACAAACTTCCATTTCAAGCTGTGGTTTAATCAAAAAAAATAATTTAGTCAAAGATTTATGATACAAATTAGAAATTTGTTTAAAATAAAAAAACGATTTAGAATCTATCTCAATATTGTTTATATAAATTTCACTCATAATTTCTTCGATTACAAAATCTGTATCCTTTATTTTACAATTCAACATTTTAAGATCAAACATTGTATTAAATAAGAACTTTGAAAAGAATATGTCACTGTGTTCAAATTTGCAATTTTTCACCTTGGTATTACTAGCAACTATTTGATTGAATGTGCAGTTAATAAATCTCACTTCTCTGAACTCACTATGTAAAAAAATAGAATTATTAAATTTACAGTCTACAAATTCGATATTGAAGAACTGTGATGAAAAAAAATCAACATAAGAAAATGAACAACCAACAAACTTCAAAGATATACAGTTTGTTCTAATAAATTTACAGTATGTAAAATCGTCGCGTATTTCTTTTTTTTTCAATTCATCTCCTGTAGAAGTTTGAAAAAATATGGTTTCTACGTACTTAGTATATTCATTATTTAACTTTATATCATTAAAATTATATTGTGTTGACTCATATTCTTTTATAAAGTTTTTTAGTTTATTGTCAAGTTTCTCATCTTGATTTTTTTTATATTCCTCAAGCTTTCTTTTTAAATCTTTTTCAGAAATTGCTGTTTTTTTTAGATTTTCAGCTTCAAATAAAAGCAACTTTGCATCTTGAATTTCGCATTCCATTGTATAGTCTTTATAAGCAGAACTTTCAATATCTCTTTCTATATTTTTATACATTTCATTTATAGCTTTAACTACATTTTTATATAAATCTATTATCATTTAATTGCACTCCTAATTATTACTTGATCTAAAAGTATATCATATAAATCAGATTATTCTTGTCGAAATATCTGGTTTATGCATATTTACATACCAACTAATCACTAATATCGCATTTATGAACTAGGAAGTTTATTCCCTAGCATACAAAATGAACTATACTAATTCATAAAAGACACCACTTTTTAGTGATGCCTCATTAATATTTCAAGTCATCATGTTCCCTCACTCACAAAAACCATGAAAAGAACATATTCTTATTCAAAAGCCCCATAAAATCAAGGTTTCTTATATAGCTTTACAACCATCTGAACATGTGTAGTATGTGGAAATATACCTTCAGAAATATAGTAATTTACAATAGGATTCAGCAATCATACTATAAATTTTAATAAATTACAATAATCTTTAGCTTTTCCACTAAACTAATCATACCCTTAGCTTCCCTATGAAAAGAAATTCATAGGGAAAACTAAAGGAAACTCTCAATTATTTTACTAGGGAATTTTGATTATCATAAACAACTGGTTATCTATAACTCAACCAACATTTCACATAATTTCAAAAACCGTTCAAACATTTGTTTACCATTCCGTGAATCATTTAATTCTATATATGTTTTTATCATTGAAGCTAGTCCAAAATAATAAAAACTTTTATAAAAAAATTTAAAGTATCTATATATTATTTCACATCCTTTTATAAAATGTGAATGGATCAGGTTTGATATCTTTAGTTCACAGAACGTTCCATCTTTCTCCTTATACAAATATAACTTTCAACTATAATTGATCTCAAAGCTTAAAAAACACCAAGTTTTTCACTAGGTATATTTTACCACAATTTGATTTCATTATTTGTTTTTATGTATAATTTTGTAGATATAAAAAAGCAACTACTTTATGTAGATGCTTTAAAATTTTGTTGTTGCAACTTCGTTGTGTATTTTATTTAAATTATTTATTGTTTTATCTGGATTATCATAGTATGTTTTTACAATTTTTTCACTTTCATTAATTATATTTGAAATTTGTTCAATATTTTCCCCTTTTTCTTTTAATCTTTTTATTTGTTTACACAACCTTATCAGTTTATGTTCAATATATCCATTTTCACTAGCCCAATTTTCAAGATATTCAACACGGTTTTTAACTTTTTTATCCTTCGGAAATTTTTCTAATATCCATTGCTGATTTTTTATCCACATCTTAAAACCATCATGTTCAATCTCTCTCTTATTACTTTCCATTATCTGATTATCTATATCTTGTTCAGTCATATTTTTTTTCTTATCTACAATATCCATTATTTTTTGTACATGTTCATCCTCTTTAGAAAGTTTATGAATTTTATTAAAAATTTCACTTCCTATATATTTTTCTATTTTATCCACTTGGAATATTTGAAGAACTCCAAACCAAGGAACATCGATACCAAATTTTTCACTAAAATCATATCGAATAGTACCTAATGGGTACTTAACTAAATGGAGAATAACAACTACTAAAACTACCTCTTTAAATTTCTTATACCACTTAATAAAAGCTTTTTCTTCAAATGTATTCATATTTGATTTTAAAAAACCAACACGATTTGAATAAAAACATCCTTTAGTATGTACAAAATTATGTAAATCATTAAGTTTTAATAATCTATCTTTAATATTATTTTCCTTTTGAAAAGCTTCGAAATTTTTATTCTTAGATATCTTTTTCCAAATTTGCTCTAATCTTGGTGTATCTTCTTTTGAATTCAACCAGTCCTTAATCAGTATATGTCCATCATCATTAATATTCCAATATATAGACAATAAACCTAACTCTAATACACTTCTTAATGAAGTATGAGCTTGTTTATAGTAGCCCAACGAACATAGATTGAAAGATATTTGAAGTTCATCCCATGAATCTTGATATGGAAATGAATGTCCAGATGAAAAATTCTCGTTTGTTTGTGGTATTATATCTATAATACTATAATACACCCAAAATAATTCATTGAGTTCATCAAATAAATTTTTCTCCTTTAAATATACTTTTGTTTTTTTGTATACCTCTACCCCATTTTCTAAATTATATGTTAATGGCATAAACATGTATATTCCTCCAAATTCTTAATTTATAGGTACATACTTTCATATATTTACCTAATAGCATTATATTAGAACTAGTACTTTGTCCAAGTCTTTGACTCAAATCCACTATATTATTAATACTTTTTTAATACCTCAAGCTTGTCTAGTTCTGAATATTTTGCAATTTTATTTTTTAATGACTTAAAATCCTCTTCATGACAATTACGCATTTTTATAACTTCTGAATATTATGCCCTTATATGCTTTTCAATCTCTTTTCGCTCATTAATACAATATTTAATATCATTTTCGGTTCAATTCCCCCCTGTTTTAGCTACATAAACTAGGGATAATAAGAAGCTGATTATTTTACATAACATTTCGAAGTTCCGCCATCCTACATGTTTTTCGTAGCAGGGTGCACAACTCACGTAGCTATCACTTCAACTAAATTAGTGCAATGATATCATCTTCTATTTTTTTCTTTATTTCCCTCAAATTATCAATTTTTGTTAATTCATTATACTTTATAGAAAATTTATCTTCAAAAATATCTCCACCAAATATATTTTTAAAATCTGTAATTAATTCATTGCTATATTTTTGTATAAAACTCTTTTTATCTTGATATGTAAGCTCCTCAAAGACATACCTCATATCAAATCTTGAACTTAGTGGTTCTGGTATAAATTTAATATAGTTTTGTTCATTTAGATTAGAAGTAAAAATAATTATATACTGATTCATATCATGTTCTACACCTAATCTATCTGTATATTTACCATCTTCAAGAAGTTCATAAAAGAAGTTAAATACTTTATTATCAGCTTTTTCAAATTCATCTATCAATATAATTTTTGACTTTGAGCTTTTAATCTTATTTGTCAACTCTCCTCCATCTTCACTACCAACAAATCCTTTTGGAGATCCAATCAAGCTGTTTAATACATCCTTAGTTGAGTAATTTCCAAAATTCAGTTTAATTTGTTTCTCATTTGGAAATATTATGCGATGTAATTGTCTTGCTAATTCTGTTTTTCCAATCCCAGATTTTCCACATACAAAAACCGATAATATTTTTCTTCTTCCTAATGCATTTAAGTATTTGTATTTTATTAGGTTTTTTCTTAAATCATTTTTAAATTTGTCATGTCCATGTAAATTATCATATAGTTTATTTATAATCTCATCTATATTATCTAGATAATTATTAGTAGCTTGTTTTTCTAAATTTTCTTCTTCTATTTTTTTACTAATATCATCTGGTAGATCCTCATAACTAGTAAATAAAAATGGGAAGATTTCGTTACATTGTTCTAGATATTGTTTATTAATCAAATATTTCACATTATTCTTTTTCAACAAATCATTTAATATTAATTCATAGTTAAATATTTGATCAGCTCTAACTTTCAAGTATTCAACAAGAGAAGTTAGCTCAATATAAATTGATTCATTAGTCAGCTTTTCAAAATCAAACTTTACATTTATCCCATCATATGATTTAGCCAAATGAGTAAAACTATATATTAATTCATTATCAATGCCTGCTCTTATATCTCTGATTTTTTCATAACTATAAATATATTTCTTAGAACAGCTTATTGTAGTTTTAGGCTTTGAATCTTCAATATTATCCTCATTATTAACAAAATACTCAACCTTACTTTCTTTAAATAAATATGGAAAAATTTTAAAAAAATTATCCGTTTCTTTACTTAATAATAATAATTTAACATCTGGAAAATGCTCCATTAATTCATATAAATAATTTTCAAAAAAAGTTCTATAATATCTATCATTATTTACATCATAGAAATAACTAGTTATATCTATAGCATGCTTATCAAGCTGTAAATCATCAATATTATTGATATCAGAACATTGTCGATAGATAAAAGAGAATGATACAAACTCATAGTTTACCAATTGTAATTTAATTTTTGATAAACACTCATAGTCATATATAACTAGTCTATACTTACTCATTTGATTCACTCTCCTCAAAACTAATTTCTTGAATAATAGCTATTAAATCAATCAAATGATGTTCACCATCTAACCTTTTATGGCTAAAGTTAAAATATGAAAGTGGATTTTCAATATTCTCTTCACTAGAACTCGATTGTAATAATCCATTTGTAGAACCTTTTTCCTTTTCTTTTTTATAAGATTGTGATAATAGTTCAAGAAATTTCGAGGATATACTATCTATTTTTGCAAAGTTAATTTTACCTCTATATATTCCTATTATGCTAAGCTTTCCTAATTGCAAATCGTTATGAGAATAACTATTTTCAAAATAATTCTTAGATTTATATGGTATCCTAATTATGTATTTTTCACTATTCTCTTCAAAAGTATAATCTATAGTAAAATCATCCAACAATTCATCCATCATTTTGGACATATTTAATTCAATGTTATCATCATTTGAAACATTTTTCATTTCACTGTCTTTTAAAATGTTTAATATCATAACTGTATCATCTGTGTTTTGTTGATTTAAAGTTGTATTTGTAAACATTACTACTTTCCCTAATTCCGTTTTTTTATTTTCTTTAGCATTTTTTGCTACTTTATATATTTTTCTAAGCATTATAGATTTAGTTGTTTTCACATCGAAACTTTCAAAAACACTTTTTTTATTGTTATTCTCTTTTACTTGGTTATGGGATATCCCTCCAAGACCATCTTTAGTAAAATTAAAAGTACTATCATATTTTAGTATCTCTTCAGAAGATTGTTCCATTTCTACAGTTTTCATGATTTTATTATCTAATAACATAGCAATCTCATGAACTTTTGAAGTGTTTATATAGAACAAATTAAATAAATCTTTTTTATTATTTTTCTTAAAGTTAATTTTACTGTCATCATACTTACTACATAAACATATTAAAAACAATAGTCCAAAAAAGAAGATCTGAATTATAATATCTTCAAATTTATTGTAGAAATTATTTATGTATGGAAAATTGATTATCAAAGATATAAATATTGAAGATATTAACGTTATTACAATTAATTCCATATTCTCAAAATATTTTCTCCTAATAATTTTTTGTATAAAATTCAAAAATATAATTATAAAAATAGGAATAAAAACCCAATATTTATCAATCATATTATTTGTATGTAACAAAAAATATATAGTTACAGATATTGTTCCAATAAACATTGCGGTCAAAAAATTTATAATACTCTTTAAGTGTGATGACATCAGTTCTTTTACTTTTTCTTTAAACTTCACTCTATTATCGTTCATAAAACTCCTCCAAATGTTTTTATCGTTTCTCTTTCAGTAGCTTCGCATTATAAACATCATCTATATTTAGATAATTTTATTTTCAATAGTTTTATGTTTAATTCAATTAATTCTCTAAATTCTTCTTCTAATAAATCGTATGTACTTATGCGCCCTTTTGAGTTTTTTTGTCCACTCTTATCAGAAGAATGGCTAGCTTTATCCATCAATTCATCATGTTTCTCTTGTATTATAAGGTGGTTTTCTAAAAGGCTTCTTATTCTTATATATCCACTTTTTAAAACCTTATTTTTGTTTTCATCTGTTTTTATAGGGTATTCAGCACCTACTATTTTATTAGTTCCTTTTAAATAGAAGTTTACGTTTCTACTTTTTTCTTTCATTTCAATCTCATCATAGTCATTATATATATTATATTGTTGTTCCAATTTCAGAAATCGTGGCTTTAAAGACATAATTACCCCTCCTATATTTAGGATTACTTTTCTAGTTTCGTATATATTTTACCATAACATGGAATAATTTCATACTTATTGTATATTGGTGTAATGAAAAAACAGTAGCTTTAACTGACTACTGTTTTTGGTCCTCTAGTTGTTTTTGTATAATTTTCCTACTATTAGTATTTTTAAGAGGATATAAAAACAACCCTTCTGATGTAATTTAGAAGGGTTGTAAACTTCACATGCTATGGATAATGGGCAATTAATCATCATATACTGATGACCACATTTTATTGTTAATATTTCTTATATGTTCAACTTTACCTTTATCAAAAACACTTTCAAGTTGGCATGAACTACATTTATAATATCCTGTATCATCAGTTTCAAAAACCGTTATTATTTCTTTATTTCTATTCCAGCAAACTGTACAAATGTATATATTTCTATCTGCCAAGTAAAGACAAGTTCCCCCTAAAGGACTCCCTTGAATATTATCTTCTACATTTCTAATATATTCTGAATTCGATAACTCTTCCTCTAATTTTTTAATCTTTTTCTTTAATTCATCATTCTCTTGTTTTACTTTATACTTTTTTTCAGTAACTCTTTTTACAAAAAAAACTATAATTCCTCCTATTAAAGTACATAATGTACATAAAGCAATTATCACACCACTATAATTTTTTACTAAGAGCATAATATTTTTGATCATAACTTACCTCCTTAATCTGATCTTAATCCTCTAATTATTAGGAAGTATCCCCCTCTGCTTTTTATACCTACACAGCTAAGGTTTAGGTGTGTAAGGAATAAAGAAATCAAATGGCATATCGGATGTATCTATTTTTATATCTTGTTTCTTGCTAGCTTTTGATATGTTTTGTAGGTGAAACTTAACTGCCATCAATAGTTTAATACTTTGTGGGTCTGCAACTGTAAATTGTACCCCATACTGTCCCATTTCAGACCAACTATCCCATAAAGCCGGACTTATTATCAGATTTTGCGAATACAAGGGTATAAATACATTTATGTAATACTGAATAAGTCCTATCGGAAAGTTCCTTATCTGTTCAAGGTATTCACCATATACATTTAAATCTGATTTTAAAGCACTTACTAGAAAATATGATTTGTTTTCTAAAGGAAAGGTCGTAAAAAAAACAAACCGCATTCTCTTGGTCTTTTTATCAATTGATTTTATCTTTTTACCCCTTAGATCAAATGGAGGCGCTACTGTCATATAATTTGCAAACTGTACTCTGAAAGGTAGTTCTATCACTACTGTCTCTAATCCTGAATAGTCTTTCTGCGCTAGTGCTGTATCAAAGTAGTCTCGATAATACTGTAAATCTTCTATTTTCAGATTAGTATTTCTATACTTTTTAAATGAAGACGAGTCTTTTGTTAACTGGGGAATACCTGCAAACATATGAGACTGAAACTTCTTTGACACTATTTCAGTATACAATTCAAAAGCAAAGGTCTTATAAGCAAAAAGAAAAAGTTGCTCTTCCTCCAAAGTATCAAGTGTATACTGAAATTTTTCTATCTTGGCAAATATTGAATCATCATGTGTTTCACAGAAACAGGTAGCTACTGTGGCATCCTTTATCAGTACTTTATCTAATAAATAGAAAGGTTCTCGTTTACCCTTTTTTATTTCCAGCATTTCAGGAGCTTTTGTGAAGTCTTGCATATACACTTTCTTATTGACTTCTAATTTATTTAGGATTCTATTCTCCTGTAAAGCATGTGCTTTTATTATATTTTTTCCCTTGGCTGTACACCCCTTAACTAAACATGTCCTTATTCGGCTCTTTCTCATTGCTTTCCCCATGTAGTTTAAAAATTCACCTTCAGTATGAAACCCTCTAGCCTTTTTCGTTTTACAACAATTTTTATATAGAGAACCACTCCCACATGGGCATGGTTCTTTTCCATTAAAAATAAAGCTTTTGAACACTTATTTATCACCTCTCAATAATCCAAATTATTTGTTGATATCCTTACCTATTTTGGTACTACATTTGACTTTAAAGCTAGGACTCAATTTCATCGTGCTCTTTTTAATAGATTTAGATTTCATTTGTAATCCTTCAAACTAATTATTAGCATTAAAAAGATTAATTCCCCCGATACTTTTAAAGGTAAAGATTTTTATTGTATAAAAGCTATTACATTAAATTACCCATTTTAAGCATATTGAGAATCTAACCAATATAAGATAGCATTTCATTATTATAATGAATGTTTTTCAAATATACACATATTATAGCATTATTGAGATTATATTTACATTAATTTCAATCTTTATAGTTCAATTTACATAAGCTCACTAAAATATTTATTCATACATAAAAAAAGCAAGAGCCTAAATTGTTAAGCTCCTGTATTAACCACAAATTTAATATCATTTTGATTTCAATTCCCATAGTTTAGCTACACCAACTATGGATAATTAGAAACTATGAATTCTTCTTCTATTTTTTCTAACTCTTCCTTACTAAATTAGCAATTATTTTTAAAATTATTTACTATCATCTTTAGCTCAATTATTGGGATAACTTTTTGTGTTCCATATTTTAATATCCATTCTTCATTTTCCTGTATTAAGCATAAGATATTACCATCCCTTAATTTTTTCTTCTCATTCATATCTAAATCAACCTCCCAGCATACTACATAGTCAAATGTCTCATAAGGGTGGTCGTGCTTAAACAGACTGCTTAATTTATATTCAATTTCTACTAACACCTTCTCATCACTGTAATTTAAACAGATCATATCAGTTGTAGATTGATGGGAGTAGTGCCCTATTTTATTTATATGTTTTACTAAATTTTTTCCCTTTTCATTACCAAGAATTTCTGTAAATAATATAACAACTTGTGATTCATTATCTGGCTTCTTTACTATTGACAATTCATTTATAAGCAAATCATCTATTTTATCAAAACATTCTAATCTCATTTTAAGCCTTCTTCTCTTATCTTTTATCCCATCTTCTTCTTCTTCTTCTTTTCTCAGTTTAAAATATCCTTTTTCCGCCAATGGCATTATATCACCACAAATAATTTTTTTTGCTTCTTCAAATATCCATTTTACTTTTGGATCATCTTCATTAGATATATTATTTCTGTCTGCTGTTAATTCAAAAGCTTGAGAGTTTATAATTAAATGATAATGATGATAATTAGGGTCTGTCATTAAGTTTTGCTTTTTTACAAAAAGTATAAAATCTTTGGCTAAATATATACCAAATCTTGATTTTAATGTTTCACCCTTTCTTAATTTTGCTACCTTTTTCCTGCAATTTATGCCTGAAATCGTACCATACATTTGAAAAGATACATACTCACCATTAATATTAGTGGCTCTGTGAAAGGGTCCAAAATGTCTACAGTAATTAACGGATCTTATATATATCTGTTCACTAATATCCACCTTTGGATTTTCTTGAGGCGGACAGAATTGATGTACTCCTCCTATTTCTTCTTTTATTCCTAACATTCTATCTTCTAAAAATACCCTTGGTGCTATCTGCATATTATGGACATATTTATGTAATTCTGAGTAATTGGCAAAATAAGTTTTAAAACTACCAGCAGCAGTAAACCATAATATATAATCTTTTATAGTATTAAAGTTAAAATATTTTTCTGGATTGTCAATAACATACCCTTCTATTAAAATTATAGTTCCGCCCTTGCCAGATACAGCATCTATTTTTTCTACTGTATATTTAGGTAGTATACCCTTACATAAATTGTCCCACGGCTCATTCATTATGGCTTTATAAGCTTCATTATTTCTTGTTTGTGTGTATAAAGTTATTCCTTCACTTTTAAAAAATGTTTTTGTCCCTAATCCTTTCTCTCCTATACCTAATTTTGTTTTCATGGAATCACCCAAATTAAAGAATTTATGTATATTATCAAAATTCATCCCTTTTCCATCATCTTGAATCTCTAATACAAATTTCCCCTCTTTATTTCTATATATTATTATAGAAATAGTTTTAGCTTCTGCATCATGGCAATTACTTATTGCTTCTCTCAGAACCTCTAAAGGGTTAACAATATTTTTTGCAATTTCTCTAAATAATGATATATCTTTTACTTGTGGTTTATAAAAATTCATCCTATCTACCTCATTCCCTATACAAAAATAATACTTTTTTTCTACATTATGTGAATATCACATAATATAGTATTTTCTTTTAGATAAAATTAATGCATAAAACTTACAATTAGATTGGATGGTTATTATGTATGGAAAGAATGTCATTGGTCATAATGTAAAATATTTTAGAGAATTGAAAAAAATTTCTCAGGAACAATTAACTGCTCGACTAAATATTCAAGGAATAGAAATAGACCAGCCAATGCTTTCTAGAATAGAAAATTGTACACGACAGTTACTTGATTTTGAAATTATTGGTATTGCAAAAGCTTTAAAGATTGGAATAGAAGACTTATTTAAGTTATAATTTACAATTCGTTTTTAATATTTTTTCTATATAATATAAAATCTCCTAAATAGGAGATTTTATATTTATAATAGTATTTTATATTCACCCTTCATGAGCTACAAATAGCATTCTTAGTTCTTTGTTAAAACTTAAATTTAGCCAAAGCATCTGCAAGTGCCGTATTAATTGGCTCATTACTTTCCTTATTTTGATCCTTTAAGTATCTTGCTACATCCTTCTTTGTACCTTTATCTTTGTCCTTTTCTTTTCGTTTCTTAAAGGCAGAAAGTTTTTCTCTATGCCCACAAATACATACAAATATCTGACCGTCTCCTTGACCACGTAATTCCATTTTCTTATGACAATTAGGACATCTCGCATTTGTTTTTTTAGCTATACCTTTTTTGTAACCACATTCTCTATCTTGGCAAATAAGCATTTTCCCTCGTTTACCATTAACCTCAAGTAAAGACTTTCCACATTCAGGGCATTTACTTCTTGTCATGTTATCATGTTTAAATAATTCTTCACTATTCTTTATCTGATTAACAATCACCTTTGCATAATTTCTCATTTCATTAATAAAAGTATTTTTGTTAAGCTTGCCCTCAGCAATAGCCCTTAATTTTTGCTCCCATTGAGCTGTTAATGTAGGCGATTTTAAATCTTCAGGCACTAATTTTAGAAGCTGTTTTCCTTTAGAAGTTATGAAAATATCTTTTCCTTTTTTCTCCATTAAATAGCTATTAAATAATTTTTCTATGATATCAGCTCTAGTAGCAACTGTTCCTATTCCTCCTGTTTCTCCAATGGTTTTAATTAACTCCTTCTTTTCATCGATCATATACTTTCCTGGATTTTCCATAGCAGAAAGTAGAGTTCCTTCGTTGAAATGAGCTGGTGGCTTCGTCTGACCTTTTGTTTGAGAAATAGTAGATATTTTCAAACAATCCCCTTTATTTAAATCAGGTAATGTTTGTTCTGAAATAGAATCATTTCCATTCTCATCATCATCAATATTGTTTTTGTAAATTTCTTTCCATCCTTGATTAATAACGATTTTGCCTTTCGCTATAAAAAATTCATTTTCTATTTTTGCTTTTATTGTAGTTTGCTCATACTCAAAAGGAGGATATAAAACAGCTAAGAATCTTTTAACGACTAAATCATATATTTTTCTTTCTCTATCATTAAAATCACTTAAAAATACGGTTTCTTCCGTTGGAATAATCGCATGATGATCTGAAACTTTCGTATCATCAACAAATGATTTGTTTGCTTTTATTGGTTTTCTTAGAATTTTACCAGCTATCATATTATAGGGTCTAACACCACATGCTTTAATTCTATCTTTTAAAGTATCTACTATATCCGCAGTAATATATCTTGAATCCGTTCTTGGATAAGTCAAAACCTTATGATGCTCATATAGCTTTTGCATAATAGATAATGTTTCTTTTGCAGAGTAACCAAAGATTTTATTTGCATCTCTTTGTAATTCTGTTAAATCATATAATTTAGGAGAATAGCTTTTTTTATAGGCTTTATTTATATCTATAATCTCAGCGTCTTTATTGTGTATAGCTTTTAATATTTTATCGCTTTTATCTTTGTCAAATGTTCTAATATCTTTCGTCTTACTATCTTGCCATGTTAGCTTTAAATTATTAGCTATAGCATTAATTCCATAAAAGGTTCTTGGCTTAAAGTTTTCAATTTCGTTTTCTTTATTAGCTATCATGGCAAGGGCTGGAGTCTGAACCCTGCCACAGGAAAGTTGAGCATTGTATTTACATGTCAGAATTCGCGTGGCATTAATGCCCACAACCCAATCCGCTTCTGCACGTGCTACAGCAGAAGCGTAAAGACTTTCGTAATCCTTACCAGGTCTCAATTTATTGAATCCATCCTTAATAGCCTTATCTGTAACTGAAGAAATCCAAAGACGTTTAATTGGCTTTTTAAAACCTACTTTTTCAACAATCCACCTTGCGACAAGCTCACCTTCTCTACCAGCATCTGTTGCTATGATGAGTTCATCAATATCTTTTCTAGTCATGATCTTCTTGACTTCTTTAAAATGCTTTGCAGTTTTTTCTATAACAGTGAGTTTCATTCTTGCTGGCAGCATCGGAAGTGTTTCCATACTCCACTTTTTAAACTTCTCATCATAAATTTCTGGCGCTGCTAATGTCACTAAGTGTCCCAGTCCCCATGTTATAACATATTTTTTTCCTTCTAAATAGCTTTTCTTGTTTATATCACAGTTTAAAACCCGACCTATATCTCTTGCCACACTAGGTTTTTCTGCTAAAACCAAAATTTTTCCCATATATATTTAACTTCCTCTCATAAATTATTCTCATTAATAACTATAAACATTTTCTACTAATACAATAGCTCTAATACTTTATATTATATATAATCACTTTCTATTTTTTAATTATTTGAACTTCTTCCCTTTAAATCTATATTATAAAATTCATCGTAATTTGTCCAAGATTATCAAGTGATTTATGATCTATCAAATGACCTTGTTAATTTTCAACTGATATATTAGTCCTATAACCATGGAAATTCATTCTTGATATCTTCATCAGTGATTGCAACAGTTTTTTTAACATTTTTTGTATCAATGGATATAATATTATTTTTTAAATTCTTATCCTTTCTCTTCTTTAAAGATGTACTATCGATACAAAGTTCAAGCATAGCTTTTTCTTGATTTTTTAATTGTTCCTGTAAGAGTTTATTTTCATGTTTTAAGTCTTTCATTTGTTTTTCAAGCATACTTATTTTTTTCTCAAACTCATAACTTCCTTTTGCTTTGTCTATTAGATTATTGATAATTCTCATGCAAGCCCCATATACTTCTAGTACTTTCTTAGGATTGGAAGAACTTTGCTCTCTCAAACTCTCAACAGAAGGTAATGTTTTTAGCTCTTCACATACTTCACTTACTGTAATTATGGGATTATTTATCTTTGATATAATCTCTTTTACTTTTTTTGAATAATCCCATCTATGTCTCGGAATTCCAGTTTCCTTCGCAAGTCGTGATAAATTAATTTTTTCATTATTGTGTTTTTTAATATACTGCTCTAAAATTTGCAACAGTTCTTCATCACAATTTGACTTTGGTCTTCCTCCTTTATTTTTCATCAATATTCTCCACCTCTCTTGCATCTAGAATATATGAATCTACAAAAGCCTTATTAACTATAGATTTTTGAATCATTTTAGAACATCTGCCTATTTCTTCCTGCTCTTTAATATCAAAACATTTATTTTTATTTATATTATTTTTATTTAAACTGTTTTTTCTAATAATTTTCATTAAAATTTTTATATGTTTTTCAATATCTTTCCCATATGCTTTAGACTTATCAGTTAATTCTATAATGCCTTTATCCTTATCAAGCGCATATCTAAAATTTTCGCATTCGTCCTCACAATTCCCTACTACACAGTTATTGGGAAAATCCGCATCTATACAGTATCCATTCTCGACGGGTATAACATTTTTATGACTATCAATATTAAAGAATAAACTTTTTTTATAAACATTTTTTGTTTTCATAAAACTAGTTTCTTCATTTTCCATTTTTCTTCTTCTTCTAATTTCATCAGCTAATAATTTTACTTTAGATTTTGCAAAAGTATTCATATGATTAGAATAGCTCAGTTGTGTGTATATTGTAGTATGCCCCGCTAATCTAGCAATCGTTAAGGGGTTTATCCCCTGTAAATACAAATTGCAAATTGCAAAATGTCTTGTGTCTCCTGGCGTTATTCTTTCAACATAAAAACCATCTTTATTCCCTTTGCTTTTTTCTTCACTTGATATAGCGATATATCCATATCTTTTTTCAATAATTTCCAAATAGAATTTATTTAACAAACCATAAAATCTTGCAGTTCCTGCATAATTATCTTCATGAATATCTAAAAACTTATCAAAACTTCTCTTAATCTTATAGTGATTAGCATAAATATCATAATTAAAGAGATATTTTTCATTTCCCTCCTGATTATTATTGTTATTGAATTCATGTATTAAATCAAATAGTTCCTTTGGTATTTCTACATGCCTATATGTTTGTTCTAAAGTATCATTTCCTGAAAATTTCTCTTTAGCGTTCAAAATACTTAATATATATTTTCCATTAACTATCTTTGCTGAATTTGTCTCTAGTGTTGCTAACTCAATTGGTCTCATAGGAATACAACTCGTTATACGCCACCAAATTATAACCGGAAAATATTTTTCTTTCTCTTCTTGAATACAGTGAGACACAAAATCATTCAAAACATCATTAAATAATATCATACTGTATAAATCCGGTATCTCTCTGTTTGTATATTTTTTATAGTTATACTGTTTTATTATATTCCTAAACTGCTCTGAATTTTTGTAATCATAAAAACATAAGAAATCATATCCTGCACCAATGACATCGTTAATAATATAATTATTTTTCTTAGCTTTTAAACGTTCTGCAAAATTTTCTACTGTGCTTATGTCTAAACAGTTAGTATTTTTTATGATATAGTTAATGCCTGATAAGCTCATTATTAGAGTTCTTGGATCTAACTTTTGATCGTATATCTTAACAAGAATAAAAGCCTTCATAGCTAAGTTTAACTTTTTATTGAACTCATAATCAAAATCAAAATATGCTTTTCTCTCTTTCCCTCGTAAAACCCATTTCTCATCTTCAAAGTTCCCTTGTATAACCGTATTATTCTCTTTAAGTTCATTGAATTTACTTCTATATTTCTCAATATCATCTTCCTGAAATTCAAAAAATTTAGTATAACTAACTACGTAATTAATAGCTTCTACTTTTTTAGATTTTTTTATATTAAAGCCACTCATTAGTTTCACCTACTTAAAGTATTTTAACTTTCCTCTGACATCCTGTATTCGGTCTCTTATCACATCAATTTCAATAAAAGAATCTACCAAGTTACTATCATACTCTTCATAGAATAGTTTTGCCTCCGAAACAATTGATAATAGTTTAAATAACACGCTACTATATTTGATAATTTTATAGTGCTCATTTTCATCTGTACAATCTATTATATTTAATAGGTCTATAATTTCCGCATTAAGCGAAGAAAGAAAGTATATATTTTTTACAAAATATTCACAACAACTACATGAACTTCTTTTTGGATATGCACAAACTCGTCCTTTCAAACATCCACCATTTCTTGATTTTGAAGCACTTTCACAAGTTAATATTGATTTTATCCGACTTTTCAATTCAAGCTTGTCCAATCTAGCTAGCTCATTAAATACTTTTATTTGTGATTTTTCATACAATTCGTCAGTCATATGATTCGCAAGGTTCTCCATGCCTAATAAGCTGTAATTCTCTCTTAATTTAACTATTTCATTAGTTAGATTAGACATATATGGCTTACTATCACCGTCTTCATAATTATAAATAATTTGTAATATTTTATATGGTATCCACCCAAAAAACCCTCTTTTTATTAGATTGAATGCAACACTTTTAGCATCTTCTTTATGTAAAATTGGCTTTAAGTATATTTGAGTTGTTCTTGGTAATTGTATTTTCTTATCATTTTTATGCGAGCGCATTGCACCTCCTAACATATAGGAAATACTATGCATCCCTTCCATTGTATTGGCACATTCAAATACATAGGTTAGCAAAGTATTATTAGCCTTCCTATTAGTAAAACCTCGCAATCTTTCATCTTTTAAAAAATTACTCATAGCATTTCTAACCCATGAAGCTGTTTCATTTTCATATCTCTCATCTAATAGCAATGAAAAAATTGTATTATTCGAATTCTTTCGCCTATGTATTTCTGCAACTACGTATGCAATTGCTATTGGTACAGTTAGGTTAAGACTATTAAAGAATCTCAATTGTTGTTCATTTTTATCAGCACATACCCCTGATAACTTCATATCCATTTGGTTTAGTATACTTTGACCCATTGATAAAGTAAATTCATTTCCTTTTTTAAACCATTCAAAATCATATACATCGATAATCGCTAACTCAATATTAGGTATTTTTGTGATTAAATCATTCAATCTCCAAGCTGCTATTAAATGTAATATACATAGAAACCATTCACAAGCGTATCTCTGACTTTCAAAAGCTTTGTTAATATGCAAATTGATATCAGTTAGATATTTTGTATATTGACCCCATAGCTCAAAACTATATATTTCCTCATCATCTATTACACTGACTTTCTTTGGTACTTCTCTACAAGTAAAAGTACTCGTATAATTACAATGGGTGTTATCTTGACAGTATTTTATAAACGCTTTTACTGTTTTTATCAAATTTGTATTATCTATTTCATTTATCAATCGTAATATTTCTTCATTATCATATAAGTAAATTTCCTTATCAAGCTTCTCATTTAAATAAACTAATAATCTTCCACATTTTTTTGCAATATTATATCTTATTTTTTTTCTAGCATCACTATTGCTTAACCTATCATATACAAATGATGTGAATAAATTTTCTGTTTCTCTGAGATATTCTCTTAAAACAATGTTTTTCTTTATTAAATCAAAAACTTCAAATTCATCTTGAGCAGTATCACAAATTTTTTTAAACTTAATCCGTCCCTTACTTTTTTTCACTTCAATTAACTTGCTTATCTTTTTAAGTTGATCCTTTTTAATCCTATAGTACGAAAAGTTTAAAGGACTTTTAATAACTTCAATCTTTTCTTCTAGATACAGCGCCATTATCTTGTGTCTCGATACTCCTAGCATTTCTGCTAACTCTTTCGTACTAATGGTACTCTCCATTATATCCAATATATAATTTATATAATTCTTACTTATATAAATTATATTATTTCTAATAAAAAAATCATTTGTAGAACCCTTTCTAACAATATTTTTCATTGAATTATTTGATACCCCTAACAGATCCGAAGCTTGTCCAATATCTATGTATTTGCTATAATCAATATCTTCATTATCTTCTTTAAAATAGCGCTTTACTTGTTGTAAATATTTAGTGTTAATCCTAAACTTATTACTTCTAAAATCAGCAAATACTACGTCATCTCCTAAAATTGGATGAATTTTTATTATCGTTTGTTTCTTAATTCCTATTTGACTAGCGAAACTTTCTAGGAAATGAGAATTACTATCGACTTTATTTATATGATCTATAAATTGTTCATTTATGTAAATTTTATTATTCATATAGCTGACATAATCTTTAATATCATAAGAATTCTTTTTAATTCTTTTATAAACACTATTTATGTGCATATTTAACGCATCTGCTAGTTTTTCAAGCGAAATTATTTTTTTTTCTTTACCTGCTGAGTTAATTTCATTGTTCATATTCAACGATTTATCTCCTGAATTATTATTAGATTCAAAATAGGCTCTAATTTTTCTTCCATATTCCTTATTTTCATCTTGGTAATAATCTTGTATTTGTTGTATATATGCATTTCTAATTCTGTATTTATTTACTCTAAAATCATGAAATAAAGTATTTTTATTTATCAATAGACAAATTTCTTTTAATTCTTTTTCCTCAACCTTCATTTCTCCAGCTATGAATTTTATTAATTTAGAGTTGTTTTCAATTTCTATCATATGCCTTAAAAATTCTTTTTGAATAAAAATTTTATCCATATCTCTGATTACGTAAGAAGCTATATCATAACAATTTTTTTTAATTCTAGCTCTTAGAATGGTTTGTGTAATATTTAATTCATTTGCTAACTCTTTTACTGACATTAAATTTTGTTCATTGTTTATTATTTTTGACTTGTTTTTTGTATATTCTAAATTATTTTTGGCTTTTTCAGTATGCATATTTAATTTTTTATTGATTTTTAATTCTTTTGATTTGTAATATTGACTTTTTACTATTTCATAGTATTTCATATCTATCTTTAATTTACCTGTAAAAAAATCATTAAATATACTATCACTACTCATGTTTATACATAAAGTTCTTAATCTTTCTTGATTCATCTTAAGCTCTTGAGATGCAAGTTTTAATAACACAGAATTATGTTGTTTCTTTCTTAAATAATAAAAAAATTCTCCTCTTATTAGGATCTTTTTAGAAAATTGTTTTTTATATTTCTGAACATTACAACAATTTCGCCTTATCCTCCTCGCTATTGTTACAGGTGATACCCCAAACATCCTTTTTATATCTTCTAGACTAATATAACTTTTACCGTCTAGCTTTTTAAACTCACTGCTATTGGCATCCTGTGAAACAAAATTAGTATCATTCTTTTTTTCAGCAAAAAATTCATTAAATTTCTCTATAATGATTTGATACCTATTGCTACTAATATATTTTTTGCCGTTTATTATTTTAATTTCCTCATACATATCCAAATTACAGCATGTTAGAATAAAGTCTTTAATTTCTTCTTCTGTCATTACCATTTGCCAAATTAATGATTGAAGTTCTACAAATCCATTGTCACTTTCAAATTCTATATTAACTTCATTATTTCTAATCATATCCATATACATATTTTTCAATTTTAATTTACCTGTTACAAAATCTGTAAAAATACTGTTTTCATCTATATTTGAGCATTTTATATATAAATCATTTTGCTTAATACCTAACTCTTTCGCTGCTTCATCTAAGAACGTAGAATTGCATTGTAATTCTTCATAATTGTCTATAAAAGTTTTTTTTATGTATATTTTTCTAGATGTAGTATCTTTCATAAAGTCTTTTACATCACAATAATTTCGCTTAATCTTTTTTCTTATATTATTATTAGTGATTTTAAATATTTTTCCTAATTGCTCCACTGTATAATAATTTTCTTTTAATAACATAATCTCTTTGATGTTATCTGTATATATCCTATAATTACGGTTATTCCATTGATCTCTAAAATAATCTAACCGCCCTTGCTTAATCATATCTAAAATAGTATCTTTTGAACGATTTAAAGCTACGCAAACTTCTTTGACCGTCATAGAAATTTCTCTACTATACATGATTTTGTCAATAATATCTTTTTTAATATAATATACATTTTCAAACAACAACCATTTACCATAAAATTCTTTTTTACTCTTTATTCTGTTTATCACTGCAATCGTTCTTACTTTAAAAATTTTTGCAACTTCATCGGCTGAATAATATTTTTCAAATTCAAATAAGTCCATTTAGAATACCTTCCTATTGTTTGTTAAAATATCTTTTTACTAAGTTCAATTCACTATTTCACTGTAGAGATTATCCATTATTTTATTAATCGCTTCTTTAACTCCGAAGCTCCCTTGTATATATGTTAATGCAGATTCATATCCACTATCTCCTCGCAAAATTGCTAATTCTGTTGGATTATTTGTATAATCAGCAATTAATTTAGAAAAAGTTCCTCTTCCAATATGAGTACTCCATTTCTTAGATGTTAAATAAAGCGAGTATGTCTTTAAAGTTGGATTATTATTGTTTTCAAGACACTTAATAAAAATTTTTTTTAATCTATTAAATCTTCTCCTATAACTTTTTTCAGTCATTGGATTATTATTTTTATCTACAAATAATGCATCTTTTTTGTTTATCTTCTTATGGTATTCTGCTAAATGTCTTTTGTATAAATATGGAAGCATATCAATGACTGGTATTATTAATTGACTTCTTGGCTTTTTAACCCCACCTTTTCCATTATTATTGGATATATCTTTTCTAAAATGTCTTCTTTTAACATCTATTATCATTCCAGACTGACCATTACCACCTATTAATTCAATAGCATTTATTGATGTATTAATAACTTCTGATACCCTTAAACCCCCAAAAGCCTGAAAATATATTCCTAATGCAATATCTGGAGTTTCTAATACTGCCATTTCTATAAAAGGTAATATAAGATCATATGGAATGCTTTTCAACTGATTATTTCCCTTGTTGTTAGGATATTTCACTCCTTTAAAAGGAGATTTTATGTATTCAATTGTTTTGGAAGTTTTATCAACATAAGTGCTAGTTGAAAACTGTTCTTTTTTTATATTATTTAATAGTCCTTTTTGTGCCAAAAAAAAGTAAAATTCTGTTAATACCCGTTCTGCCCCTTTAACCGTTTTCTTTTTAGGTGCTTTACGACCAATATTTCCTTCAGCATATTCATTTAAATAATCTGTTCCATGTTCAAATGTCAAGTCACTCAAAGTCTTTATACCATATGTATTACGATTATCAAAAATCACATAGTTCAAAAAAGGAACTACAACATATGCTTTTTTTACTATTGAACCATGCCTTAATGAACTAAATGAACTAAAGAATTCAGTTAATGGATGTGGGATTTTTATTCCTGTCTTCTTGTTCTCTAGCATTAATATGACTCTATATTGTTCCGTATTCTCATTCCCTTCCAATACAGACTTATGTATAAATCTAATATTACTTCTACTCTCTTTATAGTTGTCAATATTTATAATCATCCTAGAAACACCCCCTTCTTTTATTCTTTACTCTAATATACTATATTTTATAAAAAATATCAATTATTAATAAAACCTATAATCCAATGGATTACAGGTTTATCAATCATTACATAGATTAACTAATATACTTTTCTTAATTAGTGGGTACTTAACACAATCCAGTCCACTTCGGCTCTTGTAACAGCAGAAGCATACAGATTTTCATATTCTTTTCCATCTCTTAATTTATTAAATCCTTCTCTAATCGCCTTATCTGTAACAGAAGAAATCCAAAGACGTTTTATTGGCTTATTTACATGAACCTTTTCTATAATCCACCTAGCAACAAGTTCACCTTCTCGTCCCGCATCCGTAGCAATAACAATTTCATGAACATCTTTTCTATTCATTTGCTGTTTCACAACATTAAACTGCTTACCCGTTTTCTTTATGACAACAAGTTTTAATGTAGAAGGTAACATTGGTAGATCTTCCATTCTCCATGCCTTATATCTGTCATCATACACCTCTGGATCTGCTAATGTAACTAAGTGCCCTAAAGCCCAAGTAACGATATATTTTTCACCTTCTAAATATCCATTTCCCTTTTTATTACAATTCAAAGCGCTAGCTAAGTCCCTTCCAACGGAAGGTTTTTCGGCTAATACTAGTATTTTATTAGACATATCAACAATCCTTTCGAAATAAATATACCTAATGGTATCATATATCTTATCAGAAAACTACTATCGTTTACAATTGTATCCGACCTATGTTTACAAGTCTTGTAATTACAGATGATACTATTGCAGTTAAAAGAATGATTAAAACCCCATATGCCATGGCAAGCCCTATCTCATATTCAAATAATGCATTTACCATAGCCATTGAAATAGGCTTATTCCATACGTTATATAGATATACGGATGTAGTATATTCTCCAACACATCTTATAAAACCTAATAATATACCCGCCATGATTCCTGGCATAATAATTGGCAGTGTTATTCTTCTAAAGGTATACATCCAGGATGCTCCTAAACTTTTAGAAGCTTCATCATATGTATCACTTAAGTTATATAAAGATATACTCGTAGTTCTAAGGATTAGCGGAAGGATCTTTACGAAATATGCTAAAGGCAAAATGATGTAAGTTCCTACGAGTATTCCTTTAAAAGAAAAAATGGTTGGTTTGTTAAACGCATTAATCATATTAATAGCTATTGCACTAGCAGGCATTGTCCAAGGTAGCATTGCCAAAACTTCTACAATAAATTTAAATTTACACTTCGTCTTGACAATAATATATGAACAGGGCACGGCAACAAATGCGCCCAATAAAGATGCCAGAATAGACATATTTATACTGCTCATAAATGGCGCAAATGCCCTTGACTTTACAAATATCTTCATATAATTATCTAACGAAAATTCCTTTGGATAAATTTCTATCATCCATGTGCCTGATTTTACAAATGAAAGGATTAATATGGTCAAAACAGGTAATATAATAAACAACACCAAAATTGTTGATAACATCATAAATAGCGTTCTCAGCCATTTATTTTCAATATCTATGGGTTTGATTCCTACCCCATTGACAGAAGATGTAAAATGCGTTTTTTTCTCATAATATCTGAATACTTCCAAAAATACGATGGATACAATCATCAATAAGATTACTTGAACAGCTGCCATTTCCATATAATTATTTGCTTTTGCTAAAAGAATTTGCGTAGTAAGTACTTTATAGTGATCCCCTATTAGACTTGGTGCTGTGAATGAGCCTATCCCCGTCATAAAAGTAATAATACTTGAAGCAATTATAGCTGGTGTTATAAAGGGTATAATAATCGTAGTAAATATTTTCAACTTGGACGCGCCAAGATTCTTTGCCGCTTCTATTACAGAATAATCTATATGTTTAATTGCAACAGATACATTCATAAAGAAATATACATATTGTGTGTATGCATGGACAAAAATAATTCCCCAAAACCCTGAAAAAACGTAAGGTACCCTGTCTAATCCAAATAATATTTCTATGGTTTTCGTGATCATTCCACTTTCTCCATAAAGCTGTATAAATGCGATCACAATAATTATGCCTGGTAGCATTAGAGGTGTAAGTAAGAGTTTATATGTAAAATCCTTAAAAGGGAAATTGAAATAACTTACATAAAAAGCTAACGCCGTTCCTATGATCCCACAAACTATAACAGTAGAAAAACCAAGTACCAGAGTATTTCCTAACGCTTCCACATTTCCTTTTATTACAAAAAATTGTTTGTAAAATAAGAGCGTAAACCCTTGTTTTCCAGTGAAACTCATCCCAATTGTTTTTAATGTAGGATATAGTATATATCCACCTAAAATCCACATTACGGTTAAAAAGCCTACCATTTTTATGATGTTTCGTCTTTTGTGTGTAATCATCCTATACAAAAATCTCTACCTCCCTTTCACTCACAGTTATTTTCAAATGTGAGATAAATGGCTGAGGCATCATCGTTTTTTTGAATCGAGGAAAAAGTTGCCCTTCAGAATCTTTTTCTTCTATGTCTCTAAGTATATGATAAAGTTTATCTACCCCTGTCTTTTCGATCTCTGGAATAAATTCACTTATGTTTAAATAGTTATATTTATCAGCAAGTGCTGTGAACCCATCACTTGCTATAAAAACTTTTGTATTATTGCCCAATTTTATCGTTCCATACAACCCATTCTTGGCAGCTGTTTCATTAAATCCCAGTATCCAATACCCATTTTCCGTATTTTTTAAAAGTCGATTGCTAACAATTAGATCCATCACGTCTTCTTTCGCCTCTATCATATTCTTTTTTTCTTTTTCCATTAAATGCTCCATCGCTTTAAAGACTTTATGATCTAGTTTTGTTATGTTATGATCTATGATCATTTGGATTTTATCTTCATTTTGAAGCATCAAAAGAACATCTCCTAGTGAAAAATATTCTAAGCACGATTTTTCCCATTTGATCACTACAATGGAACTAGAAGGAAAATCTATTTTAGATAGATTTTGATCCTTCGCACGATTAAAAAATTCTTCTTTGATTAATTTAATGCCTTTTTCAATGATTTTTTGCAGATTTTCATCCTTATATATGTTATTAGATAGATATGTATCCCACCACGTAACAAACCATTTTGCATCACTTTCTCCATCCACTATATTTTCCCCATTTAATCCAGTGGCCCCATCTAGTACCCACGCCCCATATTCATTCATATTCGCCACATCTTCATTAATTTTCGTACCAGCTTTACATAATATTTGTTTGTTTAAAATTTTCATCATCCATGCTGCATAAAAGCAGCTTTCCCTCCCCCATTTAGAGATAATAAATTTATTTTTCATATTCCCTATTCGTTTTTTCTTATGCATTATTCAAAACATTAATCGTATTTTTATGAATAAGTATGGAAACTTCATCCCCTACATTTATCTCCGTGTCTATATATATATTATTTAATGCGCTGACTTTAAACTTTGTTCGGACTACATCTACTATATACTCAACAACAACCCCATTAAACTGTATCTTTTCTACTTTCCCTTTAAATGTATTTCGCATATTTTTAAACTCTTTTGATATTTTTATATCTTGTGGTCTAATGGAGAGATAACTCCCTGTAGAAGATTTCTTAATATCCATCATAATCCCATTATTTAATTTCGCCTCATCATCTATGATTTCTGCTTCAAATAGATTCGTCTCCCCTACAAAGGTAGCCACAAAAGTATTGGTTGGGGCTGCATAGATTTCTCTTGGTGTTCCTATTTGTATACATTTTCCCTTATTAAATACTGCTATTTTATCTGACATAGTCAAAGCCTCTGTTTGGTCATGGGTAACAAATATCGTGGTGATTCCAAGTTCTTTTTGTAAATCGCGTATTTCTATTCTCATCTTATCCCTAAGTTTTGCATCTAAATTGGATAATGGTTCATCTAACAAAAGCACTTTTGGTTCTACAACAAGTGACCTTGCGAGTGCTACCCTTTGTTGCTCTCCTCCTGAAAGCTCAGTAATTTTTCGATTTTCATAACCCTCTAGACGCACAAGATTAAGATATTTCTCAACCTTATTTCCTATTTCTTTTTTAGTTATTCTTTTTATTTTTAGACCATAAGCAATATTTTCATAAACATTCAGGTGGGGAAATAATGCATAATTTTGAAAGACCATGCCTATTTCTCTATTTTCTGATGGTATATGGGTAATATCTTTATTCCGTAGAAGAATTCTTCCTGTATCCGGCTTAATAAATCCTGCGATCATTCTTAATAGGGTAGTCTTTCCACAACCTGATGGTCCTAAAAAAGTAAAAAAACTCCCCTCATCTATAGAAAAATCTACATAATCTACAGCAGTTGTATCTTCAAATTTCTTTGATATGTCTCTCAATACTAACTTGACCATGCTTTCCTCCTGTATAAATAGTTTTCTTACATAAAAATATAATGAGGAAAAAATTTCCTCATTATATTATACATTACTATTTTTCATCTTTTTTAGCATCTTTTATTTCTGTATCCCACTTTTGCATCCATTCTGACTGTTTTTCTGATAGTACAGCCCAATCTACATCCATGACTTTATATTCTTTCTCCTTCATCCAATCTGGAGAATTTTTTATAGCTTCAGGATGCGTTGGCATACGATTAAATTCATTGGCAAGTTTTGCTTGAATATCCGGTCTTCCAGCAAACTCTATAAAGCCTTTCGCTGCATTTGGGTTTTTCGCTCCTTTTATCATAGCTATACTATCTGTGATTACTGGTGAACCACTTTGCGCGTCTATGATTGTAAGAGGTAAATTGTTTTTAACCTTATTATCAACAATTGCATTTAATGGGGCATAACTTATCGCTGCTTCTTTACGTCCTATCGCTTGGAATTGCAACGAACCACTACCATAATATTTCTTTGTATTCATGTCTAAATCGCTCATATATTTCCAACCATCATCTATTTTTTCTTCTTTACTAAATTGATATAAAAGGCTTGCAAATGTAGCTCTTGCTGATGATGATAGCGCATTTCTAAATACTAATTGGTCTTTATATTCAGGCTTTATAAGATCCAACCAATCCTCTGGTGCTTGTTCTTCACTTAATACTTCATTATTATAAAATAGCATTACTGGTGTTTGCATCGTTCCAAACCAATACCCTTCTGAATCTTTAAATAATGGTTTTAATCCTTCTGCCCATGTAGGTACATATTGATCAAACAGATCTTCTTTTTTTAGTTCAATAAATACAGAAGATGCAGCACCATACATTACATCTGCTTGAGGATTTGCCTTTTCTGCACGTACGCGATCAGGTAACTCTCCTTTGAAATTTAAAAATTCTACTTTTACCCCTGTTTCTTTTTCAAATTCTGTAGCAACATATTCTAATAACGCTTCTGGGTGTGTAGAATAAATAACCACTTTCTCTTCTAATTCCACTTCTTTTTCACGAGCATTTTGTTCTTCAGCTTGCATGTTTTCATTTTCCGTTGATTTGCCGCTTGTACATGCTGCTAAGCTAAAAACAAATAATAATATTAAAATAATGCTTACGATTCTTTTCAAGTCCATACATCTCCTCTCTGTTGCTGTATCGACCTTGATAATACCAAATATCTCTATAGATTTCAATGTTTATATAAAACTTCTATATAATCGAAGAATGTTATAATATTTTTCTATCGCAACTAATAAGATATTTTTATTTCAAAACTATATTTTTCTGGAAATGTTGATAGTCTTTCATGGTCTTCCATTCTCCTCCCCATATCCATCCGCGACTTTTAAAAGCTTTATAGCAAACATCATCTTTCACAATCATTCCTTTTTTAATATCTAATCTATCCCTATAAGGTTCCCCTTCACTAGGTGATATTTTTTTCTTTCGAATATAGGGATTTTGAACAGGATTAATATCTATTGCAATACCAAAACTATGTTTTGATAATTTTCCGTCACTCCCTTCCACTTCTCTAAAACAAAATGATGAAGTATTATTATCTGCCATGGATAAATCATCATTTGCACCATATTCGTCAATCAATTTTATTTTTTCAATAGGAAATTTAGCCGCATACAATTCTTTAAAAATGCCTGTTACTTCTTGCGCAATTTCTTTATGTACAATCAGCTCTCCTTGATGTATTTTGTCATCAAATCCAAAGTAAGAAACTTTTACATAAGCTAATGATTCTAATGTTGCGGGTGCACCTTTTTTCCAAGATATTCCCTTTATTTTATCAATAATATTCTGTGGCAATGGTTGATATGTAAATATACTTTTTTGATAGAGAAGTTCATGCTGTTTTGTATCCGCTAACCTATCATTTACTTCATTTCCATCCATTTCTACAGCTGCTTGATCTTTTTCATCAATATACCTTTTTGTTTTTCCTTCAATCATTTTAGGATCGATAGAACTTACAACAATAAGACCTAAAATAATCATTAAAGATATTTTAAAGAAAAATTTTATAAGTTTTTTAAATAACATATTCACAACTCCTTTTAAAATCAATATTTCTATATTTTCCTGTATATACAGAATTTTATTCTTCTTCATTTATAATAACATATTTCTATATATTTTCCTTTTTAATCCATTCAGAAACCCTTTAAGAAAGTTTATTTTTCTTAAAGGGTTTCTATTTATCCTATTCATTTTTACTCAATAAAATATGAATTGTTGGCTCACAAAACACCCTATTTGCTACCTTGTAAATATCATCACTTTGAATATTATCCAATTCTTCCATATCATCAATAAATGCATTGATCTTTTTATCCATCATCTTTTGATGTAGTACATAATTTCCCAACCCTTCTACATCTTCTAGCATTAACACAACAGCAGTTTTTACAACTTTTTTCATATGTATAATATTTTTATCATCAAAATATATTTCCTGTGCTTTTATTTTTTCAATACACGCTTCAATAACCTTTTTAGCCTCTCTTATTTCATTTTCTTCTGCTGTCGTATAAATATATAGTGTTTTTATAAATGGTGTTGTGTCGATTTCAGCATAAGCATCATAAGAAAAGCCTTTTTCTTCTCGAAGCGCACGAAATAGAATTGAATTAGCACTTTGCCCTAATTTATGATTTAACACTTGTAAAGCTAATTCTTCCTTGTGTGTTAGTTCATGGAATGTATATAAGAAAAGGATTGTATTTTGTTCTATATTATTTTTATAGGATATTCTTTCCACATTTTTATTTTTTTCTATACGAATTAAAATAGTTTCTTCTTTTCCCTTCTCCCATTTTTTAAAATATTTTTCTATCATTTCTTTTACTAAGTTATGATCAAAAGGAGAAACGATACTAATAACACATTTATTAGGAATATAATGTTTTTTATAAAACCTTTTTAGTTGGTCTCGAGTAAAACCATTGATTGTTTTTTTTCTTCCCAAAATATCATATCGTAGTGGACTTTTTTTAAAGGCTATTTCATTGATTTTTAAAAAGCTATACTGTTCTACATCATCCATATCTGATTTGAATTCTGCTAAAATCACCTTTCTTTCCTTTTCAATTTCTTCTTCTGGAAAAGTAGCGTTCATCATCATATCCGATAAAAGATCTGTGGATGTTTCTAGTTCTTCAGCTAATGCAGTGATAGAAAACACCGTAGCAGTATAATCTGTATAAGCATCGTAGGAACCTGCTCTCTCTTCAAAATCTTGATTAATTCTATGATTATCTCTTTTACCTGTCCCTTTAAACAACATATGTTCAATAAAATGGCTCATCCCTTTTTCATCCATATTTTCATACATGGCACCTATTTTCATACCTATATGTATGGATGCAATATGGGTCTCTTTTTTTATTGTAATCAGCTGTATACCATTTTCTAATTCATATTCATTACTATTAAAAAATTGTTTTCCCATCATACACTCCTACCCTACTTATTATTTTTTATTCTAAGTTTTCTTTCTCTATTATAGCAGTATCTTCTTTCGCAATATGGTTTTAAAAAATTATCATTTCTATTTCATAAGCATAAAACAATCTAATGCATCCTGTGCTACTATCTCTTCATCAGAAAATAAATATAAAAATTCAAGCAAGGTTTTTTTATTATAAGGAATACCCCAAACCTTTTTCTTTGAATCCCAATAGCTTCCCTTAATTGATTTGATCCTCCTTACTCTTTCTACATCATAATTAAAACTTATGTAAAGATTTTCATCATTTTCTTTTTCAATCTGAATAGTCATCTTTATACTCCTCTTTCTTCATTATTTTTTTCATCATTCATTCGTTATTCTGCTCATCACCAATTCTCTAAATTTTCTTTCAAACTTTAAGTTATCCTCTTTTGTTCTTTTTGCTATTTTTGTATACTTTTTATGTTTCCTTCTCATCTGCTGGTTTATATGTCTTTTGCTTAGTAACTCATCAATATTTTCATTTGTATATAACCAACCGTTTTGATTAATTACTAAAGCTTTTCTTGCAAGTGCTAGTGCTGCTACCCCATAATCTTGTGTAACTACAATATCATCTTTTTCTGTATTATTAATCAGTACCATATCTGCCATATCTCTTCCTTTATCAACGGTAATAATTTTTGCATAATCATCATATAGTTCATGACAAATATTTTTAATCATTACCAATGCTACTTTATATTCTTTTGCAACTTCTAATATAATCTCCTTCACAGGACATGCATCCGCATCAATCAATATTTTCATACCCCTCGCCACCTTCCATATTTATGATCCTAAATCTCACAGCCTTCTACATAGCGTGCACAAATATTCCGATCATCTCCTATGTACAAAAAACTTTCTAATCTATCTTCTAAACCATAACGATTTGCTATCCATTCATCATCTTCAATAACTAATGCATCAAAAAGATATCCTTTCTCAAAACTCCCAGTCTTTCCAAAAAATGACCCTCCACCTTTTGTTCCTAAATAAAATGCCTCTGAAGCACTAAGTATTTCATACTCTGGTTTACGCATATTTACCAGCTTTGATAATTGAATAGCTCTAACCATTGCTTCATTTAAAGCAATTTTGTGACCTCCTGCTATATCACTACCTAATCCAATTTGAAGTCCCATATTTAGATATTTTCTCAAAGGCATAATCCCACTTCTCACATTTACATTGGAATCAGGACAATGCGTTAATGTTACCTTATTTCTTTTCACCCTATTCAGTTCATCTTTATCTAAATAAATGCCATGTGCCATAACCGTGGGTGTTTGTCCAAATAAACCATGTTTATCATAAACATCTACATAATTTTTTGAATCAGGAAAAAGCGCTCCTACCCAATTGATTTCATCAATATTTTCACTCACATGCGATTGTACAGGAATATTGTATTTTTCAGCCAATTCTCCTAACCTCTGTAGCAAATCCTCTGTACTCGTAGGTGCAAATCTTGGTGTAATAATAGGTCTTACGCGTTTTTCATCCTTATATTTCTCTATAAGATATTTTGTTCCTTTTATTGATTCTTCTGTAGTTTCAATTATAAAATCCGGCGCATTCCTATCCATGTTCACTTTTCCTACATAAGCACCTATCCCTTTTTCTTTCAATACTTCAAACAATATTTCTGTACCTTTTGTAGATGTAGATCCAAAAATGCATGCTCTAAGGGTACCTTTTGCAACCAGTTGATCTGCAAATCGTTTATATACTTCTTTAGCAAACGATACATCTTGAAATTGCTTTTCCAAATCAAATGTGTAATCATTTAACCAGTCAAGCAATTTCTTTGTCATTCCCATGCCACATTGAAGAAACTGTGCTGCATGTAAATGTAAATCAACAAACCCAGGGATAATAAATCTTTCACCATAATCTTTCACAGTACAATTTTCATATTTTTGAGGTAATACCTTATAAATGCCCTCTATAATTCCGTTAATTGATATAATATAGTGATCCTCATAGCACTCAAATCTATTAGATACTTTTGTAAATATAATATTTCCTTTCACTATTAATATCTTTTCCATTTCTCCAATCCCTTGTACATTTCATATTCTTTAGTATACCAATTTTTATTTATAAACGAAAACTTTATTTAGATCGTTAAAGCTAAAACTAAAATGACCGTACTGGATTGATCCAATACGGTCACGCGTCTCACTGGTAGAAGTAAGGGATACATGGTACACTTCTTCAGTATATATATCCAAATCCATTCTTTATTTCAATTGCATCAATCAATCCATCAGAATACGTTTGCAATCTCTTTAAAATATATTCTGCATCCTTCCCTTCGGCTAGATTTGGTTGACAATCTATGATTCTTATCGGAATGCATCTTATTTCCTTATACCCATTCTTATTGATATACAAATCTACAATCACCGTTTCATCTACTCCATTTTGTATTTGTCTGTCAAATATGAAATTTCCTAGACTATAAAAAATCAGTTTATCCTTATATTTTTCAACCCCTTGAAGTACATGAGGATGATGTCCAATCACAAGATCAGCACCACAATCTATTGCTTTATGCGCCATCTCTTTTTGATGATCACTTGGAAAAACTTCATATTCTTTCCCCCAATGAAATGAAACTACTAAAAAGTCACACGCCTTCTTGGCTCTTTTGATTTCATTCCCAAAAGCATTATTATCTACTCTTAAAATATCCGCACGATCTCTTGAGTAGATATATCCTTCAGGAGGAAAAATACTATATCCTAAAAAACCCAAATGCACACCTTTTTTTTGAATCATCAAAGGTTTTATCTTTTGACTAGGTTTTACTACCCCTAATGGCTTTATATCAACTTTTTTCAAATGATTAATTGTATCATCTATTCCTGTGCTTCTATAATCCATAGCATGGTTATTTGTAAGGTTTAATATATCAAAACCCGCTTCCTTAAGAAACTTTGCATTCTGATTATCTCCTCGGAAAATCAAATCTCTTCTTTTATATACTGCTGTTCCTCTATTTGTAATAGGATTTTCTAAATTCCCAAAAGTGACGTCTGCTTCATTTAGTATCTTTTTTACCTTTAAATATGGATAATCATATCCTTTTTCATTTAATTTTTTTCTAACTCCCCGATCTAGTAAAATATCTCCTACAAAACATACTTCTACATTCCTTGAATTTTTTGAAATTGATTTGCTAAATGAAAATGTAGAAACTTTAAGTGAAGCATCTACTCCACCCAAAGTGAAAATTTTCATGCAAGTGAATATCAATAGCAGCATTCCTATTACATATACTTTTTTCATAAAATCAATTAGCACCCTGAACTATATGGTTTTACTGGTTCAGGAATTTCCTCTTTTCCTTTTTCTATAAAGCTTTTCATAAAGCTTCTGTGTGGAGATGTTTTATTTTCCTTGATCATCTGCTGCCACTCTTCATCTGTAAGTCGTTTATTCTTTTGCAAGAATTCATGATAACTAAAAACAGATCCTCTTGTCATATATAATTTTCCATTAATAGGTACTATTACATACATTTCATATGCTGGACCTACACCTACTTCAAAATATCCACCATCACTATATTCATTCGGTGCTACTGTATGAATATCAGCAATCACTGCCATATTTTTATCCGTTTCTGATGTGATTTCAAACCACCTTGGATTGCCCTCAGCAAAAGAGCTTGTTAAGTACTCTAAAAATCCTCCATAAGTTAAAAGTTGGTCATACTCACTTGCTTCTAACGCTTCATTTCTTAATTCTTTTACAGAACAATTGATTAAAAAGCTCAATAAATCTTCAAAGCTCTGCATTTTACTTTCTATACTTCCTGTAAGGATCTCTTTTTGTTTTAGATTTTCTCTTGAATATTTCGTTAGCCATAATAATTTCTCATATACTTCAATACTAGGCTCTACGTATCCTTTTACTTGTGGGGGCTCTTCTCCTCCACCACATTCAGCACCACTTTGTTTTCCATAAAGTACTGTATCATGCTTTAATTCTGACCAGCTTCCTAAAGCTGTGCTTAAAGATTTATCCTTCCATGCATCACTAAGCATAAAAGATGGATATCCTTCATCGATTGGTTTTATTAGCCCTTTTAATACCCAAAGCCATCCATAATACATATTAGATTTCCATTTTTCTTCCTCTAAATGATCAAATTTATAGCGCATCTTCTGAAAAGCTCCTACATAGCCTGCCCATTTTTCATCTTCATGATAAGTATTTATCTGCAAATCATAGGCTCTATCAGATCCTAATACACCCATTACGTCAAGTCCTGATGGGATGGGTCTTTCTAAAGGCATTACTAATTTTTGTATGATCTCTGAATCTGGAATATATCTTTGTCCCATAAACCGAAACTGTTTCCCTACAGGCGTTGTTACACCCGTATATTCTGCTTTTATGATAGGCTCAGGCAGTTTATCTGCCTCTATATAAAATCTTTCTAATTTCTCCTTTTCATTCAATTTTTCTACATTCGGATTTTCTCCATATACAGATATAAAAAGCTTCTTATAATGATAAAAGTTCAAATCATCTGCATTTCCTACATAAAATACAGTAGGATCATAAATTTTTTCCCATCTGTTTATATCTTCAATGCCATCATTTCCAAGCAATAAGCTGTAAGTAATAAGTAATGCCTGAAGGGTTTGTTCTACGTCCTTTATTTTTTCACCCTCCTTCATAACATATAATGGGAAAGGTGCTTGCCCATACCACATCATCGTTTTAAAATATCTTTTTAAATCATCACTTCTTGTATAATGCCCTCTTGGTCTGTATTGACTATAATCTAATTGAAAAGGAAATATTGACGATTCGCTAAATCCTTCTTTTTTATGAATCAATGTATATTCTTTATCAATCATAGTTTTTACATCTTTCGGAATCATATCTGGTAATTCTTTTCCTAAAGTCTTCCAAGCCACACCAAAATAGGCAATATTTTTTAACTGTGCTTTTTTTACTTCTTCATTTTCTATTTTTTCATATAAGAAAATTGATTTATCAAGCATACTTTCTGTAAGCTTTTCCAAAACATCTATAAGCTTTTCTTGTTCTAATGTTCTTAAGGAATAATCATAAAAAATATGATATACCTGAAGGACTGAATCTGTTGTGATAAAAGAAGGAATTCTTTTATATTCGTTATCTTCATAAATATAGAACAGTTGTTCTTGTTTTGTAGGGTTTACAAAAAAACTGTTCTTTTCAAGAAGCTTTTTCTGTGCTTCTGTAAATTCTCCAAACTGCCCTATATTTTCAACATTTGACAAATCAGCATCTACACAATATGGATTTACTTTTGCCTCTGTTTTCACAAACTCAAAAGGAACATTTATATATCCTCTTCTATTTTCTAAAGCAAACAAGCTTTCATCTAGCTTATACTTTTCTTCAGATTGATCTGTTTTAATTAATTCCTTTTCGCTGGCTTCATCTTTCTCTGTAGATATTTTTGCTACATCATTTTCTTTTTTATGATCTTCTGTTTTTACAGAAGAACAACCTATAGTTGAAAAAATGGTTGCCGCTAAATAAATCAAGCAAAATAAAATAATCCTCATTCTTCTTTTAAACATCTTTTTTCCTCCATTTTTTCATTTCATATAAACAATAGGTACATAATCACATACCTTATCTTGAAGCATCCACCTTCCATCTTTATATATCAAAACTACCCATATAATATTCTCTTGATCTTTTACCTTTGCATAGATTTTATTATTTTCATCTTCTTTTAGGATCTTATAGATTTGTTCATAGCCTCCACTTTCCCCTATTCCTTCAAATCCAAACCCTTTCCACTTATATGCATTTATAGTTTTTCTACCGTCTTTCAAGACCTCTATAGCTATAATTTCGTCCATTTTATCTTCATCAATATCTAAAAATATATAATCATCAAAGGGTTTAGATAACCTTGAGCCCCTCCACTTCGGAAAAATCCTTCCATCCCTCCATTCATAAATAAATGGTCTTTTCTCCATAATCGGATAAAATTTTGTTTTTTTATAAACACCAATAGCTATTTCTTTTTTTCCATCTCCATCTACATCGGCAGTTTGCACCTTCCATGGATTCAACGTTGAAAAAAATTTATTATATACTTCTTTTAAACCTCCATCAAAAGAAAGTATTTGCATGTTATTCCCAATTTTTTCACCCTTTTTACCTATAATCAGAAGTATTTCATCATTTCCATCATTATTTAAATCTTCTATGCAAAAGCTTACAATCTTCTTTTTACCTTTCCCTATTTTGTAGGTACAAGCGAATTTTTTATTTTTGTCATATATTTTTAAATCATCCTCTATCCTACACACAATATATTCCATTTTATTTGTTCTCAAAACACCCAAAAATTCCGCAGTCTCCTTAGTAATTCCAAGGATCTTTGCATTTATAATAGATTTTTCAGGTTTCATCCCAAGCATTATATAATTTAAAAACTGCCCTTTGAAGCAAACTATGTTTTCTTTTTCATATTTTATATGTAAAATACGTTGAAACTTAAAATTCATCCCAAGGAAGATTAGTACTATACTAAAAAATAGAATAAGTATTCTCTTCTTTTGCATCATATTCATTCCTTAAATCGTTATTTAAAAAATCTTCTCACTTTTTCTTGGATTTTCTTCAAAGCTTTTTTAGATCCGTGTTCAATATCTCTGTCTACTTTTCCACTTTATAAACCTACTGTTTTCAACGCAACCATTTCTCCGCCTGTATTGGGTCCTGTAATTATCCTTTTTACCAGCCAACCTGCCTCATCAAATAAATTATTCTTCAATGTTATTTATAGATAAAAATTACTCATATCTAGGTTTTGTTTTTGTTTCTTCATAATATTCTTCAAGTCCAATCTCCTTAATTCTTCTATTCATTTTAATCCAACGTTCTTTAAGATTTGAATCATTATTCATCTTATCGCAAGGAAATTCTTCACACTCATAGCAGAAATTAAAATCTTTCTCTTTGATACAAGGTGCTACCCCACAGCCTGGAAACTTACATATACCTCCTCTGCAACCCTCACAGCTTGCTTCACTAAATACCTTTAAGATTTCTTTAAAATCAGGATATTTATTATAAACAGGCATAAATTTTGAAAATTTTTCTGCATAACTATCAAAATTTTTCAAAAGTTCTAATGTTTTTTGACTATGATATTGTACCTCTCCAGCTGCAAATCCAACACATTTATAACATGCTAATCCGCACGGTGCTATTCTTGCTAATATTTCTTTTTTATTCATCTTTGCTCCCCCTTATCTTTCTTTACGATTTATATTTGCGATCTTTCAACATTCCACATATTTTAAGTAGCGTGTCTGCAAATAATGTTCATCCCCCATTTATTCTTTTAATATAATATCCATCATCTTAGATGGATTATTTAAAAACTCTTTCGTAATACAATAATGGTCTGTTTCAGTATATTCAATTTCATCATATCCATTATCAACATCATATATCTTAGCATTAGGATACGCCATAATTATTGGAGAATGTGTTGCAATAACGAATTGAGAATCGTCTTCTACTAACTGATGTATTCTCGACAAAAGGGCTAATTGTCTTGTTGGAGATAATGCTGCTTCTGGTTCATCCAAAATATATAAGCCTTTTCCCCTAAATCTGTTTAGCACTAAAGACATAAAAGATTCCCCATGTGATTGAGCGTGTAGAGATTGTCCTCCATATGAATTCAATAGATCGCTTCCAAGTTCTTCAATATTTGAAGCCACATTATAAAAACTTTCTGCTCTTAAGAAAAATCCATCTCTTGGTTTCTTTACTCCTTTTATGAGTTTCAAATACTGATACAAATTGGAATGTGTAGCCTTAGTAGCAAAATTAAAATTTTTTGATCCGCCTTCAGGATTGAATCCACATGAAACAGATATTGCTTCTAGTAATGTCGATTTGCCACTTCCATTCTCACCTATCATAAATGTCACATTTGGATGAAACTTCAAGGTTTCTAATCTTTCAACCGACGGCAAATCAAATGGATATTGTCTAGTTGAAGGAATCTTAGATTTTAATAATTCAACTTCTCTAATATATTGATTAAACTTATCTTCAATCATTAAGTACTCCAATCAAAATTTTATTAAATAGTCAATTGCGAATGTCAGCTATCGGTTTTAGACGTTGCGTAATCCTATATCTTCTAATAGGATTACGCAACGTCTATGTCCTAAAAGGTACTTCATTCAATAACCGTTATTTTTAACTTTAAAAATTTTGTGTTTTACCAGGTTTCATAATGAACCATATCTTCAATCTTTTTTCTTGGACGAGATTTTGGCATTTCATCCGCATATCCAACAGTAAGAATACCAACTACATACTTATCAGAAGGTATATTTAATATTGGTCTAATTTCTTCTTGAGTAAACCATGCAACCCAACAAGTACCTAATCCTAAATTATCAGCTTCTAATACTATGTGCTCTATAGAAATAGATGTATCCCTAATTATTTGTTTTAATTCCCCCAACGGGCTATTTTCATTTAAAAATATTTCTTGGTCTTCTTTTATTCTACAACGTATATCTGCTATACATACTATAAAAATAGGAGCAGAATACATCCACTTTTGATTATGAGATACCTTTGCTAATTTTTCTCTATTTTCTTGAGATTTAACTATAATAAAATGCCAAGGTTGTGTATTGCTACCTGATGGTGCAAGTCTTGCACTTTCAATCAACTGTACAATTTGTTCATCTTCAACAGCTTTATTAATATACTTTCTTATACTTCTACGCATTTCAATATTTTTAATCATTCTATAAATGCCTCCCTTAAATTCTAAATATTATTACTCAAGTTTTATTTCTCTACTAAATTACTCAATAAAATCTGATTATAAACATCTAAATTTTTTCTAGCAGAAAGTGTTATGTAACACCTCCATATACACGTAATCCTCAATCCTTCTATCGACTATCTTTTAACTTTCCATTATAAATATTAGCTTCATTTTAAATACTATTTCATAATGACCATAACTGATTGTGCTACTGATATATTCTATATGCGTAGCATAACCTGTATAAGATATACTTAGATTACACTAATATATTTTTAAAACTTATCCATATTATAACATTATATCAAATATAATTGCATATTTTTCAATATATATCAAAACCTCTTTTCTTTCTATTTTTAAAAAAAATCATAAAATCCGATGAAAGTATGCAACCCAAAATATATTTAGTCAATCTGATATATTAGTAAATCAATATTAACATAAATTTTCAGTTCGTTTTTACAAAAAAACATATCCTTAAAAAACTAATTTTAGATATTTTATCTAAATATAAGTTCTTTAATGTTACCGACATTCTGATTTTTGCCTAATAGCTTATTGATGAAATAGCTAAAATTTTTGTTCTTATTCTGCTTGTAAGCCCCCTTAAGGATTTTGATAATACTTTGTTGATATCTAATTGTTCTGGCTTCACGGTCATCAACAAGCTGACGACAAGATAAAACCAGTAATAAAAACCATCTAAAGTAGTAATAGCATGTAGCTTAAAGCTATAGCAGGTTTCTTTTTTAGAAGCACTATGTCCATATGATGCATCATTTTTAAAAATTTTATGGAAATGAGCTCTATATTAGACATAGTACTTAACTGTTCTTGAATACTTGCACTTATATTTTCAGTGCCATTAGTGATCTCGCTTGATGTTGAGGCTATACTTTTAATGGTCTTTCCAATTTCATTGGTACTTTGGGCCTGTTGTTCGTTGTCGTTGTCAATACCTTCTATTTGCTTTACCATATTATCTATGTTTTCCATTATATTATGTATACTTTGACCAACCTCTGAAGCTTTATTAACGCCAACAGATACTTTTGTAGCAACTTCATTTACAGAATCTACTACTGAAGAAGTTTTTAACTGATTTTCCTTCACAAGACTCGCTATTTCAGTAGACGCAATATTACTTTGATCAGCTAGTTTTCTTATTTCATCTGCAACCACGCTGAAACCTCTACCGAATTCACCAGCACGGGCAGCTTCTATTGCTGTATTAAGTGCTAAAAGATTCGTTTGAGATGAGATTTCTGCTATTATTTGTATAATATCACCTATCTTCTTGGATGATAAATCTAGTTCGTTTATTATAAATGAAACTTCCTTTGAAGAAGCTGCGATTTCATTTATTGATGAGACAACTTCAGCTAAAGTTTCTGTTGCTTCTTGAAAATTGAGGACTTCATCTGGTGGCCCTGGTTTTTCATTTGAATCCAATTGTACCGATGGAGTTGTACTTCCAAGTTTTTCTTATTTTATAGAATAAATATGGTGCTTTTATTGAACAATAAAATATTAATAGCAGATAATATTAACAATTGGTTCTTTATTAGCACTACATATAAAAAAAAGTCAAATAAACACGAATTAATGATAAAATTATATTGAGAATATAAAAAAAATAATGGTATACTATAATAGAAAAAGTAATACAATTCAAAAGTTTAAAAATACTTTTAAAAAAGGAGACTTTAATTATGAACAAACCAATTCTATCAGCTCACTTCGAATCAAGGACGCCATCAGACGTTCGATTAGCGCAAATGAAATACGAGGAACGTAAAGTCAAGCCCGAGGCTGTAATCAATGTAGGTATCGGTAATGTTTCACTCCCAACAAATCCGGCTATGCAAAAAAGGATGTTTTCACTTGATGCACCTGAAAGCCCATTTGCAAAAGGTGTTATGCGATATTCAACTACTGCTGGTTATACAGAGTGTCAGGATGCTTTTAAAAATATCCTTACGTGTGAAGGTTTCGATACGAGCAAATTATTCGTGCAAATAACTGACGGAGGATCTGCTTCTATGGAATTGCTATTACTCGGTGTTTGTGGTGCTGCGGGTACTGCGGACAAGCCTCTTATGGTGATAGATCCAGCTTACACTAATTATATTTCTTTTGCAGGAAGAATTGGACGTAAAATAGTCACAGTAAAGCGTCATTTAGGCGAAGACGGCAAGTTCAACCTTCCAGAACTGAATAAAATTGAAGAAGCAATTAAAGCACACAATCCTGGAGCACTTCTTGTCATCCCTTATGACAATCCTACAGGACAACTCTATGATTATGAAACACTTAAAGAACTCGCTAAATTATGCGTGAAATACAACATGTGGATGGTTAGCGATGAAGCTTACCGTGAACTGTATTATGATGGAGGTAACAAACTTGTCAGCATCTGGGGTATCACTGACGCAGATGTCCCTGGCATCGAAGGCCGAAGAATTAGTATCGAGACTGCATCAAAAGTATGGAATGCGTGTGGTTTAAGAATAGGTGGTTTGATCACGGACAATGCTAAATTCAATAACCGTTCCATAGCTGAATATACTGCAAATCTTTGTGCAAATGTAATCGGTCAGTACATATTCGGCGCATTGGCACATGAAAGCAAAGAAGAAATTGCCGGATGGTGTAAGAATATTCGTGAGTACTACAAAGAACAAATATTTAAAGTATATAATGGTCTAAAAGAGCAAGAACCTGGTTTGATTGTTTCTAGTCCTGACGCATCCATATACTCAGTAATTGACGTTAGAAATGTAGTAAAACCTGGATTTGATGCGATTGACTTCGTTTTGTACTGTGCACAGGAAGGATCCGTTAACCTCAATGGAGTTGAAACAACACTTCTAGTAGCGCCGATGAAAGGATTCTATAATATTGATGAAGGTGAGAAAAATCCTGGAAGCACACAATTCCGAATTTCATTTGTAGAAACTCCTGAAAATATGGCAAAGGTTCCTGAATTGTTTGTTCAACTTTTAAAACAATTTGAAGCACAACGATAGGGAATAGAACTCATAGTCCCAGTTTGAATCATGATCGCCGGCTAAGCCGGCGATTTGTTTTTGCACTAAATTAATCATCCCTTTAGCCCCCTACGAAGTGTCATAGGATTATTTTATATTTCCTCTGCAGCAATTTCCAATGATTTTACTAGAGTAATTTTAGATTATTATAAACAGAAATACAAAATATTTCCTTATAATTAAGGAAATAAAGATTCTTCAATTGTTGGGGGATTCTTCATTCATTTCAAAACGCACTCAAAAAAGTTAGCCTTCATTTATGGTACAATTTACCTTTTATAATACTAATTTAGTATACTCCCCTATGTTAAGATAGTTGTCATAAGAAAGAATTAATGATATTCTCGAATAAAGATATACTTCATGAGGATATTGCTATCTCCATTACAGATACTGAAAAATTTATAACTTATTACCCCAAGAACAGGAATACTGTCTATAAATTCTATATGAAGCCTTACTATATGCTGGAATTTTAGGTGTTTTTATTCTAACTTGTTAATACTACTATTGCTATAAACGTAGATACATCTGAGGCCAATACCTATTATACATGGAAAGGCTTTATCTCTTGTCGCCCCTGTCATGTATAATAGGTACTGTATTTATAAATGATTTATGGTAAAATAAAAGAGTATATTTCCTAAAGGAGTGATATTAATGAATACTACGAGTGTATTTACTATTGGGGCAATTCTTAGTTTAGTAGTTGGAGCAGGTGTTACATTGCATCGTTATAAAAAGAAAAATTTACAGAAGTTCTTCACGCAGACATATGAAATGGCAAAGCAAGTCCCAAAACAAAAGAAAAATAGTTTTCTGCTTCTAATGTTTAAAGAATCTCTTTTGTCATCAAAAAACAAAACAGCTACAAATTCTCTTGCGAATAAACTTAACAATCCTAAATATCTAAATATTCAATTAATACAAATGTCAAATATTCTTAAAGATCGCTCAAAAGTACATGATAAAACAATGAAAAGAGCATTGAATCTACTTGGTGATTATCAGACATGGGAAACAGATAAGTTAGCTAAAGATAAACAATCAATTCAAGATAAAGCATCGTAATAGGTCATAGAGATATTTAACAACAGAGCTATCTACTTTACTCTGAATTTCACCTATTGACTATAGAAAGTACTAAAAAATATTAAAAACCTTATTTGTCCTATTTAATTAAGTCAAATAAGGTTTTTTTCTGTTTCCATTAATGAATGTTAAATCCATAATTTTCTTGACAAACGCTGTTATTTCCAACCTATATCTGCTTTATTTCTTGGTACAGTTCGTTTGTATTCTATATCTGGGTAACCAATTACCATACAACTTACTATTTGTTTTGAATCTTTAATCTCAAGAAAATTTCTTATTTCTTTATTTTCTTGTGCCGCTCTTACAAAAAATCCACTGAAGAAAGTTCCAAGCCCTAATGCATTTGTCATAAGTTCCATATTTGAAGAAGCTAACGAACCATTTACCTCTATGTTAGCTGTAACGACAATCACTGCTGGCGCATTAAAAAATAGGCCGTCTTTTCCCTTAGGATTTTCTTTATATGCTTCATACATGCCAATCCATATTTGTGCATATCTTTTATAGACCATAGTCTCTGGCGTTAAATTCGCCAATATATGTTCACCAATATTTTTTAAACTTTCAAGTGTTAATTCTTTTAATTTTTCTAACCCTTCTTTGACCACCACATAAGATACATCTTGCATATTAATTGCTGTCTGCGTAAATCTTCCAGCCTCAATAATTTCATATAATTTCTCTACCTCTACATCTTGTTTTTTAAATTTCCTTACACTTCTTCTGAATTTTATAAAGTTTAATAAATTCTCAGGGTCAACATGAAATTTATCTTTAGAATAATTCTGTACTTCTTCCATATTGTATTCATCTGTCGTTACGGCATCTTTAGGACATATAGCAATACAATGTCCACATTTAATACAAGTAACATTATGAATCTTCGCTTTGCCATCTACCATTTCTATATCTCTCGCCACACAATCTTTCACACATTGTTTGCATCCTATACATTTTTCAGTATCTATAATCATCATAATTTTTCCGCTCCTTATTTGTTGATGAACAAATAAAAAATTAAAAGTTAACTAATTTTTCAATTGTTCTTTACTGTTATGCTCGTTTGAGCTATCTATAAATAAAACTTATCATACTTTCGTATATAAGTACAGATTCATTCAATAATAATTATGATTATACCCAAATCATTTGATTCTGTCCAATCTTAGAAGCAACAGAAGATTTTTATAATAGATTAATGTCAATATGAATAAAAAGAGTTATGCTTAGAATTCTAAGCATAACTCTTTTTATTATTGGTGGAGGCGAGGGGACACTTATTCCATTATCTCTAATGGCGCTGACTATATCTTGAGGTTATCTTTAACCCCTCTGGCGTGTTATAGAAGTTTTAGTATAGTTTTTAACTTCTATCCTAGTACATCCAGTTTGGATGCCTATAAGTCGATACAGAGCTGTTGGATTACTCCACATACTCCTCGGTATTGCCGTCGTCTTTACGTTACGGTTTCACCGATCAAGCCAAATTTTCACTTGTAGTTCACACTACAAGGCGACTCTTTTTGAATCGAACCCCTGTCCGAAAGCCCTTTGCCAATAGCTTCTCCGAGTGCATTCATTGTTTTAGGTTCTCATCCTCACAATCGCCCAATGACAGGCTATCGGTTAGACCAGTCTCAATTATTCTACGTTTGGGTCGAGACACCCCCAAAGTAGTTCCCCACCTTAATGACGTTCTAGTCTAAGCCGTGGGAAGCTTAGGTAGACCGAGCAGCTGTTATTAAGCTGCTAAAACGTAATCGTTTTTAGCGTTTATATTTAGTTCCCCAGTTTTTTAAGGCGGACCCCAAGGAAAAACCGCCACTCGCTACTATTGACTCTAAACCCCCGTCGAAACCTGTACGCCCCCATGATATGATAAAAGTCTAATAAGACTTTTGTCTTTGACGCATTTCTTTGTGTATACGAAGATTTGCTTCTTTTTTGGCCATATCCGCACGCTTGTCATAGTTCTTTTTCCCTTGTGCTACACCAAGCTGAATTTTTACTAATCCTCGGCTATTGATATAGACCTTAAGCGGTATGAGTGCTAATCCTTTTTGTGTTGTATATCCTATCAATTTGCTAATTTCTTTTTTGTGAAGCAATATTTTTCTTGTTCTTAGAGGATCAACATTAAATATATTTCCTTTTTCATAGAAACTGATATGCATTTTATAGATAAATATTTCGCCATTTTCTACTTTCGCATAACTATCCTTTAAATTGATTCGACCCATTCGAATGGATTTCACTTCTGTTCCCATTAGTGCAATCCCTGCTTCATACGTTTCTTCAATAAAATAATCATGCCTTGCTTTTTTATTATTGGCAACTACTTTCCCGTCTCCCATGCAAACACCTACTTTAAAAGAATCTATATTCATATCAGTTATTAATAATAACACAGAAACAATATTATGTCAAGTATTCAAATTTTCATTTGCTTGTTTGAGAACCAATTCTTTAATATTGTCTAATTGCCCATATAACACAATTTTGTCTCCCTGTTGGAAAACAAATTTACTACTTGGAAAATGTACCATATGCGAACCTCTGTCGACATTGAGTACTTGAATATATTTTTCTTTTAATCCCGAATTTTCAAGTGCTCTATCCACAAGGTTATTGTTTTCTTCTAAAACAAATTCAGCTATACCAAATTCATCATTTAGCTTTAATGCTTCCTCTACCGTCTTATATTTTTTATTTCTTTCCATTTGTATTAAAAGCTGTCTTTCAATGTATTTTTCCATTCTACTAATGACCCATCTGTTTCTTGTTAAAAATAAAATCAAAATAGCAATACCAATAACAACAATCAAACTATACATACCTTCTTCTTTGGTCATAAGGTTTACAATTCCCATAATCAATCCAATTAACGTGGCTGTACCTACATAGCTAATAAGCATCAATATTTCAGCAATTTGTCTTCTTGTTGGATGTTGTGTAATGAGTTCTGCTTCTTTCGTGGTAAAGCCAGTACCTGTAATAATAGATATTACCTGAAATCTTGCCTTATCCATATCAAGCCCTGTAATCTTTAGCGCAATAGCCAATACCTCCACAATAATTAAAAGAATTGAGATCACAAGCACAACATATAATATTCCCAAACAATGTTCTCCCCTTTATTCATTATTTTATAATATGATTCACATAGAAATTTGTTATGTTTGCATTATATTATATATACCTAAAAATATACCTAAAAAACAAATTTTCTTATAGCTTGCGCAACGCCATCTTCATCATTTGTAGCCGTGATATAATCCGCACTTTCCTTCACAAATGTTTCTGCATTGCCCATAGCTACCCCTAATCCTGCATAATTAAGCATACTTATATCATTCTCATTATCTCCGAAGCATACGACTTCTTTTGCCTTTACCCCTAGAGACTTTGCTAAATGATCAATAGCATTTGCTTTTGATACACCTTTGTTCATAATTTCGATATTATTATGCCAGGATTTACAGATTTCGAGGGAACCTATACCTTCTAATTCTTTTCTTGCTTTGGCTAATAAATTTTGATCCTCACTGATCATTTGTATCTTATAGATATTTTCATCACTATTTTCAATGTGCTTATGGGCATCTTCTATCACTTGAATATCTATTTTATCTTCTTCTTTTAAAGTTTTATTCCATTCGGAATATTTGATAGAACTATGTGCTAATTTTTCTGTATAGAAAGTATCTGCACTATAATAATGGAAATAGAGCTTATGCTTTCTTGCTACATCTAAAACCTTTAAGCAATCTTCTTTATCAATATGACTTTCATATATAATTTTATCATCTTCTAAATTTCTAACAATCGCACCATTACATGCAATAATAGGTGTTATAATGTCTAAATATTTTGCATATACTCTTGCTGATGTATATATTCTACCTGTTGCAATAGCAACATGTATGTTTTTATCTACAAGTTCCTTAAATGCCTCTTTATTATTTTGTGATACAGTATTTTCACTATTTAATAAAGTGCCATCCATATCACTTACCACTAATTTGTACATGATCTATTTTCCACCTTTCTTATTCCAACCCTTTAAAAAAGAAGATACATGCAAGTATCTTCTCATCATTTTACTACTGAATGAGCATAAAATCAATTTCCTTTTGAGATACATCTGCTTTGATCACTTTTATTTTCACTTCATCCCCAATTTTAAATTCTTTCTTTGTTCGTTCTCCCCTAAAGAGATGATTTGCTTCATCGTAAATATAATAATCATCCACCAAAGAACTAATCCTTACTAATCCTTCAATGGTATTTTCTAATTCAATAAACATACCAAAGGACATCACACTACCAATAATCCCTTCGAACTCTTCTCCAATATGATGGGACATATATTCTGTCATTTTTAAATCATTGGTTTCTCTTTCAGCTTCAACAGCAATTCGTTCTCTTTGAGAGGATTGTTGCGATGCATTTTCAACAATCCCTTTTAATTGTTTTATTCTTTTACCTGTTAATTTTCCTGATAAGGATTCTTTAATAATACGATGAATTTGAAGATCAGGGTATCTTCTAATAGGTGATGTGAAATGGCAATAATTTTCTGCTGCTAGCCCAAAATGTCCTGTATTTTGTGGCGCATACCTTGCTTTTTTTAAAGATCTTAGCATGAGTGTATTGATGATTCTTTCTTCTTTTCTTCCTTCTACCTTTTTTAATAAATCTTGTAATGCGCGAGGATGGATGTCATTGTTTACACCCTTTAAATGATATCCAAAATTGTGGATGAATTTATTGAAGTTTTCTATTTTTTCCATATCTGGATCTTCATGAATTCTATATACAAATGGTAAATCCGCCCAATGGAAATGTTCTGCCACGGTTTCATTACATACAAGCATAAATTCTTCTATGATTCTATTTGCAACTCTTCTTTCTGCTTGTTTTATTTCAATAGGAACACCTTCTTCATCAAGAATGATTTTTGACTCAGGAAAATCGAAATCTATACTTCCTCTATGATCTCTTTTGCTTCTCAGTATTTTTGCAAGCGCTTCCATTTGTTTAAAGTCTTCTATTAGATATATATATTTTTTCGTAAGATTTTCATCATTCTTTTCGAGTATATCCGAAACATCTGTATAGGTCATTCTCTCAGAAGTTTGAATAATACTTTCATATATTTCATGTTTGATGACCTTACCCTTTTTATCAATTTCCATATTTACAGATAATGTAAGCCTTGGAACTTTTGGATTTAAACTACATACCCCATTCGATAATTTCCTTGGAAGCATTGGAATTACACGATCTACCAAATAGACACTTGTAGCCCGTTTGAATGCTTCTTTGTCAAGAGGACTATGTTCTCTTACATAATTTGTAACATCTGCTATATGTACACCTAATAGATAGTTTCCATTTTCTAAAACTTTTACAGATACAGCATCATCTAAATCCTTTGCATCTGCACCATCGATCGTTATAATTTTTTCACCTCTTAAATCCTGTCTTCCTTGCATTTCTTCTTTTGAAATTTCTTCAGATATATTTGTAGCTTCATTTTCTACTTTTTTAGGAAATGTTTCCGGTAGCTTATATTTTCTGATGATGGATATGATATCTGTCCCGATGTCATCTTTATGTCCTAGTACTTCTACAATTTTTCCTTCTGGATTTCTTCTAGGTTTTGGCCATTTTGTAATATGTGCAACAACCTTATAGCCATCCTTTGCGCCATTTAATTCTCCCTTTGGAATATAAATATCCGTGTTGATTCTAGCATCATCAGGAACAACAAATCCAAAGTTTTTACTACTTTCAAAAGTCCCTACAATTTCTGTATTCACACGTTCAATAATCCGAATAATTTCTCCTTCTACGCGTCTTTTATCTTCAGCTTTTTTTGTAATTCTTCCAATGACCCGATCATTGTGCATCGCTCCATTTATATCACTCGCTGGAATAAAAACATCTGCATGCCCTTCGATTTCAGGCAATATAAAACCAAATCCCTTTGCATGTTGCTGCAATTTTCCAACAATCAAATTCATTCTTTCAGGAGCTGCATATCTATTTTTCTTCGTTTTAATAATCTGCCCAACTATTTCCATATCCGCTAAGATATTATAAAATTCTTCCATTTCAGTAGCTTCTATTTCAAATACATTAGCAAGTTCCATATCTGTCATAGGACTATATGCCTGTTCTCTCATAAATTCAAGTATACGCTCTTTTATAATCAATATAATTCCTCCAATCATTTATTCGCTTATTATTATTTTACCCATAATGATAAATTTTAAAACGATACATTTTTCAAGTAAACGATTGCTTTATTTAAACCAAATCCAATAGGCTAATATACAAGTTACACCTATGTTGATCATGTAAAAAATGGGAATGCCAATATAAAAAGTTTTATGCTGTGTTTTATGCCGAAACACACTCATTCCCATCATGACTCCTGCTGCGCCACCCACGCATGCAGTAATAAAAAATGTTTTTTCCTGGATTCTCCATTTTTCCTTTTTTGCCTTGTATTTATCAATCCCTGTAAGACAAAAACCATATAAATTAATAATCAATACATATAATAAAAAATAAAATTCTTTCATTTTGAATATGGTATCTGATATTATATATATTTTCATTCTATTTCCCCCATTCTAAATAATAATAAGTCATCTGTATTATATCACAGATGACTCATTATTTTAAATTTCTTTGATTTTTTCAACAATCTGATCAATATTGTGCTCAGCTGCATTAATTCTTAGAATTTGATCATTACTTGTCATATTTTTAAATCCTTCATTTATCATTTGATCATAATAAACAAGTGCATCTAACCCCTTGTTGTTTTCTTGTAGATCTGTAACATCAAATCCTTGTTGAATCAATTCTTGTGCAATTTCATTTAACGGACGTGCCACACCTACTACTTTCCTTTTCAATAAATCACCTCCAAAATATAATTATATTTTGCTTCCTGATCACTTTTTTATGCCTTAATCTAAAAAAAGATTCTATCTTGTAATCAAGATAGAATCTTTTAAATGCTATTAAAATAATTTACCGAATAAACCTAATCCGTCAGCAAATTTTAAAAACAATGGTGCAAATACAAGTGAAACGATTGTCATAAGTTTGATTAAGATATTAATAGATGGACCAGATGTATCTTTGAATGGATCCCCTACGGTATCTCCAACTACAGCAGCCCTATGTGCTTCACTACCTTTTCCGCCATGTTTTCCACCTTCAACATATTTTTTTGCGTTATCCCAAGCACCACCTGCGTTTGCCATCATGATCGCCATAAGTACCCCTGAAACAAGTGCGCCAGCAAGTAATCCACCTAATGCTTCTGTTCCAAGTAATATACCTGTTGCAACTGGTGCTACAACTGCCATAATTCCTGGAATAAGCATTTCTTTTAAAGCTGCTCCAGTACTGATATCTACACATCTTGCATAATCGGGTTTTCCTTTACCTTCCATAATTCCTGGAATTTCTCTAAATTGTCTTCTTACTTCTTCAATCATTTGGAAAGCTGCCTTACCAACTGATTCCATAGTCATAGCCGAGAATAAGAATGGAAGCATTCCTCCTATTAACAAACCAACTACTACTAATGGATTTAACACGTCTATTGCTTTTAATCCAACTACTTGTGAATAAGAAGCAAATAGTGCTAATGCTGTTAATGCTGCTGAACCAATAGCAAATCCTTTACCCATAGCTGCTGTTGTATTTCCAACTGCATCTAGTTTGTCAGTGATTTCTCTTACTTCTCCTGGCAGTCCAGCCATTTCTGCAATACCACCAGCATTATCTGCGATTGGACCATAAGCATCTACTGCCACAGTAATACCTGCCGTAGATAACATTCCTACAGCTGACAATGAAATACCATATAATCCAAAAAATTTATAGGATACTAAAATACCAACAGATATAAGCAATAATGGCCAAGCCGTTGAGTACATACCTACTGCTAAACCACTGATGATTGTTGTAGCCGGACCTGTTTCTGATTGTTGTGCAATCTTCTGAACAGAAGCATAATCTGCTGAAGTATAGACTTCTGTTATTTTACCAATTGCTATTCCTACAATTAAACCAGCTGTAATTGCCCCAAATGCATTTAAGTTACCAAAGAACATTCTACTTAAGAAAAATGCGCCTACTATTACGATTATACCACTTGCATAAGTTCCTTTTTCTAGCGCTGCTGCCGGATTTGTATTTTCTCCACCTCGAACAAACATTGTACCAATAATAGATGCAACAATCCCTAATGCTGCTAATGCTAATGGAAATACCGCTCCACTTGTTGGATCAATGTTTTCAATAACCAACCCTAAAGTAATCGCTGATATAATAGAACCAACATAAGATTCAAAAAGGTCAGCACCCATACCTGCAACGTCTCCAACATTATCTCCAACGTTATCAGCAATAACTGCTGGATTTCTTGGATCATCTTCTGGTATACCTGCTTCTACTTTACCAACAAGGTCAGCACCTACGTCAGCAGCTTTTGTATATATACCCCCACCAACACGTCCAAATAATGCAATAGATGATGCCCCTAAACCAAATCCAGTGATAATTTCTGGTTTTCCAATAAGATAATATAATGTTCCAACACCTATAATACCTAACCCGACAACGCACATTCCCATAACCGCGCCACCATTGAAAGCTACACCTAATGCTTTATTCATTCCGCCGTCTCTTGCTGCACTAGCAGTTCTAACATTTGCTTTTGTAGCAACTTGCATTCCAAAGAATCCAGCTAATGCAGAGAAAAATGCTCCTATTAAGAAACATACTGCTGTCATTAGATTGATACCAAATGTTAACACACAAAACAATACAACAACAAAAACAGCAAGAGATTTATATTCTCTTGTTAAAAAAGCCATGGATCCTTCATGAATATATGTAGAGATTTCTTTCATTCTATCTGTCCCTACACTAACTTTATTGATTTTTACAGATAACGTATATGCAAAAATCAACGCAATTACACCTATAACAGGTGCAAGTATTTGAAAATTCATTTGTAATATGCCTCCTCGTTCCCCTAATTAATATAGATTTTGTTTGTTAGATTTATTGTTTTTGAATATAGACTAAAACAACAGAAGTAATTATAAAGACAACTGCTCCAACTGTAGTCGCTTTGCTCAATAAGGTCTCATAGCTTCTTCCTTTATGTTTCCCCATAAGTTGTTCAGCACCACCAGCAATTGAGCCAGATAAGCCTGCACTTTTACCGGATTGTAAGAGTATGCTTGCGATAAGTATAAGACTCGCAATCACTTGTATAATCATCAAAACTGTTTTTCCCATATTTCCACCTCCTCCGTGACTTTAACATACCTATTTTAACACAGCTATTTTTTAAAATCAATATATATTACGTTCCCTCGGATCTCTTTAAGATCCCATAGGTATAAAAGATTTCTCAAGAAAAAATAATAAATCTTATCTATCTATTCCAAACATAAATAAAAGGGTAGAATATTCTACCCCCTTATTATTTCCATCATTTTCTAAATCTATACGAATTATTTTACGTTGTAAAAAGCTTTCTTTCCTGCATATTTTGATGTAGCATCAAGTAATTCTTCTATTCTTAATAATTGATTATATTTTGCAATTCTGTCTGTTCTTGATGCAGAACCTGTTTTGATTTGACCAGCATTTGTTGCGACAACTAAATCTGCAATCGTTGTATCTTCCGTTTCTCCAGATCTATGGGATACAACAGCAGTATATCCTGCTCTTTTTGCCATTTCGATCGCATCAAGTGTTTCTGTAATTGTACCAATTTGGTTTAATTTAATTAGTATTGAATTTGCAGTATGGCTTTCAATTCCTTTTTCTAATCTTTCTGTATTTGTTACAAATAGGTCATCTCCAACAATTTGTATTTTCTTTCCTAACCTATCTGTTAATACTTTCCATCCTTCCCAATCTTCTTCATCTAATCCATCTTCTATAGAAATAATTGGATATTTGTCTACTAATTTTTCATAGAAATCGACCATTTGCTCAGAAGATTTTACAACACCTTCTCCAGCTAAGTCATATTTCTTTTCATCTTTATTATATAACTCTGTTGCAGCTACGTCTAACGCTAGCATTACATCTTCCCCTGGAACATATCCTGCATTTTTAATCGCTTCTATGATTACTTCAAGCGCCTCTTCATTAGACGTTAAGTTTGGTGCAAAACCACCTTCGTCACCAACAGATGTATTCAACCCTTTTTCTTTTAATACTTTTTTAAGATTGTGGAATATCTCCGCACCCATTCTGAGTCCTTCTCTAAAGCTTTTTGCGCCCACGGGCATTACCATGAATTCTTGAATATCTACATTATTATCCGCATGTTCTCCACCATTTAAAATATTCATCATCGGAACTGGTAAAGTTTTTGCATTTACCCCTCCTAAGTATTGGAATAAAGGCATACCGAGTGATTCTGCTGCTGCTCTTGCTACAGCCATAGATACACCAAGAATTGCATTTGCTCCAAGTTTCCCCTTGTTTTCTGTTCCATCTAAATCAATCATCGTCATGTCTACCCCAACTTGATCAAGTGCATCCATATCAATAATTTCTTCAGCAATCACTTCATTTACATTTTCAACAGCCTGGAGTACACCTTTACCTAAATATCTCTCTTTATCTCCATCTCTTAATTCGACTGCCTCAAATGCACCTGTTGAAGCCCCTGATGGTACGATCGCACGACCCATACTTCCATCTTCTAAATGCACTTCTACCTCTACTGTAGGATTTCCTCTTGAATCTAATACTTCTCTTGCATAAACATCAACAATTGTTGTTGGCATATGTATTTCTCCTTTCAATTTAAAAGTTTACTAGTTCTACAAAATCATCCGATTTTAAACTTGCGCCACCTACTAATGCACCATCGATATCTTCTTGATTCATGATTTCTTCTATATTATTCGGTTTCACACTACCACCATACTGAATGCGTATTTCTGTATAAATATCTTCTCCATATAGTTCTTTAATTACTTCTCTAATTTGGTATATCACTTCATTTGCTTCCTCAGATGTAGCTGTTTTACCTGTTCCTATTGCCCATATTGGCTCATACGCAATAACAATATCTAAGACTTTTTTACTTTCAATATCTTTAAAAGCTTTTACTACCTGAGATTTCACAAATGTATTTGTCTCTCCATTTTCTCTTTGCTCTAATGTCTCTCCAACACAGATAATTGGTTTTATTCCATATTTTAAAGCTGTATGTACTTTTTTATTTACAGTTTCATCGGTTTCATTGAAATATTGTCTTCTTTCAGAGTGTCCAATTACGCAATAATCTACACCTATTTCATTTAGCATTAAAGGTGATACTTCCCCAGTAAATGCGCCATTTTCTTCCCAGTGCATGTTTTGTGCTGCAATCTTTATATTCGTCCCTTTTGTAGCTTCTTTAACAGATTGCAATAATGTATATGGCGTACATAATACGACTTCTACATCTGTTCCCTTCACACGGTCTTTAATATTTTCTACAAATTCCACAGCTTCTTTGATTGTTTTATGCATCTTCCAGTTCCCAGCGATAATAGGTATTCTCATGATACCCCTCCTATAAATTACTTGTCTTCTATCACAGCAATGCCAGGCAGTTCTTTTCCTTCTAAAAATTCTAAACTTGCGCCTCCACCTGTTGATATATGAGTCATTTTATCAGCAAATCCTAATTGTTCTGCTGCTGCTGCACTGTCTCCACCGCCAATAATAGTCGTGCCATTACAATTTGCCATAGCTTCTGCAATACCCTTTGTACCTAATGCAAAAGCAGGCATTTCAAATACACCCATAGGTCCATTCCATACAATCGTTTTTGCTTCTTTAATTGCTTCACTGAAAATCCCTATACTCTCTTTACCTATGTCTAATCCCATCATATCAACTGGAATATTTTCTACACCTACTGTTTTATGAACTGCATCTGCTTTAAATTCTTTTGCTGCAACACAATCCAAAGGCAACAATAATTTTACACCTTTTTCCTCAGCTTTTGCCATTAATTCTTTTGATAATTCTATTTTATCTACTTCTAACAAAGAGTTTCCAATTTCATATCCTTTTGCTTTTAAAAATGTATACGCCATTCCACCACCAATAATCAACGTATCTACTTTTTCCAATAAGTTATTAATTACACCCATCTTATCAGAAACCTTTGCACCTCCTAAAATAGCTACAAAAGGTTTTTCAGGATTACTTAGGGCTTTTCCCATCACATCAATTTCCTTTTGAATAAGGTATCCTGATACACATGGTAAATAGTCTGCTACACCTGCTGTGGAAGCATGTGCTCTATGCGCAGTACCGAAAGCATCATTTACAAAAATTTCTGCTAAAGATGCCAATTCTTTTGCAAACGCTGGATTATTTTTTGTTTCTTCTTTTCTAAATCGAACATTCTGAAGAAGTACAACTTCACCATTTTTCATCTCTGAAACAGCTTTTTTTGCACTTATACCTACCACTTCATTGTCTGATGCAAATGTAACTTCTTTTCCTAATAATTCTGCAAGTCTTTTCGCTACTGGCTCTAGGCTATATTTTAGATTTGGATCTCCCTTTGGTCTTCCTAAATGAGACATAAGGATAACTTTCCCTTCATTTTCTATAAGATATTTTATTGTCGGAAGTGCACCTTGAATACGAATATCATCTGTAATATTTTTGTTTTCATCCATAGGCACATTAAAATCACAACGTACAAGTACCTTTTTGCCCTTCACCCCAATATCTTCAATATTTTTCTTATTCAATATCCTTTCACCTCTAATCTTTTAATTGTCTGTTTCTATTATTATATGTAACATACTATTTCATCTTCGTCAATATTTTATACCATATCATTTAAAATATAGGGTTCAATCTTATGATTAAACCCTATCTATTTATTGTTTTTATAATCCTTTGCCGATGATATAACTTACTAAATCAATCACTCTATTTGAATATCCCCATTCATTGTCATACCATGAAACAATTTTTACCATATTTCCACCCAATGCCATTGTTGATAATCCATCTACAATAGAAGATCTTGGATCTTTTTTATAATCTATAGATACCAAAGGCTCATCACTATATCCTAAAATTCCTTTCAATTTTCCTTCAGCCGCCTCTTTAAATGCTTTATTCAATTCTTCTGCGCTTGTTTCTTTTTCTAATTCACATACTAAATCTACTACTGAAACTGTTGGTGTAGGTACACGCATTGCCATACCATTTAATTTCCCTTTTAATTGTGGTAATACTAATGCAACTGCTACTGCTGCACCTGTAGTTGTTGGAATAATGGCTTCCGCTGCAGCTCTTGCTCTTCTTAGATCGCTATGTGGTGCATCTAGTATCTTTTGGTCATTTGTGTAAGAATGAACGGTTGTCATTAATCCTCTTTTAATACCAAATTTTTCGTCAACGATTTTTGCAAAAGGTGCTAAACAGTTTGTAGTACAAGAAGCATTTGAAATGATATGATGATTTGTGGGATCATATTCTTTCTCATTTACACCTAATACAATTGTAATATCTTCATTTTTTGCTGGTGCAGAAATAATTACTTTCTTTGCGCCTGCTTTAATATGTTTCATTGTGGATTCTTTATCTCTAAAGAATCCTGTAGATTCAATGACAATTGCTACACCCAATTCTTTCCATGGAATATTTTCTGGATCTCTCTCTGCATATATTTTGATTTCTTTACCATTTACAATCATTGCATCTTCTTTTACTTCTACTGTCCCATCAAACTTTCCAAAACAGCTATCATATTTTAATAGATGTGCTAGAGTTTTTGCATCTGTTAAATCATTGATTGCAACAATTTCAAAGTCATTACCTGATTTTTCCATAGCTACCTTAAATGCATTTCTTCCTATTCTTCCAAATCCATTAATCCCCACTTTGATACTCATGTAAATTCCTCCCTGTTATATGTATTTTATTTTAATATTTCTGTTGCTAAGCCTTCATCAATCACTAGTGTAAGATGTTTATTTAATCTACTTATTGCAATAACAGCTTCGGCTTTTTCTATACCAGCAGCTGCACCAATAATATGCTGTAACTCTTTATAATGGTTCAAACTCACACCAACCGTATTTACTTCTTGTATAATTTCACCGTCTTTATTAAAATAATATCCAAACGCTTCTGCAACGGCACCTTGTCTTTTTAAATTTGTCATCATTTCTTCATTTAACCTTCGTCTCATTGCCATCTTGTCAGCTCTTCCCATACCAAAAACAAGAATGCCAATTTTTTGAATATAATCTACTACCTCTTTTATATTTGGATCTTCTGATAAGCTTTTAAGCAATTCCTTTGATATGTTATCAGGCATATGTAGGAGTTTATATGAACCCTTAAGTTTTTTAGCCATCTTTGCAGCAATGGTATTTGCTTGTTTTTCAACATTCTTTCCTAGCCCACCCCTAGCTGGAATAACTGTGGCATTCGATAACGCCACTTCTTCATTTTTCATTTCATCAGCAATCATGGCCATTGTTTGCCCACCCGTAATCCCTATAACTGTATCTTCTTTTAACAGAGTCTTAAGATAAATAGCTGTAATACGGCCAATTTCTCTTAAAACAAGGGGGTCCTCATCATAAAAGCCAGGAACAACCATCACTTTCTTAATTTTCAGCTTATTTGCAACCGCTTCTTCAATATGGTATAAACCTTTAAATCTATGTATATAACCTCTTAGTACTTCTAAAGTAGTGTATCCAAGTTTTGTAACATTCATTCCTTCAGCTTTAATGTCAATAAAACCTTGTTCCTTTAAAATATTTACTTCGTTACGAACAATTCTTTCTCCAATTTCCATGACACTTGCTAAATTTCTCCTGCCTATTGGCTGATTATAGTAAATCAATCGCAACATATTTTGTCTGTTTATGAGCGTATCTATCAATTCTGGGACAATTTTTTTCTGAATTTCAATCAATTCATCTATTTCATATTCTTCGTTTTTCTCCATATTCATCTCACCTCTTTGCAATGACTGCCATATTTTTACTCATTGGGACTTAAAACGTCCCCGCAGTTTTTTTTTGTCCCATTCAATGTAAAAAAATATCTATCCATAGATTATCATAAATTCAAATAAATATCAATAAAAAAATGACGTGAATTTTCACGTCATTTAAAATCGTTTTCTTTTTGAAGAAGATGTAATTTTCATCTCGTCCCTATATTTCGCAACCGTTCTTCTGGAAATATTTATTCCCTTTTCTTTTAAATTTTCTGATACAGCTTGATCACTAAGTGGTTTTTTAGGATCTTCCTTATCAATCAAATCTTTAATCATACTTTTAATGCTTCCAGAAGCAATGCCTTCTCCCATTTCATTTGATACGCCACTGGTAAAAAAAGTTTTTATTTCAAAAACACCTCTCGGACTTTGCATGTATTTACCATTTACCGCTCTACTCACAGTTGATTCATGCACACCTACTTGATCAGCAATCTGTTTCAAAGTCAAAGGTTTTAGATGTTTTTTTCCATGTTCAAAAAATTCTATTTGGTAATCAACAATTTCTTTCACAACATTATAGATGGTTTGTCTTCTTTGTTCTATACTTTTAATTAGCCACATTGCTGAATTTAATTTTCCCGTAAGGAATTTTGATGTACTCGAATCTTTATTTTCATGTAATAACATTTTTCTATAATAAGGACTAACAGAAAGTCTTGGTGCAGTTGTATCATTGACTAAAACAATGTATTCCCCTTCAATTTTTTCAACAGTAACATCTGGTGTAATATATTTTATTTCTTCTCCTGAGCTAAAAGCTCTCCCTGGTTTCGGTTCTAATCTTTTAATAAAATCTGTAATTTCTTGCACTCTTTGTGTAGATATATTTAAGGATTTTGCAATATTCAGAATTCTATTCTGTGCAACATCCTCCAAGTGATTTGAAATAATCTGCACGATTTCAACATTTTCTATCCCTTTTTGCTTTAATTGAATCAATAAACATTCTTTCAAATTTCTAGCAGCTATACCTATTGGGTCAAATGTTTGAATAACGGATAAAACGCTTTCTACCTCTTCTTCACTTATGTCAAAGTATGATGCAATCTCAGAAATATTTACATTTAAATAGCCTTTTACATCCAAACTTTCTATAATATATTTCCCGATTTTTTTATATTTTGTTTCTAGAATGGCAAATTGCAGCTGGAATAACAAATGTTCTGTTAGCGTTACATCTGCAGATACAAATTGTTCAAAGGATACTTTTTCCTGATCCTTATTATAATTCGGTTGTTTATAACTTATATCATCGTACTCTTTAAAGTACTCTTTCCAATCAACTTCATCTTTTGTTGGCTTTTCATCTTGTTGGATTTTTTCGTCTTGTTTCTTCTTTTTTTCATCTTCTGAAGAATTTCCTAGTTCGACAACCGGGTTGATTAATACTTGTTCGTCAATAAACTGATTTAACTCTTGGTGATTAAACTGTAGTATCTGGATTGCTTGTTTTAATTCAGGTGTCATGACCAATTTTTGAACTTGTTCAATATTTAAACTAAACCCTAGTCGCATCTCAAACCTTCTCCTTTATAGATAGATTATTTATTTTATTATATCATTAAACTTCTACTAAATAAAGTTTCAACACCTATAAAAAAAACAAACAAGGATTTCTCCTTGCTTATCTTTCACCTTTTTCATATGGATCCCCACTAGCTGCGGGTCCTACAGATTTCCCAACAAAGCTTATTAGAATGACTAATGTTATTATATATGGAAGCATAGCTAAAAGCTGTGATGATATGGCAATAGCTGTCCCCCCTAAGAATATAACAAATCCTTGGGCAGCACCAAATAATAAACATGCCCACATTGCACCTTGCGGTTTCCATTTTCCAAAAATCATAGCAGCAAGAGCAATAAACCCTTGCCCAGAAATCAATGTAGGTCTGAAATTAGAAACTACTGCAATACTCATTGCTGCACCACCAAATCCAGCAAATATTCCTGATAGAATCACACTAAAATATCTAATTTTATAAATATTAATCCCTAACGTATCTGCTGCTTTCGGATGCTCCCCTACTGCTCTAATTCTAAGTCCTATCTTCGTTTTATAAAGCATATACCATATTACAAACACTAAAAGAAATGAAATGTATACAGTTGCATACTGATTTAATACTAAGTCAAAGAATGAGTTCTGAGGAAATACACCCCCTAAAGGTCTAGGAATTTTGTTCTCTAAATTTATAGATTTCGTCATAGTAGCACCTTCAAAAAAGAGGCGACTCAAAAATAATGCAATACCAGGTCCTAAGAAGTTAATGGCGATCCCTGAAACTATTTGATCCGCTCCAAAAGTAACAGATGCAATTGCATGTAATAATGCTAGGAACCCTCCTGCAAGTCCTGCACACAATAAAGCTAACCATGGATTCCCTGTAAAATAGCCTACTGTTGCACCCATCAGCGCGCCTAATGTCATCATCCCCTCAAGTCCAATGTTAACAACCCCTGAATTTTCAGAAATAACACCTCCTAATGCAGCAAAAATGAGTGGTGTTGCATACATCAATGTTGTTCCAAGAATAAACCCTATATTATCTAGCATCTATTTCACCTCTTTTCTCTTTACTAAAGATACAAGTAATCTGATAAATTTAGGCATAGCTATGAAAAATACAATTGTACCCATTACAATACTTACAACTTCTGATGGTGCTCCCATAGCTGATTGTATCTTAGGCCCCCCATACTTCAAAGCCCCAAAGAGTAATCCTGAAAAAACACATCCAAAAGCACCATTACTACCAATCAAAGCAACCGCAATTCCATCAAATCCATAGCCTTCCATAGCTGCTAAAATTGAAACTTGTTTCGATACTCCCATTACTTGCAGCGCACCTGCTGCTCCAGCTAAAGCACCCGCAATACTCATCGAAACAATCATACTTTTTTTTACATTGATTCCACCATACTCAGCAGCATATTTATTAGAACCAACAGATCTTAATTCGTATCCTAATGTAGTTCTGTTTAAAATAAACCAAACTACAAATGCCAATATAATTGCACATATAATTCCCAAGTTTACAGGTGTTTTGAAAATACTCTGCAGTATTGGATGGACCTTTAACCACACTCTTCCATGGGCAGTATATTTCCATTTTTCTAAAATCCCGATAGTTGCAGTATCCCATATTTTATAAGATGCTTCACTATTTGGTCTTTTAAATCCTTCAAGCATAATAACATAATTGTTTAAATATAAAGCAATCCAATTTAACATAATGGTCGCAATAACTTCATGCACACCAAACTTCGCCTTTAAGTATCCAGCAATCCCTCCCCATAAACCTGCTGCAGTTATAGCTGCAACAAATACAACAACGACATGAATACCCATTGGTAATTTTACAAAATATCCTACTAGGGTTGCTACGAGTGCACCGATAATAAACTGTCCTTCTGCACCAATATTAAATAATCCTGTTTTAAACGCAAACGCGACAGAAAGACCTGTCATAATAAGAGGCGTGGCATAGATAATCGTATATAAAATATATTTTGGTTTTCCAAATATCCCTTTTAACATAACACCATATGACTCTAGTGGACTATATCCTGCGATCTTTAAAACAATAGCCCCTACAAGTATTCCTAGGAAAATAGAAACCAATGTTATCATAAAATTACCACTACCCAGCATTTCCTTTATTGAATTCTTTTTATTTTTCATTGCCGCTACCTCCTCCAGCCATCATGAGTCCAAGGGCATTTTCATTTGTTTCCTTAGCTTCTACAATTCCTACTATTTTCCCCTCATAGATTACTGCAATTCGGTCAGCTACATTCATTACTTCATCTAACTCCAATGAAATAAGTAATACAGCCTTATTCTTATCTCTTTGTTCTACTAGAGACTTGTGCACATATTCAATTGCCCCTACATCCAGCCCTCTCGTAGGTTGGGCTGCAATTAGCAATTCTGGATCATTCGTTAATTCCCTTGCAATAATTACCTTTTGTTGATTTCCTCCTGATAATGCTCGTGCCTTTAACGTTTCATCTTCTGGACGAATATCAAACTTTTGAATTAATTCTTTTGCAAAATAGTTGATTTTATTTTTATTAAGAATACCTTTTCGAGAAAAAGGTTCCTTATAATAATTTTCTAATATCATGTTTTCTTCAACACTAAAATCTAACACCAAACCTCGCTTTTGTCTATCTTCTGGAATGGTTGAAATTTTGCTTTCTAAAATCTCCTTTGGGGTTCTTCCTGTAATATCTTTTTGAATCATACATATTTTTCCTGATTCTATTTTCCTTAGTCCTATAATTCCTTCAATCAATTCACGTTGTCCATTTCCGTCAATTCCTGCTATTCCTAAGATTTCTCCTGCATGCACTTTAAGAGAGAGCCCATCTACTGCATTAATTCCACGATTATCTTTTATTACTAGATTATCAATTTCTAATACAACTTCACCCTTTGTTCTTTCCTCTTTTCCTACAATAAAATTAACTTCTCTTCCAACCATTTTATTTGCTAGTTCTTCTTCGGTAGTCACACTTACATCAACGGTATCAATCTGTTTTCCTCTTCGAATGATTGTGCAGTAGTCAGCAATTTGCTTAATTTCTTTCAATTTATGGGTAATAATGATGATACATTTTCCCTGCTTTGTAAGATTTCTAATGATGTCTATTAAGTCTTGAATCTCTTGAGGTGTTAGTACTGCTGTAGGCTCATCTAAAATCAGAATTTCAGCCCCTCTATATAATGCCTTCAAAATCTCAACTCTTTGTTGCATCCCTACAGTAATATCCTGTATTTTTGCATAAGGATCAACATAAAGTCCATATTTTTCAGACAATTCTTGCACATGTGAAACCGCTTCCTCAATGTCCAATTTTCCAAAGCTAGTGGTTGTTTCCTTGCCTAATATGATATTCTCCGTTACAGTAAAAGGCTCCACAAGCATAAAATGCTGATGTACCATACCAATCCCATTCTGAATGGCTATATTGGGATCTGCCATTATTACCGTTTTCCCATTGATCATTATTTCTCCTATAGTTGGTTGATATAAACCATATAAAATATTCATAAGGGTCGTTTTTCCTGCTCCATTTTCTCCTAGTAAAGCATGTACTTCACCTTTATGAACAGTCAAATTAATATCTTCATTTGCAGTAAAATTTCCAAAAACTTTTGTGATATTTTTCATCTCCACCGCTTTTTCTTCAACCTTGATATGGTTCAATAGAATACCCTCCTAATCACTTAATACGAAGCAGCTCAGACGATTTGTCTGAGCTACTTAGTGTTCATTCTATTTATTATATCACTTTTTTTATTTGAATTCATTAAAAGTTTCTTCATTATAAGGAACGACTATTTTTTCATTTATAATTTGTTGTTTTAGATCTTCTACTTCTTTTAAAATATCAGCTGGTACATGCTTATCAGAAGTTGGAGCAATATCTACACCGCCTTCTTTAAGTCCATAAACAACAGTTGTTCCTCCAGGAAACTTTCCTTCTTTTAGATCCTTTGCCATGTTAAATACTGCATTATCGACACGCTTCATTGCTGATGTGATTACATTTTCTGGTGCTAAAGCATTTTGGTCTCGATCTACACCAATTGCAAATTTATTTTGTTCTTTAGCTGCTTCAATTACGCCATCACCAACACCACCTGCAGCATGAAACACAATGTCTGCGCCATCTTTATACATTTGATTTGCAATCGCTTTACCCTTTGCAGAATCTGTAAAGGAATCAGCGTATTGAGTCAGAACTTCTGTCCCATTGTTTGCTGCCTTAACCCCTGCTTTATATCCATATTCAAATCCATCAATAACATTTCCCGTAACACCACCAACAAATCCAACTTTTCCTGTTTTTGTCATCTTCGCAGCAATGTATCCAACCAGGAACGATGGTTGTTCTGCTTTAAACACTACGCCTACTAGATTTTCTGGTGTCTCATCATAAGCATAATCGATAATCGCATATTTTTGATCAGGATTCTTTTCAGCTTCTTCTTTTACCAAATCTCCCATTTTAAATCCGATACCCCAAATTAAGTTATTCTCATCATCTAAAAGCGTTTCCATGTTTGGACCATAATCAGCATCTTGCTTAGATTCCTTATAGTTTGCTACAATTCCTAACTCTTTTTCTGCTCTTTGTAATCCTTCCCAAGCGGACTGGTTGAATGATTGGTCATTTACGCCCCCAACATCAGTAGTCATTGCAATCTTTAATTGTTCTTCTGCTGGTACTTGGTTCTCAGAAGGTTGTTCAGCTTCTTCTGGTGCCTTTTGTCCACAGCCTGCTAGTAATCCTACACATAACAATAGAACTAATGCTAATGAAATTCTTTTTTTAAACATTAAAATTCCTCCTCAATGTTTTTCTTCTTGTTACACACTATTATCTATTCTACATATTTTAGGGAAATCCTTCTTTCAAATTCATATTTTTCTATTCGTATGTCCCCAAAAAAACTCCGGCTATGCCGGAGTTTTAACAAACATCTCCTTGTTTTGCAACAAATCCTGCTTTTGCTAAAACACTTGTTGCTTTTTCAACTTTCTGTTCATTTACAAGGACAATCGGTCCTGTACAACCCATACCACTTTCTGCATAAATGCTTTCTTTCCATAATGCCTTTACAGCATCTTCTAAGTCCATTATATCTATTCCTGATACAGTTCCTGTAACCACTTCTTTTGGTGGTGCTGCTACTTCTTCATCATCTGCTTTTGCTTTCTTCGTGTCTTTGCTTAATCCTTTTAGTATTTCATCAAGTTTTGCTTTCTTTGCTTTTATAAATTCCTCTTTTGCTACTTCCGTTAGCTTTCCTTGTGCTACTTTCGCTGCATATTTAATTGCATTTGCTACAACTGGTGATCCTGACGCTCTTGATAAGATCAGTATAATCCTGTCATAGTCTTCTCCTACCCCTGGACCATAACCATATCCTAATGCTTCATAGCTTCCACCTGTTGTAAAGGATGAGAATACCTTCATCATGATATTTCCAGTTAGTGTATCGTTTACCATGATATCTGCCGTTCCGCTGAGTAGGTCATTTCCTCTCATTACGGCTCCGCCATCCGCTCTTATCGATTCTGCAAAGTTTATTTTGTATCCATTTGCACTTAGTTCTTTTAATGCTCTTTCTACTTGTCTTGCACCATCTAGATTTAGGATTCCTACTGTTGGCTCTGGGGTTCCCATTGCTTTTGCTGTGATGATACCATACAATGCATTTTTTACCATTGCTTCTGTTCTGTGCGCGGATGATGTTCCTGTTGTTGTTGCTAAAAATATTTCTTTTCCAAATCCTGGTGTTACTACTCTACCTACTGTTGATACCCCGATTGGAAAGTTATAGTGCATCGTTACACAAGCTTGAATGTATCCACTGTCTAATAGTTCTTCCATCCTTTTATACATTTCATCTTCTGTGTTTGCTTCTACGATTTCAAGGCATGTATCTACCTTCGGTCCTATTAGTACAATGTCAAAATTATCTGCGTCTTTTGCTGCAATCTGCGCACCTTTTATAATGTTTTCTGTACCATGTTCACTTCCGAGTGTTGTAATTCCTACTTTGATTCTTTCTCCAAAGTTTCCTGTCTTTATGGCATCTGCGATCTCCCTAAAAGTTTTTCCAATTATTTTTTTCACTGCTGTATTTTCACTCATTGCTATTCACCCCTATTCGCCTAATAGATGTGCCGCGAAATCTCTCATGCTCTCTGCGATCATGTTTTTGATTTCTTCTTGAGATACGCCACCCCTTACCTCTTCTACGCCTGAATTTCTTTCTATTACTACTGAAACCCCATCAAATAGGTTTGTCATACGACCTAGGAATAAACTTCCTTTTCCTACAATCATCGCGCGATTTAGATCTCCTGTTGTTAGTTCTTCTCTAGCAAATCCTGCATATGGCACACCTGATGGAATATGTCCTTGTGTTGGTGCCCATCCTGGCATACCATGATTCTTTACAAATATAAGGATGTCTTTTCTTTCTAAGTCTTTTCTCTTAACCCCTAATGCTGCAATCATTTTGTAGTTCGCTTCTGGTACATCTCCTGCTCCTGCGGGTTTTGTAATATCTGGGTTTTGCATTTCTACAGAATATTTATCGATATCGGTAATTTTTAATCCACCCTTATCTAGCGGCGCTGTAATTAATGATGTGATGACTGCTTGTGGTGAAGATCCTGTTCCTACTGTATGTCTTCCTACTAAATCTGTTCTGATTACTGGATTTACACCATCGTTTTTACTGATTAATATTGCAAATGCGCCGAGTACATCTTCTAATATTGGTAAGTCTTTTTTTACATGATCTTTTCCGTTCATCCCAAGTTTTGCTGTAGCCCCACCTGCTACGATTACTACATTTTCATAGGTTCCAGCCTTTACTAACGATGCAGCTTGAATAAGTGCATGCGTTGGTGCTGCACAGAATCCTCTTGTATCTGACCCTGTAGCGTTTAGCGCGCCCCCACATTCTGCGATTGCTTTTGCAAAGTTTCCACCACCTCTTTGGTTCATATCTCCACATGCTTCTTCTGAACATTCAATCACATAATCTATATCTTCTACATGAATATTGTTTTTTTCTATAAGATTTTTAAATGCTAGTACACCTGAAGCTTTTACTACTAAATTTTCAAATAAAATGTGTGCTGTTAAGTTTGTATCCACATCATGCGCTCTTTTTACGCAACCTACAAGTAATTCATTATGATAAATGGCTTCTGCATGTTGCTCATTTACAAATTTTTCAATTTCTGCTAGTTCTTCCCCGTCTTTTAGTTTTTCTACGTCTTTTTTAAATAATGGATGATTCGTAATTTTTTCTTTTAATGTTTGTGTAAATCCTTTTTCAATCTTAACAAGATCAAACGCATCTACAATTTTTAGCAGTGCAATAAATTCATCTTGTGGCATAATTTCACCAAATTTACCAAACCTATCTGCACCTTCTACTTCTGTATTGCACCACGGCATCTCTATTTCTTCTAAGTCACTCGGCTTCATATTTCCTATATATACTTGGTTGGGTGCATAGTTTACAACCTTTTCGTAACTTCTAATATGCTCTGGAAGCTTTTTAAGATATTCTGAATCTGGATTTGTAATTCTTTCTGTTGTTTGTGTTGTTCCGTTATGGATAATCATATCTGGTGTGTGCACAAGTGCATATCCTGCACCTTTTATTACTGCATAACTCATTTTATTCCACCTCCGTGTAATTTTAAACTTTCTCATGCCACAAGTCTTTCTCGCAGCTCGCAGCTACAGACTATTCAATGATCTATTTGCAAATTATAAATATAATAAAAATTTATAACTCTATACAGATACATTAAAAGTTTCAATAAATGTAAATAAATCAAGAAAAATGTTGTATAATGTGAATAAATGGGTGATATTCACCACCCATTTATTGGTTAGTCAAGCAGCTGCCAGCTGCGGGAACAGCTGGCAAATGATTAATCTTCGAAGACAGTTTGTCCTTCAACTTTAGTTTCTAATGCTTTTAATGCTTTTTCAACTAATTTTCTTCTTAATTTTTTCTCTTCCGCTGGATCTAATGCTGGGTTTCCAAGTGGATGAGGAATTGCAATTGTAGGTACAATTCTGTTCGCTCCAACTGTCAATGAAATTGGAACAACTGTACACATATGAACAACAGGGATTCCTGTTCTTTCAATTTCTTTAACCATTGTTGCACCGCAACGTGTGCAAGTACCTCAGGTAGATGTTAGAATAACTGCATCTACGCCAGCTGCCACTAGTTTTTGTGCATACTCAGCAGCAAACTTTTTAGAATTACCAACAGATGTTCCATTACCCGTTGTAGTATAGAAATATCTGTGAAGTTCTCCAATTTTTCCTTCTTTTTCTAAATCTCTTAATACATCAATCGGTAATACTCTATCAGAATCTTCATTTGCATATACTGGATCATAGCCACCATGCGCTGTTTCATATGTAGCTTCAGTTAAATCCATCACGCCATCGATATCATATTCACCATACTTTGATGCACTTGAAGATTCAATGTGATCTGGGTTTCCTTTTGGTACAATCCCTCCAGAAGTAACTACTGCTATTTTTGCTTTTGAAATATCTGTAATTGCTTTTCCTGGTACAACATTGTCAAAATTCGGCATTGGATATTCAGTAACAAATTCTTCACCTTTTAACTTCTTAATCAACATATTAACGGCTCTTGTAGCGCCTCTTTCTTCTCTAAAGATATTCTTTCTTATCCCCCTAGAAATGTATCCTTCTTCGCTTGGTGATCCAATAACTTCACCTGTTCCTAATTTTAAAGCAAATTTAGCTAATGCAGGTGCTGCTTTTCTCATAGCTGCTGCAGAATTTCCAGTTTCTACAATGTAAACATCCTTTTTATACATATCTACACCAGGATTCTCTACATACATTGCTGTTACAACTGGGATATTTAATTCCTCTTGTACAGCTTTACTGATTGTACCACAAGCTACACCATATCTACCTGCGTTGAAAGCTGGCCCTGCTATGAACAAATCTGGATTGTACTTTTTGATCATCTCTAAAACAGCTGGTTTTGCTTCTTCTAAATTTTCATTGAAGTAAGAATCCCCACAAATTACTGTCGCAACGATTTCTGCTTCATCTTTAAATCCCATCTTTAAAGCAGCTCCAGGTCCTACTACACCTTCTCTAACTTCAGGTTTTATATCCGCTTTTTCTTCTCCACCGATACCCGCGAAGAATTGGTTTATATAATGAACAACTCTAATTTTGCTCATATTTTTCCCCCCTCTCATATTTTACACGGGAAATTTCATTAAAATTTACAGAATTGTTCTCTCATTGAGCTCATTTCTTCAATGATCGCATCTACATCTAATACCATTTCCATCATCCCAATTTGTTCTTCATAAACATCTGCATCTACAGCCTCTTTAAACTCTGGCTCTACCGCATGATATGTTTTAAGTCCTAACTGGACTCCTGCCAACGAACCTGCAAAAGTAGGGTCTCCATTTGTAACAGTTTCTGCAGCTAATCCTGCTGATTCTGCTTCTGCTGCTCCGAAAAGTACGATCACATTTTCTGCACCGTATTTCTCAGTCATGTTTTTCACCCTATTTTGATTTTCTAGATCCATTGCTCCTGCAGCCGTTCAGACAAAGCACTCTGTAGCTGAGAAAACTACTTCTGCACCTGTACCTTTTAGGCATTCTTCTATAGCAGGACCAGGTATACCATCTCTGTCACCGATGATGATGACTTTTTTTCCATCAAATAAATTCATGGTTTACCATCCTTTCTTCTATCAAATTTTTTATTTTTAATATTCTGTAGCAGACATTTTATTGAAGCCTAACTCATTTGTTGCACCCGTAATTACTTGGATTTCAGCTTCAATACTACCATCTGGTCTTAAACTTCCATCAAATCCTCCAGCAATTCTATCCACATAATCTAACATACCAATTACTCTCTTCATTGGAGGAAGTACAATCACTTCATTTGCATTACCGCCTGTTACCACTGCATCTGCTTTAGCATCTGCATCTGCAAGTGATTGAGATGCACCATCACGCCCTGCATATTCATCTGTAACAATTACAGTTTTTACGCCTTCATTTTCTATCTTCTTACAGTTCATGATAAGATCTGTATCTGGGTTACCAAAACCTTCTTGAGATACAAGTGCTCCATCAAGACCTAAATACTTACAAAGTTTTGCAGTCCAGTTAGATGATCTTTCTTTATCAGCAAGATATACATTTTCATTTGTAGCAATAACCCCTACAAAATTGATATCTTTACCATGTCTTGCATATAAGTCATGGATAATTGGGTTATTTAAGTGATGATATGTTGTGTTTTTATCACAAGCTGAAACACAGTTACCACTTAATATAGCACCATCCATTACTTCTGTTGGATAAAGAATTGTTGGAACGATTTTCTTTGCATCTACACCATATACATATGTATCATGAAGCAATCCTTGCGTTTGAAGCATATAAACATATGCAACTCTTGGTAGATCCGGATACTCTTTCGCACTCTCAAACAATGGCTTTGTTTCAAAAACATCTACTTCATCAGGTGTTACTTCTTTACCTGCTTGTCCAATTAAATTTGCTACTTTCAATCCTGCCATTCTTGCAGCAGCTTCATAAGGATATTGCTTTAGTCCTTCTATTGGCTCAATTACTAAACAAATATTGTTAAGTTTTGAGAATGGTGTATATTCAGCACCAGGACCACTCATATCAATGATTCCTTCCTGAAAACCTACAATTTTACCACAAGTAACTACTGCAGCTCCCTTTAATACATGTGTTCTACCTGAACCTACTGTTGCAACTTTGTTGATTACTCCTGGGAATATTCCACCGGGTCCTTCAACTTTTACCCTTGGCTCAATAACATCCTTAACAGGAGTTATTCTAGTTTCTTCACCCGGTTTTGCAAGTTCTATTTGTACGCTCTTAATATGTTCGTCTTCCATAACAAGATTGACGATTTCTTCCTTATTCACATACAATGTTCCATTTTCTACTTTTGTCATGTCACCAAATTGAACATCTGTAATATTAATTTTTCCTAATTCTAGGCGCACATTGTTCACCTCCCTTTATATTTTAACCCACAACTGGTGAGTTTTACTCACCAGTGCGAATTACTGGCTATCCTACATGCTTTTGAATCATTGCGTCTATATTCGCTTTTGTTGCATCATCTTTTGTTACTTCATCCACTTTTTCGCCATCTTTATATAGGGCAAGTGTTGGAAGTCCTAAAACTCTTTGTGATATTGCAAGTCTTCTAGCTTTTGTCGTATTTAGCTTTGAAAATTTTACTTTGCTTTCATACTTAGCTGCTAATTCTTCAACATCTGGCATTAACGCCTTACAAGGTTCACAACCATCACTCCAATAATCTACAAGAACATAACCTTCTGCTTCTAATACTTCAGATTCAAAAGTATCTTTATCTAGTGCTAACATGTTTTCACCTCCTTTTAATAACCTTATTCTTCAAAATTATTTTCTATATATTTTTCTGCTTGTACAGCTGCAATTGCACCATCAGCTGTTGCAGTTACTACCTGTCTTAAAGATTTTACACGAATATCTCCTGCTGCAAATACGCCTTCTACATTTGTTTTCATATCTGCATCTGTTGGGATATATCCAGATGGATCTAATTCGATTTTTTCTTTAAATATATCACTAAATGCTTGGTATCCTATAAATGGGAATACTCCAAAAGTACCATCTTCTTCATCTGCATGATATTCTGTAACTTCTCCAGTTTTTTTGTTTTTAAATACAATAGATTCTACAATACCGTCTCCTTTTATTTCTTCAACACCTGCATCCCACATAAAAGCAAGTTTTTCATTTTTAAATGCTTTTTCCTGAATAGATTTTGCAGCTCTTAACGCATCTCTTCTATGTACAATCGTCACTTTTCTTGCAAATTTTGTTAAGTACATGGCTTCTTCAACTGCTGAGTCTCCACCACCTATTACAAATACTTCTAAATCTGTAAAGAAATCCCCATCACAAGTTGCACAATAAGATACACCTTTTCCTGTTAATTCTTTTTCTCCAGGACAGCCAATGGGTCTTGGTGTAGCACCCGTTGCAATAATCACTGCTTTTGCTTTATATTCTTTTTCTTGTCCTTTGATCACTTTTATTTTCTCTGTGAAATCTACATCAATAATAGTATCTTTCTTTCTCTCTGACCCAAATTCTTCTGCTTGTGCAACCATTCTAGCAATTAAACTTGGTCCAGTCGCATGCTCAACAGATCCTGGATAATTTGCTACTTCATTTGTCGTAACAATTTGTCCACCTGCTTTATTCTTTTCTAAAATTAATGTTTTCATTTTTGCTCTTGCTGCATATAACCCTGCTGCAAGTCCTGCTGGTCCTGCACCAATGATAATAACATCATATAAATTTTCCATTGATTTACCTCCTCTTTATTTGAAAAATTCTTATTAAAACTGATCCATACTTTCTATTGCATTATTGATCAGAGAATAATCAATAATTTGAAAATCTTCTAATATTTTTTCTGTCCAAAGGGGCGTTTTCTTGCCATCAATAAATTTTGTTGCTGTTTCAATGCTTGATTCAATGATTGAAAGAGAATGCATATCCAACTTTTCTTTAGCCTGTGTGATAATCGTTGATTTATAAGGTGTCTCGTTTGGTTTGACACTTCCCGAAAGAGGGTGTGTCAACAATATATGTCCCTGATGTATTTTATCCCTAGTTATAGATAAAATATCAAGATATGTATAATATTCAGAATAAATTATGTCTATTTTTTCTTTATTTTCTTCATAAACTTTAGGATTATTCGTGATTAAAATCTTTCTCACCTTTTTCACTCCAGTTTTTATGTTTTTATACAAGAAAACGTTTCTTTTAATTTTTATAAAAAAAGACAGAGACACATGACAAAATAAACATTGCCATATGCCTCTGTCTATAATTCTACAAATAGAATTGCACATTCCGTGCTTTTAAAAAACTATCCAGAGTTCTGTCCAAATACGGTCCTTTTGCCTGAGAATTTCACTAAAGATAGGCAGTACCTTTTTGCTTGTCCCTTCGGCGATTCCATTAGAATTCTCTTCCGTATTTTTCAACCAGAATCATATTCTTTTATATTTTCATTATATTATAAGTCCTGAACCTTGACAATACATTTTGATAATTTTTTATCATTATTTTTATCAAAACCAGTTTCCTTATTCGCCCTTCATATACAAAATTGCTAACATTCCTGGTCCTGTATATGTTCCTATGGTACATCCAATCTCAGTTTCAATTAATTTTTTAGGTTCAAAAGCATCCATAACCGCTTCCTTTAATTTTTGTAGTCCCGCTCTATTTGCTCCATGCGCTATACAGACATACGCTGATCCACGTTTGAGTCCTCTTTGTTTTGCTAGTTCAATCATTTTAGGTATAATTTTTTTACTTCCTCTTACTTTGTCAAAAAGCTCAACTTTACCATCATCTATAATCAAAATGGGCTTCACATTTAAAATCTTTCCTATTGTTGCTTTTGTCGCACTAAGTCTTCCTCCTTTTTTTAGATAATCAAGCGTTTCAACTGAAAATATATGATCTATTCGCTCTTTCATTTCTTCAATTCTATGTAAAATATCTTGTTTTGTTTTTCCTTTTCGCGCCATTTTTGCAGCTTCTACTACAATCATTCCACAAGAATAAGAAAGGGCCGAAGTATCAATTACGGTTATATCTTCATGCGCTAATTCATTTTTGGCCATTATTGCTGAGTGATAGGTTCCACTAACAGCTGAAGATCCATTTATAATAATTGTCTGATAGCCATTTTTTACTGCATCTTTCATTTCATCCAAAAATACATTAGGCGGAACTTGAGATGTACCAGGTAGTTCATTAGACTCTTGTAGTTTAACAAAAAATTCTTGCGCGTTTAAATCAATACCATCTTTAAATTCTTCCTCACCAAATCTTATCGTTAATGGTAACACAGCAATATCATATTTTTCTACAAGTTCTTTCGGAATATCCGCTAAACTGTCTGTAATAATTTTTATAGGCTTCACCTTTATCTCCTCCCGAGCACACATCTATCTATATATTGTATTATTTACGTAAAAACTTTACAACTATATTCCACTATAAAAAATAGACTTCTTCTGAAAACAAAGAAATCTATTATTATTGCTATCTTTTATCTGTTGAATTCAGAGTAAAAAAGCAATTTTTGCTGCAAAATCTCCTATTCTTTCTATATCATTGATCGTGCTAAACAACCCATCAACAAGTTCATGTTGTTTCGCTGATAAAGCAGTGCTAGATAGCTTGACTAAGTATTCAGCAATCTCACGTTCTATACTATTTATAATTTTTTCCATTCCAAAAGTTTCATTTGCGAGTTTCTCACTTTTTTCAAAAATGCTTCCATAGATGTATTATAACTATCCATCACTAAATTTGCCATATTTAGTGTTTCTTTTATTACTTGTTCAATTGCAATAGATGGCGTTTCCATCATACGGTCATCAAGATATTTCGTACCTCTTCTGTCTCTCATTTCATGATCCTTTATTGTGATCACCTTATTAGCTAGTTTCACTATGCCAATTGTAATATTCTTAAGAGGATCATAAACAATATCGTTGCCACTACATTAAAAGTAAAATGAATAAAAGCTACTCTTTTCGACATTCTATTTGCTCCAATACTTGATAGCATTGCAGTTACACACATTCCAATTTTTTTCTAACCCTCACCCATTATGATTATACCATAAAGAAATAAACCCAGCCTCCAAGTAATCCAAAGAAAATTTCCATTTATGCCTCTCCTATAACTATGTAATAATTTTGCACCTTATATATAATACACTATCTTTTGTTCCATTTGTTAATTCTATTTTAAATTCATTAAACTTTATCGCATTATATATTATTTACGGACAATATGTCATACATAAAACATTTTGATATAGAAATTTAGCATAAAAAATAAGAGAAGTTTCCCTCTCTATACTAAGTTTACAAAACCTGTTTGTCTTAATACTTCATATAATACAATATTCACTGAATTCGCCAAGTTCAAAGATCTAGCTCTTTCATTTTCTAACATTGGAATTTTTATACATGTATCGAAATTTTCCTTCAGTATTTCTTTTGGCAAACCAGCCGTTTCCTTTCCAAATACTACAAAACATTCATCATTATAGTCCATATCTGTATAAAAATGCTTTGCCTTCGTTGTTGAAAAGAAAAATTTTGCATTTTTATATTTAGCGAATAATTCATCCATATTTTCATATACATGTACATCTACTAAATCCCAATAATCTAATCCCGCTCTCTTTAAATGTTTATCATCTATTGAAAATCCTAGTGGTTTTATTAAATGTAATCTACTTCCTGTAGCCGCACAAGTTCTAGCAATATTCCCTGTATTCGGTGGTATTTCTGGTTCAAATAGTACAATGTTTATCGCCATATGTCTTACTCCTTTATTATAATATCTAGTTCAATTATACCATATTCTGTATTTAACGGAACCGTAATTGTTTTATCCAAACTCGTTGATATAGATATTTTTTCTCCCACTAAAAGAGTAGGTGGCGTAATATCTATTGTAACATCCTGATTAGAAAGAAGTGTAGCGGTATTTCCTAAAATCATATTTCCAAGTTCAGAAATAGCACTTTTAGCAATAATATCTAAATTCTCAACAGGCATACCACACATCATATTCGAAGCAATTTTTTTTGCCAATTCTTTATCCATGCCTAAAATTACTTGTCCTTGAATTTCTCCTGTTAATCCAATCATAATCATAACATTCGGCGTATCAAAAGATGCGTCCTTTATGTAAATTTCTCCAGTATCACTCGATATATTTGCCATTTGTTTCAATATATCCTTGCTTGTTTTAATAAACGGATTAATAAGTTCCACATTCACCTTATCCACTCCTCTCTCGTATAGCGTTAGATTTATTATTGTCATTATATCATATTGACCTTATATTTTTCTACAAATCTCGCGTATTTATATTCTTATCTGCCTTTTATTGATTCCCATGCAGATTTTTTATTTTATTTTTATCTAATATAATTTCTTGATTGAAAGCTGCTTTACTAAAAATTCTTTCGGCTTCTTCCAAGCTTGTACCTCTAATATCCATTTTTTCAGGTTCTGCAATGCCTATTCCTTGTCTATATAATTGATAAAGATAATGCACCCCTTGAGGTAGAAATCCTAATAGTCTTGCCCCAATCGTATCTGTTGCAACAGGGTCTGTCCCAACTATGATTAGTCCTTGTGTGTCTATAGCTTTTCCATCAGATGGACCCGTTCCTATCATTGATTTATCTGCACTTACAATAGTAAGATCCACAGGTATTTTTTTTGCTATAGCCGTAATAAACCCATGTAAATCATCATGTATTCCTAATTTTTTCTTTGGAAATCCGTGGATTTCTGCTGGAGGCCATCCGAGAGCAATATTTTTGATACCAGCACTCATAGTTGCTTCTTCATGCTGTTTTAGTTGGGTAAATGAAATTAATACATCTATTTCATCTATGAGTTGATTTATTTTTGTGGTCTTTATCGTACCATGCTCAAGTTCCATTTCTACATAAGGTCCATAATTCAAATCTAAAAATGCTACATTTTCTTGTTCAATAATTTTATCATATCCAATATTAGATAATACTTTAGGCGTAGGATCTCCACCAGAGCCTACAGCAATATATATTTTTTGAGGATTTTTCTTTTTTATGTATTGAATCAATGTTTGCAAAGTATTTGGCCCTACAACAGTGCCAGTATATGGTGGTTTTGCCTTTACCCAGTTAGGTGTAATCGCAACAATATCTCCTTCTTTTACAATTTTCTCAATAGGCAACAAATCTAATGCTTTAACCATAGACACTTCTTCTTTATTGTCTTTCATAATTGCTACAATAGATTCTCTTACTCTTCTATTTTTTCTCATTCTATCACCTCAAATTATTTTTTTCTGATATTATAGGAGTTTTAAGAAGTTATTATACCTTTTTTAGAAAAATATGATTACATTCAATTTGTTGCGTTTATAAATACAAAGGATTTTTTATTAATTGTTATTGTATACACTGTAAAAATATGATAATATTATTGCTATAGTTCACATTACAGAAACATTTGTTTATATATCGCGAACGCAATAAGTATAGTAGGAGGAATTACAAATGAATAAAATAAAAATAGGTATATTAGGTTTCGGTAATATCGGTACAGGAGTATGGAATATAATAGAAGAAAATAGCAATAAAATAAATAATTATCTTAGTAATACCTTAGAAGTACAAAAAATTCTCGTAAGAGATATTTATAAAAATAGAAACATTTCTGTTCCACAAAAAATGCTAACAACGGATCCTATGGAAATTATTGATGATCCTGAAATCGACATCATCGTTGAAGTATTAGGAGGCATTCATCCCGCTTTTGAATATATAAAGCAATCCTTTGAAAAGGGCAAACATGTGGTTACAGCTAACAAAGCAGTCATCGCAACACACGGAGAAATATTGCGTCAATTAGCACAAGAACATAATGTAGCGCTGAGATATGAAGCAAGTGTAGGTGGAGGCATTCCTATCATAAATACCCTAACACAAAGCCTCTCTGCAAATAAAATCGAAGAACTCGTAGGAATTATCAATGGCACAACCAACTATATTCTTACACAGATGAGCGATTTTGGAATGGATTTTGATGAAGCTTTAAAATTGGCGCAAGAAAAGGGATATGCTGAAGCAGATCCAACATCAGATATTCAAGGAGAAGATGTGGCTTTTAAACTTTCTATTTTAATCACTACAGCTTTTGGTATTCGTATTTCCCCACAGGATATTCCTAGAGAAGGTATTACAAAAATTTCAAAAAAAGATATCGACTATGCCAGTCAGCTTGGATATAAAATCAAACTTTTTGCAACTGCAAAAAGAATAGATAATAATTTTGAATTTCATGTTCACCCTACGCTCGTTCCAATTCACCACCCTTTAGCTTCTGTAAATAATGAATTCAATGCATTGTTTATTCGTGGAAATGCCGTAGGAGAACTTATGCTTTACGGAAAAGGCGCAGGTTCTATGCCAACAGGTAGTGCTGTCATGGGAGATATTTTAGAAATCAGTAAAATTATTGGAATAAATTTCAAATCAGCACCTCTAAATATTTTGAGTGAAAACAATTTGAATATTGTAGGAGAAGGATTAAGTCAATATTATTTGCGTACACAAGTAATAGACCAACCTGGCGTACTTGGAAAAATTTCATCAACATTTGGAAAATATGGTATTAGCTTAGAATCCGTTGTGCAAAGATCTAGAGGAAACGATTCTGTCCCACTTATATTTGTTACACACGAAGTAGAACGTCATCAGTTAGATAAAGCATTAGAAGAAATTAAAATAAGTGGCTTAGTAAATGAAGTAGCAAGCATATTAAAAGTAGAAAATTTATAATAATAAATGCCAACAGTATATACTGTTGGCATTTATTATTTATTCATTACCTCCAAATCGCTACAAAGCATTGATTATAAATTAAAAAATTTATTTTGAAGTAACAAATCTATAGTAGCTTTAATTTTTAATAGTATTGACCTAAAACTCAAAGTTATTTAAGTCTACTACTTAAATCAAATTAACAATTGCTAAATACTTTGATATAATATATTGAACCCTAATGCATACAAAAATATTAGGAGGTAATGCATGAAACCTTTAGCTGATCAAATACGCCCCACAGAATTAAATCATATATTTGGACAAGAACATATCATAGGAGAAGATAAATTACTAAATAGAATTGTAGCATCCAACAACGTTCCCAATATGATTTTCTACGGTCCTTCAGGAACTGGCAAAACAACAGTAGCAAACATCATCGCAAATAGTTCCAACAAAAAATTTTATAAACTAAATGGAACGAGTGCAAATATTGACGATATCAAAAATGTTGTTTCACAAATAGGAACCCTCCATACCTTAAATGGCATTTTACTCTATATTGATGAGATCCACTACTTAAACAAACGTCAACAGCAGTCTATCTTATCCTACATAGAAAATGGAGATATCACACTGATAGGAAGTACCACAGAAAACATAAATTTTTCAATATTTGGTGCATTACTCAGCCGATGTACGATTATTGAATTTAAGCCATTAACAGTAGATCATATCGTTAACGGGTTAAAAAGAGCTGTATTATTGGAAGAAAAAAGGCTTAACATGAATATAAAGTATGAAGACAAACCATTAAAATACATTGCCGAAGTGTCTGGAGGCGACTTAAGAAGAGCTTTAAACACCCTAGGCCTTGTTATAAGTACAAATATTACTTATGATTCTAGTGATCTTTTTATAGATATAGATAAAGCAATCGAATGCGCGCAAAGTAAAATTACAAATTACGACCGTGATGGCGATAGTCATTATAATTTATTGAGTTATTTTCAAAAAAGCATTCGCGGTTCAGATCCTCAAGCTAGTATTCATGCCCTTGCTAGATTAATCAAAGGTGGTGACTTACACATTATTTGTAGAAGATTATTGGTTATATCTTCTGAAGATATAGGACTTGCCTATCCTCAAGCAATCCATATTGTAAAAGCTTGTACAGATTCGGCTTTACAATTAGGATTTCCTGAAGCAAGAATCCCATTAGCACAAGCCACACTATTGTTAGCATCCCTCCCTAAATCAAACGCAGCCTATAAAGCAATTAATCATGCGTTGAATGATTTAGAAACAATGGATGTGGGGCAAATCCCAAGACATTTATGTGATACCCACTCAAACAATGCAATTAAGAACGAAAATTCTTATCTCTATCCCCATGATTACCCAAATCACTATATAAAACAAGATTATATGCCTAATTCTATAAAGGATAAAGTTTATTATGAATATGGCAAAAATAAATTCGAACAATCCTTAAAAACTTATTGGGATAAAATAAAAAAAAGTATAAATGATTGAGGATTTCCTCAATTCTTTATACTTTTTTCGTATCCATATAAAAAATTTTCTCCACTAAAACGCCTATTCCAATCCCTACAGTATAGCAAATCAAATCACTCCACAAAAATCCAAATCCCAGTACTAATCCGCCAATAAAAGTTTTTCGAATACTGTCAATCCAGGGTGCATGATATAATTGTGTTATTTCTATGAAAAAAGAAAATATCAAAGCAATCCTCCCAACAAATCGAGTGGAACGATCTTTAAGTGAAAATCCTACCCATAGAAAAACCATTAATCCCCATAACACATCTCCAGCATATTTAGCAATCCATCTAGCTAAATAAACTGAAAAGTATCTAGAAGCTATTCCTAAAGAAATTACGATTATAATAAAAATGCTATAAGCCATTCTACTACGTTCTTTTTTCATAAACCCACCACACCCTTCTTCATGAATACAAAATGATTATTGAATAGATTTATTCTTCATATTATCCAATCCCTAGAATTTTTGGACAAAACATACAAAACACTTCCATTCTATTTTATAAAAAGCTATAATTAGGTTTAGATTATAAAAACTATCATTTATAGAAATACGATCTTTAGGGATTATCACAATAAAGTTGCTTTAGATAAATATAATAATAAATCCTTAGTGCATGCACTAAGGATTTATTTATTTACCGCAACATTTTTTATATTTGTTTCCACTGCCACACGGACAAGGATCATTTCTACCAATCTTCTCTTCTTTTACAACTGTCTTCGCGCTTTTTTGTACTTTTGTAATCTCTTTTCTTTTTTCATCGTCTAATATAGTATCCCATTGTGCTAGATTGTACAAATAATCAGCTTTTGCTTCTAGCATATTGTAATAAAGCTTTTCCATATCAATTTCTAGTTTAACACTACTATCTTCCGTAATTTCTTCTACCTCTAATGGATTCACCAGACTGGTATTAATACCATCTAAAAATCCAACCAAATATTCATTAGATGTCTCATATTTTTCTGCTAAGTCCTTTACTATGCCTTCAAATCCCTTTGTATGATTCTCTAAAACATCTTCATAGATTTTTTTTTCAGTAATCGCATATTTATTCCAAAATTTATCAAAACTTTCTTGTGTTTCATGTGTGTAAGCCATTTCTTTCCAATCTTCATGTAGACTCATTCCTGTTTCTCCTTTTTATTCTATAGATTTTATGAAATTATAAAGAAATCATCATTTATCTATAATTTCCTATGTATTATAACATGAATGTATTATTTTTTAAACAAGCTTTTTCAAAGCATCATAATTGGCTTCTATGGTTTTTTCTATATCTTCTTGACTATGTGCCGCTGAGACAAAGGATGCTTCAAAATGGGATGGTGCTAAATAGATTCCTTGCTTTAGCATCTCCTCAAAATATATATTAAACTTATTCAGTTCACTCGTCATAGCTGTTTTAAAATCTACAACTTGTTTGTCTGTAAAAAACATAGAAAGCATAGATCCTACTCTATTAAAACTAACTTTTACCCCTAGCTTCTTTGCATTTTCTTTGAAGCCATCTTCTAGCAGCTTCGATTTTCTCTCTAAATCCTCATAGATTTCAGGATTGTTCTTTAATATATTTAGGTTTACAAAACCTGCAGTCATTGCCAATGGATTTCCTGATAACGTACCCGCTTGATATACAGGTCCGATAGGTGAAATTTTTTTCATTATTTCTCTCTTTCCACCATAAGCCCCTACAGGAAGTCCTCCACCAATTATTTTTCCAAAAGTAGTAATGTCTGGATCCACGTTGTATATACTTTGTGCACAATGTAGCGCTACTCTAAAGCCTGTCATCACTTCATCTATAATCAATAACGCGCCATAATCTTTTGTAATCTTTCTAAGAAAATCCATAAATTCTTGTGTCGCTGGTACAACACCCATGTTTCCTGCAACAGGTTCAATAATAACACCTGCAATTTCTTCTCCATGGATTTCAAAAATTTTCTTTAATCCATCTATATCATTATAACTAGCAGTGATGGTGTTTTTTGCAATATCTTCTGGTACCCCTGGGCTATTTGGCACACTAAACGTAAGTGCTCCTGAGCCTGCTTTAATGAGTAAACTATCTGAATGTCCATGATAATTTCCTTCAAATTTTACGATTCTTTTTCTTCCTGTATATCCTCTTGCAAGTCTTAAGGCACTCATAGTTGCTTCTGTTCCAGAATTAACCATTCTTATTAGTTCTACAGAAGGAACAATTTCACAAACCAATTTTGCAAGTTCTGTTTCTATTTCTGTAGGTGCGCCATAACTCGTACCCACATCGATCACTTTCTTTAATGCTGCTACAACTTCTTCATGCGCATGTCCTAAAATCAAAGGGCCCCAAGAACCAACATAGTCAATGTATTCATTCCCATCTACATCATAGATCTTACTTCCCTTTCCTTTACTAATAAATGGAGGATCTAAAGAAACAGATGGAAATGCTCTTACAGGACTATTCACACCTCCTGGAATATATTTTTTTGCTTCTTCAAATAACGCTTTTGATTTATTAAAATTCATCATTTATTCCTCCTTCAACCATTTTGCAGCATCTTTTGCATGATACGTAATAATAATATCAGCACCAGCTCTTTTCATAGATAATAATTTTTCTAAAACAATTCTTTTCTCATCTATTAATCCTAGTTTTGCTGCCGCCTTGATCATTGCATACTCACCACTTACATTATAAGCAGCTAGTGGCATATTGTAGTTATCCTTTATCCTTCTAATCACATCTAGATAAGATAGAGCCGGTTTTACCATAACAATATCTGCCCCTTCTTCTATATCAAGTTCTACTTCTCTTAATGCTTCATCACTATTTGCAGGGTCCATTTGATAAGTTTTTCGATCTCCAAACCCTGGTACAGAATTCGCAGCTGCTCTAAAAGGTCCATAAAAAGCGGAAGCATATTTTGCACTATAGGCCATAACAGCTATTTCCGTATATCCATTTTCATCTAATATATTACGAATAGCAGCAATTCTTCCATCCATCATATCTGAAGGCGCTACCATATCTGCACCTGCCTTTACATGAGATAATGCAATTTGCGCAAGATATTTTAGCGTTTCATCATTATCTACATAGTCCTCTTTAATAATCCCACAATGTCCATGATCTGTATATTGGCACATACATATATCTGTAGCAACCAATAAATCCTTATTTATTTTTTTAATTTCTCTTATAGCCCTTTGAACAATCCCATCATCATTATAGGCTTCACTTCCACAGGCATCCTTTTTATCTGGCAATCCAAATAGCATTACTGCTTGTATTCCCAAATCTGTGATTTCATTGATTTCATTCTTTAGCCTATCTATAGAAAAATGATAATTATTAGAAAGGCTCTCAATCTCTTTCTTAATCCCCTCACCTTCCACTACAAATAATGGATAGATAAAATCATTCACATTCAACGCTGTTTCTCTTATTAGATTTCTTATAGCAGTATTTTTCCTTAATCTTCTAGGTCTATTAATTAATTTCAAGTTACATCCCCCTAATTATTGATTATATTTTATAAGGTTTCATCCATATACACTTTGAGCTATTGATCTACCCAATTATTGATTATACTCATTTTTTATAGCATTAACAAGTCCATCAATAGTAAAAGCATCTGCTTTTATATCCACTTCTAACCCTAGTTCCTTTGCAGTTTCCTCTGTAATCGGTCCAATCACAGCTACTTTTTTTTCTTTTAGCAAATATTTATTTTCTTCCCCTAAAATCTCGATGAAATTTTTCACCGTAGAAGAACTTGTAAAAGTAATCACATCAATATGCTCATTTTCAAGGATATCTCGTAGTTTTTCTCTATCTGTTGTAGGAATTACGGTGCGATAAACATGGATATTATCAACAAATGCACCGAGTTTTTCTAATTCTTCAATGAGCACTTCTCTCGCTATATCTGCTCTTGGCAATAAAACAGCGTCTCCTGGTTTTACTTTATCCTTTAATCCCTCTATAATTCCTTCTGCTCTAAATTCTTCTGGTATATATTCAATCATAAGCCCTCTATCTTCTAACTTCTTTGCAGTGGCTGGTCCTATGGCAACGATTTTTGCATTGATGAGCATTCTTATATCAAAATTTAATTTTTTAAATCGTTCAAAGAATGCACTCACACCATTGACACTCGTAAATATAATCCATTTATATTTCTCAATTTCACCGATTGCTTTGTCAATTTCATCATAAGAATCTGGTTTTTCTATCTTAATCGTTGGAAATTCTAAAGCTTCTGCTCCTAGATTTTCAAGTTCCTTCGACAGGTAGCTTGCCTGCTGTCTCGTTCTTGTAACCAATATTTTTTTTCCAAATAATGATTTATTTTCATGCCACCCTAATACTTCTGATAAATTTACAACCTCACCTACAATAATAATAGATGGATTTTTAAATCCATTTTCTTTTACTTTCTCATAAATAGTAGATAATGTACCTTTTATCTTTTTTTGATCTGTTGTCGTTCCTTTCATAATTACAGCGACAGGTCTATCCCCACTTTGACCATACTTGATAAGACTTTTACAGATTTTATCAATATTTTTTATACCCATTAAGAAAATAAGTGTTCCCTCTAATTTTGCAAGCGCTTGATAATCTACTGTTTTTTCATCTTTTGTTGGATCTTCATTACCAGTAATCACATGAAGCGAAGTGCTTACATTCCTATGGGTCACAGGAATCCCTGCATATGCTGGAACAGATATCGCAGAAGTAATACCTGGAACGATTTCAAAACTTATGCCATTTTCTTTCAGCTGTGCAGCTTCTTCTCCACCTCTGCCAAATACGAATGGGTCGCCCCCTTTTAACCTTGCTACAATTTTTCCTTCCAATGCTTTTTTTACAAGTAATCCATTAATTTCTTCTTGGGTATACGCATGATTATTTGGCGCTTTTCCAACATATATACATTCTGCATCATCTTTTGCAAATTTCAACAATCTCGGACTTGCTAGTCTATCATATAATACAACATCTGCCTTTTGTATGCATTCTATTCCCTTTAGGGTGATTAACTTATAGTCTCCAGGGCCAGCACCTATTAAAAAAACCTTTCCTACTGCCAAATTATTCACCTACCTCAATGTTTTTTAGTATCTCGTCTCCACCTTTTTCTAGACTGATCTTTGCCATTTTAATCCCTAATTGTTCGCCTTCTTCTCTATCACATGTATCTTGTAGTTTGATCACATTCGTTCCATTTGGCGAAGCAATGACGCTTGTCATAAGTATAGTGTCCCCTTTTACCCTTGCATATGCGCCTATTGGTACATGACAACCCCCGTTTAGTGTATTCATAAAACTTCTTTCTGCTTTTACAGTCGTCTCAACATCTTCATTGTTCAATTCTTTTACAATCGACGCTATGAATGTATCTTCTTTTCTAATTTGAATCCCTAGTGCCCCTTGCCCAACAGCTGGCGTGCAGATCAAAGGATCAATATATTCTGAAATTTGTTCTCCCCATCCCATTCTCAAAATCCCTGCAGCAGCTAAAATAATTCCATCTAAATTCATGCTTTCAATTTTTTCTATTCGGGTTTTAATATTCCCTCTGATGGGTTCTATCACAAAATCTGATCGAAAGGCTAAAATTTGTGCAGCTCTTCTTAAACTGCTCGTACCAATTTTTGCACCTTTTTTTAAATCTGCAAGTGCTTTTCCATCTTTACTGATTAAAACATCTCTCACATCTTCTCTATCTGTAATAGCGCCAATGCTTAAATCCTCCACCATCTCTGTAGGTACATCTTTCATACTATGTACAGCCAGATCAATCTCATGATTCAAAAGCGCTGCTTCAATTTCTTTTACAAATAATCCTTTTCCACCAATTTTATCCAATGTTCTATCTAATATTTTATCTCCAATGGTTTTGATTTTCACGACCTTGTATTCAAAATGAGGAAATTTTTCTTTTAATCGATCGATTACCCAATAAGTTTGATTCAGTGCAAGATCACTCGCCCTTGAACCAACAATAATTTTCTTCTTTGTCATCGTTTCCACCTTTTCATATAAAAAATTTTCACAAATCTAAAAATCTATCTCTTTTATAAAATCATCATATAATTTCATAACCGCTTCTTTTATATTATTAATTTCTCCACTTTTATAACGGTTCATCAAATTACTATATACGACCCTTTTAAACAATTCTTTTCTGATATGGATATCATCAATCTCTTCTAATGCCATTTTTCTTAAATCTCCCAAAGCATTTATAAAGATTTCATATTCTTCTCCAAACATATTTTCTAATTCTTTTCTTATTTTCCCCGACAGCATGGGGCTTTTTCCATTCGTAGAAATGGTTAAAGTCAGGTCTCCTCTTTTTATAGAAGCAGGAACTAAAAAGCTACACATACGGGGTTGATCCGCTATATTAATCAAAACTTTTTCTTTTCTCGATTCCTCTAAACAAGCTGCATTCACTTTAGGATTATCCGTCGCAACATACACCAAAAAATTATCTTTTATATCTCCACACCTATAGTCTCTTTCGATTCTATAGATTTTTTCTTTTTGTTGTAATTCTTTTAGCTTATCTGTTACAATCGGACTAATCACCGTTACTTTTGCACCATATTCTAATAAAGAAAGTACCTTCCTTTGTGCAACCTTTCCGCCACCAATAACTACACAAGGCTTATCACAAATATCTAACATCACGGGATAATATTTATCCATATATTTCACTCACTTTATCTATTACATCCAATGTATTTTTAAATATATTCTTATAGTCCACCTTGGGTCTTCGAATAAGTAGCACAGGCACTTCCATCTTTCGAGCCGCTTCTAATTTTTCAAGCGTGCCTCCAATGTCTCCACTTTCCTTCGATACCAAAATATCTATTTTATATTTTTTGATCATTTCCATATTCATCTCTATAGAAAAGGGACCTTGCATCGCTATAATATTTGAGGGTTTGATCCCTAAATCTTCACATTTTTTTATCATGTCACTAACTGGCAAAATCCGTGGAAATAATCTATTCTTTTCTAAATCTTTTGCAAAAATTTCTAATGTTTTACTCCCTGTGGTCAGGAATATATTTCCCTCTATTTTGCTTAAATGCTTTACTGCTTCTTCATAACTTGAAACATATTGATAGCACTTTTCATATCCTTCTAATTTGCTTTCTTCTCTTTGATATCTCATATAAGTAATTTTTTTATTTTCACAAGACTTCATGGCATTTTCTGAAACTTCTACAGCATAAGGGTGTGTTGCATCAATCAGTATTTTTACCCCTTTTTCAACAATCAAAGTTTCCATCTCATTTTTATTTAGTTTATTAGAAATAATTGTACATTTCTCTTTTTTTTGTATCAAACTTCCACCATAAGATGTTGCAGTTGTTACAATGAGTGGATATCCTCTTTCAGAAAGGTTTTTAACAAGTTCTCTACCGTCCTTTGTCCCACTCAAAATCATAATCATAGCTGATAACCTCTAGGCGTAATCATTTTTCCATTCTTCACATAAGTTTTTCCATTTCCGATCATTACAACAGTCAACATATCTATCGGATAATTTAACATATGCGCTAAATCAGTAATCACTACTTCTTCCCCTTTTCTTTTGGCATTTTTTACAATGCCTACAGGTGTACTTGGCTTCTTATACTTTAACAATATATCTCTTGCTTCTTCTATCTGATGTACCCGTCCCATACTTTTTGGATTATAAAGAGATATGATAAAATCTCCCATTGCAGCACATTCTATTCTTTTCTTAATCAATTCCCAATCCGTCAATAAATCACTCAAAGATATTACTGCAAAATCATGCATCATTGGTGCGCCAAGACTTGCTGCTGCTGCATTTGCAGCAGTAATTCCTGGTATGATTTCTATTTCTACATCTGCATTTCTCTCATTTTTCACTTCAAGCATAATGCCTGCCATACCATATACCCCTGCATCTCCACTACTAATAATACAGACTCTTTTCCCATCTAGCGCCTTATCTACTGTCAAATTACATCTTTCTACTTCTTTTCTCATTCCAGAATCGATCACTTCTTTTCCTTCTAATAAATCTTCTACTAGAGCAATATATGTTTTATACCCTATCACAACTTCAGAATCTAAAATAGCCGTTCTTGCTCTTTCACTCATATGTTGCCTGTCTCCAGGACCTAATCCAATCACATGAATTTTTCCATTTTTAATCATTTTCTTGCCCCCTATCTTTTCTACAGCTATACTGATTCATACCAAATAGCTCACTCGCAATCTTTGTGTACAATTCACCTTTTCGATCTTCTCCTGCTCTCTTTAAATTCAAAATAGGCTTTTTCATTAATTTCTTTACCAAACTCTTCATAACAATTTCAATCAATTCCCGATCCTTGTGGGAAGCTTGATCCAATCTTTTCATTAAACTTTCCATCTCTAGTTCTAATATTTCTGTACTATGTTCTAGCATTTCTTCTATAACTGGAAATACTGGAATACAATTATACCAGTTTTCAAATTGAATACAGGCTTCAATAATGATCTCCATCGCATCTTTTGCTGCTTCTAGTCTTGATGCCATATTCTCAAGAGATACTTTTTTCAGTTCATCCAGTTCATATAAGGAAATCCATTCTAATTTGCCAATTTCAGGTTCTACATCCCTTGGCACTGCAATGTCTATAATACAAAGTTTATCCCCTTTATGATCATATTTTTCCATTTCTTCTTTCTTTAAGACATAATGAGGTGCACTTGTTGAAGTAATTACAATATCTACCTTTGGAATCATTTTATATCGGTCATGAAATGGAATCACACGAATTTCTTTATATCTTTCAGATAAATCTATGGCATGTCCAACCGTTCGGTTTGTAACATATATTTCATTTACCCCTCTATAGATTAAATTTTCTATCGCAATGCGGCTCATTTCACCTACGCCAATAACCAATACCTTTTTGTTTTTGAAATCGTCAAAGTTTTGTTCAATAAATTTTACAGCAATAGAACTAATCGATAGCGCATTTTGAGATATAGCGGTCTCTCTTTTTATTCTTTTGGCAGTCGTAATGGCTTCTCGATATAATGTGTTTAAGATCTTTCCTGTACTTCCATCATCTAATGCATATTCATGGGCTTGGCGTACTTGCCCGAGTATTTGGTCTTCTCCTAAAAGTAAAGATTCCAGTCCAGAAGCTAACTTAAAGACATGTTTTACAGCATGGTCGGATATATTTGCAAAGAAATGATCTGTTAATTCCACATTTTCCAAATCAAAAAACTCGTAATAAAATTTTTTCAATCCTTCAATGCCTTTGTTGATATCTGTAACAACTGCTGTTATTTCGCTTCGATTACATGTGGATAAAATAACCGTTTCTTTTATACAAGCATTGTTTTTTAATCGATCATATGCCTTTTTCAAATCATTTTTTGAAAAAGAAACTTTTTCTCTTATTTCAACGGATGAATTTTTATAATTAATCCCGACTACAATGATTTCCATTTTTATGCTCACCTTCTCTAAATACTGCGATTGTTACGCCATCATCCTTCTTCTTTCTTTGAATCATTTCTCCACTGCTACTACTCAAAAATGCTACGGGTTCACATACTGCCCCAACACCTATTGTCTTTTTAACAAAACTTGACAATTCAAATTTATTTTCTATTTCTTTAATTTTATCACGCGCTATAATGACTAAAGGTACATCTAATGCTTTTGCTGCTTCTATAATACCTATCTCATCCTTTTTAATATCTACCGTAGCAATATGCTTTATTGATTTTTGGGACAGTTGTAAGGATGTAAGTGTATCTTCAATAAATTTTAAAATCTCATCTTTTGATTTACCACGTCTACAGCCAATTCCTATAATAATATTTTTAGGTCTAAGAATTACACGATCTATTTCTTTATGATCTTTTATGATTTTCTCAGTAATATAAATCAATCCCTTAAATCCCTTTTTTGTATTTCGACTATTTATTCGTACTAAATTTTTAGGTAATGCTATATCTACAAAAACATCTGAAACAAGCCCAACCTTTTCTCCATTTACAATGTGTGCTGTCACCTTTGTCGCTTGTTTAAAATCTTCGATCTCGCAGTTTAATGCCATCGCCAATGTATCTACGGCCATAGAATGGTTTACATCAGAAGCCGTGGTAATCACTGGATTCGCCTCTAAAATGTTTGCAATTTCCACCGTATAAGCATTTGCGCCTCCAATATGTCCAGATAACAGGCTAATTACATTTTTCCCTTTTTCATCTAAAACAATGACAGCAGGGTCTTTTCTTTTATCTTTCAAATAAGGCGCTATAGCTCTTACCACAATCCCTGTAGCCATAATAAAAATCAAGCATTTATATTGATCAAATAATGTCCCCACAAATTCGCCCATTTTTTCATCTATTTTCTTCACATGAACTTTTTCTATCATAAACTTTTCATGTATATATAAATCAGCTTGGTCTAATTGGTCTAATAGCCTTAGTCCAAGTTCAGCGCCACCCTTTGTCAATGTAATAATTGCTTTATTCATTATTTTGCTGCCCTATATTCATGGCTAAAATTTTTATCATATAGCTTTGATAGTTCGTACTCATTTCCCAGGAAATCCCCTACTAGAATTTGTGCTGTTTTGTTGATTTCAGATGCTTTCACTTTCTCTGCAATATCTTCTAATGTACCCATTACAATTTTTTGATCCTCCCAAGTAGCCTTTTGAATCACTGCAATCGGCGTTTTTAAATCATAATGCGTTAAAAGTCTCTTTACTACATCTTCAATCATATGCACGGATAAAAATATACACATAGAAGCTCTATGCTTTGCTAAACTTTCCAAACTTTCTTTTTCAGGAACAGGAGTTCTTCCTTCCATTCTTGTTAAAATTACAGTTTGGGTAACCCCTGGAAGGGTAAATTCTTTATTAATAGCAGCAGCTGCCCCTACAAATGAGCTTACTCCTGGTATTACTTTATAAGCAATTCCTTTTTCTTCTAGTATGTCTATCTGTTCTCTTATGGCGCCATAAATACTTGGATCTCCTGTATGTACACGCGCTACCATCTTTTTTTCTTTTTCTGCTTTTTCGATTACTTCTATTACTTCCTCAAGGGTCATAGAAGCACTATTATAAACAACTGCATCTGCTCTTCTACAATCGATGATTTGTTTATTTACAAGAGAACCTGCATAAATAATCACGTCTGCTTGTTCTACCATTTTTTTACCTTTTACTGTAATTAAATCAGGATCTCCAGGTCCTGCTCCAATAAAATATACCATTTTTTCTTCCTCCTTTTGTTATGCAGACTTCTTCCCTGAAATAACATAAATAGGATTTAGCCCTTCCATCATTGTGTATCTTCCCACAGCTTTTCCTCTAGCAATATTCATAGATACCACATCTATATGATCAAATCCCGTTTCTTTAAGATATTGAATGGATTCATATAAAGTTTCTACAGTAATACAATTTATAACACAGATGCCTTCTTCTGTTAATTTTTTATGACAAATCTGAATAATTTTTTTTAATTCTCCACCACTACCACCAATCATCACTCGATCAAATTGTTCAATTTCATTCAACTTCTCTACGCCATTCCCATGAAGAATTTTTATAGGCACTTCAAACTTTTCACTATTTTGTTTGATTAACATGATCCCTTCCTCATTTCTTTCAATGGCAATGACTTCTCCATTGGTACAAATATGTGCCGCCTCAATAGAAATAGATCCTGTCCCTGCCCCTATATCTACCATAATATCATCTTGCTTTAATCTAAGTTTTGAAATGGTAACAGCTCTTACCTCTTCCTTTGTCATAGGCACTTTTCCACGAATAAATAATTCATCGGGAATTCCAGGTGTTTTAAACTTCCACTTCATCTTTTATCACCACCACTGACATATGAAAATTTGGCATATCCATAATTTCTTTAGGATGTCCATAGATCACTCTTTCATTTTCATATGATAAATTTTCTCCGACAATCATTACTTTTCCCTCAATATTATTCTCAATCATTAATTTTGCTATTTTTTTTGGAGAATATTTATGATCTGTAAGCAAAATTACTTTTTCATTATTTTTTATTGCATCTAAAAAATCAAAGTCTCTTCCATGTAAACTTCCAATAAACGCATCATGCCAAGTTTCTCCAATTTTAGCTGTCAAGTATTGATAAGAGCTGATTCCTGGTAAAACTTCTAATTCATTCTGCTTAAAATGTTTTTTTAAAAATTTTAGCATACTGTAAAAACCTGTATCTCCTGAAAGCAAATAGGCAATTTTTTTATTTTCTCTGTTGTTTTTTGTATAGATCATTAATTCATTTAAGTTCGATCCAACATAAATCATTTCTTTTCCTAAGCCTTCAAAAGACTTCAAATTTCTTTTACCACCTATTAAAACATCACATGTATTAATTATTTTCGTTGTAACAGGCAATATGTATTCTTTGCTCCCAGGTCCCATTCCTAGCACATATACCTTATGCATTTTTAAATTCCTCCAACATTTTTCTTCCCCTAGGTCCTACCCCTAAAATCTTTTTATCCATAGAAAACATAATAATGCCCACTTCTAATTGATCATATACTCTACTTTCACATCTTTTTTCAGCTTTTTCACCTAGTGTTTCAAATACCTTTTCATAGCCTTTTTCTTTTATAATTTCTATAGCTGCTTCTGTAGTCACACATTCAAACAAACTTTCTATAATTGTAATAGGTGCTCCTAAAAGTGCCAAGTTTGCCGCCAATATTTCTATTCTTGCATCTGCAATCTTACTATGCGTATGAAAAATACCTCCAGCTAATTTAACAAACTTGCCAATATGTCCAATCATACATACTTTTTTTATGCCATGCTCTGCACATTGTTCAAGCATATATCCTATAAAATTGCTGGTTTTTACAATATACCGTTTGTCAAACTTATAATAATCTACTGCCATATCTCTTCCATAGTTTCCTGGAACTAAAATGAGTTTCTCGATACCTTCTTGAGCAATCATTTTAATCTCAAGAGCTAGTGATTCTTTAAAAGCTTCCTCCGACATAGGTACAACGATCCCTGATGTTCCTAGAATAGAAATGCCGCCTAAAATTCCTAGTTTAGGATTGAAAGTCTTTTTTGCAATCTCTTCTCCTCTTGGAACAGATATGGTAATGATCGCGCCTTTTCCTTTAGGTAAAATCTCTGAAACTTCTTTTTTGATCATGCTAAGAGGCACAGGGTTTATGGCAGGATTTCCAGGGGAAATCGCAAGACCTGGTTTTGTAACAACCCCCACTCCTATTCCACCCTTTATTTCTATTTTTGCTTCATCCGTGATTTGAACAGAAGCACTAATCAAAATACCATGGGTATTATCAGGATCATCTCCACCATCTTTTTCTACAGAACAAGTGGCATAATTTCCTTCTATATGATATTCCTTTACTTCTATATCTAGCTTCCATCCCTTTGGGGTATCAATCCTTATAAAATCCACTTTTTCTTTTGTCAATGCCATAATGGTAGCTGCCTTAGAAGCAGCTGCAGCACACGAACCTGTTGTGTACCCATATCGCATTTTCTTTCCATCTTTTAAAATATATTGATCTAGCATTTTTTTATCCTCTTTTTCTTATAACATATACATGATAGCATTTACAATAGCAGCCGCTACCGTACTACCACCTTTACGCCCTCTTGTAACAATATATGGCACATCTAGTTTTTCAAATTCTTCCTTAGATTCAGCCGCCCCTACAAAACCTACTGGCACCCCTATTACAAGATCAGGTTTTACTTTTCCTTCTTCTATAAACTGTTTTAATTTGAACAATGCAGTAGGTGCATTACCTATAACAAATATTTTATTCTTCTCATCCATAATGGCTTTTTCCATTGCAGCCATTGCTCTTGTTGTTCCTTTTTCCTTTGCTGCCTTTGCTACATCTTCATCCGATATAAAACAATTGACTTCTCCACCATAACTCTCAAGTCTTTTTTTATTAATTCCTGCCATCGCCATTTTTGTATCTGTAACAATATGCGCCCCTGCTTTTAATGCTTTTTTTGCAAATTCAATCGCTGTAGGAGAAATAATCGTAATATCTGCATATTGAAAATCGGCTGTCGTATGAATGACTCTTTTTATAATTTTACCTATTTCCTCCGGGAAAGTTTTATCCCCTAATTCTTCTGTTATCATTTCAAAACTTCTCTCTTCAATCAGATGAGGCACCTTTATATAATCACTCATTTTCATTTCCTCCTATTCTTCATCTATTAACCTTACACCGCCTTGCACCATCTTCGTTAAATAATATTTATAATAATGTTGGTGCACGGATTTCTCTCTGAATTTAGCGACTAACCCTTTAACATCTACTTTATTTTTTTCAAAAATAATACCCACTACTGTACCACTATGGGCAACATTTACACCGAAACAGCCAAACTTTAACGAAAGTTCTATCATATCTTCAATCTTTTGTTTATATAAAATATTTTGATTTGCTAAAGCACTCATTGTTGCTGCTTTACCAAACAAAGAAAAATCTTTTTTTACATAGCTTTCTTCAAACAATTGATAGGCCTTTTCTACTTTTTCTTTATTTTTTGTTCGAAGCAGTTTATGATCTTGCATTCTAAAAACTTCTGTATTTAGCTTTTTATGGGATTCAAAAACTAAAATATCCAAATTTGGTTGCCAATCAAAACTTTTAATTCTTCTGCCATTTAAATGATCAAACAATGTAAGTTTTTTAAAAATCGTACTATCCGTTGGTTCAATTTCAGTACAAATTCTCGCTAATGCGTCTTCTGATAATTTTTTTTCAATTAATTTTGCTGTAGCAATAGCTGTTGCCCCAATATCTGCTGTACTGCTTGCCATTCCTTTTGCAATGGGAATACGCGAAGAAATATGAATAGAAAAATCATCCCCAATTCTTCTTGGTAAACCAAAATATTCTATTGTTTTATACATTGCTGTTATAGCTTTTTTTCTACCTCTATATTTAACGAAATCCTTAGATTCCTCTAGTGTCACTACTGTATAAAGATCAATTGGATAAGATATTAATTTTTCTCCCTCTCCAATCTCTCCTTGTAATAATTCTCCACAAGAAGCAGGGCATATCGCTTTAACCTTCATACAATACCTCTTTAAATGCATTGATAAATTTTTCATTCTGTTCTCGATTTTTAATCGCTATTCTGTAAAAAGAAGGATCTAAATTTTTATAATTATTACAGCTTCTTATTAAAATTTTCTTTTGTAACAAAGCTTCTCTTATGTCTTTCTTTTCATTTAGTAATTGAAACAATATATAATTTGATGCTGGTTTATATACTTTTATTTTGTCTATCTTTTTTAACGCATCATAAAAATAGGCTCTTTCTGATAAAATCCATGCTCTACTTTCCTTAATATAGTCTTTATCCTTTAAAACCATTCCTGCCATGGCTGCATAACTATTAATGGTCCAAGGCTCTTTATGATCTTTGATTTTCTCTAATAAGTTCACGTTAACAGTAATTCCATATCCGATTCGAAGTCCTGCAAGTGCATAAAACTTTGTGAGTGCTTTTATGATATATAAATTATCATAATCCTTTATAAAAGGCATCATGCTTACGCTATTTGGATCATCCACAAAATCAGTAAAAGCTTCGTCAATCATTAGATTGATGTTCTTTTTTTTGCAACATTCTAGAATTTTAGTCATTTCTTCTCTACCAATAAGCTGACTTGTTGGATTATTTGGATTACAAATAACCACTAAATCAAGCTTTTCATCTATTGCCTCTAAAAATTGTTCATCTACTTGAAAATTATTTTCTTCCTTTAAATAATAATAATTAACGTAGCTTCCTGATCTTAGAAGTGCTCTTTCATATTCTAAAAACGTCGGTGCAAGAATCAAGCTTTTTTTAGGCTTCAGATTTGAAATCATAGAAAATATCACTTCTGTAGCGCCATTTCCCACAGTAATATACTCTTTTTCTAAACCATGATAGGTTGCAATATCTTCTATCAATGTATTGTATTCAGGATCAGGATAATTTTCAATCACATCCATATTCTCTACCAATGCTTTTTTAAAAGATTTTGGTACACCAAGGGGATTAATATTGGCACTAAAATCAATAATTTCTTCTTTTTTTATGCTAAGTCTTTGTGCAATTTCATATATATTCCCACCATGTTTTGCTTTTTTCATTATATCCCCCCTCCTTTGAAGCTTTACGTATTATAAAGTGATCCCAATTTTCAATATTATAAATACCATGAAACTTACAAATGATGTGCCATACATCATTTGTATACTTCTATTTATATCTTCTTTTTCTAATACTTTTAATGGATCCCCAATAGTTGGTTTATAAACTTTTTGTCCAAAATAAGTATTTATTCCTCCAATTTGTATCCCTAAAGCTCCAGCTACAGCTGATTCTGGATAAGCACAATTTGGACTTTTATGATTCCTTCTATCTCTTTTTATTATTTTTATACAATTTTTCCAATCATATTTTAACGCAAAAGATACAATAATCATAAAAAATGCGGTTAATCGAGCTGGAATATAATTTAGCAGATCATCAAATTTTGCAGAAGCCCATCCAAAATAAAGATATCTTTCATTTTTATATCCAACCATCGAATCAAGCGTGTTCGCAGCTTTATATGCCATTCCAAGTGGCGCTCCACCTAAAATTATATAAAATAAAGGCGCAATGATCCCATCTGTTGTATTCTCGGCAACCGTTTCTATGGTAGCCCTTACAATTTCTTCTTCGTTTAGCTGACTCGTTTCTCTTCCTACAATATAAGATAGATATTTTCTTGCCTCATGAATATTTCCATTTTCTAATTGTAAAAGCACCTTTCTACTTTCAATATCTAAACTTTTCGCTGCTAATATCTGAAAAATAAGAAAACACTCTATCCCATAGCCTATATACGGATGAATCAACTTAGCACTATAAATCAATGAAAAGGGGATAAGATACGCAGTACTCACAACGATAATCGTCAAAAATACACCAATTAATTTCTCATGATCATTACTTTTACAAAATCGTCTTAAGATTTTTTCTATATTTTTTATACCGCGCCCTACAAATATGATCGGGTGGGGCAAGCAATAAGGATCTCCCCATATTAAATCTGCTATATATCCAATCGTTATAATTTTTACCATTATTCCTATCGTGATCATCTTTATTCCCCTTGAACAATTTTATATATTCTCTCTAAATCGACATTTTCTCGAACAATTTTTGCAAGCTTATCATACTCTTTTTCTTTGAATGCGCTAAAACTTTCTAAATCACTTTCTTTTTCCTCTAATCCTTTTTCTTTTCTTATATTATTTAAAATCTTCCTTGTAAATAAAATGTTGTCAAATATCCCATGTATGTACGTTCCCATTACATTGCCCGTAGCATTAATTGCCCCATCTTCAATAGAAGCTTCTTCCCCAAGACTTTTTTTTATGTGATTTAAAACAAAACTCTCTTTTCCTAATTTTGTTTGACCCATATGTATTTCATATCCAGTAACAGACATGCCTTTGATTCCTTCAAAAGCATTTTTTGAACTTGCAATAACTTCTGCTTCTACTTGAGTCGTTGTCTTTTCCATTTCAAAGACGGTTTCTGCATCTAATAAACCTAGTCCATTGATTTCTTTAATTTCACTTTCTGTTTCATATGGATCACTCAATTTTTTTCCTAACATTTGATATCCACCACAAACACCAATAATTGTTTTCCCTTGACGATTTAATCTAAAAATTTCTTCATCTAGTCGCGTTTCTTTTAAGTAAATCAAATCTTCAATAGTATTTTTTGATCCTGGAATAATGAGTAAATCTGGATTGCCAATCTGTTGCCCTCTCATAACATATCTTAGCTTTACATCCTCTTGTGTTTCAAACACATTAAAATCTGTAAAATTAGATACATGTGGAAGATACAATACAGCAACTTCTATTTGCCCTTCCCCATCCCTTTTATGCCTAAATCGCTCTGCTAAACTATCCTCATCTTCTATTTGTACATTATAATAGGGCACTACCCCTAAAACAGGTAGTTTAATTAAATCTTCTATCATCTTAATTCCAGGTTTTAATATTTCTACATCTCCACGGAATTTATTAATAATAATCCCTTTTACGCGCTTTCTTTCTTCTTCAGTTAAGAGCATGATGGTTCCATAGATCGATGCAAAAACGCCTCCACGGTCTATATCTCCAATTAGAATCACGGGTGAATCTGACATTTCTGCCATGCCCATATTGACAATATCTTTGTCTCTTAAGTTAATTTCAGCTGGACTTCCTGCACCTTCCAATAAAACAATGTCATGTTCTTTCGCTAAATGGTTAAAAGATTCTTTTACCATTTTACCTAAACTTTCTTTGAATGCATGATATTCTATTGCTGACATGTTTTGATATACTTTTCCATTCAAAATCACTTGACATTTTTTATCTGTTGTTGGCTTTAAAAGAACAGGATTCATAAGTACACTTGGTTGCACACACGCAGCTTCTGCTTGAACCACCTGTGCTCTTCCCATCTCTAATCCTTTTTTTGTAATATAAGAGTTTAGTGCCATATTTTGTGACTTAAAAGGAGCTACCTTATAACCATCTTGATAAAAAATTCTACAAAACGCCGCAGTAAGTAGACTTTTTCCTACAGAGGAAGCTGTTCCCTGAAACATCAAACTTTTATTTTTCATTATCTTCACGACTCCTATCTTTATATAGCAAACAATTCTTCACAAAATCCTTTGCCACATTCATATTACTATAAAAATGAATATGTGCATATGCCCCAAGGGCATTCTTCTTTTTAAATCCACATTTCCACGTCTTTATTTTTTCACCATTTTTGATTTTATCTACGGTATACATACAATCATTTTCTTTATCATCCTCCACCATAGAACGATGAAATTCATGGGCTTTCACACTATTATTCTCTTTTGCAATGACACAAGGGGCTTCTATATTTACATGTACATATCCAAATCTTTGTAATCTTTTTGTCATTGTAGCTTCTGTACCAAACACGCCTACCATCTCATACTTTTTTCCCTCTAGCGTTGTAATGCCTTTGGTTAAATACATGAGTCCTCCACATTCAGCATAAGTAGGCATTCCTTTTTCAATGACTTCTTTCATACTTTTTTTCATAGAAAGATTCTCTTCTAATTCTTTTCCAAACACTTCTGGAAAGCCTCCTCCTATGTATAAACCATGTAAATTTTTAGGAATTTCTTGATCATATAGGGGACTAAAAAAAATTAAATTTGCGCCTAACTCTTTCAGTAAATCTAGATTATCTTCATAATAAAAATTAAAAGATTCATCATAAGCAACGCCAATATTAATATTTTCTACAATTCTTTCTTGTATTGTAGGTCTTAAATTTAAATCCTTTGCTTCATTTCCAATGGCTACTAAAGCATCTATATCTATGGTTTTTTCTACCATATCTCCTATTTCTTCTATTTTTGTTTCTAAATCTTTTACTTCAACGCTAGGAATCAATCCTAAATGTCTACTTTCTAATTGAATATTGGGATTGGGTTTTAAATACCCTACACATTTTATTTTTGTATCTCTTTCTATAATTTCTTTCAGTAGCTCATAATGTGCCTCTCCAGAAATATTATTAATAATAATTCCCTTTATATCTACATCATGATCATATTGTTTATATCCTAGGACTTGTGCAGCTGCACTTAAAGACATACCTTTTCCATTTATAATCAATATGACTGGCGCCTCAATAATCTTTGAAACATGGGCAGTACTTCCTGCATCTCTTTGTGTGCCATATCCATCATATAAACCCATAACCCCTTCTACAATGGATATATCCTTATCTAATGCATTTTTCATAAATAAATTCAGAACCGTTTCTTCATTTAACATCCAACTATCTAAATTTCTAGATTTATTTTTTGTAACAAAACTATGAAAAGCAGGATCTATATAATCAGGTCCTACTTTAAAAGGACCTACATTGCATCCCCTTTTTTTTAGGGCAGCCATAATACCTGTGGAAATCGTTGTTTTTCCCACACCACTTTGGGTTCCTGCTAATACCAATCTAGGTAGTCCCATATCCATCATCCCCTTATAAAAAATACCCTAACCAACATTGGCTAGGGCATGAATATACTAAAATTCTACTTTCCTTCCCGCCGAAGGTACTGCAACGAATAAAATAGGTAAGTCTCCTGACTCGTGAATCAATTTACTCTCAACGTCTTCCCTGTATAATACAAGTGACTTTTAGTTGATTTCATCCTCACTTACAGTAGCGGGGGCTGTGTCGGAATCTCACCGAACTTCCTTTTTCAGTCTTATGACACCTATTTTTTCTTATTTACTTTATTTTATCCTATCAAAAAATGACATGTATTTCAATCTATTTTACATAATATGCACATATATTTTACTGATTAAAAGCAGTCAATACAGGAAAGCCATCTATCATTTCAATGGTAGATATTCCACAATAATCCACTTTGTACTTCCAATAATCTTCTATTCCTCTTCCAATCAGATAAGCTAAAATTGCACGGATACATCCAGCATGAATTACCATTAAGATATTTCCTTTTTTATACGTATGCATAATTTTTTCAACTTCTTTTGTAACTCTTTCATACATTTGGCTGACACTTTCCCCTTTAAGGGCCGACATCCCTATCCAATCATTTTCCCACTCTTTTAATTTTTGTGGGTATTTTTCTTTTATTTCTTTGTAGCTTAATCCTTCCCACAACCCAAAATTCATTTCTCTTAAATTTCTTTCTATGGTTATTTTCACATGATGATTTCTATTGATAATTTCTGCCGTTTTCATTGTTCTATCTAAATCACTACTTATAATATGATCTATATTTTTACGTTTTAATTTTTCACGAACCTTTTCTGCCTGTAAAAACCCTTTTTGAGTTAAGCAACTATCATCCCAACCATAATATAATCCGGCAGCATTATGCTCCGTCTCTCCATGTCTTACAAATATTAATTCAATCAAACTCATCCCCTGCTTTCTAAATGATTAGAAAATAGAACAAATAAACAAGCTCTGATAACTCACACAAAGCCCCTAATGTATCTCCAGTCATTCCTCCAATTTTGCTGCTAATATGCCTTACATACCAAAGGCTAAAACATAATCCTATCAACATAAAAGGAAGTGCCCAAATATTTATAAGGGATATGACAGCTGTGATACTCATAGCGATCATTACATGTTTATTGTTTGTCTTTCCTATGAACATATTTCCCATCCCACTGCTTCTGGCATAAATAGAAAATCTTGCTCCATAAATAATACATAACCTTGAAAAAACAGGCATAAGTAATAAGATTTCATACACTTTTGAAAGATCCAAGCTATTTATAAATGCAATTTTCAAAATCAAACTCAAAAAAATTACTAATGCAGCATTTGTTCCTAATCTACTATCTTTCATAATTTCTAGTATTCGGTCCTTAGGTCGATTACTATAAACACCATCAAAGGTATCTCCTAATCCATCTAGATGCAATCCTCCTGTAATAAAAACTTCTACAATAACAGCCATAACAGAAGCCAAAAATGCACCACCTAATTTATAACCAATATAGTGAACAGATACAACGAACATACCAATAATCAATCCTACAAGTGGAAAATAGATGATTCCTTCTGAAAAATCCTTTTCATCTGCTTTTAAATTTATGTTAATAGGAATTCGCGTTAAAAATTGTAGGATTAAAACAAATTTTTTCATAAAGCATTATTTCCTCCTATTTCAATTTCATGGGTAGTCCTGAAACAGTAAAATATACTTCTTCTGCCTCTTTTGCAATGATTTGATTCATTCTTCCTGCAATATCTCTAAATATCCGTGATATTCTGTTTTCTGGTACAATTCCCATGCCTAACTCATTGGTAACCATAATGCACCATAAGTCATTTTCACGAATAGACCCCATCATTTTTTTGATCTGTTTTTTTATTTTTTCTTCAATTTTATCAATTTCTTCATGACTTATTTTATCCCAACATACATCCTCTTCGAACATTAAATTGGTAACCATAATCGTAATACAGTCTATCAAAATAATTTTATATTCTTTATCTATTCCTTGTATCAACGTATGTAAGTCCTTGTATCCTTCGTAAGTAATCCAATCCTTTGGTCTTGACTCCCTATGTTTTTTAATTCTATCCTTCATGCCTTCATCAAAAGGAATAGCTGTAGCCAAATAAACAACCGATTTTTCTGATTTTTTTGCTAAATCCTCAGCAAAATTACTTTTTCCGCTTCTTGCACCACCTGTAACCAATGTGATTTTTCCAGTCATATGATCACCTCTTTCTATCCACATGCTACCCTTTATGCTATTTCAAAAAAATAAGTCCCATTTTAGTGGGCCTTATTTCACTAAACTAAACTATATCAGATTTTTTATATACATGCAATTCAAGATAAATTCACCCGATACGTTTGATTGATTTTCACTTCTCTTTCTTGCATTTTCTTGATTTTCCCAAAACTATCCTTTATCACAATTTCCATTTCTCCACTTTCATTTGGCACATATTCAACATAACATTGTTCTGTTGAAAAACCTACTAAAACAATCCATTTTAATTTTTCATTGTATCTTTCTACATAAACACCCTCTACTTTTTTTATCCCATCATATAAAATTCCCCCCTCTTCTACAGCAGATTTTATCAGTAAATCTCCTGAACCACTTACAAGAATACTGATATAATTTTTAATAAGTTTATCACTACTTCGATATGCATTATTTTCATTAATTCTTAGTTTTTTTCTAATAACAAAGGTACATCGATTCAATATATCTGCATGTGTTCCTTCAAACACATAAGCGTCTCCTTCCACTCTAAATACACTCCTTAACATAACGGTTCCATCTCCTTCTGTTGACTTTGACGCTGCAACAACTTTTCCAACCATCCATCTATTCCCTTGGTTTTGGTACCGTCTATCTACTTGTAAGTAATTGTTTGTTTCAATTCCTTTTCCTGCAATTAAAGTAGTTTTTATTTTTCTTCGCTTCAGCAGATATTCATTTTGATTTAATTGATCTAAGAATTCATTTTGATATTGCATCTTTTCATAAGGAATATATCGCATCTTTCCATCTTCATCTAAAAAATAAAGATAATCACCATAACGATAGCTAGGCAAAAGATCTTTTACACTTTTCAAATGATTGTGGATCATCTCCATATCATTCTCAGCATTATAAAATTTTCTTAAAATCCATAAGTATCCTTCTAAAATCGTTCTAAAAATATTTGATTTTATATTTTTTTCGTAAGGAAGCTTTCCTTCTGCCCAAAAATAATATGCATTTACTGCCCCTGCATTGGGTGTAGCAATCATAATGAGTTGATCCACATCATAGCCATATTGTTGGCTTTGGATATAAGCTCTTGATACAAGCCCTCCCATACTATGACAGATAATATCTACTTTTTTACTCCTGCCTTTTCTCTTTGCTTCGTTTATTATACGCTTTAAATAATGCTGTGCACAAAATGTACATTCCTTTCTCCAATCATAAAATGCAATAAATAAATCTTTATCTTTTTTGTATCCTAACTCCTCAATGCTACGAATAAATGGTTCATATACAGGTGCTGACATACCAAATCCCCAATCTCCTGTTCCTGGAATAATGGTTTCCCCCATAGAACCATATAATCCTGGTACAAATACAATTGGATTCTTTCTTTGTTTATATCCATTCCTCCTTATCCATTTCAACATACCCAAAGTAGTTAATAACGGATACATACTTCACCTCCAAATGTAATTTTTGAAAAGCAAAAAAGTTACCACGCTTTTGTCGTAACTTTTCCTTTGTAATCTATATTTTTTTATTCATTCTGTTCTGCACCTTTTTGTTTCTTATATGCTTCCTTTGCTATTCTCCATTGTTCTCTTGCAAGGATATCTAGTTTCCGTTTTTGCTTAATTGCTCGATTATTCACTGCCTTATTAAACCAATCAATCGCTTCATCATATTTTTCAAGTCTTCTATTTAATTCCCCTAATAAATAGATTAGTGAAATTTCATCAAGGTTTCCAATGGGTAAACGTTCATATCTAAAAGCTTCTTCAAAACAATCTATTGCATGTTTTAAAAAATCGAACTCTCTAATTTCTCCAATATATCTATATAACCAACCCAACCTAAGACACAGCATCCCTAATATCCCTTTTTTTTGATTTAATAATTGTCCACATAGTATAGCAAGTTTATAAACTTCAATGGCCTGATAAACATTTCTTTCTTTTCCAAAGTCTCGTTGGACCCACCGATTAGAGACCTTTGCTATAATTACTTTTTTATCTTTAGGACTGATTTCTTGAAATACACTCTCGAAGGCAGTATATCCACAGTTAGGACATGTAAATACTGCATAGTATATTGGGTTTTCTCCATTATAGTATACACAAAAATCTGCATCCCTTTTCTCTAATCTCACAGCAGAAGTTCTAACTTTTTTTGTACGAAAAATATTTTTACATATTGAGCAACATATCTCTTTATCGTATAATGCTTCAACCATTTGTACACCTCATAAAATTCTATTTCATTTACTCTTTAAGCTTTGTTCTATCTCTTTTCATTACAATTCATTTGGTTCTTCCATCAATTCTGATTCTTCTGGCTCTTGGATATTAGATACTGCAGATTTTTTTGTTCCTTTTATAATAATTTGTTTTTGCGGTTTATAATAATCTTTTGAAATTTGTTTTCTTTCTAAAATTTTCCCTTTTTCATAAATATTGCTGTAGGTTGTAACCTTATATCCATTTCTTCCTTTTTGCTCTATTTTTTCTTCTCCTTCAGGTAAATTACTATCATATTTAATTTCTAAAGGCATTTTGATGACTTCATTTTCTTCAGATTGGATTTTTACAATTTTATTATCGGTTTTATGCCCATAGATCTTTACTTGCATCACGTTGTTTTGCACATAACTTTCTATATAAATAGGATATGCAAACCTATTTTTAAATTTAAAATCTAATACACCATAAGAAACTGTGGCATCTCTACCCTTTGGTACATATGTAGAAGGAATCGTATGCTTATATCTTTCAACCATTTCTAAATTACTCAAAAGGGCAGCATTGTATAAAGTGCTAGACGCTTGGCATACGCCCCCTCCTAATCCATCTACTAATTCTCCTTTAAATATTACGTGAGCCGTTTGATATCCCTGTTCTTTACTTCTTGGTCCTACAACTTCATTAAAAGAAAATACTTCTGTCGGCATTAATACAGTCCCATTCATTGTCTTTGCTGCCAACCTTATATTTTCTGTCCTACTTGCATTATTTGCATTAAATTTCGTACTATATGTTCCAAGTAAATCATGAATCGTACTTAAGCTTTCTGATGTGATTTTAGGAGAAATAGTTTCAACAGGAAGTTCCACTCGTATTTCATTTTGTATTTTATATGTTTTCAATGCTTCCTCAAAAATTCCCTTTGTTTTTTCTGGATTTAACTGAAGACCCACTTCTTCATCTTGAATAAAAAATTGGCCATTTTTTTTCTTAATGGTTGCATCTTTAGTCTGTTTATCAATGGCACATTGAATATCATATATAATAGCATCCAATTTCTCATGGTCATAAATAGGCGTTAAATTAATATCTTTTGCATTCTTAAATAAAGAAATAATGATTTGTAATCTTTCGAAATAATTTCCTTTTCTTCCTATATTATAAGCTTCATTCACAGCATTTGTATAATCATAATCATAACTTATATCACTGCCACTTGCATTCCAAGTCTTATCCCCATAAACAAAATGAATCTGTCCATCTGTTAGTAATTTATTAAAATGATTTTGGATTTTATTCTTTGCTTCTGTGGTAGATAATCCTCCAATATCTAAATTTTCTATGGTCACACCATCATGAATCGTGTCCCTATAAATTAAAAAAGACGCTATCGCTGTAGTTGAAATGAGAAAACTTAGTAAAACAATAATAAGTCCAACGCTAATATTTGATTTTTTTGTTTGATCTTTTATATTTGAGTTCAAACGTCCTCCTCCTTTCTTACACATATAAGCAAGCCTATCCAACTAAAATTTTGTAAAAGTTGCTTACTTAGTTTTCTTTTATTCTATTTTATTATGCTATAAAACCCTATATTACTAATATACATATTTATTTACTAAAATACTATATTATTACATATTCAAATTTTCATTTCTCAAGTAACCTTTTTATCGTACATGCATAATATGTAGTGGACATAGGTCCACTGTTCGTTTTTCCCCTTTTTATTCTCAGAGGGAGTCCGCTCCTTCTCTTTTTTTTTAAAGGAATATATTTAGTTTTTTCACATATACTATTAGCAGAGAATAAGTTTTTAGCGCGGAGTAGAGCAGTGGTAGCTCGTCGGGCTCATAACCCGGATGTCGTAGGTTCAAATCCTACCTCCGCAACCAAAACCCTTCTTATCTATGCTATTCTTTCTTTATTATTGCCAATAGATTTCTATTTTGTCTCCATCTTTTATTGTATCCGTATAATTTATTTTTTCTCCATTTAATTGCATAAATAAATTGCCTTTCACTTTTGTTCTATCAAAATCGAAATAGTCAAATATATCTACAAAAATCAGGGGTCTTTCTTTCTTTGGTATATCAACGATCTGCTCATTGATTAAAACTTGAATTTTGCCATCTTTTTTATTCTCATTTATATGCACATTTTTCTTATCATTGTTTTGTGTCAGCATTTGTTTTCTCTCATGAGTAATAATTTTATCCTTATGATGTAAATTAAAATCTTTCCCTACCTCTAATCCATTGACATATACATCATAATCTGCTTCATGCATATTAAATCTTTTTAGAATTTCTTCCACTGTATGAATCTCAACAAAAGTAATTTTGTCTCCTTCTCTTATCTCATATTCACTAGAAACCTCTTTTTCATTTATAAATAATTTATTAATCAAATTTATATCTAAGCCGTTAAAATTCACAAAATTTATATCTTTTACTAATTCTTTTAATGTACATAAGGCATCAATTCCATCAGTAGCTGTTTCGATTTTAATCTCATCTTGATCCTTAATTTCTCCATCCAGACTCGTAAGTTTTCCATTTAAATAGATCTTTGCTGGTTCTCCAACCCCACCTTTTATGTTTTTTAGCTGTCCATTCACATAAATATTTAAACTCTTACCCCTTCTTGCAATCAGTTTTTTTGCATTCATTCCTGCTTTAATCAGCGCATCCGATACAAGCAGTTTTTTTGCATAAAATAATTTTATAACTTGCTCATTTACGCGTATTTGCATAAAATTATATTCTCTATCTTTTATGCTAATCATACCAATCCCAATAGGTGTTATAAATTCAGGCCCTTCAAGTTTTTCACATCGAAATTCAATACCTTCAATAATCTCAGTACCTCTCACTACAACTCTTTCTTGTTTCAATTCTAATTTACTCGCTAAATGTTTTGTTAAAGTAGGAATTTGACTTCCGCCACCTATACAAAATACCGCACTAGGTGATTTTCCATTATATTCAATGACTTTATTTACAATCTCTGATGCAATATTTTCAATGACATGCGCAATTTTTTCTACAATTTCTTCTGTGCTCATCTTATAAGAAATCCCTACAATATCTTCAAAGGTATGACGCTCTTCTTTATTCAATCCTATTTTTAATTTTTCTGCAGTATCAAAATCTAGTAAAAATTCTTTTGCAATTGCCTCTGTAATCTCATCACCTGCTACAGATGCCATTGCAAAAGACACAACCGTTCCATCCTTTGTTATTGCAATATCTGATGTACCTGCACCTATATCAATTAACGCCAAATTTAATAATCTTAATTTAGGGGGAATTGCAACATGAATCGCTGCAATAGGCTCAAGGGTTAGATGTACAACTTCTAATCCTATTTTATGCATAACTGTATATAAGCTATCTACAACAACATATGGCAAAAATGTACCTAAAACATCTGCATCTATTTTATCACCCCTATGTCCTTTAAGCGATGTAATTATACTGTCATTTAAATAATAATTTACAACTGTATGTCCTACACAATAATATTTTATATCCTTACTATTATTATTTTCATCCAGCATTTCTTGTGCCTTTTGTATGGCTTCGATCTCCAAACTATGAATCGTAGTTTGATCAATTTCCTTTGTGGCATCAATTTCTCTGCTTGTTCGAACACGACAAGTTTTAAGAGCCCTACCAGCAGCCGCGATCGCTACTTCTGTTAGTTTAAATCCTGTTCTTTCTTCAAGGCTTTCTTTTACTTCTTTCGCAACACATGCTACCTTTTCAATATCATGTATTTGCCCATCGTACATGGCACGACTTGCGTATTGCATAATTTCAACATCAATAACGATAAACTTCTCTGCTTCTTTTTTCCCTATAATCCCCACCACACTTTTTGTACCAATATCTAATGAAAAAATAATCTCCTGCGTACTTATTTGGGATAATGTGGATTCTATCATCCTTTGCACCTCTTTCGACTTTCATCTCTCTACTTTTTTCACACATTTACATTATATTCTTCATTTTTTTACAATTTCCTCTTTTATAAATAGTTGTTCTTTACATATTTTTCATATGAAACGTAGACATTTTCTAATCATTTATATCAAAAAACTAGAAAAAACCATAGAACAATAAGTTCTACATTTTATATTTTTGACTTTATGGTTATTCCTTTAAGAAGTTCCATTCATTTCCTAAGCCATATATATGATAGAAATATGATCACACTAGAACATTGTGCTTTTAAATGTTTTCTAAACAGAGCAACTCTCTAAATTTATTCTGCTTGATTAAAATATTTACATTCCCTATTGATAGGACAAATTTCACATTTTGGCTTTCTCGCGATGCATAGATTTCTTCCATGAAAGATGAATAAATGATGCGCTTCAATCCAGTCCTTCTTTGGAATATTCTTTTGAAGATCCTTTTCTGTCTGTAGAACATCTTTAGCATTCGCTAAACCAATTCTATTACTCACCCTAAAAACATGGGTATCTACTGCAATAGTAGGTACATTAAATGCATTTGCTAATACAACATTCGCTGTCTTTCTTCCTACGCCATGTAAAGATACTAAATCATCAAACTTACTAGGTACTTGCCCATTATATTCTTCTATCAACATTTTTACTGTTTTTAGAATATTTTTAGCTTTATTACGATAAAGTCCTATTTTTCTAATTTTATCTTCTAACTCTGGTATGGTTAGTTTTGAAAAATTGTATACGGTTGGATAATCTATAAATAATTGCTTTGTAACCTCATTTACTTTTTTATCTGTTGTTTGCGCAGATAATATCGTCGCCACTAAAAGTTGAAAGGGTGTATTGTAGTTTAATTCACATTTTACATTAGGATATTCTTTATTTAATAATTCTAATATTTTTTTAGTTTTAATATTCATAGTTTCTTCCTTTCTATAGCATCTCTATATCTATCTTAATAATTTCTACCCTATTATCCTGTTCAATAAACTTTATAATATTATCTACCATTTGGCAAGCACACCTTCCCATATAGTATGTCTATTTTCCTTGTTTACTTATCATTATTTAAAACAGATTCGTTTTAGAAAATTAATTCATTTTTTACAATTTTTTTCTTGACGTAAACACCATATATATATAACATTTAAGTTGAAAATATATTGACCGACTGGTCAGTCTTGGAGGGATAAAATGTGTAAGAAAATCGTTTTAGTATTTGCAGTAATATTATTGGTAACTATGACTATAACAGGCTGTGGAAAAAAGCAACCAGCTATCGCTAAAGAAGAACCATTAATTCGTGTTCAAACAGCTATAGTTAAAAAGCAAGATTTAACACTCAAAACAACATTATCAGGTAAAATTAGACCCATCGAAGAATCTAGTATCGTTGCAAAAACGCCTGGAAAAGTAATGAACGTACATGTTGAGATTGGAGATCGCATTCAAAAAGGAAATGTACTCTTTGAACTTGATCAAAAGGATATACTCAATACGGTTAAAAGCGCAGAAGCTTCTTATGCTGCTACGCTTGCAAACTTAACGCTTACACAAGAGACAGTCGATCATAATCTGAAAAATCACGAAAGAAATAAAGCCTTATACGAACAAGGCGCCATTTCAGAACAAGTATTTGAAGATTCAGCCCTTAAAGCATCTACAGCTCAGTTAGAACAAGTAAAAGCGCAAGTAGAACAAGCAAGGGTAACTCTTGAAAATGCCAAATCACGTCTTTCAGATTGTATTGTATCGGCCCCTATTTCTGGTTTTATTACTTCTGTTGACATCAGTAGCGGAGAAATAGCTTCATCTGGTATGTCTGCTATCACCATTGCAAATTTAGATATAGTCCTTATCGAAACTTCGATATCAGAGCATCTCATTAATAAAGTGCATACAGGAGACGAAGTAGATGTACTTGTTAAATCAGCAAGTAATGCATCTCTAAAAGGAAGAATTTTTGCCCTATCTCCATCCCCTACAAAAAATGGGCTTACTTATCCTATGAAAATTTCTCTTGAAAATAAAGATACTTTAGTGAAAGCTGGAATGTTTGCAGAAATTAGCATTGTCTCTGATAAAAAAGAAAATATCCTTATTATCCCATCTGATTCTGTAGTCGTAAAAAATGGGAAGGAAGTAGTATTTGTAGTCCATGATCATCAGACCCAATTACAAGAAGTATCACTTGGAATTGATAATGGTAAAGAGGTTGAAGTAACAAATGGCTTAAAAGAGGGCGATCTAATTGTCATAAAAGGTCAAAATTACTTAGAAAATGGCAATAAAGTACAAATCATTAAATAGGAGTTGATACGATGAATTTATCAAAAATATCTGTAAATAGACCTGTTACCACGCTCATGTTTATGCTTATAGCGATTCTTTTGGGAGGTGTTTGTTTAAATTTGCTTCCCATCGACCTTTATCCAGAAATGGAAATTCCAGTAGCTATTGTTTCTGTAAATTATAGTGGCGTTGCACCAGAAGAAATTGAAACACTAATTACAAAACCAATAGAACAATCTGTTGCTACTGTTGGTAAATTGAAAAATCTATCTTCCTACTCAAGAGAAGGCAATGCAATCATTGTTGCTGAATTCGAATCGAGTGCAGACATGGATTTAGCTGCGCTTGAAATGCGGGAAAAAGTTGATTTAATAAAAGGCACTTTGCCAGATGACGCATCTTCTCCTATGGTGCTAAAAATTGATCCAAATGCGCAACCCATCATTCAATTAGGTATTTCATCTACGATGGAAATTGGAAAATTACAAATCCTTATTGAGGATGAAATATCATCCCGTTTTGAAAGATTAGACGGTGTAGCCTCTGTGGATTTGGCTGGTGGAAATGATCTCGAAGTAAAAGTAGAAGTAGATCAAGATAAACTATCAGGTTATGAGCTCACTCTTTCTCAAATTCAAAATACCCTAAGGGCAGAAAATTTAAACTTACCTGGTGGAAAAGTAAATAAGGGGTCAAAGGAATTATTAGCTAGAACCACAGGTGAATTTAAGCATATAGAGGACATTAAAGCAGTTCCTATTATACTAAAAAGTGGAGAAATTATAAGACTCTCTGATATTTCAACCATCACATTAGACTATAAAGAAAGAGAAAGTTTATCTAGAGTAAACGGAAATAATTCAATAAGTATTAGTATAAAAAAACAATCTGTTGCAAATACAGTGAAAGTAGCTGAAAAAGTATTAGCTGAAGTATCTAATATACAAAATGATTATCCAGATCTTGACGTTGTAGTCGGTATGGATCAATCAGAATTTATTAATAAATCCATCAATAATGTTACTAGAAATGCACTTGTAGGAGGACTTCTAGCTGTTGTTATCCTATATTTATTCCTAAGAAATATACGTTCAACCTTTATTGTTGGTATTGCGATACCTATATCCATTATTGCTACATTTGCACTCATGTATTTTGGGGGCCTTACCATTAACTTAATTTCCTTAGGTGGATTGGCATTAGGGATAGGCATGCTCGTTGACAACTCTATCGTCGTTTTAGAAAACATCTACCGTTTTAGAGAAAATGGATATAGTAGAATAGAATCTGCCATATTCGGAGCAAAAGAAGTGGGAATGGCTGTATTTGCTTCTACGATGACTACAGTGGCTGTATTTTTACCTATGGTTTTTACGGAAGGGTTTACTTCTATTGTTTTTAAGCAGCTTTCCTTTGCTGTAACCTTTTCCCTCCTCGCATCTTTAGTTGTCGCACTAACAATTGTACCCATGCTTTCTTCTAAACTTCTAAAGGTCGGAGAAGTGAAAAAACGAAAGCATACTGGACCTTCTTTAGGTCGATTATTAGACTTATTTTCAAGCTCTGTTGACCGTTTATCAAGAGCTTATGATAAAGTATTAAAATTTACACTTAGTCACAGAAAAACTACCATTTCGATTGGATTGAGCATATTCATTTCTTCTATTGCATTGGTTGGTATGGTAGGTGGTGAATTCTTTCCAAAAGAAGATGAAGGAATGTTTACAGTATCTATCGAACTTCCTTTTGGAACAAATTTAGCAGATACAAATAAAATTGTTTCACAACTTGAAAAGATTGTTACAGCATTGCCTGAAAAAGATAAAATTTTCACAGAAGTTGCTTCAAGTGGAGGATTTTCTACCAGTGCATCTAACAAATCAACCATCACAGCAACCCTTATAAACCAAAAATATCGTAACCGTACTACAGAAGAAATTGTAAATGAAGTAAGAGAAAAAGTATCTTCTTTTGCTGGCGCAAAAATCACTGTTAGCGAATCATCCTCTATGCAAGGTGGTGGCCCAAGCAGTTCTGCCATTGAGATAGAAATAAAGGGGGATGATATAAACATTTTAAAATCTATTGGTGAAGACTTCAAAAAAATAGCAAAATCTGTGCCAGGCACATCTGAAGTCAATATAGATACAGAAGAAGGCGAACCCGAAGCAAGGATCATTTTAAACAGAGAAGTAGCTTCCTTTTATGGCATTACCACATATGATTTAGCAAATAGTTTAAAAGCTGCAGTTGAAGGTGTAAAAGCTACAAACTTTAAATTTGATGGAGATGAAATTGATGTAAACATCTCTTTAAATGATCATGTAAAAGCATCTATAGAAAACATGAAACAAATACTCATTAAATCTCCTACAGGTGTAGCCGTTCCGATCGGTCAAATCGCAACCATAGAGTACGGTAATTCTCCTACACAAATTAAAAGAATCAATCAGGTACGCACTGTTACAGTTTCATCCCAATTATTTGGACGGGATTTAAAATCTGTAACAGATGATATACAGAAAAAAATTGATGAATATCAAATACCCTCTGGATATCGCTATAACTTTACAGGAGAACACGAAGACATGATGGAAGCATTTTCAAGTTTGGCCATTGCTTTGGTTCTATCTATTATTCTTGTGTACATGATTTTAGCATCCCAGTTTGAATCATTGCTACATCCTTTTACAGTAATGCTTTCTGTACCTTTTGCTTTATCTGGTGGATTTATAGGATTATTTATTACAAGACGTTCTCTATCTGTTCCAGCTTTTATCGGAATTATTATGTTAGCAGGAATCGTTGTTAACAATGCGATCGTTTTAGTAGATTATATTAATCAACTAAGAGAACAAGGTGTCGAAAGAAAAGAAGCCATTATAAAGGCTGGTCATACAAGATTTAGGCCTATCCTTATGACAACACTCACCACTGTACTAGGGCTACTGCCCTTAGCACTAGGAATTGGAGAAGGTGCATCTACGCAAGCACCTATGGCTACTGTTGTTGTAGGTGGACTATTATTATCAACTGTACTAACATTAGCTTTTATCCCTGTTGTCTACACTATTTTTGATGATATTCATGACAAAATAAAAGCTAGATTTAAAAATAGAAAAAAGAAAAAACTAATCCAAGAAAACCATTAGTTTTTTCTTTTTTGGGGGTTTTAAAATGGATAATAAAAAAAACAAAAGACAGTTCATCATCGAATCAGCCATGAAAATATTTTGTAGAGATGGATTTCATAAAGCAAAGGTTAGTGAAATCGCTTTACGCGCTGGTGTTGGTAAAGGTACAATTTATGAATACTTCGATAGTAAAAAGCACTTATTTGCAGAAATGATGAAGTATTACGCAGATATATATTATGAAAATTTAATAAAAACCATTGAAGATGAAGCAAACATTATTGATAAATTTAGAAAATATATTTATCTTGAAGCACAAGTTATTACAAATAATGGAGAATTAGCTCATATATTCATGCATGAAGCCCATAATGTTGGTATTGAAATTCATAAACTTTTAGAAACAAGACACAGAAAAAAAATTGATTTTATTGCAAATCTTATTCAAACTGGCATAAATTTAGGAACTTTCAGGGAAGTTCATCCTTATACTGCTGCTTTATCGTTTATGGGAAGTATCCACCATATCCTTGTGAGTAAACTTTTTTTCAAGGATAATCTATCAGAAGAAATTCATATAGAGAACTTACATGAACTATTTTTGAATGGTATAAAGAAATAGGTGAATATCACCTATTTCTTTTAAACATTTTTGAACCTTTATTTCTTATTTCATTTTTTACAGTAATCATGTATTGATCCAATTTGTTTTTAACCGCTTCACAGATTTCATCAAAGGAAGTATCTGTTAATATTTCCATCCCCTCTTCAATTTTTGAAATAGGATAGATATGAAATTTTTCTTCCTTTACAGCATCTATCACATCATCACAAAGGACCAAATCCTCTATATTTTGATGTGGAATAATTACCCCTTGCTCACCTGTAAGACCATAATAGTTACAAAGTGAAAAAAATCCTTCGATTTTTTCACTTACTCCTCCAATAGGTTGTATTTCTCCTTTTTGATTTACAGATCCCGTTACAGCTATATTTTGATTGATTGGTGTATCACTTAAACTAGATAATAATGCATACAGTTCTGTACTAGAAGCACTATCCCCATCTACACCACTATAATTTTGCTCAAAGCAAATTTTTGCTGTTAATGTCAATGGATATTCTTGTGCAAACTTTTCACTTAAATACCCTTCTAAAATCATTACCCCTTTATCATGAATGCTTCCACTTAACTTAGCTTCCCTTTCAATATTTACAATACCTTTGTTTCCTACAAAGGTTGTAACAGAAATGGCAGAAGGTTTTCCGAATATATAATCCCCTAAGTCAATCACAGATAAACCGTGAATACTTCCTATCTTTTTCCCTTTTGTATGGAATAAAATTTTTCCTTTTTTATACATCTCTTCGATTTTTTGTTCAATTTTATTATTTCTATATATTTTTTCTACATATGCTTTTTTTACATGCCTTTCTGCAATCAATAAACTTTGATCTATTTCAGCCCATACATCTGCTTCAATTAATATTTCTACTAGTTTATTAAATCTTGTAGTAAGCTTTTTTTGACTTCCTGCAATTCTATGGCTATATTCTAAAATCTTCGCAACCCCACTAGCATCTAAATGTTTCAATTTTTCTTTTTCACAAAAAAAACGTATAAATTGTGCCATTTTTAGCCCATTTTCTTCATTTCCATCCATTACAGAATCAAAATCAACTTTAATTTTGAATAGCTTTTCAAAATTTTCATCATACGCGTAAAGCATATTGTATATATAAGGATTTCCAACAAGTATTACTTTTAAATGAATATTTATTGCCTCTGGCTTTAGTGAAACTATATCCACAATTCCTAGCTGTGTTCTCAAACTCTCGATACACAATTGCCCTGTTTCCACTACCCTTTTTAAAGCATCCCAAGATTTTATATTAGAAAGAATTTGATTTGCCTGAAGTATTAAATAACCTCCATTTGCTTTATGCATCGCACCCGCTTTAATCATCGTAAAATCTGTTTTTAGCGATCCTTGTTCATTTTCATATTCTATTTTCCCAACAAGATTTTGATAACTTGGATTGTATTCAATAATTACTGGTGCACCAATATTATTGCTATTATCTACAAATAGATTTACCTTATATTTTTTTAAAAAACTATCTTCCACTGTTTCATCCTGTTCTTCTTCTGATGCATCAAAATCATATATATTCTCTACTATATTTTCTTGCACTGTTTTTAGATACTTTATTACTTTCTCATGATCTTTATATTTATCAAATAATACATCAACAAAAGGTTTTACTGTGCATCTTCCAACTTCATCATCTAACTGACCCATCTTTATTTTTGCTTTATGTTCAATATGTTTTATTTTTCTTAGCAATGCTACTGCTTTTTTTTCTACATCCTCTGCTTTTTGTTCTATTTGTTTTTTCTGTTCTTCATCCAACATTTCATATTCCTCATCACCAATTGCTTTTCCATTAATACGTGGTGAAAGCGCAAATCCCTTATTGGTATTTTTTATATCAAAACCATTTTCCAAGCAGTAGGCAGTCAATTGTTCTAATAATATATTTCTTTCCTTTTGATATTTCTTAATAATTTTTCCTTTATATTGTTCATATATTTCATCAGAAAACTTCTTTGGTACCACTTCCAATAGTTCTTTGATCAGTTCATCCATATCATCACAAAATATTTTCCCCATTCCAGGAGGCATATTTAAGGCAATCGGTCTACTAGGTTCATCAAAATTATAAACATAACACCAATCATCTGGTATGTTTTCTGTTTTCGCATTTTTTTCTGCAATTTTTTTTGCATAACTTTTTTTACCAGTCCCTTTTAATCCAACAATAAATATATTATATTTTGAATTTTTAACACGCAATCCAAATTCCATTGCTTTCTCAGCTCTACTCTGCCCTATAATCTCTTTAGCAGATGCTAATTCTTCTGTAGAACTAAAGGGAAAGTTATCAGGGTTATACATTTTTTTTAACCTCTTATACGAAAGTTTTTTAGATTTATCCATAAAAATGCCCCCTTATCTTCCTTACTAGAACTCTTTAATCTATTTTATTCATGAACCTTGTCCATCTCTCCACTTATTTTTGTCGAATCAGAATGGACCTTCTTAAATTTCCCATCCTAAAAGGGAGATATTTACATCTCCCTGGATTATTTGATAGAAAAAACTTGTACTGCATCTAGTGGCAATATCCTTAAATTTGCTTTTCCTTCTATATTTCTTTTAGGAACAAAACCAAAACACCTGCTATCATTACTATCATTTCTATTATCACCCATAACAAATACCATATTTTTTGGCACCTTGCCACTGGTTACTTTATATACTCTCTCTTTATATTCCTCATTATAGGTATAGAATTCTTTTATTTCTTTCCCGTTAATGTAAAGCTTTCCTTCCTTTATACAAAACCGTTCTCCTTCTACAGCAATAATCCGCTTAATAAACAATTCATCTTTTCTTTCCTCAATAGGGGGATGAAAAACAATAAGGTCTCCATAGTGCGGTTTTGAAAATAGGTATACGATTTTATTAATAAATAATTTATCGTTATTTTGAAGCGTAGGCGCCATAGACATGCCTTGTATAATGGTAAATCCAAAGATAAATCTTTCTATTAAAATCAAAACCATTAGAACCCTCAAAATCCGCTTTATCCATTTCAATGCCTTATCTAACATATCCTCACATCCTAATAAATCTTTATTTACATTATCTCCACTTATTATCTTTTTATGATACATAGGAATAAAATAATTACTTGATTTATTATATGCAAGTTGTATGTTAGAATATCCTTTGGAGGTGTAAAAATGATAAAGATTATTGTACCCGGCAAACCAATTAGCAAATCAAATTTCAAACTTAAAAATATACATGGTCAAGTTTGGATGCCTCGAGAAGGTAAACACGGAAAGTACATAGCTTATGAAAACAAAATCGCAGGTTTTATTAATCAGCAATATACTGGGCCCACACTAACTGGAAATATTATTACAATCATACATCTTTACTTCCTAAACAAGAGAATGGGAGATTTACATAATTATCCTAAAAGCATCTGTGATGGCATTGAAAAAAGCGGTATAATCGAAAATGATAGACAGCTAAAACCGGTCCTTTTGTTTGACTATATTGATAAAGATCATCCTAGAATTGAAATAGAGTTGTATGAATGCAGTAAATATAAAGTAAGTTATTCTATTGAATCACTAGATGAATAATCTATAAAAAAAAAGCCTTTAAAAGGCTTTTTTAATATAGATTATTATAGATATTTAAGATTTCTTCTCTTGAAAGTGCAGTATATACATCACTTTCTCCTACATTCAAAAGACCCGCTAGTATAATATTAATTCTTTGATTTTTTCATTTGGGTCTAATCTGTTATATGTATTAAATACTTCTGTGAAGAATTGATACTTTGCTTCTCCATGAGGAACATGGTATGTACCTCCTAATGGATAAGATCATGCATGAACAGCACTCACTCCAGTATTTCCAAATGCAATCCCTTCATAGTTGTTTCCAACTACAAAATCTTCTAATATTTCTAAACGGCTCGTAAAGAAACTCATGTGTTAACACTAAATCGTTCAATTGTTTGACCTTGCTTCAAATCTTCTGTTGCCATATGTCCTCTAGGACTATCGATGTATAATTTTATTATTTAGTTTAAATTTAACTTTAATGGCACAACTCAACTATTTTACATTCTTTATTAGAATCAGCTTTAATTAATCATAAAAAATTGGAGCTATATCCCAATTTTTTATGATATTATTTTTTTGTCTTATCTTTTATGATTTGATTTAACAGCAAGAATAAACGGATTCACATACTTTTACAATGGCATTTTCTATAATATCTAATCCAAAATTTAACTGTTCATCCGTAATAACAAGCGGCATCAAGAAACGAATATTGTTTCCTCTAACCCCTGCATCTAAAACGACTAAGCCCTGTTTATTACATTCTTTAATGATTTCTTTTATTTCATCTTTAGCTGGCTCTTTTGTTTCTTGATCTTTAACTAACTCAATTGCCATCATTGCACCAAGACCACGTACATCTCCTATTATTTCATATTTTTCTTTCATTTCGTTTAATCTATTCATAGCTATATCTGCTATATGATTTGCTTTATCCGCAAAATTATCTCTTTCCATAATTTCTATAACTTTTAATGCAGCAGTAGCTGCTACTGGATTTCCACAATATGTACCACCAATACCACCAGCTTGAGAAGATTCAATAATCTCTGCTCTAGCAGTTACTGCACTGAGTGGTAATCCTCCAGCAATAGATTTTGCACTCGTCATAATATCAGTATAAATTCCATGCTCTGCCCAATAATCACAAGCAAACATTCTACCTGTTCTACAGTAACCACTTTGTACTTCATCACAAATTAACAAGATTCCATTTTCATCACATACCTTTCTTAATTCTTTAACATATTCCATCGGAGCTGTAATAAAACCACCTTCCCCTTGGACAGGTTCTATGATAATTGCAGCTACCTCTTCAAGATTTACTTCTTCTAAGAAGAAATTCCTTAATTTTTCAACGAAATATTTTACTGCATTTTCTTCTGATATTCCCTTTGGACGACGATAGATATACGGAAATTCTGCACGATGAATTCCAGCAGAGAAAGGACCAAAACCAAATTTATATGGTTTTACTTTACTCGTCAATGCCATTGTTAACGATGTTCTTCCGTGAAATGCTCCTGTAAATGTAACAATTTCACTACGTCCAGTATATCTACGTGCAATTTTGATAGCATTTTCGTTTGCTTCAGCACCACTATTTACAAGCATTGTTTTCTTTTTAAAATCTCCTGGTACTAATCTATTTAATTTTTCAGCTAAACGAATATATTGTTCATATTGAATAATATTAATACTCGTATGGAAAAATTTTTCACATTGTTCTTTTACAACTTCAACAACTTCTGGATGGCTATATCCTATATTTAAAACCCCAAGACCTCCTGCAAAATCCATCATAATATTCCCATCAACATCTTCAAACATTGCACCTTCACCACGTTTAATAAAAGTAGGTATACCATATGATACTCCACCAGGAACATTTTCCTCTCTTAATTTTAATAATTCCTTTGACTTACGTCCTGGTAACTCAGTAACCATTTTAGGTACACTTAATCTTAATTCTGACATTTTAAATTCCTCCTTAGATATGTTTATTTAATGAACTATATTAATAAATATTTTATAGTTTATTTACTCAATTATTAAGCTACATCTGACCCTTTACCTATAATCTCTTTTCTAGCGTATTTTTCACCAAACATCAAATATTCTCTTTCCTTGTCAGTTACATCAGGATATGCTTTTTTAGTCATAACTGCTAAAATAACACCTAATACTATCCATCCAAGAATCATTCCCCATTCATAAGGCCATACTAATGCACCTGGTGAAAATGGTAAGTACAGTGAAATAAATATAACAGAGATAATAATAGCTACCCATCCTATAATAACTCCATTTGAAACTTTAAACGGCCTTTCTAGATTTGGTTCTTTCTTTCTAAGACAAACGAATGATATACATACCATCAAGTACGTAATAACTACACCAAATGAACTCGCATTAACAAACCAAACCAATGCATTTTTCCCCATTAATGGTGATAATAAACAAATAATACCAATAAGAATGATTGCTGCATAAGGAGACTGTGTTTTGGGATGTACCTTACCAAATACTGGCGGAAGCATTTTCGCTCTACCCATTGCAAACAATACTCTAGCACCACCAACAATAAATCCATTCCAACTAGTAAGAATACCACATAACGCACCTATAATTAATATTTTCCCCCACATAGCTGATCCAAATAAATATGCTGCAGCATCAGCTACTGGAACTGCCCCATTATTTCTTACTTCAATTGGACATGCCTTAGCAATCCCTAAAATCATTAAAATATACCATGCTGCAGCCATGAAAATTGACAAAATTAAAATTTTTGCAATCTGTTTTAGTGGAATATTCATTTCTTCAGCAGACTGTGGGATTACGTCAAATCCAACATACATAGCAGGAGCCATTAATAAAACTGATATCAATCCCTTGCCACTTGTATACATATCTCCCATAAATTCTGCATTTCCCATGCTTGTTCCACCTACAATAAATAATACTCCAACTCCAGTTAATCCAATTGTAGCTATTGTTTGAAATAAAGCTGCACTTTTTCCACCCATATAGTTTACTATAAGTAAAATCAATCCTACAGCCATACCCACTGCACACCAAGAAAAATAAACATCATAACCCGCAATAGTCCATAAATATCCTGCCTTTGGTATAGGAATAACATAATCTATCGCAGTAGAAATAGCAATCCCTTCCCAAGCAGCAACACCAATATATGCAAAACAAGTAGCCCATATCGTAATCCATGAAGCCGTATATCCCATACCTCTATATGCAAATACCATTCCTCCACCTGCACATGGCAATGCAGGCGTAAGCTCTGCATAACACAAACCGACAAATATACACATGACTGCCCCAATTAAAAAGGCTCCCATTGCACCTACCCATCCAGCTTCCTTAACCCAATAGCCAGCAAGCATAACCCATCCCCAGCCTACCATGGCTCCAAATGCTAATGCGAGTACATCCCCTTTCGAGTAAACCTTTTCCAAATTCTCACGTTTTTGCGTCATTTATTCGCCTCCTTTATATTATTAAATTCATATACGGCAACATATGAATTTATTGTTAATATTTTCATAAAGATGCATAAGTTAATGATCTATATCTTTATGATTAAAACGTTTTCCTTAGATTAACAGTATTCAACACTACCGTATATTCAATTTAAAATGATAATGATGTGCATTTTCTTAAAATTTTTCCATCATTTTCACAATTTAAATTGTTCATTTATTAACAGAGCAATATTCATGCCAATATTAAACCAAGCATTTTACATGTTTGATCCTACCACAAATATAGTATTTCTTCAAAAAAGATTCATTTTTGAATCCTGTCGTTTAAATCCCTATTTTTAGTATTTAGATTTAATTCAAAACTGCATGAATAATTCATTTATGAATCATTCATGCAGTTTCTTTAAGTCAAAAACTCAAATATTGCATTATTCCAAAATTTAAATATCTTCCAGAAATAAAATAAATGATTATTTAACATCTGAACAACCGTATTTTTTTAATTTTCTCACAATTGTCGATTGACTAACACCAAGTACCTCAGCTACTTTGTATGTGTTATTATATTTTTTGTATGCTTTTAAGATAATTTCTTTTTCAGTTTCTTCAATCGCCCTTTTCAATGGAATAATCTCTTTACATTCAACTTGATGCATTTTACTTTCACCTAATGATACTGGTAAATCACATACATGGATAATATCTTTATCTACTGTTACCATAATTCTTTCAATACAGTTTTCTAATTCTCTCACATTGCCAGGCCAATGATAATCCGTCAAATAGTTATATACGTCTTGATCTATTTTTCTATTTATTCCATATTTTCTATTTAACTTCTCCCAAAAATGATGAATCAGTATAATAATATCTCGTTTTCTTTCTCTCAATGGTGGAATTTCTATCGGTATTACATTTAATCTATAAAAAAGATCTTCTCTGAATCGACCTTCTTTTACCATATTATTAAGATTTTTATTTGTTGCAGTAATCAATCTAAAATCAGATGTTAATGTTTCTGTTCCTCCCACCCTTGTGAATTTCTTTTCTTGAATTGCTTTTAAAATTTTGACTTGCATCTGCATAGGCAATTCACTAATCTCATCTAAAAATAAAGTTCCTTTATGCGCTAAATCTAATTTCCCTATTTTTCCCTCTTTTCTTGCACCAGTGAATGCACCTTTTTCATAGCCAAATAACTCTGACTCCAATAAAGTCTCTGGTATTGCACCACAATTAATGCTCATAAATTTACTCTGACATCGATCACTCATTTTATGAATTTCGTGCGCCAACATACTTTTCCCTACGCCTGATTCTCCACTAATTAAAACATTAGAATCAACATGTGCTACTTTTTGAGATATACACATTACTTTTTTCATTTTTAAACTTTTATGTAAGATCCCGCCTTTCTTATCTTCCTTCTGCTTTAATAGCTCTAATTGATAATAATATTTCTGAGCAGTCTTTCTAGCTTCACTTAATTTTTCTCTCAGTTCATATATTTCTGTAATATCTTTCGCCATACTTATAACAAATATCAAATTCTCATTTCCGTCGAAAATCGGATGTCCTGTAACGATTAATACCTTTCCTGAATTTGTTTTTTGCGTAATTGAAATCCTCTTCTTTTCTTTGATAACTTTCGTTGTAACTGATGGACTGAAAACCCCCATATTTTGTAGTTCAAAAACATTTTTTCCTATAAAACTATCCTCTTCAAGATTATAAAATTTCTTATATACTTCATTCATCTTTAATATATTTCCATTTGGATCTGTAACAATGATTTCATCATAAGAAGAATTAAATACTGATTCGAGTTCCCTACTGATACTGTTACAAAGTTTTAACGTATTAATATAATTTTCATGATCGTTTGCATCTTCAAAGACGACTACAGCTCCCATTATATCTCGATTAATTTCTATCGGGCTAATATTTATAAAATTTGTTTCTTGCTTAAATACCGCTTTTACATCACAAAAACATAACCCTTCTATTAATACCGACTGTATTTTATTGAACGAAATAATTTCATTTATTTTTTTTCCTCGTATGTTTTCTGGTTTTTTTTTCAAATACACTTGTGCTTTTTTATTAACAAAAATAATAGATTCATTTTTATCTACAATTATTAAACCCTTATCAATACCATTCAAAAATGAAAGGATCACCCCTTCTTGAAATATAGATTCTAAGATTTCATTTAGTTCATATGATAGCATAATTATTCACTCCCTTTATTCTACAGTAAACTCATTCAGCAAATTTGAACATCTAAATTAACTTTAACTCCCACTTATAGCCGTGAGAGTCTTATAAAAAGATAAACCTTTTTACGGATCTATATACTGAATTTCTCCATATTCCTTTATTTTTCCAGAATTATCATAAGAAATATGCGTAATTACTAAGCAAGAGTAGTTGCAGAATTGACAGAAAAGAATGTTTATTTACTGCAAGATGTGAAGTTTGATCAGATTTAAGATAATCAACTACCATTATGTGCATACAGTTTGTGTTAGAATATTGAAGTAATTTTTATCAACATAAATTTTTCTGGTCGTTTGGTAATCATATGGTACGTAACAAAGCTGCTATCGAACGGTATGTACATCTATTGGTAATCACATTCACATTAATTTCTGTATTGCCGTTTATTGATGAAAGTTTTTCAAAATATCAATTTGAAAGTCGTCAAAAAATAAAACATACTATTTCCATTACTTTGACGCAGAAATTAATTTTCGAGGGTTTCTTATTATATCTTTTCTTAATAGTAAAGATATAACTTAATTTACTTGTAAACTAATGTCCCTTCATAAGTAAACACAACTTTTTACTGTACAGTACTAACCGCAAAAAAAAAGAGGACTGTTTTCTATAAGATAGTAATTACTTAAACAATCTACCAAAAAGAAATGTCCTCATAAAAAAAAGTTTACCGTATTTTAAAACTGCTTACAATCATTTATATCTAATTAATCATTAGAAAAACTAATTTTACTCTATACTCTCACCCTATCTTTAAAAGGCTTTTTTTAATATAGATTCTTATAGATATTTAAGATTTCTTCTCTTGAAAGGGGCACATAGTTGTTTGCAAGCAATCTTTGTTGTCCTGCTATTACAGCATCTGTAAAGCCTTCAATTTCTTCTTCTTTCATACCATATTCTTTTAGTGGGTTTTTACTTAACAACTTATCTAATATACCTGAAAGTGCAGTATATACATCACTTTCTTCTACATTTAAAAGATTTGCTAGTACCCTATTTAATTCTTTAATCTTTCCATTTGGATCTAATCTGTTGTATGTATTAAATACTTCTGTAAAGAATTGATAATTTGCTTCTCCATGAGGAACATGGTATGTACCCCCGAGTGGATAAGATAGTGCATGAACAGCACCTACTCCAGTATTTCCAAATGCAATTCCTGCATAATTACTTCCAACTACAAAATCTTCTAATATCTCTAAACGATATTCTTCACCTTTTTCAATAATTTGTAGATAGCCTTTTAAAATCATCTCTGTTGCTCTTACACTGATCATTTGTGTAAATTCATTTGCATTTGGAGATACATAAGATTCGATCGCATGAATCAATGCATCAATAGAACTATATACAAAGAATTTGTATGGCAGTCCCTTCACAAGCTCTGGAATTAAAACAGCTACATCTGCATATAATTCATCAATTGCCAATCCCATTTTTGTACCCTTTGCTTTAATTTCAGCAATTGAAATATTTGTTACTTCACTTCCTGTTCCACAAGTTGTAGGCACAATAATTAATTCTTTATCTTTAATAAAATCAATTTTCTTCTCAAACATATCAATTGCATTTTTTCCATCTTCAAATATTAATAGTTTTGCAATATCAATAACAGTGCCTCCACCAATTGCAATGATTCTTTTATAAGGTTTGTCTACTACTTCCATTAAAATCTTATCAATCATTTCATCTGATGGCTCACCTAAACCATATTTCTCTTGCATTAAGAAATCTGCCTTTAAATTTAGTGGCTTCATAAACGGGTCATAAATGAATTCATGTGTTAATACTAAATCCCCTTCTCCGATTTCAAACGCTTCTGCAAAACCTTTAAATGCGTCAAATTTATGAATTTGTGTTGGTAATTTAAAAAATTTCATCCTATCCACCCTTTCAATTTTTATCAGAATCATTAGAATTTACAATCAAATCTCTTTTCCCATTCTTCTATTAACATAGGTCTAAAGTCTGGATGCGCAATATGAATTAGCGCGCGACCTCTCTCTTTTAAACTCTTTCCTCTAAGGCTTGCAATACCATATTCTGTTACGATATAATGTACATCATTACGTGTCGTTGTAACAGCTGATCCTTCATCTATTAGTGGAACAATACGAGAAACCGTTCCTTTTGATGCCGTTGATGGAATCGCAATGATAGATTTTCCGTTTTTTCCCATACTTACCCCACGTACATAATCAACCTGTCCACCTACACCGCTAAATTGTCTAAGTCCAATGCTTTCTGAAACAATTTGACCCATTAAATCTATTTGGATACAAGAGTTTACTGAAACCATATTGTCATTTTGCATAATCACACATGGATTATTTACATAATCTACAGAGTATAATTCAACAGATGGATTATTATCAACAAAATCATAAAGTCTCTTTGTTCCCATTAAGAAGGTTACAACCATTTTTCCTTTATGTAATGTTTTCTTCTTATTATTAATCACACCTGCTTCTACTAATTCAACAACCCCATCTGAAAACATCTCTGAATGAATCCCTAAATCTTTTTTATCTTTTAGAAATAATAGCACTGCATCTGGAATTGCACCAATACCTAATTGTAACGTAGATCCATTTTCAATCAATTTCGCGCAATTTTCACCAATTTGTTTTTCTATTTCACCAATTTTAGGTGGATTTAACTCTATAATTGGATAAGATGTTTCAATAATATGGTCTATTTCAGATATATGAATAAAATTATCTCCCATCGTTCTTGGTAGTTGATCATTAACTTCTGCAATAACCAATTTTGCACATTCTGCTGCTGGTTTTGTATAGTCACACGAAAGTCCAAAACTACAATATCCATGTTCATCTGGACGGCTTACTTGGATAAGTGCCACATCCACAGGTAAATAGTCTTCTTTAAATAATCTTGGCACTTCTGTAAAGAAACAAGGTGTATAATCTGCTCTTGCTTCATTTACTGCTTTTCTAGTAGAACCGCCTACAAATAGTGCATTATGCCTAAAATGTTTTGCCATTTCCGGTTTTGCATATTCACTTTTACCCATAGCTACCATGTGAACAATTTCTACATTTTCATATTGATCTTTATTATGAACCATTGCATCTACTAATTCTAGTGGCTCACTACACGCATGTCCAATAACGACTCTATTTGTCGATTGAATATTTTTTACAGCCTCTTGCGCCGTTGTTAATTTTGATGTATAGATATCTTGCCAACGCATCTTATTCATCCTTTCTATTACTCACCTATTTTTGTGATTGCATTCAAAACTTTTTCATAGTCTGCTGCACTTTTTACACAAAAAACACCTCTGCGGGTTTCAACGTGTTTAAAATTCGCACAACAATTCATGCAGCCACCCATTACCAAAATGAAATCATAGATTTCTCCTTCTTTTGCAACTACCAAATCATACATTTCTCCAAGGTTTTTACTCACTTTATCTACAAATGCCTTACGTTCATACCGTGGATTACACCCGCCACAATATTTTACGCCTATTCTCAAAATCATTCTCCTTACTTTTCTTTGTTTAATATTTTTTTTGCCATATCAATCAGCTCTCCACTCACTTCATTCACTAAAAGCACTTCTTTCACTTCTGGAATTTCTTCTTGCAAACCCACTAAAACAATATCTTCCAAAGTAAATTTTGCAGATGGACAACCACTACATGCTCCTAACAATTTTACTTCTACAATTCCGTTCTCTACTTTTACTAATTCAATATTTCCATAATGTGCTATAAGCTTTGGTTTTATTTTTGATTCAATCACTTCGTTAACCCTATCAAACATGCGATCACCCCACTATAATATTGGGGTGGATTTTTCCACCCCATTTATTATATCAATATTTTTCTATTTTTTAGCAGCCGCTGCTTCTCTTTGTGCAATAGACGCTTCATCAATTCTTGCAATTTTCTTAGCTAACTCTTTTTTATGTGCTAAATTTCCTTGTCTTGCAATCATGATCCTTTGTGCTTGTGGTGAACCTGCTCCATGCATTGATTCTGTTCTGTATCCAACTGCTGCTGTTCCTAATGTCATATTTTCAACTAATCTTAATATGCGCATTCTATGCTCTGTTGGTACATCATCTACACCTTTGAAGTATTTCTCACAGATTGGCCCAAGCTTTGGATGTTTGAAATCTTTTTCTGATGGCATTGTTACCATAAGTCCACCTGCAATATCTTCTGCAAGTCTTGTAATTTCATATGGGAATCTTGTTACATTTTGCTTACAGATATTTGCAAGTAATAGATCTATTTGATAATTTCCAGCTTCCGTTGGATATCCTTCTGCTGAACAGGCAATTCCACAACAATATAATGTTTCATTTAAATGGGTCATTTCAATCAATTTATCTTTCACATGTGTCGCTTTTGCAGCACCATTAAAGTCTGCTGCTACTGCGGCTGCACCGATTAATACATCGCCTACTCCTACTTTACATCCACCATAACTTTGACGGTGATATCCTGCAAATCTTTCTACAAGCATACCTGCAAATTCTACTTCTCCATTTAAGAAGATTCTATCATTTGGAATAAATACATCATCAAATACAACTAATGCTTCTTGTCCACCAAATTCTTTATTTCCTAAATCTACATCTGCATCTTCTTCTAATTTTCTTGTGTCACAGCTTTGACGACCATATATCATAAAGATTCCTTCTGCATCTGTTGGTATTGCAAATGATACTGCGTAGCTTTCGTCTCCTTCTCTCATTGCCATTGTTGGCATGATCAAATGCTCATGTGAGTTGATTGACCCTGTTTGATGTGCTTTTGCACCTCTTACAACAATTCCATCTTCTCTTTGTTCTACAATACGTAAGAATAAATCTGGATCTGCTTGTTTGCTTGGTGCAAGTCCTCTATTTCCTTTTGGATCTGTCATCGCACCATCTACAGTTAAATCATTTGCTTGTACATACTCTAAATATTTTTTGAAGTTTTCATGATACTTTGTTCCATGTGCTTGATCGATTTCAAAAGTTGTACTATATACTGCATTAAATGAATCCATCCCTACACAGCGTTGGAAACAGGTTGCAGTTTTTTGTCCAAGTAATCTTAGCATTTTTACTTTTTTTCTTAAATCATCTGTATTTTGATGTAGATGTGTAAAACGATTTACTTTTTCTCCTGTTAAGTTTGATGTAGCAGTCATTAAATCTTCATATTGTGGATCATGCGCTAAATCATAAGTCATTCCTACCGCGTTTATAGAGGGTCTGATAATTGGATGATCTACAAAATTTTCAACTAATTCTCCAAACATATACACTTTTACATTTAATTTTCTTAAACTATCCAGATATTGCTCTTTTGTCATTAATGCCATTTAAATCCTCTCCCCTTTTTAATATTGTTATTATTTTAACAAATATTTAAGTATTTGTATAGCTATTTCTTATATTTTTGCACAAATATTTCTATATCCATATAAAATTATTGCAAACTTCATGCCATTATTTTAATTTTAGCCTATTTAAATAGTCTTCCTAGCTCATCATCTTCTCTTGTTTGAATTTACTAGTTTTGGGTTTCTAAAAAAATTATTATCATCACTGCTTTTGTGATTATAATAAGATAACAAAATACATTTAATTGCACTAATGCAACATTTCTTGTATGTATCTGTTAAAAAATAATCAACTACTCTGATAGTTAGAATCATTGCGTATCCTAATCATCCTCGTTGCAACAATGCATCTTTATTGCAACATTGCAACATTTTATTACTTCTAACAAATTTCTCCCTTTATCAAAAGACTATCTGTTCTTTATATTATAATATTTAAACTTTTCTACGCTACTTCTTTTTCTTCAAATACATATACATCATATTCTGGCTTGTTGCCTAGATTAACAAGCAAACAAAGAATAATTCCCGCTGCAAGTCCCCATGCTGCTCCACGCGTACAAAGTACAGCACCCATGACACCAGCAATACCTAAATCATTAAACGTACGTGCTTTCATAACGCCAACACGAACAGAAACATATCCTTGAATCAACATCGTAGATGCAAGCGCTATTCCTAATATAGGTTTACAAAGCGTAACAATTGGAAGAATTAGATATCCTGTAAAAGTACCAAATCTAAAAGAACCTGCTCCACCATGTATTGAGTCCATTGCATTTCTTCCATGCTTATAACGTTCACAAATAACCACTTCCATTGCTGCCCAAAGAGGTCCACACATGGTTAAATCTGGTCCAATAATAGACATTACAAAGTTTCTTAAACCAAATACTAAGTGTGATCTATTCGGATTGTAATCAATATGTTCATCTATACGAACTTTTCCTGCATCCTCAAGTAATGCTTGTGATTGAATCATGTCTCCAAATAATACAATATATGCAGAAATAACTGTAGGTAAACTTTCAATAAACATACTTGCCTTTGGGAAACCGACTCCAAAGAATGTCCATTCTCTCCACAATGTAACAAACGCGGGTTTTGTAATTCCCCACTCTATTTGAGGCCACGGCGTCTCTCCTAGCATAGGTCCTACTATAATAGCAAGCGCAACAACTGGTAAAATACCTAAGTTTGCGATAATCTTTAAAATAGAATTCTTTTCTCTGATACTTTTAAAATGGTTTGAGAATAAAAGATAAAAACCTAATCCTACACAAATAATAATAGAGATTGGAAAACTATCAAATTTAGCACCTTTATTAAATATAAGAATAACAGCAGCAAAACCTGCGCCCATTATAATTCCTGACTGCATTGCGTTTGGAACGATAGAAACGATTTTTTTACCAAAGCCTGTAACACCTAAAATGATTGCTAAAATACCTAAAGACATCTCAAATGCAATTAACGCTTGCATTCTTTCAGAACCCATTTCATATTGACTTATATGAAGCATTAAAAGCGGAATAGCTGGTGTTACCCATCCAGGTACTACTGGATCTCCTAAAAATACGTGTGCACAGTAGAATAGTCCATTTAATACAACTACCGCCATCGCTACTTCAAAAGGCATTCCCAAATATTCTTGAAGCATTGGAACCGCGCCAAGACATACAGCACACATTAATAATCCTTGAATATAGTCTGCCCATTCAAACTTATAATGGATAAACGGAACACGAATTTTAAATGGTCCTACTGGAATATACGGTTGCTCTTTTCCTAATTCTCTTTTCATCGCCATAACATTTCCTCCTTTTTTTTTATAATCTTTTTTTTTATAGCCCTTAGTTATAAAAAAGGGAAAGGATCTTCCCTCCTACCGACTTTATAATTCTCTGATCTATTTTGTAGCTGCTGCTGTTCCTAATGTCATATTTTCAACTAATCTTAATATACGCATTCTATGCTCTGTTGGTACATCATCTACACCCTTGGAGTATTTCTGACAGATTGGCCCAAGCTTTGAATGTTTGAAATCTTTTTCTGATGGCATTGTTACCATAAGTCCACCTGCAATATCTTCTGTAAGTCTTGTAATTTCATATGGGAATCTTGTTACATTTTGATTACAGATATTTGCAAGTAATAAGTCTATTTGATAATTTCCAGCTTCTGCTGAACAGGCAATTCCACGATACGTAAGAATAGATCTAGATCTATAAGTCATTCCTACCTCGTTTATAGAGGGTCTGATGATTGGATGATCTACAAAATTTTTCAACTAATTCTTCAAACATGTATACCTTTACATCTAATTTTCTTAAACTATCGATATATTCTTCTTTTGTTATTAATGCTATTAAAAGCCTCTCCTTTTTGTGAATCGTTTCACATAAAATGAATATGCAAAACTCATGCCATTCATATCTTTGTGTTCGTTTTTTTTTATTACACTACCTTTTTATTTGATTTTACTTATATTCAGCTTATTTATTTTACTTTCACGCATTCTTTCATCTTGTTTTCTATAGCCAAAAATGAATGAAAATATAAATCAAATTGCATTAATGCAACATTTTTCGTTTTTTCATTTCGAAATCTGATATTTTTCTTGATGAATAGAGACATTCCATCCTGTCATGATTTTCGTTGTATTTTTACATCATTGTTGCACAATTACAATTTTTTCATATTTAAGCATATATTTATAGTATATATTCTAATTTTAAAATTATCTTTAAAATTGAGTAGTAGGCGGTGACTAACCGCCGACCTCCCCAAGTAAGAACACAATCTTTCATTCCATATATCTGTCACATCTACATGTAATAGCTTTCGGGTGACATGGACTTTATTTTGTATGGCAAACTCATCCAACTATAATCAGCCTTTTATGTGATTCGTGTTCCTCAGACCGGAATTTTGCTATTCGACTTCCTTTAGATTCCACCTCACGGTGGACACCCTTGTTATTGGCTAACGCCTATATCACCTTCAGCGTTCGGGACTTATATCCTGTAGATTGCGCCCATGCTGGCCACACCACAAAAAAAACATCTACAATCTCAGATGTTTTTTAGCCTTATATTTAGTTTAAGCAATACATTATTATATATTTTTTAAAGATCTTCTCCATAGAATGCAGCTCTGTAGATCATTTTTACATCTTCTGGACTGCTATTTCTTGGATTCGTAAGGGTGCAAGGATCTTCAAATGCATTTTTAGACATACGGTCTAATACTTCTAAGAATTTTTCTTCTGATATTTCAACTTCTGTTACATCCTTTAATGTTAGTGGAATATTTAATTTTTCATTCAATGCTTTAATCGCACTTGGAAGATCTTCGATCGCTAATGCTTTTTCGATTGCATCTACTTTCTCTGTAGCTTTACGATTATATTGGATAATATAAGGCATTAAAATTGCATTTGTCAATCCATGGGTAATGCCAAATTCTCCTCCAATTTTATGGGCTAAACTATGTACCAATCCTAATGAAGCGTTTGTAAATGCCATACCTGCTAATGTAGAAGCATTATGCATATCTTTTCTCGCTTCTATATCATCACCTTTTTCATAAGCGATTGGTAATCTACTAAATACTAATGTAATCGCTTCCATAGCCAATGGATCTGTATAGCTTGTAGCAGTAGTAGAAACATAAGCTTCTACAGCGTGTGCCAAAACATCCATTCCTGTGTTTGCTGTAATATGTGGTGGCATCTTTGAAGGAAGCTGTGGATCTAAAATAGCAACATCAGGTGTAATCTCATAGGATACGATTGGATATTTAATATGTTGTTTTGTATCTGTAATTACTGAAAATGCAGTAATTTCTGAAGCTGTACCACTCGTAGATGGTATTGCAACAAATTTTGCTTTATTTCTAAGCTTTGGAAGAGATCCAGGTTGAATAATATCTTCAAATTTTAAAGTAGGATGCTCATAAAAAGCCCACATAATTTTTGCAGCATCTAATGCAGATCCCCCACCTATCGCAACAATCCAATCTGGCTCAAAATCAAGCATTGCTTTTGCACCCTTCTCAACTGTCTCAACAGAAGGATTTGGTTCTACACCATCAAATAGTGTTACTTCCATACCTGCTTTTTCTAATTGCTTTTTTGCCTCATCTAAAAACCCGTATTTTTTCATAGAACTTCCACCAGTTACTAAGATCGCCTTTTTTCCTTCTAAAGTAGATAGATAAGCTAACGTACCATCTCCAAAAACAATATCTTTTGGCACACGAAACCATTTCAAATCCATATGTACTCCTCCTTATTTGTTATTTTTTTATCAGTATAATTGTAGCAAAAAATAGTGTTTTTGTATATAATTTTTCTTATTATTTTTCATTATGGTATTCAAATAGCTTATTTTTCCCTTCTAACCCCTAAGTCTTTCCCTTATATTGTTCCTATTATCTTTATTAAATGATCATTTCAATCTCTATTTATGACATGACATGTCATGTCATGTCACAAAACTTCCTAATTATGCTCTAATACATTGTCTTTTTTTTATCATACATTATGCATATCTACTAGATAAAAGTATTCTATTTAGGTAATATTAGCACTAATATTACCTAAAGGAACAATCTTTTTTCAAAAAATAAAATATAAAAAATCAACCTTAGCATTACCATGTTATATTATCGATTTTCATATTGTTGATCGTTATAATTTAAAACAATATACACATACTATTAATAAGTACTAACTATAACTCAGTTTAAGGAGTTGATTTTTTAATGACAAGAAAAAACCTTGTATTTCCTGAAGCAAGAACAGCTTTAGATCAATTCAAAATTGAAATGGCTGAAGAATTAGGTGTCTCAAATTATAATCCTATAGATTCAGGTTATTTAGCTTCTTATCACACGGGTCAAATCACTAGAAAACTAGTTGAAATGGCAGAAAAACAATTAATTGGTAAATAAAATTAAAAAATAAGGATTATTTAATAGTCCTTATTTTTCCTCTTTCTGCTTCTATATTTTTCTGTTTATCATTTTAATACTCAAATCTTGTTTTATCATAGACCCACAAAATTCACACTCACCAGCTTCACTCTCTGATATACTATTATTCACACCACAACTTTGACATACAACCGCTTTCATACTCCTATGATTTGATTGTACCGTATCAATGTTTTGTTGTGGGGAAGTCATGACTATTTCTCTTGTTACATCATTTATATATGCATTTTAAAAAAAGCCTTTATTAATCATAATTTGCAGATCTTTCTTTATTGCAACAGAAACATTTGATACCTTATCGCTATACAAAAATTCATCATTTAAAATATTGATCAAAGAAACAATACTAGCTGTTTTCTCATTGTTTTTAATATTAGAAAGAATATTTTTCATTTCAACTACCATCATTTGTACCTCTTGTATCACTGACATATTAGAACAATAAACAACATCTATCCTTTTCCATTTAGATGCGCTTTAAATCTCCTATTTCCTCAATTCATTTAAACTTGAACATAAAATTATCGTTTAAATGCACCTAGTCAATTTATCTTCTCTTACCTTACTAGCTACATACAAATTCACTATAGAAAGTGCAGATGCTAAAAAGAATATATATTGCGGCCCCCATAAGCTCCAAACAACGCCTCCTAAGTAAGCACAGATAATTGAAACGATATGATCTAGACTAAGGCCTAACGATAATGTAGGTGTAATATCAGAACTTTTCACAGCTATAGAACGCAAATAAATTGTTCTTATCATCCCCATTTGAGTAGACATTCTATCAATTATAAATATCATGTAGGCTAAAAATAAAGGAATACCTATAGTATCTAATGTTCCTGTTGAAAACCCAGCACTCAATAAACCATAGACCAAATAAACGACAATGAAAGATAATGCATCCGCATAAAGTAACTTCTTAATACCAAATCGATCAACCCATCTACCAACAGCTGGAATAAAGAATACCCCTACAAAGGAACCAATAATAGTTAGAATTGCTAACGTATCTGCCCTTTTATTTAATATATCAATCAGTACCCAAGGTCCATAAACAATCATGATCTGCTTTTGTACACCCCACATAACTACTAAAGTATAATAATATCTATATTCTTTCCTAAAAACAAAATTCACTTTTTTGTTGCTCTTAATTGATTTTCCTATTTGCTTTTCCAAAATAAAAAATAAAATAAATACCACTACCAGAATACCTGCTGCTATAATAAATATCCACTTTATATTGCTTTTGAAACTAAAAAAGCCTATCCTAAATCCAATAAACACCAAAATTCCCGCTAACATAGTAAAAACCGTAGAAACACCTTTATACTGACCCATCTTCTTACCAATACCCTCATTTTTAATCAATGACATACCTATACTATCTTGTAGCGGCATAAACATATGCATTCCTACAGAATTGATAAAAATAAAAATTAGCATAATTGCAAAGGGTGGCGTGATAAAACCCAATGCGCCTATACCAATAATACTCAACAATTGTGCCCCCATAGCAATGCGCACATCTGAAAATATTGATAATGACGCAACAATAAATATAACAAGTACACCTGGTAATTCCCTTGGAAATTCTATAAGTCCCCGTTCATATGCTGTAATTTGATAAGCATCTTTAAAATAGTTAGCTATCACATCATTGCTAAGCCCTAATCCTAGTGCTGTAAATGCAATAATAAAAAAATAAATTAATTGAACTTTACTCATGTTCTCAAGCTTTTTTAACATTTCACCCCATCCTCTCTTTATATTTATATAATAATTACACATGATTATATGGGTAACTTTTTTGTTTTATACACATTCTTTAAGCTACTCTGTTTCTCAATTTTTGTCAATGATATTACAAAAACATCTGTACTTTTAGATTACAGATGCCTTACAATCTATCTTTAAAAATAAAGTAATAAATCTTGTACAGCTTGCAAGAATAATTAAACGCAGTTACTTCTAGCCGTTAACAATCCGAACAAACTACCTAGAATACCTAAAGTTATACTAATCAACAACATTAATACTATGATTCCACTTACCAAAACTTCTCTAGCGGGTAATGGAATAAAAGGAAGTTGTCCCACTACTTGCCCATAAACATTATTAAGGGTAAATACAGCCAAAGCCGCTGCAAGTACACCACCACCTAATGTCAATAATAATCCCTCTAACAAAAATGGCAACACAATAAAACCCTCTGGAGCCCCTAATAGTCTTAACGTATTAATCTGCTCTCTATTGCTATATACTCCCTGTCTTATAATATGGGCGGTGATAACCAATGTAGAAATTCCTACAGCTGTTACAACCAAGGTGCCCAAAAACTTTACAATACTAGATATACTTTTAAGCCGATCCAACACTGCCCTATTATCTCTAACATGATCAATGTCCTGAATCTCATGTAGTTTTTCCAAAACTAGATTCATTTCTTCCAAATTTATTTGGGCCTCGATAAATGGACTGAAAGGATTATCATCGAAAATCTCTAAAACTTTCGCATCTTTTCCCATGATTTCTTCCATTCTATGGTAAGCTTCAATTGCATCCACACTTCTTACCTTCTGAACACCATGGATTGCCTTAATATTTTTAATCAATTCTAAAATTCTATCATTATCCAATTCTTCATTATAGTAAACACTTATTTCTGCTTCATCCTTTATTAGTTCAACAACATGGCTACTTGCCCACCATCCTGAGATAACCATTGCTAGAATAAAAAAAATGAGTCCCGTACTTAAAACAGAAAATACGTTAGATAACAGGTTTAATTGGATAATTGTCTTTGCTTCTTTTAAAAAATATCCCATATTATAGATTATATTTTTCATTTACACTTCTCCTATCCTTTCACAAAGTATATGTCCTCCATCCATTTGCACACGCATTCCTTCTTTAATATCTTCAATTAAATGCGTGGCATGGGTGGTTATGATCACCGTGGTTTTAGGATCTTTCGATAAAGTTAATAATTCTAGGATATTTAAGGCATTTTCTTTATCTAAATTACCTGTAGGTTCATCCGCAATGATTAAGGAAGGCTTTCTAGCCAACGCGCGTGCTATTGCTATCCTCTGACTTTCTCCTAAAGATAAATTATCTACAAGAGAAAGAGCTTTATGTTCTAACCCAACCTTTATCAAAGCACTACCTGCATTTTTCTTCATTTGTTTTTTAGAGAATCCTAGAAAACGCATACCCAATATAATATTTTCTATTACCGTTCTGCCCTTAAGTAGTTTAAAGTCTTGGAACACAGGGCCAATAATCATTCTCAACCTTCTAATTTCCATAACTTTGTCTTTCGTCATGGATTGTCCAAAAACTTTCAAAGAACCCGTTGTTGGATATTCTATTCCCATTAAAAGCTTTAAGATGCTCGTTTTACCAGACCCACTAGGTCCTGTAATATACACGACTTCACCCGTTTCAATTTTAAAATCAATATTTTGTAATCCCATTGTACCATCTGGATACTTTAAACAGATATCTTTTGCTTCAATCATTTCTACCCCCCCCTATCATAAACGTAATTCAATATATTTATCATGAATCTTAATAGATTTTAAAACACTTTTCCCTAACACTGGTTTTAGATTCAAAATCAAACTACCCTCACTAAATAATTCTTCTAAAGAATACTTATCTAGTTGCATTCCATAAAATGCGACTTGATCCACTTCAAATTTCAAAGCCTGTCCATCTACAATAACAAACTTCCCTAATAAAACAATGTTCTTTTCTGGCATTTCCATTCTAACCCTATCTAACTCGAATCGAAATGAAATTTTTGACAAAAGTGGATAATCTGCTACTATTTTATTAAATGTTTTTTCTTCAAGAACGCCCTTGATACCAGCAGATGAAAAAGTTGTTTTAATGGTATTCATTGGCAAATTTCCTTTTTCTATAATCTGTGAAACTGTCTTTATTATCTCTGGAAAAATTGACTGCGTCTCCTTCCACATCTGTTGAAAATTCATTAGACATTCTTGATAATGACCCCTTTCTTCTGCAAGAGAAGCTAAAACATTTTCCAAGTCTTCTTTTAGCTTTAATTTTTTTTCTAATGTTTCTTGTAACTTTTTCTGCTGATGTTTTATCAAAGCTAGTTTTTCATCTTGACTTCGTCTTTGAGTTGTTAATTTAGTTTTATTTAACTCTAACGACTCTAGGAGACTAGCTGTATTGCTAGTAAGATCTCGTAAAATATTTAACCTTTGTATAAACGTCTTTAGGCTATCTGAATCTAAAATAATCTCTATGTAAGATGCAGGACCACTTTTCTGATATGTTTTAAGAATCTCTTTCAAAATATCCCTATTTCTTTCATATGTGATTGCTTCATTCGTAATCACTATCTCCAATTTTTCAATTTCTTGCTTTGTTGTATCCATATCATGAGCAATTTCATATTCAGCTTTATCCATACCTTCTATCTCCTGGCTTAAAACAAACATTTTACCAAGTACTTCTTTTTCCTCATTAGAAATATTATTTAGCTTATCCTGTATTTTAGATGGAGAATCAAGGTACGCTTCTCCCATACTTGAAAAAGAGAATGTTAAAATTAGTAAAAAGATCCAGCTAGAAGAAAGAAAAACTTTCTTCAATCGAATTTTAATCATCTATATTCCGCCCTCCCCCGATCTCAACATAAATGTTTTTATATACAACATTACATTGTATATTCTAACAGAATATAGGTCATTATAACATCTTTTTTCTTAAAGAATAATATAATAAAAGTACTGTTTCTATAATATTTTAGACATAAAAAGCGAACACTTTAAAATATAATTAATTAAAGAACAAGATATTTTTCTTTATCTCTGCTATAATAAATTGATTCACATTTAAAACCATTCTTATAAATCGAGAGGAACTATATATGATTACATTTTATAAATTAGGAATAAAAAATGATTTAGTATATGCCCTTGAAAATCAAGGTATTACTACACCTACGCCAATTCAATCTTTAAGTATTCCAATTATTTTAAATCATAAAGATTTAATTGCAGAAGCGCAAACAGGAACAGGAAAAACGCTTGCATTCCTTCTTCCTCTATTTCAAAATTTTGATATTGAAAATAATAATATTCAAGGTCTAATTATTACACCAACTCGTGAACTTGCTATTCAAATAACTGACGTAGCTAGACAACTTGCAAAATTAAAACCCCTCCATATACTTGCAGCTTACGGTGGACAAGACATTAACGCACAGTTACATAAACTAAGTGGCAACATCCAACTGGTTATTGGCACCCCAGGGAGAATCAACGATCACATCAGCAGAGGTACTATTCATTTTGATCATTTAAAAACAGTTGTAATAGATGAAGCGGATCAAATGTTTCATATTGGATTCAATAGAAAGATTGATAGCATTTTAAGTGCATTACCCAAAACCAGACAAACTTTATGCTTTTCTGCGACCATGAATACCAACATAGATGAATTTTTATATAAATATTTGATCAATCCAAAACAAGTAATAGCTCCAAAAAAACAGATACTCCTTGAAAATATATCTCAGATTGTTGTTCAAACCTCAAATAGAAAAAAACTTCCTGCTTTATTAAAAATTCTACACCAAGATTATCCTAGCAAAGCCATTATATTTTGTAAAACGCGCATAAGAACGCATACACTATACGAAGAGTTGCTTAATGCAGGTTATAGTGTAGCTGCACTTCATGGAGATTTAACCCAAGCAAAGCGAGAATTTGTAATGAAGTCCTTTAGAAACAATGAAGTAAAATTTTTAATCGCAACAGATGTTGCAGCCCGTGGACTTGATGTTGATGGTATTACGCATGTTATCAACTATGACATGCCTCATAATGTAGAAAGCTACATTCATAGAATCGGACGAACGGGTCGGGCTGGCTATGTCGGTGTTGCTTATACACTTATAACGATGAAAAATGAAGAAAAGCTTGAAGCCATTGAAAATTTCATCAATATGAAAATCAAACGAATCAGTATGGGGAATGATGCAAAACTAAATGTTTCACAAGAACATAAAAACAAACAAATGAACAATAATACACTTATCAAAAAAGTAAATAAAAATAGTAGAAACAATAAAAATAATAAACACAATAAATACCATAAGAACGATAGACTTTAAAAAACAACAAAAGCATCTATCTTTCGTCGATAGATGCCTTTTATATTACCTAAATATTCAATTCACTATTTCCTTAACTCTACCAACAATGCCACTCTCAAGCATAACTTTAATCCCATGATGATGATTAGGCGACTTTGTAAGAATCCTTTGAACTACGCCCTCTGTTAATTTACCTGAACGCTGATCTTGTTTTTGAACAACCATGACTTTTCTACCTACTTTTATATTTTCCCGTTTCGTTCCATTCATTTTATTAATCCTCTTTCAGTCGTATTTTGAATAGCATTATATATGTATCTATTGATTTTTTATTTATCAAACGCACCGCCTCGTTTGGTATTTTTAAATGCCTTTTGGTAACTTCCACTTTTTTTATTCGCTGTTCCATCAGTGGAACCTTGTTGTGAACTTATTTTCTTTTTTTCTTCAATGATTTTTTTCATTCGTTCAATATTATTATTTGACATACCTTAACACTCCTTAACATTATATTTCGTTCATGTCCTTCATTGTATCTCTTTGGTTACATCTCCACCTTACTTACCTTTCGAAGTCTGCCTTTAATAGGTGTCTTTTGTAACGTTCTAAAAACTAATTCACCCTTATTATTTAATATTTCTACAAAGGTAGATATATCAACGATATTGATGATCCCTATATCTTTAGCTGTTATACCTTTAATACTACAAAGTGTACCTACAATATCTACGGGTCTCATCTTTGTTTTCTTACCTGCATTGATATGTAATTTCATAATTTCTTTGCTTAGTTTCGCACCTTTTGTTTCTTTAATTTTAGGCGTCGTATTTATTTTTTCAACAAATTCCGATTTTAAGTTCTCAACAGTTTCTTTATCCGGTCTTTCTTTCAAAAGCATCTCTTTTCCAATATATTGCTGTATATCCTTTAAAAACTTACTTTCATTTTGTGTTACAAAAGTAATTGCTCTACCTTCCCTGCCTATACGTCCAGTTCTTCCAATCCTATGCACATAGCTTTCTCTATCTTGTGGTATATCATAATTGATTACAAGTGAAATATTATCTATATCTATCCCTCTAGCTGCAACATCTGTAGCTATCAGATATCTGAAATACCCTTGCTTAAAACCATTCATTACGCTTAACCTATCCCGTTGTTCCATTCCACCATGAATCTTATCACAAATATACTTTAGCTTTTCCAGTTCATTATAAACCTCTTCCACCTTTTGCTTTGTATTGCAAAATATCATGCAACTATCTGGATTTTCTACTATCGTTACATCTCTTAAAAGTTTTATTTTATCTCTTTGATCTACATTATATCTCTCTTGACATATCCTGTCTTTCGTTGAATTTTGTTCTTCTATTGCAACAGATATAGGCGCTTTCATGTATTTGTTGCATAAAGACTCTATGTCTCTTGGCATTGTAGCTGACAATAATAGCGTCACACGTTCTTTTGACAAGCGCGTTATTATGGTCTCTATTTGCTCTATAAATCCCATATTCAGCATTTCATCCGCTTCATCTATCACAAGATATTTTATTTTTGATGTATCAAATGTCCCTCTTTCGATATGGTCTATAATCCGACCCGGTGTACCCACCACCACATGTGTTTTTTGTTTAAGTTCCTTTTCTTGAATATAGAAAGGAGACTTTCCGTAAATTGCTGATACTTTAAGCCTTTTAAACCTACCTATATTAAAAATATCTTCTTTGACTTGGATCGCAAGTTCTCTTGTCGGCGCAAGCACCAAAGCTTGCGGTTTATTTTCATCCCAATCTACTAATTCACAAATAGGAATGGCAAATGCAGCTGTCTTTCCGCTTCCAGTTTGGGACTTCACAATTATATCCTTTTGCTCTAATACCGCCGGGATCACCTGTTCTTGAACGCTTGTTGGGTTGTTGAAATTCAACATATTAATTGCTTTTAATATTTCACTACTTAATTGGTAATCGTTAAAATTTGCTTTTATCATTTAGTCATCTCTTTCTTTAATATTTCTATTGCAATTATTCTTAGCAATATATATTTTATTATGTTTCCTCATTCATATTACCTTCTTAAGATTCTTATAGCCCTCATTCCTTGCTACTTATATTATAGCCTACAAACCAATTATTTTTAACTATATTTTATGAAATATTATTCTTAATCCTTCAACACAAAAACAAAATATACTGGTTTTACAACCTCAATTTTATCTACCTACGCATTAAACATCTGACAGACCCCACCAATAACATGAATAGACAAGTAAATTTGTAACACTTATGCTACAACCTACATACATTGTATTAGGACAAAATAAAAAAAATAGAAAATAATATTAATATAAAGGAGGTTTACCCTTATGGCTAATGCTCAATGTGGTGGAATTGGTGGATGTGATAGCAGTTTACTTTTCTTCTTCTTGTTATTAGTAATATTGTTCTGTGGCTGTGGTGGCTACGGTGGTTTTGGTGGTTGCTAAGTATTAAAAAAAAGAATTGGGTTTTTCATTCCCAATTCTTAATACATACTTCCATTTCATAAATTAGTCATTTATTTTAGTAGTTTCTTTAATGGCCAGGAGGAATCCTGGTCTATATATTTTCTTCTCTTGAATTTCTTTTAAAATATTCATACTAAAAATTCTATCATTGAGCTGGTTATTGTTACTGATGCTAATATTTTGAGATTAGTTAAATATGTGTTTAGAAAGAATTTCATTTTAACAAAAGGGATTATTTTTTTCTGCTCATATCCTAAACAAAACTAACATTTCCTGCTATTTTATATTAGACAAATAGCATCTCTTACTTATTTCTCATTCTTATTTGTTGGGTTTATAATAATAATTTTATTCCTGATATCACCTAAATCGTTATCGGCTATAGTTCTTCGCTTTGGTTCTGTATTATAAATCTCTCCATATTCACCTTCTGGTAATTTGGCTAACCTTCCTCTTTTATTTTTATCTTTACTCATATCTTCACCTCACTATTATTATTTGATTGATGAGAAGATGATATACAACAATATTTTGTATGGAAAAAGAGAGCTTTCACTCTCCTATCCTTATTTTTTATCTTTTAAATCTATAATCTCTTTAATCCTACCTTTTTTCATTGCTTTTTTTACAGATCCTTTTTCAGGGTCTAAAATCTCTTTTGCTTTTTTTATTTGTTTCATATCATCACCTCTGCTTTAGTATTTGAACGGATGTTAGATGATATGCACGTATTATAATGTACTCAGGTAGTTAGACACAAAATCAAAAAAAAATTGCTGTTATTGCACTGCAATAGTACGTAAAAGTAATATCGTTACAACAAAAGTGGGGAAGATTATTATTTATGGTTCAACGTCGAATTTTGTGATTTTAGAAAAACAAAAGTTAGTCAACAAAAAATAACAATATAATTATTTCCAAATACATTTTGATTAATGGCTTAAAACCAATGTTTTTATCAAATAGGTTCTATAAATTACTATTAAAAAATATATTGATCAAACCTATTTTATGATGTTATCACAAAACTTGATGTTGAACTTTATTTATAAGCGTATAAAATATAAAATATTATAGATAATAATATAGTCTCTCGGAATTATTCGAGTGTGATGTTTCAAGGTTTCCCTCAAAACAAATTTATTGTAATCCTCCTGATTTTATCAGGAGGTATTTCCTTTTATACAAAGTAAAATTGGAAATTTTACTTATTAAAAAACATTTATAAATTTACCAAAAATACTTAACTTTTCAAAATCGCCCTAATAATCACAGTGAAAGGATTATGATAACTATAAAATCTTTTTGCTCTATAGGTGTGGTGCTTGGAATATTAAACAATCCAGATACACCGGGATTAGATTTATCTTTTATAAAAAAGGATGGTGGGAACTGAAGATTTTGAATGCACCTTTTAATAAGTTTTTTAATAACGCTATAGATAAGCTGATGTATATTTAAGGAAAATATATTATAAAAAGGTTTTTTTTCATATAATAGGTAGTAGTTCAATAAAATATATGATAATATATACACGAGGTAAATATTAGAATATTTTTAATATTCAAAAATCAAACCGAAAGGATGTGTATTGATGAAAAAAGTAATGAGTTTATTTTTAATCACTGTATTAATCATGTCAAGTTTATCTGTGTCATGGGCTAGAGCACAAGATTGTTTAACACCAGCAGATGGTTGGGATGATGAAGGTGGAGTTTTAAAAGGAGCTTCCCATTATCCTATAAGCATTGAGGGAGGGATACGTTTTGACTTAAGTTCTTACAGTAGTGGTAATAGTTTTAGTAAGACATTTTATATTAGAAATAATAATGAGGTTAAAGTAAAGGTATATTTGTATTTTGATGGAAATAAAATTAGTAACATAGATAAGAAAAATATACTGGTTAATAGAAAAGAAACAGATACTATAACTATTTCTCCATATAGCAGGAAAAAGGTTACAGTTTCCGGAATTATTCCATCTGGGAAAAAAAATTGGGAAGCAACCTTACGAGTGGTTAATATGACGTATTATAATTCATATCACGAGCTATATTTTTTTGGTAGTCAACCAAATAATGATGCTCCTACAAATTTAAGAACAACGTATAATGAGTATATGGATACGTTAAATATATTATGGGATCCTATGCACGCAGGCATTACTCATTATAAGGTTTATGTGGAAAGATCAAAGAAGGGACAATGGGAGTATTTAGGGCAAGCAAAACAATTCACAATGGTTAATGGACAAAAGAGTGATTATGTATCATTTCGTGTAAGTAATGCTTATAAAGAAGGTATTTTATATAAAAGATACATGGTTATAGGTTGCAATCATGGTCAATCTGCACCTGCATTTGTTCAATATAGATTTGGTGATGTATGGTTGCCATAGGCTTATCTTAACAACTAAAGAATATAACGGAGAATACAAAGCTATTCTCTGTTCTTTTATGGATTAGATATTTAAGGAAATTAGCAGTAGATATACAAAAGAAATTGAAAACGTAGTAAAAGTATTAGTTAACATAGATAAGGGTAGGGTTCTACCCTTATTTTTTTCAGCTTATCAAACGAACATGTATTCTAGACATAAGGAGATGAAAACCAATGAAAATGATTACAGATAAGGATTTAATAGTATACTTGGTAGGTAAAGGATTTTAAATTCAAAAAGCTGAAAAAGAATATAATGAGTTTCAAGAAGAAGAAAAAGAAAAAACCTAAAAAAGGTGAGAAAGCACCTCTCAAAAAACCTGGTATTGTTAAAAAGTTAGTAGAGCGTTTTCTAAAATACGGCTCTAAGAAAAAAGAATTGCCTGCTGATCGACTATTTGAATTCTTTGAGTCTCAGTTCCTTGCAGTTTCTGCTAACTTAGGTTTAATTGGTAATCCTAAAAATTTTGGGACAGTAGGTGATGGTACTCCATTAGAAACTTCTAGTTACCCAAGGAGCAAACCTACTTGTAATTGTAATGCCAAGGGAATATCTAAGTGTAATCATCCACGGTTTTACTCTCAACCTGACTGTACTTCAGGTTGGGATAGCTCTAAGGAAAAATATTTTAATGGATATTCCCTCTACATGATATCCTCTAGCGATAGTCTTTATGACTTACCTCTTTATCCTAGACTAAATCCTGCTTCTAGGCATGATTCAGTTAGCTTTGTTATTTCCTTTATTGAGTTTTCACAGAGATACTCCCTAGGCAATACTAGCAAAATACTTCTTGATGCTGCCCATGATTCTGAGGCTATTTACACACTGCTAAAACACTATAAAACTGAGCCTTTTATTGATCTTAATATTAAAACCCAAAAAAATTACTCGACTGAGTGTGATATTCAAATTTCACCTAATGGTATTCCAGTTTGCCCTATCGGGCTTAATATGAAATCAAATGGCTTTGACAAATCACAAAATCGTAGAAAATGGCGCTGTCCTCTTGCTCGCGGCACTAAAAATTCTTGTGAAAACGCTTGTAAAAACCCTTGTTCAAATGCTAAGTGTGGTCGTACTTTCCATACCTTTAATAAAGATAATCCACGATTGTTTACTAAAACACCTAGATCATCTAAAGTATGGAAACTTATTTACAAAAGACGGACTTCTGTAGAGCGATCAAACAAGCGTGAAAAAGTTGATTACCTCTTAGAACATGGTCGTCACCGTTCCACTAAAATGTGGTACATACGCACTTATGCAATCATGATGTGCCAACACATTGATGCTTGGTATTCTCACTTAAAGGAAACTTTAAACCTTAAAGAAATTATTTCTGCTTAGTCTACTTATGATCATTTTTTTTAATAATATCTGGTAGGCTTATTTGTCATGCCCTTCTTTAGAAAAATCCTGCTGTTATTAGCTACTCTCTGTACAATTCTAGAATTCCCAGTTAATTTATTCCATTTGCTTCAAAAACTCCTTATTTATTCCGAGAGGCTATTTTATATATATTTCTTTTGTTATTATAAGTTATACCCAGTAATATAATTGAATTCATATAAATCATTTTACAAATTTATGCATATTTATACACATTTCTATATTTTTCCCCTTTGACGCATACAACCAAATATGCTTACACATATATCCCACAATGTTTCCTGTGAACATACATTTTGAAGTTTCATAATTACATCAGTACGTCCTTCATGTACCCATTTATAGATTAGGTTTTACATGGATATCATATTTTGTAAGTATGTTTGCCCTAATCCTTATCATCTTTCTGTTTTGTACATAAAAAAAGAGCCATATTGTTGGCTCAAGAAGCACTATATACTATTCTATATATTCTTACTATTTATTCTCTGCAGTAATTAATGGATAGGTTACAATTAATTAGACAGATATTTTAAGGTCATGTAAAATAAACTCATTAAAGCAAAGGAGAATAACCATATGTTTCTTCATTACTGATTATCTTAACTATGCACCCTTCTAATGTTCCTCGCATTAATTGGGAATGATTTAGCATATTATTCACCTCCCTTGCACCACTTGATAGTTTAACTACATTGTACTAACTAGTAGATGAAGTATCAATAAAAAAACACTCAATCTCATCAGATTGAATGCCCTTTATCCTACCCAAATATTATATTCCCCCACTACGCATAGCTTCCTTTATTTCTGACATCCATTAATCTATCATAATATTCTACTCTATTTAAAGAACAGTAAAATGTACCCTATAGAGTAGACATTAAAAAAAGTCTACCCTGTAGGGTATTTTTATGTATAATAGAAAAAAACAAGAATGGTGGAAGATAAAA
>NZ_SLWV01000003.1 GCF_004345705.1 Marinisporobacter balticus
CCGTAGACAAGTAATTTTAAAATCTTATCAAGATTATACTTATGCTTTGTTTCAAAATCATAACGCTTTATAAAATCTGTAATTCCAAGTTCCTTGTAGATTTTTTCTAGAAAGAAGTACCCATAATTTTTATCCTTTTCTTTATCTGAATTTGAATCTAATAGATTCAATGTAATTTTAACTTCGTTTTTAGGTGTTTTTTTAGCCTCAGCTTTAAGCTTTGCAAGAATATCAGGATCATCAGATTCTAACTCCTCTAAATTTCCATAACACTGAACAATTCTTTGTTTTGATTTACCGTTTTTATCTCGATAACCTTCAACTAGATATACTTTTGTGAATTTAGCTGTATTACCTTTACTTAATCTAATATACATAAATGATCACCCTCTTTTATTATATCTTAAATTAGTACAGCTCACAACATCGATAATTAAAATCATACATAAAAAAACGTCTATTTTTCAATCCATAGATATTTTTTTCTATTTATAAAGTGTCAAACTCGAGGATGCAATGGATTCGATTGGAATGGTTGTAGAAGGTGTTGTTACCACAGCGGGTACTTATGAACTGGCTGAAAAATTTAACGTAGACATGCCGATTACCACTGAAATATTCAATATACTTTATAAAAATAGTGATGTAAGAGAAGCGGTAGTGAACTTAATGATGCGAAGCAGGACACATGAAATAGAAGAAGTGGCAAAGAATAATATGTTTAAATGGTAATGATTTATATGAGAAAAAATAGCTAATTAGATAGCTATTTTTTTATTTTCAAAAGGCATAATCCTATTTACTTCATCATATATATATATTGTTAATACATTTCTATACTATTCAAGCTAGAATTGTGTAATATTTTAATAAATATTTATGATTAAAGGAGTGAAAAGAAATGGAAAAGTTCAATATATATAATGATATTGCAGAACGAACCCAGGGAGATATCTATGTAGGGGTTGTAGGACCTGTTAGAACAGGAAAATCTACATTTATTAAAAGATTTATGGAATTATTGGTTTTACCTAATATTGAAAACACATATAGAAAAGAGCGCGCAAAAGATGAATTGCCACAAAGTGGTGCAGGTAAAACCATCATGACTACAGAACCAAAATTTGTACCTAATGAAGCAATTGAATTAACCTTAAAAGAAAATGCAAAATTTAAAGTACGATTAGTAGACTGTGTAGGATATTTAGTAAAGGGTGCAATGGGTCATGAGGAAAATGGAAAACCTAGAATGGTAACAACACCATGGTATGAAAAACAAATTCCTTTTGTAGAGGCAGCTGAGATTGGGACAAAAAAAGTGATTACAGATCACTCTACTATTGGGTTAGTCATTACTACAGATGGTAGTATTACAGATATTGAAAGAAATAAATACATAGAAGCAGAAGAAAGAGTTGTAAAAGAGCTAAAAGAATTGAATAAGCCATTTGTAATGATTATAAACTCTATGAGCCCTGCAGATCCGCAAACTGCCACACTAAAAAAACAATTAGAAGAGAAATACAATGTGCCTGTGGTTGTAACGGATTGTGCCAAAATGAATATAGAAGATATAAATACGATATTGGAAAATGTTCTGTTTGAATTCCCAATTAAAGAGATTAATATTACACTTCCAGGATGGGTAGAGGGATTAGAACCAAATCATTGGCTTAAGGATAAATTGATTTATGGGGTGAGACAATGGAGTCAAGAAGTAAAAAAAATAAATGATATAAGAAACTCTGTAAGTGAGTTTATGGATATGGAAGTCATATCAGAAGCAAATATAGAAGATATTTCTTTAGGTGAAGGTGTTGCAAAAATTGAAATGAAAACAAAGGAAGGGTTATTTTATAATGTTTTAGAAGAAATGACAGGTTATAAAATTGAGGGGGATCATCAACTATTAGGGCTTGTAAAAGAATTTTCAAAAGCGAAGAGGGAGTATGATCGGGTAGAGAAAGCATTAAATGATGTGAAAGAGACGGGTTATGGTCTTGTTGCGCCACGGCTTGAAGAACTTGAGCTACAAGAACCTGAAATTTTTAAACATGGTAATCGATTTGGTGTAAAATTAAAAGCCAATGCACCATCCCTTCATCTAATTAGAACAGATATTGCTACAGAAGTTTCTCCAATTGTAGGAACTGAAAAAGAAAGTGAAGAATTATTAAAATATCTATTAGATGAATTTGAATCTGATCCAACAAAGATATGGGAAACTAATATGTTTGGTAAATCACTCCATGATATGGTGAAAGAACAATTACAACACAAATTGTTTATGATGCCAGACGATACAAGAAACAAGATGCAGAGGACTTTACAGAAAATCATCAATGATGGTAGTGCTGGTTTAATTTGTATTATTTTATAATGGATAATAAAAATAGATAGGAAATATCCTATCTATTTCCATTCTTCTACTTGAAAAAAATATATATTTGTGTATAATAGAAGTAAAGTATATCTGGGTGTAGCGCAGTTTGGTAGCGCGCTAGAATGGGGTTCTAGAGGCCCCGGGTTCAACTCCCGGCACTCAGACCAAAAGAAAACCTGTAATCTAAGACGATTACAGGTTGAATTTATTTTTGACAAAGTTAAATAAATCATTATAATAAGGGATATTTCGGTCAGATATACTTCATAATATTTACAAAAAAACCATTATATAATAAAATGAGAATAATACATAATGGGAGATGATTGCTATGAGATTTTTTGGACCCAATCAAGCAGATATATGGAAACTATTGAGTGAAGATATTGATGGAGAATGGATTGTTTTAGGAGGAACTAGCAAGGAATATAAAGTAGGAAAAAAGTTTAAGGAGTGGTCCATTACATTAGAAACAGCTTCATCAGGAAATAAACAGGACCCTGTACTTACAAGAATTTATGCAGATTTTTTCAATAAGCATGGGCTCAGATTTAAAATATTCAATGAACATTTCCGCAACTATTTTATGAGTTTCTTTGATATGCAAGATGTACAGGTAGATCAGAATGGATTTAACAAGGAATTTATTATTAGAAGTAATAGTGAAATTGCGATGAAAAGATTCTTTGACAATCCTATGATTAGAGAATTGATAAATATGCAACAAGATGTACTATTTGAAATTAATGGGAAAGGTTATGATCAAGCGGTTGAAAAAGATAGTATATGCATGGTTGAAATAAAAATGCCAGGAGTAATTAAAAATAATGAATTTTTAAAAAATTCATTTGAATTGATGGTAGCAAGTCTTTTAGAAATCGAAAAATTAAATAACGAATATGAAACATTAGATGTAAATAATTTTTCGAAATTTAGCGTGGTTAAAAAAAGTATAAAAAATGTTATGGCTGAGAAAGTTTCTTATGAAGAATTGAAAGAGAGCATCTTGAATAAAATAAGTAAAAAGAAAAAGCCATCAAAAGATGAAGAAAATGTAGCGGTTATTGCAATAGACAGTGCAATGAGTAGTAAACAAGAAAAAGAAGATGCAATTTTGTGTATTGAAAAGAATATAAACGTTGAAGCTGATCAAGCACAAGAAGAATATGAACCAATACTACAGATACAAAAAGAATACAATGATAGAGAAGAAGATATTAGTAGTATTGAGAATACAACGGACTTAAACGAATATTTAAAGGGTTTAAGCGTTTTTAATTTAGATTCGAGTGGTTCAGAATATGACAATCCTTCAGAAAAGAATAAATAAAAAATACTCATTTCCTTATGTAGTGGAAATGAGTATTTTTTTATATTTTTTGCGTATCATTTGATGTGTATGGGAACGTATTGACTTCTACTTTTAAAACTTTACCAACTGCTTTATAAACAAAAATAGTTATGATGGAGTTTGTAGCAGTTTTAAATAAGTTAAAGGGGATAATGGCTGGTATAATCATGGCTTTTACAACATCAAAAGGAACATTTAAGAAAAGGGTTGTAAGAACTAAGTTGAGCGGAATCATGATTAAAGTCATACAAGCAGAACCAGCAATTAAACCAATTATTGAACCTTTTAGTGTGTGCATTCTCTTGTAGATGTTGCTTGCAACAACGACCATTATTCCCGTTGCGATGATATGCATGAGTGCACCAATCCATCCACTACCTGCACTTACAGTAAATCCTTGTATTATTGAGACGATAGCAGTAATCATAAATCCAGCACCAGGACCAAATAAAAAGGCACCGACCAAAGCAGGTACATCACCAGGTTCATATTCGAGGAAAGGAGCAGCTGGAATAATAGGGAAACGAATGAGCATCATAAGCATTAATCCCATAGCAGATAACATTGCAAGTTTTACCATCTTGTTTACATTATACTTCATAAAAATAACCTCCTTAAATAAAAAATTCCCTAAAATATAATTTCAGGGAATTTAGCATACATAATTGTATTAAACAATACCTACAATACAATGACATTATCTTCTATCATCCAGACTCTAACTGTCGGCCTTGGAATCTCACCAAGTCAGCTTTCGCACGCGGGCTAACGAAAAAAATCGTATTACCGCCGGTAGGGACTTTCACCCTGCCCTGAAGATTATATTTAATTATGTTTTTACATAATAATAACACCATAAAATTTATATGTCAAGGTTAAGATGCATTTGCCAGTTCTGAACAGACTAACGTAGGGGGTAGTTGGGTAGTTGTGTTGAAAAAAGAATTATAATTACATGAATGATCACACAAATAATCATGAAAATATACCCGATGGTTATTTTGAAGTAGATAGGATTATAAAAATTGTAGATGAATGGAGCAATACATAGTATAATGAATATTGATACAAATAGGTAAATGATGCATAGATAGAGAAACAGAGATTCAGTATGGATTCACTATATTTCTGGAATGATATATAGTGAAATAAATAACTAAAGAGGTGTAAAAAATGGCAGAAATAAAATATGAAATCCAAAAAAATATTGGACAAATATCAGAAAATAAAAATGGTTGGACAAAAGAAATAAACCTAATCAGTTGGAATGAAAGATCACCAAAATATGATTTGAGAGACTGGGCACCTGAGCATGAAAAAATGGGAAAAGGTATTACTTTATCGGTAGAAGAACTTAAAAAACTGAAAGAAATTTTAAACAATATGGATTTATAATTTATAAAAAATACTACGCCTAAACATATAATAGGAGTAGTATTTCTATGTTTAGGCGAATATAACAAAAGAAAAAAGACAGAATAGAACAATTCATAGATAAAAATACAATATAGAAAACCTTGATAAAAGCGGGAAATTACTATATTTTGTAACAATATTGAAAACCTTTACAAATATTGTAGGACTGAAAAACTAATTTCAATGAATCATAATAATTATGGAGGAAAATCAATAGAAGTGAAGAATTATATAAAGATAAAAAGAACTAGTAGGTGAAGGAAGTGAAAAAGAAGTTACGTAAGAAATCAAAAAAAAATAAGCGATTTCGATATTTTATATTGGGTGTGATTTTATTTTATTTAGGCATAAAGTTTTTACCTATGCTCATATCTTTTTCAAAGGAGACAAGTATAGCTGAGTATGGAAATATTCAAGTTGTAGATAAACTCAATTGTTATATTATTAGAGAAGAAAAAAAAGTAAATAGTAATGTTGAAGGAGATATTAAATATTTTGCGCAAGAAGGAGAAAAAATAGAAAAGGGGTATAAGATCGCTGAAATAGAAAAAAGCATAGTGGATGATGAGACAAGAAAAAAATTAGAGATCATCAATCAAAGAATTGAGAGCATAAATGAAAATGAAAATAACTTATTTCAAAGTGATATTAAAAAAATTGATGAAGAAATAAATAAAATAATTAATAATATAAAAGAATATAAAGAAAAAGGAAATCTATTACAAATTAGCAAGTTAAAAAGGGAACTTAGTAACAAGTTAGAGAAAAAAAGAATCATCACGGGAGATAAAAGTTTTGCAGGGAAAAATTTAGAAGCGCTAAAGCTAGAACAAGAACAATTAGCAGGGAAAATAAATAATGCCATTAATATTATAAAGAGTCCGCAATCTGGTATTATTAGTTATAATATAGATGGATATGAAAACATACTTACTCCTAAGAATATGGCTACCATAGAATTAGAAAAATTAAAAAAGATAGATAGCAAAATAACAAATTTAAGTGCTGAGAAAGTAATTAATCAACAAAATTTATTTAAAATTGTAGATAATAATTTGTGGTATATGATTAGCTGGGTAGATGATGATACTTTAGAAAGATATAAGGTAGGAAGAAGCGTAGCTTTTCAATTTCCACAGAGGGAAATAACTGGTAGCATCTATAAAATAGTAGAAAATGAGAAGAATAATATGGTTATATTTCAATTGGATCAGTATGTAGAGAATTTTTTTAACCTAAGAAATATAGAACTGAATGTCATTTCAGTAAATTATGAGGGATTAAAAATTTATAGAGACAGTGTGATTGAAAAGGATGGAAAAAACGGTGTATATGTACTGGATATTAATAGATATGTTAATTTTAAACGGATAAAAATTATTGGATATGATGATGAATATGCAATTATTCAAAGTAATGTTTTCTACGAAAAAGATGGAGAAGATATGAAAACAATCAGTACCGTAAAATTATATGATGAAATTGTTAGAAATGGCGCTAGAGTGAAAGAAGGTCAAATGATTTATTAGGATATGGAGGAGGATTTTATGTTATATATTAAAGAAAATATTGACAGTATACGAGAACAAATGAATGAAGCTTGTAAAAGGGTTGGAAGAAATGCAGATGAAATTCAACTCATTGCAGTTACTAAAACAGTAGATCGTGAAAAAATCAATGAAGCAATTGCAATGGGGATTACAGACATAGGAGAAAATAGAGTACAAGAAATAATGGATAAGTATGTTGCGGTATCAAATGTCCATTGGCATATGATTGGACATTTGCAAACAAATAAAGTAAAATATATTATTGATAAAGTAAAATTAATACATTCTGTAGATCGAATATCTTTAGTACAAGAGATAAACAAACGGGCAAAACAAAATAATCGGATTATGGATATATTAGTGCAAGTAAATGTGGCTAAGGAAGATACAAAATTTGGTTTAGCCTGTGAAGACGTATATGATTTTCTTAAACAAATACAACCACTAGAGCATATTAAGGTTAAAGGATTAATGACGATTGCACCTTACGAAGAAAACCCTGAAGATATTAGAAAGTATTTTAAAATATTAAAAGAAATGTTTGAGGAAATAAAGTTGAAGAAATTTTTAGGTGTTGAAATGCAATATTTATCAATGGGCATGACAAATGATTTCCAAGTTGCTATTGAAGAAGGGGCAAATATTATTCGTGTAGGAATGGGAATATTTGGAAGAAGAAATTATAATAAGTAGATCTATAAAGGAGGTTATGTAATGGCTGGTAAATTGGTTGATAAAGTAAAATATTTTATGGGATTAGATGACTATGATGAAGATGAGGATGAACTAGTAGAAACATCTGTTGAATATGATGAAAATATAACACCTATAGCTAGTAAAAATAAAAAGATTGTAAATATTCATACGACTACACAAATGAAAGTAGTTGTTTATGAACCCAACGAGTTTGAAGAATCGCCAAGTATTGTGGACAATCTTAAGAATAGAAAACCTGTGATTATCAATTTGGAAAATTTAGATGGTGAGTTAGCAAAAAAGATTTTTGATTTTGTAAGTGGGGCAGTATATGCGTTAGATGGCAGTATTCAAAAAGTTTCAAAGGGAATCTTTATTTTAGCCCCAAACAACGTGGATATATCTGGGAATATCAATGAAGAATTGAAGAATAAAGCACTATTTCCTTGGAATAAGTAAAATTTGGGTGGTGAAAAAATGTGGATAATGAAAGTATCAGTAGCTTATTTTTTTAAAGTGTTAGATTTTTTGATTATAGCAAGAATATTATTATCTTGGTTAAATCCAAACTTTGATGCAACGATTCCAAAACTAATTTATCAGTTAACAGAACCAATATTAGCACCTTTTAGAAACTTACTTTTCCGATTTGGATTGGCCAGAGGGATGATCGATTTTTCACCGATACTAGCTGTGTTAGTGTTGGATTTTGTTGGACAAGCTATTGTAAGATTATTGTAAGAGAGTGTGATATTGTGATTGACAAAGAATTGCTGACAAAAAACATAAAAAACAATGAAGAACGACAATGGATTATGAAAACTTTAAGTAAAGTGGAGAGTGTATGTAAAGGCCATATAATAAAGTATACTGATTTTTATGATCCGTATCAAATTGCTGTATGTGTGCCTACATTAAATCAAATCGTAGAAGTAAAATATTTGATCGCTGGTGGGTATGAACAAGCTGAAAGAAAGGTAATAATTATTTATCCTGAATATATGCAAGTGAAAAAAGAAGATTTTCCAATTTGTGCGATTCGTGTGACAGGAAAGTTTGAAAAAAATGACTTAACACACAGAGATTTTTTAGGGGCAATTTTAAATCTTGGATTAAAAAGAGAAAAAGTAGGGGACATTTTAGTTAGAGATGGACAAGCAGATATGATTGTATCGGAGGAATTATGTGATTTTATTCGTATGAATCTAGAAAAGATATCTAAATATAGAATAAATATTGAACAAATCACATTTGATGCATTGATAAATGTTCAAGAAGATTTCAGACTAGTTTGTTCAACCGTAGCATCTCTAAGATTAGATGCAATTATTGGTGTTGGATTTGGGGAGTCTAGAAATGCGATATCAAAATTAATCAGCAACGATCGTGTTAAGGTGAATTTTAGACCAATTAATCAACCATCATATACGATTGCTGAGGGAGACCTAATATCTTTTAAAGGAAAAGGAAGAATAATATTAGACAAAATTGGGAATAAGACAAAAAAAGATAAATACCAGATTTGCATTAAAAGAATGATCTAGAGGAGGGGATAAGATGATTACACCACTGGAGATTCAAAATAAAGAATTTAAAAAAGGAATGAGAGGCTATAAAGAAAATGAAGTAGATGAATTTTTAGATAAAATTATTGTTGATTATGAAAGCTTATATAAGGAAAATATAGAGTTAAAAGATAAAATTACAATGCTGAATGATCAAATAGGAAAATATGAAAATCTAGAAAAGACATTGAACAATACGCTTGTTTTTGCTCAGAGCACTGCTGAAGAGGTTGCACAAAATGCTCAAAAAAAAGCAGAACTTATTATAAATGAAGCAGAAAATAACGCACAAAAAATCATGGATGGTGCAAATTCAGAAGTGATTAAAATCAAGAGAGAATATGAAGAAGGCAAAAAGCAATTGCAAATTTTTAAAACCAGATTTAAGACATTATTAGAAGCTCAGCTTGAAGCGGTTACAAGTAGTAGCCAAGAAATTATTGATCAAGATGAATAATCCATGGAATTCTCGTTTTGAATGAGGATTTTTATGTTTGAAGAAGGATGAAATTATTATATTGTGAGAATTTCCCAGGCAATAGAGTCAATTATGGAAAGTAAGCAAATGGAGGCAAATGAAAATGAAAATAATTGGTATAATAGGGGCAATGGATGAAGAAATTGAAATTCTAAAAGAAAAAATGACATTAGAAAAAGAAATTTATTTTGCAGGAATGACATTTTATAAAGGAAAATTAGTTGGAAAAGATATTGTGGTTGTTAGAAGTGGTATCGGAAAGGTAAATGCAGCTATTTGTACACAGGTTTTAATTAGCAATTTTCAAGTGGATGCAGTGATAAATACAGGTGTAGCTGGGGCGATTCATGATGACCTTGATGTAGGAGATATTGTTATTGCTAAGGATGTTATAGAACATGACTTTGATGTTACATGCTTTGGAAACTATAAGCTAGGTCAAATTCCACGAATGGATGAATATATATTTAAGGCAGATGAAAAGTTTGTTGACATCGCTATGAAAGCAAGTGAAAAAGAAAATAAAAAATATAAAACGACAACAGGAAGAATTGTATCGGGAGATGTTTTTGTTGCGTCTTCTGAGAAAAAAGATTTATTGTGGAAGGAATTTAAAAGTTCTTGTGCAGAGATGGAAGGCGCGGCTATTGGTCATGCTTGTTACTTAAACAAGACGCCTTTTGCAATTATTCGTGCTATGTCTGATAAGGCAGATGGATCAGCAGATGTGAATTTTAATGAATTTGTTCAAGAAGCAGCAAACAATTCTGTTGAAATCGTAGTAGAAATGCTAGTGCATATATAGTATTTAAAAAATGTTCATATAGAAATAGATCGTTAGGTGATTAGGATAGCGTAAATGCTATCCTTTTTAGTTGGAGAAAGCAAGTAATTATTAGGATATTCAGCAAAAATGAGGGGAAAATAAGAAGAATAAACATATGAAAAGAAGTTGTTATATATAAAATAAAGGGGAAATATTATATATATAATGGGGGAATAATAATGGATGAAAAAAGATTTGTAAAGATTGAACATAAATTAGAAAAAATTTCAAATGAATTAGAAAAAACAAAAATAGCGGAGTATGTGGATCTTTTAAATAACACTAAAAGATTATTATATGTTAATTTTGTTGCTGGATTAGCTAGAGGTTTAGGGACAGCTGTAGGGCTTACCATTTTAGCTGCGCTATTTTTTTATATGCTGAACAAAACAGTAGATCTACCATTAATAGGAAAATATATTGCTGAGTTAATAGAGATTATTGAGAATAATAGGTAAAGGAGGTATGAATTGTGAATGTAGCTAAATTAAAGTACTTCAAAGAGAAGTTATTAAATGAAAAGAAAGAGACCCTAAAAGCCATAGAACGCATGGATGAGAACGAGCCGAATGAGTCATTTCAAGAATATTTTGGTGAGCTATCCGTATATGATAATCATCCGGCAGATATTGCAACAGAAACCTTTCAAATGGAAATGAATTTTAATTTAAAGAATAACGAAAAATTATATCTACAAGAAGTTGAGGAAGCAATCGAAAGGTTTGAAACAGGTGTATATGGGAAGTGTGATACCTGTGGGGAAAATATACCAGAAGCAAGACTTGAGGTTATGCCTACTACGAAAAATTGTATTGGGTGCGAGAAAAAAAATTTGCACATAGCAGAAGAAATCCATACAAGACCTGTAGAAGAAGAGACGCTAGAATATCCATTCGGAAGAACCTATATGGATGCAAATGAGGATTATAATGGATTTGATGGAGAAGATACATGGCAAGCGGTTGCCAGATTTAATAAAACAGAAGCACAAGATATGGCGCTAGATTGGTATGATAACAATATGTACGATGAAAATGTATCAGGAACAGTAGAATATGTAGACAATATAAGCAACGATTTTTATATGGGGCAGCTTGAAGATGTGGAAAGAGAAGATATACCGGATAGACAAAAGAAAAATATACAAAAAAAGTGAAGCAAAGCTTCATTTTTTTTGTAATAAAGACTTAAAAAATATGGTATAATCAGAAAGATACTGATTTTTAGGGGGAAGGATAATATGAATTATTTAGTTGTTGCGTTGCTTGTTATTTTAGATCAAATAGCAAAATATATGGTGAAAAATAGATTTGAGGTGGGTGAGTCTATACCTATTATAAAGGATGTTTTTCATCTTACCTATGTGCAAAATATCGGTGCAGCCTTTGGTATATTAGAAAATCAAAAAATATTTTTTGTGATGATTACAGTTTTGGTGATTAGCGGAATCATTGTGTTTATTCGTACGCAAAAGAATATACATAAAATAGTACTTTTTAGTCTAAGTCTTATTGTAGGAGGGGCTATTGGCAATTTAATTGATCGCGTGAAACTTGGATATGTAGTAGATTATTTTGATTTTAGAATTTGGCCTGTATTTAATATTGCAGATACAAGTATTGTGGTAGGAGCTATATTACTTTCATACTATTTAATTTTTATAGATGGAAAGCGTGACTAGAAAGGGAGAATTTGATTGGATATTCAAAAATTTTTTGTTGATGATATGGATGAAGAAAAAAGATTAGATTTGTATTTATCGGATGCATTAGCGGATATGTCTAGAAGCTTTATACAGAAATTAATAGAAAAGGGAAAGATTAAGATTAATGGGAAACCAATTAAAATAAAAAAGCACAAGATAAAGGCAAATGATGTCATTGAAATTGAAATACCAGAGCCTGAGAGGCTAAAAATCGAAGCTGAAAATATTCCTGTTGAGATCATTTATGAAGATGATGATTTGCTTGTGGTAAATAAACCACAAGGAATGGTTGTGCACCCAGCACCAGGAAATTATCAAGGAACACTTGTGAATGCTCTAATGTATCATTGTAAAAATTTATCTTCTATCAATGGCGTGATTAGACCTGGCATTGTTCATAGAATCGATAAAGATACGAGTGGCCTCCTTATGGTTGCGAAAAATGATCAAGCACATAAATGTTTAGCGGAGCAATTAAAAGAACATTCGATCAATAGAAAATATATTGCATTGGTTTATGGAAATATTAAAGAAGAAAAAGGAACCATACAAGCGCCTATTGGGAGAGATCCTAATAATAGATTAAAAATGGCAGTCGTTGAAAGAAATAGTAAAGATGCTATAACTCATTTTCGTGTATTAAAAAGATTTAAGGGATATACACTTATTGAAGCGAAGTTAGAAACAGGGAGAACCCATCAAATAAGAGTACATATGACCTATATCAATCATCCCCTTGTGGGAGATCCTGTATATGGACCAAGCAAACAAAAATTTCGTTTGAAAGGGCAAATGCTACACGCCAAAACATTAGGGTTTAGGCACCCTGCGAAGGGTACTTTTATGGAATTTCAAGCAGATTTACCTGATTATTTTACAAAACTTATTAAAATGCTAGAAGATAAGTATATGTAATAAATATAGAAAACGAGGTGGAATTATGAAGTTTAAAGCAAAAATAATGGATGAAAAGGCGATACAAAGGGCAACTACGAGAATTGCTCATGAAATTATTGAGAGAAATAAAGGGGTTGAGGATATTGTTCTTGTGGGTATAAAGACAAGAGGAATTCCATTTGCTAAGAGAATTGTTGAAAAAATTGAATCCATTGAAGAGACAAAGGTGAATGTTGGTATTTTAGATATCACTTTATATCGAGATGATTTAACAAAGTTAGATGATAATCCTGTATTAAATGATACAGATATTGCTTTTGATATTAATGAAAAGGTAGTTGTATTAGTAGACGATGTTTTGTATACGGGAAGGACTGTTAGAGCTGCTATGGATGCGATTATGGATATTGGCAGACCAAAAGTCATACAGCTTGCTGTTTTAATAGACAGAGGGCATAGAGAACTTCCGGTTCGTGCGGATTTTATTGGTAAAAATGTACCTACATCAAAAGAAGAAATTATTCGTGTAGAGTTTGATGAAATTGATGGCGTAAATATAGTTACAATCGGAGATTTAAATAAATAGATAGAAATAAATCCAAGTTTAATTTAACTTGGATTGGCTCTATTAAGGATTTCAACAATATTTGCGCGAGGGGTAATGTAGATGGTTTTGTTATTTTCATAAATAACCATTCCGGGTTTTGCACCACTGGGCTTTTTTACATTTTTAACGAAGGTATAGTCAATAGGTACATTGCTAGACATTTTTCCTTTGCTATGAAATGCAGCAAGTTCAGCAGCTTCTAATATTGTACTTTCTGGAACTTTATCATTTTTACAAAAAATAATGACATGAGAACCTGGCAGATCTTTTGTATGGAACCATAAATCTTTTTTAGAAGCGGTTTTTAAAGTTAATTGATCATTTTGTTTGTTATTTTTTCCAACCATGATTTGAAAACCATCGGATGAAATAAAAGATAGTGGTTTACTAGAGATATCTTTTTTCTTCTTCTTAGAAGATAAATTCCTTTTTTTCTTAATATAACCTTCTTCCACTAATTCAGAACGGATTTCTTCAATATCTGCTAAACTCCATGCACTTTCTATGGTGTGCAGTAAATTCTCAAAATAATGTATTTCGTTGTCTGTTTCTTCTAATTGGAGTTGCTTTTCTTTTTCTGCATTTTTTGATTTGGTATATCTTTTGAAATATTTTTGGGCATTTTGTGCAGGTGTAAGGTTTGTATCTAGTGGGATGATTACTGGAGCAGCTGTAGGATCATAAAAATTGATGACTTCAATTTCATGTGCATCTTTTTCTATTAGGTATAAATTAGCCGTTAATAACTCTCCATAAATTCTATAGTTTTGCGATTTTTGGGCTGAAATTAATTCTTTACGTAGCTTCTGTTTTTTATTAGATAATTTATTGAGTGTATGTGTGACTAATTTTCTTAAATCTGTAGATTTCTGTTTTAATCGATCGAATAAATCCCTTTTAATATAGTATTCTTCTAGTACATTACTCATAGAGTCAGAGACGTTAGATCCATAAATAGACTGATACATTTTTAGGGAAACAGAATAAAAATCGATTACATGATCATCTTCTTTAGATACAATGATATTTGGGTAGAATAAATCCTGTGTAGCATGGATAAAACCTTTAAATGATTGCCATAGTTCTTTTGAATTTTCATCGGATAAATTAAAAAGAGTTGCATCGTCATGAATATTTGCGCGAAAGCAAATTTCTCGGGATGCTATCGGACTAATCCCTTGTATAGAAGCATAGATAGCTTTGTAAATAGGTGTTTCGAAAGAAGTGTCTTTTATTGTAGCAACAAATTCTTCGAAATTTAGAAAAGTTGGATCAACTTTTCCTTGATTTGGAGGAGCTACATAAGATTTTCCAGGTAAAATTTCTCTATAACGATTTAAATCTGCTGATATTCTTTTAATACTATCTAATATTTTATTTGTAGACGGATCGAGTAATATAATATTACTATGTTTTCCCATGATTTCAATGACTAATTTTTTAATACGCATATAACCTAATTCATCATAGCTTTCGATATCTATTTCAATAATTCTCTCAAATTCTTTTTGCTGAATATCTAAGATTCTACCTCCTTGCAGATGTTTTCTTAGTAACATACAAAACATAGGAGGACTTTGTGGATTTACTTTATCTCCGTTGGTTAAATGCATGCGTGGATGCTTGCTACTTGCAGAAAGAAGTAGATTGTATTTTTCTTTAAAACATCGAATGAAGAGGTTAATTTCATCCGCTTCAGGTTGGTATATTTTCTCGATTTTACCTTTACTTATTTTCCCCCTTAATTCATGGACAATTGCTGAAACGACCATTCCATCAAATGGCATATACATCCCTCCAAACTATTGTTTATCATCATTAAAGTATACCATTCTTTCAAAGAAAATAAAAGTTGGTATAGAAATGTATAGGATTTCAAAAAAATAAAGAATATATAAAAGGTAACATTTCATTTTGTATTTTTATCCAATATGGATAAGAAGTTGAATCATTCATAAAAATAAAGAGAAAATCTTTTATAAGGCTTAAATTTTAGTAGTAAAGATGATATAATTATGTGTCATGAGAAGGATGTAATAACTAATATGTAATTAATTTTAAAATAAATGGATGGAAGGATGAAAAGTATGATTAAGAGTATGACAGGATTTGGAAGAGGTGAAGCAAAGGATTTAGAAAGACAGTTTACCGTTGAAGTGAAATCAGTTAATCATAGATATAATGACATTGTTGTGAGAATGCCTAAACGTCTAACCTATTTGGAGGAGCAACTCAAAAATATTGTAAAAGGTAAAATAAAGCGTGGGAGAGTGGAAATTTATATTACATTTGAAAACATTGGGGAAACCGATGCAAAAATCTCTGTAAATGCTCCCTTAGCAAAACAATATGTAGAGAGTTTAAAAAACATTCGAGAGGATCTCCAGATTATAGATGACATTTCTGTTTCATTGATATCTAAATTTCCCGATGTGATAAAAGTTGAACAAAAAGAAGAAGATGAAGATGCAACGTGGGGATGTTTACAAGAAGCGACAAATAAAGCATTGAAAATGTTAATGGAAATGAGAATGGCTGAAGGAAAAAAATTAGCAGAAGACATTGAAAATAGATGTATGTACATATCAAATATTGTAGAGCATATTGAAAATAAAGGACCACAGGTTGTATTAGAACATAAAGAGAAACTTAGAGATCGCATTCATGAACTATTAGAGGATGCTACTGCAATAGATGAAAATAGATTAAATATGGAAGTGGCTTTGATTGCTGATAAATGCAGCATAACGGAAGAAATTGTAAGACTTAAGAGCCACATTCATCAATTGAAAAAAGCACTTGAAGAAAATGAAGCAATTGGACGAAAATTAGACTTTTTAATCCAAGAAATGAATCGAGAAATTAATACAGTAGGATCAAAATCAAATGACTTAGAAATTACAAACTATGTAGTAGATATAAAAAGCGAACTTGAAAAAATAAGAGAACAAATACAAAATATTGAATAGGGAGGGCTGGAAATGAGTATAAAATTAATTAATATAGGTTTTGGAAACATTGTATCTGCAAATCGATTGGTGGCCATTGTAAGTCCTGAATCAGCCCCTATTAAAAGGATTATTCAGGAAGCGAGAGAGCGTGGGATGCTCGTGGATGCCACTTATGGCAGAAGAACAAGGGCAGTGATTATTACAGACAGCGACCATATTATATTATCAGCTGTTCAGCCAGAGACTGTTGCACATCGATTAACCAATAAAGATGAAAATAAAGATGCTACGGATCATGACTTAAAATAATATGTAAAAGGGGAATGCAAATGACAAAGAAAGGATTATTAATTGTTATATCTGGCCCTTCAGGTACTGGAAAAGGTACTATTTGCAAAGAATTATTAAATAGAGAACAAAATATGAAAATCTCTATATCTGCTACGACTAGGGAGACGCGAACCGGAGAAATAGATGGAATAAATTATTATTTTATTGACAAGGATACTTTTGAAAACCAAATTTCACAAGATGCATTTTTGGAGCATGCAAAAGTTTATGACAACTATTATGGTACGCCTAAAAAATATGTGATTGATGAAATCAATAAAGGAAATAATGTTTTACTTGAGATTGATATTCAAGGGGCATTACAAGTAAAGGAGAAGTATCCTGAAGGTTTATTCATATTTATATTGCCACCATCTATGAAGGAATTAAAGAAAAGGATTGTTGGCAGAGGAACTGAATCAGACAAAGCAATTGAAAAGCGATTCAAAAGTGCTTTTGAAGAGATAGATTATGTAAAGAAATATGATTATTTTGTGGTCAACGATGAAGTAGAAGTAGCTGTTGAAAGAATTAGAGCGATCATGCTTGCAGAAACGTTTAAAATTACAGAGGATATACAAAGTATGATATCAAAATTTAAGGAGGAGTCATTATGTTAAACCCATCAATTAACAAACTAATGAAGAAAGTAGATAGTAGATATACACTAGTAATTGCAGCATCTAAGAGAGCAAGAGAAATTATTGAAGGCGATGAAAAACTGATAAAGGTTGATTCAAATAAACCTGTCACTATTGCAACTTATGAAATTGCAGCGGATGCTATTTTATGTGGTAGCTCAGAGCCACAATCAGAGGAAAAATTAGAACAATAATGAGGTGCAGGTATGAATAAAAATGTTATAGTTGGTGTAACAGGAGGAATTGCAGCATATAAAGCAGCAGATGTTGTAAGTCGCCTAAAAAAACAAGGCTTTAATATAAATGTTATTATGAGCAAATCAGCACAAGAATTTATAAATCCTTTGACTTTTCAATCTTTATCTCAAAACTATGTGGTAACAGATATGTTTGACGAACACAAAACATGGGAGGTTGAGCATATATCTCTTGCGAAAAAGGCAGATTTGTTTTTAGTTGTGCCTGCAACAGCGAATGTCATAGGGAAAATTGCAAATGGTATAGCAGATGATATGTTGACCACAACAATCATGGCTACGAAGGCACAAGTCCTTATAGCTCCAGCTATGAATACCAATATGTATGAAAATCATATTGTTCAAGAAAATATTGAAAAATTAAAAGCTTTAGGGTACGCTTTTGTGGAACCTCAAGAAGGAAGACTGGCTTGTGGAGATGTTGGAAAGGGAAAACTTGCGGAACCTAAAGAAATTGTAAGAGAAGCCATGGAACAATTAGCGTCCAAAAAAGAACTAGTAGGAAAAAAAATTCTTGTTACAGCAGGGCCTACGAGAGAAGCCATTGATCCAGTGCGCTACATTACCAATCATTCATCCGGTAAAATGGGCTATGCTATAGCTGAGATGGCTGCAAGTAAGGGAGCAGAAGTGAGATTAGTTTCAGGGCCTACGAACTTAAAAAAACCATTTGGTGTAGAAAAGATTGATGTAGATACAACGAATGAAATGTATCAAGCCGTATTAAAATCTTTTGAGTGGGCAGATATTGTAATAAAATCAGCTGCAGTTGCAGATTATCGTCCAAACTTCGTTTCCAAAAATAAAATTAAAAAAGAGGATAGTGATTTCACGATTCAACTTACTAGAAATCCTGATATTTTAAAAGAATTGGGAAAACGGAAAAAAACAAATAAAATACTTGTTGGCTTTGCTGCAGAAACACAAAATTTACTGTATAATGCAAAAAATAAAATAAAAAATAAGAATCTTGATTTTATCGTGGCGAATGATCTTACAAAGGAAGGTGCAGGGTTTAAGAGTGACACCAATATTGTAAGTATTATAGATCGAAATGGGCAAATAGAAAATTATGAGAAGATGTCAAAGAAAGATTTAGCTGAAATCATACTAGATAAAGCGAAAGATTTATTCATAAAGGAGTAGGGTAACCTACTCTTTTTCTATACGGTGGTTGCATACTTTTTTTTCTGATATAATGAGACCATGGGGGAAATAGGCTATGGAAAAAATAAAATTTGTAAAAGTAATTATTAACCATAAAAGTAATCAAACAGATCGAGCATATACTTATAAGATTCCTGAAAAGCTTATAGGAAAAATCCATATAGCATCTAGAATTATCATTCCGTTTGGAAAAGGGAATAGAACAATAGAAGGATTCGTAGTAGATATAGTAGATCATATAGATATTGATTATGAAAAGGTAAAATATGTAAAATCTATGGTGGAAGAATCTGATATTTTATCAGAGGAATTGATAGACTTATGTAGATGGATGAAAGAAAAGTATCTGTGTAAGTTTATAGATGCGATTCAATGTGTAATACCTACAGGAATATCATTAAAATCGAAAAAAAGAATTGTTTTAAATAAAAACTTTAAGGAAAAAGAATTATCAAGCTATAGGCTTTCAGAAAAGCAGGGGAAAATCATAAAATTACTACTTGACAGAAGCCATGTAACAGAAGATTTTTTAAAAAAATATCTACAAGATTCGAATATAAATGCGGTGATTAAAAGTTTAGAAGATAAAAATATGATTGTTGTGAAAAATGCTTTGAAAAGTGATGTAAATACAGCTTTTGAAAAAAAGATTAGGCTTTTAGATAAAGAAGATATACGCATATTAATAAATAAAGTAAATAAAAATGCAAAGAAACAAAGAGAAGTTTTAGCATATCTTTTAGAACATAAAGAAGTCCTATGGGGGGATATAAAAGAGAAGATGAATGTATCTTTAAGTACGATCCAAACCCTTTCCGATAAAGGGTTTGTTGAGATGATTGAGGTAGAGAAAAGACGAGATCCCTATAAGAATATGGATGTACTCTCTACAGAAGCTCTTGCACTTACAAAAGAACAGACTTTTACGATACAACAAATCATTCCATATATTGACAAAAACACTTATAAACCTTTTTTAATTCATGGGGTTACTGGAAGTGGAAAAACAGAAGTATATATGCAATTAATACATTACCTATTCAATCAATCAAAGGAAGCTATTGTATTAGTGCCAGAAATAGCATTAACATCACAGATGATTGAAAGATTCAAAGGAAGATTTGGCAATAATGTGGCAGTGCTTCATAGTAAACTTTCATTAGGAGAGCGCTATGATGAATGGAATCGCATTAAAAATGGAGAAGTGAAAATTGCGGTAGGCGCAAGGTCTGCTGTTTTCGCACCTTTTAAAAATTTAGGGATGATTATTATAGATGAAGAACATGAGCATACCTATAAGTCAGATTATAGTCCTAAATACCATGCAATAGATGTAGCAAAATTTAGATGTATTCAAAATAATGGGGTTTTAATCTTAGGTTCGGCGACACCTTCTATTGAAAGTTATCAAAAATCATTAAATGGTGAATATCATAAAATTGAAATGAGGAGTAGATTTAATAATAATTCTCTTCCAGGTATGGAAATTATTGATATGCGAAAAGAGTTAGAAAAAGGAAATAAAAGTATTTTTAGTGCGTGTTTGCATGAAGGGATTATGAATAATTTAAAAAAAGGAGAACAAACAATACTTTTTTTAAATAGAAGAGGGCATTCAACCTTTATTTCATGTAGAAAATGTGGCTATGTAGTAAAATGTCCAAATTGTGAGATTTCTCTTACCTATCATGCGGCTTCCTTTGATGCGGTTTGTCATTATTGCGGATACACAAAAAAACCACCAAAGATATGTCCTGCATGTGAAAGTAAGTATATAAAATATTTTGGTGTGGGCACTGAAAAAATTGAAGTGATGACAAAAAAATACTTTCCACAAGCAAAGGTTGCGAGACTAGACTTAGATACCACATCAAAAAAAGGTGAAATGGATCGAACACTTGATCAATTTAAAAAAGGTAAGATTGACATATTAATTGGTACCCAAATGATTGCGAAAGGATTAGACTTTCCAAACGTAACCCTAGTAGGCGTAATTGCAGCAGATACCAATTTGAACTTACCTGACTTTAGAGCCAATGAAAAGACATTTCAACTTATTACACAAGTTGCTGGACGCGCAGGGAGGGGAGAAATATTAGGCAATGTTGTTGTGCAGACCTATGGGCCTGATCATTTTGTAATTGATTGCGCGAAAGATCACGATTATAAATATTTTTATCAGCAGGAAATTATGCTGAGAAAGGAATTTTTTTATCCACCTTATGCGAGGCTTATCAATATCCTATTTACAGCAGAAAATGAAGCACAGTTAATTAAAGAGACTCACAATTTTGCAAATATGCTTAGAGGAAAACTTCTTGAATGTAAAATGAATTTAAGAGAAGTGCTTCATGGGCCACATCCAGCGCCTTTATCAAAAATAAAGGAAAAATATAGGTGGCAAATCATCATTAAGAGTAACCCAGTTGACCAAAACACAATTAAGGGTATAATAAATGATATAAGGTTTGACAATAGAGGAAATCATTTTAGTAAAGATATAAATATAAGTATAGATATAGATCCTTATAGTATGCTTTAAAGAAGGAGGAACAATATGGCTATTAGAAATATTGTGAAGGATGGAGATCCAACATTAAGAAAAAAATCAAGAATGGTAGAAAAAATTGATAAAAGAATTCTCACACTCATAGATGATATGGTAGATACAATGTATGCTGCTGATGGCGTAGGGCTTGCAGCACCACAGGTTGGAATACTAAAAAAAATCGCTGTAATAGATATAGGAGACGGCATTATAGAACTTATTAATCCTAAAATTATCGAAGAAAAAGGAGAGCAGATCGATGCAGAAGGATGCTTGAGTGTTCCAGGTGTTACAGGAGATGTAAAAAGACCGAAATGGGTAAAAGTAAGAGGTTTAGATAGAAAGGGTCAAATGATAGAGATTGAAGGAGAAGATCTGCTTGCAAGAGCTCTTTGTCATGAAATTGATCATTTAGAAGGCATATTATTCACGGATAAAGTTATTAATAAGTAGGAGGTACTTATGAGAATTGTATTTATGGGAACACCTGAGTTTGCAGTTCCTTGTTTAACAGAAATAATAGAAAAAGGACATGATGTAGTAAGCGTAATAACGCAACCAGATAGACCAAAAGGCAGAGGAAAGAAATTGACGCCTCCTTCTGTAAAGGTAAAGGCATTAGAACATAACATACCAATCCTTCAGCCTGAAAAAATAAAAGAAAAAAGTGTTGTTGCAAAACTAAGAGATTTAGCACCAGATTGTATCGTAGTCGTTGCATTTGGGCAGATTTTATCAAAGGAAATATTAGATATTCCACCGTTAGGATGTGTAAATGTACATGCATCCCTTTTACCTAAATATAGAGGTGCAGCCCCTATTAATTGGGCAATTATTAATGGAGAGACAATATCAGGTGTAACAACCATGTATATGGATATAGGTTTAGATACTGGAGATATGATATTAAAAAAGGAAACAAGAATTGAAAATAAAACAGCTGGAGAACTTCATGATGAACTATCTTTATTAGGGGCAAAATTGTTGGGAGAGACCTTAGTATTATTTGAAAAAAGCCAAGTACCTAGAGAAAAACAAAAAGATGATGAAAGTTGTTATGCGCCTATGATGGATAAAAACACAGGAAAAATAGATTGGAAAAATACGGCACAGTCTATTGACTGTTTGATTCAAGGTGTAAATCCATGGCCATCGGCTTTTAGCACTTATAAAGGGGAGAAATTTAAAGTTTGGCGTGCAAAGGTAGCAAATGAAATCTGTAATGAAATTCCAGGAAAAATTATAAAAGTAGATAAAGAAGGTTTATTTGTAGCTACAGGGCAGGGGATACTCGTTTTAGAAGAAATACAATTTTTAAATAATAAACGTATGACGGTGGATGCCTATTTAAGAGGTCATGAAATAGAAAAAGATGTAATTTTAGGTGAATGGAATGATTAAAAATTCTATAAAAAAAAATGATGTTTTTTTTATTACCATACTCTTTTTATTGATTATTGTATCGAGTATCGTTGCTGTTTTGTCATTTTATTTAGTTCATTCTAGTAATATGGTATTATACAAGATTTTTTTGAATATACTAGTAATAGTAACTACATTTATTAGTCTCTTACTATTTATGAATGGGATTATCATCATAAAACTACTAAAGGGCAAAAGCATTTCTTGTATTTCAAGAAAAATAGTACAAATTTCATTAAGTTTTATATATACGAATACAGTAAACCTTTCTCGGTTACTAGGCTTAGATAAAAATAAAATAAGAAGCGTTTTTTCAGAATTAAATAATCGGCTCATATTATTATCAAACACCCATGTAGTGGCTGAGGAAATTTTAGTATTATTACCCCATTGTCTTCAAAAATCAAGTTGTCCACATAAAATAACAAACCATATTGACAATTGTAAAAGATGTGGGCTATGCGATATAGACAAATTAATTGAGTTAAAAGAAAAATACAATATAAAGTTGTTTGTAGCAACAGGGGGTACATTAGCAAGAAAAATTATTAAGGAAACGAAACCAAAAGCAATTATTGCGGTAGCTTGTGAGAGAGATTTGAGTAGTGGTATATTAGATGTGAAAAATATACCAGTCATAGGGATCCTCAATGAAAGGCCAGAAGGGCCTTGTGTAAATACGCGTGTAAATTTAAAAAAAGTTGAAGAAACGATTCAATATTTTATTACTGAGGTTAATTTTACTAAGAAATAGAAGAGACTAACTATGCACCCTCTTTGGGTGCATTCATTTATATAGGAGGAATTATGGAAAAAATAAATGCAAGAAAATGTGCTTATCATATACTGATAGACATAGAGGAAAATAATGCTTATTCTAATATCGCAATGAATAGACAATTAAAAGGAAAAAGTGTAGAATCTGTAGATCGGAGATTGATTACAGAGTTGGTGTATGGTGTTTTAGAAAATAAGATTTATTTAGATTTTATGATTGGTAAACTTTCAAAGATTAAAATGAAAAAAATTGATCCTAAAGTATTAAATATTCTTAGGATGGGATTGTATCAATTGATTTACCTTGATAAAATACCATCATTTGCAGCAGTGAATGAAAGTGTGAAGTTAGTGAAAAAAATTGACTTTAAAGCATCTGGATTTGTAAATGGGATCTTAAGAAATTTTATTAGAGATAGAGAAAATATAAAAGTACCAACACTAAGTGAAAATCAAGTTATGCACCTTTGTATTACGTATTCCCATCCTAAATGGATGGTAGAGTCTTGGTTAAAAGAATTTGGACAAGACTTTACCATAGCACTTCTCAAGGCAAATAATGAAACCCCAAAACTATCAGTTCGTATGAATACATTAAAGACGACGAAGAAAGAACTAGTAGAGAAATTAATAAGACAAGGAATAGATGTATTTGAGGACACTTATGTAGAAGAAGCCATTCATATTGGAAATTTAAAAAACATTGCAGAAATGGAGATCTACAAAGAAGGATTTTTCCAAATTCAAGATGAAAGTTCTATGCTAGTTGCGCATGTACTTGATCCAAAGCCTGGAGAATTTGTTATAGATGTTTGTGCAGCGCCTGGAGGGAAGACGACACATATTGCCCAGTTAATGAAAAATAAAGGGAAAATATTAGCGCGAGATATCTATGAACACAAACTAAAATTAATCAACGATAATGCCAAACGGCTTGGCATTGAAATTATTAAGACAGAAGTTTTTAATGCAAAAGAAACGGATGAAAACCTTTATGGACAAGCGGATAAAGTGTTAGTGGATGCACCTTGTTCAGGACTTGGAATCATAAGAAGAAAACCAGAATTAAAATATAATAAAAAGCCAGAGGATACAAAACAACTTGCAAAACTACAGCTTGACATCCTAAATAATGCTAGTAACTATGTAAAAAAAGATGGGATTTTAGTATATAGTACTTGTACCATAGAGAGTCAAGAAAATATAGATGTGATCAAAAAATTTATAAATAGCCATGAGGATTTTGAAATACGAGATATCAATGACTATCTCCCCATAAATTTTAGGGGAGAACAAAAAATATTACAATTATATCCAAATATACATGGGACAGATGGGTTTTTTATTTGTAAATTAAAGAAGAAAGCATAAGTAATCCGTCTACAATTGGATAGGAATGTGGTATAATAGGGATTGTATATAAATAAAAGTCGAAAAAGCAAGTACGATAATTTGTGGGGTGAGTAAATGGAAAGCGGAGCATATTCTCATATTGGGAAAGTGAGAGAAATAAATGAGGATGCTTATTACATATCAAATGGAAAGCTAAATTTGTTTATGGTTGCAGATGGAATGGGGGGGCATAATGCAGGAGAAGTTGCTAGCCATGAGGCGATCGATTCTATAAAAAAATTTATGAAAAAACATACAGAAGTACTCTTGAATAGCAATGAAGAAACGGTTTGTGAAATTTTGAAACAAGCAACTTTAGAAGCCAATAAAAATATATTTTTAAAATCTAAGAGAGAAGAAGCCTGTAAAGGCATGGGGACTACACTCACCATTATACTTATATTAGCAAAGGTGTATATAGCACATATAGGAGATAGTAGAGCGCACTTAATTCATAAAGAGGACATTGTACAAATTACGCAGGACCATTCACTTGTGGCAGAACTTTTGCGAAATGGAAGTATTACTGAAAATGAGGCGAGGATGCATCCGCAAAAAAATATGATTACACGTGCGTTAGGAACGGAAGAAAGTATAGAGATCGATCTATATATATTGGACTTAGGGGTTGATGATATCATCCTTTTGTGTACAGATGGTCTATCTAATTTGATAGAAATAGAAGAAATAAAAGATGCACTAATAGATTGTGAAAATATGCAATATGCATGTGAGCATCTTGTGGAACTAGCAAATGAACGAGGCGGATATGACAATATTACAGTAGTAGCAGTAAAAAATAGTTAAGTGTAGAAGAATCGAGGTGAAAAAATGATAGGAAAAATATTAGGTGATCGCTATGAAATTATTGAAAAGATTGGTGGAGGTGGTATGGCTTTAGTATATAAAGCCAAATGCAATCTGTTAAATAGATATGTGGCTGTGAAAATATTGAGGCGTGAATTTACAAGTGATGAAGAATTTATTCAATCTTTTAGAAAAGAATCACAAGCTGCAGCAAGTTTATCTCATCCAAATGTTGTAAATATCTATGATGTTGGAAATGATGAAAATGATATATATTATATTGTCATGGAATATGTAAAAGGAAAGACATTAAAGAAAATAATTAAAGAAAGAGGGCCTCTTAGTACAAACGAAATTATAGATATAGGAAAACAAATTTCCCTAGGATTACAACATGCCCATAACAACCATATTGTGCATAGAGATATAAAACCGCACAATATATTGATCACAGATGATGGAAGAGTGAAGGTTACAGACTTTGGAATTGCTAGGGCGGTTACTTCTTCAACTGTAACGAATACGGGAAACATCATAGGATCAGTACACTACTTTTCGCCGGAGCAAGCTAGGGGTGGATATATCGATGAAAAGTCTGACTTATATTCTCTTGGTATTGTTCTTTATGAAATGGCGACGGGAAAAGTGCCATTTGAAGGTGAGAGTCCAATATCGGTTGCCCTTAAGCATATTAATGAAGATATTATACCGCCTTCCTTGATAAACGAGTATATACCAGAAGCGCTAGAAGATATTATTATGAAGGCTACACAAAAGGATCAGAGTAAAAGGTATAACAGTACGAAAGAGATCCATGAAGATTTAGAGCAGACATTAATACAACCAGGGGGAAGTTTTGTGAAATTTGAAGAAGATGATGATAGTCCAACGCAAGTGATTCCTGTTATTAAAAATGAAGACATCCAATTAAATGATGGGTTTGAAAGTAAAAAAAGTAAAAAAAGTAATCGTACCATTGTGTTAGGAGCCATTGCAACAGCATTTGTTTTAGCAATTCTTTTTACGGGACTTGTGTTTTATTTAAAAGATAAGCTTATTATCCCAGAGAAAGCGATCCCATCAGTAATCGGAAAATCCTATGAAGAGGGAAAAAATAATTTAGAAAATCTCGGGTTTGGTGTAGAACTAGCGGCTGAGAGGAATAGTGATCAATATGAAAAAGGATATATCATTGAGCAAGATCCAGTAGCTGGTGAAATACGTAAAGCAGGATATACATTAAAATTAACGGTGAGTAAGGGGCCTGAATTAGTAGAGGTGCCATCTTTTACAAATAAAAACATAAATGAGATAGGCTATATGCTAGATAATGCAGGGCTAGAAGAAGGAAAGGTTCAATATGACTACAATGCTTTGCCAAGTGGCATCATTATTAGCCAAAGTCCAGAGGCACGAAAGGAAGTAGCTAAGGGATCAGAAATAAACTTTGTTGTCAGTCAAGGGCCAGAGATTAGAACGATTCTAATGCCAAATTTAGTAGGAGAAATGATTGAGAAGGCGAAAAACACCCTTGAAACTTCAGGGCTTAAATTAGAAAAAATCGAAGAAAAATTTGACGATACGGTTGAAAAAGATATTGTTATTTCACAGAGTGTCAAAGCAGGTTCTGAAATTGAAGAGAGAAAAGTAATAAATCTAGTAGTAAGTAAAGGACCTGAGGAAGTAAGTCAACCTCCTGAAGAAGATGAATTGCAAATGAAATCTATTTCTTTTCCACTCTTTTATGATCAGGCAAAAGCAGAAGCTTTTGTTCTAAAAATCGTTAAAATTCAAAATGGTATTTCGACGGATGTATATAGGGCAACCCATTATAAATCCAAAAGTGGAAAAGAGAAAATAACGATTCAAGGTAGAGATAAAGCAACCATTGAAATTTACTTTGATAATACCCTTATAACCACAAAGCAAATAGATTTTGAAACGGGGAAGATCTATGATTGATGGGATTATTACAAAAGGAATTGGTGGGTTTTATTATGTTCAATCAAAAGATGGTATATATGAATGTAGAGCAAGAGGAAAATTTAGAAAAGAAAAAATAATTCCTTTAGTAGGAGATCGGGTGAAAATAACAATTAATAATGTTTCAAAACAAGGTGTTGTTGAGGAAATAATGGATCGAGATACAGAGTTTATTCGACCACCTGTTGCAAATGTAAATCAAGCAATCATTGTTTTTGCAGTAAAGAAACCAGATCCAAATCTTATGCTTTTAAATAGGTTTTTAGTAATGGCAGAATATGAAAGGGTCGATGTGGTTGTTTGCTTTAATAAAATAGATTTAGATGAAAAACGGTATAAAGAACTACAAACTCTTTATACGGATGCAGGTTATAAAGTAATTGGAACAAGTGTAAAATTAGGCATAGGGATAGAAACTTTTAAAGACATATTAAAAGATAAAATAACAGTGTTTGCAGGGCCGTCAGGGGTTGGAAAGTCTTCTCTCTTAAATGCAACCCAACCAAATCTTTCTCTAAAAACGGGCGAAATCAGTGAAAAGAATAAGAGAGGAAAGCATACTACACGGCATGTTGAATTATTAGAATTAGATTTAGGAGGATGGGTATTAGATACCCCTGGATTTAGTTCCTTAAATTTAGATTTTATAGAAGAGGAAGAATTGCAATTTTTGTTTAAAGAGTTTATTTCAAGAATGGAGTTTTGTAGATTTAACGGATGTAAACATGTAAACGAACCAGAATGTGCTGTAAAGGAAGCAGTACGCAATCAATTCATTAGTAAATCTAGATATGAAAGTTATATTCAGTTATTAAAAGAAATTAAAGAAAAAAGGAGATACTAACCATGGTAAAAATTGCACCATCCATATTATCAGCAAATTTCGCTGATTTATTAGAAGATATAAAAAAAGTTGAAAAGGCAGGTGCTGATCTACTCCATATTGATGTAATGGATGGACATTTTGTACCCAATATTACAATAGGACCATTAATACTAAATAGCATTAAAGGGAAAACAAGGCTTCCGTTTGATGTACATTTGATGATTGAAAATCCTGATTTATATATTCATGAGTTTGTGAAATATGGAGCAGATATTATAACAGTACATGTAGAGGCTTGTCCACATCTACATAGGACAATTCAAAATATAAAATCTCACGGGGTAAAAGCAGCGGTATCTTTAAATCCTGCTACATCTCTAAGTACTATTGAATATATACTTGAAGAGACAGATATGGTTTTATTAATGTCTGTGAATCCTGGATTTGGCGGACAAAAATTTATTCCATCTGTACTGAATAAAATAAAAGATTTAAGAAAAATGATTAATGATAAAAAATTAGATGTAGATATTGAAGTAGATGGAGGTATCAAACTTGATAATGCAGCAGATGCTGTAAAAGCAGGAGCCAATATATTGGTTGCAGGATCTGCTATTTTTAATACAGATAATATAGATGAAACCATAAAATTGTTTAGAGATCAAATAGATCATATATAAGTGGAGGCCTTTCATGAAATGTGTGATTATAGCAAATGGAGATATTGTTGATTATGAAGAAATAGGGAAATTAATCAATGATTGTGATTTTATTGTATGTGCCGATGGGGGAGCAAAACATTTATTACATATGGACATACTTCCCCATACCATTGTTGGAGATTTAGACTCGATTGATGAAAGTGCAAAAAAATTCTTTAAAGATAGAAATGTAGATTTTTATAGATTTCCTAAAAAGAAAGATTATACGGATACGGAGCTTGCTATAAAATATGCTTTGAAAAAAGGTGTTACTGAAATTCTATTCTTAGGAGTGATTGGGAGCAGAATGGATCATACCATTGCAAATATTACATTGCTATTGCCATTATTAAAGAAGAATATACAAGCTAAAATTATAAATGATCATAATGAAATTATGATTGTAGATAAAGAAATAGCAATAGCAGGTGAAATAGGAGAAGTCTTATCCATCATTCCTTTAACACAGAAGGTGGAAGGGATTACTTTACAAGGACTTGAATATCCGCTTTATGATGCAACCATATCAATGGGACAAACGATTGGCATTAGTAATAAATTTATTGACAAAAGAGCGGTGGTATCCATTAAAAAAGGAAAAATTCTATTGATAAAGGCTAGAGATTAAAAACCCAATTTAAATGGGTTTTTTTTGTATCTAAATTTAAGAAAGATGAATAGTATATAATAATTACAATTTAAAAAGAAATATAATGGGGTGGTGTTTTGGGCAAAAAAATATGCATTAGGAGAATATTAGGAATATTATTGGCGCTAGGAGGGACAATTATTCTTATAGAGTTTATACCATTATGGATTTGGTATTGTATGCTAGGTGGTTTATGTATCATTTTTATCTTACTATTATTCAAAATTATTTGAATAGGAGGGGACAATTTTGAGGAGGAGAAAATACAAGCATATCTGGAGAAGAATAGAAAAAACAGTGATTAGATTCATGCTTTTATCCATTGGGGTTGCTATTATTGCATTTATAGTCCTTCCTAAGAGCGTATGGCTCATTTTAACAGGCTTGGCTATGATTTGCATAGGATATAAACTGTTTTGCCATTATTAGCATATAAATAAATAAAGCCCGCCAATGAAGGCAGGCTTTAGAAAGCTATATCGCTCTTTCAACTTTATTAGAACGTAGGCATCTAGTACAAACGTGAATTCTTTTCGCAGAACCGTCAACTACAGCTTTAACTTTCTTTATGTTCGCACCCCAAACTCTTTTTGTATGATGATTAGAGTGACTTACAGTATTACCAGCTATTCTACCTTTTCCACATACGTCACATGATTTTGACATATATTACACCTCCTTCGAGAACATATACAACATATTGCAAACATTAATAGTTTACCATATCTTTAGTGTTTTTTGCAACTACTATACAAAAATATTCATATAAAAGATTTTGCATATTCAATAAAATGGTATTTAAGTTGAATAGTTATTTGAATTCATATAAAATATAGTATAGATTTTAAAGTACATACTAAGCTTAAAAGGGTATGAAAAGGAGGATGAAAATGGCAGCCACATTACAAAATGAATTAGGGAATATTTTCATAGATCATGAAGTTTTAGCATCTATTGCGGGCATATCAGCTATGGAGTGCTATGGGGTAGTGGGTATGGCAAAAAAATCTACTGCTAGTGAATTATCTGAGCTATTAAGACGTGAAAATCTAGGTAAAGGTGTAAAAATTAAATCTGAAAATGATAAAATTGTTATAAATCTTTTTATTATCGTTGAATTTGGCACACGAATATCGACTGTTGCACAAAATATTATAGACAAAGTAAAGTATAATATAGAAATGATTTCGGGATTACAAGTGAAGAAAGTAAATATTAATATACAAGGTGTTAGAGTTCAGAAGTAATTTGAGGAGGTACGAAGTTGAAAATCAATGAAATTGATGGACTGTTACTGAAAAAGATGATTATTCAAGGAGCGAATATTCTTGAGGCAAATAGATCTGTAGTAGATGCCTTAAATGTATTTCCCGTTCCAGATGGAGATACAGGTACAAATATGTCCCTTACAATGAATGCAGCAGCAAAAGAAGTAAAAGAAACAAGGGAAAACAGCATAGATTATGTGGTAGATGCAATGGCAAATGGATCTTTGATGGGCGCGAGAGGGAACTCAGGTGTGATTTTATCACAACTATTTAGAGGATTTACGAAAAGTGCTAAAGGGAAAGATCAATTAACAACGATAGATTTAGCAGATGCCTTTAAAAGTGCTTCTGATACTGCTTATAAGGCAGTTATGAAGCCCATAGAAGGGACGATCCTCACAGTTGCCAGAGAAATAGGTGAAAAAGCGGTTGAAATAGCAAAGAGAGAAAAAGATGTTATAACCTTTCTACAAGATATTATAAATCATGGTGAACAAGCTTTAAATAAGACACCTCAGATGCTAAAAATTTTAAAAGAAGCAGGTGTTGTTGATGCTGGTGGGAAAGGTCTTATATTTATTTTTAAAGGATTTTATGAAGCGATAACAGGCAAAAAAGTGAATTTAGAGTCTCATAGCAATATAGATATTATAAAAGAAGATTTAAAAGAAACAGAAGATATTACCTTTGGATATTGTACAGAATTTATTGTTCAAGGAAGTAATATAAATATTGAAAAATTCAAACAAAAGATTAAAAATTATGGGGATTGTATGTTAGTTGTAGGAGATGCATCTTTAGTAAAAGTACATATTCATACAAATAATCCAGGGATGATTTTGGAAAATGGATTAGAATTAGGGCAACTTACACGGATTAAAATTGACAATATGAGGCAGCAACATGAAAATAAAATCTTTGAAGCGAAAAATGATGAGAACATTATGTTAGTGAAAGAATTTGGAATGATCGCTGTTACCATGGGTGACGGACTAACAAATATATTTAAAGATTTAAATGTTGATGAAATGATTACGGGTGGACAAACCATGAATCCAAGTACGCAAGATATCAAAGAAGCGATAGATCGTATTCAAGCAAAACATATATTTATTTTTCCAAATAATAGTAATATCATATTAGCAGCGAATCAAGCAAAGGAATTAAGTGATAAAGAGATTACTGTTATTCCATCTGAAACGGTACCACAGGGAATTGGGGCGATTTTAGCTTATGATGAAGAATCAAGCCTTGAAAAAAATATTGAAATGATGACGGAAGCCCTAAAGAATATAAAAACTGGGCAAGTTACTTATTCTGTGAGAGATACACAATTTAATGATATGCCTATTGAAAAAGGAGATATATTAGGAATTATTGATGGAAAGATTACGGCAGTAGGAAAAAGTGTTGAGGACGATGCCTATAGATTGCTAGAAGGTATGATTGAGGATGATGATGAAATCATTACAATTTTTTATGGAGAAGATTGTGAGGAAGAGAAAGCGCAGCGATTAGCGGATCGAATTAGTGGGAAATATGAAGAAATAGATGTTGAAGTCTACTATGGTGGGCAGCCACTTTATTATTACATATTCTCTGTAGAATAAGAAATGGCGAGCGTCATTTCTTATTCTTTTATGGGGGAGGTTAGCGCATGCATGATTTGAAAGAATCCATCCAGTTTATAAAAGGGGTCGGACCAAAGCGGTTAAAATATTTAGAAAAAATAGATATTTATAGTATTGAAGATGGGTTGTACTTTTTCCCAAAATCATACGAAGACCGACGGGAAATGAAAAATATTGCAGATACAAAAGATAATGAAAAAATCACTATAAAAGTAAATATCTACGAGAGTGTGCAAGAAAAATCAATTAGAAAAGGCTTAAAAATTTATAAGATTCCTATAAAAGACCATACGGGAGTAGCTTGCGCTATATTTTATAATGCACCATTTACAAAAGATATATTTAAAGAAGGAGATCGAATTTACCTACATGGAAAAATAAAGAAGGCATTTGGAGAGGTACAAATTATCCATCCGAGTTATGAATTTATAGAGGGGAATACAACAACTGTAAATAGTATTATTCCCATTTATAATCTTACACATGGACTTACCCAAAAGGATATGATCAATTTAAGTAGAAATATTTTACACGTATATGGAGAGAGCATGTATGAGTACCTTCCTGCGGATACAATAAAAAGAAATAGGCTGTGTGATATTCAATATGCTCTAGGGAATATTCATTTCCCGAGTTCACCAAAAGTATTAAAAATTGCAAAATACAGATTAGTTTTTGAAGAATTGTTGATTTTACAATTGGGATTATGGCTAATTAAGAATAAATTTAATAATAATCAAAAAGGAATTGTTTTCCAAAAACAAAAAGAATGCAAAGAATTGATAGCAGCTTTGCCTTTCACATTAACCAATGCACAAATAAGGGTATTACAAGAAATAGAAACAGACATGAAAAGTGAAAAAATTATGAATAGACTTGTGCAAGGGGATGTGGGATCTGGAAAAACAATTGTTGCGCTTATTGCGTTATACAAATCAGTTTTAAATGGATATCAGGGGGTTTTAATGGCGCCAACGGAGATCTTAGCGGAGCAACATATGGATTCGGCAAAAGAGCTCTTAGAACCCTTTGGTCTGAGAATTGGGTTGCTATCTGGAAGTGTCCCTAAAAGGAAAAAGGAAGAAATTTTAAAACAACTAGAAGCGGGACATATAGATATTATAATAGGAACTCATGCAATCATTCAAGAAAATGTACATTTTAAAAAACTTGGACTGGTTATTACAGATGAACAACATCGATTTGGGGTGAGGCAAAGGAGTATATTATCAAATAAAGGAACGAATCCAGATGTATTGGTTATGACTGCAACACCGATACCTAGAACCCTTGCATTAATCCTTTATGGGGACTTAGATGTATCGATCATAGATGAACTACCTCCAGGGAGAAAAAAAATAAAGACGCATGTGGCAGATGAAACAAAAAGAAAAAATATATATCATTTTGCAAAAAAAAGAATTGAGTCAGGAAGACAAGTATATATTGTAGCCCCGCTCGTTGAGGATTCAGAGCATATAGATGCGAAATCTGCCCAAGAACTTTATTTAGAAATAAAAGAAAATTATTTAAAAGATTGTAGTGTAGGACTATTGCATGGAAAGATGAAATCTAGTGAAAAAGATGAAACTATGGATAGATTTAAAAAAGGAGAAATACAAGTCCTTGTATCTACTACAGTAATAGAAGTAGGTGTAAATGTACCCAATGCATCCATTATAATTATAGAAAATAGTGAGCGGTTTGGATTAGCTCAATTACACCAATTAAGAGGACGAGTAGGCAGAGGACAATATCAGTCCCATTGTATTTTATTAAATTATAGTAAAAGTCCTTTATCAAAAGAGAGAATGGAAATTATGGAAGAGACCAATAATGGTTTTATCATTTCTGAGAAAGATTTAGAATTGAGAGGACCAGGAGAATTTTTTGGAACAAGGCAGCATGGTCTACCTGAGCTTAGAATTGCAAATCTTTTTAAACATATCAATATATTAAAGCAAGTACAAAAAGAAGCGGAAATTCTCATGAATGAAGATAAAACCTTGTCTCTTGAAAAAAATAGCGCTTTAAAAAACAGAATTATACATCAATTTGGTACGAATATACAAGAACTATGTCTTTAAGGACGCATCGTTACCATTCTGTTACACAACAACTAAAATATACTAGATATAATTTGTTTCAGATTGGTTAAATTAATAGTACAGAGAAAAAAGGAGGTGAAAAACAATGGCAAATAACAATACAAAGGTAGTTCCTGAAGCAAAAGCGGCATTAAATCAAATGAAATATGAAATCGCTAATGAATTGGGATTAAGTAACTATCAAACAGCCGATAAAGGAAATTTAACAGCTAGACAAAATGGTTATGTAGGCGGATATATGACTAAAAAATTAGTGGAAATGGCTGAACAACAAATGTCTGGTAAATAAAAATAATATATATAAATAATAAAGAAGAGATGAAATAGTATCTCTTCTTTATTATTTAAGAATAAGAAAAAAACATCTAAAAAAATACTGGTGGAAGTTCACCAGTATTTAGGGAGATGAGAAATGAAGAAAGAGCTCTAAGGGGAATTATATTTTTATAGGTTCATATATAATATGGCTTAGCATTATGAGTATTATGCATCATATTTGTAAAATATTTTAAGATGTTTGTGAATCATTTACTTATGTGCTAAAATATATTTATTGAAAGGAGCGAGTTGTACGTGAGAGTAATTGCAGGTTTGGTAAAGGGCATGAAACTAAAATCTCCAAAAGGATTAGAAACGCGACCAACTACAGATAGAGTAAAAGAATCTATTTTTAGTATGATTAATCCGTATATTATAGATAGCATTATTTTAGACCTTTTTGCAGGTACTGGCGGCTTAGGCATTGAAGCTTTAAGTAGGGGTGCACAGAAAGTTTATTTTATAGATAGTAATAAAAATAGTATAGAAGTAATAAAAGAGAATGTTAAACAGGCAGGTTTCGAACAAGAAAGTATCATCTTATTTCGTGAAGTGCAAAAGGCAATCAAAGAATGTTCTTTAAGTGAAAATAAGGTTGATGTGATCTTTATGGATCCACCTTACCTAAAGGGATTTATTGTACCCTGTATTCATGCTATAAATACAGAAGAAATCTTAAATGAAGAAGGTATTATTGTGGTGGAGCATGACCTGAAAGACCTTTTGCCTGATCAGATAGGAAGATTTATAAAAGTAAAAGAAAAAAAATATGGAAATACACGCATAACCATTTACGCAGGGGAGGCATAAAAATGAAAACAGCAGTATGTCCAGGGAGCTTTGACCCAGTTACGAATGGACATTTGGATATTATAAAGAGAACTTCAAAAATGATGGACAAGGTTATTGTGGCAGTGCTTTATAATCCGAGTAAAAACCCACTTTTTAGTGTTGAAGAAAGAATTACATTATTAAGAGAAGTGACAAAAGACATACCGAATATTGAGATTGATTGTTTTTCAGGATTATTAGTTGATTATGTAAAAGAAAAAAGAATAAATGCAATTGTTAAGGGCTTAAGAGCAGTTTCGGATTTTGAGTATGAATTTCAAATGGCGTTAATGAATAAAAAGCTAAATCCTGAAGTTGAAACCATATTTATGATGACGAGTAGTGAGTTTTCATATCTTAGCTCGAGTATCATAAAAGAAACTTTTAAATTTAAAGGATGTATTGATGGATTAGTTCCTGATAAAGTGAAAAAAGCATTGGAGAAAAAATATGAATAGGATAACAAGGGGGGATATAAATGAATGCATTGCGTCTATTAGATGAATTGGAGGATATTATTGAAAGTAGCTCGTCTATTCCATTTGCTGGTAAAACATTTATAGACAAGGAAGAAATTCTTGATATCATAAAGGAAATAAGAATTCAATTACCAGACGAAGTGAAGCAGGCTCAATGGATAAAAGAAGAAAGACAAAGAATCTTAATAGAGGCGCAAAAAGAAGCAGACTCAGTTATGCACAATGCAAAGGTACATATTGAAGAAATGGTAGAAAAAGATGAAATTACAAAAGAAGCACAAAAAATGTCCGAAGAAATAATTTCTCAAGCTCAAATAAATGCGAAGGAAATTAGACTTGGGGCAAGGCAATATACGGATGAATTATTAGGAGGTATAGAAAAAAATCTTGAAGAGATATTAGCAACTATAAATAGAAATAGAAAAGAGTTAAAAGGAATGAAGGGATAGATTCCTTCATTTCTTTTTGCGCGTATTTTTAACAGACCATATCCCCAAAAAAAGGGTCTGAAATAGGATGGCTACAATGGCAATAAATATGGTCATGCTAAGAAATAGCTTTGATGAAAATAATATTTTTGAAGTCCAAGTAAAGTTGACTAATTTTGATGATTGGTTTAAAAAAACAGGTGTATTGATGTGGTTAAACATAGTATGGGTTACTGGAACGATGATAAGCACAAAAAAACCAGAAAATATGGAATGAATAAATTTTGAAAAAATATAGATGCCTGTATTTAAATCTGTCTTACTGATTAAGCTAGCAGATTGTGCATGAATGGATAAGCCACTCCAAGAAATAATTATTGTAGCCAAAACAGCTTGCTCTATAAATGGAATTCCAGGGGTTTCAGAAAGAAGCTTACAACCCATAGTTATTTCAAAAATCCCACTTATAAGGGCTCCACCTGTTGATGCTTGAAAGTGGAAAATGGATAAAATGTTTTGAAAAAAAAATGAAATTATGTGTATGATTCCTATTGTTGTTAATATTTTAATAACTACTGAAAAAAGAACAATAAAGCCTCCAATAACAAAAAGGGTCTCTACAGAATTTTTCACAGCGCTACCTAGCAAAGCACCGAATGTCTTTTCATTACTTTGTGTTGTTTGAAACATTTCTTGAAAGGCTCTTTTTAGATACCTTTTTTTTATGTTGTTTGAAAGGGAATTTTTATATTTGAATTTATAAAATCGAAAAAGAATACCTGTTGCAATTGCGCCTAGATAATGAGATATGGTAATGACCGTACCTAACTGAGGATTATGAAACATACCAATAGAAACGGCGCTAATCATAAATAAAGGACCGGATGTACTACAAAAAGATAGAAGTCTTTGGGCTTCAAATTTGTCGAAGCGTTCTTGGTTTCTAAGTTGTGTGATTAATTTAACCCCTATAGGATAGCCAGATGTGATACTCATGGCTAAAACAAAGGCACCTTCACCGGATACATTAAAAAGAGGCCGGATAATAGGTTCTAAAAGAATGCCTAAGAAATTTACTACACCTAATCCAATGAGCAACTCTGCGCCAATAAAAAAAGGTAAAAGAGCAGGAAAAACAATATTAAACCAAGTATCTACACCTAACTTTGCAGCATCAAAAGATTGTTGCGGGTATTTTATGATGTTGATCACTAAGAAAAAGACAATTATGATTAAAACAAAATGTTTGATTTCAGAGAAAATAGATCGATTGCGCAATCTATAAAGTATAAAAATGACCATGAACACAATCACAAGTAATCGCATATTTTTCCCCCTGATAAAAAGATATATATTGATATATATATTTTTAAAATAAAAAGTTTAGTACTTAGTGGGGGAATAATAATACGGTTTCTTATAAAAATCGCTACCCCCAATTTGATGCATGACTTTAGGATATACTAGATTATAGATATCTGTTGCTAAAGTATCAAAAGAAAGCATCTGCCTTGCAATAGGATCATCGAGATTTTGCTTATTGATATTTGTTAAAATAGGTATTTGAGATGTTTTTTTTAATTTTTTTAACAACACTCTTCCTTTTTCTGAAAAAGCAAGGATGCGCGCGTACCGGGGGCCACCAGATTGATTAAATTGATCAATGTGTACTTTGTGTATGCCTAATAGGGCGTGGATAAAAATTCTTTGCAATCGGGTGCGGGTATATCTTTTTGTTTTGGATAAATGAAGTAGTTCTTGTAAATTTACTGCCTTTAAAGACGCTTCTTTTATTCTATTTTCAAGCCCCTCGGTTACATCCATAATCATTTTAAGGTTAGACTTAGAACATGTGCGAAGCGTATATAAAATAAGTTTATCAAAAGCATCATAATGAATAGGACCAAAGCCATCTGCAATACATTTTTGTAAGAGATGAAAACTTGGCATAGGCATTACATTTGTTAAATGAGAAATCTTATGATCCGTCTCAGAAAGATAGGCTCTTATGGCAGTAGCACTACAGATATTAGCTTGTATTTTTTCTGAATGGTAATGCGCTTTGATTCTTGTAAAGGTATAGGGTATGATTGGGCTCTTTAACTTGATCAAGCTTTTTATGTACTCAATACCAAGAATGTTATTGGGAGAATGGAGAATATCATTTAAATGTTCATTAGAAAAATATTTATCTAATGCTTTTTCACGGGCGCGTGGAAAAGAAATGCCTTCTGATAAAAATGATTTTAAATTTTCTTTGTATTGTTGGGGTTCATTTGCAAGAATTTGTGAGATTAATTTTAATTTATGAATGTCACCAGCTTCACTACCGAAGCTCATGGTATCCACGGCATTTAAGTTGTTCAATAAAGATACACCGCCGTAAGAAAAAAACTCGGCACTGTTGCATGCATAAGATACAGGCATTTCAATAACTAAATCAGCGCCCTCTCTTACAGCCATTTCAGCGCGTACCCATTTGTTTGTTATAGCAGGCTCGCCTCTTTGTAAAAAATTGCCACTCATTACGACGACTGTATGGGTAGCATTCGTTTGTTTAATTGATGTTTCAAGATGATATTTATGACCATTATGAAAAGGATTATATTCAGTTATAAGTCCTAGCACTTTCATTTTATATCCTCCTAAATAATAAAGTTATTTATAATATTACTAAATTTAGCTAATAATATCAAAAAAATATAAAAATATTTATCGCACTTAAAAAAATCCTGTACTAAATTATAAAAAAAATGGTAGAATAGAAAATGTATTGATATTTTTAAAAAATTTATCCTATAAAAATATATTAAGGAGGATGTTTAAATGAATGTATTAGTTATTAACTGTGGTAGTTCATCACTGAAATATCAATTGATTAATATGCGTGATGAAAGCATACTTGCAAAAGGTTTAGTAGAAAGAATAGGGATAGAAGGTTCTGTGCTTAAGCATGAAATTCTAGGAAAAGACAAGGTTGTTATAGAAAGACCTATGCCAGATCATAAAGTGGCAATAGGACTTGTACTAGACGCACTTGTAGATGAAAAACATGGTGCAATTAAAGATATGAAAGAGATTGGTGCAGTAGGACACCGCGTTGTTCATGCAGGAGAGAAATTTAGTGGATCTGTAATTATTACTGATGAAGTAATCAATGCATTAGAAGAATGTATTGAATTAGCACCACTTCACAATCCAGCAAATCTTATGGGAATTGCTGCTTGTAAAGAACTAATGGAAGATACGCCAATGGTTGGTGTATTTGATACAGCATTTCATCAAACAATGCCTAAATCATCTTACATATATCCATTACCATATGAGCTTTATGAAAAATATGCTATTCGTAAATATGGATTCCATGGAACAAGCCATAGATATGTATCACAAAGAGCGGCAGAGTTTATTGGAGAAAAATTGGAAGATTTAAAAATGATTACATGTCACTTAGGCAATGGTGCAAGTTTAGCTGCGATTGATGGTGGAAAATGTATGGATACAAGTATGGGATTTACACCACTTGAAGGACTTGTAATGGGAACTAGATGTGGGGATATAGATCCAGCCATAGTTACATTTATCATGGATAAGGAAAATCTAGATACTACGGGTATAAATGATTTAATGAATAAAAAATCTGGTGTATTCGGTATTTCTGGCGTAAGCAGTGACTTTAGAGATATAGAAAATGCTGCAAAAGAAGGAAATGAAAGAGCACAACTTGCTCTGGATGCATTCGATAAGCGTGTTAAAAAATATATTGGCTCTTATGCAGCGGAATTAGGTGGGGTAGATGTTATTGTATTTACAGCAGGATTAGGAGAAAATTCTATTGCCAATAGAGAAGAAATCTGTAAAGGGTTAGAATTTATGGGAGTTAAAATAGATTCTGAGAAAAATAATGTTAGAGGTAAGGACACTTTAATAAGTACAGCGGATTCAAAAGTAAAAGTCCTTGTTATTCCGACAAATGAAGAATTAATGATTGCAAAAGATACACAAGCATTATTATAATCAATACCTATCAAGTATTTTAGCTTGACAAATAAGTGTTCCATTTGTATAATTAAATCTGTTAATATGATGAGGTGAAATGAATGAAAGTCAGTTTAGCAGAAATAGTAGAGGGACAACTTAAAGAAGTGGACCTAGAGATAGAAGACAAGATTAGAGTCCTTAGTTATTTTGGTGATGAGATACCACTAGTTACTCCGGTTGTGTTTAAAGGAAAAGCCTATGATGCAAACGGAGACATATATATAAAAGGTATAGTTGAAAGTATGGCTGAGTATAGCTGTTGTAGATGCTTAAAAAAGTTTCAACAAAAAATTATTGGTGAAGTTCATGAAAAACTAATTAAAGAGCATTCTCCAAAGGCTGAAGTAGATGAATACTTTCTGATAAAGAACAATATGATTGATATTTCAGAAATAATGGAAAATACTTTAATTTTGTCTCTTCCTATGAAGATTATCTGTGACGAAAATTGTAAAGGCCTATGTTTGGTCTGTGGAAAAAATCTTAATGAACAAGCATGTGATTGTGAAAAAGATGAGATTGATCCTAGACTTGCTAAACTAAAAGATTTGCTACAATAACTTAAGGAGGTGGAAATAATGGCTGTACCTAAGCGTAAAACATCCAAAGCAAGAAGAGATAAAAGAAGAGCATCAAATATAAAAATGACAAGTCCTAATCTTGTTGAATGCCCACAATGTCATGAGCCAAAATTACAACATCGAGTATGTAAAAAATGTGGTTTCTACCATGACAAAGAGGTAATGGAAGTTAAGTAATAAAAAATAGTAATGATGAATTCCATCATTACTATTTTTTTTGTTTTTAAGAGAAAAAGTAAACATAAGATAGTTGATTTATGAAATAAAATAATATATACTAATTATTAATAGCAGGTACTAAATACAAGTGCTAAAAGAGGTGGAAACAATGCCTAATAAGAAAAAACTAAAAAAAGTGAGGCAATCAGAATTATTAGAAAAGATAGAGACTAAACCTTTTGTTACAGATGAAGAACTGAGTGAACATTTTCATGTTAGCATACAAACCATACGGTTAGATAGATTAGAACTAGGAATTCCTGAATTAAGAGAAAGAATTAAAAATGTTGCGCAGAAAAATTATTCTAAGGTTATAAGTTTAGGAAAATCAGAAATAATTGGTGAACTGATTGATTTAAATCTTAATCAAAGTGGTATTTCTATACTGCAAACGACACAAGAAATGGCTTTTAAGAGAACAAAAGTTGTGAGAGGTCATCTTATATTTTCAGTGGCTGAATCTCTAGCAATGGCTGTAATCAATGCAAAGGTTGCACTTACAGGTGTTGCAAATATGAAATACAAAACACCTGTTTTGCTAGGAGAAAAATTAGTAGCAAAAGCAGAAGTTGTAAAGATTAGAGGAAATAAATATTTTGTACATGTGAAAATATATGTAAAAAGTGAACAAGTTTTTAGAGGGAAATTTATTCTTGTATCTATAGAGGAAGAATAAGAGGTGATTATTGTGAGAATAGCAGTCGATGGAATGGGTGGGGATCATGCACCAAAAGAGGTTGTTAAAGGTTGTCTTGACGCAATAAATGAACTAGATGTGGAAATCTTTTTGACAGGACAAAAAGAAAAATTAGAGGAAGCTTTAAAAGGATACAATTTTGATCATACTAAGTTACATATTATACATGCATCAGAAATTATAACCAATGAAGACAAACCTGTACAGGCCGTAAAACAGAAAAAAGATGCATCTATGATTGTAGGATTAAACCTTTTGAAAAATGGGGAAGTGGATGCTTTTATTTCTGCTGGAAATACAGGAGCACTCCTTGCTGGAAGCTTATTTAGATTAGGAAGAATTAAAGGGGTAGATAGACCAGCTATTGCTTCAGTATATCCAACGTCTAAAGGGATTTCGTTATTGGTAGATGCAGGAGCAAATGCTGAGTGTAAATCTAGAAATCTCCTTGAATTTGGACTGATGGGTTCTGTTTATACTGATAAGGTGTTAGGAAAGGAAAATCCTTCTATAGGATTGGTTAATATCGGAACAGAACCAGGAAAAGGTACACCGCTAGTTAAAGAATCTTTTGAATTGTTTTCAAAAACAGATTTTAATTTTTATGGAAATGTGGAAGCAAGGGATCTTCCAAATGGTATTGTGGATGTAATTGTATGTGATGGATTTGTAGGAAATGTGATTCTAAAACTTACCGAAGGTGTAGGGATGACAATCATGTCCATGCTTAAAGAAATACTTACAAAAAATACGAAAAATAAACTGGCAGCATTACTCCTCAAAGCATCGCTTAAAGCATTTAAAAAAAATCTTGATTATACTGAATATGGAGGTGCGCCACTTTTAGGCGTGAAAGGGGCTGTGATTAAAGCCCATGGAAGTTCTAATGCAAAAGCCATAAAAAATGCAATTAAACAAGCGAAAGTTTTTGTGGAAAGAGAAGTTGTGAGCGTAATAAATAAGGAAATCAATAGAATAGGAGATGAAGAAAATGGGGAACCAACTTAGACCAGTAGGCATATTAGGAACAGGAAGTTATTTGCCAGAAAAAATCATTACAAATCATGATATTGAAAAAATGGTAGATACATCTGATGAATGGATTGTTACAAGAACGGGGATTAAAGAAAGGCGTATTGCGGATAAAGACACAGCTACTTCTGATTTAGCTACAAAAGCAGCCTTAAAAGCTTTAGAGGATGCGAATGTTTCAGCAGAAGAAATTGATTTAATTATCTTAGCTACACTTACACCAGATATGTTGATTCCTGCAACAGCTTGTATTGTGCAAAATAATATTGGTGCAAAAAATGCAGCGGCTTTTGACTTAGAGGCAGGATGTTCAGGTTTTATATATAGTTTAACGGTTGGGAAACAATTCATTGCTACAGGTATGTATAAAAAAGTTTTAGTAATTGGTGCTGAGGTGCTATCGAAATTTGTTGATTGGAGTGACCGTAATACTTGTGTATTATTCGGAGATGGTGCTGGTGCAGTAGTATTAGGTGAAACAAAAGAAGGCATGGGAATGCTTTCAGAGCATATGGGCGCAAATGGAGAAGGTGGGAAATTCTTAAACATTCCAGCTGGTGGATCGAAGATCCCATTATCTGTTAGTAGCATTGAAGAAAGACTTAACTACATCAAAATGGATGGCAGTGAAGTGTTTAAGTTTGCTGTTAGAGCCATGCATAAAGCTTCTTTAGAAGCACTAAAATTAAGTGGGCATGATATTGAAGATATAGATTACCTTGTACCACATCAGGCGAATACAAGAATTATAAACTCAGCTATGAAAAAATTAAAATTAGATATAGAAAAAGTATATGTAAATTTAGATAAAGTGGCAAATACATCGGCAGCTTCAGTACCCATTGCATTAGATGAAGCTATAAAGCAAGGTGCAATTAAAAAAGGTGATTTAGTATTATTGGTAGGATTTGGTGCGGGACTTACTTGGGGAGCAAGTGTAATTAGATGGAATAAATAGTTTGCTTAAAGGGGTGCGTGTATGACTGATTCAAATTTGTGTAAATTATTAAATATAAAATATCCGATTATTCAGGGAGCTATGGCGTGGATTTCTACGGCAGAACTTGCCGCAGCAGTTTCTAATGCAGGGGGACTTGGGATTATTGCTGCAGGAAATGCGCCTGCTGAGATCATAAAAAAGGAAGTAGAAAAAATAAAAACTTTAACGGATAAGCCTTATGGGATGAATGTAATGCTTTTATCACCCTATGTTGATGAAATAATGGATCTAGTTATTTCAGAAAAAATCCCTGTGATTACGACTGGAGCTGGAAATCCAGGGAAATATATGATAGCTCTAAAAAATATAAATACAAAAGTGATCCCTGTAGTCCCTTCAGTAGCGCTTGCAAAAAGGGTAGAGAAAGCTGGGGCAGATGCAGTGATTGTTGAAGGAACAGAAGCTGGAGGACATATAGGAGAATTGACCACAATGGTACTGGTACCTCAAGTAGCAGATGTAGTGAAAATTCCAGTGATTGCTGCAGGCGGTGTTGCAGATGGAAGAGGTATGCTAGCAGTTTTTTCACTAGGCGCACAAGGGGTTCAAGTAGGGACTAGATTTGTATGTTCAAAAGAGTGTGGAGTGCATGATAAATATAAAGAAATGATTTTAAAAGCAAAAGATCGGGATACTGTTGTGACAGGGAGAAGTACAGGACATCCTGTTCGCGTTATGAAAAATAAATTATCCAAGGAATTTGATAAATTAGAAAAATCAGGTGTAAGCATGGAGGAATTAGAAAAATTAGGTGCAGGGAAGCTAAAAAATGCTGCTGTTGATGGAGATATTGAAAATGGGTCTGTTATGTCAGGGCAAATTGCAGGTCTTGTAAATGATATAAAGAGTTGTAAAGAAATTATTGATGAAATGATGCACCATACAGCACAAACCTATCAATCAATAAAATATTTATGGAAATAAGGAGTGAAGAAAATGTCGAGAATTGCTTTTGTATTCCCAGGACAAGGCGCTCAATATGTGGGAATGGGAAAAGATATTGTGGAAAAATTTGAAATAGCAAATAAAATATTTGAAGAGGCAAGTGAAGCAATTGGTTATGATATGAAAAAAATGTGTTTTGAAGGACCAGAAGAAGATTTAAAGAAAACAGAAAATACGCAGCCAGCAATCCTTACTACATGCATTGCGATTGCAAAAGTACTTGAGGAAAAGGGAATAAAAGCAGACTTAAGTGCAGGACTGAGCTTAGGAGAATATGCTTCTCTTGTTATTTCTAAAGGCATAGATTTTAAAGATGCAGTTGCTCTTGTGAAGAAAAGAGGAAAGTATATGCAAGAAGCTGTTCCACTAGGGGTAGGCACAATGGCTGCAATTTTAGGGATGCAAAGAGAAGATCTAGAAAAAGCATTAGAAAAAGCAAGCGAATTTGGTGTTGTGGAAGCGGCGAATTTTAATAGTCCAGGACAGATTGTTATATCAGGTGAAGTAGCTGGTGTTGAGAAAGCGTGTGAATTTGCAAAGGGAATAGGTGCAAAAAAAGCAGTAATCCTTCCAGTAAGTGCTCCTTTTCATTGTTCAATGCTTGTGCCTGCTGGAGAAAAACTGGCACTAGAACTAGAAAATGTAATCATTAATGATTTAGAAATACCAGTGATTGCAAATGCCAATGCAGATTATTATAAAGACAAATCAGAAGTAATAGATTTACTCGTAAAACAAGTTAGCCATTCTGTTTTATGGGAAGATAGTGTGATTCGAATGCTTGAAGATGGCATAGACACTTTTATAGAAATTGGACCGGGTAAATCTTTAAGCCAATTTATTAAAAAGATCAGTAAACAACAAGAGAAAAGCGTAGCCATTTATAATGTGGAAAGCAGTGAATCTGTAGAAAACTTAATGGTGAATCTATCAAATTAGTAGGAGGTGTAATCAATGAATTTGACTGGAAAAACTGCTATTGTTACAGGGGGGTCTAGAGGGATAGGAAAAGCCATCGCTTTGAAATTGGCAGACTTAGGAGCCAATGTTGTAGTAAACTATACAAGTAGTCCCCAAAAGGCTGAGGAAGTTGTAAAGATGATAAAAGATATGGGAAGAGACGCCATTGCATTAAAAGCAGATGTTTCTAATAGTGAGCAAGTGCAAGAATTTATTAAGGGAATTGAGAAGCAATTTGGAAGTATTGATATATTAGTAAATAATGCAGGGATCACGCGTGATGGTTTGCTTATGAAAATGAAAGAAGAAGATTGGGATCAAGTAATGGCGATAAATCTAAAAGGTACATATAACTGCACAAAGGCAGTAACAAGAAAAATGATGAAACAAAGAAGTGGAAAAATTGTGAACGTAGCATCTGTTGTAGGAGTAACAGGAAACGGCGGTCAAGCAAATTATGCAGCGTCTAAAGCAGGTATAATTGGGTTTACAAAATCTATCGCAAAAGAATTAGGATCAAGAGGAATTAATGTAAATGCGATCGCTCCAGGATTTATTCAAACAGATATGACGGATATTTTATCTGATGAAGTGAAAAAAGGAATTATGGAGCAAATACCAATGAAAGAATTAGGAATGCCAGAAGATGTTGCCAATGTTGTTGCATTTTTATGTTCAGATAAAGCAAGATATGTTACAGGGCAAGTGATTCATATAGATGGTGGAATGGCAATGTAGCCCTTAATCGAGAGGAGGTGAATAGAGGATGTTTGAAAAAATTGTTGAAATTGTGGTGGACCAATTAGGTTTAGATAATGCAGATCATATTACCCCTAAGACTTCATTGATGAAGGATCTAGAGGCAGATTCATTAGATGCTGTAGAAATTATTATGGCCTTAGAAGATGAATTTGACATAGAGATTCCAGATGAAGAGGCGGAAAAATTCAAAAATATTGGTGATATTACAAAATATATTAAAGAAAATAAGTAAGTTTCATTCGTCCCGAACGATTCGGGACGAAATTAGACATTCATAAAATGAAATCATTTTTATATAGATGGTAATGAATAAAAGGGGAGGTTTTTAACTTGAAGAGAAGAGTAGTTGTTACAGGAATTGGAGCTATTACTCCTATCGGTATTGGAAAAGAAAACTTTTTTAATGCGCTAAAGACAGGAGAATGTGGGATAGACACGATATCAAGATTTGATGCAACCGATTTTAATACACAAATTGCTGCAGAAGTGAAGGATTTTGATCCAACAGATTATATTGATAAAAAAGAAGCAAAGAGAATGGACCGCTTTACACAGTTTGGTGTTGCGGCGAGTAAATTAGCAATAGAAGATGCAGCCCTTGACTTAGAAAAAATCAATAAAGATCGATTCGGGGTAGTAATAGGTTCTGGAATCGGTGGGCTTGAAACACTAGAAAATGAACATAAAAAATTAATTAATAAGGGACCTGGTAGAGTGAGTCCATTTTTTATCCCAATGATGATTGGGAATATGGCTGCTGGAAGAATATCTATAGCTTTTGGTGCAAAGGGTCCAAATACAACTGTAGTAACAGCATGTGCTTCGTCAACGAATGCAATTGGGGATGCATTTAAGATTCTCCAAAGAGGCGATGCAGATATTATGATTACGGGTGGAACAGAAGCTTCTATTACACCAAGTGCAGTTGCAGGCTTTTGCTCAATGAAGGCGATGTCAACAAGAAATAATGATCCTAAAGCTGCAAGCCGTCCTTTTGATAAAGATAGAGATGGTTTTATAATGGGAGAGGGATCAGGAATGCTTATACTTGAGGAATTAGAACATGCACTTGCCCGTGGGGCGCACATCTATGCAGAAATGGTAGGGTATGGTATGAGCGCAGATGCGTATCATATTACATCTCCTGCTCCTGGTGGAGAAGGTGCTGCAATGTCTATGAAACATGCTATAAAAGATGCAAATATTACACCAGAGGATATAGATTATATTAATGCGCATGGTACATCAACACCATTAAATGATAAATTTGAGAGCATGGCAATAAAATCTGCTTTTGGAGAACATGCATATAAATTGTCTGTAAGTTCTACAAAATCAATGACAGGACATCTCTTAGGTGCTGCAGGTGGCATAGAAGCGATTGTGTGTACTTTAGCTTTAATGGAGGATTATATACCACCTACTATCAATTATACAACACCAGATCCAGAGTGTGATTTAGATTATACGCCAAATAAAGGAAGCAAAAAAGTGGTAAACTATGCTTTATCTAATTCGTTAGGTTTTGGTGGACATAACGCGTCTATTATATTAAAAAAATATTAAAAATCATTAGGAAGTCTGAATAGGGCTTCCTATTATTCTATTATTCATAACCTTTTTGTTTATGCCTAAATCAGAACTTTTAAAATACATGGAAAAAGTGTACAATAAATAATGAGCATAAATACCACGAAGGTATAAATTTAAAGGAGGAAGTACATGTATATTGAAAACAGGGATAGGAAAAAAGAACTAAAGGCGTTTATGGAAAAATTACAATATACCTTTGAAAATATTGATTTATTAAACGAAGGATTAACCCATAGTTCATATGCCAATGAGAATAGAAAAAGAAATATGAAATATAATGAACGATTAGAGTTTTTGGGAGATTCAGTATTAAGTATTGTGATCAGTGATTATTTGTATAATCATTTATCTACGTTACAAGAAGGGGAATTAACAAAAATTCGTGCAAGTATTGTATGTGAGCCGTCGTTAGCAAATTGCTCTGTAGCTATGAACATGGGGAAATATCTTTTATTAGGAAAAGGAGAAGAAGTAACAGGAGGAAGAGATAGAGTTTCTATCCTTGCAGATGCTTTTGAATCCATTATTGGTGCTATTTATTTAGATGGTGGGCTTAACAAAGCAAGACAGTTTGTTTTAAAAAGCTTAGAAAATACTATAGTTAATGCGATTGAAGGGAAAGTCTTTAAGGATTATAAAACACACCTGCAAGAAGTTATTCAAAGCATGAATACGGAAAAAATCATGTATGAAGTAGTAAATGAAGAAGGACCAGACCATAACAAGGTTTTCCATGTGCATGTAAAGATAGGAAGTCATGTTGCAGGATGCGGGTCAGGAAAGAGTAAAAAAGAAGCAGAACAAAATGCAGCAAAAGAAGCATTAAAGAAGGTGATTTAAAATGCCAAAGGCGCATTATATTATTCCTATCTTTGTTCCTCATAAAGGTTGTCCATTTGATTGTGTATTTTGTAATCAAAAAAAGATTACAGGATTAAGCACAGATATTACACCAAAAGAAGTAGAATTTCAGATTGAAGAATACGTAGCTACTATAGGGGATGTTGAGAAGAAACATGTAGAAATAGCGTTTTTTGGAGGAAGTTTTACAGGGATTGAGAAACACAAGCAGGAAGAACTTTTGACCATTGCTTCAAAATGGAAAAAAAGAGGCATGATAAAAGATATTCGATTATCAACGAGACCTGATTATATCAATGTATCTATTATGGAATTTTTAAAAAGTTTTGGGGTAACCATTGTAGAACTAGGGGTTCAATCTATGGACAATGAAGTGCTCATAAAGAGTGATAGAGGGCATACTGAAGAAGCTGTAATGAATGCGGTAAAGATCATGCGGCAATTTGATGTGAAAATAGGACTGCAAATGATGATTGGCTTACCAGGGGATCATTTGCAAAAAACAAATTGTACGGTTGACAAGATTATTGCCTTATCACCTGACTTTGTAAGAATATACCCTACGCTAGTGGTAAGAGATACTTACTTAGAAAAAATGTATTTAGAAGGGAAATATAAACCCTTATCTGTAAAAGATGCAACAGATATTTCTAAAGGGCTATTATTGAAGTTTCTTAAAAAAGAAATACCTGTTATAAGAATAGGATTACAGCCTACTGAAAATATTTTGCTAGGGAAAGAAGTGATTGCAGGCCCTTTTCATCCTTCTTTTAGACAATTGGTGGAATCAGAAATCTTTAAAGATATGTTAGACTATTTATTCTCAAAACATGAGATTCAAAATAGATCATGGCTTGAATTACAAGTAAATGATCGAACTATTTCAAGTTTAGTAGGTCATAAAAAAACAAATATGGATTTTATTAAAAATAAATATAAAATAAAAAGAATAAAGATTTCGAGGAATAATCGCTTAGAAAATGGAAAAATGAAAGTAAGCAATGAAAGTGAAGAGATGCTAAGCTTTAGCATGAAACAATATGCTGATAATGTAATTTAAAATATATCTAATAGGAAGATAGCTTTTAAATTGCATTGTGAATTGAGCTATATTTGTATAGGATAAAATGATTAGAAGAGATAAATAAAGAAGAGGTGTTTTCATTTGTACTTGAAAAAGATTGAGATACACGGTTTTAAATCTTTTGCTGATAGAATTGAAGTTGAGTTTGAAAAAGGTGTTACAGGAATTGTAGGACCTAATGGGAGTGGGAAAAGCAATATTTCTGATGCGATAAGATGGGTTTTAGGAGAACAAAGTGCTAAAACATTAAGAGGAAGTAGAATGGATGATGTAATATTTGCAGGCACCATGCAAAGAAAACCCATTGGAATGGCAGAAGTATCCATTACTCTAAATAATGAATCAAATAAGCTTCCAGTAGATTATTCAGAAGTTACAATAACAAGAAGAGTGTATCGATCGGGAGAAAGTGAATATTATATCAATAAATCACTATGTAGATTAAAAGATATTAAAGAAATGCTTATGGATACTGGTGTAGGGGTTGATGGTTATTCTAGTATTGGACAAGGTAGAATTGATGATATATTAAATAATAAATCAGGAAATAGGAGACTTCTCTTTGAGGAGGCTGCTGGGATTGTAAAATATAGAAGCAGGAAAGAAGAATCGGAAAAGAAACTAGAAAATACAAATCAAAATTTATTAAGAGTGAATGATATTATTAGAGAACTTAAATCAAGAATAGAGCCACTAAAGGCGCAAAGTGAAAAAACGAAAAATTATTTGGCTATACAGGGAGAACTAAAGGATGCAGAGATTAATCTGTTTATACATGAAATAGAAACATTAAAGTATGATATAAAAGCTTTAAAAGAACAGAAAAATATTATTTCTGATCAACTAAATCGTTATGCTGATGATAAAAAAGAAATTGAGAGAAAATATCAGAAAGACAAAAAGGCAATTGAAGCTTTGGATGAATCAATCAATCAATTACAAAACAATATATTTGAAACCATGCATCTAATAGAAAAAAAGGAAGGGGAGCTAGGTCTTTGTAATGAAAAAATATTGAATATTACAAGGAATAATGGAAGATTAAACCATGAAATTGAAGAAATAGAAGAAAATAAGCGTCAACTTACGATGCAATTAGATGAAATGAACAAAAATATGGAAAGTGAAAATGTTTTATTAAAGGATACAAAAGGAATCTTACAAGATCAATTAAAATCTTTAAAGAAAATAAGTAGTATCTTAGAAAAAAAAGAAGAAGACATGGAACAATCCAAGGGAAATGTTATTGAAATTTTAAATACAACAGCAACGAAAAAAAGTGAAATACATAGCCTTGTTGCATTACAAAACAATATCATAAAGAGAAAAAAACAAGTTGAAAAAGAAAAAGAAAATTTAATAGACAATAAAAACTTGCTTATAAAAGAAGAAAATCAAGTCCATGAAATATTCGATGGGCTAACTACGAGTTTTGAAGATTTAAAAAAAGATAAAAAACGAGTAGCATTAGAGATTGAAAAATTAGATCACGCGAACAAGGAAGTAAAAGAAAAAGGAGAATTACTAAAGCAAAGTATTCAAGAAAAACAGACAAGAAAAAAGCTACTCGAAGAGATGGAAAAAGCATATGAGGGGTTTAACAAAAACGTCAAACAAACACTCATTCATACGAAACAAGATGCGATTTTAGGAAAAGGAATAGTTGGCGTTGTAGCAGAACTAATAGATGTTCCGAAAGGGTTTGAAATTGCAATAGAGGTTGCATTAGGCAGTGCGATGCAAAATATAGTATGTGAAAAAACTTTGGATGCCAATCGTGTAATTAATTATTTAAAGAAGAATAAGCTAGGTAGGGTAACTTTCTTGCCGATGGAAAGATTTCAAAGTAAAAATTTCTATAAAAAAGATGATCTTGAAGGGATACAGGGAGTTTTAGGACGTGCAATAGATAATATTAGTTTTTCTGAATCTTGTGAGAATATATTACAGCATTTATTGGGTAGAGTTGTAGTTGTTGATAAGATAGAAAATGGTATATGCCTTTCTAAAAAAACAGGAAATAAATATAAGATCGTATCTTTAGAGGGAGATGTGATCAACCCTAGCGGTGCTATAACAGGAGGAAGCTATCATTCAAGAACATTAAATATTCTAAGTAGGAAAAGAGAAATTGAAGAATTAGAAATTAGTCTTGACCAGTTGAATTTGAAATATAAAGAGGAAAATGAGCGTAGGATAGAAAATGAAATGCATTTAGATAAGCTCAAAGATACATTAAGCAATCAAGAGGATTTGTTAAAAGAAAAAGAGATTGCGCTTATCAATATAAAAAATCAAAAGAATCAATTAGAGAAGGATATAAAAAATTATATTGACAATATTCATCGGATTGATATGGAAATAGCCCAGCTAAGTATGGATGATGAAGATATACAAAAAAGTATAAAAATCAAAAAAGAGGAAATAGAAGAATTAGAAAAAAATGAAAGAGCAATACAAGCTGAGGTGTCTAGCAGTAAAAATGACTATGATGATGAAAAGATTCAAAAAGAAAAATTAAATAGTGAAGTAACAAATGTAAAGATCAAAATTGCTTCTATAGAGCAAAGCAAGGAACATATCCACCAAAATATAAAAGGCGCTCTATTAAAAATAAAAGAATTAGATGATTTAAAACACACTAAGCAAATAGAAATTGAAGAACTTATAAAAAATAAAGAAACATTATTTGAACAGCTAGAGCGATTTAAAATTGAAATGAAGGATGCGGATGTTTTAAAAAAGCAATGTGAATTCAATTTAGCACAAGAAAAATCAAAAAAGAAAGAAGTCTATAAAGCTTTTGGAGAAGTAGAGGAAAAATTAAAGAAAACAAATGGGATTTTGGCCGAATTACAAGATAGTCATTACAAAATAGAAGTAAAACTTACAAAACTTGAAATGCAGCAGGAAAGTTTCCGAAATAAGCTGTGGGAGACTTATGAAGTTACTTATCTTGAAGCTGTAGAATATAAAAAAGAAAATATCCATCTAGCAGAATCAGCAAAACGTATCAAAGTATTGAAAAATGAAATGAAAAATTTAGGAAGTGTGAACTTTAGTGCTATAGAAGAGTATAAGGAAGTAATGGAAAGATATGAATTCTTGACTGTCCAAAAAGAAGATTTGACAAGTGCTATGGAATCACTCAAAAAAGTTATCAAAGAAATGGAACATACAATGAAGAATCAATTTTCCCATTGCTTTGACAAAATAAAAGAAAATTTTGATGAAGTATTTAAAAAACTATTTGGGGGTGGAAAGGCAAAACTTAGGCTAGCAGATGAAGAAGAAATATTAACTTCAGCTATTGAAATTATTGCTCAACCACCAGGTAAGAAACTTCAAAATTTATCGTTACTTTCAGGAGGAGAACGTGCATTAACAGCAATTGCATTGTTGTTTGCTATACTAAAAGTGAAGCCTACACCATTTTGTATATTAGACGAGATTGAGGCAGCACTAGATGATGCGAATGTTTATAGATATGCTGAGTTTTTAAGAGAATTTTCAAATGAAACACAATTTATTGTAGTAACGCATAGAAAAGGAACGATGGAAAATGTGGATGTATTGTATGGTGTGACGATGCAAGAACATGGGATTTCTAAATTGGTATCTGTTAAATTAACTGAAAAAGCAAGCTAGATTGGAGGCATGAAAATGTTTAAAAAAATACTATCTAAATTAAAAAAAGAGAAAGATGAAAATGTAGAGGCTAAGCGAGAAAGTGCTAATGTTGAAGAAAAGGAGGCTGCTGAAGAAGTTATTAAAGAAGAAACAAACGAAATTGAATTTGAAAAGTTAGCAGAAAATAGGATTCAAGAAGAGGAAAAAAGAGATAATGTACAAGAATACAAAATAGAAGAACCACAAAAACAGAATGTAGCGGAAGAGAAAGTGCAGGAAATTGTTGAAGAAAAAGGTGGTTTTTTTGCCAAGCTAAAAAAAGGATTGACGAAGACAAGGCAAGGGATTACGAGTAAAGTAGATCAAGTATTAAAAACCTATAAAAAAGTGGATGAAGAATTATTTGAAGAAATTGAGGAAATATTGATTACTTCAGATGCAGGAGTCAATACCACGATGGAAATCATTGATCGATTAAGAAACTTGGCAAAAGAGAGAAAGATTACTGAAGCAGAAGATTTAAAAGGATTATTAAAAGAAATTTTAACAGATTTATTGAAGATTGAGAAATCTAATGAATTGAATGTAAACTCTTCTCCTACAATTATTCTTATGGTAGGGGTGAATGGCGCAGGTAAAACCACTTCTATCGGAAAAATTGCATATCAATTCAAAGAAGAAGGAAAAAAAGTATTATTAGCAGCAGGGGATACATTTAGGGCAGCGGCCATTGATCAATTAGAAATCTGGGGAAATAGAGTGGGTGTAGATGTGATTAAACATCAAGAGGGTGCGGATACAGCTGCTGTAATCTATGATGCCATTCAATCTGCAAAAGCAAGGAAAATAGATGTATTAATTTGTGATACAGCAGGAAGACTTCATAATAAAAAAAATCTGATGAATGAACTTGGAAAAGTTGGTAAGATTGTAGAGAGAGAGTTTCCTGAGGCTTCAAAAGAAGTGTTGTTAGTGTTGGATGCGACTACTGGACAAAATGCGATTCAACAAGCAAAAGTTTTTAAAGAAGTTACAGATATAACAGGTGTTGTATTAACAAAGCTAGATGGAACAGCAAAAGGTGGCGTTGTTCTTGGTATTAGTTCGGAGCTAGATATTCCTGTAAAACTTATAGGTGTAGGAGAAGGCATAAACGATTTACAAAAATTTGTGCCACAGGATTTTGTAAATGCATTATTTGGAGATGATAACTAAAAAAAGGTTGACAGTTTATGAAATGTAGTATAAAATACATCTGTAAAGCAAAAAACCTTTACAGTTACATTTAGGAAGTGTGATGATGTTTGATAAAATACTTCAAATGAGTCTTTTATATGATTTCTATGGGCAACTGCTGACGAAGAAGCAACAAGAAGTGTTGCAATTATATTATGGCTATGATCTTTCTTTAGGAGAAATATCAGAACAATTAGGTGTTAGCAGACAAGCTATATATGATACAATAAAGAGAACTGAAAAGTTACTATTTGAATATGAAGAAAAATTAGGGTTGATGCATAAATTTATTGAGACAAAAAAGCAAATTGAAGAAATTTTACGAATTTCAGAAAAAATAGAGCAGGATAAGGATTTGAAAGAGACGCAATCTGTCTTATTAGAGGAAATAGAAAAAATCAAAAAGCTTTCTTATGATATATTGGAGAAATAGCTCTTGAGGAGGTGGAAAAGTGGTTTTTGAAGGATTAGCAGATAAACTTCAAGGTGCTTTAAAGAAGTTAAAAAGCAAAGGAAAACTTACAGAAAAAGATGTAAAAGAAGCTATGAGAGAAGTAAAGCTAGCATTACTCGAAGCAGATGTTAACTTTAAAGTGGTTAAAGATTTTATCAACAAAGTAAAAGAACGAGCTATTGGCGCAGAAGTCATGGAAAGTCTAACGCCGGGGCAACATGTGATTAAAATTGTTAATGAAGAGTTGACAGCACTTATGGGAACAACTCAGAGCAAATTAACTTTTTCTTCGAAACCTCCTACAGTCTACATGTTAGTGGGGTTACAGGGGGCTGGTAAGACCACTACAGGTGGTAAATTAGGTGGATATTTAAAAACAATGGGCAAAAGACCTTTACTCGTTGCAGGTGATATTTATAGACCTGCTGCTATAAAACAATTACAAGTTGTAGGAAAACAATTAGATATTCCTGTTTTTTCTATGGGGGACAAAATAAGTCCTGTAAACATTGCAAAAGCTGGTATTGAACATGCAAATCAGCATAGCAATGATGTTGTAATTATAGATACGGCAGGGCGACTTCATATTGATGAAAATTTGATGGATGAATTAGAGGATATTAAAAAAACAGTAAATCCTCAAGAAATCTTATTAGTTGTAGATGCAATGACAGGGCAAGATGCTGTAAATGTTGCAGAACGCTTCAATGAAAAGTTAGGGATTGATGGTGTGATCCTAACGAAGCTAGATGGTGATACAAGGGGTGGAGCAGCTTTATCTGTCCGTGCTGTAACACAAAAACCCATAAAATTTGTTGGAATGGGTGAAAAATTAAGTGAGTTAGAAGCTTTTCATCCTGACCGAATGGCCTCAAGAATATTAGGAATGGGTGATGTTTTAAGCCTAATAGAAAAGGCGCAAGTTAATTTTGATGCCAAAAAGGCAAAAGAATTAGAGAAGAGAATAAAAAGTCAAGAGTTTTCATTTGAAGATTTTTTAGAGCAACTACAACAAATGAAAAATATGGGACCTATGAGTCAATTGCTGGAGATGATTCCAGGGGCAAATAGTAAACAATTGAAAAATTTAGAAATCAATGAAAAAGAGTTTGTTCATATAGAAGCAATGATTCAATCCATGACAAAAGAGGAAAGAAAAAACCCTTCTATGATCAATGGAAGTAGAAGAAAAAGAATTGCTAAAGGAAGTGGAATGACGGTTAATAAAGTCAATGGTCTTCTAAAACAATTTGCACAAACAAAAAAAATGATGAAACAATTTACAGACATGGAGAAAAACATGAAAAAGGGTGGAAGAATGAAGCTTCCGTTCTTTGGAAAATAAATTTAAACGTAATTTTAAAGGAGGTGACTAAAATGGCAGTAAAGATTAGATTAAAAAGAATGGGAGCTAAAAAGAAGCCTTTCTATAGACTTGTAGTTGCAGATTCTCGTTCACCTAGAGATGGAAAATTCATTGAAGAACTAGGATATTACAATCCAGTTGTTGAACCAGTAGAGGTGAAAATAGATGATGAAAAAGCTATAAAATGGTTAAGTACTGGCGCTCAGCCAACTGATACAGTGAAGGACTTATTTAAGAAATACGGTGTTTTAGAAAAGTTTGAGCAGTCAAAGAAAGCATAGTTTTGCTTTCAGGGGGTGTAAAAGATGGGTGAGTTAGTAAAAACAATAGCTAAAGCTTTGGTAGACAACCCAGATGAAGTGTTTGTTTCAGAAGTTGAAGGAAGACAATCACTGATTATAGAATTAAAAGTTGCTCAAGAAGATATGGGAAAAGTTATTGGTAAGCAAGGCAGAATCGCAAAAGCGATAAGAACTGTTGTGAAAGCTGCTGCTACAAAAGAAAACAAAAGAGTAGTCGTAGAGATTATTCAATAATACTACAAAAGGATTAGGGAACCCTAATCCTTTTGTAGTATGTATGACCTAGATTTCATGGTTAAGTATTGCAAATCTCTTAAATGAAGCATATATTTATGTATATACAAAGAAAAATTTGTGAAAGATGATATAAGAACCTTTTGGTGAAGGTAGGTGTTCTAAATGTCCGAGTTATTAAAGGTAGGTCAAATCGTAAATGTGCAAGGAATTCTTGGAGAAGTAAGAGTCTATCCACTTACAGATTATAAAGAACGGTTTGAAGAATTAGATTGGGTCTATATCAATGAAAATAGAGAAGAAAAAATGTATATTGAAAAAGTAAGATATAAAAATAATTTAGTCTTATTAAAATTAAAAGGAATTAATGATAGAAATACAGCAGAAGAATATAGACAAAAATATTTAATGATAGAAAAAGAAAATAAAAGAGAACTTCCTGAAGATACGTATCTTATTGTTGACTTAATTGGATTAAGAGTTTACTCAACAGAAGAAGTGTTTATTGGGTCGATTAAAAATGTTATTCAAAATGCAGGACATGATCTATATGAGATTGCAGATCCAAAGAATCCGAAGAAAAGTATATTTATTCCAGTTGTAGGGGAATTCATAAAGGAAGTTAGCATAGAAAAAGGGTTTGTGGTTGTAAAGCTAATTGAAGGATTGATAGAATGAAAATAGATATTTTAACACTTTTTCCAGAAATGTTTCATGTTCCATTAGGAGAAAGTATTATTGGACGGGCTAGAGAAAAAGGGATATTAGACTTAAATCTAGTAAATATAAGAGCGTTTAGTCAGGATAAGCACAAAAAGGTAGATGACTACCCTTATGGTGGAGGCGCTGGCATGGTGATGACACCACAGCCTATATTTAGTGCCCTTGAAGCAGTTAATGCAAAAGACTGTAAAGTGATACATATGTCTCCTAAGGGAAAAACTTTTAATCAGGACATGGCAAAAGTATTAGCAAAAGAAGAAAAATTAATTTTCCTATGTGGACATTACGAAGGCATAGATCAAAGAGTCATAGACTACTGGGTGACAGATGAAATTTCCATTGGGGATTATGTACTTACTGGAGGAGAATTACCTGCAATGGTGGTGATTGATGCAATCTCAAGACTTATTCCTGGCGTACTAGGACAAGATGAATCTTTTATAGACGAATCTTTCTATGCAGGGTTACTAGAATATCCACAATATACGAGGCCAAGTGAATTTGAAAATTTAAAGGTGCCAGATGTCTTATTATCAGGAAACCATAAGAAAATTGCTGATTGGAGAAAATTAGAGAGTTTAAAAATAACCAAGGAACATAGAGAAGATTTGTTTAAAAAATATATGAATGGAAAAGATTTAAGTAAAGATGAAAAAAAGTTAATAAAAGGATTATTATGAGAAAAATAATTGACTTTTAGGAACTTCTATGATAATATATGTATCTGTAAGTAGCCGCGCAAATCGGGTTTTAAAAACTTTGGTTACCTAGTATTTGGCGAGTTTGGATAGAGGAGGTGTAAGTATGTACGCAATTATCGAAACGGGTGGAAAACAATATAGAGTTCAAGAAGGTGATACGCTATTTGTTGAGAAACTAGAAGTAAATGCAGGAGAAGCTTTAGAATTTGATAAAGTACTAGCAGTATCTAAAGAAGGTCAATTATCTTTAGGAGCCCCAGTTGTTGAGGGTGCAAAGGTTTCTGCAACTGTAGTAGAAAATGGTAAAGCTAAAAAAGTGATTGTATTTAAATACAAAGCTAAAAAAGACTACAGAAAGAAGCAAGGACATCGTCAACCGTATACAAAGATCAAAATTGAGAAAATCAATGCATAAGGTTGTTTAATAAATGATTAAAATCCATATTTATCGAGATCATCATAAAAATATAGCAGAATATTTAGTAGAGGGACATGCGTATGCTGCTGAACCGGGTAGTGATATTGTATGTGCAAGTATTTCTGTGCTTGCTCAGACTACATTATTGGCACTATATGAATTGCTTTCTATTGATGTGATATATGAAATAAAAGATGGCCGGTTATATTGTAAATTACCAGAAGCTCTTTCGACGGATATTAGAGAAAAAGCGAATTTAATTCTTGATACAATGATCATTGGTATAAAAGGAACGCAAGGTATGTATAAAGAGTTTATAGAGTTTTATGACGAGGAGGTGTAGATGATGTTATTCAATATAAACCTTCAACTATTTGCTAGTAAAAAAGGAGTAGGTAGTTCTAAGAATGGTAGAGATAGTGAATCTAAAAGATTAGGTGTGAAACGTGCAGACGGACAATTTGTTAGCGGTGGAAGCATTCTAGTGCGTCAAAGAGGAACAAAAATCCATCCTGGGAACAATGTAGGAAGAGGTGGAGACGATACGCTTTTTGCAAAAGTGGATGGCGTAGTGAAGTTTGAAAGAAAAGGAAAAGACAAGAAACAAGTAAGTGTATATGCAAAAGAAGTAGCAGCTGCAGAGTAAGTATTTAAACCCATGCTTTAAAGCATGGGTTTTATAGTACATAAAAAATAAATGAGATCGCGGCTCTTATTTTAAATTGAGAAAGGTTGCAGTTTTGCAAAGAACAGGTAAATAATAAATGAAGATTAGGAAATAATAAAAATAAATATCATATTCATTGGGTTAATTATTTTTTTCATATTCCTAAATATATATTTAAGGGTGATAATATGTTTGTAGATAAAGCCAAAATTTTTGTGAAGAGTGGAAAAGGTGGAGATGGTTGTGTATCTTTTCGTAGAGAGAAATATATCCCAGCAGGTGGTCCTGATGGTGGGGATGGTGGACGCGGTGGAAGTGTAATTTTTGAAGCCGATGAGGGCTTAAGAACCCTAATGGATTTTCGATATAAGAATAAATATATTGCAATGAATGGAGAAAATGGAAAAGCAAAGAAAATGTTTGGAAAAGATGCAGAAGATCTAATTATAAAAGTGCCACCAGGTACCATCATTAGAGATGAAAAAACAAATCTTGTTATTGCGGACTTAATAGCGCATGAACAGCGTACAATTGTTGCAAAGGGTGGAAAAGGTGGAAAGGGAAATGTCCATTTTAAAACTGCTACAAGGCAGGCGCCTAATTTTGCTGAAGGTGGAAATACCGCACAAGAAAAATCCATTATTTTAGAACTGAAATTACTTGCAGATGTAGGACTTGTGGGTTTTCCAAATGTAGGGAAATCTACGATTTTAGCCACTGTAACGAGTGCAAAGCCGAAAATTGCAAATTATCATTTTACCACCCTAACACCAAATCTTGGGGTCGTTGAAGTTGATAAAAAAAGTTTTGTATTAGCAGATATTCCAGGTCTTATTGAAGGGGCCCATAAGGGAATCGGTTTAGGACTAGAATTTTTAAGACATATTGAAAGAACCAAACTACTTGTACATGTTGTAGATATTTCGGGAATTGAAGGTAGAGATCCTTATGATGACTTTAATAAAATCAATGATGAATTAAAGCAGTACACTGAAAGACTTTCTAAAAAACATCAAGTGGTGGTAGCAAACAAGATAGATTTAATGCAATCAGAAGAAGTTTTCAAATCTTTTGAAGCACAAATAAATAAGCTAGGATACGAAGTATTTTCAATATCAGCTGCTACAGGGAAAGGCTTAAAAGAATTACTACGATACATTGCAAAAGCTTTAGATGAGATTAAAGAAGAACCATTCATAGAAGAGGAAGAGAAATACAAATATTATACAATAGAAGACAATGACAACAATGAAATCATTGTTCGAAAAGAAAATGAGTATTACGTATTAGAAGGAAAACGAATTGAAAAGCTTTTTTATTCAACGAATTTTGAGGATATGGATTCGCTAAGATATTTCCAAAATTTCCTTGTTAAAAGAGGCATTGTGGAAAAGTTAAATGAATTAGGCATTGAAGATGGAGATATAGTAAAAATATTTGATTTTGAATTTGAATTTTATAATTAAAAGTATAAAATGGAGGTTTCAATGGAAAGAGTAGATTTGTTAACAGGAAAACAAAGAAGTTATTTAAGAGGATTAGCAAACAATATAAAGCCAATCACACAAATTGGGAAAAGCGGCATAACTGAAAGTTTTATTAAACAATTAGATGATGCCCTTGAAGCACGAGAACTCATTAAGATACATGTACTTGAAAACAGTCTTCTTGACACGAAAAAAACAGCCAATGAAGTGGCGAAGAAAACAAGAGCTGAATTTATTCAGGCCATTGGCAATAAATTCGTTATATATAGAAAATCTAAAGAAAATCCCAAAATAGAAATACCCAGATAATCCATATATATAAAAAATCGAGTATTTGCTCGATTTTTTGCATATATGGTATTTCATTGCATATGAAATAACTTGATTGTTATTGTCAAAATTTGATAATCATATATAATATAGTTACGAAATAAACAATAAATATTATTTTTATGTGACATTTTGGAGGGAATGAACATGTCGATTACAAGTCCGTTAGATCTAAGCAATAAATCAAGTAAAGTATCAAAGGTAGGCGTTATGGGGGGAACATTTGACCCCATTCATTATGGGCATTTGGTTATTGCAGAACAAATTCGATGTGAATATGAGCTTGAAAAAGTAATTTTCATTCCTGCAGGAATACCACCGCACAAATCAAATGTGCGTGTAACAGATAGGAAAGATAGGTATTTGATGACACTTTTAGCTACCATTACAAACCCCTATTTTGAGGTATCTAGAATTGAACTAGATAGTAATGAAATTTCTTATACAATTCATACAATCCAAAAACTGAAAAAGATTTATGGGAAAGATACAGAATTACATTTTATTACAGGTGCAGATGCAATCTGTGAACTAGATACATGGAAAGACGTGGAAAACCTTTCCAAATTATGTACATTCATAGCAGCTACAAGACCAGGTCTTGAAAATTCACAAGTTGATGAAAAAATTGAAACATTAAAATGGAAATACAATACATCTATTAAAAAGATCAAGCTACCTGCGTTAGCTATATCTTCAACAGACATAAGAAACAGAATAAGGGAAGGCCAATCTGTAAAATATTTATTACCCGAGCCTGTAGAATATTATATACACAAGAATAACGTGTATGTGTAAAGAGGTGTAAGTATTGCTGCATATAGAAAAAATGAAAGAGATTTTAAAAGATCGATTGACTGAAAAAAGATATATACATTCTTTAGGTGTACAAGAATCTGCTATAAAACTTGCAAAAATTTATAATGTATCTATTGAAAAGGCAAGTATAGCAGCATTAGTCCATGACTGTGCAAAAGATCTAAGTGAAGATATGTTATTGAATTATGCAAAGCAGTTTGATATACTAGTGGATAGTGTGGAAAGTCATCAAATAGGATTATTACATGGGTGTGTTGGAGCTGAACTTGTAAAAATAGAATTTGGTATTGAAGATAGTGAAATTATAAACGCAATTCGTTTTCATACAACAGGGAAAGAAAATATGACGATCCTTGAGAAAATTATCTATTTGGCAGATTATATTGAACCAAATAGAAGTTTTAATGGTGTAGACCAGTTAAGGAAAACAGCTTTATCCAATTTAGATAAAGCTGTTATAATGGCTTTTGACAAAACGATCAATTATGTAATACAAAAAGGTGAATTACTGCATCCAACTACGATTGTTGCAAGAAATTTTCTGCTATTACAGACATAATGATTTTTATAGGAGTGAGATGATGAAAAAATTTTTAAAAGTGCTAGCTATAGCATTTGCTTGTTTTGCTATTGTTATGACTACTGGAATGTATATATTTTTGAATAGCTTAGGTAAGGCAGATCCGTTACAATCAGGTAGTGAAGATCCGTTACCACAAAAAAAAGAAAGAGTGAATGTATTAGTTGTAGGGGTAGATGCAAAAGATGATAAGAGCGCTAAAACGGCTAGAACTGATACAATGATGCTAGCAACTTTTGATCCTAATACAAAAAAAGTAGATGTTATTTCTATTCCAAGAGATACAAGGGTGGTTATTAGAAATCGCAAGGGAAAAGATAAAATCAATGCTGCCCATGTATACGGTGGAATGGATCTTTCTATGAAAGCTGTAAAGGACTTATTAGGAATACCTGTTCATTATTATATAAAAGTCAATTATTCAGGTGTAGCAAAAATTGTTGACGATGTGGGTGGGGTTGAGGTGAATGTTCCTAAGGATATGAAATATTACGATCCTAAAGCAGATCCACCACTTAAAATAAATCTTAAAAAAGGCGTACAAGTATTAGATAGCAACAAAGCAATGCAATTTTTGAGATTTAGAAAAGGATATGCAAACCAAGACTTAGGAAGAATTAACGCACAACATGATTTTCTTACAGCATTATCAGATAAACTGTTATCGCCAAAGACCATTGTAAAGTTGCCTAAACTTGTAAAGACATTTAGTACTTACGTAGATACAAATATACCAATTTCTACCATGACGTCGTATGCCCTTCAAGCGAAGGATATAAAAATACAAGATATTCACATGATTACAATTCCAGGGGAGCCTAAATTAGTGAATGCATTATGGTATTATATACCAGATACGGAAAAATTAAAAAGCATTATAAAAGAAATATTTGATGGTACTTATATGAATTCAAATCCTTCTACCAATAAAGAAAATATGAAAGAGAAAGCTACTGTAGAAGTTTTAAATGGTTCTAATATAAAAGGATTGGCTACGGAAGTAGCCAATCAGTTAAAAGAAAAGGGCTATAATGTTGTAAATATTAGTAATGTACAAGGCATTAAATATGGCCAAACTCATATATATGATAGAGGGAATAAAGAAGAAGATGCGAAGAAAATTGCCGACTGGCTAGGCATAAAAGAAATAGAAAAAGATATCAATACAGAAATCAATACAGATATCACCATAATCGTTGGAAGCGATATGAAAAAATAATCAGGAGGGAATATATGACCAAAACATCCAGAGAAATTGCGCTGAAGATTGCAAAAAGTATAGATGATAAAAAAGGGCAAGATATTCAAATATTAGATATTAAAAATATTTCAAATTTTGCAGACTATTTTGTGATTGCCCATGGAACATCCACAAGACAAACGAAAGCGATGGCGGATGAGATTGAAGAGAAAATGAAAAAAGAAGATATTTTAATAGGCCACAAAGAGGGGTATGTCAGTGGCAGTTGGGTGTTGTTAGATTATATAAATGTAGTTGTACACCTTTTTATAGAAGAAGAAAGAAATTTTTATAATATAGAAAGAGTATGGAAAGATGCAACTCATGTAAATATTGACAATCTCTAAAAAAGCATTTATAATAGTTATAAAATTCTAAGAAATGCTAAAAATAAATATAAAATTGAGAAGTAGTAGTGAGCAGATCTTTTTCAGAGAGTCGATGGGTGGTGTGAATTGACAAAGCATGCTTGTGAACTTGTCTCGCATAGGATATGGCTGGTTACCTTTAAAAAACCAATAAAGAGGACAGTGTATGTCAATTAGGGTGGTACCGCGGGGAATTCCTCGTCCCTATTAGGGGACTAGAATTTTTCAAGGTACTATTTTGTTACAAAAAAATATTTTGAATTTTATAATATACAGGAGGTTACATATATGGCGAAATATGATTTTAGTACAATTGAGACAAAATGGCAAAAGCGATGGGAAGAAGATAAAATATTTCAAACAATTGAAGATGAAAAGGAAAAATACTACGTGCTAGAAATGTTTCCATATCCATCAGGAAAGCTTCATATGGGACATGTAAGAAACTATTCTATTGGAGATGTTATTGCTAGATTTAAGAAAATGAAAGGATATAATGTATTACATCCAATGGGGTGGGATTCTTTTGGATTACCTGCTGAAAACGCAGCGATAAAGCATGGCATTCATCCAAACAAATGGACGTGGGAAAATATCGAGGAGATGAGAGAGCAATTAAAACAATTAGGGATTAGTTATGATTGGGATCGAGAAGTGGCCACTTGCCATCCAGACTATTATAAATGGACGCAATGGATTTTTTTACAACTTTATAAAAATGGATTAGCCTATAAGAAAAATTATGCTGTAAACTGGTGTCCTTCTTGTGAAACAGTGCTAGCAAATGAACAAGTAGTTGGAGGATATTGTGAACGTTGCGACAGTGTAGTAGGAAAAAAAGAGTTGGATCAATGGTATTTCAAAATTACAGACTATGCAGATAAATTATTAGAAGATATTGAAATGCTAGAAGGTTGGCCAGAAAAAGTTAAAATTATGCAAAAGAACTGGATAGGAAAAAGTGTAGGCGCAGAAGTTGAATTTAAGATTGAGAATACAGATAAAGTATTAAATGTATTTACAACAAGACCAGACACAATTTATGGCGTAACATATATGGTACTTGCACCAGAACATCCTTATGTAACGGAACTTACATTAGGAAGTGAATATGAACAGAAGGTATTAGATTTTAAAAATAAGTTACAGCATCTTTCTGAAATTGAAAGAACGGCTACAAATGTAGAAAAAGAAGGGCTTTTTACAGGGAGATATGCAATTAACCCTTTAAATGATAAAAAAATTCCAATCTATATTGCAAACTATGTACTAATGGACTATGGTACAGGTGCGATTATGGCAGTACCTGCCCATGATGAAAGAGACTTTGATTTTGCTAAAAAGTATAATATTGAAATTATTCCTGTGATTAAGCCAAAGGATGATCGTGTGGATGTAAATCATTTAACTGAGGCCTATACAAATGAAGGGGTTATGGTAAACTCTGAAAGATTTGATGGATTAGATAGCAAAGAAGCACTTGTTCAAATGTCTGACTATCTTGGAGAAGAAGGTTTAGGGAAGAAAACAATAAACTTTAGATTAAGAGACTGGCTTATTTCAAGACAAAGATATTGGGGAACACCTATACCAATTGTTTATTGTGACAAGTGTGGGACTGTACCCGTTCCAGAGGATGAATTACCTTTAAAATTACCAACAGATGTAGTGTTCTCAGGAAAAGGGGAATCGCCCCTTACAACGAGTGAAGCATTTATGCATACCACATGTCCAAAATGTGGAGGAACTGCAAGACGTGAAACAGATACAATGGACACTTTTGTAGATTCTTCATGGTATTTCCTAAGATATGCAGATCCAACCAATAAAGAAAAGGTATTTGATTTTGATAAGGCGAAATATTGGATGGATGTAGATCAATATATTGGTGGCGTGGAACATGCTATACTACACTTGCTTTATGCCAGATTCTTCACAAAAGTATTGCATGAATTAGGGCATTGTCCTGTTACTGAACCATTTAAAAATCTCCTTACACAAGGAATGGTATTAAAAGATGGAACGAAGATGTCAAAATCAAAAGGAAATGTAGTAAGTCCAGCTGAAATTATTGAAAAATATGGTGCAGATACGGCTAGAATATTTATCTTATTTGCAGCACCTCCTGAGAGAGATCTTGAATGGAGTGACACAGCAGTAGAAGGCTGTTATAGATTCTTAAATAGAGTATGGAGAGTCATTGATGAATGTAAAGATTTTGTTCGTGATGCTAAAGCAAAAGACGCTCAGACAAAAGAAGATAAACAGTTAAAGTATATGACACATACGACGATCAGGAAATTAACAGAAGATGTTGAAGGTCGTTTTAACTTTAATACAGCCATTAGTGCCATTATGGAGCTTGTAAATGAAATCTATAAGTATAAAGAATTAGGAGACGATTGCAATAAGGATCTATTAAAAGAAGCATTAGAGACGGTCATTGTGCTATTAGCTCCTTTTGCACCACATATTACAGAAGAACTATGGCACAATATGGGCTATAGTGAAAGTGTTCACAATAAGATGTGGCCAACGTATGACAAAGCTGCTATTGTTAAGGATGAAGTGCAAGTAGTTATACAAATTAATGGGAAAGTGAAAGATAAAATTGAAGTTTCAGCATCAACAAATAAAAATGAATTAGAAAAAGAGGCACTTTCTAATCCTAAAATTATTGCTATGATAGAAGGAAAACAAATCATTAAGGTGATTGTGGTACCTAAAAAATTAGTAAATATCGTAGTGAAATAATATAAAGGAGGAGAGATTGCATGGAAAAATCCCTACATCCAATATTAAGCGCAATGATTCCTATCGTAGAGGGAATGGCAAAGACTTTTGGTAAAAATTGTGAAGTCGTACTCCATGATCTTCACAACTATAAAAGTTCTATCATTGCTATAGAAAATGGTCACGTAACAGGAAGAAGTTTAGGAAGCCCTATGACTGAATCAGGACTTAAAGCCATTCAGAGGGGAAATACGAAGGAGAATATTATTAATTATACAGGTAAAACTACGGATGGTAGGATTTTAAAGTCTAGTACCATGTTTATTAAAGACGAAACAGGAGAAGTAATTGGTTCATTATGCATTAATTTCGATATGTCAGCACTGATGGTTGCACAAAATGCCATTGGTGAAATGATGCAGACAGAAAATCAGGATAAGGTAGAAAGCACGAGCTATTCTGTAAATGTTGTAAATGATGTATTAAGTGATATTGTATCGAATACAATTAATCAATTAGGAAAGCCTATAGCATATATGAATAAGGAAGAAAAGGTCAGTATTGTAAAAAAACTCAATGATCAAGGAGCCTTCTTAATTAAAGGCGCAATAGATTATGTTGCAAAAGTATTATGTGTATCAAGATATACTATTTACAATTATCTTGATGAAATCAAGGTTTATGATAAGTAATCTGTTAATCATGATATAAAGTATATGTGGCTTATTTATATAAAGATTGCTAGGAGATATATGATAATAGCTTGATTTGGAAATATGGACACAGAACAAATAACTGAAAATAGTAAAAAAATCGTGATAAAATATTATCACGATTTTTTTATCTTATAAACCTAAGAGTTTATCTATAAGGGACAATAATATTTTTATGTCATCCAATCTTGTTTCTGCCATATGGGCAATTCTAAAGGTCTTTTCTTTTAGATTTCCATAGCCATTGGAGATGGTATAGCCATGTTCACCTAATTTTTTATTCAAATCAGATACAAGAATATCTCTTGTATTTTTTATAGTTGTCAAAGTATGAGAAGCATAATTTTCATCTGCAAATAAATCAAATTTTTCTTTTGCCCATGCACGGACATAGTTTGCCATTTCTAAGTGGCGTGTAAATCTATTTCCTAAGCCTTCTTCTAAAATTTTGTCTAATTGATAATCAAGAGCAAACATATGAGATAAAGAAGGGGTAGATGGATATTGATGATCTTTCTTCTGAATACATTCATACATCTCTAATAAATCAAAATATAGCCCTCTATGTGGTACTTGCTTAGCAGCTTCTATTGATTTTTGTGAGATGGAGCAAATCGCCATTCCAGGAGGCAATCCTAGACATTTTTGGGTTGAAGTAATACAGATATCTACACCCAGTTTATCTACTTCAATCTTTGTTCCACCCATAGAGCTAACCGTATCTAAACAAAAAATAACTTCAGGGTATTTTCTTATCACGTCTGAAATGGATTCAATTGGATTCATAATGCCTGTAGAAGTTTCGTTATGGGTAATTGTAATTAAATCATATTGTCCAGAAGATAAAGCCTCATCTACCATTTGTGGGGTAGTAGGTTGACCCCACTCAGAAGAAAATTTATCAGCTGCTACACCATTAGAGATAGCCATTTTATACCATCGATCACCAAAGGCACCGATTGAAAAAACAGCGGCTCTTTTCCTAGTGCAAGAACGCACAGCACCTTCCATAAGACCGCTACCTGAAGAAGTAGACAGCATAATTTGATTTTTTGTATACATAACTTGCATTAACTTTTTAGAAATATCTCGTTGTAGATCAGAGGCATCTTTTGTACGGTGACCAATCATGGGGGTTGCCATTCTTTTGAGCACATCGTCTGGAACATCTACAGGACCTGGGATGAATAATTTTTTATGCATAGTATATCCTCTCCTTGATAGTATAAGTAGTCTAAAATTCATTTTGATAATTGCTAGTTTTATACATTATATATTTTTTCTAATTATAAATCAAATGAGATGGAGGTTTTTTTATGGAAAATATCTTTTTAAATAAAAAGAAGCACATCTAATTTATAATCTTCTATGTTTACTATCAACTACATCCATGTCATTTTACTTTAATAATTGAATAAATTCTTTTAAAGTGCTAGATTTATATTTATAATTTATATAAAATAAAAACTATGGATATATTAATTATGATGAAGATATGTGTATCCGGTGAACAATATGTTGTATTAGCTTACTGTAAAGGGTTGAACTTTTGCATTTGTAAATTTTTATGAATAAGATAGGGGAGGGTCAGTATGAAAAACTATAGCGCTTTTGATGTAATAGGGCCTAGAATGATTGGACCATCAAGTTCACATACGGCAGGAGCAGCAAGAATAGGAAAGGTAGCAAGGAAAATTTGTGGAGGAGAAATAAAGAATGTAGTTTTTATGCTTCATGGATCTTTTGCGAAAACTTATAGAGGTCATGGTACAGACAAGGCGTTGCTTGCTGGAATTTTAGGAATGGAACCAGATGATAAAAATTTAAGAAAATCTATGGAAATTGCAAGAAACAAAGGGCTAGATTATCAATTTAGTGAAACAGATTTAGGAGAAGCCCATCCAAATACAGTGAAGATAAAGATGATCAATGAAGAAGGGAATCAATCTGAAATTATAGGTGCATCTATCGGAGGAGGAAATATAAAAATCACACAAATCAATGGATTAGATGTTGAATTTACCGGAGAGTATCCAACATTAATTATTAGACAGATTGATATACCTGGGGTTATTGCCAAAGTTACAAAAATTATGAGTGCGTTTGAAATTAATATTGCTTTTATGCGTGTTTTTAGACAAAGTAAAGGAAAAGATGCCTTTATGTTTATTGAAACAGATCATCTTGTTCCTAAAGATGTGATAGAAGAGTTAATAGGAATTGGAGAAGAAATTAGACAAGTATATTTGATTGAAGCATTATAGAAAAGGAGGAAGAAAATGAGCAAAAATTTTACGAATGGACTGGATTTGTTAGAAACATGTAAAATCTATGAAAAAAATATAGGGCAGATCATGATTGAAAGAGAAATGGAAAATACAGGTAAAACAGAAAACGATATTATAGAGGAGATGGGGCAAAGTTTAGTAATTATGAAAAATGCGATTAAGGAGGGAATGAATAAGGACATTAAATCTGTTAGTGGACTTGTAGGAGGGGATGCAAAACTTCTTAAAAAAAGATATGAAAGTGAAAAGACTGTGTCTGGAAAGAGAATGAATAAGGCTGTTGCAAGTGCTATGGCAGTTCTAGAAGTAAATGCATCTATGGGACAAATTGTAGCTGCGCCAACAGCAGGATCAAGTGGGATTCTCCCTGGAACGTTGATAACAGTAGGTGAAGATTTTGGGTTTGATGATGATGCTTTGGTAAAGGGATTATTTACGGCGGCTGCAATCGGGTATATTATTACAAGAAATGCAACGGTTGCAGGTGCAGAGGGAGGTTGTCAAGCTGAAACAGGTTCAGCAGCAGCAATGGCCGCAGCTGCTATTGTAGAATTGTTAGGAGGTAGACCTGAAGAAGTATTGCATGCTGCTGCAATGACTATAAAGAATATACTTGGATTGGTATGTGACCCTATTGCCGGTCTTGTAGAAGCGCCATGTGTAAAAAGAAATGCTATAGGAGCTGCAAATGCCTTGATTTGTGCAGATATGGCTTTAGCAGGGATTAAAAGTATTATCCCCTTTGATGAGGTTATTGAAGCTATGTATAAAGTTGGAAAAAGTTTACCTTGTGAATTGCGGGAGACAGCCCTAGGAGGATTAGCGAAAACACCAACAGGTGTAAAAATTGAAGAAGAAATTTTCAACAAAAAATGATGATGCAAAAGCATCATCATTTTTTTATTGAAAGTTTCATGTAGCTATTTTTGACGGGAATCTTTTTTTGAGGGCAAATGGTTTGAATAGTATTTCCTTAATCTTTTTTGTCTGCGTATTTTTTTTTGAATCTTTAAGCGATTGAGGGTTACAATGGTTCGCCAAATAATAAAAATAAATAGGGCCCATAGTAAATAATAAAATATTGATTTTCCTGTTGGGGCATTTAGGAAAAAAGTAGCTGTTATGCCTTTTTTTTCGGGTACGGATTTTGTAGCAATTAAGTTTACTTCGCCTAAATTTTTTCCTTTAGATTTGTAAATAACTTTTCCTAATATTTGATCTTTTTGAATAGGTGCTGCAATTTCATTTTGAATTTCTGTTACTAGATCAATTGGTCCTAAATTTTTATCTTTTGGAATTGTTTTATAGAGCTTATTTTGCGTGATTAAATCTAATTGTTTCTCTACACCATTTTTGATAGGAATGGTCTTGACTTTTTTTCTTGCATCTGTTATCTTAACAAATTGGAAGTTTTCAAAACCATAATCTATAAGTGTTCTAGAGTCTATATAAATGTTTTTTCCTTCAGCTTTGAGTACAACACTTATGAGTCTGTGACCATCCTTCTTTGCAGAGGTAACCAAACATTGCCGTGCTATATCTGTGTAGCCCGTTTTTACACCTTCAATAATATCATATTTGATATCAATCCATTTTTCTCTATACAATATTTTGTTTTTACCACCAACACCCCAAAGAAAACGATTAGAATTTCCTAAATAACGGGTTTCCATCTGTTTATTGGTAGGAGGAATTTGATAGTTTGCAGTTGCAACAATTTCTCTAAACTTTGGTAGGGTCATGGCATACCTTGCAATCATAGCTAAATCATACGCTGTTGTAACATGTTTATCATTTGGTAAGCCATTAGGATTTGAAAAATTTGTATTCTTTGCCCCTAATTCTTTTGCTCTTTTGTTCATAAGTTCAGCAAATTTTTCGACAGAGCCAGAAATATGTTTTGCTAAAGCAACCGCAGCATCATTTGCTGAATCAACTAAGAGTGCATAAAGTAGTTGTTCAATTTTTAATTCTTCTCCTTCTATTAAATAGATTCTGCTACCACCTGTAAAGGGGGTATCTTTATCGATAACAACTGTATCTTGTAAGCTTGTATTTTCCAAAGTAAGGAGTGCAGTCATAATTTTTGTTGTACTAGCTGGGTACATTTGAGTATCTGCACTTTTTTCATATAATACATCACCCGTATCTCCATCAATTAGAATAGCACTTGGAGCTGTAATGGTCGGGAGTGATGTTACAGCAAATACAGTAGTTGAGAAGGTATTTAATAATGTAAAAAAGATGCTAAAAAACAATGTCAATTTCCGCATACGTCACCTCGAATTTTTTATTAATAGATAGGCAGATAATAAATTATATAACCTTGCTTGTTATTTTAAACATTCTCTTTTAACGTTAATCTGCTACATATATGAAGCAGATGCACAATTGTAATTCATAAAAATGATTTAAAATACTTTGCAATAGCAGATACTTTATTAGTATAACAAAAAAACAAAGAAAATTTAAGAGGAAATAAAATGATGAAAAAATTATATGTGAATAACATGAAAGAAGAATGACGAATCTATGAATAGATAACGTATAATTTTTATATAGGATGAAATGACAAGGCGGTGACAATATGCAAAAATTTACGAAACGCGAAGTTATGATTATAGGAACATTTATAATGGTTGTAGTATTATTTTTATTTACAAAATATTATATGAATGGTTCAAAAGAATTTGTGTTAGAGCAAGATAATGAAAAGACGAGTGAAATAGAAACCGTGCAAGAGACGCATACAAATGATGAACAAGAAATAAAAGAAGAAAAATGGATCATCGTAGATGTTTGTGGAGAAATCAAAAACCCTGGTATTGTAAAAGTAAAAGAAGGGGATCGGGTTGCAGATGGGGTAAAATTAGTTGGAGGATTATTAGATACGGCAGATCGCAGGCAAATAAATATGGCAAGAATTTTACTAGATGGAGAACAAATATATATACCTAAAATTGGAGAGAATATTACAGGAGTACAGCAGCAAGGAACACAGGAAAGGGCTACAAATACAAACAATAAAGTGAATATAAATACGGCTTCAAAAGACGAATTAGAATCATTGAATGGAATAGGGAACGTGCTTGCAGAAAGGATTATTGAATATCGGGCGCAATATGGTAGGTTTGAAAATATTAATGCCATTACCAATGTACCTGGGCTAGGAGAGAAAAAATTTCAGGGTATAAAAGAACATATTGTCACCAATTGATAGTTTATATGAAATATGATAACATAGATTATAAAAGAATAGAAGATAGAGACCAGCTAATCATAGAAAGCTCGATAAAAAATTTGAACAAAGAAAGGAATATGGTTATTAATGTTCGGTAGAAGAGGTCCTTGTTTTCTACTTAAATGATACAACTATATTATATAAGGTGATGAACGTGATTCAAGAGGGAAAAGTCATTGAGGTTTTAGATCATAAAAGAGCAAAAATATTGATGAAAAAACATGCTGCATGCGGTGAATGTGGAGCTTGTCAATATGGACAAGAAAATATGAGTTTAAATATGATCGCTACAAATGAATTAAATGCCGAAGTTGGAGATATGGTTGAAGTAAATATGGAAACACAAAATGTCTTAGGTGCAGCGTTTATTGCGTATGGCATTCCATTATTTGCATTAGTACTAGGTATAGGAGTCGGTAGCTTCTTATTAAAGAAAATTGGATTTACAGAAAATATTGAGATGTATGCGATCGGCATTGGTTTTCTTTTAACAGGAATTAGCTATGTGATGATTAAGATGAATGAAGAATCATTTAAGAATGACAAAAAATATATGCCTGTCATATCCAAAATACTAGATAAATAATCATTAAGTGGAGAAGTTTTTTTGAAAGAGGATCAAACCTTAGGGGAATCTTATAGAGATGCAAATGAAAATATTTATTTATAAAATATAGAGGCGCTTACAACGTCTCTATATTTTATAGTAACGCTACATGCTGCTTTTTATTGTTTTAAATTTAGTCTTTAATTGTACAATCATTCTTGTCATTGAGGATACGATTAATAGTGCTACAGCAATGCCACCAGCTGTAAACATTGTTTCACTTCCTACTAAAGCAAATTTGTTGAAATCTCTTTCAACTACAGCCATCATTGTATAATACATGCCTGCTCCAGGAACTAAAGGAATGATTCCAGGAATTACAAATACAGTTACGGTTTCTTTAAATTTCCGAGCAAAAATTTCACTAATGATCGCAACAATACATGCACCAATGAATGAATCGACAATAGGGGAATGAAAATAGTTATTTGAAAATGCATAAGCGATCCATCCAATTCCACCAGCAAAAGAAGCTTTGAGGATGGCTTTTTTAGGAATATTGAATAACACTGCAAATCCAATAGTAGATAGAAAAGCGAAAACAAATTGTAAAAGCATTATGAAATTCCTCCTCTCAAATAGATCCATGCGTTCATAACAGTACCAACACCTACTGCTATAGATATGGCAATAATAATTGCTTCGGCAGATCTAGCCACACCAGATAATAATTCGCCAGAGATGGAATCGCGTACAGCATTGGTTATGGCAACACCAGGAACTAAAATCATAATAGAGCTGATAATAATCTTATCAATATTTATGCCTAAATGAATATTTACTGCTAGTATTGCTAATAGGGCAGCAATTATTCCGCCAATAAAATTTTGGATAAATAGATTTGAATTCAAATGCTCAATAAAAGATACAGAAATATAAACTAATATAGAAATGATAAAGGAACTAAGAGAATCAATATAAGTTGCACCTAATAAAAGACCAAAGCATGCTGAAGCAATACCAGAACAAAATAGTTTTATTTTTTTAGGATATTTAGAAAGCGTATCAATTTTTTTTAAAATTTCCATACCTTCTTCAACGGATAAATTAGATACAGATACCTTTCTTGAAAAATCATTTATTTGAGAAACCTTATTCAAATCAATAGTTCTTGTTTTAATTCTTTTAATAAAAGTAACTACTTTTGTATCCGCATTTCCCTGATCTACTGAGACAAATATGCCAGTAGGTATGACAAAGGATTCTACATAGGAGATATTGTAGGCTTGACATATTCGAATAATAGTATCTTCGACCCGATAAGTTTCTGCGCCATTTTGTAGCATAATTTCTCCTGCATAAAGCGCTAAGGAAAGAATATTTTTCGTTGTATGATACATAAATTACCCTCCTTTATCTTAAAGCAAAATCAATTATACCAGAATGTAAATTGGGTTACAATACAATATAAAAGTATAATTCAATGCAATGTTTTTCTTAATATATTGTATAGGTGCGGGGAACTATAATATAATAACAATATATATAGAAAACTTGTAAATTTAGGCAATAGAAATTATAATAAGAAGGAGCAACATTATTAAAAACGATGATACATAAGAAGGGAGAATAGACAAATGAATTTTGATAACTTGAAAAATGTGGATAGAGATGTGTATACTGCCATACAAGACGAAATAGGCAGACAACAAAGCAAGATAGAATTAATTGCATCTGAAAACTTTGTAAGTGAAGCTGTAATGGAGGCTATGGGTAGCCAGCTAACCAACAAGTATGCTGAAGGATATCCTGCTAAAAGATATTATGGAGGATGTGAGTATGTTGATGTAGTAGAAGATTTAGCTAGGGATCGACTAAAAAAATTGTTTCATGCAGAACATGCAAATGTTCAGCCACATTCAGGAGCGAATGCGAATATTGGTGTATATTTTGCCATATTAAATCCAGGAGATACTGTTTTAGGTATGAATCTTTCTCATGGAGGACATCTTACACATGGAAGTCCTGTAAACATTTCTGGAAAATACTATAATTTTGTAGAGTATGGTGTAAATCAAGAATCAGAAGTAATTGATTATGATGAAGTTTTAAAGATTGCAAAAGAAATAAAACCTAAATTGATTGTTGCAGGTGCAAGTGCATATCCAAGAGTGATTGATTTTGAAAAATTCAGACAAATAGCTGATGAAGTGGGTGCTTACTTAATGGTAGATATGGCACATATAGCCGGATTAGTAGTAGCAGGCCTTCATCCAAATCCATGTGAACATGCACACTTTGTTACAACAACAACCCATAAAACATTAAGGGGACCAAGAGGTGGCGCGATTCTTTGTAAAGAAGAATTTGCAAAAAAAATTGATAAAGCAATTTTCCCAGGATTACAAGGTGGACCTCTTATGCATGTTATTGCTGCGAAAGCTGTTAGTTTCAAAGAAGCATTAGCAGAAGAATTTAAAGATTATCAGCAACAAATCATAAAAAATGCCAAGCGGTTATCAGAAGAATTAATCAAAAGAGATTTTAGATTAGTTTCAGGTGGAACAGATAATCATTTAATTTTAATCGATCTAAGAAATAAAAATATAACCGGTAAAGCAGCAGAAAAGTTGCTTGATGAAGCAGGCGTAACAGTGAATAAAAATACGATTCCATATGATCCTGAGAGTCCTTTTGTAACGAGTGGTGTTAGAATAGGTACACCTGCAGTGACAACAAGAGGCATGAAGGAAGAAGACATGGTAGAGATCGCAGAAATTATTGGAAATATCATTGATGCTCCTAAAAATATAGGAAAAGTAAAAGAAATGGTAGAAAAATTGTGTGCAAAATTTCCATTATATAAATAAAACATGACATTTTGTCATGTTTTATTTATCAGGTATGAATGAACTACTTATTTTTAAAATGGGAGATGAGAAACCCCGTTAATCAAGTTCTAAGTTTTATGTAAAATGAAAGGACGGGATTTTTATGGGCGTTTATACACGTGAAATAATAGAAACCATACTACAGTATATTGATGAAGGGGTGCATATCGTAGATCATGAAGGGAAAACCATTCTCTATAATCGCGCAATGGCAGAACTTGAAGGAATGGATAAGACGGATGTTTTAAATAAAAACATTTTAGAAGTGTTCCCTACGTTAAATAAAGATAATAGTACATTATTACGTGTGCTAACTACAGAAGAAAAACTAGTGAACCATCCTCAGGTATATTTGAATAATCACAATAAAGAAATAACAACGATTAGTACAACTATGCCAATTTATTCTAAAAATAAAAAAATAGGTTCTATAGAGATTGCAAAAAATATTACGAAGATTAAGCAATTGTCAGATCAAATTATGTCTCTTCAGATGCAATTATCTAAACCTGAAGAACAGAAAATATTTCGAAAAAAATTTACATTTCCGAGTATTATCGGGGAAAATGACAATTTTAGAAAAGCCATTGAATATGCAAAGAAAGCAGCAAAGTTTTCATCTAGTGTCCTAATATATGGTGAAACGGGTACAGGAAAAGAATTAGTAGCCCAAAGTATTCATTATGAAAGCTTTAGAGCAAATAAACCATTTCTTGCACAAAATTGTGCAGCGATACCAGAAAGCTTGTTAGAAGGAATTCTCTTTGGAACAGTAAAGGGTGGCTTTACGGGAGCTATTGATCGACCTGGATTATTTGAGCAATCCAATGGTGGGACTATTTTTTTGGATGAAATCAATTCGATGGGAATGCAATTACAATCAAAATTATTAAGAGTACTCCAAGAAGGTACCATTCGTAGGGTAGGTGGAATGAAAGATCTATCAATAGATGTAAGAATTATTGGAAGTACCAATGAAGAACCCTATGAGGCAATAGAAAAAGGGAAAATTAGAAAGGACTTGTTCTATAGGCTAAATGTAATCCCTATCAACCTACCGCCTTTAAGAGAAAAAAAAGATGATATAAAATTGTTAGCAAAGCATTTTATAAATAAATATAATAACAAGCTAAATAAAAAAGTAGAGGAAATAGAAGCAAGTGTATTAGATGCTTTTGAGCAGTACAAATGGCCAGGAAATATAAGAGAATTAGAAAATGCGATTGAAGGTGCAATGAATATTGTTGAATATGAAACAATATTAAAAAAATTGCATTTTTCTCCTCAAATCAATGCAAAAATATTTGCGTTTTCTTATGATAAGCATTATAACATGAAACAAAATCTTCCAGATACATTAATAGAAATTGAAAAAAACATTATTACAGAAGCATTGAAATCATGTAATAACAATATTTCAAAGGCGGCATTTCATCTAGGGATTAAAAGACAAACATTGCAACATAAATTAAAAAAATTAAATATTATTGCAAAATAAACCGCAAAAAAATTTGCATGATCATGCAAATTTTTTTGCGGTTTATTTGTGTCAAAAATTAATAGATAAAATAAAATGAATAAATATACAGAAAAAATGAAAAAAATGATAATAAATAGCATATACTTACAAAAGCTATAAAAAAATTCAAGTAAAAAAGTGGCATGGGAATTGCAAATATTATTAACAAAATAAAAAAATAAACTTTGGAGGTATAGACAAATGGAAAATGTAAAAGTAATTATTTATGGTTTAGGTGCAATGGGAAAAGGTATGGCAGAAATGCTACTTAAAAAGAAAGGTGCAGAAATTGTAGGGGTAGTAGGTAGAGGTAAAATGTTAGGAACCAGTATGTATGACCATCTATCTGTTGAAAAAGAGGACAGGAAAGATGTTATCATTGGTACATATGAAGATGTAATTACTGAAAAGGCCGCTGATGTAGTGCTACTTTGCACAGATTCTTTCACAAAGAATGCATTTGAAAAAATTAAATATTGTTTAGAAAAGAAAATCAATGTTGTATCAAGTGCTGAAGAAATGGCATATCCAAAAGCGCAAGAACCAGAACTCACAAAAGAAATGCATAAAATTGCAAAAGAAAATGGGGTAACAGTACTTGGAACAGGAATCAATCCAGGATTAATGATGGATTTATTGGTTGTTGCTTTAACAGGTGCATGTGAAGAAGTAGACCATATTGTTGCAAGACGCGTAAATAGTTTATCACCATTTGGCCCAGCAGTTATGGAAGAACAAGGAATTGGTATCACAGTGGATGCTTTCAATAAGGGAGTTAAAGAAAATACATTAGCTGGACATGTTGGTTTTGTAGAATCAGTAAATATGATTACAGATGCAATTGGTTGGAAATTAAGTGATCAAGTAAAGCAAAGTATGCAACCAATTGTTTCAAATGTATATAGAAAATCTCCTTATGCAGAAGTACAAGCAGGAGACGTTGCAGGTTGTGCAATGAAGGGATTTGGATATGTTGATGGAGAATTAAAAATTGAAATGGATCACCCACAACAAATAGAGCCAGAACTTGAAGGGGTACATACAGGAGATTATATTATTATCAAAGGAACACCAGATATTAATATGGCAATCAATCCAGAAGTTCCTGGTGGTATTGGAACCATTGCAATGTGTGTAAACATGATTCCACACGTAATTAATGCAAGAGCAGGACTTAAGACAATGTTAGATTTACCAGTACCAAGAGCAATAATGGGAGATATGAGAGATTTAATAGAAAGATAATATTATGGATTAAACAATTCTATAATCAGATACTACGATCCTAGAAATATTTTCGGTTTCGAAAAATAACTCTAGGACGTATCTGATATATAGAAGGATCATGCGAGGAGTGAAAATAATGAAGGCTAAAAAGGGCGATTGGGTTAATATATATAATGTAGTTATGGAAGTAGGAGAAAGAGCACCACAAGTTCCAGAAGACACGAAAAGTGTTCCGCTTGAAATGTGGGTGAAAGGTTTTATACAAAATGATGCTTGTGTTGGGGATCAAGTAGAGATAAAAACGATTACAGGTAGAACTGTAAGTGGCAAGTTAGTTGAAATTAATCCATCCTATACACATTCTTTTGGAAATACTGTTCCAGAAGTATTTCAAATAGGACTTCAATTAAAAGAAATACTATTTGGAGGTGGATGCCATGAGTAGAGACATGAGTTATAATGGCGTTATGTCTAGAAGAAATGAAATTATGAAAAAAGCTGTTGGAATAGATTATGCAATGTTTGAATCGGGTGGTATTGCGTTTGATTATGAGAAGATGATGAAAGAGACAGGTTATACATTAGATGAAATGCAAAAAATTCAAGGCGCAACAGGTGTAGGAAATACGCCACTTTTAGAGATGAAGAATTTAACAGCACTTGCTCGCAAATTAGCACCAGAAGGAAAAGGGGCAAGAATATTCATAAAAGATGAAGCTGCGAATCCGTCAGGAAGTTTTAAGGCAAGAAGAGCTGCAAATGCAGTTTATCACGCTAAAAAATTAGGATATAAAGGTGTTATTGCGGCTACTAGTGGAAACTATGGTGCTGCAGTAGCCTCTCAAGCTGCTATGCATGGACTCAAGTGTATCATTGTTCAAGAATGCTATGATAGTCGTGGCGTAGGACAACCAGAAATTATTGAAAAGGCAAGAAAATGTGAAGCTTATGGTGCGGAAGTGGTACAGCTTACAGTAGGACCAGAGTTATTCTATACGTTTTTAACGCTTTTAGAAGATACAGGATACTTCAATGCTTCACTATATACGCCATTTGGAATAGCTGGTGTTGAAACACTTGGATATGAACTTGCTATGCAAATGAGAGAAATGGAAGGAAAAGATCCAGATATAGTTATTTGTACAAATGCAGGTGGAGGAAATCTTACAGGTACAGCGCGTGGATTGATTAAAGCGGGTGCTGAGGGTACTCAAATAGTAGGTGCAAGTGTAGATTTATCAGGACTTCATATGGCAAGTGATGAACAATTTAATAAAAAATCATTTACAACAGGACATACGGGTTTTGGTATTCCGTTTACTATGGGACCAGATCGATCAGATGTACCGCGTTCAGCAGCAAGATGTCTTAGATATATGGATAGATATGTGACGGTAAAGCAAGGAGAAGTTTTCTACACAACAGAAGCTTTAGCACAATTAGAAGGACTTGAAAGAGGACCTGCTGGAAATGTTTCGCTAGCTGCTGCGTTTAGTCTTGCACAAGAAATTGATGAAGATAAAATAATCATAGCACAAGAGACAGAATATACGGGTGCTGGTAAACATATTCAACCACAATTGTGTTTTGCGAGAGGAAATGGCATAGAAATTAAATTTGGGAATCCAAGTGAAGAAGTGCCAGGTGAAAGTATTATTTTTCCTGAAAATCCAAATTTACTAAAAGCGAATGATTTAGATTTAGATAAAATTAGAAAATCTTATATTAAAAATGCATTGAAAACACATGAAGGTAAAAATATCACGAATGAAGATTTAGAATTTTTAGCAGCAGAAACGAAAGCAAATATCGAATATGTTAAGACGGTTATTGAGGAATTAAAATAGAAAAAGAAGTATAATGAGGAGGGAAAGTTTTGAAAGGATATCTAAAAAGAGAAGATGATTTTCAAGATAGAAGAAAACATTTAGCAAGTCTTTCGGATGAAGCATTAAGGGAAAGATTCTTAGAATTAACAGCACAAGCTGTAGAACCATTGTTAAAATTAGCAAAGGAAAATACATCACCGTCAATAGAACGTTCCATACTCTTAAGAATGGGTTTTTCAAGTTTAGAAGCAAAACCATTAGTTGAAGGTGCAATAGATAGAGGGCTAATTGGAAAAGGTGTCGGACATATTGTATATAGAGTTTCTAAAGAAAAAAATATTCCTCTTAGACAAGTAGGTCTAGAAATGATTGAAGGAAAGCATTGGGATGATGCTGTAGCAATCTTTAAAGGAGGAATCGCGTAATGAAAAAAATAGATATCAATGAGAAATTAGATGTTAGAGAAATATTGAAAGATTTGGAGAATTATAGACCAAAAAGAAGAGGATGGGTTTGGAGAGAAAAAGTGGAAAATCTTCAAATCGGACCGCATACCTATACGGATTGTTCACCATCTTTAAAGAATTCAATCGGTATTCCAGCAGCTGTTCAATATTTTGATAATTTAGATCCGCAACCACAAGAAACGATTACAACTGAAATTGCTTCAGGTAGATTTGAAGATGATATCAGAAGAATGAGAATGGCTGCATGGCATGGTTCAGATCATTTGATGGTTATTAGAACAGCTGGTCAATCCCACTTTGATGGTCTTATAGAAGGAAGTCCTCAAGGTATTGGTGGTATTCCGATTACAAGAAAGCAAGTTAGAGCACAAAGAAAAGCAATAGATATGATAGAAGAAGAAGTAGGAAGAGCAATCAATTATCATTCATATGTTAGTGGCGTTGCAGGACCTGAAGTAGCAGTTATGTTTGCAGAAGAAGGCGTAAATGGTGCGCATCAAGATCCACAGTATAACGTGCTTTATAGAAATATTAATATGATTAGATCGCTTGTAGATGCGGCAGAGTCTAAGAAAATAATGGTATGGGCAGATATTGCTCAAATTGATGGTGCGCATAATGCGAATGCAACTGCAAGAGATGCTTGGAAAGTTATGCCAGAGTTGATTGTGCAACATGCAATCAATGCAGTTTTTTCTGAAAAAGTTGGCATGAAGAAAGAAAATATTTGTCTTTCAACGGTACCACCGTCAGCAGCGCCTATTCCTTGTATGAAATACGATCTTCCATATGCAGTCGCATTAAGAGATTTCTTATCAGATTATAAGATGAGAGCACAGCAAAATACAAAATATATTACTTCTTCATCAAGGGAAGCTACAGTGACGCATGTTCTAAATATGATGATTTCTAAATTAACAAGTGCAGATATTCAATCAACCATTACACCGGATGAAGGTAGAAACGTTCCATGGCATATTAATAATATGGAAGCTTGTGATAATGCAAAGCAAACGCTTGTAGGACTAGATGGTCTACTAGATATGGTAGAGATCAAGAAAGATGGATTTTTACCTGAAAAAGTGAGAGAATTAAAAGAAAGAGCCGTATTATTCTTAGAAGAATTGATTGAAGCGGGTGGATATTTTGAAGCAGTAGAAAAAGGATTTTTTGTAGATTCAGGGATGTATCCAGAAAGAAATGGGGATGGCATCGGAAGAAAAATGAACGGTGGTGTAGGTGCAGGTACTGTTTATGAAAGAGATGAAGATTATATGGCACCTGTAACTGGACATTATGGATACAACAATGTTGCGCAATACGATAAAGACACAGCAAACAACCCAGCAAGATTGATTGATGGTTGTACCTTTGAAAAACCCGAAAAAATTATTTTCATAGATGAATTAGATGAAAATGATAATGTTTATATGCGTTTAGATGAAACTGAAAAATATAGAAATACAAATATGATTAAACCAGAAGTTGAATGGCTAGCGGATGGAACAGTTCAAGTTGAAGTATTCCTTCCAACAAGCAAGAGAATTGCTGAATTTGCAGCGCTTGAATTTGCTAAGAAAATGAATCTTTCAGACCCTGAGGTAATTCATTCTGAAATGATGCATCCATCAGAAGGAACAAGAGTTCAATTAAAAGGAAAAATTGATTTTGCTGTAGATATTAGTAAAATAGAAATTCCAGAAGAAGCAGAAGTTCTTAGTGATGAAGAACTATGGTCTGAGATTGAGAAAAATCCTATAAAGGTTGTTGCTGCAACTGTAGGAGAAGATGAACACTCTGTTGGACTTCGTGAGATTATAGATATTAAACATGGTGGAATAGAAAAATGGGGAATAGAAGTTGAATACCTTGGGACTTCTTGTCCAGTAGAAAAATTAGTAGATGCTGCAATTGAACTTAATGCAGATGCAATTATCGCTTCTACAATTATTAGTCATGATGATATTCATTATAAGAACATGAAGAGAATTCATGAACTATGTGTAGAAAAAGGAATAAGAGAAAAAATCATGATTGCATGTGGCGGCACACAAGTCACACCTGAAATTGCAGTAAAACAAGGCGTAGATGCTGGATTTGGTAGAGGATCAAAAGGGATTCATATGGCTACATTCCTTGTTAATAAAAGGAAGGAAATGAATAAATAATGAAAATTGATCTTTTAGTTGCTGAGATTGGAAGTACAACGACAGTGATTAATGCTTTTTCAGATATTCACACAGATCACCCTGAATTTTTAGGGCAAGGGCAGGCGCCTACGAGTGTGCTTGAGGGAGATGTAAAGATTGGTCTTAATGGGGCAATAGAAGATTTTAAAAGAAATATTGGGATTAGTAACCTAGTATATGATGAGATGCTTGCTACGAGTAGTGCGGCAGGTGGACTAAAGATGAGTGTGCATGGATTAGTTTACGACATGACCGTTCGTGCTGCGAAAGAAGCTGCACTTGGAGCAGGGGCTATTATTCACAAAGTTACAGGGGGAAGACTAAGAAAAACGGATATAAATAAAATTAAAGAAGTAAATCCTAATCTTATTTTAATAGCAGGTGGCGTAGATTATGGAGAAAGAGAGATTGCACTGAATAATGCAGAATTAATTGCAGATGCAGGAATTTTAACACCGATTGTTTATGCAGGGAATATTGAGAATCAAGAAGAAATTCGTGAAATTTTTAAAGATAAACCAAATAAACTTTATATTGTAGACAATGTATATCCTAAGATCGATCAATTGAATATTGAACCTACGCGAAAAGTAATCCAAATGGCTTTTGAAGAACATATTATCCATGCACCTGGAATGAGTAAAATTAGGGAATTAGTTACAGGACCTATCATTCCAACACCAGGGGCTGTGATGGAAGCGTCAAAAGTTCTAAAGGAAGCGATCGGAGATTTGATTACATTAGATGTTGGCGGGGCGACGACAGACCTTCATTCGGTTACAGAAGGCAGTGAAGAAATAAATAGAATTTTGATTAGTCCTGAGCCTATCGCTAAAAGAACCGTAGAAGGGGATCTTGGGGTTTACGTAAACATGAGAAACATTGTTGAGCGGATCGGAAAAGAAGTATTGACAAAAAAAATGGATTGTGATATAAATGCTTTAATGGAAAGGCATAAACCCATACCTGATACGAAAGAATTAATAAAGTTTGTAGAATTACTCACAGAAGAAGCTGCTTTTACTGCTGTGTATAGACATGCAGGAAAACTTAGAAATTTATATGGGCCTAGCGGTAAAAAAACATTTGCAGAAGGAAAAGACCTTACAAATGTGAAATGGATTATTGGAACAGGGGGAGCATTGACGAGACTTCCTGATAGAGTAAATATATTAAAGAAGATTGCGATTCAAAACAAGGGAGATTACCTACTTCCTAAAAAAGAAGCAAAAGTTTTAATAGACAATCACTATATTATGGCATCATTAGGGGTACTGTCAAAAAAATATCCAGAAGCTGCATTATCTTTAATGAAGCAAAGTTTAGAAATAGACTAAGGACAGCCGGGAGATCTCCCGGCTATTTATTTAAGGAGGAGAAAAAATGAACATATGCCCTAGAATTGAGGTTGATTCAAATAAGTTAAGACATAATACAGAAATTATAGTAGGATTATGCAAAAAAAATAACATTCAATCAGCAGCTGTAACAAAAGTATTTTGCGGTATTCCTGAAATAGCAGAGGCAATCGTGCAAGGCGGAGTAAATATGCTTGCAGATTCAAGAATTGATAATCTAAAAAAACTTGCGCATCTTAAAATACCAAAGTTGCTTTTAAGATTGCCAATGCAAAGCAGAATAGCAGAAGTAGTAAAATATGCAGATATTAGTTTAAACTCAGAAATTGCTACGATAGAAAAAATTTCCAAAGAAGCGGTAAGACAGAATAAGGTGCATAATATCATATTAATGATAGATTTAGGTGATTTAAGAGAAGGTGTATGGGAAAGTGATGCAGTAGGTACGGCAGGGGAAATACTAAAATTAGATGGAATAAATTTAATGGGTATTGGAACAAATTTAACTTGCTATGGTGGGGTTATTCCATCAAAAGAAAATTTAGGATTGCTTTCAGAAGTAGCAACCCGTATTGAAAAAGAGTTTGAAATAAAATTAGAAATCATATCCGGAGGAAATTCAAGTAGTATATATCTCCTTCAAAGAGAAGAAATGCCAGAAAAAATCAATCACTTAAGACCAGGAGAAGCAATTGTCCTTGGAACAGAATCTGCTTATGGAGAAATAATCAAAGATACGTATCAAGATGTATTTACTTTTGTTGGAGAAATCATAGAATTAAAAGAAAAACAGTCTATTCCAATAGGAAAAATAGGGGTAGATGCATTTGGGAATAAGCCAACCTTTGTAGATCGAGGGGTAAGGAAGAGAGCAATCATTGCTGTAGGAAGACAAGATGTTCAAGTGGAACATTTAAAACCAATAGACGAAAATATGATGATACTCGGCGCAAGTAGTGATCATTGTATTATTGATATAACAGATGCTGATAAAGATTATGCTGTTGGAGATGAAATAAGATTTGGTGTTGACTATGGTGCGCTCCTGCAGTTAATGACTTCAGAATATATTCATAAAGTAACGAAATAAACCCACATATTGTGGGTTTTTTTATGTCATTTTATGTGCTTAAAGAATAGAATGATATAGAAATAAAAGTGGAGATGAAAAAGTGGAGATGATTAGAATGTTAAATAATAATGAAAAATATTTGATTGTTTTTTCTTCAAACTATCATGGGTATTATATTGAACAAATGTTTAAAAGAGGTGAAATAAACAATACTTTTAGAAAAGCGCCTAGAGCTATTGCAAAATCATGCCATTCTGCTATTTATATACAGGAGCAGGATTTAGAAAAAGCATTGGGTTTACTTAAAAAGTCTAGAGTTTCTCCTCAAGGAGTATATGAGATTATTAGAAGAGGAAGTTTGGTAGATTATAAAAAATTATCAATGAATAAAGTATAGAACGAAGAGACTAAAAAGCAATTTAAAAAAAGAGAATCCATAGCTGAAAAGGATTCTCTTTCATGATTTTCACAATGCACATATTTTCTGATCAATTCACCAAGTATTTAGTAAATGCAAGAACTATCCCATTGGGTATAGTAAGTCTCATCTATTTGAGTGAACCGTTACCTTGACGATCTAGGTAACGAACATACTCAGACACACCTTGTTCAATGTCTGTAAAATTACGTAAATAGCCGATCTTACGCAATTTTGTCATGTCAGATTTTGTGTAGTACTGATACTTTCTTTCTAACTCCGCTGGCATATCTATATATTCGATTTGAATAGGCGTTTGACAAGCATCAAAAACAGCGCTAATTAGTTCATTAAATGTACGCGCGTGGCCGGAACCTACATTATATATGCCAGATAGGAAAGATGAACTGTGATAAAGGAAAAGCACAATATCTGCAATATCTTTCACATAGATAAAGTCGCGCTGTTGTCCGCCGTGTTGACAATTTATGCGATTAGACTTGAACAACCTAACTTTTCCGTCCTGTTGAATCTGATGGTAGGCATGAAAAGCCATACTTGCCATAGAAGCTTTATGAGATTCTCCTGGACCATATACATTGAAAAATCGTAGACCAGCCCAATATGGAGGCGTCTTCTTTTGTTTTGCAGTCCATCGATCAAACAGTAGTTTTGAGTAGGCATATGGATTGAGTGGCATCATATTATCTAGGTTTGCATTTTCGGTGAATCCAGAGGATCCATCCCCATAAATAGAGGCACTACTTGCGTAGATAAACTTGATACGCTTTTCAACACAATATTTCCACAGTTTTTTACTAAACTCATAATTATCTGCGATCATCTGTTTGGCGTCATATTCCATCGTATCTGTACAAGCGCCCATATGAATAACGGCTTCAAGATTTTGATTTGCTATTTCCTTAAATAAGTTATCTTTATCTATATAGTCTGCAATATTTTTATCAGCTATGTTTTTCCATTTATCTGTAGTGTCAAGTTGGTCGGCAACAAGAATATCATATATTCCTTCTCGATTAAGTGCCTGCACAATGTTTGAACCAATGAACCCACTTCCACCGGTAATAAGAATCATTTCCTCATCTCCTCGCTATATAGTCGGATTTTGTTAATTTTTTCAATTATGGCAGTAGTTGAAATACTTGGTACAAGCGGTGCAGACTCAATTTTGCCACTATATTTTAAAACTTCCATTCCCTCGGGCGTATCCCTAAGATTATATTCTTCACCTTTTACGTAGACATTTGGTTTAATTGTTTTTACAACTTTAAGGGCATTATCTTCACTAAATAAAATCACATAATCAACTACTTTTAGTTCACTAAGGAGTTCCATCCGCATCTTTGCTGGTATTATGGGTCGTGATTCACCCTTTAAGCGACGCACAGATAAATCATCATTGACAGCAACAACTAAAATATCTCCTTTGGATTTAGCGAATTTCAGACTGGCAATGTGCCCCACGTGCAGAAGGTCATAACATCCGTTCGTCAACACAATCTTCTTGCCTTGTTTCTGCAGCTTCTTTAGGGTTTTCTGTGCTTGATCAAGAGATAAAATAATTGGGTTGTGTGTTTTCAATCAATTCCACCCTCCTATACAATTCTGGTATTGAAATTGCTTTTGTTCCTTGGGATTCAATAATTACTGATGCAGCCATGTTTGCCAAACGCATGCTATCGACCCAACTTAATCCGTTTAATAGGGATTGCATAACAACCGCAAACACTGTGTCACCTGCACCTGTTACATCACAAACATTTGCTGTGACTGTAGGGACATGTATTCCTAGAACACCATTAAAGTGATACAGACCCTCTGCGCACAACGTAACGAGAACTGTTTTGGCTTGACTTGTTTCTAAAAATTTTTGGCAAGCTAGCTGTAGTGTATTCGTCAAACTTATCTTCATGTTGACAGCCTTTTCTAACTCTAAGAGATTGGGTTTTATGAAATCGAATTGCGAAAAAATACTTAGATCGGTGCCACTTTTTTTTGTATCAGCACCGCATAACAACGGTAATTTAACAATTTTTTTGAAGAGAGAAATGAAAGGATTGCTCTTATTTTCATATGTTATTAAACCTTTGTTGTAGTCAGAAACAAGTACACCATTTACCTGATTGCTTTGTAAATACTGTTCAATATACGCTGTCATTTCATTTGTAAGTGAGTCTTCTACCGGTCGTGAATCTTCGTAATCAACGCGCAACATACTCTGTTGTATCGTAGCAAATCGCACCTTATTTGTTGTGGGTCTTGACGCACTGGATAAAATTCCTTTAGTTCCTACACCGTGTTTATTAAGGTAATCTTTTAACCACTGCCCAGTTGCATCATCACCAATTAAGCCAACCAGCTCCACCTGATTTCCAAGCCCTACTAGATTCATCGCTACATTTGCGGCGCCACCAGGTACACATATTCGGTTTTTAAAATCTAATACTGGAATGGGGGCTTCTGGGCTAATTCGGGAGACTGTCCCCATATCATATGCATCAACCATCAAATCTCCGATAACAATAAATGTTTTTGCATGTAGTTTGTTGCTAAAAGCTTTCATCACATATCCCCCTGATCAATAAGTTTTGTCCATTCTAGTAAAGAGGCTACCGTGAGAATTGGAACAGTACTCATCGAAATATCATGGTTTCGAGAAAGTAGTACTGGTTGAACACCTGCCCCTATTGCAGCTTGTATATCTGTCCATTTGTCGCCGACAAAGTAGGATTGTTTTGCATCAATTCGATGTTCATACAAGGCCTGAAGCAGTAGACCTGGTTTAGGTTTTCTACAGATACATCCAGCATCTGGGCTATGGGGGCAATAATAAATCCCTGTCAATGTGATTCCATGGGCGATTAACAAACTATGCAAATGCTGATTAACATTATCCACTTCTTTTTTTGTGAAGAATCCACGACCAATTCCTGACTGATTAGAAATGATAATTAACTCAAAACCCCATTTTTTTAGTTTGGATAATGCTTCAATGGCTCCCGGAAGAAGAGCCACTTGGCTGGGCTCATGAATATACCCGTGATCCACAATGAGTGTTCCATCGCGGTCTAAAAATACAGCTCGCTTGCTCATTGATGATCACCATCCACATACTTGCACAGCATATGAATAATGGCTAAATGTACTTCCTGTATCTCGGGAGTAGACCAAGAAGGAACAATAATAGAAAAATCACATAGTTCTTTTAACGCACCGCCATCTCTTCCTAAGAGTCCTATTGTCGTTATTTTATGATTTTTTGCCCTTAATGCAGCTTGAATCAAATTCTTTGAATTTCCAGAAGTGGAGAGGAGTATCAGTAGTTTTGCTGAATCCTTGAAGGCTGTAACTTGACGTGCGAATATTTCATCATAGCCATAGTCATTACCGACTGCTGTGAGTGTAACTGGATCAGCAGTCAAAGCGAGGGCTGGCAAACCATCCCGTTCAACCATGAATCTTCCCACAATCTCACCGGCCATATGCTGAGCTTCGGCCGCACTGCCACCATTACCGCAAATTAGCACCATGAATCCTCCACACACTGTAGACTTTAACAACTGGCCAACTTTGTGAATCTTCAATAAGATATCATCAGCTTTGATCAGTTGATTAAAGAGATCTATTCGACTAATTAGACAAGACACTAGATTTTCCACGCTAATTAACACCTCTTTTTAGAAGTTTAGATACTTTATCAGAAAATACTTTCATCAGTTTTTAGGATTTTAGATACTGCATCAGTGACACTTTGCAAATCGGGAAGGTTTAAACAAGTCTTTTTACCATGTAAACATTTTGCTTGAGTCCAAGACTCATTCCACCAACATGGTTGGCACAATCTCCTTGTAACCACATGTGTATCAGGGTAAGCAAAGCAAGTTTCTGATGTAGATGCAAAGATAACTACAGATGGTGCTCCCACTGCCTTGGCAAGATGATAAATTCCTCCTTCAATACCAATATAACCCTTGGATAACTTGAGATAACCGGCTGCTTGCCGTGGTGTTGTTTTACCCCGTAGATCCATTACGCCTGAATGTAGCAGTGAATCAGTTTCCACTCCTAACTGGACAGGAATAATTCCTTGCGAATGCAGCCATTTAATCAATCCATCCCATCCTTTTTCTGACCAGCGTTTTAATTCGCCAGGGACACTTCCTGCACTATCTGATACCACAACGTAATCTCCCAGAATTTTTTCTATCATTAGATTTGGTTTAATAAACACGTCGTTGCAATTGGCATACTTCTCAAGGCCGAGGGAATATAGCATGAGATCGCATACATGCTTATTAAGATCACTTACACGTATTCCAGAATTAGGAAAATGATTATAGAACCACAAATTTTTATAATAATAATCAGTATTTTTCCAGGTGCCATAAGCACGACTGACGTAGCGTAGATCAAACACATTTTCTACAAGGTTCACTACGCTTTTGGTTACTTGATGCAAATCCATAGATCCACATTCAATAGCTAGATCGATATATGGATGTTCATCAAATAGGGAACCACAGTATCCAATAATAGCAACTATAGGACGTTCTGGCTCCTTGGTTTTTAGTGCTTTTGCAACAGCAGTCATCTGAACGAAATCACCTAACCCCCCTGTTTTAACTAAAATATTTGTGGAATAGGGGAATTTGTGGGCGCTGAGTATTTCTTTGACATTTTCTCTAAAAACTTTATCTATGGGCATATGAGGCCAAAGGGTGGAGTAGTCTGTAGAAATCAAGGTGTTCTTCCTGTCTTCGCGATTTAGTGCATGAAACCTTGTTACTGCTTCTTCGCTCAGTAAGACAGTACGTAATATATCCAGCTTTGACGTGCCTGATTTTAATAAATGAACATAATGTTGAAATCCATCAAAATCAGGTGTCCTACCATGACATTCAAGGTACACCTTGGCAACAAAAGTTTCTTCGTCAGTTTTAATAAGTTGTTGAAAAAACTGCATGAGACTTTGAAGTGGTTTCTTTTGTACAAGTGCAGTAAATTCTGGGTCTTGAATCAACATTTTAAATATATCTGTTTTTGATAGTTCTAAAGACATGCTTTTAGTGAAAGTTTTCAATTCGTCATTCCTAGGATTACGCGACAATAGTTCCATATATAATTGGGTTATAAAAGCATGACCATCTTGTTTTAAAATATCATGTAAAATTTGTTGTATGTTGATTTGTGAATTTTTGAATGGATCTATTTTTCCTTCACAAAGATAGTTAATCATATTGTCATTTAGCAGGTGCTTTTCTAATATTTCCAATTTGCTTACGCCTGTACGCAAAAGTTCCACATTCTGTTGAATGTGCATTAGTTTAGAATGTTGTCCAAACATATAATTATGAAGCAGCGTTACAAATTCGTAGTCTTCTTTGCACATAATCTGTTGTAATATTGAAATCAATGAGGGTGAGCAAGAAAAAAGTTGTTGAAATTCGATACTCATGATAACACTTTCTAATATTTCATTCTTTGACCTAACAGATTCAGAAGAATCTGCAAAATTTGCTAAATCCTCTAGAGTAGGATTACGGTTTAAAAACTCCCTAAATAATCCGGTAACGAATGTTTGATGATCTGTTGCAAATAGTTGTTGAAGAACTTGAAAGGTTCTCATATAATCGTTCCTCCTAAAAAATATCTTCTTCCACAATTATTCTATGTTCTTTTGAAACAAGTTGTTACTTATTTTGCTTATTACCTTGCTCTAGTATTTTAGATACTTCAGCAGCAACACTTTCCCAATCAGGAAGGTTTAAGCAAGTTTTGCTACCTTGTACACATTTTCCCCGAGTCCAAGTATCATTCCACCAACAAGGTCGGCAGAGTCTCTTCGTAACTACATGTGTATCCGGGTAAGCAAAGCAAGTTTCTGACGTAGATGCAAAGATAACCACTGCAGGTGCTCCCACTGCTTTAGCAAGATGAAAAAGTCCTCCTTCAATACCAATATAACCTTTAGATAGCTTAAGATAACCAGCTGCTTGTCGTGGGGTAGTTTTACCTCGCAGATCCATTATTTCTGGATGTAGTAATGAATCTGTTGCTAATCCTAGCTGAATAGGAATAATTCCGTTTAGATGTAGCCATTTAATTAGTCCGTCCCATCCATCTGTTGACCATTGTTTTAATTGGCCAGGAATACTTCCGGGACTATCGCTTAATACAAAGTAATCTCCCTGAATTTTTTCTATCATTAAGTCAGGTTTAATAAACACATCGTTGCAATTGGTGTACTGCTCAAGGCCGAGGGAATATAACATGAGATCACAAACATGCTTATTAAGATTATCTACACGTATTCCAGAATGAGGAAAATGATTATAGTACCATAAATTTTTATAATAATAATCAGTATTTTTCCAGGTACCATAGGCACGACTGATGTATCGCAGATCAAACACATTTTCTGAAAGACCCACTACACTCTTGACCGCTTGACGGTCACTCATAGAGCCGCATTCAATGGCTAGATCTATATATGGATGATCATCAAATAACGAACCATAGTGTCCAACAACGGCAACTATGGGACGTTGTGCGTCCTTAATTTTTAGCGCTTTTGCAACAGGAGTCATCTGAACAAAATCACCCACCCCCCCTGTTTTAACTAAAATATTTGTGGTGTGAGGGAAATTATGGTTTCGAAGTATAGTTTTAACATTATCTCTAAAAACTTTGTTTATGGGCACTTGAGGCCAAAGGTCGGAGTAGTGTATGGAAACTGAAGGGTTCTTATTGTTGATAGTACGTTTTGTTTGGAATATCATTAATGCTTCTTTACTCAATAAGACAGTCCGCAATACATCAAGTTTTGGTGTACGCGTCTTTAATAAATGAACAAAATGTTGAAATTCACCTAAATCAGGATCCCTACCAAGATATTCACGATAAACTTCAGTTACGAAAGTTTCTTCATCCATTTTCATGAATCTATGAAAAATCGGGATGGGACTTTGAAATGATAACTTTTGTATAAACATAGCAAATTCTGTACTCCTGAGAATAATTTTTAATATTCTATTCTTTGACTTGCTACCAGATTTCAAGCAATGTGTAAAATATACTAAGTCTTCTGGGGCGGGATCACGGTTTAAAAACTCCTTAAATAGTCCCGTAACGAATGTTTCATGATCTGCTGCAAATAGTTGTTGAAGAATTTGAAAGGTTCTCATATAATTGCTCCTCCTAAAAAATATCTTCTTCCACAATTAATGTATGTCCTTTTGAGATGATTTGCTACTAATTTTCCCTATGAAATAATACTGGACGTTTTAGCAGCAACACTTTCCCAATCCGAAAGATTCAAACAAGTTTTGTGATCATGTAAACATCTTCCTTGATACCAAAGCTCATTCAACCAACATGGTGAGCATACTCCCTTCGTAACCACATGGGTATCCGGGTAAGCAAAGCAAGTTTCTGATGTAGTATTAAAGATAACCACAGTAGGTGCGCCTACTGCCTTAGCAAGATGAAAAAGTCCCCCTTCAATACCAATATAACCTTTAGATAGCTTGAGATAACCAGCTGCTTGCCGTAGGGTAGTTTTACCGCGCAGATCCATTACTCCTGGATGCAGCAATGAATCGGTTACTAACCCTAGCTGGACAGGAATGATTTCTTGCAAATGTAGCCAATTGATTAGTCCGTCCCATCCATCTGCTGACCATCGTTTTAATTCTTCCAAGCTACATCCCGGGCTGTCATTTACCACAATATAATCTTTGGGGATCTTTTCTATCGAAAAGTCTGGTTTTATAAAAACATCGCTGCAATTGGCATATTGTTCAAGGCCTAGAGAATATAGCATAATATCACAAACATGCTTATGAAGAGAATTTATTTGTGTTCCAGAATGAGGAAAATGGTCATAGTACCACTTGTTTTCATTATAATAATCACTATTTTCCCATGTTCCATAGGCACGACTCATATATCGCAGATCAAATACATTCTCTGCAAGTCCTACTAAGCTCTTCACTGCCTTATACCACCCCATAGATCCACATTGAATGGCTAAATCAATATATGGATGTTCATCAAATAAGGAAATACATTGATTGGTAACGGCTACTACAGGACGTTTAGGGTTCTTTGTTTTTAAGGCTTTTGCTACAGGAGTCAACTGAATGGCATCACCCAACCCCCCTGTTTTGACCAAAATATGGGTCTCGTATGGTAAATGATGTTCACGGAGTATTTTTTTTACATTTTCTCTAAAAGATCTGGATATGGGTATCTGGGGCCAGAGGGTGAAATAGTGTATGGAAACCGAGGTACCCTTACTGTTGACATTACTTGATGCATGAAATTTCTTTAATGCTTCTTCACTCAGTAAAACAATCCTTAATATATCAAGCTTTGATGTCCCGGTCTTTAATAAATGAACGAAATGTTGAAAGCCACCTAAATCAGGATCCCTATCAAGACATTCATGATAAACTTCAGTTATAAAAGTTTTTTCATCCATGCTCATAAATTTATGGAAAAAAGGCATGGAACTTTGATACGATTCCTTTTGCATAAGTTCATCAAATTCTGTACTCATGATAACAATCTTTAATATTTCATTTTTTGACCTACTACTAGATTTCAAGCAACGGGTAAAATATGCTAAATCTGCTGGAAGTGGATTGCGGTTTAAAAACTCCATAAATAGCCCATTGACGAATGTTTGGGGATCTGCTACAAATAGCTGCTGAAGCATTTGAAAAATACGCATGTAATCTCTCCTCGAAAAAACACTTTATTATAGAATTAGTATACGTTTTTTGAAAACTTGTTGTTACTTATTCTTTGCTTATAAAGGGGCGCTAACTATCACAACTACAGAAAACAGAAATGAATGATCATTGAAAAGTGCACTAGGTAAGATAGTAAAATAGATTTAGTAAATATGGAAAGGATATCCTTTGTTTCATAGAAGATGCCACCTTCTATAAGTGGGAGTGCAAATTGATTAAGGTGGGGTGGAATTCACATCGGAATCCTAGATGTTCAGATTTACTGAACGAGTTTACTGAAGTGATTTTATATAAAATAAAATAAAGGGAATCAGCAAAAAACTGATTCCCTAATAGTTTAATAGAACAGAATATGTTAGTTTCTATATTAATGAAAAAAATTTCTAAATAAGCCGATGCTTTTAGTTTTATTAATTTGTTTTTCCAGTAGTATATTCTTTGTATGTAAATTATGTATATTTGATTGCATTTTTTCTAATTGATTTTTATAAGTTTTGACTTCATTGAGTAATTCTTTATTTTTTTGATCAGATAATTTCTGATTGGATAGTATATTTTGAAAGTGTTTTTCTTTAATGTTCATATTTTTTTGATATTCTTTATGTTTTTCACTATTTTCATGTAACATGTTTAAATATTGTTCATTTTGTTTCTTTAGTTGTTTTATTTCGTCTTTCAAAAAAGAAATATTACTTTCTAATGTTTTTAGGAGGTTGTTTTTCATTTCAAGTTCTTGATTTTTGTTGTATAATTCTAGGTTTACTTTTTTGAATGAATTTACAGATTGATCTTGTTGATGTGTAGAGGAATGTTTCTGTGAACTTAAACTATTTTTCTTTGAAATCGTATAAGGGGTGAAATCTATTGCTTCATTTTCAAAAGAGTATTCTATCTCGTGTAAGAATATAGGTGCAATATCAGATGGATTTTCAGACAATATATAGTTGGCATGATAGGGTAGGAGAGAGCTGTTAGGACTTTTTACAAATTTTATAAGATAAATAGATGTAGGGAGCAAGTCTATTTTATGTGGATCATTCCAAGTTGAATGATCTCCTAATTTTAATGAATAGAAAATATTTTCTTTTGTTAAGGTATAACATATAATAGAATTTTTTATATATAAAAGCTGATGCCGTATAATAGGTTTATTTATTTCTAAAATAAGTGATAGGGTATATGGGATGTGTTTTTTACAATCAAAAGAAATATATTTTATACAATAGTTTTTTTTGATTTTATCTATCCAACATATATGGATGATATCTTCTAGACCAACGATTGCATCCAAATGGAAAGATTTTAAAAATATACAATTACTAACAAGTATAGGGGTTGACCATGTATAGGATGGAATAGAGAGATTTCTTATCATTAAATCATAAATGATATTGTTATTATTCAAGTAGATGAAATATAATTCATGATGTTCATTGCTAATGAGAATATATGGTTTTATATTTTCTTTTAAATAAAGTTTAGTAAGGACTTGCTTTTTCCAACAACGTTCCTCTTTGTAGTAAGCAACAATAGACCACAAATTTGGGGCATCTAAATTATGCCAACAAAATAAAATATATGGAGAATGAAGTGAGAATTTGATATTTATATATTTGAATTCTTCAAAATCAAGATCTATTTCATATAACAAATGAGTAGTCCAAGTTTGACCATCATAATAATTGTAAAAAAAATCCCCATCACTATCCAGAATAACTACACCGATATTCCCATTAGTGTCAATGGCAACATCGAATTCTAATATATTCCCATTACATAGTTTGATCTTCTCGTTTTTAGTATCTGAAAAATAGCTGATGCCATCATGTGACTCTGAAAAGAAATGTAGTATCTTGTCTAGTGTACATAAATGGATATTTGTGTTTTCTTTTATAGACATTCACACCACCTACCTTAGTTTAATATATTAATTGCAAGTGTATAGTATGTTAAAGATTTTTTTAATTAAATTTTTAATCTTTAATCACAAAAATAAAGGTAGATACATAATATGCAAGTAGAACAAAAACTTTAAAGAGCTACTTAAAAATATGATAGCACATATGCTATGAGTAAAAAGGGGGAAAATATATGTATAAGCCAACATCTTGTGGAATCAGCATATATACTCCAGGTGTAATTCCAGAAGAATTGAGAGATCAATTTGGAAATGCATGTGAATTAGTATGCGTTCAAATCCCAAAAGTTTATGATTCATGTTTATTAAGAGAATGCTTGGTTGGAGAACCTGACAAGGCAAAGCCCGAAGAGGGAATCTTCTTTGATTCAGATCTTCGTGTAAGAATTGATTGTAGTGCAGATGGTATAGTAAATCCAAGAGTAGTAGGTCTTGTACCTGGATCATTTAAAGTGATCAGCAAAAGACCAGTTTCGGCAGATCCTGATAGAAAATTCATTACTTTCACATATCAATTAAGAATATTATATGATATCGTATTTGATGATGGAACCATATCTAAAGACAATGAACTACTATTAAGAAGAAGTGAAACGGTTGGGCCTTTATATTGTCCAGAGTCTCTCGCAATTATTAGAGAAAGTAAAGTAGATCAATCTGGAACAATAAAACCTGCAACAGATGAAGATGATGAGATTGTAAAATTAGAAATCGTAGCGAGAGTTCTTGACGCCCAAATTGTAAAGGAAGATTGTGATACGCCTTGTGACCCTTATGATGATGTATGTTTTGCAGTATTTACAGTAGGAATTTTTAACATTATAAAATGTGAATTGATTGTACAATTAGTTATACCAGCATTTGGATTCTGTCCACCACCTGCACCATGTGAAAAATTGGGAGAGCCTTGTGAGATATTTAATCAACAATTGCCACCAGATTTCTTCCCACCGCAATTAGATGATTTCATTACTGGTCCGGGATTAGATTGCTAATTTACAAACAAATAGAATGAGATGTTCAGGCAATGAACATCTCATTCTATTTGTAGACTAAAAAACACCTAGACATTGTAAATTATAGGTGTTTTTTAGAAAATTGATGGATTAATCTGTAATGCAAGGGGGAATGCGTACTTGACGATTTTGTAGTATTTTAAGCGTAAGTTCTATAACCATTTTTTCTTCAATTTTACTAAATAACTTTTCTTCAAAAGGAAGTGTCCCTTTAGTTGCGTGTTGACGATTGAGGTACTCATCAAACTCAACGATTCTACTATTGATTAATTCACAGAAAGGAAGTTCATTAAAGTATTCTGTACTTATTTGGTTAAATTCAGAAAAATCACCAGACAATAAATTGTCTTTTTCTGCAAAATTAGGACTCTTTAAATCTTCTCTTTTGAAATATTCGAATTCTTCTCTAGTAGTAGTAACAACAGGTAATGGTGCTATGCCATTGAAAGTGACAGGCGTTACACATTCGAAGGGGACATCTATCGTACAATGTTTAATATCTCCACATACACCTTGTTCAGTTGAACAACACCCACGCGTAGCATAATCAATATTTTTACGGACAAATCCTTTTATGAAAAGTTTATTGGTGTCTTGTAGAAGCAGGCATTGCGTGATTTTCAATCGTTTATGAATTTGTTTTACTTCCAATGCAGGTTCAGGTAGGTTAATTATTGAAGAAACGTCAATCTGTAGATTAAGTTCTGCGAGGACTACAGGTATTTTAGCGATAGCACCTGCCTGTAATGAGGTGATAGGAACAGGTATATTTTCACACTCTGTTAAAGTATTTCCAGTAATGGAAACACATGGTTTCTTCGGATATATTTTTTGGTTTTGAGACAGATTATATTTGTTCCAAGGCATTTTTTTCCCTCCAATTTTTTTTTAGATGTAAGACAAAAATTTCGTGTCCTTAATCCTAGTACATGTTATTCATGTTGTCCTAGATAAGTTACTATTCATCTTGTTAAATAAAAAATAAAATTCTGCTTTCGCAGAACTTTTGATCAAGATAAAAAACAACAACTATTTAAACAAATTCTTAAATTTTAGAAACAGATTATTATTCGTACTTTTTAAGCATTGCTCAAGTTTTGAATAGAGCTGTGTTAGTTCTTCAATGCTAAGCACTGTTATTTCCTGTTGTTTATTTAGAGTGCTTAATAATTGACGGATAGCTTCCTGTTCTTTTCGAATATCTTGAAGGATAGGTATTAATTCTATCAATTGATCATTTATATCTAATATTTCGGTATTATTATTTTCTTCAGATTCTTGTTCGATATCTTCATTCTCTATATTTAAATTCAGTGGTGTTGAAGCATCAGCATCAACATTTGAAGATGAATGAATTTTGGGTATATTGACGAATTTGTTAGGGGTTTGATGATCATGTGCTGAACGAAACATGTATTCTTGTTGAGTAGATTGCGAATAGTCTTTAAAAGGCATCGCATCTAGTCCAATGATGAAAAATTCGTGATTTGCTAATAATCCATAAGTAATCGGGATTTTAATTTCTGACCAGGATTTATAGATATTCCCTATCACAGAAATAGAAGATAATTTATGATTAGGATCCAATTCAATTTTAGTAGATTCGCTCCATGTATTATCTAATATATTTTTACTTTTATTAAAATATTTATTATTTTGTTTCCATAATATTTCGATATTATTTTCAACTTGAAAAATAAAAGGATGAGTACTGTTAGCGCCTTCACTTGATATTTTTTTGACTTCAGACCAATCGGGTTTAGAAGAATTAATTTTAGGATTATACAGATAAAATACTCCGAGATTATTATTATAGAAACCAGACCAAGCAATATGTGCACCATTTGTATTATCACAAAGTATAAAGGGATGCGTATTATCTTGTGAAAGATTACTTATTTTGGTAGGAATACTCCATGAATGGTAGGCATAGTTGTATTTACAATAATATATTTGATATTTTTTATCATATAAGGATTTGAATACAATATGCATATTATTATGAGGATCAATATCTACATGAAAAGGCAGATCATATTTTTCTGTGATGATATCACATACTTTTTCATTAATCCATGATTGTGTATTCCAATAGTGATGCTTTAGTGTCCATAATTCAGAATGAATGATATTTGAAATAGCCATTAAAATATGAATGTGATCATTGACAATAAACAATTTCAAGTTTTTAAATTGATAGGATTTTGCATCATATTTTGTTAGATATCTACAATCCCATTTATTATCTCTATAAATGCAATACTTTAAATCTCCTGATGAAGAAATACTGACAAGATGAAATCTGCCAAGATTATCTATATCGATACAATAATCTGTTACATTTTCACTGATTTTTACTGTAGCATAAACTTCATTATTCTTAATGGTTTTCACATATACATCTTTGTTAATACAATGAAAATAGTATATGAAACCAGATTTACTATAATGTAGATATTGTTGATCAGAAGTAAATTCCATATTATTACACCTCCAAATTTATAAACAAAAAGATTTGTCCTATTATAATCTATTTAATAAAAAAGAAAAAATGACATGAATAACAAAAAAGTATAGACTATTCTTTCAAATACCTTTCAAACTATAGAAATATAATATTTGATAATTAAAATAAAATTATAATCATATGATGGTATGAGAAGGATAATGATAAAATTCTAAATCTAGAAGAAAGATATTTAATATAAAAGAAAGGAGAATGGATAGATGACGAAAAACGTTTTTAATACCAATAAATCAATACATCAGAAAATTGCTGAGCCTGCTCCGTATGCTACATATGATAGTCATATGCGTAAACGTACAGAAAAACAATTAGAGATAATAACGGATACCATAGAACCTGTATGTGTTTTAGCAGATAAGGTTTATTCCTATTGCCAACAAAGAGATTGTTTTCCAAAATTTCGAGTAAAGATAGGGAATCAAGAGGAGCAATTTCAATTTGTGGGGATAACTTTTCAAGAAGGATGCATAGCTGAAGGGACACTGAATGTTACACCAGTAGGATCAAAAAGACCCAATTTTTCTAGAGTGAAATTTATGCTAAAGATTCCTTTTACAATAAGCTTAAGAAATAATGCCTCTCATGAAACTATAAGCATAAATGGATTGCTACCAGATATATTAAAAGATGTTGTTTTATTTATGCCGGAAGCAAGAAATGAATTTAATTTTAGAATTGTAGTAGAAACACGTTCTGAAGTGTTAGCGCCTCCAGAAATGATTAAGGAAGAAATTGAAATTCCAATAGGTATATTATCAGTAATTCGGGTAGTTGGAAGGATTCAGGTATTAATACCGGCGTATAGTTTATCTCTTGAACCTCCAGAAGCTGAAAATTACGAGGAAGTAGAAAAATCAATGTGTCAAGAATTTGGAAATAGAGTATTTCCAGATGACTTTTTCCCACCAAAATTTAGAGATTTAGACATTGGGATGCAAATACCTAGAAAATAATAATCACCATAAATTTGGTGATTATTATTTTCTAGAATGAAAAGAGTGATCAAATGGATGTATTATTTCAAATAAGAAAAGATTATTTGAGCAATGTGGCGGGAGATAGTATAATCGTACAAAATTTAAGAAAACAGTTAATAGATTTAGGTGTAAAAGTAGACATACATACAGATGAAAGGATTAATTTAAGCAAATATGATATTGTGCATATTTTTAATACAATACGCGTACAGGAAAGTTATCAATTTATGAAACATGCATTAAGTAATCATAAAAAGATTGTGCTAACACCTATATACTGGGATCTTCAAAATTATCTTAGTGAGACGAAACAGACAGAAAAATTAGTATATTGGCATTATAGTGAAAAAAAGCGAAAGTTCTTATTTGATCATTGCGATATTTATTTACCGCATTGTATTGGCGAGGCGGAATTGATTATAAGGAATTATCACAATTATGTGAAATATGAAGTTATTCCTTATGGTGTAGATGAAAGATTTTCGATGGGTACGAAGCATTATCTTATGGATCAATATGGAATAGATAATTATATTTTATGTGTAGGAAGAATTAATGAACAGAAGAATCAGTTGGGCTTAATAAGGGCCCTTTCAAATGAAAAAATCCCATTGGTATTAGTAGGATCCGTGAATGATAAGCAATATCTTAAAAAGTGTATGAAAGAAGTGAATGGAAATATTCTACTATTGGATAATGTAAAGACGTCCCAATTAAATTCATTATATAAAAGTGCGAAGGTACATGTATTACCCAGTTGGATAGAATATCCAGGGCTTGCTAATCTTGAAGCAGGTATGGCTGGGTGTAATGTTGTGACAACAGAAATTGGGTCAACGAAAGATGTTTTTGGAGAGTTTGTAAGATACTGTAATCCTTATGATGAGCAATCTATATATAAACAAACAATGGAAGCTTTCGAAACAGCTACGAATAATATATTTAGGGATTATATTATGGAAAACTATACTTGGTTGAAATCAGCTAAAAAAGTTAAAGATATATATTTATTGTTGACGGAACAGAAAAGGTGATGCGTATTAGGTATAAATAATACGCATCATCTTTTTAAATATCCTACAAGAATGCGGGTAACAAAATTCTTTTTATATACATAAACTAAATTGAATAGATAAAACAAAATTGTGTGAGTTAACTAAAATGTAAAACTGCTTTAGAAAAGGTAAGGGGGAGAAAAATGAAAGTTGCTATTTTATGTGGAGGTAAAGGATCAAGGATGAAAGAAATAACAGATGATATCCCTAAACCTCTAGCTGAAATTGATAATAAACCTATATTATGGCATATCATGAAAACATATATGTATTATGGGTTAAACGATTTTATTTTATTACTAGGCTATAAAGGAGATAAGATTAAGGAATATTTTATGCACTATCATTGGAAAAATCATAACTTTCTGCTGGATGGTGAACAAAACAACATAAAGATGTTAGAGAAGTCTGAGCAGTGGAAAGTTACATTTGTAGATACAGGGATAGATACCATGACAGGAGGGAGAATTAAACAAGCTGAAAAATACATTAAGGATGATACATTTATGTTAACGTATGGAGATGGCTTGGCAGATATTAATTTAAATAAGTTATTAGATTTTCATAAAAAAAATGGATGTATTGGAACTGTAACAGGTGTGAAAAAAATCAATCAGTATGGAACGGTAAGCGTAAAAAAAAATATTGCTCAATCTTTTCAAGAGAAACCAAGCACAGAAGAAATTATTAATGGGGGTTTCTTTGTGTTAAATAGGGAAATTTTTTCTTATATCAAAAACGACAGGGATTGTACTTTTGAAAAAGAACCATTAGTGAACCTTACGAATGACAAGCAATTAGCAGTTTATTTACATAAAGGGTTTTGGACTGCTATGGATACGTATAAAGATCTTTTGCAGGTAAATGAAATGTGGAAAAATAATAAGGCCACTTGGAAGGTTTGGTGAAAATGATCAATAATTATTGGAAAAATAAAAAAGTTTTTATAACGGGTGCTACGGGTTTTTTAGGAAGCTATTTGGCGAAAGAATTAATAGATTTAGGCGCTAATGTTACAGCTTTAAGGAGAGATTTTGTAGCTAATTCAAATCTTTATACAATGGATTATGAGAAAAAAATAAATTGGATACAAGGGTCGCTAGAGGATATACAAGTATTAGAAAGGGCATTAAGTGAATATGAAATTGACACGGTCTTTCATTTAGCAGCACAAGCTATTGTAGGAATTGCCAATAACCATCCAAGCAGCACCTTTGAAGCAAATATACGAGGTACATGGAATATACTCGAAGCTTGTAGAAGAAGTACTTTGGTGAAAAATATTATTGTCGCATCGAGTGATAAAGCTTATGGAGATCAATTGAAATTACCTTATAACGAGAATATGCCACTTCAAGGAAAACATCCTTATGATGTATCTAAAAGCTGTGCGGATTTAATAGCGCAATCTTATTATCATACTTATAAACTGCCTGTATGTATTACACGTTGTGGCAATTTGTATGGAGGAGGAGATTTGAATTTTAATCGCATTATTCCTCAGACGATTAAATGCATTTTGCATGATGAGGCACCTATTGTGAGAAGTGATGGGACTTTTATAAGAGATTATTTTTATGTTGAAGATGCAGTAAAAGCGTATTTATTATTAGCTGAAAAAATGGAAGTGCTTAATCTATATGGAGAGGCATTTAATTTTAGCAATGAGATTCAATTAACCGTATTAGAATTGGTAGAGAAAATTTTAAAAATCATGGATAGCAAGTTAGAACCTACTATTTTAAATCAAGGAGATCATGAAATAAAACATCAATATCTATCTGCTGAAAAAGCAAGAAAGATATTAAAGTGGCAACCTGCTTTTGATATTGATGAAGGATTGCGTAGAGCGATAGGATGGTATCGATCCTATTTTAGAGATTGAAAAAATAAATGGTTTCTATAAAAAAAGTATTTAGCAGGAGGAAAGCGATGGAACATGGATTTTGCGTGATTTTAACAAAATATAGATTATTCCAAGGGATAGCCTTATATCATTCTTTAAAAAATAATATGAAAGATCTTAAGATGTTTATTCTTTGCATGGATGATGAAACATATGAAGTTTTACTAAAACTAAATTTAGAAAATATGATGTTAATTCATGTAAAGGAAATTGAAAATGAACTTTTGCTAATAAAGAAAAGAGAACGACCATTAAATGCATATTGCTGGACACTAAAACCAATATTTTTAGAACATATAATCAATCAAGTTAAAGATATTAACCAGGTTACTTATCTAGATGCAGATACGTATTTTTTTAGCGATCCAAGCGCTATTTTAGAAGAAGTGGCGAATTGTTCGGTATTACTTTCAAAACACAATTTCACAAGAAATCTTAAATCGGTTGAAAGCTTGTGTGGAAAATATAATTCTGGCTTTGTAAGCTTCAAGAGAGATGAAAATGAATTTTCTGCATTAAAGTGGTGGAAAGAAAAATGTTTAGAATGGTGCGATGATAAGGCTGATAAAGGTAAGTTCGGAGATCAAAAATATTTAGATGAAATTCCATTAATATTTAGTGGCGTTTGTGAGATTAAAACAACTGGTGTAAACATAGGATTTTGGAATCATGGAAGATATAAAGCAAATATATACAATGGTAAAGTGCATATTAACAATGTAGCGCTCATTCTTTATCATTTTGCAGGATTCAGATTATTAAATGAGAGAGAATTTTTATTTAAGGTTGGATTTAAAAAGGAATTTACAAGTTATATTTATGATCCGTATATTAAAGTACTACAAGGTGTGATTGCTCATATAAAAGCGGTGGAACCTCACTGTGATGAATATTTTATGAATGGGGAGGAAATTGTTCAGGGATCAACAATTTACACATTAGAGAGATAGGAGCGGAGAAAATCATGGAAAAATTTTATTTTTCTACGATTGTGTCAGATAAATATCTATACAAATTAATTGTTATGTATAAAACCTTAAAGCATCATTGCGATGATTTTCATTTATGTATTTTATGTACAGATCAGACTAGTTATCATATACTTTCCGATTTACAATTTGAAAATGCAACATGTTTTTGCCTTCATCAAATCCAAGATAAGGATTTGATGAAGGCAAAAACAAATCGAACACGACAAGAATATGCATGGACACTAAAACCTGCAATGCTTTATTATGTGATGAAAAATTTTTCGGATACGGCATATTATGCACACATTGATGCAGATATTTGCTTTTTTTCAAATCCTGAAAAAATATTTAATGAAAATCCAAGTGCATCACTTTATTTGACAGATCACAATAATTCTAATAAATTTATGGATACGTATGATCTAACAGGAAGATATAATACAGGTTTTGTTGGGTGTAAAAATGATCTAACTGCATTGGAAGCTGTGAAGTGGTGGAGAAGTAGATGTATAGAATGGTGTTATAAAGATCCAGATATAAAAGCAAAATTATTTGGAGATCAAAGATACGTAGAAAGATGGCCGAAAAATTTCTCTAATGTGCATATTGTCAATACAAAAGGAGCAAATGTAGCCGTATGGAATATAGATAACTATCAGTTAAGCTATAAAAATGAGAAAGTTTATATAGATCATGAAGTGTTGATTTTTTATCATTTTTCAGGTCTGAGCATATATAGTTCAAAAGAATTCAATTTATCGTGGTTCTGTGGATTACCTAATACAGCAGTAAATTTGATATATGTACCGTATATGAAATTATTATCTGAAACAATTGAAAATACCAAGAAGTTACATCCGAATTTTTCGAATGGATTTACATTAAAGGGAAAAATTTCAAATATCCATTATCATAAGATATAAGAATATTTAGTTTTGAGTTAGATTGGAATTTGAATTATAAAATTAATTGTTTTATGTAGTATATATGATAGATTGAAAAATAAGTATTGCTTTAAAGAAAATAAAAAGGCGATACTTATTTTGTTTTTTAAAATCTATATGAAAACAATGAAATATAGAGAAAAATGTTTTGGATGAATGTTGACAAAAATACTTGGGTATAATATACTTAGAATTGAATTCAGAGAGAATCACTTGGGATTTTGAAGGGAGTGATAAAGTGAAGCTATCAACCAAAGGAAGATATGGTGTGAAAGCTATGTTTGAATTATCGCTTAATTATGGTGAAGGACCTATTCCTTTAAATTGTATTGCTGATAAACAAAATCTTTCTGTACACTATTTAGAACAATTATTTTCAAACCTCAGAAAAGCGGGGCTTGTTAAAAGTATTAGAGGTGCACAAGGCGGGTATATGCTTGGCAGAAATCCAGCAGATATTACGGTTGGAGATATTATAAGAACCCTTGAAGGACCACTCGCACCAGCAGATTGTGTGATAGGTGATGATACAAAGGAATGCTATAAGGCAGATGGTTGTGTCACAAGAATCGTATGGGAAAAAATACGCGATAGTATCAATGACGTAGTGGATGGAATCACCTTACAAGATATGATTGATGATTATAAAAAGATGAATAATAAAGATTCTTATATGTATTATATATAATTTTGGGGAGATGATGAAAATGAATAGACGTGTTTACCTTGATTATGCTGCAACAACACCAACAAAGAAAGATGTATTAGATGAAATGTACCCATATTTTACAGAAAAATTTGGTAATCCTTCTAGTATCTATTCTTTTGGAAGAGAAGCAAAACAGGCAGTAGACGTATCAAGGGAAAAAATAGCAAAATTGATTGGAAGCAAACAAGAGGAAGTTTATTTTACAGCAGGGGGTTCTGAAGCGGATAACTGGGCAATAAAAGGGATCGCTTATGCAAATAAAGATAAAGGAAATCATATTATTACAACAAAAATAGAGCATCATGCAGTTTTGCATACTTGTGCATATTTGGAAAAAAATGGTTTTGATGTGACGTACTTAGATGTAGATCAGGATGGATTGATTGACTTAGAAGTTTTAAAAAATGCGATTACTGATAAAACCATATTGATTTCGATTATGTTTGCAAACAATGAAGTGGGAACCATTGAACCTATAAAAGAAATTGGACAAATTGCAAAAGAAAAAGGGGTTATTTTCCATACAGATGCTGTCCAAGCTTTAGGAAATGTAGAAATTGATGTAAATGCATTAAATATTGACCTAATGTCTGTATCAAGTCATAAAATATACGGGCCAAAAGGAATTGGTGCACTTTATATAAGAAAGGGTGTAAAAATTCATTCCTTTGTACATGGGGGCGCACAAGAAAAAAGAAGAAGAGCAGGAACTGAAAATGTTGCTGGAATTGTAGGGTTTGGAAAAGCAGCGGCGTTAGCAATGGAAAATTTAGATACACATGTAAATCATTTGGAAATATTGAGAGAAAAGTTGATAAAAGGCATAATGGAAAAGGTTGATTATGTAAGACTTAACGGGCATCCAGAAAAAAGACTTGCTGGAAATGTAAACATGGTATTTGAATTTATTGAAGGAGAATCTCTACTGCTCAGCTTGGATTTAGTTGGAATAGCGGCTTCTAGTGGTTCAGCATGTACATCAGGATCTCTTGATCCATCTCATGTCTTGATGGCTATTGGACTACCTCATGAGATTGCGCATGGATCACTAAGACTTACTGTTGGGGACTTTACAACAGAAGAAGACATAGACTATGTGTTAGAACAACTACCGATCATTGTAGATAGATTAAGACAAATGTCACCATTGTATGAAAAAGTAAAGGGAGGACAAAAGTAATGTATTCAGAAAAAGTTATGGATCATTTTACCAACCCTAGAAATGTTGGAGAAATTGAAAATGCAGATGGCGTAGGGCAAGTAGGCAATGCAAAATGTGGAGACATCATGAAAATATACTTAAAAGTGGAAAATGATATTATAGAAGATGTTAAGTTTAAAACTTTTGGATGTGGGTCTGCCATTGCATCATCTAGTATTGCTACAGAAATGATAAAAGGAAAATCAATCCAAGATGCATTGGCATTAACCAATAAAGCGGTAGTAGAAGCGTTAGGTGGATTACCAGCGCCTAAAATACACTGTTCCATTTTGGCAGAACAAGCTGTAAAATCAGCTTTGCTTGATTATGCACAAAAAAATAATATTAATATAGAAGGATTAGAGGATTTTGATCCAAATGAAGATCATCATGAGGAAGAAGAAGAAGAAGAAGCTTAAGCCCAGGATTTCCTGGGCTTTATAATTGAATAAAAAACAGATAGAAAAGGAAAAATAAAAAAAAGTAGGTGATAATTAATGCTTTTAGATAAGAAAAAAGTAGTTGTAGGTATGAGTGGTGGTGTAGATAGTTCGGTGGCAGCTTATGTTTTGCAAAAACAAGGATATGACGTGATTGGTGTAACAATGCAAGTTTGGCCAGAGATGGAAGAATCAGAAGCCGAAAAAGTGGGGAGCTGCTGTGGCTTATCAGCAGTGGATGATGCTAGACGTGTTGCAAATAAATTGGGCATACCTTTTTATGTAATGAATTTTAAAGATATATTTGAAGAAAAGGTTATAAAAAAATTTGTGGAAGAATACATATCTGGAAGAACACCAAATCCTTGTATAGCATGTAATAAATTTATGAAGTTTGATGAATTATTAAGACGTGCCCGTAACTTAGGGGCACATTATGTTGCAACAGGGCATTATGCCAAAATTGTGTATGATGAAAAAATGGATAAATACAGGGTTCAAAAATCACACGCAGTTGCAAAGGATCAAACGTATGCATTATATAATTTTACACAAGAACAATTAAAGCATACATTGATGCCTTTAGGAGAATTTTCTTCAAAAGAAGAGGTGCGACGTATTGCATCAGAACTTGATTTTATAACAGCTTCTAAACCGGATAGTCAAGAAATATGTTTTGTAAAAGATGATGATTATGGAAAATTTATACAAGAACGGAAACCTGAAAAAATTGTCTCAGGAAACTTCGTTGATAAAAATGGTGAAATACTAGGAAAACATAAAGGGATTTCATATTATACGATTGGGCAAAGAAAAGGGTTAGGGATCGCATTAGGGAAACCTATGTATGTAGTCGATATTATTCCTAATAAAAATCAAGTGGTATTAGGTGAAAATGAAGATGTTTTTGGCATTGAATTGTTGGCCGAAGATATAAATCTTATTTACTTAAATAAAATAGAAAAAAGCTTAAAGGTAAAAGCACAGATTCGATATAATGCAAATGCACAAGATGCTATACTTTATCCTGAAGGAGAAAATCTTCTTCGTGTTGTATTTGAACAACCACAGAGAGCTATAACACCGGGGCAAGCTGTTGTGTTTTACGACGAGGATTACCTTTTAGGAGGCGGAACAATTACTAAAAAAGTAAGATAATTGAAGTGCACCATTCGGTGCATTTTTTTTATGGATAAGTGGAATGATAATTGTATATTAATGACTTGCCAAATTGAAGTGTGGTGAAATTTAATGAGAATAAGTGGAAATGATATTGTAGGGTTACCAGTAGTTTGCTTAGATGAAAGCTGCAAAACAATGGAAATTAAAGACATCATTTATTGCAACAAAGATTTTATAATCATTGGTTTTCTGCTTGATGAAGGTGGATATTTTCATCAAGGAAAGATGATTTCTTTTGAAAAAGTAGTAAACATTGGAGAAAATGCAATGGTGGTACAAAATCAAAAAAGTATTATAGAAATAACAAAAAAAATAAACCAGTTTTCTACGAGGCAAAAGATTATAGGATCAGAGGTAGTTACAAATGATGGAAATCATGTGGGGATTGTTCAAGATTTAATGATAGAATTTCCAACTGGAAAAATTTTGGAAATCATTTTAACAGAAGGATTATTTGATGATTTAGTAGATGGTAGATCCATTTTACCTTTGCATCATTTTTTCAATATGGATCAACATACAATTATTATTAACCAAAGCATAAATGAATCTATTGTCCATAATACAGGGGGCTTAAAAAAATTACTTTCACTAGAATAGCTTCAAAACGGATGGATGTCATTTTAAAATGGAAAGAGGTGTAAAGTATGCAAAATCGATTTATGTCAGGTATGATCGCGGGAGGCATAATTGGTGCTACTACAGGTATGTATGCATATAAAAGAATGAGCCCTAGACAGAGAAAGATGATGATGAAACGAGGAAGAAAAATGATTAAAGGTGCAGTAAATATGATAGATATGGTTCAATCTATGAACATGCTTAGATAGTTTCATGAAAAGCAGCTAGTAATTTAGCTGCTTTTCATAAAAAGGACGTGAATCGCATGGTAGATGGCGGATTAAATATTCTTCATTTTATACAAGCTAAACCTATTGTTTATTTGTTTTTAATACTTATTATTTGTAGTAGTATACTTACGTTATCTTTATTAGGTTTTTTAAACTATTATTTGATAAACATAGGAAATCAACAAATTGAAAACAAGAAAAAATTAAAAATAAAGAAAAAACATTTTTTAAATTTATTTGTTTTTGTATTGATGTTTTTACTACTTGTTAGTTTGTACAATTTTAGAATGGTTATTTGGAAAATATTAACTCCTGTTATTTGGGCGATTATATTTGCATATTTATTAAGTCCTATTGTGCATACAATAAATAAGAGCGGAATTCCAACAATTTGGAGTGTTGTAATTCTTTATGTTTCTATAATTGCAGGTATTCTGTTTTTTTGTTTTATCATAACACCTAAAATAACCAATGAAACAAAAAAATTAGTAGAATTATTACCGCGATATACAAATAAAACAAATGAATATTTTGATTATTTATATATGAAAGTCGAGCAATTAGATAATTTTTCTCCACATCTTGCTTCTGTGAAAGAAACAATAAAAGAAAATTTGGATAAAATAGAGTATTATATTCTTCATACAATAAAAGGTATAACAAGGGGCATATTTGCTATGTTTTCCCATATTGTAGAGTTGGTGCTTATTCCTATTTTTACTTTTTACTTTCTAAAGGATGTAGATTATTTTAAAAAAAAGATTATATTTTTTATACCCAAAATATTTCGTAATGAATTAATAAATATTTTTAAAGATATACATATATTGTTAAATAAATTTATTAGAGGACAATTTATTATAGCAGCTTGTGTTGGCATTTTAAGCATCCTTGCCTTATTGATCATCAAAGTAAATTTTGCATTAATCATTGGTATTATTGCAGGATTATCCAATGTTATACCCTATTTTGGGCCTGTTTTTGGAGCTATACCTGCTGTTGTGATTGCGCTACTTGATACACCATCTAAGGCGTTTTGGGTAGTTATAGCTTTTATCGTAATTCAACAGATAGAAAGCGCAATTATTACGCCTAAGATCGTTGGCGAAAGTGTTGGATTACATCCAATTACAGTTATTATATCTTTATTGATAGGAAATGAATGGATGGGTATTATTGGATTAATCTTTGCTGTTCCTATTGTAGCAAGTATTAAAATCGTAAGTAAACATATTGTAGAATTAATTGTAAAACCTTAAAATATAGGTAGGATAAGAATTGACAAATAGTACTAACTTTTATATAATCTATTAAAGTAAATATAGAAAATACAATGATGAAGAGGAGTACAAAAACTTAAAGTCTGTAGAGAGGGAGTTCTTAGGCTGAAAGACTTCTGGTTTTGGTTTTTGGAAGCAACTTTGGAGTATTAACTTTGAAATAGTAGTAGAAGTTAATGGTTGGCGACCGTTATCGTGCTGGGTATTATGTTGATGAGTGATCAAAGTGTTTTTTCTTTGGTAAATAGGGTGGTACCGCGAGGATACTCTCGTCCCTATATATAGGGGATGAGAGTTTATTTTTGTATAAAAATATGGAGGTTGATACAATGGAACAAATGAGTTTAAATGAGATCAGAAAGTGTTTTCTAGATTTTTTTGAAAACAAGGAGCATTATGTTAGAGAAAGTTTTTCACTAATTCCAGAAAACGATAAGAGCCTGTTATTAATAAATGCAGGAATGGCACCTATGAAAAATTATTTTATGGGGATTGAAACGCCACCAAAAGAAAGAATGGCTACTTGTCAAAAATGTATTCGGACAGGAGATATTGAAAATGTAGGAAAAACAGCGAGACATGCAACTTTTTTCGAAATGCTTGGGAATTTTTCCTTTGGAGACTATTTTAAGAATGAAGCGATTGCGTGGAGTTGGGATTTTGTAACAAAATATTTAAAACTACCTGTTGAAAAATTATGGGTTACTGTTTATGAAAAGGATGATGAAGCCTATGCAATATGGGACAAGAATATAGGCATTTCTCAACAGAAAATAGTGAGATTAGGTAAAGATGATAATTTTTGGGAAATAGGAGTAGGTCCTTGTGGTCCCTGTTCTGAAATCTATTATGATAGAGGAGAAAAATATGGATGTGGCAGTCCAGATTGTAAACCAGGCTGTGAATGTGATCGATATGTAGAGTTTTGGAATCTTGTTTTCACACAATTTGATAAGGATGAAGATGGAAACTATAATTCACTACCTAAGCCAAACATTGATACAGGTATGGGATTAGAAAGAATGGCGTGTATTATGCAAGAAGTAGATTCTATATTTGAAATTGATACAATAAAACATATATTAAATGAAGTTGTTTTGATATCAGGTCAAAAATATAGGGAAACTGAAAAGACGGATCTTTCTATAAGAATTATCACAGACCATATCCGTTCGGTTACCTTTATGGTAAGTGATGGGATTATGCCAAGTAATGAAGGAAGAGGATATGTTCTTCGAAGATTACTTAGACGCGCAGCGAGACATGGAAAGCTTATGGGAATAAAAGGTGCTTTTCTAACAGGGTTGGTAGACCGTGTCATAGATGTATCTGGAGAAGCGTATACAGATCTTTTAGATAGAAAAGACTATATTAAGAAGGTCATTGCGATTGAGGAAGAGAGATTCCAAGAAACAATAGATCAGGGGAGCGATATCCTAAAAAAATATATGGATGCGCTTAAAGGGGAAAGTAAAGATACATTATCCGGGGAAAATGCTTTTAGATTATATGATACCTATGGATTCCCATTAGAACTAACGAAAGAAATATTAGAAGAAGAAAAAATGAATGTTGATGAAACTGCCTTTAAGGTAGCTATGGAAAAACAAAGGGAAAGAGCAAGAAGTGCTAGACAGAACAATGATGGGGTAAGTTGGAAAGAAGATATATATGCAAAACTTGATGAAAATATAAAATCACAGTTTAAAGGTTATAAAGATTATACGATGTCTTCAAAAATTATGGCTTTAGTAAGAGACGGAGAAATTATTGAAAAGGCACAACAGGGAGATCAGATTACAGTTATATTAGATAGGACACCGTTTTACCCAGAAGGCGGTGGGCAGGTAGGCGACATCGGACTTTTTACCAATGAAGCATGTAAGATCAAGATCACAAACTGTAAGAAAAGCAATAATAATAGGATACTACATATAGGTGAGGTAGTAGAGGGGGCTGTTTCTGTAGATACTACTATTAAGGCTTCTATTGATGTTCAAAATAGAATGAGCATTGCAAGAAATCATACAGCTACCCATCTTCTACAGGCAGCATTGCGAAAGGTAGTAGGAAAACATGTTGAACAATCAGGTTCATCCGTTACACCAGATCGATTAAGATTTGACTTTTCTCATTTTGAACCGCTAACGAAAGTAGAATTAGAGAAAGTTGAAGCATTGGTAAATCAAAAGGTATTAGAAAGTTTATGTGTTAGCGCAGAACAAATGGGTATAAGTAAAGCAAAAGAGAAAGGTGCTACTGCACTTTTCGGTGAAAAATATGGAAGTACCGTTCGAGTTGTTTCTATGGGGGACTATAGTATTGAATTATGTGGTGGAACCCACTTGAATAATACAAGTCAAATAGGATTGTTTAAAATTGTAAGTGAAGGTGGGGTAGCTGCTGGAATAAGAAGGATTGAAGCTATTACAGGTTATCAAGCATATAATTATATGAGAGAACAAGAATTGAAAATCAATGAAATTGCGAAAATTCTTAAAAGCAATTCAAAAGAAGTTGTAACAAAGGTAGAAAATTTGGTAAATGAATTAAAAGCTGCACATCAAGAAGTAGAAAAACTTAAAAATAAAATAGCAAGTGGTAACATAGATGAAATATTACAAAATGCGGTTGAAATTGAGAATATCAAAGTGATAAAATATAAATTAACAGGGTTAGATATGGATAGCTTGCGAAATTTAGGAGATCAGTTAAAAAATAAATTAGGTTCAGGATTAGTTGTGTTAGGGGCAGAAAATGACAACAAGGTAAACTTTATCGCTATGGCAACAGAAGATATGGTGCGCAAAGGGATACATGCTGGAAACATTATTAAGCAAATCGCTAAAATAGCAGGTGGTGGTGGTGGTGGAAAACCAACCATGGCACAAGCGGGAGCAAAAGATGTGTCTAAAATTGATGAAGCATTAAATCATGTGATACAAGTAGTAAAAGAACAGATAAAATAATCTAAGTGGACGGAGGTTTTTGTGTGTAAACTTTCGTCTACTGCATTCTTAGCATATATAGAAATGGTCTTTAAAAAGGATTCTATAAGGTTATATAGAATATATACATGATCAATCCTATATTATAAAAGAAAGGAGTGTATAAAATATGTATGACAAATCTAATTTTACAATGAAATTCAATGTGGATAAAGAAAAAATTAATGAAGCGGAAGAAATTTTGCGAAATGTTTACAAATCTTTAAAAGAAAAAGGCTATAATCCCATTAATCAATTGGTGGGGTACATTCTTTCTGGAGATCCTACCTATATTACGAGCTATAATAATGCAAGAAGTTTAATAAGACAACTAGAGAGAGATGAACTATTAGAAGAGTTACTGAAATCATATTTAGAAAACAAGGAATAAAAAATGTTTTTTATTATTCCTAAGTAGGAGAGAGATAAGTTGAAAAAAAAATACATAAAAATATATATGGTGATTGTCTTATTATTTATTACACTGACTACCGTTGCATATGCTGGTGAGGATAAAAAAGTAGTTTTAGTTGTAATAAATGAAACGAATTATGAAGATTTATACAGTATGCATACAATTCAAGAATTTATTGATATGGGTGCTATTGCACTCATGAATAATAGAACTTCGACAAAAGAAAATACGTATAAGGCTTATGCAACAATTGGTGCAGGCGTTAGAGCAGAAGCTGCTTCTAATGCAACAGGGAGTTTTAATATTAACAATGAAATTAAGTCCATGTATTTCAGAAGAACAGGAATAGATATTCCAAAAGAAGGAATTATTAATGTAGATATGCCAAGACTAATTCGATTAAATGAAAGTGGTCAATATGGAGCAATTCCAGGAGCACTAGGGGAGTCTCTCCATGAACAGGGCATGAAAACGGCAGTAATAGGAAATAGCGATACGTTAGATGATTTTACTAGACTTGGAACGATGATTGCAATGGATTATAAGGGATATGTAGATTATGGAAATATTGAAAAAAGTACATTGACAAAAGATGAAAGCTATCCGTTTGGATTTAAAAATAACTATGATAAATTGATAGATGTATTTAAAGATACATATAATGAAGCACAATTGATTGTAGTAGATATTGGAGATATTGGAAGACTTGAAAGATATAAACCAAATCTATCAGATGAAATGTATTTGGAACAAAAATCAAAAATATTAAAAGATATGGATAATTATATTAAAAACATAAGAAACAATATTGATTTTAAAAATACAAGAATGATTATTGCAACACCTTATCCATCATCGGAGGATATAAAAAATGGGAATAATCTAACACCGGTCGTGTTTTATGGAGATAGGATTAGCCAAGGCGTGTTAACTTCTAATACTACTAGAAGAGGAGGCATTATTGGTAATGTCGACATTGCTCCTTCTATTGCAGATTATCTTAAAACAAGTGCAATAAATATGAGTGGTAGACCTGTTCAATTTATTGAAAAAGAGCATAATATGGATTTTTTAATGGGGTTAAATGATCAAGTTATAAGCACATCAAAAAACAGATATCCTGTATTATCTACCTTTGCAATATTTGAAATATTGGTTTCTATTTTGGCGTTGGTTATCATTTTGATTGAAAACAAATTAAATAAAAAGATTATTTTGTATTATAAAAATATTTTATTGAGTACAATGGCAGTTCCTTTTGGATTATTAATATTACCGTTGTTTCATGTACAAAACCTTTTTATAACTTATGCTTTATTAATTGGTTTAACTCTTTTGATTACATATATCACAAAGAAGATCAGTAAGAATACACTAGATAGCTTATTAATACTATCGTTTATTACTATGTTCGCGTTACTCTTAGATATATGCACCAATGCAAATTTAATGAAGACTTCACTTTTAGGATATGATCCCATTATTGGTGCAAGGTATTATGGCATAGGCAATGAATATATGGGTGTGTTAATTGGTTCAACCCTTGTGTTTGCAACGGCTATTATTGATAGATTTAAACTAAATAAAAGGTGGACAATCTTAATTTTTGCCATTACAATATTAATCATCGGGTTTCCAAAGTTGGGTGCAAATGTAGGTGGAACAATGACAGCAGTTGGTGCTTTTTCTTTTGCAATTTTAAGACTTTTTAACGTTAAAATAAAGCTAAAACAACTAATACTAATTGGTGCAGCTATTATAGCGGTTGTTGCATTTATGGCTTTTATTGATATAAAAGTGATTAAAAGCCAATCGCATTTAGCAGGTGCAATCAATCAAATTATACAAGGTGGGCCCACGATGATTTTTTTAATCATAAAGAGAAAGCTTGAAATGAATATGAGATTGATCGGTATTACCATATGGAGTAAAGTGCTTATGTCAGCAATCCTTATATTAGCAACACTATTTTACAGACCTGTTGGAACGATTCGTAAACTAATTCATGTATATCCTAATTTATATATTGGCTGGGCAGGAATCGTTATGGCTTGTGTAGTGGCACTTTTTGTGAATGATTCAGGGGTTGTAGCTGCTGCAACAGGGATTATATTTTTAGCAATGAGTATGTTATATCTTATATTTTCTAGTGTTAAAGAGAATTATTAGGAGAAAAAAATGGAATACAGAATGTTAGGGAATACGGGAATAAAAGTATCGAGATTATGTTTTGGAGGACTCACAGTAGGACCTCTTCAAGCAAATTTACCAGTTGAAATAGGTGCACAAGTGATCTTAGAAGCTTTTCGCAGAGGGGTAAATTTTATCGATACTGCGCAGTTGTATGAAACATATCCATATATAAAAAGAGCATTAGAACTTTATGGAAAAGATGATATTGTTATTGCTACAAAGTCATATGCTTATGATAAAAAAACTGCTGAAGCTAGTTTATCTAAGGCATTAAATGAGTTAAAGGTTGATAAAAATGATATTTTTTTACTACATGAGCAAGAAAGTGAGCATACATTAAGAGGACATTATGAAGCTTTGCGTTATTATTTAAAAATGAAAAAAGAGGGTATAATAAATGCTGTAGGGATATCTACGCATACTGTTCGCGCAGTAGAAGTAGCAGGAAAAATGGAAGAAATTGATGTAATTCATCCAATCATTAATAAAAAGGGAATAGGCATACAAGATGGTAGTAGAGATGAAATGTTAAAAGCGATTCATAAAGCTTATAAAAATGGAAAAGGCATCTATGGGATGAAGCCCATTGGGGGAGGAAATTTAATTCATTCAGTAGATGAATGTCTAGAATATGCATTAGATATAAAAGCGTTACATTCAATTGCTGTTGGCATGCAGACAAAAGAAGAAGTGATAGCCAATGTATTAAAATTTAATGGAGAGATGATTCCAGAGAATATAACAAATAAAATTTCTAAAAAAACAAGGAAACTGCACATAGACTCTTGGTGTGAACGGTGCGGGACTTGTGTTGAACACTGTAAGCATCATGCGCTAAGCATAGTGGATGATCAATTAGTTGTAGATCGAAACAAGTGCGTTCTTTGTGGGTATTGTAGTAGATATTGTCCACAATTTTGTATAAAAATTGTATAGAGATGAGGGCTAGGCATGAGAACAATGGGATTAGATGTAGGCGATAGAACTATAGGGGTTGCAGTAAGCGATGCAATGGGATTAACAGCACAAGGAATTGAAACCATTCGAAGAACAAATAAAAAAGAAGACTATAAAAGATTAGAAGAAATTATTAAGGAAAAAGTAGTTACAAAAATTATCGTAGGATTGCCGAAAAATATGGATGGGACAATTGGTTCGCAAGGAAAAAAAGTTTTGCAATTTGTAGAGGATTTAAAGAAACGTTTTACTATAGAGATGATTCTATGGGACGAAAGATTAACAAGTGTAGCAGCAGAGAAAACTTTAATAAGTGCAGATGTGAGTAGAAAAAAGAGGAAAAAAGTGATAGATATGCTCGCTGCAACATACATTCTACAAGGATATTTAGATGTTAAGAAATAATTATTTTTTTATCTACAAAATTAATGAAGAGGTGATTTGAATGAACGATGAAAATAGAATAACGTTATTAGATGAAAATGAAAAGGAAATTGATTTTGAAATAATAGCAACCCTTAATGTAGAAAAGTCGGAATATGCAATATTACAACCATTAGGAGAAGATGAAGGAGTAGTGATTTTTAAGATCATGGAAGTCGCTGGAGAAGAAGTACTTGAAAGCATTCAAGAGGAAGAAGAATTAAATTTAGTTGTAGCTGCCTATGAAGAATTGTTACTAGAAGAAGAATAAAAGAATGATTTCATAAAGGGGTATCTATGTGAATAGTTACCCTACTTTATTAGAAACTTATATATTTAGATAAATTGACAAATAAAAATAGATATAGTAAAATATTAATTGAAAACAAATATCAGTTAATATGGAGAATTCATTATAAATAATCTTTAAGGGGTTGATGCTATGTCGTTTATCTGTAAAACATGTGGAAATATTATTAAAGATCCAAATTGTTTAAGATGTCCAAGATGTCATACAATCATAAAAAAATCACCTAAATGTGAAGATTGTAAAGGATGTAGCTTGAAATTTAAAGATTGCAAATAATAATATTTTACATTGCATACTTATTAAAACGAGCATTATCAACCAGAATATACAATTAATCCTTGACTTTTATAAGGTTAGCAATTAAACTATTGCATATAAGATATATTATTAATTGAAAAAGAAGGTGCTAAAGTGAAGGACTTTATGGAAAGTTTAAAGGATAAATTAAAAGAAAAAGGGTATAAACTTACGCCTCAAAGAAGAGCTACTTTGGATACCATTATTGAAAATCAAGGGAAGCATTTAAGCACTGAAGAAATCTATGATATGGTTAAAAGCAAATGTCCCGAAATTGGATTAGCTACTGTTTATAGAACTTTACAACTTCTTGATGAACTCGAGATAATATCAAAAATTAATTTTGACGATGGATGTAGCAGATATGAATTGAATACCCACGAAGATGATCATCAGCATCATCATTTAATATGTTTAAACTGTGGATTGGTCATTGAAGTTGAAGTGGATTTAATGGAAGCATTAGAAGAAGAAATTGAAAAAAATTGTGATTTTAAAATTAGCGATCATAAAGTCAAATTCTTTGGATATTGTTCTAAGTGTAAGTAAATCCTGTATCTAAAAAAGTTACAGGATTTTTTTATCTATTAAAAAGGTTAAAATTTTCATTTTATCTGTTTACTTATACAAGAAAATAGCAATAATAATAGAAAGAGTGGTGTAGTTCCAGAGAAAATGATTTGTATTGATAAGGTATATTAAATAAAGTATAATAAGTTAGGTGTGATTGTCCGGATTTGTTTAGAGTAATGGAGATATGAGCGCGGATATAAACATAGTAGAGAAAAGGAGTGTGATATTATGGTGAGAAAACCAGAAAAAATTAAAGTGATTCCTCTTGGGGGATTAAACGAAATTGGGAAAAATATGATGGCATTTGAATATATGGATGATATCATTGTTGTGGACTGTGGAATGAGTTTTCCAGAAGATGAGATGTTAGGAATTGATATAGTTATTCCGGACATTACATACTTAATAAAAAATAAAGATAAAGTAAGAGGGATTGTACTTACACATGGACATGAAGACCACATAGGGGCATTACCTTATGTATTAAAAAAGATCGATGTGCCTATATATGGAACCAAATTGACATTAGGATTGGTAGAAAATAAACTTAAGGAGCATAAATTATCATCAAGTGTGCATAAGGAAGTTGTAAAGCCTGGCAATGTTATCAAACTAGGAGAATTTGAAGTTGAGTTTATTAAAACAAGTCATTCTATTGCAGATGCGGTATGCTTTGCGATCAATACACCTTTAGGAACCATTGTGCATACAGGAGATTTCAAAATAGATTATACACCGATTGATGGAGAGCCTATTGATTTACATAGACTAGCTGAACTCGGTAAAAAGGGTGTTTTATTATTACTTGCAGATAGTACAAATGTTGAAAGACAAGGCTACACGATGTCTGAAAAAACAGTAGGTGTAACTTTTGAAAATATATTTAGAAATGCAACCCAAAGAATTATTGTGGCTACTTTTGCATCCAATGTACATAGAGTTCAGCAGATTGTTGATGCAGCCTATAAATTTAATCGGAAGATTTCTGTTTCTGGAAGAAGTATGGTAAATGTTGTGAATGTCGCTATGGAACTAGGTTATTTAAATGTTCCAGAAGATATATTAATCGATATTAATGATATCAAAAAATATCCTGACAATGAAGTGGTTGTAATTACTACTGGAAGTCAGGGAGAACCTATGTCAGCATTATCAAGAATGGCTTCGGGAGAACATAGAAAACTAGAAATACAGCAAGGCGATATGGTCATTATTTCTGCAACACCTATACCAGGGAATGAAAAAACAGTATCAAGAGTGATTAATCAATTGTTTGAGAAAGGTGCAAATGTTATTTATGAAGCCTTAGCGGATGTACATGTATCTGGACATGCTTGTCAAGAGGAACTTAAATTAATGCATTCTTTGATTAAACCAAAGTATTTTATTCCAGTACATGGTGAGTATAGACATCTAAAACAACATGCAAAACTTGCGGAAAACTTAGGGATGCCAAGTGATCATATATTTACAATTGAGAATGGACAGTGCGTAGAAATAGCTAAAGAAAGTGCGAAAATTTGTGGCAATGTACAATCAGGTAAGATTTTAGTAGATGGATTAGGTGTAGGGGATGTAGGAAATATTGTACTAAGAGATAGGAAACATTTATCAGAAGATGGTTTGATGGTTGTTGTTGTAACAATCACAAAAGAAAATGGACAGGTAGCTTCAGGACCAGATATTATCTCTAGAGGGTTTGTTTATGTAAGAGAATCTGAAGTGTTGATGGATGAAGCGAGAACAGTAGTTAGAAATGCACTACAAGTTTGTCAAACCAACGGAGTAAGAGAATGGGCTACATTAAAATCTGCTATTAGAGATAGTCTAAAAGGTTTCTTGTATGAAAAAACAAAGAGAAGTCCGATGATTTTACCGATTATTATGGAAGTTTAAAGATAAAAATATGCTGCAAATGTAGCATATTTTTTTATTTATACACGGAATTTTTAGGAAGCGGTTGTAAATAATTGTAGAGAATTGTATAATTAGATAATGAAAAATTATTATTTGGAGGTAGATGGATGAAATTATCTAAATCAAAAGCAATGAAGATATTTTTACTTGCTACAATTATTTTATGTGTAGGAAGCAAAATTTATTTTGATAAACAAGTGGGACCTGTAAACAGCAGTAATGATCAGGGGATTATGGTAAAAATTCCTAAGAGTGCTTCTACGACTAAAATCGCAAAGATCTTAAAAGAAAATAATGTGATTAATAGTGATATTACTTTTCGTATTTTAAGCAAAATGGCTAAAACAGATGGGAAAATGCAAGCAGGGGAATATTTATTAAAGGAGAATATGGATGCGCGTGAAATTATAGATATTTTAGTAAATGGAGACACTGTGAAAGATATGATTAAATTTACTATTCCGGAAGGGTTCGAATTGAAACAAATCATAGAACGATTAGAAGGAAAAGGACTTATTAATAAAGATCAGTTTATAGAAGTAGCAAACTATGGGGATTTTGATTATAAATTTCTAAAAGATATTCCTAAAGGAGAAAATAGACTTGAAGGATTTTTATTTCCGGATACTTATGAAATAGCTAACAATGCTACAGAAAAAGAGATTATTGTAAAGATGCTAAATCGTTTTGATGATATTTTTATTGATGATTATTATAAAAGAGTAAAGGAATTAAATATGCGGATAAATGAAATCATTACGCTTGCATCTATTATAGAAAGAGAAGCAAAACTAGATAAAGAAAGACCACTCGTATCAGGTGTTTTTTATAATAGAATAAAAAAAGATATGAAGTTTCAATCCTGTGCTACGGTACAATATGTTTTAGGAGAAAGAAAACCTAAATTAAGTAATAAGGATATCGCAATTGATTCACCTTATAATACTTATAAATATTATGGTTTGCCACCAAAGCCAATTGCATCCCCTGGGAAGCCATCTATTGAGGCAGCATTATACCCAAAAGAATCAGAATATCTATATTTTGTTGTAAGCAAAAATGGGGAGCACCATTTTAGTAAAACTTACAAAGAACATCTGAGAGCTAAGAATGAGAATTAGCTGATAGGGAAAACTAATACGTGAATAACTTCACGTATTCCTTTTTGTTAATATGAATTAAAGGAGTTGTGTATATTGAGCAATATAGTTAATGAATTAGTAGAAGCATATATAAGAGATACATTACCCCAAAATGAGGGACACCTAAAAGAAATGGAAGATTATGCACGTATGAATCATGTGCCAATTGTTCAACCAGAAGTGGCAAAATTATTAGAAGTGATTACGAAAATAAACCAAACAAAATCTATTTTAGAAGTGGGAACGGCCATAGGCTACTCAGCAATTGTTTTTACGCGTGCGATGGAAGATGGCAAATTGATTAGCATAGAGAGACGCGCAGATATGGTTGAAATAGCAAGAGAAAATATTAAAATGGCAGAGTTAGATGGTCAAATAAAAATTTTAGAAGGAAATGCAGAAGAGGTCATACCAACTTTAGAAGGACAATTTGATTTGATTTTTCTTGATGCCGCAAAGGGGCAATATATGAACTTTCTTTCAGAGAGCATAGATCTTCTAAAAGTGGGCGGGGTACTTATCTCAGATAATGTATTGTATAAAGGGATGATTGCTTCTAATGAATATGTAATACGCAGAAAAATAACCATTGTAAAAAGAATGAGAAACTATTTAGAGTACATTACGAAGCATCCACAGCTTACAACATCCCTTTTATCCATAGGAGATGGGGTAGCTATCAGCTATAAAAAATAGGAGGAAATTAAATGAAAAAGATAGAACTATTAGCACCCGCAGGAGATTTAGAAAGGTTGAAAATGGCCATTGTATATGGTGCAGATGCGGTATATATAGGGGGGCAGATTTTTGGATTAAGAGCAAGTGCAAAAAACTTTTCTTTTGAAGATATGGAAAAAGGTGTTGAATTTGCACATCAAAGAGGTAAAAAAGTATATGTTACACTCAATATCATTCCTCATAATGAAGAGTTAAAAGAACTGCCTGGTTACTTAGAAAAATTATCCCAAATGGATGTAGATGCAATTATTTTATCAGATCCTGGGACACTTATGATTGTACAAGAACTTGCACCAAATATGGAAATTCATTTAAGCACACAAGCAAATAACACAAATTATATGAGTGCGAAATTTTGGTATAAACAAGGCATAAAAAGAATTGTTATGGCGAGGGAATTATCTTTTGAAGAGATGAAAGAAATAAGAGAAAATATTCCCAAAGACCTTGAACTAGAAGCATTTGTGCATGGGGCAATGTGTATCTCTTATTCAGGGAGATGTTTACTTAGCAATTATATGGCCGATAGGGATGCAAATAGAGGAGCATGCGCACATCCGTGTAGATGGGAATATTATTTAATGGAAGAAAAAAGACCAGGAGAATATATGCCTGTTTTTGAAGATGAGAAAGGCACATACTTTTTTAATTCCAAGGATTTGTGTATGATTGAATATATTCCAGAACTTATTGAATCAGGACTATCTAGCTTGAAAATTGAAGGCAGAATGAAAAGTGCATACTATGTTGCAAATATAATAAATATCTATCGAAAAGCTATAGATACTTATTATGAGAAGGGAAAAAATTATCAGTATGATCCACAGTGGATGATTGAAATACAAAAGGCTAGTCATAGAAAATTTACAACGGGCTTCTATATAGATAAGCCGAAGAATAAAGAACAATTGTATGCAAATAGTTCTTATATTAGAGAGTATGATTTTTTAGGGATTATATTAGATTATGACGCATGTACAGGTATCGCTACCCTTGAACAAAGGAATAGAATATTGAAGGGAGAGTTGGTTGAAGTGATGGCGCCAGGGATGAAAAACTTTACGCAAAGCATTGAATATATGTGGAGTGATCAGGGGGAAATCATTGATGTTGCACCACACCCCCAACAAATAATAAAAATCAAAATGGATAAGCCCGTTGAAAAATACGATATTTTAAGAAGTCGTAGAAAGGAGGATATAGTTGAGTAAGCCAATTCTAATTGGAATTACTGGGGGGACGGGATCAGGAAAAAGCACAATTGCGAAAGCAATCTTTGAAAGTTTACCTCAAAAAAACATTGCAATTATCGAACAAGATTCTTATTATAAAGATCAAAGTTATTTACCGATGGAAAAGAGGATCCATACGAATTATGATCATCCATTAGCTTTTGATACAGAATTATTACTTAAGCATCTGGAAGATCTTCTAAATCACAAAGTGATCGAAAAACCTATTTACAATTTTTCAAAACATACAAGGGAAAAAGAAACTGTCTCTGTTGATCCAAAAGATATTATTATTCTTGAAGGCATTATGATCCTTGAAGATAAAAAACTTAGAGAACTAATGGATATAAAAATCTTTGTAGATACAGATGCAGATGTTAGAATTATTAGAAGAATTACGCGTGATATTAATGAACGGGGAAGAACATTAGAATCTGTGATTGAACAATATTTAAATACTGTGAGACCTGCCCATCTTCAATTTATTGAACCTAGCAAACGATATGCAGACATTATTATCCCTGAAGGTGGCTATAATAAAGTGGCAATAGATATAATGGTTTCAAAAGTGAGATCCATTATATATGAAAAACAAAATGGAAGCCAGTTAAAAATAATATAAGGTATACACCTTCCTAGAATTGGAAAATACTATAGTATCCAATTTATCTAAGGAAGGTGTTTTTTTGGGCTATAGAATAGATAGAAAAAAAAGTGAGCAAGAATTGAGTATTTCAAAGAAAAATCAAAATAGAATTTTTGTGATGGCAAGTATTTTTACATTTTTTCTTTTTATGCTTATTGGGAGGCTTGCGTATATTCAATTTGTAAAAGGTAATGATTATGCTATTCGTGCAAAAAGTCAATGGTATAAAGAGATACCGGTGGGTATTGAAAGAGGAAAAATATATGATAAAAATATGATTTTGTTGACTAATAAGAAAGAGACAAGATGTTTGATTATTTTTCCAGAGACTTTTATTGCATCAGAAGATAATATTCAGATAATAAAAGATATTACAGGTATTAAAACAATTCAGTTAAAAGATAATAAATTGTTAAGTAATAGACCTGTTAAGCTTAATATTACAAATAATAATGAAGAATTAATCAAGAAAGTCACATCTATAAAAGGCGTATTTCCTATTGATTATAGTGATAGATATGATCAAAACCCACTAGCCTCTCATGTAATAGGATATATTAACAAAATAGATAATATAGGTGAAAAAGGGATAGAAAAAATGCAAGATCCTATTTTAAAAGAAAACCAACTATACAAAGTAGGTGCTATAGTAGATGCCCAAAAAAGAATGATCCCAGGCTTAGGATATAAAATAATTGAAAATGCATCACCACGCAATAAAAAAAATGTTGTAACGACATTAGATTATCGGATACAAAAAATTGCTGAAGAAGAATTTGAAAAACTCCATAAAAATGGAAGTGTGGTAATACTAGATGTAAAAAATGGAGAAGTAGTAGCAATGGTTAGTAGACCAGATTTTGAACCGAATAATGTAGCAGCATACTTAAAGAGCAATAAAAAAGAATTGTATAACAGAGCTGTTCAAATTGGATATCCACCTGGATCGATCTTTAAGATCGTTGTTGCAGCAGCAGCGCTAGAAAATCAAATGATAGATATGGAAGATCACTTTTTTTGCAAAGGCTATGAAGAAATAGAAGATATTCAAATTAAATGTAGTAGTTTTGAGCGAGGAGGACATGGTAAACTCAATTTAGAAGAAGCTTTTGCATTATCTTGTAATGCCGCATTTATTCAATTAGGCGAAAAAATTGGTGGAGAAAAAATTATATCTATGGCAAAAAGATTTGGATTAGGTACGTTTACAAATATAGGGTTGGTGGAAGAAATATCTGGAAAGCTTCCTTCAAAAGATTATATGAAAGGAGCAGGGATTGGGAATATTTCTATTGGACAAGGAACCTTAGAGGTGACACCTTTACAAATTGCAAAAATGACTGCAATTATTGCTAATGATGGTATGGACAAAGGAATTTATCTTATAAAAAAAATAGTTGATGATCAAGGGCAGCTTGTTGAAAAAATCAAGAGAAATAATGCTAAAAAAGTAATAAGCTATGCGAATGCAAAAAAAATTCAATTAATGATGGAAAAAGTAGTAAGTATTGGAACGGGCAAAAATGCCAAATTAGATGCAATTGAAGGCGTGGCTGGAAAAACAGGATCATCCCAAGCAATTGAAGAGGGGGAGCAAGTGGTTCATGCGTGGTTTACAGGGTATTTTCCTATCAAAGAACCTAAATACGTTATAGCCGTTATTGTTGAAGATGGAGGGTCAGGGGGAGGTGTGGCTGCACCTCTATTTAAAAAAATAGCACAACGAATAAATATTTTAGAGTAGAGAAAAATTTTTTCTTCAAAGACATGCACACATCTATTTTTCGGCACATATAATTTAAAGTGACGTATAATTAGGGGGTGTGCATCTAAATGTGGACGACTGTATTAACATTATCTGTTGTTTTAGTAAAACCTATTTTTACACTGGTATCCTATATTTCTAGCAATACTTCTTTTCCAAAACCATTAACACCAGAGGAGGAAAATAACTATCTAGCATTGTATGAACAAGGGGATGAAGATGCAAAAAATATTCTTGTAGAAAGAAACTTAAGATTAGTTGCACATATAATAAAGAAATATCATAATACGGGAAGAGAAGTAGATGATTTGATTTCTATTGGAACAATTGGATTAATAAAGGCCATAACATCATTTGACAGAAAAAAGGGAACAAGATTAGCTACTTATGCAGCACGATGTATAGAAAATGCTATTCACTCGGCACGGAAACATTTCTACATGTTCCGTTACTTTTTTCCAGTATTCACCCCAAACATTACCAAGTCTATATTCTCTCCATCCCAAATAATTTTTTCAACTAAGGTCCTAAGTAAATTACGCTTACCATAAACATCTAAAGAATCTATCATATTAGAAAATGTTGTAAGCATATCATTCATAATATCTAAGCTGTTAGATTTTAATTGATTACATTCTGTACGCTCACGAAGTTCAAAAAGCTGATCTTTTAGTGTGGCTGTTTTTTGATCCAGGGCTTCAATTTGACTTATGATGTATTTTGTTGCAGTAGAATTTTGAGCTTGCGATAAAGTATCAACTAAATTGGCAATAGAACGCTCATTATTCTTTATATGATTTTCAAGCATAGTAATTTGAGATTTAATATTATTATCAGCTGTTTCTATATTAATTTTATCTGTTGAGATTTTAGTATCTAATGTGGAGTTGTTTTCAGATAGTTTTTTAATTTCTTCGATTACAAGCTTATCTAATTTATTTCCATTTATATTTTTCATATCACATTTCATTTTTTTACTTTTCTCTTTCATTTCACACATATAATAAAAAATTTGTATTCCATCTTTGTCGATTCTTCCTGTTTTAGGACGCATAAAGCTATTACAATTTTCACAACGCAAAAGACCAGACAAAAGTGATTGTGTATTTTTTACTTTCCTAAATGTTTTAGATTTATTTTTAGATATCATTTTTTGTGCATTAATCCATTTTTCACTAGAGATAATTCCTTCATGAGCACCAATAGATATTACCCATTCAGAGTAGTCTCTAACCTTATTTGCAGTATTTTTTTTCTGTATAGTCTTATTATATGCCATAATACCATTTTGCCCGTTAAAATCATTCTCGTCTGCATATAGTTCAAATCCATTTGTAGAAAGATAATTGTATAGAGTTTTGTCGGCAGTTGCATACACAGGATTAGATAATATACCACGCAAAGCAAAACGAGTAAAATCGATATTGTTTCTAGTTTTAATATTGTTTTGAATGCAATATGTTTCAACCTTAGTTAAAGATTTAAGCTCTAAAAATTTATCGTATATGATTTTTACGGTTTCTAACTCGCTTGGAATAGGAGAGAGCCTATATAGTTTTCGTTGTTTCCCAATCTGATCTGTAGTTTCAACTGATTCAGATTCAAAACCTATTGGAGTCATGCCACCAAGCCATCTCCCTGTCTTTGCAAGCTGCATCATATTATCACGAATACGTTCAGCGATAGTCTCTCTTTCAAGTTGAGCAAATACTGATGCTATATACATCATTGCACGTCCCATAGGAGTAGAGGTATCAAATTGTTCTCTTAGTGATATGAAAGCTATATCTTTGCTCTGTAACGTTTCTATTGTGTCTGAGAAGTTAGAAATATTCCTAGATATCCTATCTAGTCTATAGCACATTAAAACTTCAAATTTACCTTGTCCAGCGTGTTTAATCATATTTTGATACTCAGGTCTATCTACATTACCACCTGAAAAACCTTCGTCTTCGTAGACAATAAATTCTTCTATATTATCGAAATGTTTTTGAGCATACTCCTTGCAAAGCTCTATTTGGTTTTGCATGGATTCGCCTTTACCTGTAAATTTTGATTTTCTAGAGTATATTGCTATTTTCATATAATCACCTTTTGTATTAGTATTTACTACTATTATATTATTTTTGCCTATAAATAAAAAGTAGGGGAATATTACCCATTATAGAATAGATAGCTTAGAATATTTCCGAGGTAATAGTGAGAATACGATGGATAGTAGCAATAATCAGCAGCATGAATCAAATTGTACAATGTTTTTTAGGGAAATATAAAGAATTGTAAAAAAAAATAAACCGAACAAGGGTTTAGTTTATTTGATAGATTTCAAATGTGCAATGTCATTCCAATTCTTTGAAGTGACAATCTCAACTGTAGATATATCTTTTGATAAGCTATCAATCTTATCATTAATTTCTAGATGTCTATCGGCATTTTTAGTATCCAGCTGAGTAAAGGTGATCCTTGATTTCTTGTTGCCCTAGTTTAAGTTCTACTACATTACTTTTGATGTCTGTGATATCTAGTTGCATTCGTTGCAGTAGATTTAATATTTTTTCTTCATTTGACATATGAATCATCCTTTCTTGATGGTTACTTAATACGTTTTAAAGCAGCAATATCCGTAATGTTTTTACCAGTAGCAGCTTCAACAAAATTTAAATCATTGTTGATGTTTTGTAGATCATTTTTAATTATTTCAATACCTTCGGTGTTTCTGAATACTTGTGTATGTGTAGCATCAAGTTTTTCTTCAATTCGTGACTGACCTTCTTTAAGATCGTTGATATCAGTTTTAATTGTTTTAAGTTCATTTAATATTTGTTGTAGTAATTCATTTTCCATAATAATCATCCTTTCAAATTCAATACAGAAATCTATACTTATATTCTATCATCATATGAGCCTTTAGTCACTTGGAAATTAATCAAAAAAAAGCTACCGAAAAGTAGCTTACCACATCAAACCCTCATTCATAAATGAAAACAGAAGGCAATTTATAAAGATACAAACATCTTTTTCCATCAATCTTCCAAATAGGTTTTTCCTTAGCCATAAATTCAAACTTCTTCATCAAAAAATCCTTAGTAACATAAAAATAGTCTACTAATTCATCTACAGTACAGGCTTTCCTATCTCTTAATACTTCCAATACCATTTGAGTAGGAAGTAAAAAGTCAACAGCCCATCTAAGAGCCACTAATTCCTTTTTATCAATTTCAATTTGTTCACTATAGCGCAGATATCTTCTAGGGGTAATATCTCCCACAGTAGTCATAAAATGCCCTATCTCTTCAGCAAGAATAGTTCTATATAATCTTTCGTTATTTTTTAAAGATTCACTAATTAATATCATAGAGTAATCACCATCGTAAAAATAAAATCCTAGAGCAGATTCAGGAAGAGAAGTGAATTCTTTTATAATATGGTATTTGTGTATAATATTTTCTAACTCAGATGTCTCTATCATGATATAAGCCTCCAATCTAAGAACTCATGTTCGGTATATTGTAGCATATATTACCATGTTTGGGGAAGAGGTGGATTGTTAACGAGGGGAAAAAGGAATAAATTTTAGTGTAGTTACAGTGAGTTATAAATTATTTTTTGCTTAGACATAATATGACAAAATTTACGAGAAAATGGGTATAAAATGTATAGAGATATATTTGGAGGTATGCAAGTTACATAATAACATTTAGTAACATATATTTTGAATTGTAAAATATTTTGTATTTCTATACTATAAAATCATCTTATATAAGTAAATATTATCGAACTTTTAGGGTGGGTGAGCAATCGTTATATACCATTGACTTTTGTTGCATATATAGATAGGAGGAATGATTGATGGAAAAAACATTAGATCGTGATTATGTTTGGGAGTGTGATTATGGTGTAAGAAAGCCGCTTATTCCGGTTCTTGAAATACTTTTAGAGGAGCAAGATGCTACTTCACTTCAAATGATAAATCTGATGGTCAATCAAAACATTTATAATTTAGAGTTCTTTATAGTACTAAGCTATGACCAGCCAGAAGAGGGCCACATTAACAGAATGAAAGAACTTTTTCTAAATGTTGGTGTAAAATATCGACCCGACATAAATTATGATGAGTTATTTAGTGAAATGGCTTACAAAAGGTTTAACACTGCTACACTCGGAACTCCACATATGCTGGAGATGCAATTCAATGCACTGTTTGATTATAAAGAAAGGGATGAAGTTGCAAAAATAATTTCAATGAGACCACTTGGGAAAAAAGTTCCTGTATTTCTGAGCCATACATCAAGAAATAAACCAGAGATAGAAGATTTGATTCCGTATCTTAATGCTGCTAATCTACCAATTTGGTATGATGATATTAACATTGATTATGGTGAATCAATAGTTACAAAAGTACAAGAGGGTATAAAAGAATCTGGCGCTGTAATATTTTGGATTACGAAAGAGTTCATAAAATCCAATTGGTGTCAAATTGAAATGGATGGTTTTTTAACGAGACTTGCCGGAAGAAATGACATTTTAGTATTAGCGGTGGTACATGAAGATGTAGATAAGAATGATTTGCCAGTTTTCTTATCAACTAGAAAATATTTAGCGGTATCTAAACCAGATTCGTTAGAGGCTGCTGCAAAAAAACTTATTCCAACATTGAAAAAGTATTTTAAATCAAAAGGGCTTCTTTAGAGAATACATATATGATTTTCTAGCAAAATTAGTTAGTATAATAGTACATAATAAAAAATAACTTTTGATATAAGTAGTGAAAAAAGAGGAAAACAGTTTTTGAATCTTGGAGAGAGGGTAACGTTATTAATTTTTACAATCGGTGGTTGGATTTGAGAATTTGTCAAATTTTTAAGCAGTATTTAGAGATATGCAATAAATTGATATAATATACAATAGGATGAGTTTTCATAAGGGGTGAGGAGCTTGAAGAAGATTGAAAATGAAATGCCTAGTATTCAGAAATTTAAAAATGAAATAAAGGGAATGAAAATAGTATCTTTTTTAGGAGGAAGAGAAGTTAGAAAACAATTCCAAGATGTTCAAAAGCAATTCAATAATTTACTCATGCAAATAGAACTGTTTAATGAACGATTTTCTGACAAAGGATGGATAGTTTATGATTCAATTAGTTTAACGTTGATTGAGAAAGCTAATCAAGTGTATGATGAGAAAGGAATAGAAGAAGCAGAAAAAGTATTGACTACATATTATTCTACTGAAATAGAAAAAAATTTATTTATGTTAAAGAATTGTGAGGAATTGGCATTACGTTATAATTTAATATTAAGAGCATTCGAAGATCATAAAGAAGGTCGATATCATGCAAGTATCCCTGTGTTTTTGATGATTATAGATGGAGCAGTAAATGATTATACTAAGAGAAAAGGATTTTTTGCAGAGGATACAGATGTCAGTGCATGGGATTGCCTTGTAGGATGTAGTGATGGATTGGCAAAACTAAAAAATATATATTGTCAAAGACGGAAAAAAACGAACATAGAGATGATTGATGTTCCATATAGAAATGGGATATTACATGGAAGAGATTTAAATTATGATAATATACTTGTTTCTAGTAAATGTTTGGTATTGATTTTTGCAATTCACGATTGGATGATGAATAAGAAAAATGAAGAAATTAGAAAAGATAATTTTCAAAAAGATCAAGAGGTACCAACGTGGAATGAACTTGCTAAAAAATTACAGAAAAATAATGAAGATAAAATTACGATAAAAGAGTGGAAACCAAGAAAAGTTATTATTGGAAAGGATATTCCTGAGAGTGGAGAATATGAAGAATATGATAGTTATGATTATGTTAAGAAAGTAATAAAAGTGTTTGAATGCTGGTCTAAGCAAAACTATGGAAGGCTCTCAATTTTACTTAAAGACTTATTTAGATATGAACAGTCTGAAAAAGTAAGACCTAAACTATGTAGAGAACTTTTTCAAAACAAAGCTCTTATCTCGTATAAATTGCTTGAAGTGGAAGAAAGAGCAATATCTTTAAGAAGAGTGCTAATCGAGGTAGAATGGGAGACTAATGGAAAATCGAAAGTTGGAGAATTAGAGTTTGGGTTAGTATACCAAAGAGGTGATGGGCAAGGGCTTATTCCAGATGATGAAAATGGAGATTGGATTATTAAACCATGGAAAGTACAAGCGCTATATCAAATATAATATAAATTTAAATCAAACTAACGAAACAAGTCAAGGGCGTGGTGAAAAACTCAACATTTTAAGCTACAATAAGAATTAGACTTTATCTAGTTCTTATTTTTTATACAAAATATCCTAGGAAATCGACCATAAGTGACAAATTTTACGACAAAATAGGTGTAAAATGTATAAAGATATATTTCGAGGTATGCAAGTTTATAATTATGGATTGTGAAGTATGGATAAAAGTATTATGAAAAAAGTAGAGTAGGGGGAATATTCTTTAAATTAATCTTTAAAAACCTGTTTTAAATTGTAAAATAATCCATATTGTTGTAATATAAAATCATCTTGTATAAGTAAAAATTACCTAACCTTGTTTCGCAAATATTACGATAAAAGGTATAAAAAACGAACTTTCAATGTCGGTAATCAATAGTTAGCTGACATTCAAACTGTGTATTGGAGGTTTTTATGAAGTTTAAAGAAATTTTTCCTAAATATGAAAGTTATAATACTAATGATATGAATATGAATAATTTAGATATGAATTTAGTTAAAGATATCTGTAGTATATTACCAGATGGTATTAAAGAAAGATCAAGAAATTATACAGGACGAGGAAGATTAGCGGTAGATAGTTTGATGGTTGAATTGTGTAATCTTGTATCTAAATATGCATCATCAGAGCGAACTGCTAATTGGGGATGGGATTTTATTCTTAATGACTATTATGAGTATATATATGGATTTAAGAATAAAAAATTTCATAGATTTATGGATTTTGTATCAGAAGCAATTTTCACTATAACTGATAATAGTTCAATTTATGATGTTAATGATATTTTAGAGGAACATAATATTGGATATAGGTTAGTTGATAATAGAGAAAAACCATGGGTATTAGCTGATAGTATTGATATGGCTAATATAGAAGATACAATAGAGTGTTTAGAAGAAATTAGTTCGCAGGCAGTTGAGCATATAAAACAAGCAAAGTCTCAATTAAAGGATATTGATAATATACGAGCAAGAAAAGATGCTATAAGAGATTGCTTATCTGCAACTGAAACAGTAATTAAAAAAATTACTGGAGAAAAATCATATGAGAAAGCAGCTGAATATTTTAGAATTAATGAAAAAGATTGGGGACCTAAATTTATAGTTGGTGATTGTATTAATATTTGGAAGAGATTTCACAATGAATACAAAGACATTAGACATGGGGATGCTTATATATCTGCTTTAACATTTGAAGAAACTATTTATTATATAGATAGAATTTTAGCTTTTGTAAACTATATTGTAAAAAAAGCTGAGATTAATGGACAAGTTAACGCTTGAACATAAGCTAACATGCTATTTGTATACATTCCACTAAAAATATGTGGAACGTCGCAATATAGCAAGCCCGTTAGGTGACATAGTCGCTAGTCGTATACTTATCAGGATTTCCTATGGATATAAAATGGTTAGTAATTATAGCAGAGCATATAAAGAGAGTGTTCAGAATCAAAATGTAATTATTTTGAGTTTTATAATACTGTTGTATATCAAATACCATACATAAGGAAAATAAATTAATGGAGGTGCTGTAAAATGGGATTAATACAATTTATTAGAAATTTCATGATTCTTATTATTTCTTTATTGATATTAATAAATATTTTGGCAATATCTTGTAGCTTTCTAGTAGCTAATGAACTAGTTAAATTGATGCCAGTAAATGTTAATTCGCTAATGGGAATTGCATTAATAACTGTTTTTACATCAATATTTATTTTTGTAATCACAAGCATAGCTTACTTGTTGTGCAAAAATAAAAAGAAGCTTAAAGTGATACTTGATATAAATTATCTTTTTAATTTATATATTTGGGGACTGCTAAGCTTATTTGAAGTTTTTAAACCAGAGATGATAAAAGATAGTATATTGAGTTTAAATGAAATCAAATTTATATCGAAATTTACTTCAGCTGGAGCGGCATGGCTCTTTTTTGTAAATCTAACTAATTATTATTTTTGTTCAATTGTTATTTTCGAACATAAAGTGATAGATAAACTAAAAAAATGTTGGGCTTTCTCTGAGGAAAGCGACAGCATCACCTAACAAAACATTAGCAGACATCTCTTCACTGGGTGTAAGCACCGCCATAGGGTAAAGCTCTAAGGAACCAGTTCAGAGACGTCGCTAATCCGAAATGTTATCAGATAGAATCGTGGGCTTATGTTAATATGGAGGGGTTTAATGGAAAGAAAAGTTGTAATAAAATTTATTATAATATCAGTAACAATAGCTATTATTCTTACTATTGGATATCAAATTTGTAAGCATTTACATGCAAAAAAAATTATCAATGAAATTGATAGTTTAACTGTCTATGACACAGAAACATATAATTCAGAAGAGATAGATGGAAAAATTATTAGCTCTATTGTGGATTTAGAAGACTTAAAGGATAAGATCAATTATTTTGAGGTAAATAATGATATTGCTAAAACCTTATTTCCTAAAGCAAAATACAAACCAAATTTTGTTTTGTGGAAAGGTGAGAAATTAGGGGTTGATAAGTTGAAAAATGGTGATGAAATTAAAATAAGAATCAGCTGTTACGATGGTTTTTTTGCTATTGTGGGAATTGAAGGCTACTATGTATTTGAGGGTGATATAAAAAAAGAGTAGGAAGAAGCTATAAATTTTAGTAAATTTCACGAAGTGATAAGCAAATAGTTTTGCAGTTGCCATATATGTATAATTATTTTATTAATTTTATGGATAGATTGTTAATCCATCTGATAACATAGACTTTTCATTATCGTACTAAAAAGATGTAGGCCGACGTAAAGCCTAAGCACGTTATGGGAAATTAGTTGCTTATGATATGGGGGAAAAATAAAAAATGTTTATCACAAGTTGAAAATAAAAATGATAACAAGAATTATAATGTACTAATGTCATTTCATTTATTCCTTATGCTATTCTTAAATAAGTATGGTTTGGAGTATCATGTAACTTCTAAAAGTAAATTTAAAGATTTAGTAAATAAGACATATTCTAAGATAAAAATAAGAAAGGGTTTATCCGTTTTCTTGACTAGAAATAAAGTGACTAAGGAAGCGAAGTGGATAATAACCAATTTGAAATTATAAAATGCGCTATTAACTTCCCATAACACGCCAGTTAGCGACATGCCTAATTGTTAATAAGCATTGCGCGAGATTTGGATGTGAGTGATTAAGTTATTAAGAGTAGAAGATGAACAAGGCACGATCACGAACTGCGGGAACATTAATATAGATTCCAAACAATTCGAGTGCAACACAATAGTAGGGCGTGGTGAAAAACTAAAATTTCATATAAGATGCAAGTGTTTTAAGCTCTTTAAACAGAATTTTTTTGAGATTAAATAGTAAATTACCATCAATATGATCTGGTTTTAGAGTTTTTCACCAGGCCCAGTAATTGTGTTGCATTGGGTGAAACTCATCAAATAATTGAAAATACAAGGATAGAAGGTGATTTTTATAATCACCTTTTCCTTTTTTACATTTTGAATGCAACATATTATAAAATAGAAGTGTGTTGTGTTTACTATATTTTTATATAGACTCTTAAAACAAGCAGGGCAGGGCAAAAATAAAATAAACACCTAAGAGCAGACATAATCAACATACATCCAATCTCAGGTATTTTTATCTACTCACCCAAAACCTTCCTAGCAACCCCCATACATTTATCAATTTAAAATATTTCAAAAATACTCCCCGTATTATCAACACCAATTCTTCTACATTTGTACTATCATCAACCAAATCATAAATCGTATTTATTTCAATAATATATTCATCATCAGGAGCACCTGGAAATAATTGAATTGGGTCCCATTCATCAATTATGCTTTTTAATTTTTGATAATTTATTTTTGGCATGAAATCACCTCAAAATAGCAAGAAAAATAGTTTTGTTCACAAAATATGGATAATAGGAAGCGGAATTACATTAGTTTAAGGACATAGTTCAATAAATTTAGGTTACAGTTTAAAAAAATGATAGATTATGTTTTTTTATGGTGGATATCCGTTTTCTATTAGAATGTCCACCATGATTTTTTTGTATGGAAATATTTACTCGGGCACCTCAGTTTTGACCATTTCTTAATTCTTATATGTTGAATTGCAGTATGGATGGGCTAATTGTGCATTTTCTACAGTGCCTAATCCACCTTCACTTTTTCGTGTCTTATGATCTATAGTAATTGAATTTTTATGTAGTAAACTGTTGCATATAGCACATCTATTAGCTGTCTTTACACTTTCTACTATGAAAGCTAAAGACTTTCTTTCTTTAGAGAATTTCTTAGCCTTTATTTCTTCCTCGTCTTTTACAGCCTTCTTTAAATAAGCAAATTCCTTACTTTGTATAATTTTATCAATTGTTTGTTCTACATCGTTTTTATTAAGTAAATTTTCCATAATTGCGATATAATAATCTCTAATATGAAGGTATCCATTCTTAGATTGTCTATATTTTCTTACTATCTGTTGCACTAAAAATTCATAATTTAAGAGTATCTCTTCAAAATCTTTTCTTATTTTTATAAAGTTATTAAATTTTTTATTTTCTTCTAAATATATTACGAAGCTCAATACAGCATAATATGATGCAATTTTATGACGACCTCTTAATGAATAAAAATAAACTATCGGATGTAGCCCTAAAGAACTAGGATGTACACTGTTTATTCTAGAAAGTATTTTTTTAGTCCTTTTTAAGCATTTAATAGTTTCATTCCCATTTACATCATCATTAATACTATCTAAATTTTTATCGGATATTTCATTTACTATATTTATCGTTTCATAAACCAATGTCAACCCATCATTAGAAAATATTTTTCCACCTATAGGTAAATCAAGTGTTTTTATTGGTGTTTCATAAATAGGTCTAAATAATAATGTATGTATCTCTGTAGCCAATTTTTGAATTTCATATTGCTTTTCTGTTCCAAATATAGACCAATACTTATGCCCCTTACCACTTCTTATAACTGCTCTAGCTGCTACTCCATTAGCTTTTTTCCTAGATTTTATTAACATTAACTCTGTTGGGTGGATAGGTGCAGCTTGTTGATTTATTTTAAAAAATGATTCTTCAGCTTTTTTAGAATTACCTTCTACCCACTGAACTTGAAGAGCTAAGGCGCCTAAGCCCTTTGCTCTTTCTGCAACATATTTCGATACTTTTTCTGGATACCTATTAGCTATTTTATAATCCTTAAAAGGACCTATTTCTGAGTTTATTATTTCTCTAGTCTTTTCAGCTATTTCCTTTTGCTCTTCTGGTATCTCTCCGCCATAGTATTCCAAAGATATGCTTCCATCCCCATAATCGTTGTTTATCCAACTCGATAAAGCACTTAGTCTATGAGAACCATCTATTACAAAAATATAATTCCCTGAACTTCTCCATAAAATTACTGCTGGAACCAATTCTCCTTCTATAAAACTTTTGATAAGCTCTGCAATTTTATTACCATCCCACTCATTTGTTTCTCGTTGAAAATCGGGTTTTCTTATAGTAGAAAAGAAAAATGACTCATATTCCAAATCTGGTATAGATAATGTTGTTTTATTTCTACCTAAAGCCACTTGAGTTTGGTCTTGAACATCAAAATCCTCTCTTGGAATAAGTGCATCTAAAACTACCTTATTAGCCATACGCCTACCTCCTTATGATTTTATTCATAATCCTATTATGAGATACTAAATATTAAAAAAATTAGTTATTTATGATATGTGTTCACCATATCACATACAAAATTAATAATATGAAGTTTGTATTATAAACATTAAGAACTTGTATAAAATATGGACTAGGTGTATATCAATCACTAATATGCAATGTTGCATGATGAATATAATAACAACTAAAGAAAAATATTCCATAAACATCCCTAAAAAATACTCAAACCTACAGATTTGAGTATCAATAACGATTTATTTCTTCTTCAAAGTCCCATCAGGATTATACTTTTGCTTCAACAACTCAATATACTCTTCAACTTTTGAAATATCTTCCTCAGCTAGTCCACCAATATTTAGATTATGATAAGCTTTGGTTTCTATTTTGATTTCATCATTAGAAGGACTCTTAATATCTGTTCTTCCAAGAAGATAGTCAGTTGATACACTAAAAAACTCTGCAAATTTTTCAATAGAATGTGCATCTGGCATACGTCGATTACTTTCATAATGAGAAATCGAAGCTTTTCCTGTATTAAAGATCTTAGCAAGTTCTTCTTGAGTAAGATTTTTTTCGACTCTTAGTTCTTTTAACCTATCTCCAAAATATTTTCTCATAATGTTCATCACCCATCTTTATTATATAGGAAAAATACGCAAGAGAAACGAAAGTTTCTAAAATGTATATTTTTTTTATCTTTTTGGTAAAATACATATTGACAGTATACAAAAAAGAAACTATAATTTAAGTATACAAAAAAGAAACAAAAGAGGAGGAGTATAATGAGAAATTTAAAGTCACTTAGAGTGAAGCATGATTTAAACCAAAATAAAATCGCACAAAAACTTGGAATATCAGTAGTTTCATACAGAAACAAAGAAAATGAACATACTCAATTTACTTTGAAAGAAGCAAAGAAAATTTCAGAAATATTTAATACTTCTATTGAAGAAATTTTTTTTAAAAATGAAGTATACAAAAAAGAAACAAATGATCAACATTCAGCTTAATTATAGTTTTCCCACTTCAAATAAAACCATTAGGAGGTGAAGTTATTGGCAAGATTACCAGCACTGAAGTTAGCTCAAGTAAAGGGTGAGATCGTTGAAGATGGTGAAGATAGATGGGATTTTGCGACAGCCTCTGTTCGAAAAGCGATTGATAGAAGACATATTGCAGAAAAAAAAGAAAGGAGGGATACAAAGGATGAATAACCTAGTACCAATCGAAATGGAGGGGCAGAGAGTTCTAAGTACAAAACAATTAGCAGATCGCTTTGAAACAGATTCAAAGCAAATAACAAGGAATTTTGAAAGAAACAAAGACAGATACCAAGAAGGGAAACATTATTTTGCATTAACTGGACAAGCTTTAGTAGATTTTAAAGGCTCACGTCAAAATGACGACACCCTTAAATTTGTTTCAGTATTGTACTTATGGACAGAAAGAGGTTGTTTCTATCATGCAAAATCGTTAGGAACAGATAGAGCGTGGGAAGTGTATGACCAATTAGTAGAAACGTATTTCAAAGTAAGAGAGCTTGTGAAACCACAAAGTATAGAAGATTTAATAATTTTACAAGCAGAAAGTATGAAAGAAGTAAAAAGGCAATTAGCTTTAACGAGAGAGGAAGTAGCTACAACAAGAGAAACAATAAAAAACGTAAAAGATACTTTGCTTATGAAGGATGATAATTGGCGAAGGGATATACAAACCATGGTCAATAAGGTTTCTAAAAATTCTATGATGAACTTTCAAGAGACAAAGTCTGAAAGTTACAGATTATTAGAAATGAGAGCACATTGCAATTTAAATGTACGAGTAAAAAATATGAAACAAAGATTGGAAGAGACAGGATCAACAAAGACACAAATCAATAAGGTATGCAAGTTAGATGCAATAGAGAGTGATCCGCGTCTTAAAGAAATCTACTCAAGCATAGTTAAAGAAATGGTTATCAAGTTCGTAGCATAGTACAAACTGGGATTTTCATAAAGTGTAATGAGGTGGTGGTATGAATATTAGAGTTCATTTTCCAAAAACACAAGAGGGGCAAGAATTGTTAAGAGAAAGAATAGCTGAGGTTCATGTGAATATGATAAAAGAGCATATCGAGAAGCAACAAATAGATCAAGAAGAAAAAATTAAAATTTGGGAGGGGGTTAAATCTGAAATCAAAAGACGAGCCAAAGAAGGAGGTGAAAAATAAATGATTAGCGTGGAAACTTTAGAAAGATTGTATGGTGAAGCTGGACTAGTAGCAGTTTGTAGAGATGGTAAGTTTGTAAGATTTGAAAAAAAGTTGGACAAGTAGAAAAAAAGACCTTATCAGATGGCAGTCTGAAAAAGGTCACTAGAAAAATTATAGTTATTAGTATTATAGCAGATTTGCCCAAACGTATTCAAGGGAGGAATGAGCATGGGAAAAACATACAGAATAATCGGAACTAATATGGAAGGTCGTATCGTACAGCATGGAGCGAAAGGTCTTGTAAGGTTAAAGGTTACAAAGAATTACAATCCATTCATGAGAGAAGTATTTGGAATGGAAGAACTAGAAGAAGTGAGTTGTTAATATGGCTGATCTTACAAGTATGTACGAAAGATATGTGGATAGGTTCTTAGATGAAGCAGATAGAAACTGTGAGGAAGTTCTTGAATTGCAAAGTTTCGAAGAGTTTTGTGACGAATATGCAGACTGTCATAGAGAGTATTAGGAGGGGAACATATGCAAGCTAAAGTTTTAGTAAATACATTAAATATGAATCACGACGAGTGGCTTGGTTCAAGAACTAAAGGTATTGGCGGAAGTGATGCAGCGGCAATAGCGGGATTAAATCCTTGGAAATCTCCAATATCGGTTTTCTTGGATAAAACAGGAAAGGCAGATCCAGTAGAAGATAACGAGCGAATGAGAATAGGAAGAGATTTAGAGGATTATGTAGCAAAGAGATTTGAAGAAGCAACAGAAATGAAAGTTAGACGTAGAAATGCGATTTTACAACATCCTAAATATGATTTTATGTTTGCGAATGTTGATAGATTGATTGTAGGGAAAAATGAAGGGTTAGAATGTAAGACTACAAATTCATATGCAAAGAGCGAATGGGAAGAAGGAATACCGCTACATTATGAAATACAGTGTTTGCATTATATGGCAGTAACAGGAGCAGATGCATGGTGGATAGCATGCTTAATCGGAAATGAGAAGTTTGTTTATAAGAGAATCGAGAGAGATGAAAGCGCAATCAATCATCTTATCAATATTGAAAAAGAGTTTTGGGAAGATCATGTTCTTGCCAATGAAATGCCGGCTCCCGATGGATCTAAAGATGCAGATGGTATTTTAAGAGAAATGTATTCAAGTTCTGATCCTGGAACAGTAATAAATCTAGAAGGTTATGAATTTGAACTTAAGATTCAAAGGTTAGATGAAATAAAAGGAATGATCAATAAACTAGAGACTGAGAAAAAACAGATGGAACAAGATATACAACTGCAAATGGGAGAAAATGAAACAGCTTTAATTGGAGATAGAAAGATAACTTGGAAAACTTCAAAGAGTAACAGGTTTGATAGCAAAAGATTTAAGATGGATCATCCTGAGATGTATAAAGACTATATTAACGAAAGCGTAAGTAGAAGATTCTTAATTAAATAGGAGGAGTTAAAAATGGCAAGCGACAGAGCGAAAAATGCTTTAGCAAGTAAAACAAATAGTAACGAGATAAGCGAAAAAAAAGAGCCTAAGACTATGAAAGATTGGATTAAGGTCATGGAGCCTGAGATAAAAAAAGCTCTTCCAAAAGTAATAACACCTGAAAGATTTACGAGAATGGCTTTAACTTCAATAAGTGTAAATCCAAAACTAGCAGAGTGTACACCAAAAAGCTTTATGGGAGCGTTAATGAATGCAGCACAGCTAGGATTAGAGCCAAACACACCACTTGGACAAGCATATTTAATTCCATTTAAAAACAAAGGAATTTTAGAAGTGCAGTTCCAAGTTGGATATAAAGGATTGATAGATTTAGCACACAGAAGTGGAGAATTCGCTTCAATACAGGCACATGCAGTATATAAGAATGATGATTTTGATTATGAATATGGATTAGATCCTAAATTACACCATAAACCAGTCTTAAAAGATAGGGGTAATGTTATAGCATACTATTCGTTTTACAAGCTTAAAAATGGAGGATATGGCTTTGAGGTAGTAAGTAAAGAGGATGTACAAGAACATGCTAAAAAATATTCTCAGAGTTACAACAGCAAATATTCACCATGGACAAATAACTTTGATGAAATGGCAAAGAAAACAATACTAAAAAAGGTATTAAAATATGCACCAATTAAAGTTGAATTCCACAGAGAACTAGCTCAGGATACAACTATCAAAACAGAAATATCAGATGATATGACGGAAGTTGAACCGGAAAATGTATTTATAGAAGCAGATTATGAAGTTGAAGAAGAACATGAACTTCAACATGAAGAAAAGGTTGAAGGCAGGGACAATGAACAAGCAGACCTAACTGGTACACCATTCGAAACCAAATAGGAGGACAAGCTATGAAATATATATCTAGATCAATTAAGCGGGGATATATTCCCCGCAGGTTAAAAAAAGAGCGCAGAATCCGAATCTGCATAGTTATTCTATCATTAGTCTTGACAGTAATTTGTAAATTTATACATGTAAATGTGTTTTATAAGTAGGTGGTGAGATGGCAAATCCACAAACTAAAAATGGTTATACGAAAATTGCACATGAAATATTAGAACAGATTGCACAAGTAAAATTAAACGGTACGCAATTTAGGATTATCATGGTGGTTTGGAGATATACTTACGGATTTAATAGAAAGGATCATGGGTTATCAGAAACATTTATTTCTAAGGCTACAGAAATTCATAAAAAGCAAGTACAACGAGAATTGAAATCTCTTATTGAAATGAATCTAATTCATGTAGTTGAAGAAGCAACTTTTTCATCACCAAGAACGATTGAGTTTAATAAAGACTATGAAAGTTGGGGGGGAACTAAAACGCTACCTCCCAACGAAAAAGATACCCATACAGGTAGCGAATTAGTTACCTCCCCAGGTAGCGAATTAGCTCCCCAAGAAAGATATATTAAATATAATATTAAAGATAATAATGATGATGATATAAGCGCGCAAGGGAAAGAAAAATATGCTGAGGTAAATGCCGACTTTATCCAGCAACAAAATATTGATCAGCTAGATGCCGACTCTAGCGATCAAAAAATCGATTCGAATAATTCTGTCGCCGATATGGATGCCGACTCCATACAACAGAAAACTCCTGTCGCCGATGTAGGTGCCGATCTTACACAACAGGATAAAGAAAATCCAGATGCCGACTCTGGAGAAGAATCGAATCTTAGAAAGCTTGAACAATATTATGCGAAAAAGCTTAGTAGATTTCCTGGAAGTAAGGATCTACAGATCATGCTAGAAGTCTATGAAAAAGGCTATCCAGTTGACTTTGTTATTAAGTGTATAGACTTAGGGTGTAAGCGATATAAAAAAGCAAATAATGGACGGATAGACATAAACAGTTTTAATTACTTCACTTCGCTCATTAAAGACGAGTGGGAAAAAGAAAAAGCTAGAGAAGCAGCAGAGAAAGCAAATCCAAGTGAGCCAGCGGTGGATATTACAAAGCATACGCAAAAGAAGAGCGATTATCCAAAACGCAATTATAGTCAGAAGCAAAATAGGTTCAACAACTTTGAGCAGCGGACATCTAAGTACACCAAGGAAGAGCTAGAAGTTTTGTTTAGGAAAAACAAATCGAATTAAGGGGGAGTAACCATGAAAGATCGTTATGCTATGGAAGTATCGAGCGGAGTAGTAGAACTTGCACAAAAGGGTATGGACTGGAAGAAGTTATTTGCAGAAGCACAAGAGATCTGCGAATTAAATAGACAAGCGATTAAGAAAGAAATTGCAATTCAGCGGTTTGTGGAGAATGTGAAGGGGGATCAAAATTGAATATTTTAATACCGATTTTGAAGAAAGACGAAACTTGGAAGCAACACAAGAAAAAGCTAGTTGAGGAGTATGCAGAACTTCACAATGAGTTGACTAGAACACAGTTTTTAGAAAAAGATGGTGCAGTTGTTGATGAAGAACAAATAGGTAAAGTAGTGGAAGAAGCAATGGATGTTATCCAGGTAGCAGTTGGAATTATATATAAGGCATTAGAAACGCATAGAGAAATAGCAATAAAGAAAATACAAGGACATTTTGTAAAGCTGTTTGATCGAGGCTGGAAATTCATAAAAATTTTAAGGATGGAGGAAGATTGATATAGGAGAATATGACCTAAAAATAGATACCTATAAAATCAATAGTTCTGAGTAGTAATAAATAATATGAATTAATTTAAATAAAAGGGGAAAATTCTATGCGAGACATGAACTATACAAAAAACTACAAGATGGCCAATAAAGGCATGGTATTTGAGCAAGAAGTTAAAATGGCCAATACAGGATATAAAAACCGAGGCATAGCACTCATACAAAAGATCAGTACACCGTGGAAAGTTGTAAGACGAGGAAAACAAATAGTATCAGCCTTTCCAGAAGAAAAAAGTACCTTGGATTTTAGGGGAACGGTAAAAGGTGGAACATCCATATCCTTTGATTGCAAAGAAGTTGAGAAAGAAGATAGAGGCCTTCCACTGAAATATATAGAGCCACATCAAATAGATTACATGAAAGCTGCAGTAACAATGAATGAAGTTACTTTCATTCTCTGCTTTATGAAAACACACAACAAAAGATACTTGATACGAGGAGAGAAAGTTTTACAGTATTGGGATCGATGGCAACAGAACAAAGGGAAAAGAGGTTTTAACTACATACCTGTAGAGACAATGGTTGAGGTGGAACCTAGAAACGGAATTGTTTTGGATTATTTAAGTGGATTGGGGGACGTGAAATGAAGAAAGTATTGAAAGTAATTAATAAAGAAAATGGTGAGTTATTAGAAGATCTGACTTTTGATGGAGGATACAACATTATCTTCACAAATCTATCAGATGGTGGAAATCTTAGACGGATCAGAAAGCTGGATAATGGAAAATTTGGGGACAAGCATTGGATCAAAAATTATCAGTATAGACCAACAGCATTAAGGCTAGTTGATAAATTTAAGGAGCTAAATCACATAGATCCATACAAAATACTTTTCATTGAAGATATGGAATGGGAACCAGGAACAGCTAAGAATCCATGGATTGCAAAAACGAAATTAGCCAATAAAGAAATGCGAGAAATGTTAGGTTATGAATATATATTAGAAATACGAAATTATTACATTGAACGGATGCAAAGAGAGCAGATTGTAGCATTACTTTATCATGAATTACTTCACATAGATAAAGACGGTTCCTTAAAAAATCATGATATTGAAGATTGGGGAAATCTTGTTGCAACCTTAGGAAAGGATTGGGCAACTACCAAAGCAAGAATCAAAGACATTTTGGATGAAGAATTTGAAGTGTGGAATCAATTAGAGCCAGTGGCAAAACAACTAAATATGTTTACAGGCATTAGAATGGTGAGATAATGGCCAGAAAGAAAATTGACTTAGATGATTTGTTTCCTGAGGATATAGAAAAGTATTGTGAAATTGCTAGAAGCTACATGGAACTTACTACGGAAAATTTTCCAGGCGCATTTGAAATAGCGCAACAAGCTTGGGCATTAGCTGATAGATGGAATGATCTCCAAGCTAGTGCATCAAAACTAGCAGCAATGAAAGATGTAACTAAGACGGAGCTTCAAAAGTATTGTTACGGAAAGTATCGACAAATGCAATTAATACATGAACACTGTAGATCTCTTTGGAGAGTTGGAGAAGAGGCAAATAAGTATAACAAGAAATAAAGGGGGAGGCATGATGGGATATAGATCGATAAGGTGTAAAACTTGCGGTAAATCGCCTATAAGCACAGCTTTGATTGTAATAGGAAATATGATTTATTGTCAGCAGTGCTTGAAGAATATAAGCGTGAAGAGTACCGGAGAGCATGGAAGGTATTATACACATTCAGGAGATAGATGTTTTGTGAACTTTGGGAGTGATAGCAGGATTGACATACAAGAATTTGGGGTTGATGAATTAAAAATTGGAAACACAAGATAAGGGGGCGTAAGTAAAACTATGAGAATTATCAGATGTGACAATCTAAAGTGCAAACATTGTAAGAATGGATTTTGCAAATTGAATATATTGTATCTCAATGAGCAAGGCAAGTGCAATGAGAAAAGCAATAGCTAACTTTCAAAAGAGTAGGGAAAGTTGGACATGCAGTAGTGGCATAATAATAAAAACTACTATGAAGGGGTGCAAAATGCACTATGGTAATAAATTTGGAAGAGCTAATGAAAAGACAAGAGAAACAATTTTATGCATTGTGTGATTTTAGTTATCCTGAAGCCACGAAAGTGGCTTTTAGGATAGCCGATAGATGGAATAGGGTAAGAAAAGCTGTTGAGTATCAGAAACAGTGTATTTAGCGTGAACTACTTATCAAAAAAGTTAAAAAGCCAATACTAATTGCTTGAAAGATCTCCTTATCAATATTAAAAGATCTTGAGGCAAAAGTAATTATGATAGTTGAGCATAAAATCCATAACACGAAAAATAATGCCTTAGATTTTATTTTAATAAAGATTTTTTCTCTAAATCTATATTTCTTATTTAACAGAGATAAAGATAAGTTACCTACCATAAAGAAAATCATATATTTTATAAATAAATTTAAGTAACTCAAAAATACCACTCCCTATAAATAATATTCAATAGTTAATATTATATCAAGGGTAGGGATAAATAACAATAACAAACTAAAATGGGAATTAAAGGTCAAATTAGTTCAGGTCTTTGGATTATTTAACGTAAATAGTTATAAATCACAAAGGACTCCTGCTAGAAAGCAAAAGTCCAATATATAGGAGGAGGATATTAAAAGGCGCATATTTTATAGCAATACTTAAAATACAATGAATAATCTGATAATACAATAATAACATGCACTAAGATTGAAATAAATAGGCTTAAAGTATTAAATAGAATTTTAGTATAGGTGCTGGGGATGATATTTTTGCTTCAACACTAAAATAAGACTTAGCAACTATTCGGAAATACAGAATAGTTGCTCTAGGAGGGGTAAGGATGATGGAAGAAAATAAAAAAACTCAAAGATAATACACATGTATTTTCGGATGGTGGTAGGAATGAAGATGTATATGCCGTTCAATGTAGAGCTCAAGTTTGAAGAGTTTTGTAAAAAATATGCTTTAGTAGCAGAAAAAGCAGAGAACGTGATTGAGTGATGAAAGATTTATGTATTTTCTATGCTACTAATATATCTAGTAATTTATCAATCTCTAATAAATCTTGGGGTGTTATATTTTCTGGTTTTTTATTTACGATTGCTTCAAGCCTACTATTAATTTCAGTCAATGGTTTTATATTCTCCATTTGAATACACGCTCCTTATCATTAAGTAAAGTGAAACTTGTATATTCAAATATTAACAAAGATAGATTAAATTATCGTTAAGATAAAAATAAAACTTTGTTAAATTGAGGGGTAGTCTGAAAATGAAAAAAATACTGAAAAGATCTTTTCAGTATTTTAGATAGTTATTATTCCTAATAAATTAAATATGCTTATACCTACTAAAATAATGCCCATACCCATATAGAAGAAAGTCGCTGCAGTATCACCTATAAATCTTCTTAATCTTCTAGCTTTGCGACTTTCCCAATAAAAGGCAGGCTTTTTCAAAGTACAGATGATTGCAAATAGACCTGCTAATAATAATAATATAGAAGTTCCCATTAGTTTTGCTCCTTTCAAATTATAGAATTACCTACAAATTATAGCATGAAATGACAAAAAAAACAATAATAACTAATACTGTGCTGAAAATCCAGATGTAAATATAGAATATTCTGAAACTTGTGATTTTGTAGAATCGATTAAGAAACAAGTTCAATAACACTAACTATAAGGTTTGTATAAATAAAAACGAGAATATGATGAAAACGTTCGGTATTAAAGGGGGACTAAAGATACCGAATCATCATATTCTCGACATAAAGATTGTTACCAAATAATAACGGATTAATACTTCAAAATTCAAAATTACTCTCTACGCTTTTATCATTAGTTAATTAGGGATTTATCTGTGGTATCTAGAAAAAAATTTCTTCAGAAGTAAAGGTATCGTTATCGTACACATCGCAGCAGTAAAAGTAATTGGAAATAAATTTACAGTGATATGTATTGTCATAATATCTACCTCCCCTAATTAACATATGTGAAATCTTTTGTATTTCGAGGTAGAGAGTAACTTTATAGAGATTATTACCAAAAGACTAGAAGCGCATACATAAAGGGGGCAAAATATGAACTGCATAGATAACTATAAGGATTTATGTGCGGATATAGACGTGCATAAATGTATCATAGAGGATATAGAGAATGAATTGATCCAGTTGCAAAAGCTATTATTAAGAGGACCAAAAGAGATCACAGGAATAGATTACTCAAGGGAACCAGGAAGTGGACAGGTTATACATATATCTATGGATAGGATTTTAGATAGAATGAATAGAATAGGAGTAAGGCTGGAAGTGGAAAAGAAAATTTTAGAAAGCAAGTTTGAAACTAGAAAAAAGATAGACGAAGTACTTAAGGGTTTGACTGGATTAGATGCAAAAGTAGCGTATATGAGAGATATACAAGAAAGGTCACTACAGGAAATATCAGATGAATTAGGATATAGTTATAATTGGATAAGTAAGATAAGCAGTAGAATAGGCAAAAACAAGGCAAAACACATTTGACCAATCATGATATGATTATATAAAGAGTAAATCTCACAATTTACTGCTATATCAAAGGAAAAATGGTTGTCCCCCTGATAACCTCAAAAGATCTCTATTCCAAATAAAAACAGTCGAGAAATTGGCTGTTTTTTACGTTGGTATGATTTTCTAATGATAAATAAGAAAATTATACTATTTAAACCATGGAAAAACTATTGTAAAGTAGAATAAAGTCGAATTTTGAAAAAAAGGAGGACTCGAAATGAAAAAAATGAAAAGTTTGGTATCTATTTTACTAGTATTAATGTTAGTTTTGGCAAGCCCTATAAATTCATTAGCAGGATCTAAAAAAGGTGGTTCTAAAAGTAGTAGTTCTAGTAATTCTAAAAGTAAAAGCGTAAGTGTAAAAGGTGAAAGTACAAAATCAGAAAAAAATAATAAGGCAGAAGAAAAACAAGTTAAAACTACTACACAACTAACAACTGAATCTATTGAAGAAGATGAAATAACTGAAAAAGATGAAACAAATGATGGAAAAATCAAACCTCTAAAAGTTGATAAAAACTTAAAAAAAGAATTGAAAAGGTCTATCAAGCAATTAAAAGAAGTAGCTAAAAAATCTTATTCACAAGAAGAACTTGCAAAGTTACAGGAATCAGTAAATGAAATTAAAGCGAATTATCCAGGAATAAAAACAATACCTGTTGAGAATATAATTTCAAAACGTATGAATATGAAATTTGATACACCACCTGTTATCAAAGAAGGAAGAACTTTAATTCCAGTTAGAGCTTTAACTCAAGCTTTTGGTGCACAAGTAAATTGGAATCCAGAAGACAAGATAGTTACCGTTGTTAAAGATGGCGTTGAAATGAGCCTTCAAATAGATAGTAAAGTAGCTTACGTAAATGGTGAAGAAGTACAGTTAGACGTACCTGCAGAAATAATGAATAGTAGAACTGTAGTGCCATTAAGATTCATTGTAGAAAAAATGGGGTTAAAAGTAAAATGGGATGAAGAAAGTGAAACGATAGAAATCACTGATGAAGAAGAAACTATTGATGAAGATAATTTAACAAATCAAGATGATGAGCAAACAGTTGAAGAGTCAGTTTATTCAACAACAAACTAAAAAGTGAAGAAACTAATAGTAATATAAACAAAGATGAAAGGCATCCAAATGGGTGCCTTTTTACTGTGAAAAAGGAGGTGCAATCGATCATGGAAAAACACAGGTGTAAAGTCAAATTCCATAATGGGAAGATTGTATGTGCTAGTGAGATTCTATGTTTAGATTGCCCTGAAAAAGATAAATGTGAGGATATTGATGTTTATATAGATGATAAGTATTGGGGTTCTAAAGACTGCATGAGCCATGATTCATACGAGAGAAGGAATAAGAGGATCAGGCAGAAACGGTGGGGCAAGGATGGATAAAAAGCTTTGTTTTGTCGAACGATTTAAGTAGGAATATAATCATTTTTATCGAATTGAGTAGATAAAGGGGGTTATAGAGATGGATGAAAAGACGGTTATGATAATAAAGAAAATTCTTATGAAACTTGAAAATAGGGAAAGAGAAAGTGAAGACACTATTACAAATAAAAAATGTGGTTAATATATAGAAATAATTTATTGTCGAAACTTGCGAACGATTGATGTAGGAATGGGGTGGAATTATGAATGATGAACAAATAAAAGAAATTACAATTGCAATGATTAATGGCAAGCAACTGTATAGTGGTAATAGCAATGAAGAAACAGCAGAAAAAATTGCTGAATTTATTAATACCTTAAGAGAAAAAACGAACGAGTAAAGAGCCAACCGGCTCTTTTTTCATTCCCAAAACAATACTGCATAGCATCATTTCCTATATCAAATAATAATGTCGAGGTGATGATATGAAACAAATAAAAAATGCAAAAGAACTTTTAGACCCTGAAAAAGGGGCTGTAAAAAAGGCAATTGAACAAGGTAGAGTCAAAGAGATTACAGATTTAAGAGAAAAGAATGATAAGAGAAGATAAGAGAGTGAAAGCTCTCTTTTTTTCATGGGGAAATTATAAGGTAGGTGAGGTGATGTGACAAAGAAGAAAACAGGAAGAAAGCCATTGTGGGAAAAATTAGACATACCTAGTAAATTAGAAGCAGTACAAGGATGGGCTAAACAAGGATCTACAGATGAAGAAATTTGTAAGATGATTGGTATTAGTCATGATACATTTTACAAATGGAAAAGAGAGAAAGCTGAGTTTGCTGAGGCAATAAAAAAGGGGAAGGAGATCTCTAATGGTGAACTTATTAATAGTGCTTTTAAACAAGCTACTGGATATTATTATGTAGAACAGCAACCCATAAAAATAAAGATTGGAAAAGATAAAGAAGAGGTCAAAGTAGTTGAAATTACAAAATATGCAACACCAAATCCAACAATGAATATTTTTATGTTAAAAAATAGATTGCCAGATCAATACAAAGAGAAACAGCATGTTGATGTGAACATTAATAAAAAATTAGAAGATTTTTTCGGAAGTGAATCATAATGATCTTTACAGCACGACAGATTATAGAAAAAAGAAAGCAGTTGTGGGAACAGAACAAAGAAATAGAACTAGATAGAGACTATAGAGAATCTATCGCACAGTATTTGTTGCAAAAAGAAGCAGCGGAACTAAGAAGGGAGATACAAGCACAACCAGAATTATTAATAGAAATGTTCTTCATTGTAGTAGATAAGGAGCAGCGTACAGTTCCATTTTTTCTTAATGAGTTACAATGGAATCTACTAGAGCATATAAAAAAAGCCATAGAGGATTATGCGGCAAGGAAAAGAAACCACCTTAAATTTCTCCTTTTAAAAGGTAGGCAGGGTGGTTTTACTACAGTGATCACAGCCTTACAGTTATCATATGCTATTGTACGAAAGAACTTTGCCGGATATACACTAGCAGATATAGCAGACAATACAGAAGCTATCTTTACAGATAAAGCAAAATTTGTATTAGATAATCTACCAGAAGCAATCAAACCAACTGAGAAGTACAACAATAGAAGAGAACTTCACTTCCTAAAAGAGAATGGGAAAGGACTTAATTCACGTTGGAGGATAGCAACAGCAGGGAATAAAGACGTTGGTCGTTCTAAGACACTTAATTTTTTCCATGGAAGTGAATCAGCATTCTGGGATAATCTTAAATCTATACTTACAGGGCTAGGAGAAGCACTTACAAAGGACAGCATACAGATATTAGAAACTACAGCGAATGGGTATAACGAGTACAAAGAAATGTGGGATGATACAGAAAACACATGGGAAAAGCTGTTTTATGAATGGTGGAGGACACAGGAGTATGAATTAACATTCGAGGATACACAAAAGGAAAAAGACTTCAAGAGACATGTAGAAAATGCAGTAGGAAGTGATAATGTTGAAAATCCAGAATGGTGCTATCAAAGATGCAAATGGTTATTAGAAGTCAAGAATCTCTCATGGGGGCAACTCTATTGGTACTACAATAAATGGAAGGATAAGAAAGAAGACATCAAGCAGGAATACCCATGTACACCAGAAGAAGCTTTCCTTGCAAGTGGAAGTAACTACTTTGATATAGAAGCTGTATCACTTAGAATGTCAGAAGTGAAAGACTATTTCAAAGAGAATGAGCCAAAGACAGGATACTTCGAATTTAATTATGTTCATGAAAAGATAGTAGACAGCAGCATTAAGTGGATAGACGATCCAACAGGATATGTCAAGATATATCAAGGCCCCGAATGGGGTCATTTTTATGTAGGTGGTGGAGACACAGCTGGGGAAGGTAGCGACTGGAATACAGCAGTATTCACAGATAATTATACAAAAGAAGAAGTTGCATCAATAAGGATTCAAACAGACGAGGATCTTTACGCAAGGCAAGCGTATTGTCTTGGAAGGTATTATAACAATGCACTTTTAGGAATAGAAACAAATTTTAGTACCCATCCAGTTAAAGAACTTACAAGGCTAGGATATAAAAACCAATACGTGCGAGAGGAAAGTCCAGATAAATTCTCAGGGCAACTTACAAAGAAATTTGGATTTAATACAAATAAGCAGACAAGACCATTAGCATTATCTATGCTTCGTCAAGAATTTAGAGAGCATCCAGAAAGATTCAGAGACTTAGATTTGCTCGTAGAAATGACAACATTTGTGAAGAATGAGCAGGGAAAAGCTGAAGCTATGATAGGAAAGCATGACGATATGATAATGGCAAGAGCGATCAACTGTTATATTGCTGCACAGCAAAAGGAAGTGCCTAAATTCAAAGCAAAAGAGGAAAGTGAAGTCGAGAAGATCAAGAACGACCTTGTTCGCAAGATCAACAAAGCCAAAAGAAATTCAAAATGGAGATAGGAGGAATGAAAAATGATAGGGATAGAAAAAACAGGCTTCAGAGTAGCATGTGATACGCAGAATTGTCGTAAACCTACAAAGTGGATTGTAGGGAATCTAGCGTTCAAGCATACTTGTATCAATCTTTGTGATGATTGCAAGGCGGAATTAACAAAGCAATTAGCAGGGGATATAACAGCAGCAGAAGAGGAATTAAAAGAAAAGTTGCACGTAGCCGAAGTTAATGAATTAGAAAGACAAAGAGATGAAGCGTTGGCAGCTAACAAGATCACACCGATAGAAAAGAAAATTTTCGATTGCGTGAAGGTAGATGGTAGAATCTCAAAAGCTGATCTTGTTAAATTAGGAGAAGAGCATGGCGTAAAGATAGACGAGAGCATGAAGGTTTCTGAGATTTTCAAGGCATTGGAAGGTGAAACAGAATGAAGGTAGACGCACAATTGATTTTATCATTTGCATTGTTATCAATGGTTATATGGCAACAGCTATATATCTTTTTAAGTGAGAATAGGCACAACCAAGAGAGAAAAGACCTACTCAACCGTCTTATGGCAAAGGATACAAGGGAATATGTAAATATTAGTGGTGGAAGTACAGATAAAAAAGTTATAAATCCAGTTGCAAGGAATATCAAAGAGGATTTGAGAAAACAAGGAATATTAAGACAGGAATAAGACAATGTAGTTGGGAGGGGGTGAAAAAATGTTTGCTAAGTTAAAAGGCATGGCAGAGGGCGTGATTAATGCCTTTACTACTCAAAATGATAGTCCAATTTATAAGGAGGACCTAATTTCTTTTGTTAATGAGCAATTCAAAGAGCGACAAAACGATAAACTGCCGCTAGAGCTGCAATGGCGACTTAACATGGACTTCAATAATGGTAATCAGCACCGCATTATCAACGTGCATAGCAATACGATAGAGGAACGTGCTTTTATGTTCGATCACGAAGTCAGAAAAACATATAACCAAATGTCTCCTATTATAGAAACACGGCTGTCCAAACTAGCAAGAGTACCCCATGCGCTAAAGGTACGCCCTGCTACATCAGATCAAGACGATATTTCTTCTGCGAAGGTATCTACAAAGATACTAGAATCTACTACAAAAGATCAAAAATTCGAAAAACTTCATTTGAAAGCTAATCTTTGGGCAGAGGTTGCCGGTACAGCAGTTTGGAAAATATCGTGGGATAAGAACGCAGGACAAGAATTAGGGCAAATGGAAGGGCAAAATTATTGCGAAGGGGATATTCAAACTGATGTATGTTCGCCATTTGAGATATTTCCAGATTCTGTATTCAACGAACCAGATGAAGTACGGTCATTAATACACGCTAAAGCCTACCACAAGAACGAGATCATGGAACGGTGGAATGTTGAGGTACAGGGGGAAAAAGTTAATGTGTTTACCTTAAAAAAATCGGCAGGAGGTTTAACACAGGGTAGAAATAATGGAATGAGCATAGAAGCAAGTACGAAAAAAGAGAGTGCCTTAGTGCTAGAGTATTGGGAATTACCAACAAAGCAATATCCAAAAGGTAGACTTGTTATTTGTACAGAAAGCGTATTGCTTTACACAGGAGATCTTCCTTATACGAATGATGAAGGAAAGCCGTATCTACCGTTCTTCCCTCAAAAATGTATATTGATTAATAACTGCTACTTCGGAAAAGCCATTGTTGAAAGACTTATTCCAATACAAGAGGAATATAACGCACTTAAAAATAGAAAAGGTGAGTATTTAAGGCGATGTGCTATAGGAATTGTGGTTTACGAAGAAGGAAGCCTTGATGAAGATTTAGTCATGACAGAAGGATTCGCACCAGGAGCCATGATTCCATATGGTAGAGGACACCAACCACCGCAATTCATGAATAACCTACAATTACCTTCGACTTTTGAAACAGAAGAACAGAAGCTATTGAACGATTTTAATAGAATATCGGGGGTTAGTGAAGTTAGTAGGGATTCAAGTACCCCAACAGGAGTATCATCTGGTACAGCACTTTCTCTTTTACAAGAGCAAGACGACACACGTTTGTCGCTTACTGCAAAGCATGTGCAAAATGCAGTAACGGAGATAGGACAAACAATTCTTTATCTTTACAAACAGTTTGTAGAGTTCCCACGAACACTAAGAAATGTAGGTAAAAATAATCTAGTAGAGGTAATGGATTGGGAAGCAAACGATCTAACTTCCTTTGATGTTTACATAGAGGGTGCAAGTCAATTATCAGATACACCTGCGCAAAGGCGGCAAATGGTGTTTGATCTATTGGGTACAGGATTATTTAACGACCCAGAGACAGGACAAATATCAAAAGAGGGCAAGTTAAAAATCTTTGAAATGCTACAAATGGGTAATTGGGAGGACTTTGACGAGGGCAATAATCTTCATAATGAAAAGGCACAGCGAGAAAATCGCTTGATGATACAAGGACAAATGCCACAGGTGAGAGAGTTTGACGATCACATGATTCATATTAGCAAACATAATCAATATCGACTTACAAACGATTATGAAGAAAAACTTGCAGAAAACCCACAGATTGACCAAATATTTGAAGCACATCTTCAGCAGCACTTTATGATGCTTCAACAAAGTTTACCAACGCCACCAATGGAGGGAGAGGAACAAATTGAAAAACCTATGCAGTAAGAAAGAACCTTTATTCCGAATGAACCTACAGTTATTCGCAGAAGGGGAAGCAGGAGAAACAGGTGGGGGAGAATCTTCGGTAGCACCTTCATTTTCAGAAGCTACCAATAACTTTATGGCTTCATTAGAAGCAGGAGAAAGCACAGGAGACACGCAGACAGGAGAAAATGAAAATGTATCACCACAGGACAACGAACCTCCTATAGACCAACAAACGAACAAAAAAGGGCAACAAAACGAACAACAAGAAGATGAATTTGACATATTAGGATTTTTGAATAACATGCACCAAGAGCAACAACAAATTAATCAAAGATTAGAAAATATTCAGAATCCACCGCAACAAGAACCACAGAAAACACCAGAGGAATTAGAAGCCGAAAGAACAGCTTATGCAGAACAACTTGCAGACCTTCAATATACCGACCCTATTGCTTATAGAGAAGCTATTATGCAAGAAGCGAAAGAACAGGCATTAGCAGAGTTCCAAGCGATTAGGCAACAGGAGATTATACAGCAGCAACAACAATATCAAGAACAACAAAAATGGAACAACACTTTTGAGACTTTCAAAAAAGATCATGCAGATGTAGACAAGTATTTGCCTAAAATGATTGAGTTGTTACAGCAAAATCCCCATTATCAACAGGACAAAGACCCCTACAGTTTAGCTTATACTATTGCAAAAACACAGGACACACAAGCAAATACACCGCCTACAACATTAGAGGGCATTATGCAAAGTGACCAGTTTAAACAACAGTTAGCACAAAATCCAGAAGCAAGAAAGTTGATTTTAGAGAGCATGAAGAACAATCAAGCACCGCCAGTAATCGGTGGAGGAACCGGAACGACTTCTGTTACTCCACAAAACAAACCAAAGAGTTTCAAAGAAGCGACAAAAGGTTTCCTAGAATGGGCAAATGCCCAAGAATAGGGAATTTTTTTATATTCAAAACCAAATTTAAAAGGAGGAATCAATTATGGCATTAAGTACAGTAGCAATGATGGATAAGGCATTAAAAGAACATTATTTACCAGTTGTGCAAGATCAAATGGATAACCACTCTGGCCCTATGATCTCTATGATCGAGAAAAATACAGAGGAAGTTGAAGGAAAGAATATTAAAATGGTATTAAAGTATGGTAGAAGTGGTGGTGTTGGTGCTAGTGGAGAAACAGGACCTTTACCTACTGCAAGTCCAAGAAGCTATGAACATGCAGAATGGGGAACAAAGAATATCTTTGGTACAATCGCTATTTCTCAAAAGTTAATTTTAGCTTCAAAAAGCAATAAAGGTTCTTGGGCGAGACAATTATCTACACAGCTAGAGGATACTACAAACGATTGCAAAGACGATTTTTATCGTCAAATTTTTGGTGATGGTACTGGAATCATTACAACAGTTGCGAGTGCTACAAGTGCAAAGACTACAATTCCTGTAACAAACAATATTAAGTTTTTAAGAGAAGGCATGAGAATTGATGTATTAGCATCAGATGGAACACCTAAAGAAGCAGGAAGAAGTATTATCATGAGAGATAAAGCGAACATGTTAATTGGTGTTGCAGGTTCAGCTATGACCCTCGCACAAGGGGATATTATCACAGTAGCAGGGGCATACATGAACGAACTCACAGGAATGAAAGCTATCTTTGATAATGACAAAGACTTATATAAGATTCCACGGTCTGGTGATGCAAAATGGTTCTGTACAAATATTATTGATCTTGCAGTAGAGAATAGTGGAACAATGCAAGAACTAGACGAAATTCGTATGCAAGAAGCAATTGACGAAGCAGATGAAGAAGCGAACAGCAAGATCGACTATATTCAATGTGGTGCAGGAGTGGCGAGAGCGTACCAATATTTGCAACAATCTTTCAAAAGAAATGTTGAGTATATGAACCTCAAAGGCGGCTTCAAAGCTATGTCTTACAATGGTATGCCTCTTAGAAAGGAAACTTATGAAGATGCAAATGTGATGCGTTTCTTAAATCAAAAAGACTTTGGTCTATTCCGTATGAGCGATTGGGATTGGATGTCAGAAGATGGAGCAACCCTTCACAGAGTAGCAGGAACAGCAGGATATGAAGCGACATTGTACTTCTTTGGTGATCTAGGTTGCAGAAAACCAAAAGGACAAACATTAATGAAAGGGATTATAGAACACTAAGAAGCAGGGCAGATTATTCTGCCTTGTTTTTTTATTAAATTTAGGAGTTGAGCAGATGGATAAAATAACAGTATGCAATAAAAGTCCTTATTTTTGTTTGGTTGAAAATCATGTTTTAGGTATACCAGAGAGATTAAAACAAATTGATAAGAGTTATTTTGTAGTTTGGAATAGTAAAAAAGAAAAATTTGAAGTCCATTCAGAAGACAATGTAGGGAGTACCTATTGCTTTACAGTACCTTACAGAGAATTAGATTGTAGAACATTGGAGTATGCAAGAGAAACAAGAATAGAAAGAAGCGATATTGTATTTGTAGAAATTGAGAAACAAGACGAAATTATTGAAAAAGCAGTAAAGAGAGAAAGAGAAAAATTGTTTGATGATATAGGTAGAGAGGTATTTGATAGAGCAATGTTTGAGGAACGATCTACTAAGGAGGTGTAGCCTTGAATGTAGAACAAATCAAAATCCAAGCCGAACGGAATAATGAGGGCATGGCTATAAAAAATCAGTATGTGATAGGTTCGATTAACGAGTGCATCCAAAGTGTTTTACCTAATCAATATGAATCTGCATGTAAGAGGGCAAAGATCACTATTGCAGCTAAGAAAGATACGATCATAGATTTACCAATAGATTTAGTCAAAGTTAAAAAAATGAAACGCGCAAACAGCAAATACGGAAATTTTGAAGTGTTTGATAATCAAATAGAGTTTGAAAATGATGGGATTTTTGATATTAATTACCTTAGAAAGCCAAAAGAGATTACTACCATGACAGAAACACCAGAGATCAATAGTGCGTTTCATTATGCTATCGCTTTATTTGTTGCAGCTAGAGAAAAAAATAGATTATTTGGTTCAGAAGATGTAGAATCACAAAGGCTTATGAGCGAATTTTTGAATGAAGCACAAAATGCGAATGTATCTGTATTAAGTCAAAATGGTACTAGGCGAATAGTAGCAATGCCTTATTGGGGGTAGACATGGGGAAATTACAATCGTATATGGACTTTAAAGGTGGACTAAATGATACATCTTCACCAGAATCGCTACAAGACAATGAATTAATCCAAGCGGATAATATAGACCTTTCAGAGCGTGGTGGTTTTGCCACTAGAAAAGGAACAGCAAAATTGAATCCTGTATCGTTTGGGGCAGATGTTACACAGGCATTTGAGTGGCTTGTTAAAGGAAATTCAAAGATTATAGCTGTAATAAATAAAAGGGTATGTGAAATCCTTTCAGATGGCAAAAAAGTAGAAAAACAATCGGTACAAAGTGACAGAATCGGATATATAGCTATAAAAGAATGGCTTTACTTTTGTGACGGAAACAAATTATACCAATGGGAAGGAAACACTATTACCCCAATAGCACCCTACGATAGTTCAGCGAAAGAAAAAATATCTCTTACAATTTTAGAAAAAGCAAAGAAAAATGGGAACTTTGTCATAAATGTTGGAGGAATTAGAAAGGAAATACCAACAGGAGGGCAAAAGGAAATTATAAAACTTACTATTACAGCAAAGCCAACTGCTACGGATATGGTAACAGTGGTATTAAATAGTAAGGTAGTATTTGTTAATGCTTATGCAAATGAAGAAATTAACACATTAGCCGAAAAGATAAGGGCATTTCCATTTGAGGGATATACCACGAGTGGTACAGGGGCAGAGATCATATTTATTGCTAGAGAAATAGGCGCAAAAGAAAAACATTACTTCAATGGTGGAGATACAAAGGCCACAGGAACTATGGCAGTTACCGCAACAGGAAGCGGAGGAACACCAGAAGATATTGCAGGGATTATAAGAGGTACTGCATTTACAGGGTGGACCGTTACAGGAGAAGGAAAAGGAATTATATTTGAAGCAAATGAAACAGGCACAAAAGAGGATTTTGTATTTGATAGCTTAGATACTGCAATAGTGGTTGAATATACAACTTTACAGCAGGGCAAACCCAATGATTGTGATTTAGACCCAATTAAAAAATGCACTATGTTTGTTCAGCACCCTAAGTCTTTAAGAGTATTCGCATCTGGAAATCCAGACGACCCAACAGCACTTTATTTTTCGGAATATAATGATATGACTTATTTCCAATTTCAAAATAAACTTCATCCTAAGACACCAGAGGGAGCAGTTACAGGACTTACAGTTTTATATAATCACATACTTGTATCATACAATAACTCATGGTGTCATTTAAGCGGTACTGACCCAGACGATATGGTTTGGGAACAGCTACCTATTCCTTATGGGTGCGTATCCAACGATTCTATAGCACTAACACCATTCTCTATTACTTTCTTAGGAAGAGAAGGAATATACCGTATTAGTGCAAGTGTCATCAATCAAGATATTGTTATGATGCAAGGCAAAGAAATGATTAGAAACATTTCAGAGAGTAAGGTTGAAAATACTATAAAGTCTATAAAGGCATTGGAGAAGGCACAGGCGATCTTTTATGATGATAAGTATATACTAGCCTATTGTGATAATGAAACAGGGGTGAACAATAAGGTATTAGTGTACGATTGGAATGTAAAGGCGTTTGTTAAATATACAGGGTGGCAAGTAAATAGCTGGATTAAAAAAGCAGATGGAGAACTTCATTTTGCTTCTAAAAATTATCTTATGAAAACCAATGAAGGATATAGCGATATAGATACAGCTACAGGAGAAAAAAAAGCAATACATGTACTTGTTAAAACTAAAAACTATAGTTTAGGACTTCCATTAAACAAAAAGTTTTTACAGTTCTTGTACCTTGTTTTTAAGCAAGATAATGAATCAAAGATAATCTCTAAAATCAAAGCCATATCAGATTATAAAACGAAAGATATTTACGATACTACAACTTCTGAATTTCTTATATGGGGAAACAGTAAGTGGGGTAGTATATGGGGATATACTGATATTTCAGAAGTTCAAGCAGAAATGAAGCGTATTGCTTCACGATTTCAGATTGTATTCGAAGATCAGACAATAGATAACAAAATTGTTTTATATGGGATAGGTTTTGAATTTAGACCGTTAAAACCTAGAGGGAAGATGATATAAGGAGGTGGGCGATATGAAACCTACAAGAAAATTTACAGCAGATGATGGGGATTTTTCAACAGGACTTAGTGGTCCAGATACGATTGAGATAGACATCGATACAACAAATAAGATGTTTGACTCATTAGCAGTACATGCGAATGGAGAAAAAGGTGGTATCAAAAGAGAAAATCTGAATGAGGATTTAGAAGCCGATATAAAAGCATTAGAGGATAGATCAGATACTAAGGATAAAGAGATTCAAGCATTACAAGAAAAAGACACAGTTCTTCAATTGCAGATTACTTCTAATGATGATGATATAACCACATTACAAGAAAAGGACATAAACCTTCAACGACAAATCGAAAATAATGATATAGACATATCAAATCTTCAAAACAGTAAAGCTGATAAATTAGATACTTATACTAAAACAGAAATTGATGAAAAAGAAACAGGTATTCAAAATCAAATTATATCAAATGATAATGACATAACCACATTACAAGCAAAAGACATTAATCTTCAAAACCAAATAAGAAATAGTAATACTGATATTAGTAATCTCCAAACAGGTAAGAGTGATAAAGCTAACACTTATACACAAGCTAATGTAGATGATTTATTAAGCGCTATCGAAGGTGTGGGGTACACAACAGAAACATTAATGAGTTTGAAAGCGCTTATTAATAATACACAAAATCAATTAAACACACTTAATGACACATTTTCAACAGATGCAGAACGTATTAAAGCTATTAATGATGTGATTAATCAATTTGAAATTGCTGATACAAATATTAATGCCATGCTTAAAAACAAGGCAAATAAAACCGATGTGTATACAAAAAGTGAAACAAACTCAAAAGTATGGGGGGCTGGAAACCTTGCTGACAGGTGTATTACAGGTATTAAGATTGGTTTATTACAAGTAAAGAACGAGAATATTCAAAATGGAGTTATTACTGCTGAAAAACTTGCTGCTACACTATTAGCGAGTATAGAAGATATTGCTATTAACGTAAGATTTGAAAAACTTGAAGATGCTAAATATGAAACTGTTACAAATGATAGTAGTATCTTTAGCTTGAATGGCGAAAAAGGGCAACTTAGCGAATGTAAGATACTAGCGAGGACATATACAAATTTATTTAGGATACAAAACTTACAAGATAGTATGTTAGCTACGTCTGTCGGCACTAATATATCTTTTAAAGAGAATGGTGGAATAAAAAATGGAGAATTTAAAAAAGTAGACGTATTTTCTAATCATGTATATTTTATTGCCGTAGATTGATTAATTGGTACAAACAATAATATAAATAGACTTAGAGCATACTATGGAAGTACTATTCAAGATGATACAACACTAGGTACGATCACTAATATAGGATTATCAACGTATGCTTTATTTACAGCACCAGATACGGATAGAATAAGCGTAATGCTTAGAAATAACGTTGCTGATTCTAATTATTATCATGATAAAAGTATTATTGTAGATTTAACTGAGATAGGAGAAATAGAAACAGATGTAAATATACTTGCAAAAAAATATACGTACATCAACGGCACTAAATCTACAGTTAGTACGAGAATTAAGAGTACAAATAAGAATTTGTTTGATGAGCAAATAGAATTAGGAACTATATCTACAAGCACAGGAGAAAATGCAGAAAGTGAAACTAATATTAGAGGCAAAAATTTTGTAAAAGTTAAAGCAGTTCAATCTTATACTATATCTACGAATACAACTGCAAATATAGATGTCTATTACTACGATTTAAATAGAAATTACATTATAAATAAAGGTGCTTTTTGGGGTACTGAAGCTACCTTTATTCCGAGTGCAAATGGGTATATTCGTATTCGCGTTAGCACATCAGACTTAGAAACAAAAATTCAGATTGAAGAAGGTAGCAAAACAGATTATGTTCAACACGAAGAGACAAAAACATATATAACCCTACCACAACCCCTACAAAGTGTACCGAATGGCACTAAAGATGAAGTTTGTCTTGATACTAAGACTTATACAAAGAAAATTAGTGATGAAAAAATTATAAACTGTAGTTTGAATTTTGAAGGGTTCGTTAATGGTATAGGTACAAATTCAGATTTAGCATATGCTTTCATTCGTGATTGGGGTATTACAAACAATGCAAAACAAGAAACAACTGGTAGTGCAAGAGGTTTTGATGGTACAAATATTTATTCGCATATAAGTGGTAATTTTAATGTGACAACAGGATATTACACAAGACTAGCATCAAATCATTTGTATGTTGTAGTGCCAAAAAACAAATTATCAACAGTAGACTTAGCAGGATTCAATGCATACCTTACAGCAAATCCAATCACGTATACTTATCAGTTAGCAATACCTAGAGTAATAGAAAATGGAGAAGAAGGATTTAGTGTAGATGGAAAACTTTACTCATATGGTGAAGGTACTACAGTAGAAATATCACCTATTGACGATGATTGGGGAAATTTCGTATCTCCTACTATTACTCTTGATATGCCAATTACTAAAGGTGCAACAATACATAGCAACTTCGAAAATATAGTTGACCATGATAAACGTATAACTATTATAGAAAATGTAAAAACAGTAAATGGTCATACCGTAGATAGCGATGTTCCATCCGATGCAAAGTTTACTGATACTATTTATATTCTTCCTAGTTCATTACCTGCAAGTATGATTACAGGACTTCCTACAACTCTTCCTGCAAATGGTGGAAATTCTGCTACAGTAAATGGTCATACAGTATTAACAAATGTTCCAAGTGAAGCTTTATTTACAGATACACAACGATTGATTAGTGATAGTGTTTCATCTACAAGCACAACCACAAGTGCATCATCAAAAGCTGTGAAAACTGCTTATGATAAAGCAAATGATGTTAGAATTAATGTTCATAATAACATAGGGACAGGTACTAACTCACATAGTGAAGGGAATGGTGTTGCTAGTGGAGATTATTCCCATGCGGAAGGAGTAAATACAATAGCATATGGAGGTAGATCCCACGCAGAAGGTCAAGGTACAAAAGCTTTTTCTGATGTTTCTCATGCAGAAGGAATAAACACTATAGCAGGTAATGATTTAATAATGGGTATTGCTTCTCATGCAGAAGGAATGCACACACAAACAAAAGGTTCTTGTAGTCATATAATGGGCCAATATGGATATATAAATGAAATTGGGGCTTGGGGTTTAGCGAATGGTACTAGCAATACAAATCTTGGTTTAGGCGCTAAAATACTTTCAAATGGTAATTTCTATGCAGATGGGACATTTAATTCCACAGGTGCTGATTATGCTGAAATGTTTGAATGGGAAGATGGTAATTTAAATGCTGAAGATAGAGTTGGATATTTTGTAGCATTAGATGGAGAAAAAATAAAAATTGCTAATGAAAGTGACGATTATATTTTAGGTATTGTATCTTGTAATCCTGCTATTTTAGGTGATAATATGTCATTAACATGGAAAAACAAATATATTGCAGATGAATGGGGAAGGATTCAATATCAGGATGTGATTATTCCTGCTATGAAAGATGAAGAAGAAAATATAATATTTCCAGAACATGTAGAAACACAACCCATGGTAAATTCAGAATGGGATAATACTGAGGATTATGAAGAAAGACTTAAACGTAAAGAATGGGATGCCATAGGTATGATGGGTAAATTATTGGTTCGTGATGATGGTACTTGTGTGATAAATGGTTATTGCAAACCTACAGATGGGGGAATCGCAACACCAAGTGAAACAGGGTATAGGGTAATGAAAAGAATAAATGAAAATATTATTTTAGTTTTATTAAGATAAGAAACACCTAGAAGGTGTTATTTTTATGGGAAGAATTAATTTTCTTCTCTTTTAATTTTGGAAGGAGGTAAGTGTAGATGGGATGGTTTTCAAATATTAGTAAGTCGATTAGCAAGGCTGTTTCTAGTAATAGTGGTAGTTCAAACAGGAGTAATTCTTCAAGTAGCAAAAAAAAGAAAAATAATAGTAGCAGTAGTAGTAATGGTAGTTTTAGTGGTGGTCTTGATAAGATAGCTAGTGGATTAAGCAAACTATATGGCGGAGGTAGTAGCAGTAGCGGAAGAAGTTCAAGTAAAAATGTAGGAATTGGTACAGCAGTAGGTACAGCAGTTGGTAATCCCGCGCTAGGTACAGCATTAGGCGGTTTATATGATGCAGCTACTAAAACGCATGATTCATACAATAAAATTAAAAAAAATACATCAGTAGCACCTGTACCACCACCGATAGATTATGAAGCGTTAATGGCTAAAAAACTTGCAGAACAACAAGCGCAGTATCGACAACAATTAAAACAACAAAAAAAAGCGGCACAACAAGCATCGGCATCACAACAAGGACAATTTGATGATTATAAAAGGCAACAAGAAGCCGCAGCTTCAAAACAAAACGAACTCATGAGAACATTAGAAAATCAGCTAAAACAAAGAAATTCTCAAGAAGTATATGACCAAATAATGAAAATGATGCCTAAACGACCAGATACACCTACTATGGCTTATGAAGAAGCTGTGTCAAGATCAAGAAATCAATTAGGCGGACAAATAGATCAAGGAAATAAAAGAGTATTAAGTGCTATGGATAAAGATGCAATCGCCAGAGGGTTCTATGGACAATTACCACAGGATATGGAAAAAAGATATAAGGCCCAAGAATTAGAGGTATCTAAAAATGCAGCTATCAATAACCTTGCTAATAATATGGTGGGTCAATCAAAAGAAGATGCCTTGAACGAGCAGAAAATGTCAATGAGTGAACAATCAGCACAGCTTAACACCCTTTTATCAGCACTTCAACAAAGTGGTGCAATAGATCAAAACAATATAAATAGCCTTATGTCTATGATGAATTACTACGGTGCGAAAGAGGATTCGGCATATAACAAAGGGAGAAACGACAGAAATGATATGGCGAATTACACAGGGTATTACAAGGGTGCGCCTACAATGCAAATGCGAAGTTTTCAGCATGGACTAGACAGAGAAAAGATTGCCGATCAACGTTATTCAGATGAATTAGCATATAACAGGAATTGGAATGAGGACAACAGAGATTATTCCAGAGAACAGGATACATGGAAGCAAGGGGTAACAGAAGCAGGACTTACAGGGCAATACAACGGTCAAAATACAATGGCTAAAGATAGCCTATTATTTAATCAGAACATGGCCAATAAAAATTTTGCTTCCCAAGAAACAGCTAGAAAAGATGCTTCGGCTAGAGGTTGGGCAAATCACAGTTTAAGTCAACAAAGACTTGCTTTATCACAGGCAAAAGAAGCAGCTTCACAAAGAGCAGCCAAAGAATTAGGGGTAGACCCTAAACTTTACAATACTGCATATGACAACGTTGTGAGTTATTTGAAGTCAAGTAATATGACAGGATTAGTGGAAGCTGAACCAGAGGACATTGATAGAATGGCCAGAGAAATGATAAGTAGGATGAAAACGAGCGATGAAGAAAAGCTTTTGCAAGAAAGAGCAATAGCTGAAAAAAATATGCAAGATGGATTAAATAGTATTGGTACTATTCCTATGCTTAATGCCATGAGATAGAAGGGAGTTGATTTGAATGCCACCGTATAGAAACTTAGGACCTACGTTATGGGAAGGATATAAGAATGGTGCTATTAGTCTTGGCGATTTGAATGAACAGCAGAAGAAAGATTTATTTCAATATACCGTATCAGAAGGAAAAATTGATGTAAAAGACTTTACTCTAAAAGCTAGAAGGGATTTTGATTTAGATAATGCTAAAAAACCATTGGAACAACAAAGTTTTATTGATACAAGTTTAATAAATTATAGTGAAGGGGATAGTCAAATGACTTCCCCTTCTTTTAATGAACCTGTCATACAAGAACCGATACAAGTACCTTCATATAGACCAAGCGCTCAACCAATGAATATAGAAATGCCACAAACTACACCTACGATAACTAATATAAATTATGGAAGAACTCCAACAGAAAGAAGTCCTATATTATCAGCTATCAATAATTTCTTTGCAGGGTCACAAAATCCCAATGTACCTAGGGTTGATTCATTCGCAACAGCACCTACAAGTACACCAACATTTAAAAATACACAGCCTGTTATGCAGCCGATAACTACGCCAAGATATGATGTAAAAGGAAATGTTGATTTACAAGCACTATCACAGCAAAACCAATTTAATAAGGTTGCTATGGCAAATTTCAATAATGGTACGCAAAAATTAAATACAATAAATGATAATCCAATCGTAGACTATGTAGATCGTGCAAATGAAGAAGCACAGCAAAATAAGCAAAATTATATTGATAAGCAGTTAGTGGAGTTCGACAATATGGTTAGCACAGGTGATGCTAAAGGAATCGAAGACTGTTTCGGAGTTGATGGTGAATTAATCTTAAATGATAAAAAGGCACATGATCAAGCAAGGAAAGATGCAAGCCAACACGAAGACTATATCCTTAATAGATGGAATATAAATAAAAGAAATAGTGAACAAAGCGGAAAAGTCGGAAAGTTCATGTCAAGATTGCAGCAGACAGGAGCAAGTACGGTCATGGGTGAAGAAGTACCAGAGCATTTACGACCAAGTACAGGGAATAATGTTGCCGATACAGTAGCAAGTGGTGTTGGTGGACTAGGTGGATTATTTACACCAGCAGCAGGGATAGGAACAGCTTCCGATAATATGTATAGCGCAGTAGGAAAAACAGTAAGACCGATAAGTCAAAAAGCAGAAATGGCAATAGGCAATAAAATTTTTCCTAAAGTAGTTGGAGAGTTTGGAGAAAAAGCCATAGAAAAGTTATCTTTAGAAAAATTGATTGATATGTCTAGTATGCATGGTGTAAAAAAAGCAGCATACAAAGCACTATATAAAGGTGTGCCATCTTCAATACATGGTGCTTCTACTCTAGCAACAATTGAAGCATTTGAACAAATGAAAGATGATGTACACATTACACCAGAGAAGGTAAAAGAAATTGGTAAAGCAGGACTTACAGGGGCAATTATGGATACTGCTTTTACATTTGCAGGAGCAGGAATAAAGAGTATATCCAACAAATTTAAAATGGATAAGATCAACAACTTATCAATCAATAGATTTGATAAGCAGGAAATGTTAGATCAAGGTTATGACAAAATAGGTAGCGGAGTATGGGGAAAACGTAGCGTAATAGATGGTAAAATTGTTTTAGATGATATTATTTATGAGGGTGTTTTATACAAAGGTGAGATTATTCCAGTACATAGCCTATCCAATAAACAATTAAAAGAAATTAAATCTACACGACAGAATACGGTTACTAGCTTTAAAGTCGGCACATCAAATATTCCAGATATTGAAATGAATTTAGAAAAGTTAGGATATAAACCTACTGAAAATCCTAATGTATTTGTGCATCCAGAAACAAAGGATATAAAGATTCTAGCAGTAAAAGAGGGTAATAAGTATGTTCCTTATTCACAAGCTAAAAATCAAATGGATATAGAAATAGCTTCTATAGAAGCGAGTGAAGGGGTAAAAATAAACCGTAAAGCACCACATGTTGAGATTACAAGTCCTGCAACGGAAGGCTATAAATTAGCAAGAGAGAAAGACCAATATTTAAAAATGTTCTCTAAAAAGTTTACCGAAAAAGGATATAAAGAAGTGAATAACGGTGTATGGGTAAAAGAAACAAATGGTACTATTGCAGATGTGGTATTTGAATATGCATCAGACAGAAAAGGAGATATACTCCCTATCTTTAAATTAGAAGGAAATCTGTTAAAATATAATCAATCCAAAGGCATGAGAAAAGTTGTAGGGTTTTTAGAAAGTACAAAACAGAAACTTCTAAAAAATATGGGTATAGAAGGTAAAGTGAAAGGTGTTTTAGGTGATGAAATGTATGATATTACAGGGTATTCTCCTAAATACAAAACTGAATTAAGGGTAAATACCATAGAAAAAGCATACAAAGAAAATCCTAAGATCGTCAACAATTTTTATGAGAATGTTTTAAAATTAGAAGCATTGCCGAATGCGGTTACTGAAAAAATATTTGCAGATCAAAAGGTTTTATCTGCATTAGAATCTATAGGTAGCCAATATTCTGGAACGATCATAAAAGGCATGAACCAATTAGCAACATCAATCCACGAATTAGTGCCAGAGATCAAAGAAGTAACACAAAATGATTTGCAAAGATTACAAGAATGGAATAAATCATTAACATTAGGAGAAATATCTCAAATAGATATTGAAAATGCACCAACTATCGCACTTGAAAACTTTATGCAAGATGCAAGTCATGTAGAAATGGAGGAAAAACAAGCACTTTACACAGCAGTAGAAGATGAACTTTACACTAGGACAGGACACAGAATAGATTATGAAAAAGATTATGCGCCATATGAACAGGCTATAAATGATACTATTGCAATATGAAGCAGAAGTAAAATCCAATGCAGAGCAGGAAGCAAGACAGCAGGAAGAAGAATATTACAACCAGTTAGACGAACAATTAGCACAAGAAGAACAGAAAAAGCAAGAAGAAGCATTAAAAGTAAAACAACATGAACAATTTGAAAAAGATCATGCAGAGGTTGAAGGGCATATCCAAGAAGCTATAGGAGATATTGAAAATCAACAAGTTGAGGAATATTATAGATCATTAGAAGAAGCCGAAGGGATTAAGCCACAAGAAAGCGCACAGATACCACAGAGCGGAGAAATTGAATCTAGTAATACAAATGTACCTATTGAAGATAACAAACCACTAGAAACGTCTATAAAAAACGATAGCACAATGACAACAGATGGAAACCAAAATCCAATTAATGAATTTATAGAAGAAATTAATCCAAGTATAGAAGAATCTGCCCCTACAAGCGCACCACAAACCGATACGGAGGTTGAAAGTGGTAAAGAGGTATTAGAGGATACACCAAGCAAAGAACTCACAGACCAAGAAAATAAATTATCAGAATACATTAAAAAGAATAAAATATCTGCTAATCCAGTTACACAAAAGATAGAATTATTGAGAATGGAAATGATAGAAGAACAAGCAGAATATTTAAAAGCTACAGGTAATCAAGGTATAGATCAAGGTTATTTAACAATAGATGAACAAGGTAATGTAATTGATAGAGTAGGTAGAATGTCAAAGAATCCTCCGTGGTATCGTGAATGGTATGGAGAAAAAGGGGTAGCACCAACACCTAACCAATATCTACAACTTGCAGAGAAACATTTAAAAGAAGGTTTTGATGATCATGATGGTTTTGTACCATCAAATGATGAATTTTTAGAATTGGAGGGATTACTCAATGGCTTACGAAGAACACAAGAAAGTGAAAGCGCCTCACCAAAAGAAGGGATTAAGAATGTCAAAGTTGACACCGCAGGAAAGGGAAATGTTGAGGATAATGAAGGAAAAGAAAATCAAGTAGAAAAAACAAAAACACCCTTAAATGAAGAAGAACAAATAAGATCTGAAATAGTAGCTACTTTAAAAGAAAATACAGCGTTTATAAATTTTTTAAAAGCTAATAAACGAGAAGATTTAGAACATAGCTTTGTTAAAAAGGCAATCAAAGATGCTATATTAGATCATCATACAAAACTAATGCGATTGAAAGTATTAGGGAAGATGTTGACTTCTGATTATATTAAAGGTATTAAAGAGACAATATATAATGATATTATAAGTAATATAGAAGGTGGAAAGGAGGTAAGCGAGAATGTATCTAATAACGACATTCCCAAAAAAGGACATGGAGGAACTGCTGTTTCACAAGGACATAGAGGAGATAAAAGAAATGGAGGACACAATAATTCAAAATCTAATGGAAAAGTGTCCAGAACAGATGAAGAAGAACTTCAAGACGCAGATGTTCCGAATGTGGATATACAATCAGATAAGGACAGCAATAAACGTGGAGACACAGATGCTATTCCATCTAATGAAAACGATGAAAGCGGAAACATTCGAGCAGAACATGATGAAACAAAAGATCATTCAGAACGAGACACCAAAGGAAGCGGAAAAGATTCTGAAAGAGATTCCACCAGAGTGGAAGATAGAGAACTAGAAAAAAAGACACCAAAGTATAAAAATTATCAAATTAAAGATAATGATTCAGTATTTACAAGCGGTGGAAAGAAAACAAGATTTAAAGCTAATGCAAAAGCTATTAAAACACTGATTAAAGTTTTAAAAGAGGAAAGAACAGCAACACCAGAAGAACAAAATGTTTTAGCACAATTTAGTGGATGGGGAGCATTACCAGAAGCTTTTGACTATACAGGGTGGGGTTCAAATTTAAAACCAAAACACGCAAATTGGGAAAAAGAATTTTATGAGATTAAAGAGTTATTTGAGCAACTACAAGAATATATCCCTACTAAAGACTATAAAACTCTTTATGACCAGGCAAAAGAAAGTACCATGAACGCACATTTTACTTCACCTACTGTCATTTCAAATATGTATTCTATTTTAGGAAAGTTAGGGTTTAAAAAAGGTAGCATATTAGAACCTTCTATGGGTATTGGTAATTTTTTTGGATTGCTGCCTAAAAATCTTTCTAATAAAACCAGACTTTACGGTGTGGAAATGGAAAGTGTCACAGGCAATATTGCAAAACTTCTTTATCCAAATGCAGATATAAGAATACAAGGATACCAAAAATCAATATTCCCTAATGATTGTTTTGATGTAGCAATAGGAAATGTGCCCTTTGGAGATATACGTGTTCATGACGACAATTATAAGCACCATTATTTAAAAGATAAGATACACAATTATTTCTTTGCAAAGTCTATTGATAAAGTAAAACCTAAAGGCATTATGATGTTTATTACATCAACAGGTACTATGGATTCGCAAGGACAACATTTTAGAGGGTATATGTCAACTAAAGCAAAATTGATTGCAGCCATAAGACTTCCTAATAATGCTTTTAAAAATAATGCAGGAACAGAAGTTACAAGTGACGTTTTAATTTTTCAAAAGTTAGAAGATGGAGAAATACCTAAAAATAAGGATTGGGTAACAACTGATAAAGTAAATGTTAATGGAAAAGAAATAAAGATTAATAAGTATTTCAAAGATAATCCTCACATGGTATTAGGAGAACTCACAGAAGATACATTGTATGGTGGAGATAGAATTGCAGTAGTAGATAAAGAAGGAAACTTTGAAGAAAAATTTAAGGAACTCATTGAAAAACATATTCCAGAAAGTATTATTGATACAAAACAAAGTACACCAAAACCGATTATACTTCCTTTTGAAGAAACAAAAGAAATTAAAGAAGGAGCATACACAAAGAAAGGCAATAGTGTATTCAAAAAAGAGAAAGGAAAGGTTGTTCCTGTAACTACAGACAAAGCACAAATCGCAGCAGTTATTGATATAAAAGAATTAGCTAAAAAAGTTATCAATATGCAGACATTAACAGATGTTACAGAAAAAGACCTAGAATCCAAAAGAAAAGAACTAAAAAAAGTATATGAATCATATGTAAAAAAACATGGACACTTACTAAAACGTGATAGAAAAGTCACGAATGGTAGTGTTTCTTTTAGTGCAAAAACAAGTGTAGAGAAGCTTTTAAAAGGCGATCCCGAACTTTATATCTTTAAAGGCTTAGAATTAGAAAAAATAAAGGATGGGGAGCAGATAGTAACACCTTCTCAAATATTTGATAAAAGAACCTATACACCATACAAAGCTATTGGAAAAGTTGGTAATGCAGCAGATGGATTAGTTGCAAGTCTTAACGATTTAGGTTATGCGGATATTCCTCACATTTCTAAAATTTATGGAAAATCTGAAAAAGAAGTTATAAAAGAATTAGGAAACAAAATTTATAAAAATCCTATTACTGATGAATGGGAAACAGAAGATGAATACCTAAGTGGAAATGTAAAAACAAAGTTAAAAGCAGCAAAAGAAAGGGCAGGACTTGACGAAGAATATGAAAGGAATGTTAAAGCACTTGAAAAAGTACAACCAGAAGATTTACCTATTTCTAAAATTGAAATGAGAATGGGCGAAAGTTGGATTCCTGCTAAGTATCAAAAAGAAGCTATATGCAGCTTATTAGATGTTACTGGATATAACAAAAACAACATAAAACTAGAATACGGTGCTACAGATGCAAAGTGGTCATTAAACCAGAAAGCAGGATTAGACCAAACAGTTGCAATGCAAAAGCTAATAGTGGATGGTAGAGTTAGTGCATTAGAAGTTGTTAGAAAAGCATTAAATAATGGTGATGTAAAAATATATGACAAAATTCACAATGGAGATACCGAAGTAAAAGTATTTAACAAAGCAAAGACAACAGAATTAAGACAAAAAGTAGAAAAAGTATCAGCTTATTTTAAAGAATGGGTAATGAAGAATCCAGAAGCAGCAGCAGAAGTCGCTAAGATTTACAATGAAAAATTTAGAAACTTAGTGCCTAGACAATATGATGGTAGCTTTTTAAAATTTCCAAATATGAATCCTATCTTCCAAAAAGGATTTTATGAACATCAAAGAAATGGTGTGGCGAGAGCAATATTTAATGGCAATACGTTATTTGCACATGCAGTAGGAAGTGGTAAAACATACGAAGAAATTGCAGCAGTTATGGAATATAAAAGATTAGGACTTGCTAGTAAACCTGTAATGGTAGTGCCTAATAATAAATTGGGAGACTACGAGAAAGATTTTAGAGAACTTTACCCAAGTGCTAAAATATTAGCTTTAAGTGAAGATGATTTTAATACACAAAACATCAAGCAAACATTAATACAATCAGCTACGAATGATTGGGATTGTATAATTATTCGTCATTCTAGTTTTACAAAAATTCCAGTAGGTTCAGATACACCACTTTACAAGTAATAGATTATTAATTTCCATAAAATAGAGAAATCAGATACCTTAATCCTAGGAATACTAATTTTGAAAGAACCAAACCCCTAGGAGGCATCTGATATGATTAGTATTTCCAATAATTCAATAAAGCAAACCATACACACATACTTTTTTCAATATCGAACTGTATTTCACAAAAGAAGTTTCGAAATTTTCATTTGGTTAATATCAGGTATTCTTTGTCTTGAAGAAATTCGTTCCATTAAGTTTGTATATGATTATTTTATTTGCAAGTATTCTTGTTGTTCTTTGAACTCTTTCTATTACTTTTTATCATATTTAGATTTTTCACTGAACGACATAATGAATATCACTGTACGCATTTTACTTAATCTTGTACCGGAAAGCTTAAAACAAGATACGATTTTCTTAGCTATTGATGACACTTTGCAACCAAAGTTTGGTCATAAATTTGATTGCTGTGCCAAGCTGTTTGATCACGCTGCAAAAGATAAGAAAAATCGTTATATTCACGGACATTGCTTTGTTTCTTTGGTACTGAATATTCCATTGAAATACAATGATACGATCAAGTATTTGAGTCTTCCAATTGGATACAGACTTTATGATAAAGAAGCAAATAAGCTACATATGGCATCCGATTTAATAAAAACTGTTATGCCTCTCCTAACCAATTATCAAGTAATTCTTTTATGCGATAGCTGGTATACAAAAGGTGTTGTTTTAGAAACGATAAAACAATATGACAATTTGGATCTTATTGGGGCAATACGCTGTGACACAGCCATATACGACTTACCACCTGAGCCTACTGGAAAAAGAGGTAGACCAAAAGAAAAGGGTGATAAACTAAATATTAAAAAATTCACATTTTCAGATGCTGGTGAATATCGTATTGCTACAAAACAGGTAATGACTAATCTCTTCAAAAAACCAATTTATATGACCGCTACAACAAAAGATAAAGAATCCGTTTCAAAAGTAAGAGCATTTATCTGTACAATTAATCCAAAGGATCTACAAATATTTAAGCATAATACTGTACAAAATGTGAAATTTGATCAAACTCAAGATGATCATCTACCACTATGTGCATACAGTTTGCGTTGGAATATAGAAGTGATTTTTTATCAACACAAATTTTTCTGGTCGTTTGGTAATTATATGGTACGTAACAAAGCTGCTATAGAACGGTATGTAAATTTATTAGCAATTACATTCACATTTGTTTCTGTATTGCCGTTTATTAATGAAAGTTTTTCGAAATATCAATTTGAAAGTCCTCAAAAAATAAAACGTACTATTTCCAATGTTTTGACACAGGAATTAATTTTCGAGGGTTTCGCAAATTCACTCAAAAGCACTAAAATTTATTCTGGTGTTGCTAAAGCTATTGCATCTTTTCTTTATGGTAAAGATGTAGCTTAATTTACTTGTAAACTAGTGTTCAGATATACAAAGCACTTTTATTAAGAAACAAATCCATGAACTAGAACAAGCACTTGCAAGTGATGATGATAGTGATTTTAATACAAAACGTCTTGCTAAAAAAGTTGTGGAATTAAGAGACGATTTAGAAGCATTGATGGAAGATAAAAAGTCTTATGACATGCTTACTTTTGAAGAAATAGGATTCGATATGGTGGTAGTTGATGAAGCACACGAATATAAAAACCTTAGTGTAGCGGGTAAATTAGGAAATATAAAAGGTATGCAAGTTTCAGATGCGGCAAAAACTTCTGATATGCTTATGAAGCTTGAATATGTGAAAAACCTTCACAACAATAAACGTGGTGTAATATTCGGTACTGGAACACCTATTTCAAACTCTATGGCAGAACTTTTCATTATGACAAAATATCTAAGACCAGATTTACTAGAAGAAAGAGAAATCGGTCACTTTGATGCATGGGCCAGAACGTTTGCAGATATAGGTGTAAGTATAGAAGTTGCACCAAAAGGCGGCTTTAAAGTAACAGAGCGATTTAAACAATTTAAAAACATTCCAGAATTAATACAGATATTTAGAGAATATGCAGACATTAAATTATCGGATGATTTGGAACTTCCTGTTCCAGAATTAGAGGGTGGAAAACCTATCATCGTCAAATGCAAACCTCACAAAGCACTAGGTAAAATTATGGATGATGTTGACGATGGCTGGGAACAGGCAATAAGAGATAAAACAGTATTGACACTTTTTAATATCGTAAGAGTAGCGCCTATAGATGTACGACTTGTTGATGGTTCATTAAAAGAACATAAGGAATCAAAGGTAAATCAAACAGTTAAAAATGTAAAAAAAGATTATGACGAAACAAAAAAACAAAAAGGTACGCAGATTATATTTTTAAACCGAGGTCGATCTAACATTACAGGATTTGATTTGTATAAAGACTTAATTAACAAATTAGTTAGATCTGGAATACCTAAAGATGAAATAGCCTTAGTACAAGGTGGAATAAGTCCAAATAAATTAAATGATATATATGCAAAAACCAATAAGGGGGAAATTAGAATACTGATTGGTTCTCAAAGCAAATTAGGTACAGGGGTAAATGTGCAAGAGAGATTGTTTGCAACACATGAAATAGATGTACCTTATAGACCTTCTGATATTGAGCAGGGCGAAGGTAGAATGTTAAGACAGGGCAATAAATACTACGATGAATTTAAAAAGCCAGTTAAGATTTATCGTTATGTTACACAAGGCGACGACGAAGCATTTAGTGGTGATGCTTATAGTTGGCAAATTATTGAGCAAAAAAGAAGAAATATTAATAAGATTATGAAGGGCGACCCAAACCTAAGAATATTAGAATCAGATGATGAAGATACAACAGATGCTTCTCTTATGAAAGCTATTGCAACAGGAAATCCCCTATTCCTCGAAAAAATAAAAGTAGAAAAAAATGTAGAAGATATACAGATAGAAAAAAACAGTTTCTTAGAAGACCAATTAACTGCAAAGTATAATATTAAAAATGCAGATGAAAAGATTCATATCTTCAATGAAAAAATTAGAAGTTATGAACAATATGCAAAACCTGTACTTGAAATGTTAGAAAATAAAACTTCCGATGATTTTAACATTGATATTTCTGGAAAATTTTATACAGATAAAAAAGCCGCCCTAAAGGCAATTAAAAAAGCTATTGAAATGCAACGTAAATTACAAAGTGGAGAAGATGTTGTTATAGGAACATATAAAAACTTTAATATCATAGCAAGGATGGATGAAACAGTTTTTGAAAGATATAGAGAAGAAAGCTATTACATTAAAGTTAAAAAATCAAGATTTTCTTCGGAAGCTAAATATTCTCTAAGTGATAAATTCGCAGAATTAGACGATCAAATTGCTTCCATAGATAATACAATCAGAAAATTACCTAAAGAATTTGAAAGTTATAAAGAAAATTTAGAGTTTTATCAAAAGAAAAAATTCGATTCAGAAAAATTATTAGAAGAAGAATTTGAAAAAGAAGATCAGTTCCAAGAAGCAAAAGAAAGACTAGAGGAAATCGACAAGGAGTTAGGCATTGGCGAATTAGATATGGAAGAAGATGCAGCTAAAGAAGAAATTGAAACTAAATCTACAAATAGAAAGAGAGCATTTGCAGAATCTACCGCCGAAAACATAAGACCAAACAATACAAGAACAGAAAAAGCCAAACCTATTAAAGAAACATTAAAAAGTTTATCCAAACACTTTAATATTCCAATGACTACAAAACGATTCGCTATGAATAAAAATAAGGTATCCGCATACTACACAGAGCATAGTGAGAACATTGTGAGTAGACACCGCAATGACGTGAATCCCATAAGCCATGAGTTAGGCCATCATCTTGATAAACAATATGGATTAGCTTCATCAAACAAAGCATTGGTAAAACAAATGATTGAAAACCTTCCAGATGCTTTTAAAGAACAGTATAAAAAACATGAATTACCTGGAGAAGCTATTGCCGAATTTGTTAGAAGATACTTAATTAATCCAGGAGTGGCCAAAGAGTTTGGTGGAGCATTTTTCAATCTATTTGAAACTGCTATAAATCAAAAGGATTTAAAAGCATTAAAACAAGCGCAGAAAGATTTAAAAGAATGGTACAATCAAGACCCTGCAAGTAAAATTGAGTCCACAATGGTAGGACACCATGAAAAGGTGATGCCTACTAAAGAAACATTTAAAAGAGTACTTGAAATGAAGCTATTTGACAATGTAGCACCTTTAAAACATTTTATGGAACAAGCTGAAAAGATAAGTGGTAAAAAAGCTATAGGAAGTAAAAACGCTTATAAATTAGCTTTAAATGCTAAAGGTAGCGATATGATGGCAGCCTTTACCACAACTGAAAAAATGGTTGACCCAAAAGGTAATATTGTTGGAGAATCCTTTGCAAATGTATTAAAGGACATTGATAGGAAGAAAGAGTTTTTACCTTTCAACGGATATATTAAAGCAGTACATTCACTTGATTATATGGCACAAGGTAAAAGAGTTTATACGGATGATATTACAGAGAGCGATATTACGGCAGCTATCGAACATTATGAAAGAGAATACCCACATTTTAAAGCTACAGCCGAAAACCTTTATACATGGTGGGATAAATTCATTGATACATGGTTAGTAGATACTGGCTTACTCGATCAAGGAGCAAGAGAAGTAATGAAAGAAATGTATCCGCACTATGTACCAAACTTTAGGGCATCTTCTTTAAATGAAGCAGAAATGCCTATTTTTTTTGGATACAAAGGTGGATACGCTAATCAGAAAACACCTATCAAGAGAAGCAGTAAAGAAGGTGGTACAGAATACACCTACTACCCAATCGAATCCTTTGTCACTCAAATAGATAAGGTTATAAATACCGTAAAGCGTAGAGAGGTATTGTTGGCCATTACAGACATAGTTAAAAATGTAGAAGGTATGGGGAATTTTCTTCATGAAGTACCTATGAAATATCAAGCTACAAATATGTATATGATCCCCACTAAATACAAAGTTTTTATTAAATTGTTAGATGAAAGAGTAAAATTGCTTTCTAAAACAGAACAACTTCACTACAGTAGATTGTCTTATAAAGATAAGATTGATTTTGCAAAACAGCAAGGTTGGGATGATATTCCAGAGATCATAGATAGTATTATTGATGATTTCATGGTTCAGTTTAGTCCTCAAAAGATCAACTTTGATAAAGAAATGGTAACTGTTATGAACAGAGCAGGGGAGACAGAACACTATGAGGTAACAGACCCGTTATTTTTACGAGCATTACTGAATTTATCACCTAAAGAATTAGGCCCTTGGATGAGCGCCTTTGCACAATTCACAAGACTAAATAAAACCCTCATTACTTCAATGAATCCATTCTTTACATTCGTATCCAATGCCCCTAGAGACTTTTTCCAAGCAGGGGTAATGAGTGATAAAAGAGTTGATAAGTACATTACAGGGTACGCAAAATCCGTAGTTAATATCTTAAAGAAAAGTGCAGAATGGCAACAGTATAAAGCTATGGGTGGCGGTCATTCAAGCAGAATATCAGCAGATAGAAATATGCTTAATGAAACATTAGAAAAGATCATGCCGACTAAATTCAAGGATAAAAAAATGTATCAAAAGTTATTCCATGCTATTAATAAAGCAATAGAAAAAATAGAGTGGGCAAGTGATGCAGTTGAATCAGCACCAAGACTTGCAGAATTTTTAAATAGTGATATTTCCACTTATGATGGCAGGGTAGAAGGATTATACAATGCTAATGATATTACCCTTAACTTTAAGAAAAGAGGAGAGTGGAGTTATCACATAGACCCTGTAATCATGTTCTTTAATGCAGGAATGCAGGAACTTGAAAAAATGTATCGTACAACATTTAAAGAAAAAGATAAAAGGAAAGGTAGATTATTAAAGGCTTTAATGCTTTTAACTTTACCTACAATGATACTTTATTTCTTTAATAAAGATGATGAAGATTATAAGCAGCTATCTCCATACAATAAATACAACTATTGGTGTATCCCCACGGATGGTAGTGAGTTTTTTAAAGTACCAAAACCTAGAGGATTAGGAGATTTATTCAGCAGTTTAGAAGAAGAATTAGCAAAATCTTTTGAGGGTGATGAAAAAGCATTTAAAGATTTTTCAGGTCAGATTGTAAGAAACTGGCTTCCACCACACAGACCAATATTTGCGCCAGAATGGGATGTTGCCACAAATCGTCATTGGGTAGGTGGAGGAAGAAGAATTGTATCACAATCTATGGAGAATAGACCAGACTATTTAGAATATGACAAGGGTACAAGTAGTATTTCAAAAGCCATAGGGAAAGCCACGAATATATCACCTAAAAAAATAAACTATCTCCTAGATCAGCATACAGGGATTATTGGCGATATTGCTCTTCCTGCTACAGCAGAGGGGGAATCTGTAAAAGAAGTATTTAAAAGAAAACTCTTTACAGACAGCTTATATTCTAATGACATTTTAAATGAATTTTACGACAACAAAGGATTGCTTGATGATGCAAATAACGGTTATAAATTTGATGGTGTAAAGAATGAGCATTATGACGAATATTTTAGAAAATATTACAGCAGAACAGCTACAGTACTTTCTAAGTATCGAAAACAGATCAAGAGAATGGAAGATTCAAAAGCAAGTGAAAAAATAAAAGAAAAACAAACAAGAGAAATACAACAAAAGATATTAGACGAAGCAAAAGAGCTTAATGAGAAATATAAAAACTTTAAAAAGAAAAATCAAAGTTAAGGGATCTCTAATGGTCTTTTTTTTATTTGATAAAAACACGAAGGGAGAAATAAAATGAGAAGATTTAAACAGTATACAGTACAAGAATACTTAAAATATTTAAGATCTTTGAAGTTGTCAAGAAAAATTACAGAGGTACATCTTCACCATACATGGAAGCCTACTAAGAAAGGGTACATATCTGCTAAGAATAAGGAGAAGGTAATATGGGGAATGTGGCAGTATCACACGAAGACTTTAAAATGGAGTGATATAGGGCAACATATATCGCTTGCACCAGATGGAACAGTATGGGATGGCAGACCTGTAAACAACATTCCTGCAAGCATTAAAGATCACAATAGCTATGGTATAGCCATTGAAATGATAGGTGACTTTGATACTGGAAGAGAGAAACTAGAAGGAGTACAGCTGGAAACAGTAGTGAAATTGATTAAGGGACTATTTGATATTTTCAAAACAGAAAGATTAATATTCCATAGAGAATATGCAAATAAAACTTGTCCAGGTACAAGTGTAAAAAAGGAAATGATTGTAGAAATGATCAATAACTCCGAAAAAAAGAAAGATTGGAGAGTTGAATCTGGAGAAAAATCATTAAAGGAGCTTGTTCAAAAAGGGGTTGTTAACAGTCCTAACTACTGGAAGAATAAGCTGACTGAACCTATAGAGGTATGGGCAGTGCTTAACATGATCAATAATATTACGAAATAGAAAGTAGGTGCTACTTATGGTATGTGAAAGACACGAAGAAATAGTTCATCGACTAGATAATCATGCAAACAGGATCCGCCAGTTAGAGATTCATGAGGCACAAACAGGTGAGAAAATTACAAGTTTGATAGAAAAATTAGATAATCTAACAAGCTGGATCAAGGCTCTAGTAATGTTGAGTGGTACTACATTGCTAGGTTTTTTTATTTGGTATATACAAAATTTATAGGAGGGAAATGGCATGAAAGAATTTTTAACAAAGCTTAAGTTTGAGTATGTATTTGCATTTGCAGTGCTAATTATTTTAGCAGCTGCATTATTTATTTTCAAAGATAATAATGATGTAGTAAATACGATTATCACCGTATTTGTAAGCAGCATTTCGGCTATTACAGCTTTTTTCTTTACGAAAACACAGATTGAAAATAAGAAAGAAGAAAAACAGTAATTTTGATTAAACATCGAAGGAGTGATAGATATGTTAAAACCAACTATTTCACGCATGGGAGGGAAATCAAGATTAAGAAAACAGATGATAGAATTAATTCCAGAGCACACATGTTACTGTGAAGCGTTTTTGGTGCTGGATGGGTTTTCTTTGGAAAGGAAAAATCAAATGTAGAAGTTATTAATGATGTAGATAAAGAGATAGTTAATCTCTTTAAAATGATAAAATACCATAAAGCTGAAATAGCAAGATTGCTTCAATATGAAGTATGTTCAAGGGATCTTTTTAATGAATATATGAATTTACTTCCTGAAGCCTTAACAGATATCCAAAAGGCAACTAGATTTATATATATATTGTCACAAAGTTTTGCAAGCAAAGGTAATCACTTTGGCTACGGAACGACAAGTAGACCAAATCTACAAATATTTGCTACAGGACATCTAAAAGATGTTAAGGAAAGATTGAGAAATACATATATCGAGAACCTTTCTTTTGAAGAAATCTTTAAGAGGTATGAGAGAGAGCGTACATTCTTTTTCTGTGATCCACCATATTTTGAGACTTGCGGATACAAAAATCCATTTACAGAAGAAGATCACACAAGGTTATGTGAAATACTACAAAATATAAAAGGAAAGTTTCTATTAACTATCAATGGCCATACAAAAGTAAGAGAATGGTATAAAGATTTTTAAATTATAGAAACACAGGTAGGGTATTCAGTTAGCAAAGAGAGTACAGCAAGAAAAAAATATAATGAATTAATTATAATGAATTATTAGATACAGGGGCTTAGGCCCCTGCTTTTTTATGCACAAATTAATCCTCTTTTTGTAACAAGCGTTCTTGTCATGAATATATTGAAATAGGTAATAGGAATATATGCTATGTTCGAAAGGAGAAAGAAATGTATAACTATTATGGATATAACGATTATCATAACTGGTGCGAGTATCAGCAAATGAGTCATTTTCATAGATATCAAGGGGTTACAACATTAGACGATAGACATACTCATAAGTATAGTGGGGATACAAGCAAAAGTATACCTGCCTATGGGAGCCATATCCACTATTATCAAGGATATACAACAGTAAATGACCAGCATAGACATGAATATAGTGGATATACAGGACCTGCAATACATGTACATGGAGGACACGTACACTTGATGAGAGGTAGAACAGGCTTTGTAGATGAACATGATCATGGATATGAAAATAGGACATCAGAGCAGATGAGATAGGGAAGCAGGGGCTTAGACTCCTGCTCTTTTTATTTGACAATTTGAATATATTCTTTTATAATATATCTAACCCCTTGTATGGGGGGCGTAAAATATGAGATGAATTTGGAGGGATTAAATTGAAAATCATTGTAAATGAAGCTAAATGTCCTCAAAACCATCGTTGTCCTTCTATTAAGGTATGTCCTGTAGGTGCAATTATTCAAGAAGGATATAAAGCTCCGACTATAGATTATAGTAAATGCATAAATTGTAAAAAGTGTGTTAAATTTTGTCCTATGGGCGCAATACAAGCGATAGGTATTGAAAAAGATTAACTAGTAAAATAAAGATGTAGGAGCTTCTGTTTTTTATTTTTGAATAAAGACTGTTTGATAAACTTTATGGTTAATGCATGATTATATGAATTACAAATAGAAAACCTTGGGAGTGAATCCCAAGGTTTATTTTGATTTTTGGAGGATACTAAAGTAAGATTTAAAATCCTATGGGATCATTGCAAAAGCTCGGCACTCTCTTGCACAATGTAAACAAACTTGAGCACAATTTTGTGATTCTGGGTCAGGAAATTTTGAACATTCTGTTCCGCAAATTTCACAAATATATGCACATAAATTAGCAATACATTTTGAAAATCCACTATTACGTGCAATATATTTTGCAGTTAAAGTACAAATATCTGCACAATCACGTAATAATTGAAGTTGTATTACTCTTGATTGAATATCCTTTCTACATTTTAAGAAGGTAGTCATATGTTCACAAGTAGCTTCACAATTTTGAACCGTCATTAATAAATTAGAGGGGTGGGAAGAGTGAGCGTAAGGGTTGTTATATTCAAAATCCTCAGAATAATTGGAATAACCTTGGGATAAATTTTCAGACATTGTTAGTCTCCTTTCAATACAAAATTAGCTTACAAATTAAGTATATTCATTAAAGTATGTAAGTGTACTTTGTACAGATAGAAGAATTCAAAAAAGATGCAAGATGAAGTAGAGATGATTGATGGATATGTATAGAAATTGTTAATAGGGTAGGTACATCCCACCCTATTTTTTACACCTAGAGGTTGACAAATCAAACAAATCATAGCCAATACAATATCCAAATATCCCTTCAGCAATTAATAATGAGCCTAAAACAATTCTAACTGCTCTATCAATATTACCTACATTTCTTCTGCATGATTTTTTCATTAATAGTCACCTCATAAATAGTTTTTGTAGAAATGCTGTATTTATTCAGGAGATATATGAGATAGATACTAAATAATTTTCAATCCAAATCCCATGATCCATACCATAAGATAGTTTGCTTCTTCAACCACACCAAAAGTATGCATTCCTAAATAAGTAAGGATATAATCTCCCATCATCAATATAAAAAGAATCCCTAGTAAAGCATTCGTAGAAACGTTTCTTTTATATGTTTATTTAGTAAGCACCATAACATTCTCCTTAGTATCATAATTATTATGAAGTATTTCCAACAAAAGTGAACATATGCATTATTTGAATAAAACAAAATATTATAAATGGGAATAATAATGATAAAATAGAAGAAACAATATTAGGAGGGATTAAATGATATCTAGAAATAAATGTATTATGACTTTGCTTATAATAGTATTTCTGACTTTTGGTTTAACAGCATGTCAAAATGTTAATGATGCAAAAATTGAACATGAAGAAAGTGTATCGCAGGATGTAGAATATAAAATAATAAAACCTTCTGATGCTAAAGAAAGGCTTGATAAAGAAGAAGGAATTATATTATTAGATGTAAGGACAAAGGAGGAATATGCAGAAAAGCATATACCTAATAGTTTATTGATACCTGTGGATGAGATAGAGGAACAGATTGAAGAAAAAATATCAGATAAAAATACTATCATATTTGTTTATTGCAGAAGCGGAAGAAGAAGTCGTATTGCATCAGAAAAGTTAATAGAGATGGGCTATACAGATGTATTTGATCTAGGTGGTATTATAGATTGGCCATATGAAACAGAAATAGGGCAGAAATGATTTTCTGTTGTTTATAATTTTCTACAAATATATAGACCAGGATTGCTCCTGGTCATCAAAGAAGGCACTACAATAAATGGCTAATTTATGAAATTGTGGTATGTATTAAGAATTGGGAGTTCCATTCCCAATTCTTTTTTTTTGATCAGCAGCCATATCCACCATAGAAAGGCATACAGAACAATACTACTAATAGTAAGAAGAAGAAAAGTAAACTACTATCACAGCCACCAAAGATACCACCAATTCCACCACATTGTTTATCAGCCATAAGGGTAAGCCTCCTTTATAATTTAATTATTATTTTCTTTTGTTCTAATACAAGGTATGTAGGTTGTAGGATAAGTGTTACATAATCGTATGTATTTTTTAGATGGAAGGGGTGATTATTTATATGATAGACCATGTTTTAAAATACTTTAACTATGACAACTGATATACCAGATTCATAAGCTCATTTCCAAAACTAATATAGCATAATGTATAAAAAGTTCATGTGCTACCCAAAATATCACATGAACTTATACGTATTACAAATACTTTTTAAACTTTTTAAAGTGTTCTCTAAGAGGGAATGTTATTTCTTTTTCCCAGCGAGTAACAGTCTTTCTATGAACACTTAGGAGATCACCCAAATCTTTCTGAGTAAGTTTCATTTTATTACGAGCAATTTTTATTTTATTACCATAGTCGCAAGCAATGAAGGACAAATAATCATCATAGATTAGAAAAGGATCAATATTTAATACAGTGGCGATCTTATTACATATATCCAGGGAATGAATAACTTGATTATTTTCATATCTTTTAAGAGTACATACGTCTATAGTAGCTTTGGTAGAAATTTTTTCCTGTGAAAAACCATGTACCAATCTATAGTATTTAATTCTACCGCCAATAGAATTTAAATCGGACATCGCCTTTAAAGTGGCTATACTATGCCGATGATAAAATGTTTCCGTAATGTTACTATAGCAAATGAAATACTTATGACAATTCGTTCAAGTAAAAAAATTAAAAATGAAGTTTCATTACAAGATCCTATTGGTATTGACAAAGAGGGTAATGAATTACCTCTGATGGGTTATCGACAAAAAGAGATATACATTGCTATCATTGAGGTAGTTTAGGATATAAAATTAATGTAAATTGATCATTTCTTTGATCTTTTTCTTTACGATAAACTGCATAAGCAAGTACACTTTTAAGAAGAGTATTTTTCTTTGCTGGATCATCTGTACGAGAATATGTATCCAGCACTTTTTCTATTTTTGGAATAATATCATGTTGCACTTTTTCTCTTTTTATTTCTTGCACTAGATCTACTTTTGCTTTTTTTATTGTAAGCTTTGTACTTTCTATTCTATCGGCTAAATTTTGAGATCTTTCTAAATATGTATCTATATCATAGATGCCACGCTCCAATAGATCATGAAGGTTCCCATTTTGTTTTTCTAATTCCACGATTTCTTTTTCTAAATGTTCAAGCACTTTTTTGTGAATAGATGAAGAAGTGTCTACATTCTTTTTGCTTTGTTTTTCGCTATTCCATTGAGCCTTATATTGTTCTAACCATTGGCTTAATCCATCAATTAAACGTGCTTCAATGTATTTTAATTTGCTACTTTTATTTCCACAATTCGAATAACACATAATTTGAGAATCTTTTGTTTTATAAGGTCGGAGTATCATAGAAGCATTACAATTATTGCAGCGTATTAATCCTGCTAATGGATTTGTAATCCTCTTTTCTAATTGGTAGGGTACGTGGTACTTATTTTGTAATATTTCTTGTGCTCTTTGAAATATTTCCATAGATATTAAAGCTTCATGTTTTCCATTTGCAATGATCCAATCATCTTTTGATCGTGTTCTAGTATCTTTTACTTTATTGGGATCAGATGATTTCTTAATCTCTTTTTTCTTCCAAGTAATTTTACCTGCATACACTGGATTTTTAATTATAGTTAGTGTAGAAGAGCCAGACCAATCTTTCCCTGCATATGTTTTATGACCAAGTTCATTCAATTTATTTGCTATTTTATTACAACCCAATCCATGCTCTGTATATAAATCAAATATCATTTTTACAATGTCAGCTTGTTCAGGATGTGGTGTAAGGGTCCGATGTTTATCAGTATAATGTATCTCATATCCATACGGAGGAAGGGGCGAGATGTAGTTTCCTTCTTCGATAGAACGAATACGGCCAGATTGTAATCTACGATTTATAATCTTCAATTCTTTTCTAGCCATAAAGGCTTCAAATTCGCTGTATTCTTCGTCAAATTCATCATCTAGATCATAAATCTTGCGCGATGTAATAATCTTCGTATTTGCCTTCTTAAACGTTTCTAAGATCAATCCTTGCTCTTGCATATTACCACGACCTAAACGGTCTATATCCATGCAGAGAACCGCATCATATTTTTTTGCTTCTACTTCTTTAAGAAGCTCTAGCATTTCTGGCCTGTGCATCAAACTTTCGCCAGAGACGATTTCCTCACGTATTTTTACAATGTTCAAACCAGTATGCGTAGCTAATTTAAGAAGTGCTTTTCTGTGCTTAGATAGCGTTTCACCTTCACCACGTTTTTCGGCATCTTCATCTGCTCGAGATTTTCTTAGATACATACAAACTCTTTCCATATAATCACCTTTTCTAATTGTATTAATTCTATTATATAATTTTTAACCATAAATAAAAAGTAGGGGAATATTGCTCATCATAGAATTGATATCTTAGAGTATTTCCGAGGTAATAGTGAAAATACGATGGATAGTAGCAATAATCAGCAGCATGAATGAAATTATACAATATTTTTTATGATAATATGGAGAATTGTAGAAAAAAAATAAACCAAACAAATATTTAGCTTATTTGATGGCTTTTAAATGATCTTTTATATCAAATACATCTTCTTCTGTTTGATGAAGTTTATGTTTTATAAACTTTACATCTTTGTCAATGGTTTTGATTTTAGAGAAAGTATCCATATGTCTGTCGGCATCTTGCGAATCAAGTTGAATAAGATGGTCTTTGATTTCTTGCTGACCTTGGTCTAGTTTAGAAAGACGTTCATTGGTTTGATTTTTAAACTCTTTTAGTTCTTTGAGTATTTCTTTTAGTAAATTTTCCATAATAACCATCCTTTCAAAATACAATAAACAATATTTGTACTTATATTCTATCATTATATGGGCTATTAGTCACTTGTAAATTAATAAAATGAAAGTTACTAGAAAGTAGTTTTTCATTAAAGCCCATCCTCCCTATTCATAAATAAAAACCGAAGGCAATTTATAAAGATACAAACATCTTTTCCCCTCAATCTTCCAAATACCTTTTTCCTTAGCCATAAATTCAATCATGATGTAAGTCTTCAATACAAGAACGTATATTCGAAATTTACTCAGCAATAGTTAAAGAAATGGTTATCAAATTTGTAGCATAGTACAACCCATTATTTTAATAGTCTTTAGTGGAGGTGGTGATATGGAAGAAGAAAAATATGCAGCAACATATAAATTTGGCAATACCACAGTCCATGTAGTAGCACCAAAACCTAAAAGTAAAGAGGAAATAGATAGAATTTTAGAAGAGTATCACAAAGCAGGATGGGCTATTATCCATGAGTTGATTGAAAAGGGAGAAGATGTTTAATAAAAAATTCCCTTTTGAATAAAGAGTGTACAAGCCATGAGAAGGGAGATGCTCAAGAGGTAGACAAGTTAATTGTTTTAAATATGAGAAGATGCATGGGGAAGGTGACAGTATGAAAAAAAGATACAAAATCAAAGGAACTAACATGAAAGGTCATATTGTACAACATGGTGCAAACGGTCTTGTGATATTAAAGATTACAAAAAATTATAATCCGTTTATGCGCCAAGTGTTCGGAATGGAAGAATTGGAGGAGATTAAATGTTAATTCAATTAAAAAGCTTAAAGCTGAGGAATTTCAAAGGGTTAAAGAATGTAACTATAAATTTTGGAAAAGAAACAAATGTTATAGGTGAAAATGCAACTGGAAAAACAACAATAGCTGATGCTTTTACATGGTTGCTATTTGATAAGGATAGTAAGGACAGAACAACTTTTGATATCAACGGAAACGCGATTCATGGTCTAGAGCATGAGGTTACAGGGGTATTGAACGTAGATGGTATAGAAATAAATCTAAGTAAAATCTATAAAGAGAAATGGGCCTAAAAGCGTGGACAAGCAGAGCGGGATTTAACAGGACATGAAACATTATATTGCATTGATGAAGTGGTACTATGTCAAGAAAGTGCAAGTTAAATTAGGAATTTTTACAAGTATGACTCTTCGTATTATGTTAACTAACTTTTAAATATAGCTTTCCTAGCTTTTTCTCATATGTAGCTTCATATTGATTTGGTTATAAATATCCACAATGACTATGTATTCTTACAGTATTATAAAATGCTTCTATGTACTCAAAGGCTAATCTATAAGCATGATAATAGTCTGTAATTTTAAATCTATTTAGCCATTCTCTTTTAATCAATGCATGAAATGACTCTATACAAGCGTTATTCCATAGATATGCTTTTTTTGAATAACTATTTATGAATGTTTTGGTAGCCTTTTGATAGGAATTATAAGTATACTTCACCCCCTATCGCTGTGCATAACTAATGGCTTAGTTATGTTTCGTTCCTTTTTCGCCTTTTCTATGGCTTCCACCACCCATTTTGCTGCTAAGCACCCAAGATATTATTTTTCTTGAATATAAGTCCATGATACTTGTTAAACAAACCCTTCATAAGTCCAAAGATAAGTAATATCTGAACACCATACAGCATTAGGTTCAGCTGGGTTAAATTCTTCACTTACTACATCTTCCATGATGGATGTTTCGATGAAGAGAGCTTCTGTTAGTTTCCCAGAATGCTGATTGCTTTTTTAAATATTTCTAATGCATCTTGAGCGTCCCTTAATTCTTTACGTAGCTTTGCATTTTCTTTTGCTTCATCAGTTTTGTAATTACCATATCCTCTTGTACTATTTATACTCTACCATCATTGCACAAAAGGGTATGGATTGGAAGAAGTTATTTACAGAAGCACAAGAGATCTGTGAATTAAATAGACAAGCGATTAATAAAGAGATTACAATACAGAAGTTACTTTCGTTCTCTGCTTCATGAAAATGTACAATAAAAGATACTTGATACCAGGAGAAAAAGCCTTACAATATTGGGATCGATGGCAAGAGAACAAAGGTAAAAGAGGTTTTTTAACTACATACCTGTAGAGGAAATGGTTGAGGTGAAGGCTAGAAACGGAATTATTTTGGATTATTTAAGTGGATTGGGGGATAAGCATTGGATTAAGAATTATCAGTATAGACCTACTGTTTTAAGATTAGTAGAGAAGTTTGATGAACTAAATCACATAGATCCATACAAAATACTTTTTATTGAAGATATGGAATGGGAACCAGGAACAGCTAAAAATCCATGGATTGCAAAAACGAAACAAGAAATAAAAGCACCACTTTGATTGTAATAAGAAATATGATTTATTGTCAACAGTGCTTGAAAAATATAAGAGTGAAAAGTACCGGAGAGTATGGAAGATATACAATATGTTTTAAGATTTTTTTCGGATTAAAAAGCATTTCAAAATATAAGCAAAAATATAAAGCGTTATAGGTATTTGTAAATACATCCAAAGAAAACATTGGTTTGTATCTCGTGGAAAGCTAGTACCTTGTTCAACTAGAATTCTATATTGTTCAACACTTGGATTGATAACTGGTAGCACAATGCTTGAGTAAAATGCTAGCCAATATAAAAAAAGATCAACAAATAGAGCTATAATAATAACTTTGTGGTTTTTTAGTATATTAAGCATATGATACTCCTTATATATGGAATTTGAACCAATTAATATAAATTATATTATAGTATCAAAGAAAAATCAAGAATCAACTTAGGTATAAATTTTAATATTAATTAAGAGTTTTGGAGATGGTGGGATATGAATATTATGAAGAATAGCCGTTAAAATAAGATTTTGTGAGAGACATAAAGAGACTACCAATTAATGTAGTCTCTTAAATGCAACTCAATTATTTTATAAATGTATTTTTTGCTCGACTAGATTTCTTTAAATAAAGTCCCCATATTGTTAAGTAACCTATACTTTGGAGCAAACTATGAAATAATACTTCAAAAGATTCTCTACCTAATGCTGGAATTTGCGAGCATAAAATAATATCAATTCCAATGAAAAGTATACTGATGATAGCACAAAATAACCACATTTTAATAAAAAATCTAGATTTTTTAAAAAGTAAAAACAAAGCTACAAGTGCTAGAAGGATAGAAATTATGTTTGCAGCAAGTTCAAAAATTATGATTGGTTTCCATAACCTATGGTAAAAGAGACTACTAGGAGACGTTAGAGAATACCATGTTTCCCCAGTGAGAACAGGGAGGAACGTAGAAAAGGTATCATATGCTATATACAATGGTCTAATTATTGCAGTAATTGTAAAAAATAATAGCCATCCGCCTATTCCTTGTATTCCAGTATATCCTATTTCATCAGTATTTCCATGAATAGACATTAAAATCACCTCCTTTTAGGAATATGTACAATATTATACCATTAATTATAAATTTTACATTAGTGAATGTGACCTATATTAACGTGAATGATATTAACATAGCACCATAGAATTATTATTAGATAGTTATGTACGAAGAAAATAGTCATTAAATTGAGGGTTAGTGCATGACTAGAGATTAATAAAACGTTGAAATTTGAACCTTGAAAACTGAATAATACGGTATTGAAAAAGTAAAATTTACTATATTGTGATCTACTCTAACAAATGGTATAATGTAGCAGGTCATAATTTCCTTTAGTTTTAGGAAAATATGTGACAAATGGAGGACAGCATAAATGAAAAAAATATTATTTGGAAGAGTTTTGGGAACTTACTTTATTGTGAAAGTAATTAATTTAATTTCAGGTTTTTCTTATAATATTTTTAGCGACAAACTAAATCTACCTAATCTTTTTATTGATTTAGGAATATTTCTACTTGTGTATAGTGTAGTAAGTTTAGTTTCGCATAAATTTGAAAATATACAGAAAGATGTGAGATAAGATTACTTCATAATTTTGTTGATAACACGTCACAATTAAAAAAGCAATAATTTATTCAAAATACCATATTATTCAGAAATGAATTTTACGGTATTTTTGCGTTAAAGAATAAGAATAATACGTTAAATTTACAGTTTAGTAGATTATTACGCAGGGAAAATATATGTAGTGCAAGGCAAACATTACCCTTGGATAGCTTTGAAAAGGAATAATATTAAAAAATATTCTTCTAAAGCAAGGGCAGAAATCTTTTGTGAAAAATTGAATTATAAAACAGGCAGAAATTTTGAAGTAATGGACTTAGACTAAATATAAGGTTTGTATAAATAAAACGAGAATATGATGAAATTGCTCGCTATTAAAGGGGGACTAAAGATACCGAACCATCATATTCTCGACATAGAGATTGTTACCAAATAACAATTTTTAATACATGGGAATAAAAAATTAAACAAACTGAACTGAAGTTTTTTTAAAAAGTGTATCTTTTATGAAGTATGGGGATGATGACTAAAGAATCTATAGTGAGTGGGGCTTAGAGATTATATATCTTTGTGTTTAATAGATATTTGTGTTAGCAATAAGTAGAATTGCAGCAATTAGCGTTAGCACGTTTATTGTTATTAATATTTGGTTAAGTATTTTGTTTTCAAGTATTCTTTGTATAATGGAATCAATATATTTTACCATATATATTGCAATACAATTAAGAAAAACACCGACAATAAATTGTTGAGAAAAGATAGGCAACATATGAATTAACCTCCTTTCAAAAATGGATTTTTTACAATTGCTTCATAGACCATGTTATCACCTCCCTTAGATTTAGTAATAGATAGATTTCATCGATATTGCAACAATAGTAAAAATCATCCCCATAAAATCAGCAAAGAATTGTTATACGTAAACTTGATTAGGATTATATTATTAATTTAACCATTTTTATCAAATTTATAACACGGATGCTACAGGAGCTAAAAGGGGAATGACATTTGGATTGTATAGACAGCTATAAGAATTTATGCGCAGATATAGACGTGCAGCAATACATAATTGAAGGTGCAATCGATTATGGAAAAGCATAGATGCAAAGTTAAATTTCATAATGAAAACATTATATGTGTATCTGAAATTCTATGTTTAGATTGCCGTCAGAAGGATAGATGTGAAAATATAGATATAAAAGAGAGAAAGGAATAATTAAGAAGAAGAAGACGTGGGGTAAATAATTTGCTATCTAAGAGAGGGAATATATAACGAACAGCACAAATATATATTCCCTACTAGAACTTTTCATATTGAATTATGTTCCAATATTTTATATAACAAAATAATCATAATTTCTGCCGGTGCATAGTACAAAGTTAATAATATATTCTCAAGTTTGAAAATAGATAACATGGCCATCATATCCTTTATCATTATTTTATATTTTAATATATACTATGAACTATGACCTTGTATTGGAATAAACGGAAGTTGTCGAAACTTGTGAATAATGACCTTTTCTCGATAAATTGGACACTCTAGAGTTAGAGTTTCTTTGTTTTTCGCAGGATCTCTCATGATTTTGATTTTCTACCCATTTATTCCACCGTTCTCTTGACAATGAGCCTCTCATGGCATATATTTATGCATCAAGGCATCACCCATTCTGAACAGGTAGCATAGCTTCGGAGCATGGTTGATGCTTGGCATAAAAGCCTATCATGCCATGTACTCATTATCAAGAGACTTTCGCGGCATAAAGGTATTCACTCTCTTATGCTACTCTTTTTTCCTCATAATAATTTTGTAAAAATGCTACTGGTGTAATATTTCCTAGAGCTTGATGCCTTCTATTTCTATTGTAAAAACTCTCGATATACCAGAATATATCCATTCTTGCTTCTTTGATATCTTTGTAAGTTCTGTGATGTAATCTTTCAGATTTGATTGTATTAAAGAATGTCTCTGCACAGGCATTGTTCTAACAATTGCCCTTTCTACTTATACTACGTATCAATCCATGCTTTTTAAGTTCTTTTGTATAATTTTCGCTGCAATAATCGATTAAGAAAAAGGGATTACTCCCTCTCCCTCATCTAAGAACCGTACGTGAGAGTTTCCAACTCATACGGCTCAAGCATTCCTTCACCTTTTCAGGAGGCAACGGTCGTGTGAAGTTTTATCTTTCTTAGATAAAAGTATTTTTTATCTAAGAAAGGATTTTTTGAAATCTTTAACTTCGGATGTCTAACAATTTTTATTCTCCTGAGGTTTATGAGAGCATAGTCATTTGTCGTGAATACCCATGGTTTGCAATCTTTTTCATGCCAGTATTTGTTCAATCTCCACCATTTATTCTTGTTTGGGTGGCGATGCTTAGCCCATTGATGTAGTAAGTGATAGAGTGTGTTGTTGACGTATGAAAATACTTGACTTGCTAACATCATTTTTAATTTTGTCCCAATTAATAGATTCCCATTGATTGGCAAGTGATCCAGTGTCTTTTAGACTCTCGGTTTTGTCCGTCGTTGAGTTACTAAAATTCATAAGTTTACAATCCTTTCCCACCAAGAAATACTATAGGATAAGTCTGCACCCTTTCGGGTTAGGGAAAATTTTGAACCTCTATCTGATTACATTACATAATCTGCATTCGCTTTTTATCCTTTTCTTCTGCCCTCTATGTCTTTTCATCACTTTACAGTTAGATACCTCTTTCATGAGGAACATACCATCTACGCTAGTCACGATAGAGTTACCCCGAATGGATAGGGTAGTCTTTCGACAATATATTACGCGACTTCTTGTCGCACTTGACTTCCTTGGTCTGAATGGTGTATTAGACCGTTGGGAGGTCGGTGGCGCGTTAATTCATTTTTTAATGCTTCTAGGCATAGCTCTGTTCTCATGTGCTCTGCTAAAATATGCTAATAGTAGTTGGCTTCAAGCACAAGATTATCACGGGGACCCCTTGGACATCAGAACTTAGTTTTAAAAAGCTTCGTATTTGATTGAGAAGATTTTCCTTGGGAAAACTTGTTTTCTCCAAAACCGCATTAGATCAAGAAGTAGAGAAAAATACATCAGTAAAAGATGCTATATTTACTATTGCTTCATAACAGCGATAAGGATAATTTTATAAAGGCTTTATTTGTGCAAAACTAAAGATATTAATACTCATAAGTATAAACAAAGTCATGATCGTCACTCGCAAGATTATCATACATAAGGATAATCATATCTTCAAGCATTTCTTCAGATGAACAAAATAATTTTCTAACTGGTTTTTGATAAAAATTGTACATTTTAAAACCCCCTCTAATAATTTTAAACGCATATTCTTCATTATCGAAAAAAGCGTACTATGAATGATATGTAAATTTAGGAGGGGTTATTACAAAAATTATTTAAAATAAAAAAGTACTTTCGGTTATAACGTTCTAAATATACCCTTAATCAAGCCTATGTTTCAAGGAGTATTTAAGAAGAAATAAAAGAAAATATATAGACCAGCATTGCTCCTGGTCATCAAAGAATGCACTACAATAAATGGCTAATTTATGAAATGGCAGTATGTATTAAGAATTGGGAACGCCCCCCAATTCTTTCTAATAATTTAGTAACGACCATAGCCACCGCAGCCACAGAACAATATTACTAATAACAAGAAGAAGAAAAGTAAACTGCTATCGCAACCACCAAAGATACCACCAATTCCGCCACATTGAGCATCAGCCATAAGGGTAAGCCTCCTTTATAATTTGATTATTATTTTCCTTTGTCCTAATACAAGGTATGTAGGTTGTGGGATAAGCGTTACAAATTTATTTGTCTATTAACGTTATTGGTTTGTCAAAAACTGATTTTAAAGTTATAGCAGACTGCCAAAACTTTTATAATATATAAATTATAAAAGAACCCATTCAGCAGAATGAAAAAACTGGAGATTGTGTAGAATACTAACAAAATGGCTATACTAATAAGTTGATAAACTATTTATGGCAATGAAATATCACTAATGGATATTTTAGGAACGGAAACAGATGAAGTGCTCGATGAAGTAGAACTAAAAATTCAAGTGAAAATGCTATATCATAAAATGGCAAAAATTTTAAAAAACAGAGAGTGCACTGTTTTACAATTAAGATATGGTTTAGTGAATGGTGGATGTAAAACACAAAGAGAAATTGCAAAGTTATTAGGAATTTCGCGTTCATATGTATCTAGAATAGAAAAAAGAGCTATTAAAAAACTTAGTAAAGCATTTCACTGTAACACACCAATAAATATAGAAAATGAGGAGGATGAATAGATGAATGGAATCGAGGAGGAAGAAAATAATTATTTTATTTACCGACCGTTCGGGACTTGGCGGTTCATTAGGACAATATGATTTTCTTATACTGTGAGGATAAACTTTTAAAACCATGATTAATCAACTTTTGATTAGTTATGGTTTTATTTAATATGGGACTATTAGATATTCTTCAATAGTCTTTTCGTGTATTTACATATTGCCATGATTTCTATTTTGGTATCCCTAATCCTGCTAGTTTGTAACAGTTTACCCAACCTGTATTTCTATTTATAATCTGCTCTTTAAGATGTTCATAACTTTTATTATCAACTCTAAATCTAATGCTACCTTTTGCATAGTAAAAGCCATATCCTAGGAATTTTCTTTTAATAGGAGATGGCACTGCACTTTTTTCAGTATTTACTTTTAATCTTAACTTTTTCTTTAGAAATCTTGTAATACTTGTAAAAACTTGTATTCCACTTCTTTTACTTTTGACGTAAATATTAGTACCATGTACATAGCAGCAGAGTTTATGCCCTAGCTTTTCTAGTTCTTTGCCAAGTTCATCAAGTACAATATTACTTGATAATGGGGCAGATGGACCACCTTGAGGTGTGCCACCATGCTTTTTTTGAATCGATGGGAAGTAGTTCGTCTACAATACTTATGGTAATTATTTCACTATCCGTAAGAATAGCATCATTGATATTAACATCTAAAGTTTTTTTATTCTTGTGCTTTTATCTTGTGTGAATATATTGTCATACTACAAATGAAAATAAAGTAACAATAATTTCTCATAAGCATATCTTAATAGTAGATTTAAAAATAAACTTAAAAATAGTAGGAGGTAATGATTTATGGATAATAATGTATATGATTATTCAATAGATGTTGAAGATGCTCAGAATCCTAAACGGAGACCAAAACATGGACCTGGATACGGACCTGGATACGGACCTGGATATGGACCTGGATACGGACCTGGATATGGACCTGGATACGGATTTTTACCATGGTTATGGCTGTTTACACCATTCTTTGGAGGCCGTAGATATTAGTAATATTAAGGATATCTGAGGTAGTCTAAATTAATATAAGAAAGCAAATCAAATAAACACTCCTTAACTATACGTGCGGAGTGTTTATTTTCTGAAAAAAGTTTGGACAGAGGTTTGCAGAAAAGAGGTTCAACAATAAATATTGTGATAAATCGTACACATACTCTGTAAAGATATACAATCCAGAAACGCTGCAGCATTTTCCTTTGTTGCAAGGTCAAAGAATATCCTAAATTCTTCTTTGAGATAATGAAGCTGTAATACTTTATCTTTTTTACCATACTTGCGAATATAGTTTTGAATGTGCTTTCTTGCATCGTCTACACAATTATGAAGATGCTGCGATATATGAAATCTATCTATTACAGGCTTTGCATTAGGCAGACATTCTAGTACATAAAAGCAATAACTCCTGCTCATATCCAAAGAAACTGCTTCAATACCTTGCATTGTATTTTCAGGTAAGATATATTTTATATCCATCTGCTTTAATAGTACTAGCACCAGATTGACAACAGATAGTTTTAAAATTGAATTTTTTCATTATATCGCATATAATATTATCTATAGTATATTCATGTTTATCTATTACATTTTTAATTTCGTTTAAACTTTGTCGCATGATAACACTTCCTTTTGGTTGATTTGGCTCTCACCTAATTATACCAATAAACCTAGTGTTCATGCGACTTTATTACGTTTTTTATAAGCTTTTTTCTTATTTTATAGGGTTTTTCATACCCTTTTTACCAGTAAATTGGTAATGTGATTTATGGCAATTTTATTCAATCACAAAACTTGTTGTTGAACCTTTAAAAATATTCATTGAAAATTGATTTTTTTATCCTAGAAAGAAAAAAAGTATAACAAACTTTCAATACAACTTTAGGCAATAGATGATATACTGGTTATAGTAAATATTACTAATAATAATAAAAAATGGGTGGGGTAATATGAAAAGGAAAATAGTATTATTAATATTCGTAAGCATATTATCACTAGTAGCTTGTTCGATTGGAAAAAATATTCAGCAAGTACTGGCAGATAATACATGTGAAGCTATAGGGAAAAAAGAACAACAGCGTCCTGAGCGAATCGAAATAAACATTTCAGCAGTGGGAGATATTATGGTGCATGGCCCTCAATTAAGAGCACAGTATGATAAAAAAAGCAATGCATATAATTTCAAGAATAATTTTGAATTTATCAAGCCATATATTTCACAATCTGATATTGCCCTTTGCAATTTAGAAACTACGTTTGCTGGAGAAAATAAAGGTTATTCAAGTTTTCCTAAGTTTAATTCTCCAGATGCATTAGGAGAAGCTATAAAAGATGCAGGATTTGATATAATTGCTACCGCTAATAATCATACGATCGATAAAAATGCGCAGGGTGTATATAGGACAATAGATGTATTAAAAAAATTAAGCTTAGATGTAGTAGGAACAAAAGAAAATGAAATAATCCCTTCTTATATAATAAAGGAAATAAAAGGAGTAAAAGTTGGTATTACAGCTTATACTTATGAAACACCTAAATTTGGAAAACATAAAACATTAAATTCACTAATTATCCCTAAGGAAGTAGAAAACTGTATTAATACCTTTAATTATAATGAAATAGACCAAGAACTAAAAAAAATAGAAGAAATTACTCAAAATATGAAAAAAGATGGTGTAGAAATCATCATTTTTTATTTACACTGGGGAAATGAGTACCAGAGAGAGCCGAATGATTACCAGAAAAAAATGGCGCAAGCTTTGACTGATTTTGGAGTAGACATTATATTTGGAAGTCATCCCCATGTAATACAACCCATTGCATTTATGGAATCTAGAGAACATCAAAAGAAAAGTATCGTTGTATATTCTATGGGAAATTTTTTATCGAATCAAAGATATGAAATTTTGAAAAATAGATATACAGAAGATGGGATGATTGTAAATGTAACCATGGAGAAGAACTTGAAAGATGACAAAATTACCATGAAGGGTGTTTCATATTTACCAACTTGGATAAATAAATATTATAAAAATAACAAAAAAATCTATGAGATAGTACCTCTTGCAGAAGGGTTAGCGTTTCCTGAGAAATACCATTTAGATAAAAACAGTTTATGGAGAGCACAAAATTCAAAAGAGAATACATGTAATTTAATAGAATTAGGTACAGCTGAGATTAAAAGGATCCCTATCTTAAAGAATGATGCGATGGTAAAATAATATATTTTTTGATAAATATATAAGGAATAAATAGGTATACTAATGATATATGTAAAAAGAATTAATTGTATTCAAGCGTTAAAATATAACAATATTTTATGAACAGATGAAGCATGAATAGACTTAGATGCTTAAGTTATGCGGATGCAGTGGTGTAGCCGGCTAGCTATTTGAAATAGTTAGCTTTTGTTATATTCAATAATAATTAGTAACATCTAGTAAAAAATAACGCATTTTGCATAGGTGGAATAAAATGAAAAAGAGAAAAAGATTAGAGGCTTTATTAGTAGAGGCAAGGCTAATTACACAAGAACAGCTAAAAGATGTTTTGAAATTACAAAAAACTACAGGCAAAAGATTAGGAGAATTATTGATCGATGAAAATATTATTGAGGAAAAACAACTCGCTGAGGTGCTTAAATTCCAATTAGGAATTCGTCACATGGATTTAGAAAAATATTTTATAGATCCAGAGGTTCCAAAATTGATTAATGAAAATTTAGCCAGGAGATATCAACTTATTCCAGTAAAAAAAGAAAGAAACCATTTAGTTGTAGCAATGATTGATCCTCTGAATATTTTTGCCATAGATGATGTTGAAATTGCAACAGGCTTAGAAGTAGAGCCTGTTATTGCTACAAGACAAAATATACTAAATGCAATTGGGCAGTATTATGGAAAGCAAAGTGCAGAAAAAGCCATTGAGGATTTTAAAAAGCAATATCATATGGAAAGTCTGTCTAATATCGATGAAGAAACATTAAATGAAATTAACAATGCGCCTGTTGTTAGGCTGGTAGACTCTATTATCAAGCAGGCAGTAATTGCAAAAGCAAGTGACATTCATATAGAACCTTTTGAGAGCAGTTTACGTGTGAGATTTAGAATAGATGGAGAACTACAAGAAATTATGACACCTGTAAAAGCGACCCACTCAGCTATTATAACGAGAATTAAGATTATCTCAAAAATGAATATAGCAGAAAAAAGAGTTCCACAGGATGGTCGGGTAGAACAAAGGATAGCTGACCGAGAAATCGATTTAAGGGTTGCTACATTACCTACTGTGTATGGAGAAAAAATTGTAATAAGGCTACTTGATAGAAGTAGCTTCCTATTATCAAAAGTCCAATTAGGATTTTCAGAGCATAATGTGAAAAGTGTAGACAACATATTGAAAAATCCAAATGGTGTCATTTTGGTTACAGGACCAACAGGAAGTGGAAAGACAACAACCTTATACACTATTTTAAGAGAGTTAAATAGTATACAGAAGAATATTATTACAATAGAAGACCCTGTAGAATATCGACTCAACGGTATTAACCAAGTACAAGTTAATACAAAAGCAGGATTAACCTTTGCAAATACATTAAGATCTATTTTAAGACAAGATCCAGATATGATTATGATAGGAGAAATACGGGATGATGAAACAGCACAAATAGCAGTAAGAGCTGCTATTACTGGACATCTTGTTTTAACTACCATGCATACAAATGATTCTCCGTCCACGGTAACAAGGTTAATAGACATGGGCGTTGAACCGTATTTAGTTTCTTCTTCTATCGTTGGTGTTATTGCACAACGTTTGGTGCGAAGAATCTGTGAAACTTGTAAAAAATCCTATATGGCAAGTGACGTAGAAAAAAAACTGTTGAATCTATATGAAGATACCCTTATATATAAAGGAAGTGGATGTACCTACTGCAACAATACAGGTTACAAAGGAAGAGTTGCCGTTCATGAGGTTATGCCTGTTGGAAAAGAACTAAGAATTCAGATAGGTAATAATGAAAGCATTGATACACTAAGAGAAACAGCTATGAAAAATGGTATGATCAGTTTGAGAAAGAACTGTATAGAGAGTGTCCTAAATGGGACAACTACCATTGAAGAATTAATAAAAGCTACATATAGCTTGGAGTAGGTGGGAAAAATGAAAATATTACCTTTGTTAGAAACAACTATAAAGGCAAGAGCTTCTGATTTACATTTATCTGTAGCAATACCGCCTGTCATGCGTGTAAATGGAAAGCTAGAACGCATGAGAGAAAAACCATTAAGTTCATCGGACATACTTCTTTTGGTAGAAGAAATATTAAATGAACACCAAATGGATATTTTAAAGGAAAAAGGAGAACTTGATTTATCTTTTTTATTTGCAGGATATGGACGATTTCGTATAAATATCTACAAGCAAAGAGGAAGCTATAGCTTGGCAATAAGAGTGGTATCACTAAAAATTCCATCTATGGAGGAACTTGGACTACCCGCTATAATAAAAGAATTTTCAAGAAAAAAGAGAGGCCTTGTATTGGTTACAGGGGCAACAGGAAGTGGAAAGTCAACGACCCTAGCCGCTATGATTGATTTGATCAATAAAGAAAGAAGCTGTCATATATTAACCTTAGAAGATCCAATAGAATATGTTCATAAACACAATAAAAGTATCGTAAACCAAAGAGAAATTGGCCATGATTCCCACAGTTTTTCTAATGCTTTAAGAGCTTGTTTAAGACAGGACCCAGACGTTATATTAGTAGGAGAGATGAGAGATTTAGAAACCATTGGAATTGCTGTCACAGCAGCCGAAACTGGACATTTGGTTTTATCGACCCTTCATACAATAGGGGCAGCAAAAACCATAGACCGAATCATAGATGTATTTCCACCACATCAGCAGCAGCAAATAAAGGTACAATTATCATCCGTACTAGAAGGAATTGTATCTCAACAGCTTTTTGAAACATTAGATGGAAGAGGACGTGTTGTTGCAATAGAGACAATGACAGTAACAGCAGCTATAAGAAATCTCATTCGTGAAGGAAAAACACATCAAATTCAAACGTCCATTCAAACAGGTGGACAGTATGGGATGAAAACCATGGATGCTACTATTATAGAACTTTACACCCAAGGAATTATCACAAGAGAAACAGCCTTAACGCATATGCTTGATCGAGATATGGTAGAAAGGCAGCTTGGAATAAAATAAATAAAGGGGTGATGATGTCCGAGCAGACGCATGTATAATCATTAGCGCAACAGAAGAAAAATTAAATGAAACTTATAGCGTTAATCACAAAAAATACCTTCTAGCATTTTTTATAGAAATGGTATAATGTGGATAAACTAGTAGTAACTTATATACCATCATGGAAAGAATACCATGTTTTAGAAATAGAAGAGAAAAGATAATTTTTTAAAAATAATATTTAAGGAGAAGAAAAAGTGATACAAAAAAATAATAAAAGATTAAAAAATAGGAAAGGTTTTACATTGGTAGAGTTGATTGTTGTTATTGCTATATTAGGAATTTTAGCAGCAATGGTTGCACCGAAATTTGGTGGAATTACAGATAATGCCAAAACAGCAGCTGATGATCAGCTGGGTGCTATTATTAGAAATGCTGCAGCTATTGACATTGCATCTGGAAATATTGTAGTTAAAAAAGCAACTCATGTAAATGTAACGTATAATAGTACTACTAGTAAACTAATATATGCAATTGTGACCGGGGAATCCTTATATGGAAAAGACGGTGCAACTGCATTAACTGAGGATAGCTTTAAAACATTAATAGATAAAATGGTTACGGATACTCCTTTACAAAAGAAACAAATATTAGAGATTATAATTGATGCGAGTGGTAATGTTTCATATACAAAATAGCTATATTAATTAGTGCCAAAATTACTGCTTAATAAACTTATTAATGAGTTTATTAAAAAATGAATTAACAAGGGAGGTAGATATAAATGACATATTTCATAATTATTATAGGCTTATTAATAGGTTCTTTCTTAAATGTATGCATCTACCGCATATCAAAAGAAGAATCTATTGTCTATCCTTTATCCTACTGTCCAAAGTGCAATACAACGCTTAAGTCATGGAGCTTGGTTCCTATATTTAGTTTTTTATTGAGTAAAAGAAAATGTAGATATTGTAGAGAATTAATACCCATGCAGTATCCTTTTATTGAATTTTTAAATGGAATCATTTATTTATTATTATACCTAAAATATGGTCTATCTATTCTCTTTGTGAAATATGCAATAATTACTAGTTTGTTAATTATGATCTCTTGGATAGACTATAAGCTACAAATCATACCTGATGGATGCAACCTCTTTGGGCTTGTCATATCAGGTGTTTTTATTATTATTAATGATTTTTCTACTGGATCATTTTTAAATTCAGTAATAGGATTTTGTCTTGGAGGAGGAATATTTCTTCTCATAGCCATCGTAACTAATGAAATGGGAGGAGGAGATATTAAACTCATGGGAATATTGGGATTTGCTTTTGGATGGGAAAATATACTTTTAATAACACTACTATCCTTTGGCATAGGTGCTATCATATCTGTAGGACTTCTGAGGCTAAAAATTAAAAATAGAAAAGACCCAATTGCATTTGGACCATTTATTGCAGTTGCTACAGGAATAACCATCCTCTATGGAAGAGAAATATTTCAGTGGTATATTTTATATACATTTAGATAAAAAGGATGGGGTGAAGTACTTGTTAAAAAAAGAATAATTCTTCCTTATATCAAAATAGCTGAATTAGAATCAATGGTTCAAAGTTAAGTATATTGCATTAGATATCCATGCCAATATGGTGGCTAAGACATTTGAAAAAGAAATAATCGATTGACCTACCAAAGGGGAAAAATATCGGATATTATCCGCTATTCTGTTATTAAAGGAAAGCGGTGCTAGAAAATTTTAGTTATATAAGTTTATTATGTATAATTTAATAATATATTGCAAAATATAATTTTAATTTAAAATATGAAAAGAGGAATAGATATGCCTGTTTATAAATATAAAGCTTTAACCAAAAAAGGAGAATATATTGGAAATACATACAATGCAGGCAGTAAGGATGAAGTAATTGAAATGCTTAGGAATAGAAATTATTATCCTATTTTAATAAAAAAATCGAATACCTGGAAGTTCTTTTGTAGAAGTATTCCTACAAAAGATCTGGAAATATTTTGTCGACAGTTCTATACCATGTTCCATGCTGGTGTAAACATTGTAAAGTGTTTAACTGCTATTCAGATGTATACAACAAATAAAAAAATGGGTATGATTTTAAAAAATGTTCAGGAAGGCATTGAAAAAGGTAGAACTTTTTCAAAGTCATTAGCGGACGAAAAAATTTTCCCACAATTTTTTATAAATATGGTAGAAGCAGGAGAAATGAGCGGAAAACTTGATATGATTATGAAAAGGATGGCAATTCATTATGAAAAAGAAAATAAGCTGAGAAGGAAGATTGAAAGTGCAATGGTATATCCACTTATTTTATGTGTGACTTCAATACTTGTGGTGATATTTTTATTGACATATGTTTTGCCAACTTTTATAATTCTATTTCAAGATGCCCATGTCCAGCTACCGCTATCTACTAGAATACTATTGAAAATTAGTACGCTATGCACGCGCTATGGATATGAGTTTTTTTTAGCTTTCTTATTTCTATTGTGTGGAATCTATTATATTGGTAAAGATGATAGGATAAAGCAGTTTTTAGATCAATTAAAGTTTGAAATTCCAGCAGTAAAAGATATGGTAAAAAAGATTGTAAGTATACGGTTTTCGAGGACTTTTTCAATATTACTAGCAAGTGGCGCGCCTTTGATTACCTCTTTAGAAAGCACTAAAAAAGTTATTGGAAATAGATTTGTAGAGAATAGAATGAACATAGTGGTACAAAGGGTAACTAAAGGAGAAAACTTAACAAATTCGGTAAATAAAATGGGCGTGTTTCTTCCAATTGTGATCTCAATGATTGAAATAGGAGAAGAATCTGGTACATTAGATAATATGTTAGATCAAACAGCAGATTTTCTTGATGAAGAAATGGATAAGACAATACAAAAGATGCTTCCAATGATAGAACCGCTATTCATTTTATTTATGGCAGGGATTGTTGGATTTATAGTATTAGCTATGATGATGCCAGTATTTAATATGATGGATACTATTTCGTAAGTATATTTTGAGGAGGTAGTAGATAGTGTTTCCTAAAAATACTTTATCTATAGATATAGATACACATTGCATTAAAATTATCGTTGGTAAATGCAAAAACAATTTAGTTTTTATTGAGGATGCTGTTATATTATCTACGCCAGAAGGTTCTTTTGCTAATGGGCAAATAGCAGATATTGAAAAAATAATAAATAGAATTAAACCTTTTTTAAGGAATAGAAATTTTTGGGGGAAGGGTGTTGTTTTTTCGTTTGAAAGTAGATCAATAATAGAACGTGAAGTATTTTTACCGTATGTGAAAGGAAAAAAAATTGATAAAATGATTTTCTATGAAATCAAAGAGTATTTTCCAATGAGCTTAGAAAAATATATTATTCAATATAAGAGAATAGAAGATATCTATAAAGGCGATGAAAAGGTATCTAGATTTTTAGTATCCGTATTACCTAAAAAGATTGTAGAAAATTATTTACTACTATCAAAACAATTAAATTTAAGACCCAGATGTTTGGATAGCCACACAGGATCAATTGGGAATATTTTTAGTAAAAATATAGAAATTAATGATAAGTGCATTAAAAACGAAACTATAGCAATTATAGATTTAGGGGATGAAAATATCTATATAAATATTTGGGAGCATGGCGTATATCAATTCAGTAAGCTGATAGAAATCCTAGGCAAAGATATAGAAAAACATGATGAATGGATAGATGAACTTATGCGTGTTTTAGATTATTACAGTAGTAAAAAAGTAGTTGGTGAGATTGATAAAATCTATCTTATAGGTAAATATGCGCATGCTGACAAAATGAAGCAATACCTCAAGACTACTTTTCATATACCTGTTTGCTCAATTGAAAAAGTGAGCAACGTAAAAATAAATGTGAAAGATCATTTTGACTTGAGCTTGTATTTTAGTGCAATTGGAGCAATTATTAAGTAATAAGCAGGTGCATAACAATGAATAAAGTCAACTTTTTTGAACCGTATTTAAAAAGAAAATATAACAAACTTATGCTATACGTAATAGAATCTATAGTTGCTATTCTTTTGATTATTTCATTAGTGAATGCATGGTGTATAAGTACAATGGAGAAAGAAGTGGTTTCTGTAAGTCATAGAATGAGTAGTCTTCAAAAAAATATGAATGTGCAAGAGAACCATCGAAAGTTGAAACAAGTGAATGGAATATTGAGAAATTTGAAAAACACAGAAGCGCTGATAAGAGAAAAAGATATTATAAATGATTGTTTAATTTATGCAATTTGTAATTGCGTTCCGAAAAATTTATGCTTCCAATCTATAAATATTGTACCTGGAAAAGTAAAAATACAGGGTATAGCAAAAGATACATTGTCAATTGCTCAGTTTAAATACACTTTAGAAGAGAATGTGTATTTTCAAGATATATTTATTCCTTACATTTGTGAAAGTCAAGAAGGATATACCTTTACTGTAATGTTTGACATTAAGGATGTGCAAAAGGATGCAACGAAATAAAAAAATAATTATTTTTGTTTTTATGATTATAATGCTTGGGTTTGGTTATGTAGATTTAATCATCAAGCCACAAGTATGTAGAAAAGAGGCACTAAAAGAAAATATAAAAGCATGTCAAATAAATGTAGCTCAAAGCGAAGAACTCTCATTCTATGAAAATAGAATCAATGAGGAAAATAAGAAGGTAAGTGCTGAAGTAGCATATATAAAAAATAAATTTTTCAAATCCATAAAACAGGAGGATATTATTATATTATTAACGGAAATGCTAAAGGACTCAGATTTCAAAGTACCATCCATCAGTTTTTCTAAAGTGAGAAGGGAAGGGAGCCTAAATATAATAAATGTTACACTACCTTTTGAAGGAAGCTATAAGGGCGTGATAACATTTTTAAAGAAAATTAGAGAATATAAAAGAAAAATCATTATAAGTAGTCTACATATCGAAATCATAGAAAATAAAAATTTGCATGGAAATATTATGTTAGATTTTTATGGTTTGTTAGAGAAGGATGAGAATAATGAATTTATAAAAAAATCGAATAGGGATGCAGCGTCTAAAGCAAATCCGTTTGAGTGTTTTGATGAATGATATTGATATATTAGGAGGAGCTTTGTTGATTAAAAATAAGAAAGGATTTACTTTAATAGAAATACTATTGGTTATATCTCTTTTTAGTATATTTTCATTAATATCTGTATCTATAAATAAAAAAATTTATGATGAAGTATTGTTGGAAACAACTGCTAATGAAGTGAAAAGTGGCATATTGTTAGCACAACAATTAAGTAGGGACCAGGGTTGTTATTATGATTTTGATATAATAAATCATAACTGTGTTATGCAGGTAAGGGAAGCAAAAAATGGAGGGAAAGTAATATTCGAAAATAAATTAAAACCACAAATTAAAGTCATACCTTCTGATTTTCGAAAAATTGTATATGATATGAATGGAATAACCGTATACCATGAATTTTATCTAACCAATCAAAGCAATAAAAAAATTAAAATTCAAACAATGATAGGTACAGGAAGCGTTAAAGTTTCAAAAATGTATTAGTTAGGATGAAACATACTATGAAAAGGAGTAGAAATGAAAATGGATTTACTTTGGTAGAAATACTCATAGCAGTTGCAATATTACAACTTATGGTTATGAGTACTTCAACAGCTTTATTGCAACTAAACAAAATCCATAAAAAAACTACAAAGATATATGAGATGAACAAAATAGCCCAAAGCTATATGGAAGAGATTAAATGCTTGAATGTAACAATTGATAATAAAATATATGGGATCGAAGAACTTTTGGATAAAGAAATAAAATGTTTGAAGAGCAATTATGAAATTAATATAAAGGTTCATAAGGAAATAAATCAAGAAATTTATAGCGCTGTTTTAGAAATACGAGATGAGTATGATGAAACGTGCATATTGACTAGTTACATCAATGGCGGCAAAGCGCCCTATTATGATGCTTATAATGAACTGACCATCGAAGATGAGGAGCTTATACATTGAAAAAATGGAATAATAAAAGAGGATTTACTTTTATTGAAGTTTTTCTATCCATTACATTATTTTCAATTATTATGGGTGCTTTTCTTACTCACTTTTTATTTTTTGTGAAAACATGCAGTAAGGACACGAAGATATTAGGGATAACACAAGAACTTCGTTGTGCTTCAAATTATATAGAAAATACGATTAGAATGTGTAATTATAAAAAAATCATTTACAATGATAAGCAAAAAAGATTTACAGGAGAAGATCGCAACGCAAATAAGGTCTATATTGATTTGAGTGGAAAAATACAATATGAACAAAATACGCTGATCTATTTTTATGAAGATAAAAGAGAATTAAGAATCAATAAAAGAGGAGAGCATAATATTTTAGTTGAGCATATAAAAGAAATAACTGTAAGCGAAATAATTGAAAACAAACTAATAGAGATAGAAGTATTTGGGGATCAGGAGAAGTCTGTAAAAACAACGATAAAAATAAATTAAGTGTAAGGGAAAGTAAAATATCTGTATACTAGGATGAAAAAGATGAGAAAATATTTAAAAGACGAAGGGTCTATTGTAATCAGCAGTTTTATCATAAGTAGTGTGTTGATTGTTCTTATTCTTTCAACGGTTACATTATTTATCAATGATTTTTATATAGTAAAATCAAATGAAAACAGTATAAAAGCATATTATTTAGCAGAATCTGGAGCAAATAAAGCATTATCAGAAATTTATAAAGAAATGAATCAAGTGATTTTTAAGTATTTAAAGGAATTAAAAGAATATAAAATAGCGTATGTTCAAAATATCAATAAAGAGGAGGCTATGAAAAAATATATGCCTCCAACATTAGAAATGTACCTTCAAAGAGAGTTTTTATTAAAAGTGGATACTTTTGATGAAGTTGTCAATCAACCGTTTATGAATTATTCGTATAAACATTCCTACAATATAAAAGTAAACTATGACGCTTTATATGAAAGTATTGATATTTTAAGTATAGGTATATATAATGATGCTAAAAAATCTATATATGCGAAAGTGAACCTTCCTGTTATGTATCAAGAGGGTGTAGATGGATATAATCTTCCTAAAATAAAGGTTATTTTACCGAATTTTGAAATTCGTCCTCAAACATTCAGATAAAATTTCTACTCAAAAGGAAAAAAATATGTTATTATAGGACTATGCCTAGAGTTGTTCATATAAAAAAGTATTATAAATTACATATGGAGGGATATAAATGATTTCTGCAAGTGATTTTAGAAAAGGTATGACGTTTGAAATAAATGGAGAACCTTTTGTTATTATTGATTTTCAACATGTTAAACCGGGTAAAGGCGCTGCTTTTGTAAGAACAAAATATAAAAGCATATTAACAGGCTCTACACGTGAAGAAGCGTTTAACCCAAATGATAAATTTCCAAAAGCACATATTGAAACAAAACAAATGCAATATTTATACATTGATGGAGATTTATATTATTTTATGGACAACGAGACATATGATCAAATCCCATTGACAAAAGATCAAATTGAAGAAGCAATAAAATATTTAAAAGAGAATGATACGGCAACTGTAAAATTTTTCAAAGGAAAAGCCTTCCAAGTTGATCCGCCAAACTTTGTTGAATTACAGATTTCTTACACAGAACCAGGTGTAAAGGGTGCTACTGCTACAAATGTAACAAAACCCGCTACATTAGAAACTGGCGCAATAGTAAATGTTCCTATTTTTATTAATGAAGGGGATAAAATAAAAATTGATACAAGAACAGGTGAGTATTTGTCTAGAGCTTAGGCAATAATATTAAGGTAAATATAAAAAAGGAGGCGTTATATTTTGAATTATCTTTACGAAAGAGTTGCCTATTTAAGAGGATTAGCAGAAGGAATGGAAATAGGAGAAGAATCAAAAGAAGGAAAACTTCTACTAAACATGCTTGATGTATTAGAAGATTTTGCGGATTCTATGAGTGAATTACATGAAGACGTTGAAGATTTAGATGAGTATGTAGAGACAATAGACGAAGATTTGGCAGTTGTAGAAGATGAAGTGTTCGAAGAAATGGAAGATGAAGATTTTGATGAAGAGGATATAGACTTTGCAGAAGTAGAATGTCCTAACTGTGGTGAAATTATATATCTTGATGAAGAATTAATGAATGGAAAAAATGACGAAACAGAGTTAATCTGTCCTAGTTGTCATGAAACAATATATGTGGAAGAAGATACTTGTGACAACGAAAATGGTTGTTGTTGCGGGGAGCATCATCACGAATAAAAAAAGAACTTGATACGAAAATGTATCAAGTTCTTTTTTTATTTGGTTAAAATCAAAAATTAAGCATAATATTTGTTGTTTAGAAATATTAATGATATAAAGGGGGACATGTTATGGAGGGATTAAAAGATAAAAACTTTAAAAATAAAGATTGCTATCAAAATTGTTTGAAAAAGGACATACTCGAAGCGCTTCCTTTAAATCTTAGAGAACTATTTATTCATCTACCGTCAGAACAAACAAAAGATATGGAAGAAATACGACTAAGGGTAAATAAACCGCTCATGATTAGTTGTAGGAATAGGGAATATTTTATAAGTAACAAAGGTAAAATTGTAACCAATTTATCAGAAAGCTATATGATTACAAAACTTGATATAGAAAAAGCCTATCAATTAATTACAGATTATTCAATTTATGCTTTAGAAGAAGAAATTCGTAGTGGATTTATTACCTTAAAAGGGGGTCATAGAGTTGGTATATGCGGAACAACCGTATTAGAGAGACATGAAATAAAAACCATTAAAAATATATCAGGATTAAATATTAGAATTTCAAAAGAAAAATTAGGTGTTTCAAATAAGGTTATGCAATATTTAGTGGAAGAGGGTACGTTTCAAAATACGTTAATTGTATCTCCACCACAATGTGGAAAGACTACTTTATTACGAGATATTATAAGAAATTTAAGCAATGGTATGAAAAAACCAAATTTTTTAGGATTTAAAGTTGGGGTAGTAGATGAAAGATCAGAAATTTGTGGCATGTATCAAGGAATTCCTCAAAATGATGTGGGAATAAAAACAGATATATTAAATGCTTGTCCGAAAGCAGAAGGAATGATGATGCTTATTCGTTCTATGTCTCCACAAATTATTGCAACGGATGAAATCGGTAAAGCAGAAGATGTTTATGCAATGGAAGAAGCTTTAAATGCTGGTATTAAGTTGATTACAACAGTACATGGGAGAAACTTAGAAGAAATAAAGAGAAGAAAGAATTTGAATGATTTGTTAAAACAAGGGGTGTTTGATAGAATTATCATTTTATCGAATGATCCGAAGGTAGGTACCATTAAGCAGATTTTCCATGGAAAAACAAACAAAATAATAACAGCGGATCCTCTACAAGATAGGAGGAATGAAATTGTTTGCTAAGACAATATTTTCTATAATCATTATTTTATCAACAGCTACCATCGGTTATGTTTTTGCATATGGATATGTACAGCGATTGCATCAATTAAAAAATCTATATCTTTCGTTTCAATTATTAGAAACAGAGATTATTTATGCATCTAATCCACTGCCAATTGCTATGAAAAAAGTAGGGGAAAGGAGTCATAAAACAATCAGAAAAATATTTACGGATGTATATGATATCCTTCATAGCAAAATGGGATACAGCATTGAGGAAGTATGGAATACAGCAATTAATAATCATTTTAAACAGACCTCTTTAAATATGGAAGACAAAGAAATATTATTAGATTTTGGAAAAAGTTTAGGATTTGCGGATAAAGAAAATCAAATAAAGAATTTTAAACTCATCTATTTACAATTAGAAAAGCAACAACAAATAGCAGAAGGGCTAAGAATGAAAAATGAAAAGATGTGTAAAAGCTTAGGGATTTTAGTAGGTATCGGGATTGTTATTGTATTTATATAAAAAATTTATTTTAGGACAAGGAGGAAGGCATATGCATATCAGCGTAGATATAATTTTTAAAATTGCAGCCATAGGGATATTGGTATCTGTACTAAATCTCGTTTTAAAACATTCAGGAAGAGAAGAACAAGCTATGATGACAACGCTTGTGGGCATCGTTGTTGTGCTATTTATGGTGATTCAAATGATTAGTGAGTTATTTGCAACTGTAAAAACAATGTTCCAATTATATTAGATAAAGGTGTGATAAAGATGGAAATATTTAAGATTGTTGGACTAGGTATTATCGCAACGATTTTAACAGTCGTCCTTAAAAATCATAGACCTGAAATATCTATACAAATTAGTGTTGTAACAGGGATTATTATATTTATCTTGATTGTGAGTAAATTAACTTCAGTTTTAGAAGTACTAAACTTATTTTCAAAAAAAATAAATGTTGATTTGGTATATATATCGACTATTTTTAAAATAGTGGGTATTGCATATGTGTCAGAATTTGGGGCACAGATATGTCGTGATGCAGGAGAAGGTGCAATTGCTTCAAAAATTGAATTTGCAGGAAAGATACTTATTATGGTACTTGCAATACCTATTTTACTTGCATTATTTAACTTAATTGTACAATTAATGCCATAGGATGTGAATAAAATGAGGCGATTATTAATGGTCATGATGCTATTATTTTTTATAAGTACGAATAGTATATATGCACTAGACCAAGAGCGGGAAGTTACGAATATAAGTGATGAATTGATTATCAAGCAGTTAGACAATATTGACATGAATGCATTAGAAAAAACGATTAAAGCGATTAATGAAGATACAAGGGGGTATTTTCCTAAAATTAATATAAAGAATATGATTTTTTCTTTATTAAAAGGAGAAGAAACTTTTACACTAAAAGATACATTAAATGGGATATTTAAATATATCTTTAAAGAAACTGTAGCAAACACAGGTTTATTAGCAAAATTAATTGTTTTATCAATACTATGTGCGTTTTTAACAAATTTATCAGGTGCTTTTGAAAGTGATTCAGTTGGAAAATTAGCCTATACGGCATGCTATCTAGTAGTAATTGCTATTGCTATTAAGAGTTTTTCTATTGCTACTAAAATTGGCATAGATGCAATCAATGACATGGTGTCATTTATGCAAGCATTATTGCCATTATTATTAACATTTTTAATGTCTATGGGCGCAGTAACCACAACAGCAATGTTTCAGCCCGTGATTATTGCATCTGTAAGTGTTATTAGCGCATTGATGAAAGATATGATTATGCCAATTATATTTTTTTCGGCTATTCTATCGATTGTAAACCATCTATCTTCAAAAGTACAGGTTTCAAGGCTCGCATCTTTACTCAAACAAGTATGTATTGTACTTATAGGATTTACTTTAACCATCTTTACAGGGATTATTACTATTCAAGGCGTTGCCACATCTACAAGTGATGGTGTTGCCATTAGAACTGCTAGATTTGCCGTGGACCGATTTATTCCTGTTATAGGAGGATTTGTATCAGAAGCATTCGATACGATTATGGGTTGTTCATTACTTTTGAAAAATGCTACTGGAGCCATTGGATTAATTGTTATTACTATTATTGTACTCCTACCTCTCTTGAAAATATTATCATTAATATTCATTTACAAAATTACTTCCGTATTAATAGAACCTATTGCAGAGAGTCCATTAACAAGTTGTTTGAATGATATGAGCAATGCTATGGTCTTAATATTTGGAACGGTGTTGTCAGTAGCAATTATGTTTTTTCTGGCTGTAACGATGATTGTAGGCGCGGGAAACATAACACTTATGATGAGGTAGGTGATGGGTATGATTGCTTTTATGAGAAGTTGGATACTAAATATTGTAACAGTGATCATTTTTATTCAGTTTTTAGAGTTGTTATTACCAAATAGTCATATGAAAAAATACATAAATATGGTCATAGGTCTTTTGGTTATGTTAGTCATTATCAACCCTATGTTAGCGCTTGTAAAAGGAGATGTGTGCATTGAAGAAGAAATATTTAAAACTTCTTCAGCTATTGATAAAAAAACTTTATCATTTGATATAGATCAATTTGAAGGAATACAAGAAAAACAAATGATTGCCCTGTACAAAGAAAAAATTAAAAAACATGTGAAGCAACAAATAGAATATAACAATAAAGTAGATGTTTTAAGTGTCCAATGTGAAATTGAAGAAAGCAAAGATAGCAAAACTTTTGGCAATATAAAATATTTAGATATAAAATTGTCAGGCTTTGTAAATGATCAGACAGCGGACAAGGATATTGAACCTGTTTCAAATATTGTGATTCAAATTAATAAAGGGCAAAAACAAGAAAATACAAATAAAAAAAATGATGAAAATAAACCAATGATAAAACAAATTAAAGAAAATTTATCAAGTTTTTATGAACTCGATATAGAAAATATTTGTGTAAATATGCATAAATAAAGGAGGTAAAAAATGAAAGTTTTTGATAAGTTTAAGGAATATATACATAACAGTGGTTATAAAAAAATAGCATACAATCTTTTAGCTATTGTTATTATATGTACAATTGCTTTAATTGGATGGGATACTTTTTCGCTGACCCTATTAGAAGAAAGTACAACGAGTAAAGAAACGAGTGATTCTACCCAAGAGGATGCTTGGAAAGGTAATTATCAAGACAGTGCAGAAGTCCAGTTAGAAAAAATACTTGGGGAAATAAAAGGGGTTGGGGAAGTAGATGTAATGATCACTTATGAATCAAGTACAGAAGTAGTACCGGCTTTAAATGTAACAAAATCAAGCCAATTGACAGAAGAAAAGGATGCGCAGGGAGGTTCTAGATCAACGACACAGGATGATTCAAGTCAAAATGTGGTTATGACAAATCAAAATGATCAATTAATCATTATCAAAGAAATAAAACCACAAATAAGAGGTGTAGTCGTTGTAGCACAAGGAGCTTGGGACATAAAAGTGAAAACAGAACTGATAGAAGCTGTACGAACAATTTTTCAAATACCGACAATAAAAATAATGGTATATGAAAAAAAATAATTAGGGAGGAATAACCTATGTTTAAAGTAAAAAGAAGAAATATTCTTGTGATCTCTTTAGTATGTGTACTTTGTTCTATTGGCTATTTGAATTATGCTATGAATAAGTATGTTTCCTTAGAAACATCCAATGAATTTGAAAAGTATGAAGAAAATAAACTTTCAGAGCTCACTTCAAAAAATGAAAATAGAGAAGTAGATGAAATAGTAAGTGGCGAAATAGACCAATCTGCATATGTAGAATATAGTGATGATACACAAGTGGTGGAAGTTATAGATAGTAGTGATAGTCAGATAGAAGATATTATTACTGAAACAAGCAAAACGATAAATCAAAGCATAACGAATAATCAAAGCATAAAAAGAACAAATTATTTTATAGAATCAAGAATGAACATGAATGCAGAAAGAGAGAAAATGATTGTATTACTAAATGAAATTATTAATAATGATCGAACGGATGAAAGCAATCGAAAAGCTGCAAATGATGAAAAAATGGAATTAATAGATATCATGAATAAAGAAAAAATAATAGAAAATCTGATAAAAGCCAAGGGATTTGAAGAAACTATTGTTTTTATTACGGATCATTCTGTGAATGTAATATTAGAAATTGAAAAACTAACAGATGCAGATGTGGCGAAAGTACTAGATATCGTTATGAGAGAGACGAAATTTTCAACGGATAATATAAAAATATTAAATAAATTTTAGATAGAATTGTAAATTGTCAAGGGTTTTGATATAATGTTCTTTAGATAAAAGCTATTTTTACATAAGAGCAGGAGGTATATTTGGTGAATAATAATGTAGATGTTGTTGAGCATGGGCAAATAAAAATTGCTGATGAAGTTGTGGGTGTTATTGCGGGTCTAGCAGCTACTGAAGTTTCAGGTGTAGCAGGTATGAGTGGTGGTATTGCTGGCGGCATAGCAGAAATGTTGGGGAGAAAGAATCTATCAAAAGGTGTCAAAGTAGAAGTTGGAGAAAAAGAAGCGGCTGTAGATCTTTATGTTATTGTAGAATATGGTGCAAAAATACCTGATGTAGCATGGAAAATTCAAGAAAGTGTGAAAAAAGCAATTGAGACCATGACAGGACTTAATGTAGTGGAAGTAAATATACATGTCCAAGGTGTAAATATGGAAAAAGAAGAAAAAGATGAAAATCCTTTAAGAGTAAAATAATCATTTATTTAAACTAACCCTCTGAATTTTCAGAGGGTTAGTTTAAATATTTTTGAGAAAGGAGTTTTTTTATGAAATTAGTTGATAGAATTTTCCTTTGGATGTACAGTTTTTTTATTGGAATAATATCTTTTCTATTTATACTTGTACCCATAAATGGCAAAGTATATGCGTGGACAAGCTTCTATTTTGAAAAATATAGGATGAATGCACAAAATATTGTTATTCCTGTGTTATTTTTTATTGTGAGCATGCGATTTATTTTTTCTGGAATAAAGAAGCAGCCTGTTAAATCTAATTCCGTCATAAAGCATACTGAATATGGGGAAGTAAAAATTTCTATGGAAGCTATTGAAGGGATGGCGCATAAATCAGCAAAAGTCGTACATGGACTAAAAGATATTAAAGCTATTGCGCATCAAGAAAATGATGGGGTCGTTATTCATATAAAATCATTTGCATTTAGTGATATAAATATTCCTGAAATAGCTACAATCATTCAGAAAAAAGTAAAAGAACATATTGAACAATCTACAGGCGTTTTTGTGAAAGAAGTGAAAGTAACGATTGATAATATTGTATTAGCAAGCAAAAAAAGAGTAGAATAAATGTAGAGGAGTATCATTATGAATAGAGAGAAGATATTTGATATTGTTTTAAACAATTATGGGAAAATTACAGGTGTTCTTTTAGGTTTAATTTTTAGCGTGTTGATGATCGAGATTGGCATTATAAAAACAATATTCATATCTTTATGTATTTACATAGGATACTTTTTTGGTAGTAAGATTGATAAAAAAGAAAACATACAAGAATTCTTAGATAGAATGCTGCCACTAGGGAAATATAAGTAAATTTTACATAATTGTATGCAGATGAAGCAGAATATAAGAAAAAGCATATATAATTAGGAGGCACTTTATGAATAGAAAATTAGCACGTGAAATGGGAATGAAATTAATTTTTCAAATGGATATTCAAAACGATTTTTCGGATGCAATGATAGAGCGATTTTTAGGAGAATTACCTGAAGATGACCAAGCTTTTTATATTAAAAAGTTAACAGAAAATTTTATTGAAAATATGGAGCAAGTAGATAAACTAATTGAAGAACATTCAAAGGGCTGGAAATTAAACAGGATTGGAAAGGTAGACCTGACGATCTTAAGGGTGGCAATTACTGAAATCTATTATATAGAGGATATTCCTGAAATTGTTTCAATTAATGAAGCAGTTGAAATGACGAAAACATTTAGCACTGAGGAATCAAGTAAGTTTATCAATGGCGTTTTAGGAAGTATCCTAGAAAAGAAGTGAGTAAAATGAAAAATTTAGTTTTAGGAATAGATACAAGTAATTATACCACTTCTATAGCAGTGGTAGATGATCAAGGGAATTTAATATTTGAGTGTAGAAAAATACTTGATGTGAAAGAGGGAGCGAGGGGATTAAGACAATCAGATGCCCTCTTTCAGCATGTTATAAACATGCCAGCTTTATTTGAAGAATTATCTAAAAGAGGTATAGGGCATAGAATAAAAACTGTTTCAGTTAGCAATAGACCCAGGGCAGTAGAAAATTCATACATGCCTGTTTTTAGGGCTGGTCAATCCTTTGGGCAAACCATAGCTAAGGCATTAAACTGTGAATATAAAGAATTTAGTCATCAAGAGGGACATATTGAAGCAGCTAAGGGCTCTATCAATCAAAGTTTTGATAATCCGTTTATTGCTGTACAAATATCAGGAGGCACAACTGAAATACTTTATGTTAAAAATAATCATAAAGTTGGCTATACTATAGATATTTTAGGAGGAACTTCAGATATCAGTGCAGGGCAGTTTATAGATAGAATTGGCGTAAAATTAGGTTTAGGCTTTCCTGCTGGCAAACAGATGGATTCCTATGCTATGCAAGCTGAATGTATGGGGAAGGAAATGACTTTGCCTGTATCTGTAAAGGATACGTATGTGAGTTTTTCAGGTCCAGAAACTTCTGTACATAGACAAATAGAGGAAATTTTTGATAAAAATATCATAGCAAAAGCTGTACTTAAGTGTGTTGCAAAGTCACTAGAAAAAATTATTATAAATGCTTCGAAGCGTACAGGATTAAGTCAAATATTACTTATTGGTGGTGTGGCGTCAAGTGAATATATTAAAAATTATTTACTTGAAAATCTAAAAGAAGAAAAATATAAAATTTATTTTGGAGACAAATTGTACTGTACGGATAATGCGGTAGGAACAGCCTTGTTAGGAATAAAAAAATAAATGTTTAGAGGGGATTATGAATGAGTGCTAAAATTTTAGATGGAAAAAAAATTTCACAAGAAATTGTTGAAAATATTATGAATGAAGTAACACGATTAGAAAAAAATCATAAAATTATACCAGGACTTGCTGTTGTGATTGTAGGAGATGATGAAGCTTCTCATGTTTATGTTTCTATGAAAGAGAAAGCTTGTAAAAAAGTTGGTTTTTATTCGGAAGCACATAGGTTGACAAAGGAAACTACACAAGATGAACTGCTTGATCTTATTAATCAATTAAATCATAATGATAAAATTCATGGCATTTTGGTGCAATTACCTTTACCAGAAGGATTCGATGAAAATCTGATTAATTCTCATATTCTACCAAGTAAAGATATTGATGGTTTTCATGCAATCAACACAGGGAAAATGCTTCTAGGGGAAGATTCTTTTGTTCCTTGTACCCCAAAAGGAATTGTTGAATTAGTGAAAAGAACTGGAGAAGATATTACAGGAAAGCATGCGGTTATTGTGGGGAGAAGTAATATTGTTGGCAAGCCTGCAGCTATATTATTGTTAAAAGAAAATGCGACGGTTACAGTTTGTCATTCTAAAACGAAGGACCTTCAAAACCATATTAAGATGGCGGATATTTTGGTTGCTGCTGTAGGTGTGCCAGAATTTATTAAAGGAGAAATGATTAAAGAAGGTGCAATTGTAATTGATGCAGGTACTAGAAAAGTTGAAGGAAAATTAGTGGGAGATGTAAATTACGAAGAAGCAGAAAGGGTCGCATCGTGGATTACACCTGTTCCAGGTGGTGTTGGCCCAATGACCATCACTATGCTACTAGAAAATACGTTAAAGGCAGCTAAGATGCAATGCGAATAAGAGCTTTAAGTGTTTCTGAATTAAATAAATATATAAAAAAGATATTAAGTAGTGATCCAATTCTTAATAATATTACCTTGAAAGGTGAAATTTCAAATTTAAAAGTACATAGTAGTGGACATCTCTATTTTTCTTTAAAGGATGATCAGAGTAAAATAAATTGTGTCATGTTTAAAGAAAGTAGTCAAAGTATTAAATTTGATCTTACAAATGGCATGAAAGTCATTACGAAAGGATATGTATCTATATTTGAAAGAAATGGACAATATCAAATGTATATCATGGAAATGGAACCAGATGGCATTGGTGCGCTATATTTAGCTTTTGAACAATTAAAAGCTAAGCTTGAAAAGGAAGGATTATTTGATCTTGTACGTAAGAAGAAAATACCTGCTTTTCCAAAAAAAATTGCTGTGATTACATCTCCTACAGGAGCTGCAATTCGAGATATTATTTCTGTTTTAAAAAGAAGAAATGATGCTGTAGATATTTTGATTTATCCTGTTTTAGTACAAGGAGAAAATGCAAGCTTTCAAATAGCTCAAGGAATTGAAAAGGTGAATAGTGATTTTAAAAATGTGAACTTAATTATTATCGGAAGAGGTGGAGGTTCTATTGAAGAGCTTTGGCCGTTTAATGAAGAAGTGGTTGCGAGAAGCATTGCACATTCCAAAATTCCTATTATATCTGCTGTTGGACACGAAACAGATTATACAATATCAGATTTTGTAGCAGATTTAAGGGCACCAACACCTTCAGCAGGGGCTGAGCTAGCCGTCCCACGTACACTCGATATTAGAAATTCATTAGGTTTATTTTATAATAAAATGAACACATCTCTTACTTACTATATAAAAGAAAAAAGAAATGAAGTTGAACGTGTGAATGAGATAAAACTCTTATCTTTCGTACAGGATAAAATAAATAGAGAATCTCAAACACTTGATCTATTACAAAAAGACTTATCTCATCATACCCGTGTAAAGGTGGAAGCATATAAAACAAGATTAATAGGGAGTATGGCAAAGCTAGAGGGGATAAATCCCCTTGCTACTATATTAAGAGGATATGCCATCGTATTTGATACGGATAGAAAAAAAACAATAGATTCAATTCAACAGGCAAGTGAAGGTGACCATATAAATATTATGTTGACGGACGGTGTGCTTTCTTGTAAGGTAACAGAAAAAGAAAAGGAGGATCCTTTATTTGAATACTTCCAAAAATATAACGCAAAAATCAAATGATTCCTTTGAAGAAGCAATAAAAAAACTTGAAGAAATTGTAATACTTCTAGATGAAGGTAAACTTACCCTTGATGCAACATTATCTCTTTATGAAGAAGGCATTCGATTATATCGAGCTTGTAATAATAAGTTAGATCAAACAGAGCAGAAAATAAATATTCTCATCAATAATGAAGAAGTTACATTTCATTCGGGCGATTTAGACAATTAGGGGGAAAAAGTATGGATTTAAGAGTAGCATTACAAAATAAAGTCAATCTAATAGATGCAGCACTAGACAAATATTTACCAAGTGAAAAAAGCGCGCAGAATATTATTTTTGATGCGATGCGTTACAGTGTTTTTGCTGGGGGAAAAAGGTTAAGACCTATCCTTATGCTTGCTGCTTCAGAATTTATAGGTGGTAATGCTAAGGATGTATTACCCTTTGCATGTGCAGTAGAGATGATCCATACCTATTCATTAATACATGATGATCTACCTGCTATGGACAATGATGATTACAGGAGAGGGAAATTAACAAACCATAAAATCTATGGGGAAGGCATGGGAATTCTCGCAGGAGACGGTTTACTAAATTATGCCTTTGAATTAATGCTTAAAGCGACACTTGAAAAAAATGAAAATTTACAAAAGAAAGTTTTAGCTATGCATGAGATTGCTAAAGCTTCAGGTGTACGTGGTATGATAGGCGGTCAAGTTGTTGATTTAATGAGTGAAAATAAACAAATAGATGAAGAAACACTTGACTTTATTCATAATAATAAAACAGCAGCCTTAATCATTGCGCCTATTCGAGTAGGTGCAATACTTGCAGAAGCAAATGAAGAAGAATTAATAGCGCTTACCGAATTTGCAAAAAATATTGGACTGAGTTTTCAAATTATGGATGACATTTTAGACATTATTGGAGATGAAAAAAAACTCGGAAAAAAAGTTGGCAGTGACATTGAAAATCAAAAATCAACTTATCCATCGATTCATGGATTAGATGCATCCATAAAAAAGGTAAATGAACTGTTTGATAAAAGTGTTCAAGCACTAGCGCCTTTTGGAGAAAAATCAACGTTCTTTATTCAGTTGTCTGATTATCTTGTAAAAAGGGAATATTAAATTGAGGAGGAAATAAGTTGCTCTTTTTTCAAAGAATTGTTGAAAATGAAGTGTTGTATGTTACTTTATTGTGTTGGTTTATAGCACAAGTATTGAAAGTAATTATTACGCTTATAACAGAAAAGAGAATCAATATCTATAGATTTGTTGGATCTGGAGGAATGCCTAGTTCTCACTCTGCTTTGGTTATGGGTTTATCAACTGCTATTGGATTAAAAGAGGGTTGGGAGTCTCCTCAGTATGCGATTGCTCTTTCCTTTGCACTTATTATTATGTATGATGCTTCAGGGGTTAGAAGAGCTGTTGGAAAACAAGCGATGATACTGAATCAAATGATTGCTGATAGACAAAAACACAAACCTATCGGTGAAAAAAGATTAAAAGAACTCATTGGGCATACACCTGTAGAGGTGATTGCAGGTGCAATTTTAGGTATTTTTATAGCAAACATGGTTATTTGATATTTGATTTCTTTTATGATATAATACAGTTTACTTTACTTTGAGGGTGGCACAGTATTCTAGTCAGATCTACCATTTCTGAAGGCGGGGCTAAAAATCCGTTAAAGGGCACATCGATGAAGTTCCTGGCACTGGCTGCTGACGCCCAGTTGGGGGTCTATGCTGGGAGTAAGAAGAAGGGGGCGATCCACAATGGCATGTGGGCGATGACCCTCTCTTCGTGGAGACCTAAAGGAAGATTAATTTTCTATCTTTTAGGATAAACCTGTAATGTGATATGTCTATTTTGTGTTACGTACAGCGTAGCCTGCCTTGAGTGGGATAAGGTGGATAATAGATACAGACTTTATTGCTATAGGCCTATAGCAATAAAGTCATTGCTATTCGAAACCTATTCTGCAAAAGAGGCTAAGAAAGGGTGTGACTGTCGAGGAAAACTCCTAGACTGTTCGTACGAAGTATATTTAGGATTGCAGTGCGGACTAAGTGGTAATCTAGTTATACCTTTGGCGACAAGGTAAAGAGAGATTTAAATGGAAACGGCTGATTTGGTGACAAACCAGTATCTCTTTGGGAAATCCAACTAGACCTAAGCCGTAAAATTTACTCTATATGCTGCCACCCCAATTTTAAAAATAATTCTTAAAAAGTAAATTATTGAATATTTTGTAGGTGAAAATATGGAAACAAAAGCAAATGAAATAAGTTTTGCAAAAAAGAAAAAAGTGAAAAAAACTTCTAAAAACTATAATGTTAAATGGGTAGTGCTCATAACCATATGGACATTTTTTTTAGCCATTGGCATGAGTTTTATTTCAGAAACAGTCCTTAGAAATGTGCATATATTGATTGCTTTTTTTATTCTTATTCTAATTATATTTGTAGGCATCTTATCGGATTTAATAGGCATTGCTGTAGCATCTGCAAGAGAAAAACCATTTCATGCTATGGCAGCAAATAAAATTAAAGGCGCACGATTTGCTGTAAAACTTGTACGTAATGCAAGTCCTGTTTCAAATTTTTGTAATGATGTGATTGGAGATATTTGTGGAATCGTTAGTGGTGCAGCAGCAGCAATTATTATTTTACAACTTAGCAAATTAAGCAATATCCACCATCCTTTTTTAAGTATATCTTTAAGTGGTTTTGTAGCTTCTATAACCGTAGGCGGAAAAGCTTTTGGAAAAGAAATTGCCCTAACAAAATCAAAAGAGATCGTTTTTTTTGTTGGTAGAATGCTATATTATATACATGAGAAAACAGGCATAGACTTTTTGCCTTTTAAAAAGAAAAATCAGAAAGAGAGATGAATTAGGTGAGAGATTTATTAGCGAATATAAAATCTCCTGAAGATTTAAAGGGTATATCTGAAGAAGAAGTGGCATATTTAGCAGCGGATATAAGAGAATTTTTAATAAATAATGTTTCGAAAACAGGAGGGCATTTAGCTTCAAATCTAGGAGTAGTAGAACTGACCTTGGCTATGCACAGTGTTTTTAATACGCCGAAAGACCGAATTGTATGGGATGTAGGGCATCAAGCTTATGTACATAAAATACTGACAGGAAGAAAAAATCTTTTTTATACATTAAGGAAACACAAAGGATTAAGTGGTTTTCCTAAAAGATCAGAAAGCGAACATGATTGTTTTGAAACAGGTCATAGTAGTACTTCTATTTCTGCAGGACTTGGTATTGCTAAAGCAAGAGATATAAAAGGTGAAAATTATTCAGTTATATCCGTAATTGGTGATGGAGCTCTTACTGGTGGAATGGCTTTTGAGGCACTTGATCATGCAGGGCATACAAATACAGATTTTATTGTTATATTAAATGATAATGAGATGTCTATATCTCAAAATGTTGGTGGACTTTCTAAATATTTGAATCGCATGAGAACAGCACCTAAGTATTTTAAGGTAAAAGACGATGTTGAATATATTCTTAATAAAATTCCTGCAGTTGGAAAAGCTATGTATAAAACAGCTGGAAAAGCAAAAGATAGCATAAAATATTTTTTAGTGCAAGGGGTTATTTTTGAAGAACTTGGATTTACCTATCTAGGACCTGTTAATGGGCATGACATAAAAGAATTAAAAATCGTTTTAGAGAGAGCAAAAAATATTAGGGGTCCCGTATTGATCCATGCCAAAACAAAAAAAGGTAAGGGATATAAATATGCTGAAAAAAATCCAGATAAATTTCATGGGATAGGCCCTTTTAATATTGAAAATGGAAAATTAATTAAAAAAGAAAGTAAAAATCCTAGCTATTCATCTATATTTGGGAATACCTTAGTAGGGTTAGCAGCGGAAGATCCAAATATTGTAGGCATTACTGCAGCAATGCCATCAGGAACAGGATTCAATGAATTTGCAGCTACCTATCCTAAGCGATTCTTTGATGTGGGTATTGCAGAACAACATGCTGTAACATTTGCAGCTGGACTTGCTTCTAATGGATTAAAGCCAGTATTTGCTGTATATTCTACATTCCTGCAAAGAGGATATGATCAAGTTCTTCACGATGTATGCCTTCAAAATTTACCAGTAATATTTGCTATTGATCGAAGTGGATTAGTTGGAAATGATGGTGAAACCCATCATGGAGTATTCGATCTTTCCTTTTTAATGCACATCCCTAATATAAGGGTAATGGCGCCAAAAGATGGCTATGAATTAAGCCAAATGTTAAAATATGCAGTAAATGTACAAGGTCCTGTTGCTATTCGGTATCCTAGAGGCGCAAGTGAGGATTTTACTACCATCAGTAATAATTATAATATTAAGGGTGAAAAAGCAGAAGTTCTTTTAAAAGGAAAGGATCTATGCCTTATTGCCTTAGGAAAAATGGTAAAAACAGCATATGTCGTTGCTAAAAAGTTAAGTGAAAAAAATATTCATTGTACAGTGATTAACGCAAGATTTGCAAAACCTTTAGACGAAAATACGATTATTACTGAATGTAGAGATATAAAAAATATTATAACACTAGAAGATAATATCATAAATGGTGGATTTGGAAATCAAATTTTAGCATTATTGAATGAAAGGGGTCTAGGACATAAAAACATAAAAATATTAGGACTACCTGATCGGTTTATCGAGCATGGGGATACAGAAGAGCTTATGAAATGTTACGATCTTGATGTTGATGGTGTAATTGAACATGTAAATGAAATGATTTTTAAATAGGGGAGATAAATATGGGAGAAACAAACAGATTAGATATACTTTTAGTAGAACGAGGATTTTTTGACTCCCGTGAAAAAGCGAAAAGATCTATTATGGCAGGTATTATTTTTGTAGAGAATCAAAGAGTTGATAAAGTAGGTACGAAAGTGCATAAAGATGCTAATATTGAAATCAAAGGAAAAACGCTGCCTTATGTAAGTAGAGGCGGCTTAAAATTAGAAAAAGCTATGAAAGATTTTCATATCAATTTATTAAATAAGAAAGCATTAGATATTGGTGCATCTACAGGTGGGTTTACAGATTGCATGCTAATAAATGGTGCCGAGAAAGTTTTTGCGATTGATGTGGGATATGGGCAACTTGCGTGGAAACTGAGACAAGATGAAAGAGTAGTCACAATGGAAAGAACAAATATTAGATATGTGACACCAGAAGATATAAATGAAGAAATAGATTTTGCATCTATAGATGTGTCCTTTATATCTTTAAAACTTGTTTTACCTGTTGTAAAAAAATTAATCAAAAACGACGGAGAGGTCGTTTGTTTAATAAAGCCACAATTTGAAGCCGGTAGAGAAAAAGTGGGTAAAAAAGGTGTTGTAAGGGATATTAAAGTACATAAAGAAGTCCTTAGAACGATATTATCTTTTGCTTTAGATATAGGTTTTACTGTTAAAGGAGTATCTTTTTCACCTATAAAGGGCCCTGAAGGCAATATTGAGTATTTAGCTCATTTGATTAATCGAGAAAAGAAGGATGAAATAGATGTAGAAGATCTTATCCATGATATTGTTTCTAATTCTCATGATGCATTAAATAAAATATAGCTAAAAAGGCTATATCATTCTTTTTTATTGTTAAATATTTAAAAATATTAAAGGATAAAGTTTAATTGTGTAGAATATTGAATATGTTACTATGAATTATTTGGATGAAATTCATACATATTTCATATGATAAATTTGAAAATGATAGGAGGCTAAATATGAAATATGCAAGGCATGCAAAAATATTAGAAATCATTGAGCAGTATGAAATTGAAACACAAGAGGATTTAGCAGAAGCTCTTAAAAAAAATAGTATAAATGTTACACAAGCTACGGTTTCAAGAGATATCAAAGAATTAAGACTCATTAAAGTTCTAGGGAAGAACGGTAAATATAAGTATGCGTCTATGAAGCAACAGGAAAGCGCTATCTCTGATAGATTGGTAAAAATGTTTAAGGACTCAACTTTATCAATAGATCATGCTGGAAATATGATTGTTTTACGAACATTAGTAGGAGCGGGTCAAGCAGCAGCAGCAGCTCTTGACGCACTTGATATTAAAGAAATAGTAGGTACAATTGCAGGAGACGATACAATATTTATTCTCGTTAGGGACCAACAAGATATTGAAGAGGTTGTAAATAAATTTAAAAAGCTCATGCACTAGAGCGGAGGTATTAAAATGCTCTTAGAGTTAATTATTGATAATTTTGCATTAATAGAAAAATTAGATATTCGGTTTGGTGGAGGCTTAAATATTCTGACAGGAGAAACAGGCGCAGGTAAATCCATTATTATCGATGCTGTAAATATGGGGATTGGTGAAAGAGCAGACAAAAGCTATGTTAGAACAAATGCAGATAGAGCTGTTATTCAAATGATCTTTCGTTCTCAAAATGAGCATGTAATAAATTTATTAAAAGAAAAAGGCATTGATTTATTTGATCATGATATTATCATTATCACAAGAGAAATTTATAATAACGGTAGAAGTATTTCGCGGATTAATGACCGGGTTGTTACTGTCTCTGTGGTAAAAGAAATTAGCAAATATTTAATTGATATACATGGACAACATGAACATCAATCCTTACTATATCCAGAAAATCATATTGATATTTTAGATGCTTGTGATGAAATGAAAGTAATGGAGTTACTTAAAGAAGTAGCTACTAAATTTTATGAGCGTAAAACATTAAAAAGTAAATTAGAAAATTTATGTGGCAGTGAGATAGTGCAAGAACGAAAAAAAGACTTATTAAAATTTCAACTAGATGAAATTGATGAATGTGCATTGAAAATAGGCGAAGATATTGATTTGACAGAAAAATATAATTTTTTGTCGAATAGTGAACATATCTTTCAAACCATGTCTGCGGCTTATGAAAGATTGTATAATGGAGATGGTAGATATCTATCTATTATTGATAGTTTAGGGCATATTGTCAGTGAACTAGAAGATATTAAGACTTTTGATCCTACCATTTGTAATATATATAATCTTTTACAGGAAAATTTGTATACCATTGAAGATGTATCAAGAGATGTTAGAAATTACAGAGATGGTGTTGAATTTGATCCACTATTATTAGAACAGATGGGAAAGCGTTTAGATTTGATCAATAATTTAAAACGTAAGTATGGCAATACTATAGAGGAAATAGTATCGTATAGAGAGAAAATTGCTTTAGAATTAGAAGAAATCGAAAATAGTAAAACAATTCTAGCAGATCTAAAAGAGAATATAGATAAATCAACGAATGAATATATTGGTTTATCTATAAAATTAAGTGCAATACGCAGACGAAACGCAAAATGGTTAGAAAAGAAAATGACCGATGCACTTGTAGGTTTAAATATGCGTAAAGCTGTTTTTGAAGTACATTTCATAAATCATGTAGATCAATTAGATGAAGGGTTATATACATCAAAAGGGCTTGATAAAATTGAATTTTTAATTTCTGCAAATGCCGGAGAGAAGCCTAAACCTTTATCAAAAATAGCATCTGGTGGAGAAATGTCTAGAGTTATGTTAGCATTTAAAACTATTTTGGCAAAATCAGATAATATTCCTACTTTTATTTTCGATGAAATTGATACGGGTATAAGTGGACGCACTGCAAATATTGTTGGTGAAAAACTGGCAATAATTTCTCGAAATCATCAAATTCTTTGTATTACACATTTACCTCAAATTGCGTTAATGGCAGATGTTCACTTTTATATTGAAAAGAATTTATATGATGACAAAACTTTGACAAATGTGAGAAATTTAACCGAAAAAGAAAGAATCATGGAATTAGGCAGATTATTGGGAGGCATGACATTAACAAGCTTAACCATGGATCATGCCAAGGAAATGATAAAATTAGGGAATGATTTTAAAAACAGCTTAAAATAATATTGTATGAAAAATAGGACTATAATGACCTATTTTTTTTATTTTGAAAAAATTACTAAATTGGCTGCAAGTTTTGCAATATGCTCTTAGATTAGTGGATTACAATTTTTATGAAGAATAATAAAATGTGAATTCGGCTAAATTAATCATATATCACAAAATTATTTTATGGAGGCGATCAAATAGTTCGAAGGGGAAAGTAGGAGTGTGATATTGTTTGTTTAAAATTAAAAATAAACGTATTTTTTTGGTCTTTTTTATTGCAATATTATTCACTGCATTCTATACTTGTACTTTCAATGAAATGTTTCAATATCCAAAAGAAATAAAATTATTTGAAAACGAGAAGCAAGCAATAGACATTAAATTTCCTTTTAAAGTTGATACACAGAAAATTGATAATAGTATTTTAGAATTGTTACAAAAAACAAAGGATTGTGATGAGAATATCCTATATATCAATCCTTTAAAAATTGGAAAAACCCATATACAGGTAAAATTATTAGGTCTTGTTCCAATTCGAAATGTAAAAGTAGATGTAATCCCTAAAACAAAAGTTATGCCTGGTGGACAGTCTGTTGGTGTAAGGTTAAATACAAAAGGTGTTTTAGTGGTGGGTTTAGAAGAAATAAAAGGAATAGATGAAAAAAAACATAATCCAGCACGGGAAGCTGGATTAAATATAGGAGATAGTATTTTAGCAATCAATAATATTAAAATTAAAGATGCTGCGCATGTAACAAATATAATTAATAAAAATACAAATTCTGAAACAACTTTAAAAATCAAACGTGGTGATAGAATATTTCATGTGAAAATTAAGCCAGTAAAATCCATAGATGAAGGAGAATATAGAATTGGTTTATGGGTTAGAGATAAAACTGCTGGTGTAGGAACGCTAACATTTTATCACCCTGATACGATGGAGTTTGGAGCTTTAGGGCATGCTATTACAGACGTTGATACTGGATTATTATTAACGATAGATAAAGGAGAAATCGTCAAGTCAAAAGTAGCCTCTATTCAGCAAGGAAAAAGAGGGCGTCCGGGAGAAATAAAAGGAATATTTTATGAAACTAGTAAACCTATAGGCTATTTAGAAAAGAATACGTATTTTGGAATATATGGTAAAGTATATAAACCTATTGAAAATAGTATATATAAAAAACCTATAGAAATTGCTTATCAAAGTCAAATAAAGACAGGAAAAGCTACAATTTTAACGACTACTGATAATAATGAAATAAAAGAATATGAAGTTTATATAGAAAAAGTGAATAGACAGCGAACGCCAAGCACAAAGAGTATGATTATAAGGGTAACAGATAAAAAACTTCTCAGAAAAAGTGGAGGAATTGTACAAGGAATGAGTGGCAGTCCGATCATCCAGAATGGAAAATTAGTTGGTGCTGTAACCCATGTTTTTGTTAATGATCCAACAAAAGGATATGGTCTATTTATTGAATGGATGATCAAGGAAGCTGGAATAAATATATACAACAATAGTCAAATTGCAGACAAATACTAAGGAAACAATATAAAAATGGCGCTCTTGTGAGCGCTCTTTCTATATTGTTATATTAAAAAGCAATATAAAAAAGAAATTGCAAAAAAATATACTAATCTTTTCCAAATAAGAAGGAAATGACTTTCGTTTGTCGAATTAATTTAAATAAGATAATTCTTATATCATAAAAATGGAAAGAACTTTTAGGGGGGTAACTAAGTGAAAAATATCAGTGTTATAATTGCAGATGACAACAAAGATTTTTGTGACATATTAAATGAATATTTAGGGAAACAAGAGGATTTGGAAATTGTAGGTGTTGCTAAAGATGGTTTAGAAGCGATCGATTTGGTATCTGAAGAATTACCAGACGTGCTGGTTTTAGATATTATCATGCCACATCTTGATGGGTTAGGCGTTTTAGAAAAATTAGCATCTATGAATTTGAAAAAATTTCCTAAAATAATTGTTTTGTCAGCAGTAGGACAAGATAAAATCACGCAAAGAGCCATTGCGTTAGGCGCAGATTATTATGTAGTAAAGCCTTTTGACTTTGAAATTTTTATTAAAAGAATACGCCAACTTACAGGCAATGTACAATTTACACCAGAGAAGAGAAGTAATTATAAAGATTTACTTATAAATACATCACCAAATACACCCAATAAAATGAAGAGCTTAGAGGCTGAGATTACAAATATCATCCATGAGATAGGTGTACCAGCCCATATTAAAGGATATTTATATTTAAGAGAAGCGATTACTATGGTTGTGGAAAATATAGAAATGCTTAGTGCTGTTACAAAAGAATTATATCCATCTATAGCTAAGAAATTCAATACAACTCCTAGCAGGGTAGAAAGAGCCATTAGACATGCGATTGAAGTTGCATGGAGTAGAGGAAAGGTAGATACAATCAATAATTTATTTGGCTATACAGTGCATAATGATAAAGGAAAACCAACAAATAGTGAATTTATCGCAATGGTTGCTGATAAACTTAGAATCGAAAGAGCTGTTGTTTAAGGGTTGTAACTATATTTAAAAGTTATAGAAAATTATTTGATTAATGATGTAATTTGAATATAAAAAATCGGCTATCAATATATTTTGAGAGATATTATAGATAGCTGATTTTTTATCTAATTTTATTTTTGTGGTAAACTAGTAAGTGTTTTTTGATACGCTTCTAGTAACGAATTTTTCTCTCTGATTAATTGATTTATCATTTCATCTTGATCTACATATTGAAAGGTACTATAAAATTTATAATGTTTCAAAATTATATCTAGAATATCCTTAGATTGCTCTTCGGTAATTTTTTTTAATTTATACTTTATAGAAATTATTATTTCTATATTTTCTTTTTCGTTATTTTCTGCTACATTTAATGCGGTAAAAATATATTCTTTTGCTGAAATACTTTTATCTATAGCTTTACTATAATCTTTATTTTCATATAGTCCACCTATAGATATCATATCCACTAACAATTCAAATTCATCGATAGTGAGAAGCGCAACCTCTTGATTGGTACTATCTGCAACTCTAATCAATTTACTCATTAACATTCCTCCCTAATATTTTTCATTTACTCAAATCTTATTTGAGGTAGATTCATATATAATATCTGCATCTACTAGTATAATTATTTTAGAACTTATTTTCAACTTATAATTGCAAAAGAGAGAGGACTGATTGAATAATGAAGAACATATGTTCTTATTCGCTCAAAATATCACTTTATGCCCAGAGATTCTACGCAAAATGCCATAAATACAGTAAAAAATGAATAACCAGTTTGAAGCAAAAGAATAAGTATATTATAGAATGTTTGATAAATTCTTCAGCACGGTGATATAATGGAAATAAGTATTTTATTGAAATGGCATCACTTGCAAAGGTGCGTAAATTATAAGATTTATCATAGTTATTACTATAAACAAATACCATAAGGAGTTTTAAGATATGATAAACAACGAAAATTTACTTTGTTCATTTTTATCAAGATTAGAAAAAGAAAAAACAAAAAATGATTACGAAAGAGATATAAAGAATTTCACGAAATTTTTAGGAAAAGATTTTGTTCATGTGACTTCAAATGATTGTGAACGATATGTAGATTATCTTAAAGGAGAAATTTTAGAGAAAAGAATTGCGATATCTACTGCTGAAAAGCTATATAGCGAAATATACAGTTTTTATAATTATCTAGAAGAAAATAGCTATATTACATACAATTACTTTAAAAACATTTCTAAGCCTGTGGCAACAAGGAATATAGCAAAAGAGAAGATTATTTCTTGGGAAGAATTCGATCAACTTATTTCTGTGCTTAAAACATATCATTCCAGAGACTTTGCTATACTGTTACTTATTTTCACATCAGGGTTGACTTTGAGTGAAGCAGTAAATCTCAAGTGGAACCGTTTTTTTATAGATAATAAGGGTAATACGGGAATAATATTCATAACAAAACGAGGTAGGCGATATGTTAAAGTTCATAAAGATGTATGGGGTCTTTTAGAAAGATATAGAGGTAGTTTATCAAAAATGGTTTCTCAGGACAACTATGTATTTTTGAACAACAGAGGAAATAAAATATCAGGAAGATGGGTAAGGTTGGTACTTAAAAAAGCATGCAATGAAGCAAAATTAGATAGAGAATATACGCCTAGAGATCTAAGGCATACATTGGCAGCATATGCCCTTAAAAAAGGTGCTTCCTCAAGGCAAGTGCAAGAGCAATTGGGATGGAGTAATGAGAGTCTTGCTGAAAGATACTTATATACCATCCAACAATTAGAAGAAAATGCTATTGACTATTTAAATTTTCATTTAAAATAAGAAGATTGATCACAAGAAAAGATAATATTTAATATAGATTCACCTGCTAAAGATAGAAAAATATGGAGAAATTCGAATGATATTTTAAATAATAAGTAACCATACTTTTGTATAAACCACATATAGTTTTACAAATACCCAATTACTAAACACATAACCCTTTATAAATGATAGTAGCGGTGTGTGTTTTTTTATGTACATATTTTGATTGTAAGCGATTTTTTTATGAAAAAGGTAACATAGTCTAGTTTTATAAAATAAAGCCTTATATAGCTTGTAAAAAGTTTGCCGAAATAAGATACCCAAACATATCATTAAAACACCGTGTTATGTAACACAATATTTATTTTGTTACATTCGTTTTATAGCTACATCGTTGATTTATCAAGGTTCTATAAGATTGATAAATACGTATGTAACATATCGTATTTACTTGTAACGTTAAATGTAATATAATTACTATAGGATGTTTTGAAAGAATAAGGGGGAAAAAGAGTGAAATTTGTACAACCTATAAGAGATAAAAATAAAATTGAAGAAATGAAAAATGAATTATTAAAATATGGATATAAAAATTATCTACTCTTTGTTACGGGCATTAATACAGGTTTAAGAATTAGCGACTTGCTAAAATTAAAAGTGTTTGATGTTAAAAATAGAACGCACATCCTCATACAAGAACAAAAAACAAGTAAGGAAAAAAGAGCGCTAATCAATAATCAGTTAAGAAAAGATTTTGAGAGGTACATAATTAACATGAACGATGAAGATTATTTATTCCAGAGTAGAAAAGGGAAGAATAAACCTATATCGAGAGTACAGGCATATAGAATACTAAACAAGGCGGCTGATCAAGTTTGTATTAACGAAGTAGGAACACATACTTTGAGAAAGACTTTTGGATATTGGCATTATCAAATATATAAGGATGTTGCAATATTACAGGATATTTTTAATCATTCAGCGTCAAGTATAACACTGAGATATATTGGCATTAATCAAGATATTAAAGATAAAACAATAGAAGATTTTTATTTATAGAATTAGAAATTCATTTAGAACACCATAATAATATTATGTCAATCTTCTTAAAAAATTTCTATAAAACACTTCTTGGATGTTTAGCTATATAAGCTAAATATTAAAGAAGTGTTTTATATTTAGTGCCTATAATTAAAGCTTTTAAGAAAAATTAAAAATAATATTTTAAATCGTTTATTTTACATTGTTTTCAATATATAGGGTAAGTGCGACAAGAAATCCAGACATCCAAGTGATAGGTATTATCAGTTGAGCAATCGGAATTAGCTGTGCATATATAGTAAATTTGATCGAATATTAGTATTAAGTGCGTTTTAATATGTAGAAAGTTGTAATTGTTTATGCTATTTTAAATTTTTTAGCATATTATTGTTGATGATGCGTTAATAAATTTATATCTTTAGCGTACAATTATTATTTATGTGCTAATCAATGGGGAATATAATAAATGCAATTAGACATAGAGAAATATATACAAAGAAGGCATATATCATCTTTTTCAACTATTCTTTAAATGTATATTTAGGGACTAGTTGAAAAATAAAAAAGCAAACTGTATATTTTGCATATTTCATGTGGTATACTTACCTACTTTTACAGAATCACGTATTTATCTATATATTATATTTTTCGATTTTTATTATATATATACGAAAGTATTAATTTATTCTATCTACAATAATAATTTAGAATATAAATGCTTCTAGTTAATTGTTTCTTCCCACATTCAGATAGCACACTCCCATGCTTAAGAATATAATAAAGTATATATATGAAAGGAGTGTTTATATGTTCAATTTTTTCTTTAATCCATTTGCTCCTCCACCACCACCACAATACCCTCCATTTGGACTACCTAGAATGCCACCTTTTACCCCTGGCTCTGGAGGTCCACCATTAGCGCCACCTCCATCAAAGGTTCCTAATCAAGCACCATATAAAGTGGATCCTGGTTCCATTAGAAGATGTCGACGGAAATACACATATATTTGGCTTAAAAATGGTGATAGCTTTTGGTTTTATCCAACCTATATAGGTAAAAAATCTATATCTGGCTATAGGTGGGTTGGGGTTTGGTGGGTTTATTATGGTACAGATTTGAAGAAAATAGAATCATTTGTTTGTGTTTAATATTCTAAAGGATTGGGATCTAGCCCAATTCTTTAGATACTACATAATCATTGCTTTGAATTTAGGCTTTGTGATAAAATGATGATAGATGTTTAGGGTGATTATTAAATCCTATTTTTACAAAAACATATTCTACTGGGAGTGCTGTTTATGTCAAAGAAAATAGTTAAAATACATAATAAATCAGATAGACCTAATAATATCGTAGAAAAAGAAAATGAAATTGTAGAGAAATGCATAGAAATTGAAAAGACTCTTCCTACTTTTATGAAAGATTTTTTTATTTATTTAAGAAATGGTGTGGCATTATCTACAAGACTTGCATACTTGCAGGATATTTTTTTCTTTTGTAAATATCTTGTATCAGAGACAAATATCACTACAGTTTCTGAAATAAATGCTATTTCAATAGAATCATTAAATGATGTAAAAGCTAGAGATATTAATCGGTTTTTGGGAGATTATTGTACAAGATATACCGTGAATGAAACCGATATGGTCACTATTATGGAAAATCATAATCGTTCCCTAGCACGAAAAAAATCTTCTTTGACTGTATTGTTTAAATTTTTATATAGAGATGAACTAATTTCAGAAAATATCACAGATGGATTTAACCCTATACGACTTCCAAAGCCACAACCTGATGCAATAAAAAGGCTTGAAATTGATGAAGTTGCAATTATGCTAGATATTGCTGAATCAGGAAATGGATTAACGGATAAAGAACGTATATATTGGGAAAAAACCAAATTAAGAGATAAAGCAATTTTAGTATTATTTATTACTTATGGATTAAGATTAAAAGAATTGCAACAGTTGAATATTTCATCTTTTAATTTTGGGCGTGGAGATTTTAAGATTTACAGGAAAAGAGAAAAAGAAGTAAATATGCCTTTGAATCAATCTGTTGAAAAGGTTATTTTCGATTATGTTCAATTAGAAAGAGTTTCTAATGATTATGTACTTGAAAAACATAAAGACGCCCTTTTCCTATCTTTGCAAAAGACAAGAATGACCGAAAAAGCTATTAGACAATTAGTCAAGAAATATACTTCTCTCGCTTTAGGAACTACAAAAGAAAATGGATATAGTCCTCATAAATTAAGAGCTACAGCTGCAACATCATTGATCCAAAATGGATTTTCAATCTACGATGTTCAAAATTTACTGGATCATGATAATGTGACAACTACACAGTTATATGCCGCACATAAGAAAAATGTAAAAAGAGAAATTGTTCATAGATTTGAATGGCTTGATGAATATGATAAAAAAAGTAGTCCACTTGAATAAGGCTACTTTTTTTGTTTGAAGTGAGATTGTATTTTATCTTTTAGGAATAATTCGGTTAGATTATATATATTTGAATTAAATTATATATTATAATACTACTCGGAATTATAGCAAAGCCACACTACTCTAGAGGAATTTTAATAACTTGTCCAGGATAAATATCTAAAGTATCTAAATCATTGATTATACTAATTCTATATATCGTTTTGCGAATATCTTTGTTTTTAGGCGAAAACTCTTTTGCTAACGCCCATATAGTATCTCCATACTTGATATGTATTTGCACACATTTTATGTCGTCTGCTCCTTCAGCTGTGTTAAAAACATTTGCAATTAGATAGATAGATAAGAAAATAACTACTAGTGTACATACAAATCGCTTTCTATTTACTATACGTAAATGATTTTTCCTCATTTTCACCACTCCCAAACGTATGTTCTTTTTATAATTTTATCAGAACGTACGTTCTTTGTAAATACTTTTTTTAAAAAACGAACAGATGTTTGATATAATATTTATTATATGCTATAATGAATTTAAAAAACATTGTGAGGTGCTTCTCATGGCTTATGATATAACAAAGCAACAAGAAAAAATACTTAACTATATAAGAAATGAAGTAAATTCAAAAGGTTACCCTCCTTCTGTTAGAGAAATATGTGCAGCAGTTGGCCTAAAATCTACTTCTACGGTTCACGGGCATTTATCAAAACTTGAAAAGCATGGTTATATTCGAAGAGATCCTACAAAACCTAGGGCTATTGAAGTTTTAGACAACGATGATGGGGTTATCAGTAAGAAAGAGGTTATAGAAATACCAGTCATAGGTAAAGTTACTGCTGGCTTACCTATTTTAGCGGTTGAAAATATTGAAGATACATTTCCTGTTCCTTTAGATTTCCTGGATGACAATAAACATTTTATGTTAACCATAAAAGGAAGTAGTATGATCAATGCAGGCATATTCGATGGTGATTATGTTCTTGTAAAGCAACAACAAATTGCTACTAATGGTGATATTGTAGTGGCCATGATTGAAGATGAAGCCACTGTCAAGAAATTTTATAAAGAAAAGGATTATATAAGGCTACAACCAGAAAACCCTTCAATGGTGCCTATTATAACAAAAGATGTTAGAATCTTAGGACTAGTAACAGGTGTATTTAGAAAAATATAAAAAGGTGCATATGCACCTTTTTATATTTTAGAGATTTCTATAAAAAAACTATCTATAGAAAGAAGGACAAACATAACAATTATAGAAATATTATCTTGTATTTGAAGAATACATTTATCGCAAATTCATATTATAAGAAATAGATCTTTTTTGTGGTAGATCATCTTGAGAGCATTATTGAAAAATATTTCAGATATTGAGATGATTGAAATGCTTCATATTATTTATTTTCTCAATACATACGCATTGGCAATGAATTGATGTTGTTTTTCAACATCTGATAATGCTTTAAATACTTCTTTAATAACAGGACAAGTAATTTTATCACTATTTTTTTTATAAAATGCTATAGCATGTGATTCACGTTTGTAAGCTTCCTCAAGTAATAGATTATCCGTATGATGTTTTGCATAGTCTGGTTTGTGAAGTTTTGGCAGATTGTCAAATTCTCCTAGTCGCTTATGGACCCTAGCATGCATAAATTCTATATTACTTAAATCTTTAAAAAGCTTTTTTAGTTCTTTCTCTTTTGATAATTTACCCGCTTCCTCATAGAATTCTCCATTAAAGACCTCCAATTTCATGGCATGATCTAACACTTGCAAACTTTGTGTATCTAAACTTTTATGATCTACAGTATATATTTCCTGTACGCTATCTATGTATATTCTTCCAACCCCACAAAATGGGCAGTTCATAATTCTCCCCTCTTCATTTTTTTCAATAAACGAATCATTGTTTAAATGATAACTATTTTCGCTTATATTCATTCCGCATATCAAACACTTTAATTTCTCCATTTACGCATCTCCTTTAACATAAAAATTATTTAAATGTCCCTTCCATAATAAATTTATCTGCTAATTTTGCTGTATCCCACTTATAATGTATCTCTTTATGTTCATAGGCTAGAATAATAAAATCATCTAATATATGATGAAGTACTGAATTCACTTGCACTCTACCATCATTTTCTCCTTTAAGCAATTTACCCAATAATGACTTGCTTTTATTACCAGCAATGGCTCCAATTTTTATTTCTTCATGTTTCATATCTTCTATCTTTTTTATATGATCACTTTTAAGAGAATTGAGTGTCTTAAAAATCTTTGTTCCAAAATTAAAATATCTAGCTGTCATATCTGCAAGTTCACTTCCCTGATTAGGTGTCGCAATCAATATACATTTATCTATACGCTCCACATATTTGGTATTCCCTAAAAATTTTCTTATAATGATGCCCCCTGTACTATGTCCAATAAGATTAATTTTCTTATCTTCATCTATATTTCTTAAAATTTTTTCAAATTTTTCTTCAAATATAACAGAAGCATACTCTATTTGTTTAAATGTTAAGGGCAAATTCACTAAAAAACATTGATGATTTAATTTTTCTAAGTGACGGGCTAAAACTTGCATATCTCTTTGATTTTTATTATAGCCATGAATGAGTATCGAAATTTTATCTTTCAAAAAAACTTCTCTCCAATCCATTACTTCATATTATTTTCTATAATATTTTATCATTTTTTTCAATATTTTTCTACCATCCATTGCTAACCCCATTTATGTTAGAGAAAAAATTATGTGTAGCGTCTATTTCGTAGCATGTGTAGTATTTCATTTTTGGTTCGACATCATATCCTAAAATCTATAAATAAAATACAAAAATGTATTGGAGAATTATTTCCAAATTTTAAAATACATTGACAGTTAAACGATAACAAGATAAAATCAAAAAGGCTATACTTTAATATAGGATTGATTACTAATAATAATTTAAGATAAAGGAAGATGAAAAAATGTCTGAAGAAAATTTAAGCTTTATTGATCAGGTTCGAAAAAGAAGAACTTTTGCAATCATTTCCCACCCAGATGCGGGAAAAACAACATTAACAGAAAAGTTACTATTATATGGTGGGGCTATCCGTTCTGCAGGAGCAGTTAAATCAAGAAGATCACAGAAATATGCAGTATCTGACTGGATGGAAATAGAAAAACAAAGAGGAATCTCTGTTACTTCTAGTGTACTTCAGTTCGATTATAATGGTTTTTGTATTAACATCCTTGATACACCAGGGCATCAAGATTTTAGTGAGGATACCTATCGAACGCTAATGGCAGCAGACAGTGCTGTTATGGTTATTGATTGTTCAAAAGGTGTAGAAGCTCAGACAAAAAAACTATTCCAAGTTTGTAAAATGAGAGGAATTCCAATTTTCACATTTATTAATAAGCTAGATCGTGCAGGAAGAGATCCCTTTGAACTACTATCCGATATTGAAGAAGTTCTAGGAATCCGCTCTTATCCAATGAATTGGCCTATTGGAAGGGATAAAGATTTTAAGGGCGTTCTCAATCGTCAGAAAAATCAATTTGAACTATTCAACGATGGTAACCATGGTCAATCTATTGCTAAGGCAATAACAGGAGACCTCTCCGATGAAAAAATTAGCGATTTACTAGGTCAAAATCTTCATGAACAGCTACTAAACGATATTGAATTACTAGATATAGCTGGAGATGATTATAATTTAGATCAAATATTAAATGGGGAATTAACACCTGTGTTCTTTGGGAGTGCGCTTACAAATTTTGGTGTACAACCATTTTTAGAATCCTTTTTAAACATAACCACCCCCCCAAAACCCCGTGCTAGTAATTTAGGACCCATCCATCCTGAGACAACTAATTTTTCTGGCTTCATTTTTAAAATACAAGCAAATATGAATCCTACCCATAGGGATCGAATCGCATTCTTAAGAATTTGTTCTGGTAAATTTGAAAAAGGCATGACCGTAAATCATGTACAAGAAAATAAAAAAGTAAGATTAGCACAGCCGCAGCAGTTTTTAGCGCAAGATCGCATGATCGTAGACACAGCTTATCCAGGCGACATTATCGGAATTCATGATCCCGGAATATTCAAGATCGGCGATACTTTATGCCAAGATGGATCAAAATTGCAATATGAAGGGATCCCAGTATTTGCTCCAGAACATTTTGCAAAAATATTTACAAAAAATTCTCTCAAGCGGAAACAATTTTTGAAAGGGATTACCCAATTGTCAGAAGAAGGTTCTATACAGGTATATAAACGGCCTAATATTGGTGTTGAGGAATTAATTGTTGGTGTCGTTGGTGTTCTTCAATTTGAAGTATTAGAATATCGTCTTAAAAATGAATATGGTGTTGATATTATCATAGAAAAACTCCCTTATCGCTATATACGTTGGGTAGAGATGGATAATTTTGATCAAAGTACCTTTTCTATTACAATGGATACCATGATCGTTGAAGATGAAGATGAGCATCCTGTGTTATTATTCCAAAATGAATGGTCTATAGACCAAGTAAAAGATCGAAATAAAAATGCTCTATTAAAAGAAATCTCCTTAAGAAAATAAATGAAAAAACACACGATATATCTAATAAGACATATCGTGTGTTTTGTACTATTTTTCGTCTTCTAATACGGTTACTTTCTTTATTACTACATCTGCCTTAGACACTGATACTTCCTCTGAATATTGTTTTTCTCTACTCTTTTCTTGATTGTCACGGTAATTCATAATTGCTTCACTTATTGCATTAGCATACCCTTTCTTTCCTTCTTCAGAAATTAAAATTTCTGTATCTTGCACATTGCTAAGATAGCCTAATTCAACTAACACAGCTACTCCATTGGTATTTCTTAAAACATATAGCCCTTTATCTCTTTCATATCTTAACCCTCTATTTTTAGTAAATCCAATATTTTTAAATTTATCACTTATTTCTTTTGCCAAATTCTCAGATTCAGTATTCTTGAATCTACACCAAACTTCTGTACCTTTAACTTTGGATGAATCTTTAAAGTAATTAGCATGAATAGATATAAAAATATCTGCACCTACATCATTCGCAATTTTACTTCTTCCCTTTAAAGATTTATTTTGTGTTGTCCATGGAACATGATCTGTGTCACGTGTATATACAACATGTATATTTTTATCTTTTAAAATTTCTCCCACTCTCAAAGCAATATCTAGAACTAAATCTTTTTCAGCAACATTAAATTCTTTGTTGAAAGCGCCCGTATCATATCCCCCATGACCTGGATCTATGCAAACTGTAAAAGTAGGCTTCGTTAAATAGTCGATACAGAAAATTATACCTGTTATCATTAGAATTATCAACAATACTGAAAATAATCGTCTATATAAACGTTTCTTTTTTTTTCTAGATATGCTACATCTTACCCCCATAAACAAATCCCCCTTTGATCTTCATTCAGCGCTAATATATTCCATTATTATCCATATAATTCTTTAAATACAGCTAAACTTCCGTATGGTTGCTCTTTTGCCGTTCTTACAAATAATATATTTTGACTTGTTCAATATTAATACACAAAGATATTACTCTTAATTTTTTATTATTTACAAATGTACTGTATATGTTCTATATCTACGTTATAAAATGCTATATCTTTAATGTATTGAGGAGCATTTGTTGTGGCTACTGAGTGTTTATATTCAGATAGCATTTCTAGATCATTTTTGCTATTCCCTACTACTAGTATGTAGTCTATATTATATTCATTCCACTGGCATATCTGTTGTATGCCCGATGTTTTGCTTGCACTGGGATGCAATTTCTAGTGATTCCAATTTTTGATGATTGAGGTTTGTTAGACTTAGCCCGTTACTTCCCTTTATCGTTAAGTGTTTTAGATTTGGCAAGGCAGCTATCAGCTCTGAATAGTTGCCTTGCTCGATCCATGATACTTCACACTCTTCATAGGTCATATCTCCCACGTATAGACTTTCTATATGTGCGACTTTTTCATTATTGGCTACTAGTTCATCCAGAATTGGCATCTTTATCGCCATCTTCGTAATCTTCATAATCATAAAAATATTTTTTTGAATTTTCTACTGTATTCACCCTTTACAATATTAGTTTCTTATTTATCTGAGGTATTTGATATAATTTGCCTATCTCATTTTTTATTTGGTAATTCTAACAAATTATGTATTTATGCATTTAATTATAACGCATTTACTATTATATCGACAATACTAAATTTAAACAGGATCAGAATTTAGGAATATTAAAACTTCACAATTTCTTCTGATTTATATTCCAAATGAAGTACTGGAAGGTATTTCAAGTGGTTAAATCCACATACAACAAGAAAGCTCCTGGAATCCAAGCGCTTTCTTATTGTGTGTGGATACATTTGATATTCTTATAAAAGATAATTATCTTTGGAGATTTGATGCACTACTATATGACTTACTTTCTTTTTCACTTTTATTCAATACATTTGGATATTCCATATATCCTTTAATACTAAAGAATATAGTAATTCCCCAGAACATCCATTCCACCAAGCTTAATGTTTTCAACACACTTAATATAGCCATTTTAAATTTCCCCTTTCTTTTTTAGACAATATTTATATTTTTTGAAAATAATAAAAGGACAGAGAGTAAAGAAGCACAATAAATAAATGCTTCTCTACTCCCTGTCCTTTTATCTGAAAGCTTCTTACATAGTAAGTTACTCCTTCGATGTCCTAATAGGATCTCTCCAGGGTTGTGTCAAATCATTGTATTTCACCTGAAAGTTTCAAAATAGTTTGAGAGCTCAAATCTATTTTTTGCTCCTACGGTCATTCAATAAAAGAATGTCTCCAATGATTCTCATTCACCGATATTTACTTTATAAACTGAGTATACGCTTAATGAAATAGATAGTCAATATATTTTTCAGTAGATTTTCCTGATGCCTTCACATTAAGTTCCACAAAAAGTTTTGTAAGGACAGGTTGATGGCTTGGGCAGTGCGGAATAATCAACCTGTTCGTGAGAGTGTGCGTAGGGACTTGAAAGAACATCTAAAAGCCTCTCCATCACATTGTAGTCTCCTCGTTTCACTGCGGCTTCTAGTGCTTCTTCTACCCGATGGTTACGAGGAATTAGAGCGGGATTGGTATTTCTCATCAACTGTTGCGAGGAGGTTTTTGATTCCTGCTGTCTATCTAATCTCGCTTTCCACACCTCATGCCACTGAGCAAATTCCGCGGTACCAAATAAGACTGTATCCTCTAGATTATTAAAAGTTAATGCACGGAAGGTATTAGTATAGTCTGCGCGATATTTCTGCATCATACTAAGGAGGCCTTTAATAAGTGTTTCATCCTGTAGTTCTTCGTTAAATATTCCTAGTTTTGCTCTCATCCCTGCAAGCCAATTCCTATGATACGATTCAGAAAATTCTGCAATCGCATCTTGGGATAGTTTTACAGCTTGCTCTCGATTGACATGCAGTAGCGGTAACAGCGTTTTAGCAAATCTTTCGAGATTCCATTGTGCAATATAGGGCTGATTACCATAAGCATAGCGACCATGAATATCAATAGAACTAAATACCGTTTCTAGATCATAGGTATCCATAAAGGCACAAGGACCATAATCAATAGTTTCTCCACTAATAGTCATATTGTCAGTATTCATTACTCCATGGATAAAACCAATTAGTTGCCATTTTGCAATCAATATAGCCTGACGCTTAATCACTTCATGAAGTAGGAAAAGATAACGATTTTCAGCACTACCAATATCCGGAAAATGTCTTTGCAATGCATAATCAGCTAGCGATCGCAGATCCTCAACAGTTCCCCATTTTGAAACGTATTGAAATGTGCCAACGCGTATATGGCTAGCGGCTACGCGAGTCAAAATTGCACCAGGTAGGTCTGTTTCTCGGATTACTGTCTCGCCAGTTGCCACCACTGCCAGACTACGCGTGGTAGGAATATCAAGTGCATGCATTGCTTCACTAATGATATATTCACGCAGCATCGGTCCAAGTGTCGCTCGACCATCACCCCCACGAGAGTATGGTGTTCTGCCTGAACCTTTAAGCTGAATATCAACCCTCTTACCTAGAGGAGTAATCTGTTCTCCAAGTAGTACAGCCCTTCCGTCTCCTAACATAGTAAAATACCCAAATTGATGTCCTGCGTAAGCTTGCGCAAGAGGCGAAGCATCTTTTGGAATCTGGTTGCCAGCAAGGACATCTAGGCCATCCTTGCTTTTTAGTTCCTGAGCGTTCAGCCCCAAAGATGCTACCAATGGATCATTAAGAATGATCCATTTCGGTGAGCGTACAGGGGTTGGATTGAGTTTGGTAAAAAATGATTTCGGTAGACGCGCATAGCTATTGTCTAAGTTCCATCCTATTTCTATTGTTGCTTTTTTCTCTGTCATCGTATCTCCTTCTCTTCTATATTTTTGTATCTTATTCTTCTTTTACATCAAACAACAATCATAGTTACTCTATGGTATTTTGAATTATCTATTTTGTTCATCAATACAATCCAACCGCTTTTAGTATCTGCAATAAATGAATCAAATAAACCCTACACCCATATTTTTTCAGTACTTTACTATATTGCATTCAAAATAACTTCTATGTTAGAAAATCTTGGTTTTTAAAGAATCAACAATGTATTATTCCTACCTATGCGTAAAGAATAACCCTTTCTAGTCTAAATGTTATGCACTCACGTACATAGAATTCCTGTGAATTTAAGCACATTCGCTAGCCATAGAGAATATTCTATTATAAAGACTATGAAAGGAATGAGCAATATGTATAATTATTATAGACCATATCCATGTCCTTACTGGAATAACCCACCAATGTATGTCCCAAGACAGTTTATTAAATTGAAGGATTATGGACCAGAACCCTTTGTCGTTAATATTGAAGAAGCTACTAAACAAAATACTAACTTCCGTACCGCCTTATGGACAGGAAATCATTTGCAACTTACCTTGATGAGTATCCATGTTGGTGAAGATATAGGTTTAGAAATTCATCCAAACCTTGATCAATTTGTACGTATTGAAGAAGGTCAAGGCCTGGTTCAAATGGGTGATAGAAAAGATAATCTAGATTTTCAAAGAAAAGTGTTTGATGATTATGCCTTCATTATACCTGCTGGAAAATGGCATAATCTGATTAATATAGGTAACAAACCTCTCAAACTATACTCTATTTATGCTCCACCGCAACATCCATATGGTACAATTCATGAAACGAAAAAAGATGCAGAAGCTGCTGAATAAAGCTATAGTCACTAATATCTAAAAGAAATGCTTAGTGCTATCAACACTGAGCATTTCTTTATTTTCTACACTTATTAAGAGTACACTTCTTACTTTAAACTTTGCATCTCTTTGGATTCAAACTCTAGTAGTTACTTTTTTGCAATAATAACAAACATATCATCATTATCAATCTCGGTAGTTGTTTTTAAACCTAAATTCTTTAAGTATTTCTTAATCACATTCATTTGTGGTAATTTATCTTTTGCTACTACCTGAGAAACATTTTTATGAAGATTATTAATTGCTTTTCTACTTTGAGAATGACAAATTGTAAATTTACCATCTTTCTTTAAATACTTTACTATAGTTTTAACTGCTAATTGCTTATTGAAAAAGTGTGGGAAAACTGAATAACAAATTATAAATTCAAAGTATTCTATTGGTAAAGCAGCTTCTAAAATATCATCACAAATAAAAGAGACATTTTCATTCGGATATTTTTTTGTTGCAATTCCAAGCATTTTATCTGAAACGTCAATTGCTATGATTTTGCCTTGTTCTCCAATTTTTTCTCTTAGATAAGGTATAAGAATACCTGTTCCTGTTCCTACATCTAATATCTTTGATCCTGGATTGTCAACAGTAAATCAAACAACTTTTTTAAGGTTAGTAATCCTATATTGATACGGTGTTAAATATCCTAGTGATGAATGAATCCTATAATTGTTGAACCAGTTTACATAATCAGCTAATTGGTATTTTAGATCATCAAGTCTTTCGAAAGTT
>NZ_SLWV01000004.1 GCF_004345705.1 Marinisporobacter balticus
CGCCAGTGGCATAGCTGAGTAGCTACGTATGGACGGGATAAGCGCTGAAGGCATCTAAGCGCGAAGCCCCCCTTAAGATAAGATTTCCCATGACGCAAGTCAGTAAGACCCCAGAAAGACGATCTGGTTGATAGGTCGGAGGTGTAAGGGCAGTAATGTCTTTAGCTGACCGATACTAATAGGTCGAGGACTTGACCAAAAACATATGCATTGTTCGGTTTTGAAGGTACAATTTGTTCTACAAATTGTACCAATACTAACTAAATTTGAATAAGACATTATCTAGTGACAATAGCGAAGGAGTTACACCTGTTCCCATACCGAACACAGAAGTTAAGCCCTTCAGCGCTGATGGTACTTGGTGGGTAACTGCCTGGGAGAGTAGGTCGTTGCTGGTTTAAAAAAGTTCAGAAGATTACTTCTGAACTTTTTTATTTTTTGTGAAAAAAGGCGAATACATATGGTATATGAGAAAATTTAAAAAACAATATATGGTGTGGTCTATAACAAAATCAGACAATAAAAGAACAAATAGGGCAAAAGAACTAAGGATACAACAAAGGAAAAATAGAAGATCTATAGAATATATAATACTAAATAAAGAATAGAGTGAATTGAAAATAAAGAATAGAGTGAATTGAAAATAATGAAGCATTTACTAGAAAAGGATGATTCTATATGATTTTTAAATTAATATTTCTTATTATGTTATGTGTGCCTATTGGATGTTTTCAATGCTATTTAGTATTAGATGCAGCCAAAGATTTAAAAAAGGCTAAAAAAGATGTTATTGAGATTAAATCTTCTGTTAGAGATGTGTATTCGAAAAAAGACCATCTTAGAGTGGCAAAATAAAGAGCAAATAAAAAACTTCCAATAGGAGGTTTTTTATTTGTGTTGCAGAAATAAAAATAAGATGATATTATAGTGGTTAATCATTATAATACAGAAATCAATGAGATAAGGAGAAACGGCATATGTCACTTATTCGCCAGACCATAAAACAGAAACCACTTTCATTTTGGAAAGTAGTACCTATGATCGTTGGTCCAATATTTATTATGAACATAGTAATAAGAATTCTTAGTAGATTCACCCCCCTTATAGCAACTTTCGGAGGGTTAGCCACACTTATAGGAGCTGCAATAGGATGTATCATCATTATATATAAGCATGTAGCATATTTTAATTACAGGATGATAGATAATGAGCTGATTATGGAAAAAGTTTTTGGAAAAGCGAATCATTTATTTTTAGCATTGAAACTAAATGAAGTACAAAGATTTAAGCTTTATGAAGAAATAAATATACAGCAAGCAAAGAAAAGTAAAGTAAACCTATATCGATTTGTAGCAGGAAGAAATACACAAAGATGGTATGTAGGAGAGTTTACTAGGAGTGGTGAGAGATATATGTTTATTATAGAACCGAATGAAGAATTGCTAAATGGAATTATGTCTTTTATTAAGGAATCCCAAAAGAACGCATATCAAATATGATATGCGTTCTTTTTGCATGAACTTTTTTATTTTAAGTAAAAAAAGAATAACGAGACATACTCAAACTGAATAAAATGATAAATATAGGATAATAATTAGACTAAAAAAGGTGGGTGCGTTATATGAATCAGCGGAGCATTACATGTTATATGTGTAAAAAAAATACATCAGATTATATTAATATATTAAATGAATACATATGTGATGAATGTGAAAGCGATATTAGTACATTACAGAGTGAAGACATAAAGTATGCGTATTACAATATAATGTTAAAAGAAATGTGGCATAAGTTTTTAATTGCATACCCTTAAAAGTCATTAGCATTTGTTAATGGCTTTTTTTAATTAAAAAGTTTTCTTTGAAATTTTGTTGCCTAACATTTTGGAAATATGCTTATAGGTATGATAAAATAATAATAGATTTGGCATGATATAGGATACAGGAGGAAAGCATTCGTGAAGGGCAAATTATTTGTTATAGAATCAGGCATAGACGCAAGTGGAAAAGCAACACAATCAGAAAAAATATATGAAAGACTACTGAATGAAGGGAAAAAAGTCAAAAAAATTACTTTTCCTAGTTATGAAAGTAGATCTTCTGCACTGGTAAAGATGTATCTGAATGGCGAATTTGGAAATAAACCAAATGATGTAAATCCTTATACGGCATCAACTTTTTATGCAGTAGATCGATTTGCTTCGTATGTTACCCAGTGGAAAGATTTTCTTCAAACGGGTGGGATTATTATTACAGATCGGTATACTACATCTAATATGGTTCATCAAGCTTCAAAATTTGATTCGGAAGAAGAAAAAAAACTTTTTTTAGCTTGGTTATGGGATTTAGAATTTACAAAGATGGCATTGCCTGTTCCCGATAGCGTTATATTTTTAAATATGGATCCGAAAGTAAGTCTTAAATTAATGGAAAAACGCTTAAACAAGATTACAGGAGAAATGAAAAAAGATATACATGAAAGGGATACTGAATATTTAAAAAAAACCTATAAGAATGCATTATGGATAGCGGATGTGTATAATTGGGAAAAAATTCATTGTATAAAAAATAATCAATTAAAAACGATTGATGAAATACATGAAGAGATTTATGAATTCATAAAAGAGAAGCTTTAAACGGTGATCGCAGTATGCAAATTTTTTATTCGAGAGGGGAGTGGCGTGGATGAAACTAATTATTGCCATTATTCATGATGAAGATGCTCCAAATTCAATTGAAAAATTAACAAATCAAGGGTATAGAGTAACAAAATTAGCATCTACAGGGGGATTTTTAAGAGGTGGTAATACTACATTGATGGTAGGTGTAGAAAAAGAGAAAGTGGATGCTGTGATAGCTATCATAAAAGATACATGTAAAAGCCGAAAAGAAATTGCATCAGCGCCTACACCCATGATGGGAAATGCGGGGATATTTATAACTTACCCAATAGAAGTACAGGTAGGAGGCGCAACGATCTTTGTAGTGGACGTAGATCGTTTTGAAAGAGCATAGGATAAGAGGGAGGTTATGAATGGGATTTAATGATATTATAGGGCAGGAAAAGACAGTGAACTATTTTAAAAGAGCTATAAGCAATGAAAAAATTGCACATGCTTATATATTTGAAGGACCAAGTGGCATCGGAAAAGTTGCAATAGCTACTGCCTTCGCCAAAGGAATACAATGTAAAAATTATCATGAGGATGCTTGTAATATTTGCATATCATGTTTAAAGGTGAATGGGAACAACCATCCAGATATAAAAATGATTGAACCAGAAGGAAAAAGTATTAAAAATAAGCAAATTGAAGAGATGCAACAGGATTTATTACGAAAACCTTATGAAGGAAATAAAAAAATTTATATCATAAAGCATGCAAATCAGATGACAGTTAGTGCACAAAATAGACTACTCAAAACATTAGAGGAACCGCCGCAGTATGCAGTAATACTACTTATGAGTGCCAATTCAAATAGTTTTTTACCTACAATAAAATCTCGTTGTCAGATCCTAAAATTTAACAGGATGGGGCAAAATGATATTGAGCAAATATTAACGAGTAAGTATGGCATGAATCAAGAAGAAGGAAGGGTTTTAGCAGCATTTTCTGATGGGATTTTAGGAAAAGCAATACAACTAAAAGAGTCAGATGTATTTAGAATAAAGAGAGAAGAAACTATTGAAGTAATTGAAAATGTGCTAAAGAAGGACCCATTAGTAGCGTTTGATGCAGTAGAATTCTTTCAAAAGTATAAGGATGATATTAATGAAATATTAGATTATATACTTTTTTGGTTTCGAGATCTACTTATGCTTATACAGACAGGTTCAGACAAATTTTTAATCAATATGGATAAAAAAAATACTTTACAAAAGCATAGGGGTCATATAGCATATGAAAGAATAGGGAATATTATTAATATAATAGAAAAGACAAAAAATGATATAAAAGCAAATGTTAATTTTCAATTAGCGATTGAAATGATGCTTTTAACCATACAGGAGGTATAAAATGGTAATTGTTGTTGGCATACGATTTAAAAAAGCTGGAAAAATATACTATTTTGATCCAGATGATATAAACGTTGAAAAAGATCAAAATGTGGTTGTTGAAACTGCAAGAGGAATAGAATTTGGAGAGGTTGTCGTTGGACCGAAAGAAATTTTAGAAGATGATATTGTAGCACCCCTAAAAAAAGTATTAAGAGTAGCAACCCTTGAAGATGAAATACAGAATAAACAAAATATGGACAAGGAAAAGGAAGCATTTGATATTTGCTTAGAAAAGATAGAGATTCATCAATTAGATATGAAGTTGATTGATGTCGAATATACTTTTGATAATAATAAAGTGATTTTTTATTTTACTGCGGATGGAAGAGTGGATTTTAGAGAATTAGTAAAAGATTTGGCATCTATTTTTAAAACAAGAATAGAGCTTAGACAGATTGGAGTAAGAGATGAGGCGAAAATGATAGGAGGTATGGGGCCTTGTGGTAAATCACTTTGCTGTGCAACATGGCTTGGAGATTTTGAACCCGTTTCTATAAAAATGGCAAAAGAACAAAATTTATCGCTTAATCCAACAAAAATATCAGGAATTTGTGGACGCTTAATGTGTTGTTTAAAATATGAACATTGCATGTATCAATCTTTACGTGAAAACCTTCCAGAATCAGGGGAAAAGGTATTAACACCAGATGGCACAGGAATTGTTATAGAAAACAATATACTATTAGAGTGTGTAAAGGTCCGATTTATCGTAGAAGAAGGAAAAAACGGAAAAGAAGATAAATTAAGTGACGATGTACATGTTTATGATAAAACAGCAGTTAAAAGAATGAATTGTTGTTGCAAGAAAAAAGAAGAAGACGAAACAGACGGAAATCACTATTGCTTAAAAGAATAAAGATAAAAATAATCATAAGGTTATAATTTATATAGCGATAGGAGATACTTAGCTAGAAGTTATATTTTAGCTAAGTAATGGAGGTGAACTTCAAAATGGCCTATGTAATTACAGATACATGTATTAGTTGCGGTGCGTGTGAACCAGAGTGTCCTGTAAGTGTAATTAGTGCAGGAGATGATAAATATGTAATCGATGCAGCAGGATGTATTGATTGTGGCGCTTGTGCCAATGTATGTCCTGTAGATGCACCTATAGCAGAATAATAAATAAAGAAAAGCCCCTTGTAAGAGGGGCTTTTTCATGAAAATAAAATTACCTGCATTTATTTTTTAAAGTATAGTATAATATTATATAAAGTATTTTCTATAAATTTTTAGAGAATGAAGGGTCACTTGAGGAGGGACATGTATGTATAAAAAGGTAGGCTTAAAGTTGACTTATTTATTACTTGCGATCTTCCTAGGGAGTACATTACTATTTGCCAGTTTTGAAAAAGAAGTTGAAGAAAAACAAAATTTAAAGATTGTGGAATCCCAAAAGAATAGGGATGAGATAGAAAATAATGAACAGAATTATGAAGGAAAGGGCGTATTTGTAGGGGATGAATCATATGATTTTTCACTCTTAGATAGAGAAGGCAATGAAATAAAATTATCAGACTTAAAAGGAAAAGTCATATTTATTAACTTCTGGACTACGTGGGGTAGTTTTTGCAAAAAGGAGATGCCTCATATACAAGAAATATACGATCAGTATAAAGACAAAGAGATTGTGATTCTTGCTATAAATGTATTACCTGCTGAAGAGGTAGGCCAAGAAGGTGTAAATGAGTTTTTAGAGAAGCAGAAATATACATTTCCGGTATTATACGATATAGATGGGAAAGTATCTACTAGATATAAGGTTAGCGAACTTCCAACTACCTATATTATTGACAAAAATGGAATGGTTGCTGATTTTATATCAGGAGGCATGGAAAAAAAGACAATGGTAGAGAAAATTGAGAATGTATTAAATAAGTAATATAGTAGAATTAGGAGCGATAGCTATGGATGAAAAACTAGTGAGAGCGTACGAAAGAGTAGATGATTTACAGTGTGAGGGACTGAGACTGATACAAAATCCAAAGGGCTTTTGTTTTGGGATCGATGCAGTACTACTTAGTAATTTCTGTGAAATACGAAAAAATTGGCGCGTCATAGATTTAGGTACAGGCACAGGAATTATGCCCATCCTGTTAGCAGGAAAAACGCATGCTAAAGAAATTTGGGGGGTTGAAATTCAAGAAGAAGTTGCTGAAATGGCTTTAAGGAGTGTGCAATTAAATCAATTAGAAGACCGCGTAAAAATTATCCATGAAGATTTGAAAAATATTTCAAAACATGCGAAAGATTATTCTTTTGATGCAGTGATATCTAATCCCCCTTACATGAATCCAGGGGCAGGGCTTATCAATCCAGAAAGCATGAAAGCTGTTTCAAGACATGAAGTAAAATGCACATTAGAAGATATTATTTCTGTAGCTAGTAAGCTCCTAAAGGATCGTGGACATTTTTATATGGTGCATAGACCCCATAGGTTAGTGGATATCATTTACCTATGCAGGAAATATAGATTGGAGCCAAAGAAAATAAGATTTGTTCATCCTAATAAAAATAAGAAACCAAATATTTTATTAATAGAATGTGTAAAATATGGAAAACCTGAATTGAAGTTTATGGATCCTTTATATGTTTACAATGAAGAGGGGGGTTATACAGAGGAAATACATAAAATATATGGAAGAGATCATGATAATAAATAAAAAATACTTGTGATAATACACAAGTATTTTTTCATTTCTATTTACTTAATTCTTCATTACATGCTGGACAGATGTTTTTACCTTTAAAGTTGATTACATTTTTTGCTTGGCCACAAAAGATACAAGCTGGTTCATATTTTTTTAATATGATTTGGTCGCCATCTACGTAAATTTCTAGTGCATCTTTTTCTTTGATATTTAATGTTCTTCTTAATTCAATAGGAAGAACGACTCTACCTAACTCATCTACTTTCCTTACAATACCTGTTGATTTCACCTAATTATTGCCTCCCTTTATTTCAACATTATTCGACAAATTTGTCGTAATTAAATCGTACCAGAACTGTAAATAAAAGTCAACCATAAATTTAAAAAAAATCTAATATTCACTAAATTTAACTAAAAAACACGATATTTGTAGATTTTGAAAGGGCGTTTAGGAAATCTTTAGATATAATTCTTGCGAATATTCTCTTCTTCTAAAATGATTTCTTTTTTAAAGGAAAAGTACGCATAAATTTTTTAATAAAATAGATTACTTGCATAACACCAGCAATACTTGATAATACATCTTTATTTTTTGTTAAACGAGCTGCTGCTACTTCTGTTTTTCCAATCATATTGTCAAAAGTATGCTGTACAGCCTTTACATCACGTGATAAATCACTACTAATACTTTCTACATTTTGTGCAATGGAAGGCACTTGATTTAATATTTGCTCAATATTGGATTGGTTATCTTGTAGGACACTTCGAAATACCTTTATAGTGTCTGTTAAGTTTTTTAGCAGTAATATGGCATAAATGATTAAAACAAACAGCGAAAAACCTAGTAACATAATGCCTAAATCACCTAAAGAAATTTGTACATCCATAAATCATCAACCCTTTCTTTATATATATAATAATAATAATAATAATAATGAATTTTGTATATTATACCATTTTGAAATAAAAAAGGAAATCATAATACACCATTTTATGGGCACGCAGATGGATTATCACATGTAAATTTTTATATGCTTTATGAAAACAAGTTCATTAGTGTTCGTTCCTATTCATATACTTTGATAGGGGATAATTAAATAATAACTTACTTCAAAGTAGCAGAGATCTATTTTTTCTTTATCCTATAAAGCAGGAATAGGGGGATCGGAATATGATGAATAGGATTTGGATTTTCATGATTATAACGGGGATAGGGGTTGCGGTGATTACCCGAAATACCCAGATTATTAATGCCGTGGTAATTCAAAATACACAAGAGGCTGTGTTGTTTGCAATCGGTCTCACTGGGATTATGGCCGTGTGGTTAGGGCTGATGAATATAGCAGAAAAATCAGGATTGATTAAAGGAATAGGAAGAATAATGGGTCCTCTTATAAGACTTCTATTTCCAGAGATACCGAAAAATCACCCTGCAATTAGCAGTATCGTTATGAATATGGTAGCAAATATGTTTGGGGCAGGAAATTCTGCAACAGCGTTAGGTTTAAAGGCTATGGAACAGCTACAAAATATTAATCCATACAAAAAGCGTGCAAGTAATGCTATGTGTATGTTTCTAGTGATTAATATGTCTTCCATACAATTAGTTCCATTGTCTGTTTTAAAGATTCGAGCAGATGCAGGAAGCTTAAATGCCACAGAGATTATCGGAACGTCATTGGTTGCGACTACGGTTTCTACTATTGTAGGGATTGTATCATGCAGAATTTTAGAGAGGACATATTGATATGATTTATTTATTAAATTTATTATCAGTTATGATTATCCCGATCATGATTACGGTTATTCTGATATATGGAATGATGAAAAAGATTGATATTTATGAAGCTTTTGTAGAGGGGGCAGGACAAGGATTTCAAACGGCTATTCGTATTATGCCCTATCTGATCGCTATATTTTTAGCAATAGGGATATTTAAAGATTCAGGAGGGTTAAATTTATTTACAAAAATATTATATCCTATTACTAATTTTTTAGGGATTCCTCGAGAAGTATTGCCTCTAGCCATTATGAGACCCGTATCAGGAAGTGGGGCATTAGGGGTTGTAAAGGATTTATTGCACACCTATGGACCCGACTCTTTTATTGGTAGGGTAGCTTCAACCATGATGGGTTCAGCTGAGACCATATTTTATACAATGGCTGTGTATTTTGGGGCTGTAGGGATTAAAAATAGCAGACATACACTTCTTGCAGCTTTAATTTCTCATGTGGCGGCTGTTTTTGCTTCTATATGGGTTTGTAGATGGATTTTTTAGAATAAAATACCTTGACAAGATATGCATATTTTTATAAATTATATATATACTAAGTTTAATCATTAAAAGTAATGATGGGAAGAGTAAGTATAGGGATTCGTTGTAGAGAGCCAGGTGTGGTGAAAGCTGGTACGAAGGAAAATACTGAAGATGGCCCCTAAACTGTATGGCTGAGGTGTAAATACTTAGGGTATACCGGGTTGCATCCGTTAATTTGCAAAGTGATTAAAGTCACTTACCAAGGTCGTTGCTGTGAAGCCACGACAAATTAGGGTGGTAACACGAGGAGTAACTCGTCCCTTTATAAGGGGACGAGTTTTTTAATGGAAAAAGAGAGGTGATGGATTTGCGCTTTGGGAAGGGACTCGGGCTAATCTTTCGATTTATTTATGGGTATTTGATAGGATATATCTTTGTTGCTGTCATATACATTGCTGTAGCAATAACAGTCATTTTGTTTGATCCAGAGGCATTTTCAATTTTTATTATTACATATATAAAAACACCTGAGTATAATAAACTAAAGATCAGTTTATTAGGACATGTTTTAATGGTTTTATGTGGCATGGTTGAATGGATGAAATGTAAAAATGAAATCAAACGAAAAAAGAAAAAGAGGAGGAAACAGATTTATGAGTAAAGGAAGTTATTATATTACCACACCTATTTATTATCCAAGTGCAAACTTACATATTGGACATACGTATACAACCGTAGCAGCAGATGCAATGGCGAGATTTAAGAGACTTACGGGATATGATGTAATGTTTTTAACAGGAACAGATGAACATGGGCAAAAGCTGCAAAATGTAGCGAAAGAAAATGGGATGGAACCAAAGGAATATATTGATGGCATTGTAGCAGGGATTAAAGAACTTTGGAAAACTATGGAAATCTCTTATGATGATTTTATTAGAACCACAGATGAAGATCATAAGAGAAGAGTTCAAGAAATATTCAAAAAGCTTTATGATAAGGGTGATATTTACAAGGGCGAATATGAAGGATTATATTGTACGCCTTGTGAATCTTTCTGGACAGAGACACAAGTAGTAGATGGAAAATGTCCTGACTGTGGCAGACCTGTAGAAAAAACGAAAGAAGAAGCATATTTCTTTAAGTTATCTGAATACCAAGATCGCTTATTACAATTATTTGAGAAAAATCCTGAGTTTTTACAACCTGCATCTAGAAAAAATGAAATGATGAATTTTGTAAAGTCAGGGCTTGAGGATTTATGTATATCAAGGACAAGCTTTGACTGGGGAATTAAAGTACCTATCGATGAAAACCATGTTATTTATGTTTGGTTAGATGCGCTTTCAAACTATATTACTGCTTTAGGATATCCAGAAGATGTCAACGGAAAATATAAAAAATACTGGCCTGCGGATGTACATCTAATGGCAAAGGAAATTGTAAGATTCCATACAATTATCTGGCCTGCAATGCTTATGGCACTAGATATTCCTCTTCCAAAGAAGGTTTTTGGACATGGATGGATTTTAATTGAAGGTGGAAAAATGTCTAAATCAAAAGGCAATGTGGTAGACCCTGTTGTACTTGTAGCACGATATGGGGTAGATGCATTAAAATATTTCTTGTTAAGAGAATATTCCTTCGGACAAGATGGTGTATTTACAAATGAAGTATTACTAAATCGAATGAATTCTGATCTTGCAAATGACTTAGGAAATCTTGTGAGCAGAACGGTTGCTATGATTGAAAAGTATAATGGAGGCATCATTCCAGAGGCAAAGGTAGCTGGAGATTTTGATGAGGATTTAAAAACAGTGGCAATTGATGCTTGGAAAAAAATGGAAGAAAAACTGAATCAATTAGATTTTAGTAATGCATTAGAAGAAATATGGAAGATTGTAAGAAGAACCAACAAATATATTGATGAAACCATGCCATGGATTTTAGCAAAGGATGAAGAGAATAAAGGTCGATTAGATACAGTGCTTTACAATTTAGCAGATGCGATAAGAATTATTTCGGTACTGATCCAACCGTTTATGCATGATACATCTAAAAAGATTTGGGCACAATTAGGAATCGATGCAGGTCAAGGAACCGCGTGGGAAGATACTTTTGTATTTGGAAAACTGCCAAGTGGTGTGAAGGTGCACAAATCTGCACCATTATTCCCAAGAATTGATGTAGCAAAAGAATTAGAAAGCTTAGAAGCTTCTACAAAGAAGGAAGAACCAAAAAAAGAAGAGAAACCACAAAAAGAAATTGTACAAAAGTCTGAAATTACCATTGATGATTTTGATAAGGTAGATTTAAAAGTAGGACAAATTTTAGAATGCAAAAAGCATCCAAAAGCAGATAAATTATTGGTATCCCAAGTAAAGATTGGTTCTGAGGTAAGACAAATTGTATCAGGGATTGCAAAATACTATAAACCTGAAGAATTAATAGGAAGAAAAGTAATCGTTGTAACAAACTTAAAGCCGATCAAACTAAGAGGAGAAGAATCAAGAGGGATGATCTTAGCAGCAGCTGATGGAGAGGATTTAACATTGGTGAGCGCAGATATTGAAGATGGTGCACAAGTAAGCTAGTTGAGGGGGAAGAGTGATGTTGTTTGATTCTCATGCCCATTTAAATGATGCAAGATTTGAAGGGGAACAAGAAAAGATTATTCAGAATGCAATAGCGCATGGAATAAGCTATATTTTAAATGCAGGAGCTGATTTTGAATCTTCTGTAAAATCTATAGAGTTAGCCCATAAATATGATAGGGTCTATGCATCGGTAGGGGTTCATCCTCATGATGCAGAAAATATGGATGATATTACATTAGCGCTTTTAAAAGGACTTGCAAGAAAGCCAAAGGTAGTGGCTATTGGTGAAATTGGACTAGATTATTACTATGACCATTCACCTCGCGATATCCAAAAAGAATGGTTTCGAAGACAGATTGGGTTAGCAAAAGAGGTGAATCTACCGATTATCATTCATGATCGGGATGCAAATGATGATGTAATGCGTATTTTAAAAGAGGAAAAAGCTTTTGATACAGGGGTGGTACTGCATTGCTTCTCAGGAAGTGTGGAACTTGCTAGACAATATATAAAGTTAGGAGCGTATATATCCATAGCAGGACCTGTAACCTTTAAAAATGCAAGAAAAACAGTAGAAGTTGTTGAGAATATCCCACTAGAGTATTTATTTGTGGAGACAGATTCACCCTATCTAACACCTGTACCCTTTCGAGGAAAGAGAAATGAAATGGCATATGTAAGATATGTAGCGGAGAAAGTTGCAGAAATTAAGGGATTATCATTAGAAGAAGTAGCCAATCAAACGACAGAGAATGCAAAGAAATTCTTTGGCATTAAATAAAAAATAAAGTATAGGATAGCATGATCCTATACTTTATTTTTTTTGAAAGAAGGAATTACATATTTTGTATAGAATGTACTAAACTTAAGCAGATTTCTAAACAAAAGGGGACAAAAAATATGAAAAAACTACAATCTATTATTTGTACATGCATCCTATTTCTTTCATGCATGTTTGTACAAACATATGCACAGGAGAATTATTTAAATGAGGCTATTGATCAAGGGATTACAAAAGGAGAATTTCTCTCTACACTTGTAGAAATGATGGGGTGGAATGAAAGCAATAATCAATCCACATCAGGAGAAAGTTATGTGGATTTAGCTAAACAGCACGGAATAGTGCTAGATAATTATGACACTGTTAATCAAACTATTTCAAAGGAGGAAGCAGAAGAAATATTTATCAGAAGTATGGGATATGATCTCACTACAGGAAGGATCAATTTTTTAGATAAGCCTTTTGAAAATGTAACGATAGATCCGCAAAATACTACACAAAAAATGATTATAGATATGTATCAAAAAATTCGTGAACCACTAGAAGGGTTAAATGGTTTTTATGCCATAAAATCCTATCCACAAATAGAACTACTGCCAAATTTTGATTCTGTTGGTTTTGGATGGAGTCATCTGAGCGTGCATGAGGAAAATAAAGTCCAGTTAGAAATGAATACAAATAATGCCTTTTATTTACCAGAAGATTTTTCAAAAATAGTAAACAAAGCACATGAAGGAAATGTGTCTACAAACTTAATGGTGTATGCATCACAATATACAAAAGATCAATATGGAGTAGGGCTTGTTGAACATATTATTACAAGTGAAGAAGAAAAAAAATCTGTTATTAAACAAATCGTAGCGTCTGTAAATCATATAGAAAGAGATGGGGAAGAAGCTGCTTTTGATGGGGTAGTCATAGATTTTGAAGATATAATTAACGTAGAACTCGCACCTAAGTTCAATGATTTTTTAAAAGCATTAAAAGAAGAATTAAATAAAGATCATAAAAAATTATATGTAACGGTTCCACCAAGAAAATACTATAAAGGATATGATTATAAAACGATTGGAGAAATTGCAGATAAAATTATATTGATGGCGCATGATTATTATCCAAAAGATGTTAAAGATTTAACGGTATCAGATCCAATAGAGGAATTTAATCGTATAGAGAGTCCTCTTACGCCTATGAAAAATATCTATAACAAGGATTTTGATATCTATTATGCATTAAAAGATATTACGGATGAAGAAGTAGGCGTTTCTGATAAAAGTAAGATTTTCCTTCAAATTTCATTTGATGCGGTTCAATGGAGAAAAGGAGAAAAAAACAATATGCTTTCTGTGTGGCATGAAAATCCACCCTATGAAGCGATCAAAAAAAGGATAGAAATACAGAAAACAAAAACTGATTTTTACATGACATATAATAAGGAATTTGAAAATCCATATTTTACGTACTATGATGATACGAACAATATTGAGAATATGATCTGGTATGAAGATACACGGAGTATATTAACGAAAATAAATTTAGCAAAATTGTTCGGCATAAAGAATATATCTATATGGCGGCTAGGGAACATTCCAGCATATAACGGAGAAAATGAAAAGTCTATGTATTTAGATACATGGCAACAGATTTGTAATCAATATGAAAAGCATTAGAGATTATCTAATTTAAAAAGCACCCAGTACATTCAAACTAAAATGTACTGGGTGCTTTTTTGGCTAGAGGAATAAGTTCATAGGACGTGCATATATATAAAGAATAAAGATAAAGGAAAATATGCATAATCAAAAAGAAAAATCATATAATAGAAAAGTGTGAGAAAGATAGGCATTATTTTATTTATTTTTTGAAAATTTCCTGGGAAATATGACGAAGGTTGACAATGTATAATATTTATAATTATGTAAATAATAATCAATATTGTATTTTAATTACTCTGAATACTGCAAAAATTTGACTTTAGAGAGGTTTTTGTGTAGACTACTGTAGTTATCTTAAAACGACATATGTTTTATAGCAAGATGAAACTACAAAAAAATGTTAATTAGTATATAATATACTATTTATAGAATTTTTACGAAGGATGTATACTATATGTGGTATAGCGCATCAGCAAATTATAGTTTGATGATTTTTTTTATAATATAAGATGAAAAAGGCTGTAATCTACCGCTAAAATGAATAGCAAGCTGTATAATTTTGAAGGTAGAGAAAATAAGGAGGGTAAAAAACCTATGGAAACACATTTTAAGAATATAAAATTGCTTATAAAAAGAAATTTTATGATTCTAGGGATTGTTCTGCTAATAGGAATGCTTTGTGGAAGTTTTGCATTGAAAAAAGAGATTGTCATTAAAGATGGAGAAAAACAAGTGAAAGTAGAAGTGTTTTTTTCAAATGTAGCAGATGCAATCAAGAAAGGGAACATAGCATTGAATGATCATGATCAAGTATCTATTCCACTGAAAAGTAAGGTAAAAGATGGCATGACTGTTACCGTTCAAAGAGCATATCCCGTGAACATACAAGCAGATGGTGAATTAGTAGAAGTAATGACTGCAAATGAAAAGACAGAAGATATCTTAAAAGAATATGCAATTCCTATTGGAGAGAAAGACAAAATTGAACCAGCACGAGATGAAAAAATAAATAAGTATGAAACCATCACCATCGTGCGAGTCAATGAAAAAATTGTTGCAGAAAAAGAAGAGATCCCTTTTGAAAGTATGATTCAATACAATAATACATTGGATCAAGGAAAAGTGAATATCATTCAAAAAGGGAAAAATGGTGAAAGAGAAGTGAAGTATAAGGTTGTATATGAGGATGGAAAAGAAGTATTTAAAGAATTAACAGAAGAAAAAATTTTAAAGAGTCCTGAAAAGGAAATCGTAGAAAAAGGGACAGCGATGGTCGTCGCAACCTCTAGAGGGAATATTAGAGTTGAAAAAACCATCAAGATGACTGCAACAGCTTATGACGCTACCTTTGAGAGTTGCGGGAAACATCCTGGGGATAAAAATTATGGCATTACCAGAAGTGGAACAAAGGTAAAGCCAGGAGTTGTGGCAGTAGATCCAAACGTAATCCCTTTAGGAAGTAAACTCTATGTGAAATCTCTTGATGGATCGAAAGATTATGGGATCGCAAGCGCCGAAGATACAGGTGGTGCCATAAAAGGAAATCGAATAGATCTTTATTTTGAAAGTCCAAAGGATGTTAAAAAATATGGAAAAAGAAAAGTTGTAGTTTATGTTTTACAATAATGAGAACAGAGGACAGGGGATTTTCTCCTGTCCTTTATGATTATCTACAATGTTTTTTATGAATATGGTATAATGATGTGAAACTACAATATCCTGTAAAGGGGGTAGAGAATGAAGATTGCTGTAATTGATGGGCAAGGTGGAGGTCTTGGAAGATCAATTGTTGAAAAGATTAGAGAAAATTTTAAGGATAATATAGAAATCATTGCTTTGGGAACAAATTCCCTTGCAACATCTAATATGATCAAAGGTGGGGCTCATGCTGGAGCAACGGGTGAAAATGCTATTAAGGTAATGAGTAAGAAAGTAGATATAATCATTGGGCCTATAGCGATTATTGTATCTAATGCAATGATGGGAGAAATAACACCAGTGATGGCAGAGCATGTATCGGATAGTCAAGCTAAGAAAATATTGTTACCTATGAATAAGTGCAATATACACATTGTAGGAACGAAGGGGTTTAAGATCAATGAGATGATTCAAGCGATTATTGAAGAATTAAATAGGCATAAGAATTAAAACCATGAAGGTCTGTGCATAGAAAGACCATCTTCATGGTTATTTTTATGATCGCTCCCTATGTGATATTTATTTTCATTATAATGGAAAGAATAAGGAAAAGGAAGGAAATATTAAGGTTTACTATCATATATCTATATTGTACAATGATTTAAGAATAAGAAAAGAATAGTTGGAGGAACAATATGATTAAAGAAGTAATAGTAGTAGAAGGCAGAGATGATGTGATTGCTGTTAAACGGGCAATGGATGCAGAAATGATTACTACGCATGGATTTGGATTAAAGGAAGAGACATTCAAAAGAATAGAATTTGCGCAAAGACGAAAGGGCGTTATTATATTTACAGATCCAGATCATGCAGGAGAAAAAATAAGAAAAAGAATAGCCGATCGGGTAAAAGGCTGTAAACATGCTTTTTTACCTAGAGAGCAAGCAACAAAAAATGGAGATATTGGTATAGAAAATGCTTCTCCGGAAAATATTTTACTTGCGCTAAAAAAAGTTCGAACAGAAAGTGATAGCGAGAGAAAGGAATTTAAGCAAATTGATTTAATAAAAAATGATTTAGTAGGGTCTAATGAAGCCAGTTACAGACGGGATGAACTTGGAAAAGAATTAGGCATTGGCTATGCAAATGCAAAACAGTTTTTAAATCGATTAAATAATTATGGGATTACGAGAGAAGAATTTGAAAAAGGACTAAAAAAATTGTAATGGAGTAGGAGCGATTATGGAGAGATTAATTTCACCAAGAGTAACAAAAGAAATTGTAAAAAAGCATGGATTTAGATTTACAAAGAGTTTAGGACAAAATTTCTTAGTAGATGAAAACATATTGTATAAAATTATTGATGGGGCAGAAGTAGACAAGGAAGATATGGTTATTGAAGTAGGTCCTGGGATTGGGACACTTACACAAGGAGTGGCAGAAAGAGCAGGAAAAGTGGTTGCTGTTGAAATTGACAAAACATTAATACCCATATTAGCAGAAACTTTAGGGGAGCAAGAGAATGTAGAGGTAATTAATGCAGATATACTAAAGATTGATATACATAAATTGATCAAGGAAAAATCGGAGGGAAGACCCGTAAAAGTGATTGCAAATCTTCCTTATTATGTAACAACCCCTATTATCATGAAATTTCTAGAAGAAAAGGTACCCATTCAAAATATCGTAGTCATGATTCAAAAAGAAGTTGCAGATCGAATGCAAGCGCAGCCAAATACAAAAGACTATGGCGCTTTATCTGTAGCAGTACAATATTATTGTGAACCTGAGATCGTGGCACGTGTGCCAAAAACTGTATTCATTCCACAACCGAAAATCGAATCAACCGTTATTCGATTGAAAGTTTTAAAAGAGCCAAGAGTGAAAGTAGCGGATGAAAAGATGTTATTTGCAGTGGTAAAGGCAGCTTTTGGAAAAAGAAGAAAAACGCTTTTGAATGCTCTTTCAAATAGTAGTTTAAATATAGATAAAGAAACCATTAAAAAAATGTTGGAAAGTAGCGGTATAGAAGAAAAAAGAAGAGGAGAGACCCTTACTATAGAAGAATTTGCAAAACTTGCAGACACATTGTGTGCGCATATATAAATAAAAAACAACTGTATTTTGGATATATATACCAAAACACAGTTGTTTTTTATTTATAAGAAAATTATAGATTGTTTAGAATATGGATCATTCGTGATTGCATAGGTTTTAAGAAATTCGAGTAACGGAAAGTTTAAATAATCTTTTTAAAATTCTGTTGGAAAAATGAGTAGCGATAGCACTATCATGCGATTTTTTTTATAAAAAGTGAACTATTTTTAAAATTGTACATATATTAATAGTAAGTGATAAAAGGGGGGAGGTTAACTATGAACGGGAAAAGATATAGAAGATATTTTATTATACTAGATCATGAAGATGAGGGGTTTCAGAATATAGGAGGAAAACAGCTAAAAGGATATACAAAAATAGAAACAAAAAATGGAAAGGGTGTACTTAACCATTATATTCAAAATATAAAGTATTTTGATCAGGCAGAATATGTTTATAAAGGATATTTAATAGGAACAAAAGAAGGAAAACAAATTTGTGCGGATAATGGTGCATTGGCTATTGATGAGAATGGCAAGGGAGAATTAAATTGGAAATTTGATGCTGAAAATGTGGATGGACAAGGAAATTCTATAAGAGATTTTAATGTGATTGCTATTGTAGCAAAACCTGTTGGGGAAAGTGTGATAGGAAAAGATATGGCAGCTCCTTTAGTCGGATTTATTGATAAAGAAAGAGTTGCATGGAAACATGTATTGGCCAATCAGTACAAAGAAGAAAAACGAGAACACAAACAAGAAGAAAAAGTTCAGCAAACGATAGAAATAACAGCAGAATCCCATAAGGAAGAAACGGAAAAGATTCAGATGCGCAATGTAGAGAAAGAAGAAAAAGAGATTGAAGTAGCGTCTTTGGATGTGAAAGAAGAAATAGAAGAAATAGAACCGGTTAAAGAATCAATAAATATAGCAGAAAAAATTGCAGAAGAAGTAGTAGAGAAAGAAGAAAAAATAGAGGAAATGAAGAGGTCTGATCCACAACCTGTGAATATGAAAGAAGAAGTATTAGAAAAAAAAATGAAACAAGAAACATTACAAAAGAAGAGGAAGCATGAAGAAAAAGAACATTTTGTAAAAGGATATAGAAGTGAAGGGCAGAAAGATGGGTATGAGCTAGAGTATGGAGAGATGAAATTTTATGATTGTAAAAATCCATATGGGTACTATGGGCAATATTTTAAAATGGTATGTGGATATGTTGAAAATACACTGAAATATTATAAGGAAGCAAAACCTTTTGAAAAAAATATAGGGAATTGCAAGTGGTGGAAGATGGACTGTAACCAACAAACATTATATAGAAATTTCTTGCCTTTCTATGGATATGTAAACAATATGCATGGAAATATGCCTTATAAAAATCACGTGATGGGATGTCCGCATTTAATTTATAAGTATCAGCATTATATTTTTGGGATTATTCGTGACGAAAATGATGGACCTATGTATTATTTGTATGGAATGCCTGGAAGATTTATGGCAAATGAACAACCGGATGAAGGCGTGACTGGATTTGTCTATTGGCATCCTATAGAAGACAAAAAAGCGGAAAAAGGAGACTATGGATATTGGATTTTACACATAGATGCTAAAACAGGCAATGTGGCTGTCCCTCTAAGACCAACAATCCCTCCACGCTAAAATAAAATTTTAACAACAAAAAGCCTTTCACCCTATATTAGGGTGAAAGGCTTTTTGTTTCTTATTCTGTCTCATAAGTCCATTTTTCAATACCGCCATTTAACATGTATATTTTACAAAAACCGTTACTGGCCAGCATATCAGCAGCTTTTGCACTTTTTTTATCACTGCTACCGTAGATCATGTATATTTCCTCGCGATCATAATAGTCTAATTTTTTCTTCAGTTCTTTGTAGGATATTTGTGTAGCACTTGGCAAATGACTCTGTAAATATTTTTCTGCATCTCTAATGTCAAAAACAATGGCAGTAGGATTTTTTTCTAGCAGTACCTTCGCTTGTTCAGCAGAGATCTGTTTATAAGCATACTTCATTGTTTCTGAGAAAGTTTCATCTGAGCCTGACATGAGTATAACGATTCCTATAATCATGATAACGAGTAGGGCTAAAGCAATGTACAGGCTACGTTTTTTCATAACAAAAATTCTTAGCATATTTATTCACCTCACTAATGGACATCGTACTAATAATATATTTGTACGGAGGTTGTATTATTACTGAAAAATTTATTTTTTAAGCTGTTCGTTTCGTTTGTTGACTTTTTGTCAAACTTTTAGTATCCTATAAATAAGCATCCCCATTGCTGGGGGGGTGGGAAAATAAAAGACATACTTTGTGAAAATAGAGGGAAATCTATGAGCAAGAAAAGATTTATAAAATTATATAGGGGTGAGAATCGTATGGCAGAAAAAATAGTTGTTATTGGCGGTGTAGCTGCAGGAACAAAAACAGCAGCTAAGATTAAAAGAGAAAATTCAAAAGCAGAAGTTGTGATTATAACAAAGGATGCACATATTTCTTATGCAGGTTGTGGGCTGCCCTATTATATTGGAGGGGTAATAGAAGAAGAACGTGAATTGGTTGTAAAAACACCTGAAGATTTTAAATTAGTTACAGGGATTGATGTATTTACAAAACACGAAGCGGTAAAAATTAATAAAGAAGAAAAAAATGTAGAAGTGAAAGATTTAACAACAGAAGAAATGAAAATATTTCCATATGACAAATTAATTCTTGCCACAGGGGCAACACCATTTGTACCGCCTATTGAAGGAAAAAATTTATCCGGTGTATTTTCAGTAAGAACTGTATCAGATGCCCTAAAAATTAGAGAAATGGTGGACAACGGAGCAGTAAAAAAAGCGGTTGTTGTTGGTGGGGGATTTATAGGACTTGAGGTTGCAGAAAACCTACATGAAAGAGGGATTGGGGTCGCGCTTGTAGAGCTGATAGATCATATTTTACCTCCTTTTGATGAAGAAGTTGCCCTTTATGCACAAAACTATATGTGCGAAGAAGGAATCAATATTTATACAAGAGAAAAGGTACTTTCATTAGTAGGGGATGAAAAAGTTAAAAAGGTAGTTACAGACAAAAGAGAAATTGAAGCAGATCTTGTGATCATGTCTGTAGGGGTTCGACCGAATATAAATATTGCAAAAGAAATAGGTGTAGAAATAGGTGTTACAGGTGCGATTGCGGTAAATGAACATATGGAAACAAATATTAAAGATATTTATGCAGTAGGAGATTGTGCAGAACATGTAAATTTAGTTACAGGCAAGCCTGCTTGGTACCCAATGGGATCTACTGCAAATAAGATGGGTAGAGTTGCAGGGATAAACATAGGTAGTGAAGGAAAAGATACTTTAAAAGGTGTACTTGGGACAACGGTTGTAAAGCTTTTTAAATTGAATGCAGCAAAAACAGGATTATCAGAACGAGATGCGAAAAAAGCTGGGTTTGAAGTAGAGACTGCGCTTGTTCCAGCAAATGATAAAGCGCATTACTATCCAGGATATCGGGAAATTATTACAAAGCTTATTGTAGATAAGAACACCCACAGAGTGTTAGGGGCACAAGTAGTTGGAGAAGGGGTTGTAGACAAACCAATTGATATTATAGCTACAGCTATAACTTTTGACGCAAAGGTTGAAGATTTAGAAAAACTTGATTTAGCGTATGCACCACCATTTTCTATGGCAATGAGTTCAACGATTGTAGCAGCCAGTGTACTCACAAATAAGTTAACAGGAAGAGTAAAGGGGATTGGACCTATTGCACTTAAAAATAGATTGAGTGAGTTACAAATTGTTGATACACGTGATGAAGGATCTTTTATGATTGGAACCATTCCAGGAGCGATAAACATTCCTTCAGGAGAAATTTATATGCGTGCAGATGAATTAGACAAAGAGAAAGAAACTGTTTTAGTATGTAAATTAGGCAAAAATGCATATTTAGCCTATATAAAATTAAAAGAATTAGGGTTTGAAGATATAAAAATTTTAGATGGGGGTATGAACGCTTATCCATTTGAAAGAGAATAATAGTAGAAAAGTATAAAAAATTTAGGAGGAATTAAAAATGGCAGAGATAAATTTAAATTGTAAAGGATTACAATGTCCAGGACCGATTATGCAAATATTTAAAGCTACAAAGGAAGCACAAGCTGGCGATGTGATTAATGTTAAGGTTACAGATAGAGGGTTTGCAAAGGATATACAAGCATGGTGTAAAAAAACAGGAAATGAACTTTTAGATCTAAATGAAACAGATACAGAAATTACTGCGAAAATTCTTAAAAAATAAGGAGGGGAAATATGGCTGATAAAAAAACAATGATTGTTTTTAGTGGAGATATGGATAAGGTCATGGCAAGCTTTATTATTGCCAATGGTGCAGCAGCTATGGGAAGTGAGGTTACTATGTTTTTTACTTTCTGGGGATTAAATGCACTGAGAAAGGCAAAAAAAATTAAGATAAAGAAAGATTTTATGGAAAGTATGTTTGGATGGATGATGCCAAGGGGTTCTGAAAAATTAGGACTTTCAAAAATGAATTTTTGTGGCATGGGTGCTTCTATGATGAAGAGCATTATGAAAAAGAAAAATGTAAATAGCTTACCAGAATTAATCGAAAGTGCACAGCTGATGGGTGTAAAGATGATTGCTTGCACCATGTCTATGGATGTAATGGGGATTCGAGAAGAAGAACTTATTGATGGGATAGAGTTTGCTGGGGTAGCTACTTACCTTGGAGAATCTGATGAAGCCAATGTAAATCTATTTATTTAATATTAACGGATAATCAAAAATAAGTTTACTAATTTTGTCCGTTACTTCAATTGTTTTTTTCTTATAGATAAATAAAAGTGGTTGTTAAAAATACAACCACTTTTATTATAAGGAACGTTAAATTCCTGTATCAATAATAGTCACTAGGATATGTAATATGGTACAATATATTAAGTACAAAGACAATATTTTCATAGAAGGAGAGATACGATGTCTAGAGAAGCTGCAAAAAAAGATCTCATTAATAGATTAAGAACTATAAAGGGGCATATAGCAGGAATAGAAAAAATGATTGAAGAGGATACGAAAACTTGTGATGATATATTACTTCAGATTGCTGCAATACGAGCTTCTGTTCATAAAGTTGGTTTAATTATATTAGAAGAACACACAAAGGATTGTTTACTTGGGGAGAATGAAACCTTAACAAAAGATGAAGTGGATAAAGTATTAAAGACAATTGTAAAGTTTATAAAATAGTACCGAAAAGCCTTACGGTACTATTTTTAATTGTGTCTTTTTCACAATGTCACAAATTTTAGGATATGCTTTTATCGTTCCGTAAGTAACAATAGGTCTACCAAAAGAAATAAGACCTAACAGTCTAGAACTTCCCCCGCCAATGCGCATAAGATTATTGACTGCTTTAGAAGTATCTACGAACAAAACTTCTTTTTTATCCCGATCTGCCATATCAAATACTGTTTTGATGGCATTTACAACTAAGTGAGAAGCAGATTGTCTTCCCAATGTATAAACAGAATTTTTATAGAGATCATTTCCATGATAGATTAATCGACCTATATCTTTTTTTTCTAACCGATCAAATAAGGGAATATCTAAAATTTCAGATTTTTTAGGAACACGATCTATTGGCAGATAATTTAGATGGATTGCAGCAGCAATGACAACAGAATGGGTTCCGCTAACATCATGATAAAAGATATACAGACAAATCACCTTTTCCTTTTAGGTCTATAGTTTGATGTGTACACAATTATAGTATTTGATAGTATAGAGAAATATATACTTTTTTATAAAAATTTTAACATATCATATAGTACAGCTTATTTTCAAAAAGGTTATTTTTAATTTTTTGATTCGTGTTTTGTTCTGATTGTCCAAAGAATTTCATAGGATATTATGATAGGAGGTGTGGACAATGAGAAAAAAGTTTTTGTTAACAATTATCTTTATAATATTACTAGGGAATGTGGTTATAGCTGAGGGATTTGAAAGTAATTTTGTAAAAGCAGAAGTAATAGATGTAGAAAATCAAAGCTATAATGAATCGAAAAACCAGATTGTAAGGGTAAAAGTATTAGAAGGAGATTATGTAAATCAAGAAATAGATATTGAATATTTTACTATAGATTATTCGGAATATAATTTTGAATTACATAGAGGCAGCAAAGTAAGGATAAGAATTTCTAAGAATGAGCATAACAAAATTGAAGCAAATATTATGAATATATGTAGAGAGGATCATTTAAAGTTATTAGGAATCATTTTTTTGATAGCTGTGATTATATTTGGGAGAATGAAAGGATTGCTTTCTGTTATGTCCCTAGGGATTTCAGGAATTATTATTATAAAAATTATGATGCCAATGATTTTAAAAGGATGTAATCCTGTTATTGTTGCAATCATATGTAGCATACTGATTATTTTAATAAGCTTTATTCTGATTGCGGGGTTCACACGAAAAAGTTTTATTGCAATACTTGGAACTGTGGGAGGGACTATTATAGCTGGCATATTAGCACAAACTTTTACGAACCTTTGTGCAATTACAGGTTTGGCAAGTGAAGAGGTTACCTTTTTAATTAGGGAAGTAGGAATGGAAATAGACTTTAAGGGTCTTTTCTTAAGTGGTGTAATTATAGGATCTATTGGTGTTGTCATGGATGTAGCTATGACTATCACATCGGTTATCTTTGAATTAAAAAGTCAATCGCCACGTATAGGATTTATAAAATTGATGCATTCAGGATTAGAAGTAGGAAAAGATGTGATGGCAACCATGGTGAATACCCTTGTTCTTGCTTATGTTGGAGGAAGCATGCCATTGTTTTTGATGTTTTATAATTTTAATATGTCTCTTAGTCAGGCTGTAAGCAAAGAAATTATTGCAACTGAGATTATAAGATCATTGTGCGGGAGTATTGGATTGATACTGACGATCCCACTAACCTCGTTTATTGCAAGTATAATGGTAGAGGATAAATAAGGAAAACTCCCTTTGTGTAAAAAGGGAGTTTTTATCATATGTATCATTTTATTTTGCTAAATCTTTTCCTAAATCTCTGCATGCTTCTAATCCTTCATCCTCAGGTGTTAAGTGTACAGTTAATCCTTCATTTATAACGTTAGCACCACAATCTTCCATTCTCTCTACCCAATCTTTCATCCATTGACCATCACCCCAGTCATAAGAACCAAATAAACCAACAGGTTTTCCTGAAATCACACCTGAAATAGATTCTATGAAAGGTTCCATTGAACCTTCTTCTAAGACTTCTGCTCCCATAGAAGGACAACCTAATGCAATAGCTTGAGCATTTATGATATCTTCTTTTTTTGCACTGTCAACATCTATTAATTTTGCATCACTTCCGGCACCTTCTGCTACAGCCTCTGCCATCATTTTTGTATTTCCAGTACCACTCCAATAAATTACTGTCACTTTTTTCATATTAACCCTCTTTTCTATTATTTTTATTTATTTTTATGATTATGAGAAATTATAAAAAGTTAAAATCAAAAGATCATATTATAATTTCCATAATTTTTTAGCAATAAAATTTATGAAAGATATCTTTATGCATAAGTTAATACATTATCTATACTAAAGTAAGTTAATAAATGTTTAATCTTGTTTTTGGCATTTATAAATTCATTGTATTTTTTATCAGATAATGTAGCATCACCATATACTCTCCAACCATTAATCTTAGTAAGTTTCAAAGAAGGATGACCCATAAAGCCAAGCACATCCTTTAGAGGATATCCTAAGAAAATACCTATTTCATCAGGAATCGTACCGTGCATCATTTTATGAATCATATGGTCGATGTAATGATCTAAGCTGTAATTTTTAGGATAACCCATGCTACTTAAAAACTTTGCATTTTGATAATCACTTAATACAGTATCAAGTGATACAGTGTTATAAAAAAATACTTTTGTACTTCTATGATTGAAATGAAATATTTTATATGAAATTTTTTTACAATTCTTAAAGGAATCTTGTATTTTATTCATTTTTTCATACAGTGCTTTGTCGTGATTTTGAAAGCTTAAAATTTCAGCAGGCTTTGCCCCGAGAAGAACAGGGCCTAAAAGCTGAACGAGCCATTTAATAAAATCATCAGTGCTTTGTTTGAAACAGATGTGTTTATTTTCGTTCATAATAATTCCACTCCTCAATCATGATAATGATTATCACTATCATAATAATAACAGAGCTTTTGCGCTTTGTCAATGAAAATAATTATCATTATTATTGACGCAATAGGGAAAAACAGGTAAAATAAAAATGAACAATAGGATGGATTAAAAGTATTTTGAATATGTAGATTTTAAAAGATGATATAGCTTAAATAAGCTCGATGTATCAAAAAAAATTGACAATAAAATAGTTTTGTCATATAATTACAACTAACGAAAAGAATTATCAATAAATAATAAAATTCAATATCAAATGATTCTAAGTAGAGCATGCAGAATAAATTATCTTTATCAAATATATTTTTAGGAATAAGAAAAAATAAAAGGGGTGTAAAAATGATGGGTAGAAACATGAAAAAAAGTAGTTTCTTGTTATTAACATTACTATTTGTGGGGATGATGGTATTTTCAGCTTGTAGTGCTAATAATGTTGAAGAAGAGTCAGAAACAAATGAAGAGGCATTGAAAACAAATATAGCTTCAAATCAATCAATATATAGTGGAAAAGAAGGAAAGATTACTGTATATTTATCAGGATCAGAACCAATGATAAAAAAAATAGAGGAGGAGTTTGAAGCTGAAAGAGGAGATGTAATAGATTTATTACATATGGGTTGTGGACCATTACGTCAAAAGGTTTGGACAGAAAAAGAAGCTGGTCAAATTCAAGCAGATGTAGTTTGGGGATCAGATCCTTTAATGTATATGGCATTAGCAGATGGAAAATATCTTGAAAAATATGTACCAAAAGAATTTGATACGATTAAGCCTCAATATCAAGTTGGAGATGGACATTATACCTTGGTAAATGAACGATATGGTGTGATTATTTACAATAAAGATAATGTAGCAAAAGAAAGTGTTCCGAAATCTTTTGAAGATTTAAAAGATAAAAACTTTGATGGAACAATGATTATGGCTGATGCAAATCAATCTTCTACTGCATTGGCACTGACATCAGCATTATATGAAATGAGCGGAAAAAATTGGGATTATTTAAAGGCAATGCATGAGAACCATTTATTTTTAACAAAGAAAAACGGAGAAGTATCTTCTAAGATTTCAGAAGGAGAATTTGATATTGGCATTGCACCTCATGATGGGGTACTAAGATTACACAAAAAAGCAAAAAAAGATGGATATAAAATACCTGTATCAATTGCTTGGCCAGAGGAAGGGGCTTTGTCTATTCAAAGACCAATAGCAATTATAAAAAATGAAGCGAGACCAGATGTTAATGAAAAAATAGCTAGAGAATTTGTTGATTTTATTTTATCTAAAAAGGTTCAAAATATCACAACAAATTTTGGATTTGTTAGTGTAAGAAAAGATGTGGCATTGCCTGTAGGGGTACCAGAAGATGTAAAGGTTATACCTGTAGATTGGAGGTACGCAAGTGAGCATGAAGATGCGTTGCGAGATGGATTCAAAGAGATCATGCAAGAAAAGTAAACATTTTACAAAGCATATTTTTAGAAGATTACGGTCTGATTCTCAGACCGTAATTCTGTTCGTTGTAGGCGTATTTATAAGTGTGTTTGTTTTATATCCGTTTATGGTTTTACTTTTCAAAAGTTTAATTTGTGAGGGAAAATTTAGTTTAGATTTATATAAAAATATTTTAAAAGATCAACAAAACTACGTAGCTATAAAGAATACGATTTACGTTTCATTGGGCGTAACTTTATTGACAAGTTTATTTGGAGGAACACTAGCTTGGCTGGTGACTAGAACAGATTATATTTATAAACGAGGAATAAAAGCATTCGCGTTTCTAACTTTTATGATACCATCTTATGTATTATCTATTTCATGGATAGAACTTCTTGGAAGAAATGGTTACTGGAATCGTATACTGAAAAATGCATTTGGCGTATCTAAATACAATTTTAGGGCGTATTCTTTAGAGGCTGTTATCATTGTTATGAGCATACATTTGTATCCATTAGTATTTATGGCAATTACAAATGCTTTAGAGAAAACAGACCCTTCTTTAGAGGATGCTGCTATTATGAGTGGTGCTAGTAAATTGAAAGCAGTTATGACGATCACATTACCTTTAATGATCCCTAGCTTTGCATCTATAGGATTATTAGTATTTAGTCGGACTATGGCAAATTTCGGTGTTGCTGCTGTTTTAGCATTGCCTGTAGGAAAAGAGGTATTAACAACGAGGATATATAGTGCATTAACCAATTTGGATTTAGGACTTACGATAGCAATCTCTATGGTATTGGTTGTTTTTTCTGGAATGATATTTTTTTTCAATAGTTTTTCACTTAGAAAAAGAAGATTTACAACAATGAATTCAAATAGTCAGGAGGCAAAGCCAATTCAATTGGGAAAATGGAAGAATATAATCATATTTTTTGTTTTTCTATTCCAAACTGCTACAACGATGGTTCCATTAATCGTGATTGTTATATCTTCATTCTTAAAAAGGTGGGGACTTGCATTTACACTAAATCATTTAACTTTAAATAACTATCGTGTCTTGTTGTTTGAAAATCAGTTGACGATAAGTGCTTTCAAAAATAGTATTTTTTATGGGATGATTGCTGCTACAATTGCTGCAGGTATGGGTACAATTATTTCATATATTTCTAATAAAACAGATATAAGAGGAAGAAGGGTTCTTGAATTTGTTGCAACTTGGCCCATGACATTTCCGAATATTGTTTTAGCTGTTGCAGCTACACTTACTTGGATGAATCCACCATTTAGATTATATGGAACACGATGGATTATTATTGTAACGTATATGGTATTGTTTTTACCTATAGCAATAAAAAATATCAATGGATTGATACAAACTCAAGATATTTTTCTCGAAAAAGCAGGGAGAATATCAGGGGCTTCTACAATTAGAGCATTTAAAGACATTACTTTACCTATGATTATGCCTGGGATTCGTTCAGGTTGGATTTTAGCATTTTTAATAGCATTGAGAGAAATACCGATTTCACTTTTGCTTTATTCACCAGGAACAGAAACAATAGGGGTTATGTTATTTGGGCTAAAGTCCAATTCATATGGATTGGAAATGACATCAACCCTTGCAGTAGTGATTATACTCATGACTACTTTAGGACATATTTTACTCAAAAAATTAAAAAAATGTCACAATGGAGGTGTATGAAAATAATACAGGCGCAAATAAGAGGATTGGTTAAAAAATATGGAAAAGTGGTAGCGATAAATGGTTTAGATTTAGACATCAATAAAGGAGAAATGTTATCAATTGTTGGACCAAGTGGATGTGGGAAGAGTACACTTTTGTCTTGTATTGCAGGATTAGAAAAGCCGAATGATGGTGAAATTGCTATTGATGATGAACTTGTATTTTCTACAGACAGAAATTGTTTTAAATCACCAGATAAAAGACAAATTGGATTTGTTTTTCAAAACTATGCCTTATGGCCTCATAAAAGTGTTTTTGAGAATGTCGCTTATCCACTGAGAATAAGAAAAAAATGTAAGTATCTTATAAAAAATGAGGTAGAAAGAGCATTATCTATTGTTAGATTATTAGGAAAGGAAAGGCAATATCCTTATGAATTAAGTGGTGGTCAGCAGCAAAGAGTAGCATTAGCAAGGGCATTAATAATGAAGCCTAAGCTATTATTGCTAGATGAACCTTTATCGAATTTGGATGCAAAATTAAGAGAAGACATGCAATATGAAATAAAACGCATACAAAAAGATATGGAAATTACCATTATACACGTTACACATGATCAATATGAAGCGATGGGAATATCTGATAGAATAGCAGTGATGAATAGAGGGAAGCTTATACAGGTGGGTACACCTAAAGAATTATATGAACATCCTAAAACTGAATTTGTGGCTAAGTTTATAGGAAAAACAAATATTATCCATAGTCATGTAACAGAAGAAAATGGATGTAGCAAGTTAGCGTTATTTGAACACGTCTTTATTGAAGATAGATATACTACAGCAAATATTGGAGAGAAAGTTATTCTATCTATTAGACCTGAGGACATTTCTTTAAGAAAAGAAAAAGGAATGGGTAAAGGCAAGATTAGGAGAATGTTTTATAGAGGAAATGTTATTGAATACACAATTTGTATAGAAAACAAGGAGTTGAAGGTGCAAACAAGTCCCAAAGAAGAATATAAAATAGGAGAAGAGGTTTGGATTCATATACATCAAATAAAGGGTGTCAAAAATTAAAATGGTGAAAAATAGGGAAAATATGAAAGAAATATAGTCCTAAAAGGTGCAAACTATATTTGCATTATAAAGTATGCTATACTGTTCATATAAAAAAAATTGAAAAATATAAGCAAATTGCGAGTAAAATCAAGTATTTTATACAATGATTAAAGGGTTATAAAATACGAAATAATTAGCTTTGCTAGTATGAATTTTTAATAAAAAATCTAGGGGTAAATAAAAAAACAGAGAGGGTGCTAAAATGAAAAAGATTTTATCTTTAATGATGTTTTTTTTACTTGTTTTTAGTGTTGTAGGCTGTTCAAAGAAAGACAATACATACGGAGATGTACAAGGAAATAAAGCAGTTGAAAAAGAATTTGTAAAAATAGTAGGATTAAAAGGGCCTACCTCTATAGGAATGATAAAAATGTTTGAAGAAAAACCATTTTTAGGGGAGAATTTAGATTCTTCTTATGAAATCGCTGGAAGTCCTGATATTTTGGTGTCTAAGCTTTTATCAAAAGAGGTTGATTTCGCAGCCTTGCCTACAAATGTTGCTGCGAAGCTTTATAATAAAGAAGCTGGGTATGAAATGGCGGCTATAAATACCTGGGGGGTGCTTTATGTAATGACACAAGGAGAAACAATCAAGACATGGGAAGATTTAAAAGGAAAGAAGATTAACGCTATTGCAAAAGGGTCAACTCCTGATGTGGCTTTTAGATATTTATTAGAGAAAAATGGATTAGATCCTGAGAAGGATGTTACATTAGATTATACATTTAATCATGTTGAGCTTGCACAAGCCATGATTGCTGGAAAAGTAAATATTGCAGTATTACCTGAACCATTTGTTACCATGGTCAGCATGAAGAATAAAGAAGCCACAGTTGCTATGAATATTCAAGAGGAATGGGAAAATGCATTAGGAGAAAATGCGGCGATCGCACAAGGTTGTCTTGTTGTAAGAAAGGATTTTGCGCAGAAGCATCCAGATGCTGTTAAGAACTTTTTAGATGAATATGAAAAGTCTATCAATTGGGTAAATGAAAATAAAGAAGAAGCTGGAAAACTTATTGAAAAGCATGGAATTGGGATGAAAGCTAAAATAGCAGAGTTAGCCATACCAAGATGTAATATTGCTTTTAAAGATGCACAAAACGCAAAAGAAACTGTACAAAAATATTTAAAAGTACTTTATGATTTTTCACCAAAAGATGTGGGAGGAAAACTTCCGGATGAGAATTTCTATTATAATCAACAATAAATTTCCAACCATTCTATCGGTATTAACCTTAATCATAACTTGGAAAATCCTCTCCGAAATCGTGGATCAGGAGATGATTCTTCCTTCTCCTGAAGTTACCTGTAAAAGCTTGATAGTTCTTTTGAAATCTAAAACTTTTTTCAAAGTGGTAATGACTACTATAGGAAGAGGCTTAGTAGGATTTTTTTTATCCTGTATTTTGGGATTGATTGTGGGGATTTTTACAGGGGTAAGTTCAGTGATCGAAAAAATTGTAGCACCTTGGCTGATTATTATAAAATCTACCCCTGTTATGTCTATTATTATACTGGCACTTATTTGGTTTGAAACAGAGCATGTGCCTATATTTGTAAGTTTTTTAGTAGCCTTTCCAATTATATGTGTAAATGTTTCTGAAGGTATGAAAAGTGTGGATCAAAAAATCATTCAGATGGCTCAAATATATGGAGTGAAAAAGTGGAGAATACTCTTTGAAATCTATCTTCCGTCTATTGCTTCTTTTTTTGTAGCAGGCATTTGTACTGCTATGGGAATAGGATGGAAAGCAGTAATTGCAGCGGAGGTTTTGAGCCAACCCAAATATGCGATAGGAACAAGTCTTTATACATCAAAAATTTATATTGAGACAGCAAGCGTTTTTGCATGGACTGTTGTTGCAATATTTTTAAGCTTTGTTTTTGAAAAAGTGATCAGAATACTAGAAAAAAAGATCATTAGATGGAGAATATAAAATGACACTAAAGATTCAAAATCTGTGTAAAAGCTATGAAAATATGAAAGTGTTTCAAAACTTTCATATGGAAATTTCAGAGAATCATATTACCTGTATTTTAGGACCATCAGGATGTGGAAAAACAACGCTTTTAAATATGATCAGTGGGATCATACAGCAAGATGATGGCACATTTTTAGGCTTAGAGCATAAAGTGATTAGTTATCTTTTTCAAGAACCAAGACTTTTAGATTGGAAAACTGTTTGGGGAAATATTGAATTTATACTAAAGGATATTTATCAAAAGGAAGAAAGAGAAAAGATTATATCAAAATATATTGAAATGGTTGGCTTAAAGGAATTTAAAGATTATTATCCGCCACAGCTTAGTGGAGGCATGATGCAAAGAGTTTCTATTGCTAGAGCGTTTGCTTATCCTTCTGACATACTCCTTATGGATGAACCTTTTAAAGGATTAGATATAAAGATAAAAGAATCACTTTTTTATGCTTTTATTAAATTGTGGAATGAAGATCTTCGAACAGTGATTTTTGTTACCCATGATATAGAAGAAGCATTACTTTTAGGAGATCATGTTTATGTTTTAGGAGATATCCCTGTTAAGATAAAAAAGTGTTTTGAAATTTCTATGCCAAGAGAAAAGAGAAGTATGGAAAAAGAAACATTAAAAGAAATAAAAAAGGAAATTTACAAAATATTAAAATAATCCATTGAATCTTTCAAAAAAAGAGTCTATTCCATAGGCTCTTTTTTCATGATGAATATATGTCTGAAAATTCAATAGCAATGACTTCAGTATAAGTATTTTGAACATAACTGTTTACAATGTTTTTCTTTGTACTTAAAGGCTTTGCAGGAAGTGTTACAATAAATTCACTGCCCTTACCATATTCGCTTTTTGCTATAATCGCACCACCGTGCATCAACACCAATGACTTCGTAATGGATAACCCCATACCACTGCCTTCGTGATTTCTTGTCAGAGATTTATCTACTTGTCTGAAACGATCAAATATTAATTGTAGTTTTTCTTTGGGAATGCCTATCCCTGTATCTTTTACAGATATGATCACTTCTTTTTTTGATGAAGTTATATTTACTATTATTTTGCTGTCTGGTTTTGAAAACTTTACAGCATTAGATAATAAATTAAGTATAATTCTTTCAACTGCATAAGGATCAATGCGCATAATTTTTTCTTCTGTATCCGTATCAAATAGAAGACTTATATTTTTATTTTTTATATAATCTGCAACTGATAATGTTAGATCTTCAATAATGTCTACAATATTACAATTCTGTAAATGCAACTTTAAATAACCAGAATCTATTTTTGTAATATCTATTAAATTATTTGTCAATTTTATTAATCTATTGCAGTTTTGTTTTAAAACATGCATACGTTTCTTTACATTTATGTCTTGGGAGATTACTTTGTTTTCTATTTCTATTTCTAATTCTAGCAATTGGATGGTACTAAAAATTAAATTAATAGGCGTTTTTATTTCATGGGACAGATTTGCAAAAAAATCGCTTCTTAATTGCTCCAATTCAATGGTTTCTCGTAAAAGTTTTTCTTTTTCTGCAACTTTTTTTTGAAGCTCTTCAAGTCTTTTTCTCTCGGATATATCTTTAAATACAACAAGTATTTCTCTATTGTTATCATAAGGAATAAAAGAAGAAACAGTTTCTACATATAAGATTTTTTTATCAAGGATTCGAATAAATTTCTCTTCCGTTAATGACAGGGAACCTGTTTTTTCTATGTTTTCCATATTTTCGTAAAAAACTTCTCGATAATCTGGATGAGGGATAAATAATTCTGTTAGTTTTTTACCGATAACTTTTTTTGGATGCTCAAAACCCAAATAGTTTGCAGAAGTTCTATTTGCAAATAAAATGGTGTCTTTGTTGCGGACACAAATGCCATAAGGAAAGAGCTCTATGAGGAGTCGATACCTTTCTTCGCTTTCTTTAAGGCTTTTTTCAATGTGTTTTCGTTCTAATATATCTTTTTCTAGTGCTACATTGATCTTTTTTAATTTTTCAGTACGTTCTGCAACCATATTTTCTAGATTAGCGTTATGACGTAATAATAATGATTCCGTTTCTCTTTGTTTTAATTCTTTTAAAATTATGTTCGTAAGCATGTCTGCTATTTGCAAATAGTAAGCCATATAAGATTTAAGTTGTTCTTTGGAAATAATAGGGACAAGTGATAGGGCTTTAAGATATGCATCTACATCAAAGCCAAATTCCTCGGCTTGCTTACGAAAGTATTTTAGGTCAGGTTTATGATAAAAAAATTGTCCTAAAATTAAGTTCGCAATATGTTCGCCTTCGATAACAATAGGAATAGTCGATTCTATTAATCCATTTTGGCATTGATAAATAGTATATTTTTCTTTTTTGTTAACCATAGTTTTCATGGAGAGGTCGCTTTTTGTACAATTATAAGCACTCTTTGAGTTGACTCTATGAAATTTTGTACAGATATCTTGCCATCCTATACCACTTAAAACATTTCCATCAGGGTCAAGAAGGCCATGAGGAACTTTTGAGATATTATAAAATGTTTCCATAAGTTTTTGAAACTGAGATATATCTATAAGATCAATAAGCTTATATTTCATAATTTGCACCCCTTAAAATTATAAAAATAATAAAAATGTAATATTTAAGTATAAATAAAAAGTATGCATTAACTTTTAAGTAAGATATGAAATGATTTCTTTGAATCTTATAATAAAAATAAATGTATTATACTATATTTTAGTGCATATCACTGGCATAATTTGTAGAAATTTGCGATAGATATGTATATTTATAAAAAGAATTATATAAAAGGATTTCTTGTAAAAAGATACAGCAGCTACTATATCTTTTTACTTATTCTAAATTCCTCCATAATTCCTTCATAATTACTAAATATAATAAAAGCATATTAAAGAGATGAATGGAAGGAATAAATTAAAGAATCCTCACAGTGTGAGGATTCAAATTTATTAAGATCTTTCGAAACTTCCACAGTCTGTAGATTCTTTTGTTGTAGCAGTAGGACCATGTTTTATAACCTCAATATGATTAAGCGTACATTGTTGTACATTTTTTGCATGATGTCTACATTCACTTACAGTACATCCAATGCTATCATTTGCTTGCATTAATATTTCACCTCCTTGGAAGATACAAAAATAGTTTGTGAAAATGTAGAAAGAATTATACTGAAAAATGCTTTGCTATATAATAACTTTTTCGTTGAAATTGCGACAGAAACAGTTTTATTAGACAATATAGGATCTAGTATATCAATGGAATCTAAAAAAGATGACTCCTGTTCAATACAGAAATCATCTTTTTAATATAGAATCGTTTTTTTAAAAAATTGTTTTTAACAAAGGATAATTTTTAATTATTTTTTAGGAATAACGATTTTTTTTCCTTCTTTTCTCCACTCTGCGAATTCAGATACAGCTGTGAAAAGTACATCAGTTGACGAGTTCAGTGCAGTTTCACAAGAGTCTTGTATAACACCTATAACAAACCCTACACCAACGACTTGCATTGCTACATCATTTGGAATACCAAACAAACTACATGCAAGTGGAATCAGTAGTAATGAACCACCAGCTACCCCTGATGCACCGCAAGCACTTACAGCGGAAAGTAAACTAAGGATTAACGCTGTTCCGATATCTACTTGAATGCCAAGTGTGTTCACTGCCGCAAGCGTTAATATAGAAATCGTAATCGCAGCACCTGCCATGTTTATCGTTGCACCAAGTGGAATAGATACAGAATAAGAATCTTTGTCTAAGCCTAACTCGTCACAAAGACGCATGTTTACTGGAATGTTTGCTGCTGAACTACGTGTAAAGAATGCTGTAATACCACTGTCTTTTAAACACTTAAGAACAAGTGGGTATGGATTTTGACGAATCATAATAAACGTAATAATTGGGTTTACAACAAGTGACACGAAGAGCATAGATCCAACTAATACAAGTAGTAATTGACCATAGCTTAATAACGACTTAATACCTTGTGTTGCAATTGTGTCAAATACAAGACCCATAATACCAAGTGGTGCAAAGTTAATCACCCATCTTACGATTTGAGATAATGCATCTGAGGCATTACTAATCATTGTCTTAGTAGATTCTGGTGCGTTCTTTAAAGCAAGACCAAGAAGTAATGCCCATGATAGAATTCCGATGTAGTTCGCATTGTAAAGTGCCTTTACTGGATTATCAACCACATTCAATAATAACGTCTTAAGAACCTCTACAACACCACCTGGAGGTGTTATGCTTTCAATACCTGCTCCAAGCGTTAATGTTACTGGGAACATGAAACTTACAATAACTGCAACAAGCCCAGCTAAAAAGGTTCCTAGCAGATACAAAATTATGACTGATTTCATCGTCGTTTTTTGACCACTCTTATGTTGCGAGATCGCCGAGGTTACTAAGAAAAATACTAGAATCGGTGCAACAGACTTTAATGCACCAACAAATAATGAGCCAAAAATAGTAATTGGCTTTGCTACATTAGGAATTGTTACAGCTAAAATGATACCAACAATAAGACCAATAATAATTCGTTTCACTAAGCTGAGTTGATTCCACCTTTTAATAAAATTACTCATTTTTTTCCTCCTTATACATAAATGATAGTAGTCGATTGTAGTATGATACAATCATTTGTTTGATTACTTTTTAGCCATTAGGCTTTTATATTTTCCGCCTCTATGAAAACAAAATCATCTGCTAATCATAGAGGTGGAAATTAACATTAAAAAGGTGAAGCGGCTTTTAAACTATTCTTTAAGTAGTCTGCATTTTTCCATAACTTTTTATTCAATGCTGCACTTTCAATCGAAAGATTGATTGTTTTAGAGCATGTTCCAATTTGAAAATCAATTTTATCTGATAATCGAAAGCGTCTTTCCTAAAGCACCAGGATGTTAGTGTGTTTGACAGACAAACAATCATTTCTCTGTTGAAAACGTTTTCCAATATTTTGAAAAACATGAGAATAACAATGTTTTGTTGTGAAATGAAGGGTGAATGGATTTATAAACAACTACGTACATCTAAAACAAATGATATTCCTACTATGATCGTTTGTATTTCACGGACAGTATATCATGAGTTTTGAGATGTTTCAAGATTTTTTTTGGATTTGGAATAATTTAAATGTTTTAATCCTATATTATTCATAAAGACCAAATATCTTGTATTTTTAAAAGAGGCATTGGGTTCCTTTATTTTTAGAAGATCTGTAGTTTGATTTTGTGAATATTTAGACATTCATTTTCTCATGTTGAAATAAATAGAAAAATATGATATATTGAAAAAATGTTAAAGATAGGTTAAAAGGGAGTAGCCATGGAAATTTTTCATAGATATGGATCAACATACTGGTGAAAATACCTGGTTCTATTTACTTTATATTTTAAAGGGGCGAGACTTTTAGCTTAATAAAGCTATTCATAAAGGATAGTTTTATTAAGCTATGGGTTTCGCCTTTTTGCGAGGAAAAGGGAGGATATGGAGCATGTTACAAGAGTTTATTCGGTCATTATTTTTAATATTTATGGCAGAAATGGGGGATAAGACACAGATTTTGGCAATGGCATTTGCAACACAATTTAAAGTTTATGAAGTATTGGCAGGTGTTTTTATTGGTTCCTTATTAAACCATGGGATCGCAGTAGCTTTAGGGGCTTATCTTTCTAACCTTATTCCAATGGGCGCTATACAAATCGTAGCAGGATTTTTATTTATAGGATTTGCCCTTTGGACATTAAAAATAGATGATGACGAAGATGAGGAGAATAAAGGAAAAAAATTTGGACCTGTTTTAACGGTTGCACTAGCTTTTTTTATTGGAGAACTTGGAGACAAGACACAGCTTGCCGCCATTACTTTATCTGTGGATGCAAGTTTTCCAATATTTATTTTGATGGGGACCGTATCTGGAATGGTATTAACCAGTGGGCTAGGTATTTTTGTTGGGAGCAAAATAGGGGATAAAGTACCAGAACTTATCATAAAATTGGTTTCTGCGGGGATATTTATGATCTTTGGGATTACAAAATTATATACGGCAATGCCTAGAGACTATATGCATCCTGTTCAGATCATTATATTCTTTACTTTATTAGGAATTAGTACATATATCTTGTTAAAACCTATTTTAAAAGCAAGAAAGGCAGGAGAGCTATCTGTTTTTAAAGAAACCGCGTTAACCCTTTATGAATATAAACATAGAATTAAAGAGAGTGTGGATGAGATATGTCTAGGGGAAATTTATTGTGGCAAATGCCAAGGAAAGTATTGCATTATAGGGTATACAAAAGTAATGCTCCAGCAGTTGAGCCTAGATAAAGAAAACATTCCTTTAGAAGATTTACAAGATTTTTCTGAAAGCCTAAAGAAAAATTTTCATCAAGAACAAGTAATAGAAAGCTTGAGTATGACAATATCTTATTTAATGGAGGATATGGAAAAAGAGGATAAAGAACGTAAAATGATTCATAAAGTAAGAGAAACGTTAGAGCTTATATTGTTTAGAAAAACATTCAATTATGATGGAAACATAGAAAGCTATTTTAAAGCATTAAAAGAAGCAGATGAAAAAATAGGCAATCAAATTATAAAAGGTGTAGAAAAATGAATAGAATAGTTTCACATGAACGTCCTTGGATTGTCACAAGACTGTCACATTAGCAAGATATAATAAACACATCAAAGAAAAACAATAAAAAAAAAGGGAGATGCGTAGAATGAGAAAAAAAATGATTGGTTTAACATTAGGAGCACTTTTGACTGTGTCTAGTATAGGGTTTGCTTTTGCTGCTGAGGCAGATACCAAAGTAGATACTACTACTTATGGAAGAGGCAATGGTGTGAGATTGAGTACAACAACTACTTCTGTTGAAGATCTATTAAAGGAAAAGATCAAAAGAATTGATCAATTGGTTAAAGATGAGAATCTCACAAAAGAAGAGGGAGAAAATTACAAAAAGATTATTACAGATAGAATGAAAGATTGTACAACAGTAGGCGAAAACAGAGAAAATCATGAGAGACTAGGAATTGGTTTTGGTAGAGGCGGTGGATTTGGGCAAGGGCAAGGCGCAAAAGATGAATCAGGCAGAGGAAATGGTCGTGGCATGGGATTTTGTAGAACCCAATCATAATCTAGTTTAAAAGAAGGAGCAGAGCTTGTTTGGCTGCTCTTTCTATATACCAAAAATTAAACTTGGTTTGGTAGAAGGATCCTTTTTCATAGTAAATGGGGGCTGTATTTTATACAGTCGCTTATCTTATACTTGAAGAAGTGAACATTTTATCTAGCGTGAATAAAAAATCGATATTACAGAAAGGGTGAAATAAATGAAAGATAGATCTATAAAAAATATAAGACGATTGATTCTTGCTATTTTTCTAATATTTATAAGCTACAGAGCATACATGCATCAAGTATTAGGGGGAGGAACGGAAGGATCTCCATCGATTCACGCATTATGTCCCTATGGCGGATTGGAAAGTTTTTATACATTATTATCATCAGGAACATTTATTCAGAAAATATTTTCAGGTACATTTGTACTATTTGCTTTAACAATTATTCTTGCAATTATTTTTAGAAGAAGTTTTTGTGGTATTTTATGTCCTTTTGGTGCGCTTCAAGAATTTTTAGGTATGATCGGACAAAAACTATTTGGCAAAAGATTTGTGATGCCAAAGAGAATAGATCAACCAATGAGATATTTGAAATATATTGTACTTCTCATTACAACCATAGGGGCATGGGTTACAGCAGAAATGTGGATGGCGCCTTATGATCCTTGGTCAGCATATGGACATATTTTTGGAGAAGTAGAGGAAACATTTGTAGAAGCACCTATTGGGATAGGACTTTTAATGATTACTATTGTAGGATCTATTTTATATGATCGTTTTTTCTGTAAGTATTTATGCCCTATGGGTGCATTTCTATCGATTGTATCAAAGGTAAGCCCTTATAAAATAGAGCGTAATGAAGAAAAATGTATTGATTGCGGTATCTGTAGTAAAAAATGTCCTGTAAACATAGAGGTTGCAAAGGAAAAGGTGATTACAACAGCTGAATGTATCAATTGTCAAACCTGTGTACTATCCTGTCCCAAAGAAGGGGCTTTAGAAGTGAAACATGGAAAAAAAATACTTACCCCATTGATTGTGATCATAGCGGTTATCGGTATTTATTTTGGGGGTGTTTTCGCTGCCAATATAATGGGAATATATGAAGTATTACCAGCACCTATTCCGGTAGGACAAATAATGGATTCAGAAGAACTAAAAGGATATATGGCTTTGGAAGAAGTATCAAAATATATGGATATATCTATGGATGAATTATATACGAAGCTTGATTTACCTAAGAACATTCCACATAATACAAAATTAAAAGAAATAAAAAATTATGTTGAAGATTTTGAAGTGAGTGTTGCGAGAGAAATATTAAAAAATAGATAAAAGGATATAGATGTGTCCGTAAAAAATAAAACAAATATTTCAAAAATAATCCTTTGAAAAATATTTGTTTTAAAGCGGACACATCTATATTATTTTGAAAGATTCAAATTCTGTATATAGTTATATTTGATGGCATGTTTGATCTCATCTGTTAGAATTTCAAATACCATATCTCTGTAATATCTAGTAGGGAGACCTGCACGAATTCTTTTATTAATTCCAAAGATTTTTGGAAAGCTTGTTGATCAAAATATAGACTGTTGTTTCAACGATTTATCAATTTATAAGATGCCCACTTCTGATGAACATACTAAGTGAGAGTGTGAAACTTTTTACTTGAGGGAGCATAGATCGTTTGCTGTTGTATAGATTGCTAATATGTAAATGATTTATATTTTTACAAATGATTGAAAAATATCCATAATATCATATGATTTATTTTTTATATGCTATACACTTATTATATAATATGAAATATAGTGGATTTGGTGCATAATAAAGGGAGAACCTTCATGGAGGTGAATGGCATGCGAGGAAAAAAGATCCTTGTTGTGGAAGATGAAAGTAGAATGAGAAGACTAATCGGAGATTATTTAAAAAGAGAAGATGTGCATATAATTGAAGCTGAAGATGGGAAAGAAGCGTTAGATTTATTTGAACAGGAAAAAATAGATTTGATAATATTAGATATCATGCTTCCTAAATATGATGGTTGGACGGTTTGTAGAGAAATAAGAAAAACATCTAATGTTCCGATCGTCATGCTTACTGCAAGAAGCGAAGAGTCAGACGAATTGTTTGGCTTTGAACTGGGTGCAGATGAATATGTTACAAAGCCCTTTCGTCCAAATATTTTGGTAGCAAGAGTAAAAGCGTTACTAAAGAGGCATATGAAAGAAGAAAAAATAATGAATTTTGAAACCATTCAAATTGATATAAAAGGACATAGAGTATTTTTAGATGGTATAGAAATAGAAATGACACCAAAGGAATATGAACTACTCCTTTATATGGCCAATAATAAAGGGAAAGCATTATCAAGAGAACAGTTATTAGATGGGGTATGGGGCTATGATTATTATGGAGATTTAAGAACAGTAGATACGCATATAAAAAGATTAAGAATAAAGCTTAGAGACAAAAATTATGTGATTCAAACTGTAAGGGGAGTAGGTTATCGATTTGAGGTGGAGAAATGAGAAAATCTATTGGACTAAAATTATTTATGGGTATGACTTGTTTTGTTTTTATCATTGTAGGATTATCTTGGATTTTAAATACAAAATATCTAGAAAATTATTATTTAGATAAGAAGAAGGAAAGTCTGATAGACTATGCACGAGAAATTCAACTTATGTATAAGGATAATATAGAAAATATAGAGGATGAAATTGCAAAGATAGAAAACAAAATAGGTGGAAATATTCTTAAAATCATATTGAATGAAGAAGATGAATATGATGCATTTGCAGGGAATAGAAGAGGAAGACATGGTTTTGGAGGAATGGGAAAAGATATTCCTCTTACAAAAGAAGTTTTAAACAGGGTATTGATGGGAGAGTCGGTTTTAGAAATTTTTAAGCATCCAAAGCTGAAGGTGAATTTTTTAGTTTATTCTGTACCATTAGAAGACAATAGCATTTTGGTATTACAAACATCTATTGCATCGATTCAAGAAAGTGTGAAAATTGCGAAGGCATTTTATCTATATATTGGAATTATTTCTTTAATGATTGGAACGGTGATGGCATTTTTGTTTTCAACAAGATTTACAAAACCTATTGTAGCATTAAACCGTGTTGCTAGAGGAATGGCAAAATTAGATTTTAGTAAAAAATATAAAGTACAAAGTAAGGATGAAATTGGCGAGCTAGGAGAAACGATGAATTATTTATCGGATCAACTAGACCTTACTATATTCGAATTGAATGAAGCCAATAAAAAGTTGAGAGAAGATATCGCGCGAGAAAGAAAAATAGATCATATGCGAAAAGAATTTATATCCAGTGTTTCTCATGAATTAAAAACCCCTATTGCCCTGATACAAGGGTATGCAGAGGGACTTTATGAGAATGTGGCAGAAGACGAAGAAAGTAAAAATTTCTATTGTGAAGTGATTATGGATGAAGCAGACAAAATGGGGAAATTGGTGAAAGATTTATTGGCATTATCCCAAATGGAATCAGGAAATAAAAAACTAGAAATAGAAAATTTTCATATAAATGATCTTGTTGAAAAAGTCTACAATAAATATAAGCCCATCTTTCAAGAGAAAAATATACATGATCGTTTAGAAAAAGAAGATAAGAGATTGAAAGTAAATGGAGATCCATCAAAAATAGAACAAGTATTAGTGAATTTTATAAATAATGCGATCAATCATATAAGTGGAGAAAGAAAACTAAAAGTATGCATAGAGGATCGGGATGAAAAGGTTCGAATCGAAATATATAATACAGGAGAAGCTATACCAAGTGCAGAGATGGAGAGGATTTGGGATAGCTTTTATAAGGTTGATAAAGCAAGAAGTAGAACATATGGTGGAACAGGATTAGGATTATCCATTGTAAGAGGAATACTTAAACTTCACAATAGCGCATTTGGTGTTTTTAATAAAAATGAGGGTGTGGTGTTTTGGTTTGAATTAAGAAAAGGGGAATGAAAATGCTTTTTATAAGACAAATAACTTTTTATACACTGGCACAAGTGAAGAGTTTTACCCAAACAGCCCAAAAACTAAATATTACCCAACCAGCTGTTTCGCAGCATGTGAAATATTTAGAGGAAATGTATGGGGTAGATTTAATTAAAAAAGAGGGAAGAAAACTATGTCTAACAGAGGAAGGAAAAATTCTTTACGAGCATATTGGAAAAATATTTGCGATGGAGAGACAAGTATCGCATATGCTAAAAAATCAAAATAGCATTATCAAAAGATATAAACTAGGTGCAACCAAAACGATAGGGGCTTATTTGATTCCGGAAATTTTAGGGAAATATAAAAAACAATTTCCAAATCATGAAGTAATTTTAGAGGTGGCAAATACAGAAAATATTTTAAGTAAATTAGATGATGGGAAACTTGATTTAGCTCTGGTAGAAGGTTTGTTCAACAAAGAAAAATATGATTATACTTTGCTAAAAAGGGACGAATTGGTAGCCACTTTTTCTTCATTCCATCCTTTTACAAAAAGGAAAGCAGTAAAATTAGGAGAAGTATTAAAAGAAAATTTGATTATTCGAGAAGAAGGATCAGGAACAAGAACCATCACAGAAAAGTATCTAAAAGAAAAAGGCTATAAGAAAGAAGCATACAATATTTTTATGGAAATAGGAGATATTACGGCGATTAAATCTTTAATAAAATGGGATTTAGGGTATAGTTTTATTTCGAGAGAAGCCATTAAAAGAGAATTAGAGGAGCAAAGTTTAAAAATTGTAAAAGTGGTTGATTTAGGTATTGAACGGAATTTCAATTTTGTATGGCGAAAGGAAGAGCGGTCTACATTTATGGAGGCGTTTATAAGATTTTCTATTTCTGCTATAGATGGATGAAGTATTTAGGGCTGTTCTTAAATAGATGATGGAAGAAAAAGTTAAGAATGATTTAAAGAGTATGCGTACATTCATATTCTATAAATTATACTTATAGAACTATTTTAAATTATAATTTTTAATAATAGATTGTTTCTGCTATCCTATAAAAAGGAGGTGGAAGCTATGGAAAATATAAAAAAATATATACCAGGACTTATTTTTGTATTTTGTATTAGTGTGGTATCTAAGTTAATGAATGAATGGATGTCTCCGAGCATTCAACTAGAAGCATTAACTATTGGTATTATATTGGGAATGATTATCAAAAATACATTGGGTGTAAAAGAAAGCTTCAATCCAGGTATACAAGTTTCTTTGAAAAAATTATTAAAGGTAGGAATTATACTCTTAGGCTTTAAGATGAATTTCTCTGCAATCGCTAATTTAGGGCCTCGTGTATTAGTAATGGTTGTTATTTTTGTTTTTATTGCCCTAACCCTATCAATTTTATTAGGAAAAGCACTGAAAGTAAATACAAAATTAGCGGCTTTAGTTGGAGTAGGTTCATGTATTTGTGGGGCAGCTGCAATTGTTGCCGTTACACCGTGTATTGATGCAAAAGAGGAAGATTCAGTACTGGCTGTATCAATAATCTCTTTCCTAGGGGCAATAGGGGTGATAATGTATTCTAGTATTTCTGTTGTTTCTTCTATGACGGATATGCAATATGGGATATGGTCTGGTGTTTCGCTACAAGGGGTAGCACATGCACTGGCAGCAGCTTTTGCGAGAGAAGGATCAGGAGAAATAGGTACATTTGTAAAAATGGCAAGAGTACTTATGTTAGTACCTGTGTCCATTATTTTAGGATTTGTGTTTAACACTTCAGGAAAAGAAGGGAAAAGAGCAAGTTTTCCAATGTATGTATTGTATTTTATACTAGTAGGTGTAATTGCTTCATTAGGAATTCTACCAATTTATTTTTTAAAGAAACTTACAACCCTTAGCAGTTGGTGTATACTCATGGCAATGATAAGTATGGGACTCATGGTAAATTTTAAAACTATTAAAGATAAGGGGTTACAAGTAATTCTTTTAGGAAGTACTATATTTTTAACATTATCTGTGACAACCTATTTTATCATTCTAAAATTTTTCTAAGCATGAAGGACAATTGTTTAAATAGTTGAGTGATTTGATAGGGCGATTTTTTTGATGTATTATCGCTATAAAACGATATAAACAGATTTTATCCTACAAATAAAAACAACTTTTGCATATCAATAATGAAATTTTTCGCGAAAGACATATGGTAAAATGCTTAATAATAGTTATAAAATATATCTCAGTTACTTTGGAGGGAGTATCATGAAAAAAATAAAGAGAATTATTTTAGAAAAAGTAGAAGGTGCATCAGCAGAAGAGATATCAGCGTTATCACAAGAAATGAATGCATCTACTGAAGAATTAGCAGCTTCTGCACAAGTACTAAGTGATATGACAAAGAATATGATGGAACAGGTTAATAAATTTAAAATTTAGATAAAGCAAAAATAGATAGAATTGGCGTTAAGTACAAAAGAACAAGGAGATCCTTATTGGATGTCTCTTGTTCTTTTGTACTTATATGACATAATTATAACTTTTAGTTTTCATAAAAACTAAAGCAAGGAATCGTGCTTGTTAGATTTATTTCTCGATACATTCAAATTCTTCCTGTATATTATGTAGAAGATCTTTATCCTGAATGACATCAATCGCAGTAAGAACCAATGCACCGATTGTTTTTTTCATACCATCATAAGCAAGAGGTTTTCTTGTAGCTTGGGCAAATTCTTTTGAGTGGGCTACGATGGGTGCATCAGATATACCAAAATAAGGGTGGATTGTAGGACATATATGACTTACATTTCCTGCATCTAAAGATCCATAGCTATCCTTTGCTTCTTGAATATTTTCTATACCCATGCTCTTTAAGTTTTTGCAGTATGCTTCTGATAGGGTATAGTTTGATATCAAATTATCATAACTATATTCGTAATTAATTATTTCGAGGGTGGTTCCAGTAGCGAGAGATGCGCCTTTTGCGCAGTTTTTCACTTTCTCTACAAGTTCCGTTAAATAGGTTTTTGTTGTAGCCCGTACATAAAATTGAGCAATAGCTAAATCAGGAACAATATTTGCAGCTCGACCCCCTTCTTTGATAATACCATGTATACGAGCATCTGACTTTATATGTTCTCTTAATGCATTAATAGTGTTGAATGTGTTTATGACTGCATCTAAAGCATTTACCCCTTCTTCAGGACAAGCTGCTGCATGGGCAGTTTTTCCGTTGAATGTAAATTGAAGGGCTTCCATTGCTAAAGATTTTCCACTTTTATAATGATGATCTGCGGGATGGACCATCATAGCAAGTGCAATATCATCAAAAGCACCTTGATTGGCCATATCTACTTTCCCACCACATGTTTCTTCAGCAGGAGTTCCAAATACAACTACTTTTCCACCTATATCTGATATGATTTTACTTAGTACAATCCCCGCACCTGTACTTGTTGTGCCTAAAATATTATGGCCACAACCATGGCCAATTTCAGGCAAAGCATCATATTCTGCCAAATAAGCAATGCTAGGGCCTTGTTTTGAACTTTTAAATTCAGCACGAAAGGCTGTCTTTATTCCTAAGTAGTTTTCTTCAATAGTAAAACCATATTTTTTTAATAAATGAACATGGGCTTTGCACGCTTTTATTTCTTCATTGCCAAGTTCAGGATGATCCAAAATATATTCACTTAGTACAACCAATTCATCATGCATATCTTCAACAAGATTTGATACTTTTTTTATCATGATATATCCCTCCGATTGAATAAATTTTTCCTTTTTATTATACTACCGAATCCTTTAGAAAGCATTATATCGTTTTCAAAAACAATTTTTAGAAAAGTCTATAATGAATAAAATTGGAAACAGTACCTATATGGAGAATAGATGTTTTGATGATAGAAATTAAGTGTGCATGGACTTTAAGAATTTATATTGACAAATAATTGTTTCCACTATATAATAATGATAATCAATATCAATAACAATAGGAGGGATCTGAATGACAGCATTAATTGTTGGCGGAGATCGGCTAGGAAATATACCACAAGTGTTAAACGACAAAGGGATTGATGATTATATTCATTGGGTGGGTAGAAAAAAAGGAATGCGCAACAAGACAATCCCTACGAATATTGATATGATCATTGTGCTATATGATTTTATTGAACATAACTTAGCAAACATTATTAAAAAAGAATCTAGAAGCATGGAGGTTCCTTGTATATTTTCTAAAAGAGCAGGTAGTGATTTAGCAATGAAACTAGATGCTTGTAAACATTGTAATAGGTGTTGTACATAGAGAAATTTTCACAATATCAAAAAGATTAGAAGGAGAATGGAATAATCATTTTCTGCCTAATTTTTATTTGTTGATCGAAATAAATTGTTCAGCTCTATATTGAGTACGTATAGATAAAAGGTAAAGAGTCTACTATAATTAGACGAAATATAAGATTCTACGGACTTTGTAAAAAATGATAAAACTGTTGACAAATATTATCAAATAATATACAATGTATTTGAAAATGATAATTATGATCATGTAAGATGTTGAGATAAATGAAAAAGATTTTCATTAAAATTATATGTATTAGGAGGTATATATATGGCTAGTATTTTAGTAAGTGAAGTGATGACTGGAACTTATGAATTTGAAGATTCAGGTGGGGATTCGGTGAAAAACTTATCTGAGGCAAAAGTGGATGTAGAATATACAATAAGAGAGATTGAAACCAATGATAATGAGCTAAAGAGTTTCCTATTTACGTTAGGCTGTTACGAAGGTGAAACGGTGACAGTAATATCCGTATTGGCTGAAAACTATGTTATATCTGTAAAAGATGCAAGATACAGTATTGACTGGGAGTTAGCAAAAGCTATCATTGTATAATTTTTATTGGAAGCTATAGAGATATAGCTTTTCAATTGGCCATAAACTTAATTTTAGTCAACTTTGATGTTTGATTTCATATATAATAAATTATTAATTTACACTTATTTTAAGTTAGCGATGCTGACGAAATAAGATTTAGGAGGGGAATTATGAAAATAGCACTAACAGGGAATCCCAACAGTGGTAAAACAACAATGTTCAACGCCATAACAGGGAAGATTGAACATGTTGGTAATTGGGCGGGTGTTACCATTGAGAAAAAAGAAGGGGATATCAAAAAGAATTTGAACAAGACAGGTATAGAGATTACGGCAGTTGACCTTCCAGGTGCATATTCTATGTCACCATTTACATCGGAGGAATCAATTACTCGTGATTTCGTTAAAAACGAAAATCCAGATGTAATCATCAATATTGTTGATGCAACAAACTTAAGCAGAAGTTTATTCTTCACAACACAACTTATGGAATTAGGCATTCCAGTAGTTGTAGCACTTAACAAGAGTGACTTGAATGAGAAAAAGAAAACAGCAATTAATGTAAAAGCATTAAGCAAAGCTTTAGGCTGTCCAGTTATCAAAACCATATCAACGAAAGTAAGCGACAATGGTTTAGAAGCGTTAATTTCCAAAGCTGTAGAAGTTAAAGGGAAAAGTCAAACAGCGCCATACGATAGTAAGCGTATTGATTTTGCAAACGCTAAAGCGGTGGAAGCTTCTGATAAAAAGCGTTATGAGTTTGTTAATAGCATTGTTTCGAACGTTGAAGATCGTAAGGTAAGCAGTAACCATCAAACAAAGCAAGATGCTGCTGATAGAATATTGGCGCATAAATGGTTTGGAATTCCAATCTTTGCAGCAGTTATGTGGGCTGTATTCTCCATTTCCCAAACACATCTAGGGCCATTGTTAGCAGATACATTTGCTGGCTGGATTGACGGTCTATATGCATGGACGGAAGGTATGCTTGGCGAAGGTGTATCGCCAATCCTTAGCTCACTGCTACTAGACGGTATTATTGGTGGGGTTGGTGCTGTAGTTGGATTCTTACCTCTTATCATGGTATTATTCTTCTTATTGGCGTTACTTGAAGATTGTGGTTACATGGCGCGTGTTGCTGTAGTAATGGACCGTTTCTTCAAGCGTGTGGGTTTATCAGGTAAATCAATTATTCCTATGGTTATCGGTACTGGTTGTGCGATCCCTGGAATTATGGCAACTAGAACTATAAAGAATGAAAGACAGAGAAGAACCACTGCAATGTTGACTCCGTTCATGCCTTGTGGTGCAAAGTTACCGGTTATTGCATTATTCGCTGGTACGTTCTTTGACGATGCAGCATGGGTTGGTACAACAATGTACTTTATGGGTATCGCCATCATTATTCTTGGTGCGTTGATCGTAGTAAGAATCACTGGTGAGAAAAATGCAAGATCATTCTTCATTATGGAGTTGCCAGAATATAGATTCCCAAGCATCAAAAGGGCTACAATTTCAATGCTTTCTAGAGGAAAAGCATTCATTATTAAAGCTGGTACGATTATACTTCTTTGCAACGCAGCAGTGCAAGTTATGCAAACATTCAACTGGCAATTCCAAGTTGTTGCTGAAGGCGCAGAAAGTACAAGTATCTTGGCTAGTATTGCATCACCATTTGCTATTCTATTGATTCCATTAGGATTTGGTGTGTGGCAGTTGGCGGCAGCGGCTATTACTGGTTTCATTGCAAAAGAGAATGTTGTTGGCACTTTGGCTGTAGTTTATTCGATTACGAACTTCATTGATACTGAAGAATTGGCATTAGTATCAGGTGGGGCAGATGTTGCAAGTGTTATGGGGTTAACTTCAGTGGCGGCGTTAGCGTACCTTATGTTTAACTTGTTTACACCTCCGTGTTTTGCAGCTATTGGTGCAATGAACGCGGAAATGGAAGATAGAAAATGGCTTTGGGGCGGTATTTCATTCCAGTTCGGAATGGGTTATGTTGTAGCATTCCTAACTTACCAAATTGGTACGTTAATAACAACAGGTTCTTTAGGTACTGGTTTCATTACTGGATTTATTGCTGTTGCAGTAATGGTTGGATATGTTGTTCACCTCGTGATAAAAGGGAACAATAAAGCACAGCAGAAGTTAAAAATGAGTGCATAGGAGAAAATCATGACAAATATAATTGTTGGAGTGGTGATCGTATCAATTATTGGCTTATCTATTGCGAAGGTTATTTGTGAAAAGCAAAAAGGTGTCAAATGTATTGGTTGTCCACATGCCGGATCCAATAATAAAAAAAGTAATTGTAGTTGTAATACAGCGAAATTAGATAGATAGTATTTAAAAACCTGAGGAGATTTTTTTCACAGGTTTTTTTATTTGCAAGAAAATTTTAAAATGATATACTAGGGTTGAAAAATAATTACATTGGAGGAAAAGTATGAAGAAAACACTATTGTTGATCATCTTATTAATAGGTATAAGCTCTTTAAATGTTTATGGAGAGACAGAAGATTTTTTAAGTGATTATGAAGAAGAAATACCTAGTTATACAGAAACAGCATTGATTTTAGAAGCAAGCGAAGTGGAAGAGACTGAAGAATACGAAGGATATGTAGAAAAATTCCAAAATATAAAGCTAAAGGCTACGAGTGGAAAATATAAAGACAAAATTTTTGAAATAAAGCATCATTTATCAGATAACTATGCATATAATATAAAGGTTAAAAAAGGGGATAAGGTTGTTGTTGTGATTGAAGAACTTTTAGATGGAAATGTGGAAGTGGCTGTATCGGATTATATGCGACAAAACTATGTGATCTATTTATATATTGTGTTTGTACTATTGATTATTATCATTGGAAGGACAAAGGGGATAAAGGCTGTGATAAGCCTTAGCTTTACGATGTTTGCTATATTAAAAATTCTACTGCCTATGATTTTAAAAGGTTTTAATCCAATTCCTATTACGATTGCAATATCGGTATCTATTACAATCCTAACAATGTTTCTTATTGGAGGGATTAATGGGAAAAGTATTGCAGCGATTATTGGAACCAGTGGTGGTGTGATTATTGCAGGGCTAATTGCTTATTTCATTGGGAGTCAAGTAAAACTAACAGGTCTTAGTAGTGAAGAAGCAAATATGCTAATGTTTATTCCACAAGGCGTTACTTTTGATTTGAAAAGTATCTTATTTTCTGGCATTATTATGGGTGCTTTAGGAGCAGTAATGGATATTGGGATGTCTATTTCTTCGGCTATGGAAGAAATTGATAATGCAAATAAAGCATTGACAAGGAAAGAATTGTTTTCAGCAGGAATGAATGTAGGAAAAGATGTTATGGGAACCATGACTAATACTTTAATTCTTGCCTATACAGGAAGTTCAATTCCACTACTACTCATATTTATGGCTTATGAAACATCAATCATTAAGATATTGAATCTAGATATTATTGCAACGGAAGTGATTCGTTCTCTAGCAGGAAGCATTGGTTTAGTCTTAACCATTCCATTGACAGCTTTTGTTGCAAGTATATTAATGAAAAAACATGAAAAATAAGGGTGCTAAGCATCCTTATTTTTACTTTAATGAATAATAAAAAATTGGAACAGAATTGCAGAAAAATTTTTTAAAATATATAAAGTATATATAGGTAAGGAAGATGATTTAATATTATTGTCGAATATGGTAAAATATTAATATGAGTGAAACTTTTACAAAAATCATTTATAAGGGGTTTATATTTTAATCATGTAATGCAAAAGTATGTACATAAGGAAGGTCATGCCAATGAGCAATTCATATATTGGAAAATTTAATATTCTTCAAACATTGGAGACCAATGTACATCAAAATATTTTAATTGGATCGACCAAAGAGAATCCAAATGATCTTGTTATTATCAATATATTGCATAATATAAAAAATCTAGGAAGAAACCCTAAAGCGAAATTAAGAAAAGCATTGATCAACCTAATGTATTCAGAAAGATTAGATGGGAAATTTGTTGTGGTTACAAAAATGGAAAAAGGAGTATCCCTACAGGATTATCTTGAAAAAGAAAAACCAACGATAGATAGAAGATTGAGCATGGTATTCCAGTATTTTAAAAATATTAAAAGATATGATGACTTAGAGCATTCTATAAAAAATATTTTAATAAATGAATCTCAAATTGTTATAGAAAAAGGGAAATTAGCATTGAATGAATTGATTATTATTGGAGAAACTGCTACAAGGGTAGATCATCTTGATCCCATCATAAAAAAAATCAGTACAGTAGTAAAAAAAATAATTTTCTATCCTATGTTCGATGGAGATTCTGAAGAACATGTGCCCACATCAATACTGCAGTTTATTCATGAACTAGAGAACAATCCAAAAGCGTATAAAAATTTAAAACAGATTCATGATGATTTTAAAAATTTATATTTATATGATGAGAATAGAATGAATGAATCAATGAGTAGAGGAAAAAATAAGAATAAGCAAAGTTGGAGAAAGCAAGTATCTAAGATCATGATTGGTGCAGTGGTTTTTGGGGCTATTTCTTTTGCATGTGTGAATATGCTACAAAATAAAAATAATTTGTTCATTATTCAGAAACAAGCATCTAATAAGATGCCTACTGCATCTTTCAAAAAAATACAGATAAAGGATCAATGGCAATTCATTAACGAAAGCGAAGCATATGGAAAGGATAATACGATTAAAAAGGTTGTTTGGGAAGTTAAGAAAGAAAATGAAATTCGGCAGATTTCCTATGCAAAAGATTTAATTGTAGATTTTTATGAACCAGGGGAATATGATATTGTGTTGAAGGTAGCAGATCAAAAGGAACAGTGGAGTAAGGAATATGTAAAAAAAGTGAATATCACAGAAGGAAAACAGGAGATAGCTGATATAGATACGCATTCTTATGAAAGTCTTAAACATTTTACTATTTTATATGAAAATAAAGAAACCATGATAAAGGATTATGAGATATATAGAAGTGGAGAGTATGCCATAAAGTTTATAAATAATCTAAAAACTGCCAATAGTCTTTCTATAAAGGATCTAAATCTAGATAAACATACTTTCATATCTATGTGGGTGATGGCTGATGCTATAGAGGATATAGACATAAAAATAGAAGGATATAAAAATGAAAATATACGTTTTACAAAATCAATGACATATAAGCCGCGTAACGCAAATAACTGGGAGTTAATAAATATTGATGAAAATATTGAAGAAATTGATGGGATAAAAATCATGATGTATAATAGAAAATCTACAATTTGGCTAGACGATTTAGTATTTGATGTATATAAATAACCGCCTATGGACTGTATCCAAGAGGCGGTTATTTATATTTAAAGGGTTTATATATAAAATACACCAAAGAGCGCTACCAAATTGAGAAAAAACAAAAGAAAAACGCTAGGATTTTCATAACAATAAGGGGTGTCTTTTAATAGGATGATCAATAATAAAAAGAAAAACAAAAGATTGTCTGTAAAGCAGTTATCATTACGGATAGGTCCCATAGATTGAGCCCTCCTTCCATACAAAAAATGAATCTTGAGCAAAATAGATGATTTTGGTTATATGCTTATATATTCATAATATGCCAAAGTGTTTTATCGGGTACATGAAAAATAAGTTTTAATAAGAAATCCTCTCTTGTATCCATGCAAGAGAGGATTCTTATTTATATATGAAATTGATTTATAATTTTTTTTAATTTTTCTGATATGGTCTGTAAATCATCTGCCTTGCTAGAGATGTCGTCAATCATTGCAGTCTGTTCTTCTATAGAGGCTGCAACTTCTTGAGCGGAAGCAGTGGATTGTTGTGTAATAGCTGATATCTCTTCAATAGATGATGTTACATGATTTTTATCCTCATGAACTTCCTCAATATTTACGATTAATAGTTTTACTTTATCAACAGTATCTTCAATAGCTTTATGAATTTGTTTGAAACTTTCTTCTGTGTTTTTTAGTTCTTGATTACTTTTATCTACCATTGTACTTGAAGTACTTATTTGTATTTTTGTATTACTTACTTCTTTTTCCATGTCATTGATTGTGATGTCTATCTCTTTCGCGTTTGAAGTAACTTGTTCTGCTAATTTTAGGATTTCGTCTGCAACTACAGCAAAGCCTCTTCCTGCCTCTCCTGCCCGTGCGGCTTCGATGGCTGCATTTAATGCTAAAAGATTGGTCTGCTCTGCAATAGATGCAATGGTATTGCTGATTGCACCAATAGAATTTGATTTTGCATCGAGAATGGCTATTTGAGATGCAACTTTTTGTGTAATTACATTATTTTCTTTAAAGGTATTTTTAAGTTCTTTGATAGATGCATTACCCTCTTGATTTACAGTGATAACCCTTTGAATATTTTCATTGATTTGTTCAGAATGATTTACGACAATATTTATTTTTTCACCAAGACTATTTAATTTTTCAATGCCTACTTGCATGTTTTTGCTCTGCTCAGTAGCTCCTTGAGCCACTTCATCAGTAGCCGAGGCTACACCTTCAATAGACAGAACAGTTTGATGCATTCCTTGAGATAGAGCCGTAGCGTCATTAGAGATTTCATTGGATACCCCTTTTATATTATTTACAATTTCTCTTAAGACTTTTCGCATATGATCTAGTGATTTTGCCATGATTGCAGTTTCATCTTTGTTTTTTAGCAAGTCTTTTAAAGAATCATCATCTACTAAGTCAAAGTTTGCTGTTTTATCAATTAGAATTAATAATTTTTGAATTGGATTGGTAATAGAAACTTTTACGAATAAATATACAAATAGCGCAATAATAGCAAGTATAATGATTGATGCAAATGCAGAAAACTTAAGCAAATGACTGCCTGCTATTTGCAATTGCTCCATGGATAACCCTACTTGTATAGCACCTGAAATTTCATTTTTAGCATTTGTTAGAGGAATACTAACCGTATATATTTTGAATGGATAATCTGCACTATCGATAATGGATGAATAGTTTTTTCCAGATTTGATAGCTATTTGCAATTTTTCATCATCAAAGGATTTTCCAATTTCTTCAACATTACTATGAGCAATTGCTTCATAATTTTCATTTAAGATAGATGCATAGACAATACTATCAGAGGTTACAATTTTTTCTAAATAATCTTGTAAGCCCATAGATTGTTTCATATTTGCTACAGTATCTGCTAAAAGACCAATTTGCGTATAGACCTTTTGCAGTTTGAATCCTCCATATTTGTAAAAACGTCCATCTACTTCGCTTTTTCGGATAGAGGGTTCAGCAAATTTATCTGTATTTCCTTTAAAAACTTGTTGCATGGGATGGTTTTCTCCATATATATAGTCTATATTTGCAGATAGATTTGAAAAAATGATTTTTCCATTCTCATCAATAATATTAATTTCTGCCAAATTTGTTTTTTCTGCCAAATCTACAAGAATTTTATTACTAAAATCTGTTTGCGTGTCTATTATAGCAGCAATATCATATAAATAATTATTTAATATATTATCGACATCTTGATTCATACGATTGGTTACTTTTATTTGAGATAAAATGAGTCTAGCTGTTTCATCTCCAGCTTGTTCCATTTGTTGGGATAAAGTATTCGTAGATACTTTGATTGCAATAAAAGATGTAGTAAAAATTGCTAGACTTAGAGAAAATGTGACCAATATCATGATCCTGCGAAACATACCTTTTGTTTTCATGAGAAACCTCCTTGTATTGGGAAAATGTCGAAAAATGTAAAATAACAGAAAAAAATGTTTGCGGTATTACTTAATAAATTCTACATTAATTGCGATTTTCCTGCAAAAAATCTCATTAGTATATAGAAAAAGTGATTATTATTGTACCTATTTCTATATAAACTCTTTAAAGTACGAAAAAATATGGAAAATAAGATTTACTATAGAAACAATCAAAATCCAAAATTAGTATAATGTATTTGTAATAATTTTGTAAACATTTGGATATTGAAATATGATATCTTTATATTAGATAAAAAAGAAAGGGGAAAGCTAAATGGAAAAGAATATCAAAAATGTTACTTGGGTTTTGGTGGCGTTCATTTTAGTAGTAGGAATGGTTGGATCTTCTATGGTTGTTACAAATGGCATTGTAAAAGCAAAAGGTGCACAGAATACTTTAGAAGTCAAAGGTTCAGCAAAAAAGGAGATAAAATCAGATTTTGTGGTATGGAATGGATCGTTTAGTATACAATCTACTGACTTATCGGATGCGTATACAAGATTAAAAGAAAGCTCAAACAAAGTAAAAGCTTATTTAGTCAATAAAGGGATGAAAGAGGAAGACCTTATATTATCTTCTATTAATACAATGACATACAATCGCGTTTTACCGAATGGGAATTATACAAATGAAATTGAAAGCTATAAGCTTTATCAAAATGTTGAAATAAGGTCTAATGATGTAGATAAAATTACAAGTATTTCACGTAGTGTTACGGATCTTATAAATGAAGGGGTAGAATTTCAATCAAATCCACCACAATATTTTTACACAAAGCTTTCAGATTTAAAAATAGATATGATTGTATTGGCTACAAAAGATGCGAAAGTAAGAGCAGAAAAAATGCTTGAGACAACAGGAAATTCAGTAGGCAGATTGTATTCGGCTAGAGTAGGTGTATTTCAAATAACACCACTATATTCTAATGAAATATCTGACTATGGTATTAATGATACAAGTTCGCTAGAGAAAGAAATTACAGCAGTGGTGTCTTGTGAGTTTGAAGTAAAATAGTTAAAGCATATGCATATGTAGTTGAATGAAAAAGAGCGAAAAAAAAGATAGCTTTTATGCTATCTTTTTATTAATAATAACATTATATTCATTTAATATTTTATCTAGTTCTTGACTGACCATTACGACTTCTTTTTCAATGAGACTTGTATTTTGTCCGATTAATTGATACAAATATCCTCTTAAATTTTCTATTTTCGTGCTAATCTCTTTTGATTCTACCATATTCTCATCTCTTTCCTTTAAAATATATGGCACTAAATATAGTGCATAATCAAACAAATTCTCTTTTTATCTACTATATATATGATACTACAAAAATAGAAATTTGTAAATATTTTCTAAAAAATATTTTATTATGGATATTTAAACTGTTGATTGCTGGATAAAAATATATTTGTGAAATGCTATAGGGAAACGTGTTGAAAAAATTTCCTGTATAGCATTTCTTGCTTTATGGACATAATAAATTCATATTTTTAGCATACATATGGAGGGGAGTAATATTATGTTTTTTAACAAAAAAAAAGAACTGGAAGAAAAGATTTATGAAGTAAAGAATGTAGAAATATGGAAATGCACACAATGCGTTGGATGGATGCAAAAAGAATTTAGCTTTTCAGAAACGCCAATATGTCCTTTTTGTGCAAGTAATATGCAGTCAGCATCAAGAGAAATGAATGTAATTGTATAATAAGCTACCGAATGGATTCAGTAGCTATTTATACACTATTTTAGGTTATTATTTTAATGTATTGATAAATTGAATGACTGCGGGACCAAGGAGCACGATAAATAAACTAGGAAAAATGAAGAATACGAGGGGAAAGAGCATTTTAATAGGTGCTTTCATTGCCTGTTCTTCTGCTCTTTGTTTTCTTTTATTGCGTATTTCAGTAGATTGAATGCGAAGGATATGTACCATGCTGATGCCTAATTTTTCAGCTTGTAGAATACTGCTGATAAAAGTATTCATTTCATCTAAAACTAGTCTTTCAGTAATTTCTTTTAATGCTTCGCGTCGCGGTTTGCCTAAGCGAATTTCTTCTAGGGCGCGATGAAATTCACTAGCGACGATACCATTATTTCTAGAGATTAATTTGTGAAGGGCTAAATCAAATCCTAATCCTGCTTCTAGGCTAACAGTAAGAAGATCGACAATGTCAGGTAATTCTTTTAATGCATGTGTGATACGTTGATTTGCTCTTTTCGACAAATAAAAAACAGGGAAAAAATTTCCAACCATTAGTCCAAATAGAATCAATAAAACCATCCATTGAAAGGAAAGATCCAATAGGGTACCATAAATTCCAAATAATATAGGAAATAAAAACATAGATATAATTTGAATTAATCGAAAATCAACAGGAGTCATGTCAAAAGGACTGCCTGCTTGAAGAATTTTTATTTCCAATTTATTATGCTTTTCTCCTGAAAATTTCTTTCGTATACTTCGTTTGTAATTTTTAAAACTTGGATACAAAATTCTTTGGATAAAGGAAATTTTTTTCTCGTTTTGTATATGTTTATCTAAAGAAATTGGTTTCGGTTTGTTATTTTTACAGATAATAGAAAAAAATAGAAGCATGAGTAGGGTAATCGTAAAGAAAAAAGTAATATAGATCATCCTTTACACCTCGATTGTTGTGATTTTTTGTATAAGGATAAAACCAATAATTGCTGAGAATATACCAATACTGACCATAAACAATCCAATCTTATGGGTAAATAGAATAGTTATGTAATCAGGATTAATAAAATAAATTACAAAACTAAGTATGATTGGAAGAAAGCCTATAATCATACCCGATAATTTTCCTTGTGCAGTGAGGGTCATAACTTGCCTTTGAATGGTGTTGCGATCACGAATGGTCTGTACAATAATGTCTAATACAGTAGCTAGATTTCCACCTACTTGACGCTGAATCAATATTGCTTGAATCATTAATTCTAAATCACTACTAGGCATTCTTTCTTGTAGGTGATGTAGCGTTTCTTCTAAATTTGCACCATATTGCATTTCTTTTAATACAACGCTGATTTCATCTTTTATAGGAGAATCAGATTCTTCTGCAACAGATTTTAAAGATTGAGGGAAACTAAAACCTGCTCTTAAAGAACCTACAATGAGGGTAATCATATCAGGAAGCCCTTCGTTAAATTTTAAAATACGTCTCTTTATTTTATTTTTTATCAATAGCTTTGGAAAAATATACCCCAAAAGACTACCGATAGAAAAAAATAAAATATTTTTTGAAAAAATATACAATAAACTTCCCATAAAAATTGTACTCATCCATCGAAATATAATGAATTCTTCAGGCTTTAGGGCAATTCCAGCTTTATTTAAGATATTTTCTAATTTTTCAGTAGATTTTATGGAAGGCAGTTGTTTTCTGATTTTTTTATTTGCCATTTGTATTTGTACCAATAGATTAAAGCGCTTCTTTTCTAAAACATTTTCATTATTCTCCAACAAATAAGATTGAACTCTCTTTTCAAATCTTCTGTGAGAAAAAAACAATCGGTTTAGCATAAGTGTAAAAAAAAGAAAAGCGGATAGGAGAAAGAGAAGCAGTATTAACCATTTCATATACCCCAATCCTCCTCTCCCATAAATACTGCAGTGGGGATGTGAATGCCACTGTCAATTAATTGTTCATAAAATTTAGGACGAATACCTGTGGGGGATAAATTGCCTACAATCTTCCCATTTGCATTGAGACCCTTTTGCTTGAATACAAAGATATCTTGAAGGACAATAACATCTCCCTCAAGGCCTTGAACCTCTGTAATATGTGTGATTTTTCTTGAGCCGTCTTTTAAACGTGATTGTTGAACGATTAAGTGTATGGCACTACCAATCTGTTCTCTTATAGCTTTTATAGGTAGTTCCATTCCAGCCATTAAAACCATGGTTTCTAAACGGGCGATCATATCTCTTGGGCTGTTAGAATGTCCCGTAGCCAATGAGCCGTCGTGACCTGTGTTCATAGCCTGTAACATATCGAGTGCTTCTCCTCCCCGAACTTCTCCAACAACAATTCTTTCAGGGCGCATACGAAGGGAATTTCGAACAAGATCGCGAATGGTAATCGCTCCTTTCCCTTCAATATTAGGAGGACGAGATTCTAGTGATATGACATGATCTTGTAATAATTGGAGTTCTGCTGCATCTTCTATCGTAATAATTCTTTCATTATTTGGGATAAAGGAAGAAAGCACATTTAAGGTTGTTGTTTTTCCTGATCCTGTTCCTCCACTAATAAAGATATTTAATCTTGCTTTTACACAAGCTTCTAAAAATACAGCCATTTCTCGTGTCAAGGTACTAAAATGAATTAAATTTTCTATTGTAAAAGGATCTTTTGAAAATTTTCGAATGGTGATGGTAGGACCATTTAAAGCCAAAGGAGGAATAATAGCATTTACACGAGAACCATCAGGAAGTCTAGCATCTACCATAGGACTGCTTTCATCTATTCTACGACCAAGAGGAGCAACAATTTTTTCGATAATATGCATCACATGTTCGTTATCTTCAAATTTTATATCGGTTTGTTCTAATTTACCATTTCTTTCTGCATATACGCGATAAGGACCATTGACCATAACTTCACTTACGTCAGGGTCTAATAATAAGGGGTTGATAGGACCATATCCTGTAAGATTGTTGATTAATGCATTTACTATTTTTTTTCTATCTACATTTAAAAAGGATTCATCTTCTTTTATAATTTCAACAACGGTCTCATCAATTCTATGAATGATATTTTCTATAGAATCTTTTTTGATTGCTTTTAGAATTTGGCTATGCAGTTTCTTTTTAAATGTTTCGTTCTGATGATTAATAGCAGAGAGATTATTTTGTGTAAGACTTGAATGATTTGTAGTTTGTGAACTTGACAAAGGATTATTGGGAATGATTTTTTTTTCGCTATTTTCTACGGAAGATCTTATGGTAGAAGGGGTAGCAGTATCTTGATTTTTATTTTGTATTCTTTGTAGAAGACTCATTTTTCATCCCTCCCTTATGAATCTTTCGAAAGCAGATCAGCAATGTGAAAAATGGATTTGGTGATATCCGTTCTTCGAGAATAGGTGATAAAAGGCACCCCTATATTGATAGATTTTGATACAACCTCAAAATGATTTGGAATATACAATAAAGAAGTTTCTTCTAAAATTTGAGGAATATTTTTTGGCTGTAGTAGGCTTTTCATCGTAGAACGATTGACAACAATCTTTACTTTTGCACGTAGACCTAAAGTATCTAGTACAGCTAGTATAGATTTGGTGTTTTTTAGGGATGTCATTTCTAAATCGGTCATAACGAGAATATGGTCTGCTCTTTCCATAAAATATAAGTTATGGTCAGGAAGTCCTGCATTTGTATCTACAACTAGATAATCGGAACCCTTCAGTAAGAGAGTACATATTTGATCAAGGGCATGAATGGTAATTAAATCAGCATATTCAGGTTTATGTGGTGAAGATAAAAGCGATACACCGCTTTCATGATGGCTAAGATAAGAAGTAAGAAGATTTTCATCTAGGGTATCTATTTGTTCTACTGCATCTTTTATGGTAAACATAGGTTGTAAATCCATAACCAAGTGAATGTTTCCAAACTGAAAGCAGGCATCCAAAAGGGTTGTTTTATATTTTTTATTGGATAAAGCAACGGCAAGGTTGACTGAGAGTACAGTCCTGCCAATGCCTCCCTTTGCACTGCAAATGACAATCATTTTACTAGCGTGACCTTGATTATTTGGATTTTTTATCATGGATTTACACCTCCTTTAAGGAATGATTTTACTATGCAGCATGAAATGTATGTTTCCTCTTTCTTGCGCATTTACTAATAAAACTGCATCATTTTGTGCTAATTCTAAGGTGACAGAAGTATATTCCACATAAGGGTCTTCAGACAGTGAAGGAATCATTCTTCTACCGACAGCTAAAACACGTACTTGTTGTAATATAAGATCTGTTTTTATAAATTTTTGCCCATTGGCTTCTATTTCTTCACTAAATACAACATCTACTAAATCGTTAGGTTCAATGAAATTTGTAACGGACTGAACAATATTCACGCCAACAGATACAGCGCGATACCCTTTTTTTATTTTTCTAGAGATAAATGTTTTTTCGAGTGCTTCTTTTTGAAGACGATGTTTTAAAATAGGTTCTCCTGCTATAATATCAGAAGTTGCAAAGGAGCCTTCTATTTCTGAAAAACTTTTTACTGACTGAGGGTGTACATTTTTTTTAAGAATTTGTGAAGTTGTGACCATTGTTTTTGAGATTTTTTGATCTTTTCGAATGTTTTTTTGAGCAACTAGAATATTTGTCATATTGCTATTAGATATTTTATCTTGATTTAGTTTTTCCATATAGTTATAGAATAAAAAAGTTGTAATGAGTCCCATTATAATCGCTAGTAATAATATGAATTTTGATTTCATTTTTTCACCTACTTTGTTAGTCTAATGGTATACGCGCCACCATTTATACTATTTTCATCTCCAAAGCCTGTTCCTACTCTTTTAATAAACATCCCTGTAATGGATGTATCGTTGATATGCATAGGTTCTAGAATATAAAAATAGGCAAATCCAGTAATCTTAACTTCTTTTAATTGGTTGGAAGTATAATTATAGGGTTGATAGATTGGAACTAACAAGATTCTAGAACAATCGCTATGATCAATATCTCCTGGATACGAACATGCATTTATTCGTTCATCAATGACGGTTCTTGTTTTTCCTGCAATATTACCTGTTTGTGTTTCGATAATATCGCCTATTTGAATTTCTCCACTATAACCACTTCTTAGATTATCTTCGTAAGTTTTAGCTCCTGGACCTTCTAAAGCTAAAATACCAAAATTACCAGCGCTTACTTCTGTTTGATCTACCTTTAATTTGTAGGATTGATAAAAGACTAAAGGAATCCCTTCATCAATGCCTAAAGGGGCAACACCTCTTCCACTACCCATTGGAACTACTAAAGATGTTGCGGTAGCCTCTACAGGTACTTTACTAAAACCAAACAGTGGAAGAAAGGATAAAGGAACTTCTTTCCTTAAATTTACTGTGATCTTATTACCCATTTCAATGGTTAGGGCATTGAGACTTGTATTTTCATTATGTGCATTTAGAATTTTAGTTACAATATCATTGACGGTCTGTTCTTCACTAAAAAGCGCTTGTCCGCCAGATAAGACAGCTGCGTTTGCTGTTTTTTGTAAATGGGTTTTTGATACAAATAAGGTGCCTCCATCCATAACGAGTCCAATCATTCCAAGTAATCCAACCAATAGAAAAGAGAAAAGGATAAGCGTACTTCCACTTTGATTATCCATGAAATTTTTTATTTTATGCATCATTTAACCACTCCTTATTCTATACGAATGGTAGAATCTGTAATAACTCCGTAGGGAGATGGAAATATGAGTGAAATAAAGGGGGTAACATATGTAACAGGGTATTCTAAAGTAACGGTCACATAATCTCCTGATTTTCTCATGGATTGACTGGGCGAGATTTCTACTTGGAGTAAATCAGCATCGCCAACATGTAAATTGTTTCGTGTAAACTCAGAAATGTTTTCATCTGTTTCCCCGAAACTGCCTAATCTTACGGCTTCTTGGGTAAGTAGATTGAGATGCATATACGTATAGATGACCCTGCCAAAATCAAAGGTGGCACAGATTAAAAGGAGTAGCATAGGTAAAATTAATGCAAATTCCACAAGAGATTGCCCACGCTCGTTTTTAAGCATTTGTTAAAGCCCCCTTTCAAATACCAAACTTACAAAAGCACCTATTGCGATTGCGATGCCATAAGGATAGGTATTAGAAAGATCATGATTGTCTATAAACGAAGGAACTTTTATACCGTGCTTTAAGCTGTACAGATAAAAAAATAATCCTTGGAGGGTGATATGGAGTCTTTTTTGAAGAAAAAGGAGAATAAATGCAATGATACCTCCTGCAATTGCCATATATAAACTTGTATAAAATACAAAAGAAGGACCTTTTAATGCACCAATCAAAGCCAATAATTTTACATCTCCTGCGCCTATTCCTCCTAAGAAATAAGGAATGAAAAGCAAACCAAAACCAACCCCAAAACCAATGAGAGAGGTATATAAGTTTTGCCATCCCCCTAAGTTTAGATGGGATAAAAAAGCGAGTAAAAGACTAGGAAATATGACTTTGTTATAAATTCTTCTTTCCTTTATATCTGTAAGAACACAAATGATTAAAACAATGATTAAGATCAGATTGAACCACATAGCACTCCCCTCCTGGGATTATATTTAAAAAGGCCCTACACATTAAATGTAGGGCCTCTTTTTAGAATCCTATACCCTTGACTTTATTATGAACCAGCAGGAGGATCAATTGAATCTAATGTATCTGTAAACATTGCGGTTATTCTAGGACCAAATAAAGCGATAATTGCAATAACTGCTACGGCGATTGCGCCTAATATAAGACCATATTCTGTCATACCTTGACCTTGTTCTTCAACGATTAAACCTTTTAATTTTTTTAACATGTGTATCACTCCTTTTAATTTTTTGTAGATTCTTTTATTCAAATTGAATTTGATGTCCAACCTTTGTTTGGGTTGTACGAATTTTTCCAGCTGGAAGTTCTACAACGGCTACTGTATGAGGATGGACATTTCCTATTTGGCCAGTCGCTAGATTTTCTTCCATTGCTACAATTTGATTATCAGAATCTAGATGTAACACATCAATATTGTAATTCATGAAAAAGGTGTGAATACCATGGCAGGGTTGTATGTAAAGCCCACAATCTGAAGGTAAATTTTTTGTAAACATAAGACCTTTTAGCCTTTTATAAAAAGTGTTGGCTATATGGACTTTTTTTGCTAAAGTTTTACCAGTATCCAGATTGATTAACTTCAATGAAAGTTCACCCCCTATAATATAAATTAACCCTGCCTTTACCGAAAGGAAAGACAGGGATATAGGGCTACAAATAAAAAGTGCCTATCGTCCTTCGGTAACTGGCTGGCATTGTGTAAGTGTTACACATTAGCCCCTATAGCTTTGCGTCACTAGTTTTCACCAGTTTTGCCATTATCGAGATTTTGTTGCACCTGATTCTTGGTTCAATTATATAAGTTGGTATAGTATCTAACAATAGGACTACAAGACTATATACGACAAAATACGACATGAAATAACTGGAAAAGACAAAAATGAAATAGAAGGACTTTGGCATGATAAATAGAATAGATTATGTAAATAGATTTGAGGAGGAATAAACATGAACTGGGATGAACTTTTTAAACAAGGGGAACAATTGGTAAGTGATCGAATGATCTCTGAAGCCATAGAACATTATAAAGGAATTATGGAAAAGGCTGAGGATAATAAAAAAATATATTTTTGGGCATTAAAGCATTTAGGTGATGTTGTAGGATATGCAGGAATGAAAGATTATCTTCAATCGATAGATATTTATCAAAAAATTATCAATGAATATGAGGAAGATGATGACATGCTATACAATTGGTGTCAATTAGATATGGCAAAAGCTTATTTAGAAATGGGTCTTGCGTTGATGGGAAACTTTGATAATATGAGAGAAATCATTGAAATAGAAGATGATAAGATGAAGCAATATTTTAATAAAACGATACAAAAAAGAAATGATTATATTGAAAAGGAAGCAGAAGTACTTTATAAAGCGCGAATGTAATGAAAAATACCCTCTCAAAATTTTTAGAGGGTCTTTAATGTAATAGATCAATCCCTTTACGCTATAGAAGTGAATCTCCTTCTCAATTATTATACCAAACGATTAAAATTTCATAGATATTTTTTTGATTTATTGAATATAGATAAAATAAAGAGGTCAAGGAGGTTTAAATATGTGTATTAGAATCATATCTTTATCTATAAGGGCTAAAGAAGTGTTAGAACTTCTAATAGGGGAAATGGATGGAGATTTGATACATTATGAATATCATGAAATAGAAGGAGAACGGGGATTTGGAAATGCTGTTTTTGAGAAATTTTATACAAGCCCCAAACATAAAAAAATTATTATTGTAAATACGCAAAATTTAAAAGAAACAACAAATGCTACAATTATTCTTGCTTGCAATTATGACGAATGGTCACTAAGACTAGATTCGGAAAGTGCAGATGAATGTATGGATGAAATCATGGAAATATTAGATGCGTATATGATCAATGAAAAAGATGGATAACAGGTAGATAACAAGGATCTACCTGTTTTTCTTATTCTCTTTCACTCCCTATGCGAATCACTTCATTCATTTTGGACATGACATAGTCATAAGCCCCTTTACCGTGAGGAATGGTACAACCACTGCAATCTTTTACACCATTGTTATAAGTGAAGTTTCCACCACACTTGTCTTTTAACATGTATAATGGACAGAAACAAAATAAGCAATTAAAATTTTCTTGATCCGCTACTTTATGACAGGGGAAATACTCACATTTACTGTTTTGATTGAATTTAAAATTTTCACGCATAAAATCAGCTCCTTAAATCAATTTTTAAGTATCTATGAAATTAATAATGATTTGACAAAAGACAAACTAATTGCTGTACTATAAGTGTAACATATGAAAATAAGCTTTGGAATAAGCGTAAATAAAAAAAGTTTCTAGATAGGATAGAAACTTTGCGCTTTTTTAGGTTTAAAAATAAATATAATTTGATACAATGCAAATAAGAATAGATTCAAAAGGGATAAAAAATTTAAAAATAAAGAACTTCGAAATATATATTATAATGAAAATGAGTGGACGAGGAGGGGAAAACGATGGATCGAAAAATCCTTGTGGTAGATGATGATGTGAATATTTGTGAACTCATTGGACTTTATATAAAAAAAGAAGGATACCATGTAATATGTGTTTACGATGGCATTCGTGCAATAGAAGCTTTCAAGGAAGAAACACCGGATCTTGTAATTTTAGATATTATGCTTCCTAAAATGGATGGATGGGATGTTTGCAGAGAACTAAAAAAAATAAGCAATGTACCGATTATTATGATTAGTGCAAAAGGCGATATCTTTGATAAGGTTTTAGGACTGAAGCTGGGTGCAGATGATTATGTTGTAAAGCCTTTTGAGCCAAGAGAGCTTGTGGCAAGGGTAGAAGCAGTATTAAGAAGAACATCTGGAAAATCTTTACCTACAAGGAGTATGATTATGCCAAATCTACTTATAGATATGGATTTGTATATTGTGAAAATACAAGATAAGACCTATACACTTCCACCGAAGGAAATGGAACTTTTATATTTTCTAGCAAAGAATCAAAATAGAGTTTTTAGTAGAGATCAATTAATAGAAAATATTTGGGGATTTGATTTTGACGGAGATACCCGCACGATAGATGTGCATATAAAAAGGTTGAGAGAAAAGTTAGAAGCCTTAAAGGATCAATACGCAATTAAGACGGTCTGGGGTGTGGGATATAAATTTGAGGTGAAAAAAGATGTTCAACACGGTATTTAAAAAGCTACTAAGTATTTATTTTGTAATTATTTTTGTATCTTTTCTTATCTTGGGATTGTTATTTTCCCAATTATTTGAGAATTATTTTTTTAGTAGGCATGAGAGCGTATTACTTGAAGAAGGAGAGAAAATCAACCAGTTGGTGATCGGTTACTTAAATAGAGATATTAGTCGAGAACGATTAAATTTAGAATTACAGGCAGTAGAAAGGTTTTTGGATACAAGAATATGGGTAATAGATAAGAGCGGAATCATCTATGGGGTTTCTAGTGATGAGAAAAAATGGATTGGAAAACAAATTACAACAAAGGATATGTTAGAAGTATTAGAAGGAAACATTATTGTCAAAAAGGGGATTTACGAAGAAATAGGAAAAACACCTATGGTAACAGTGGGGATGCCTATATTTATAAATGGACAGGTAGATAATGCGATTATTATGCATTCACCTTTATATGGTATTACAAAGGCGATCAAAGAAGTGCATAAAATTATATGGACAGCGATGAGTATTTCATTTTTTATCTCTTTCATTATATTGTATATTGTCTCGAAAAAGGTATCTTCCCCCATTAGCGAAATGGGTCAAGTTGCAGGAAAATTAGCACAAGGGGACTTTAGTCAGCGCGTACAATTTTCTACACATATAGAAGATGAGGTAGGAAAAGTAACAAGAACCTTTAATGATATGGCAGATAGACTAGAAAAAATCGAAGAAAATAGAAGAAGTTTTATATCAGCTGTTGCCCATGAACTTAGATCACCGTTGACCTTGATTCAAGGATTTGTACAGGGAATGGTAGATGGAACGGTAGAGGAAGAAGATAATGACAAATATCTAAATATTATGCTAGGAGAAACAAAACGACTGACCAAATTAATTGCTAATCTATTGGATATACAAAAAATGGAGTCTGATCAATACCCTATATATCCACAAGCATTTGATATGAATGAGCTAATTGTTAGGACGCTAATGAAATATGAGGAAGACATAGATAAAAAAAATATCCAAATAGATATTAAACTCTCAGAAAATAGGACATTCGTTTGGGCAGATAAAGACGCTTACGAACAGGTACTTATAAATCTTTTAGAAAATGCCATGAAGTTTATGAAGGAGAGTGGCAGACTACAAATAAAAAGTGAATATGCACAGGACAAGATATGGGTAGAAATTCAAGACAATGGGATAGGGATAGATAAAGAAGAACAAAATAAAATATGGGATCGATTTTATAAAGTAGATAAATCTAGAGATCGTAATAAGATGGGAACAGGCTTAGGTCTTTATATTGTTAAAAAAATCATAGATCGGCATAAAGAAGAAATAAAAGTAGTAAGTGAAAAAGGAAAAGGAACAACTTTTATTTTTTCATTACCGATTGATTCTGCAAAGAGAAAGCTTAAAACACCTATCCAACCAAGCTAACTATTTATAAAATAAATTTTTTGTTCATGATTTGTTCATATTTTGTTCATAACCTTTTTTTAAAATAAAGTTATTAAATAGGAAAGAGGTGACCATTTTTATGGAATACGAAAAGGATCCATATAGTCAACAAGAACAAAGGAAAATCAGTGAAGCAGAACAAAGAGCAATTATTGATATACCACGTAGTGATTATGTAGAAAATAATCAACAAAAAAAGCCAAAAAGAAGAATGAAAAATATAACGCTTATTGTTATTATTTTAATTTCCGCTTTGATGGGTGGTGTCATATCAAGCTATGCCATGCCTGTTTATGTTTTTGGAAAACTGATCCCTTATCCAAAGAATTATTTTGGTCAAGACATCAAACAAATCATTAATGTAAAACCACAAAACACAGAATTTTTAGTATCTGCTGTGGCTAAAAAAGCAATGCCGTCTGTTGTAGGTATTACGACTAAAAGTATCCAGACAGATTTTTTCTTTGGAAAGCAAACGTCTAAGGGATTAGGAACAGGGGTTATAGTAGATAAGAGAGGATATATACTGACAAATGCACATGTGGTAAATAACGGAGACGTGGAAGAGTTAAATGTACTGTTTGATGATGGAACGAAAAAAGATGCAAAAATACTTTGGAATGACCCAGCCCTAGATTTAGCAATTATTCAAGTGGACGGCGTAAATGTAATACCAGCAGATTTAGGCAACTCTGATAATTTAGAAGTAGGGGAAGTTGCCATTGCAATAGGAAATCCTTTAGGAATGGAGTTCCAAAAAACGGTTACATCAGGGATTGTTAGTGGACTTGAAAGAAGTGTAGCAGTTAATCAAAATGAGACTATTGAAGATTTAATTCAAACAGATGCTTCTATTAATCCAGGCAACAGTGGGGGGCCACTTTTAAATGCAAAAGGCGAAGTGATTGGTATTAATACAGCAAAAATTCAATCAGGAGAAGGATTAGGATTTGCAATACCTATTAATATAGCAAAACCTATTGTAGATCAGTTTATTGAAAAAGGAGAGTTTAGAAAAGTCTATATGGGGATTAAGGGTATGGATGTGAATGTGTTTGAAAGATATACAGGGATTGATTTATCTGCTGATAAAGGGATATATGTAGCAGAAGTGTCAAAAAATTCTCCAGCTGCAAAAGCCAATTTAAGAACAGGGGATATTATTATTGGTGTAGATAATAAGGAAATCACAAGTATGACACAATTGATAAGAGCGTTATATAAATATAGACCAGAAGATGATTTAACTATTAAAATTTTAAGAAATGAAGAAGAAAAAACACTAAAAATGAAGTTACAGAAAATACCTCAAAAATAGGAAAAAGTCAATTTGAATACTAGCTTTTTTTAATTTTATTTTGCCACATTTGAGATCTTTTGGAACGGATATAAAGATAAAAAAGGTAGCAACCTAATAGTGGGTTCCAAAAAATGAAGGAGGGATTTTCATGGAGATTCGTGAAGGATTAATACCTGCAGCTTTAGGATCGGCTGTTACAGTTACAGGAGCAATCATGAAAAGAAAGGATGTGGCACCGATGATTGCTGCAGGAATTGTAGGTTTCGGATTGGCACATATTTTACTTGGAACGGTAGACATGGTACAACACAATCATCAGAGATAAAAAGCAAGGGAATTCCCTTGCTTTTTCACTTTGTGGCTATGAAATATAGGGATTGTAAAATGAGAAATAATACAAATGTTAGCTAAAGTTTCAATCAATATATTTAAGAAAAATGACAGAGAATAATAATGTAAACTAAATAAAGAAAGGAGAATTATTTTGAAAAAGAAAATAAAACAAATTTCTATTGTTGTTACTTTTTTAATCTTTGCATCTTTTTTAGCCATAGGATGTGCACCTGCACAAAAACCTGTTCCAAGACAAAATGATTATAATCCAAATGATACAAACATTGATATGTATGATAAACAAATTACGCAAAGAGAAGGTAATAATTATGGGTTAAATGGAACAAGAGAAGATCTCTATAATAATCAAAACGTTCCAGACGGATATGAAGATCAGAATTTGACTTATGATAATACTCCAAATAATTTGGGAAATAATCTCGTATTAGAGAGAGAAATTGAAAAAATATCAGGCGTAAAAGATGCAGTTGTTGTTGTAGATAATACTACTGCTTATGTAGGAATCGAAACAGATGCAGCAAAAAATATGAATACGAAAGCAATGCAAACAAATGTTGCAAATATGATTAAGGATAGAATGCCAAACATAAAAACAGTATCCATTACAACAGAAAGAGATCGTGTAGAAAAATTAAGAGGTTACACGAGAGATATAACTAGCGGAAAACCTGTAAGAGATTTTATTGATAGAATAAGAGACTTATTTTAATAAAAAAAAGGTTTCTTGATTTATTGAGAAACCTTTTTTAAATTTATTACTTACACATACACTGCATAGCGCGCATTCTGCAAGCTTCTGCTTGACACATAGCAGCCATATATTGATGCATATGTTCCATGTAACATAACTCTTTCGGATCTTCTTCACACATCATAGGCATTTGAGGACACATAGGCATACCACCCATACCAGGCATACCAGGCATACCAGGCATACCAGGCATACCCATCATTGGATAAGGTGTAGGCATGCCACCCATACCAGGCATTTGTGGATACATTGGATATTCGCCACAGTCCATACCATAATCTTTCATGTAATCTTCATGCATAGGCATTATATTTCCCCCTTGAAATAAATTTTAGAGTAAGTAATTCTCCTAGTTATAGCATATGCGCATAGGGAGGATAGTGACACATAAAAAAAAAGACTATAAAACAAATAAAAATATAAGTGAAGGTACCTAAAAAGGAAATAGATTACGTAACCTATATTAGAATAATGAATATGGAGGAGAGCAAAATGAAAAAAATAATGCGTTCTATTTTAGTATTTACATTGTTATTATCTATGTCAGTCATATCAAGTTATGCCTATGGCGCAAAAGCGTTTACACCACCTGGTTTGGCAAAAAAAGGAGGATTACCTCCAGGATTAGTAAAAAAAGAGCAGCTTCCCCCTGGATGGGATAAAGGAATTGGCGATATAAACGAATATGAAGAAGCGCATACGATTGAAAGAAACCTATTAAAGGGAACTGTAAAAGAAGTAGGAAAAAACATATTAAAAGTTCAAATGAATACAATGCGTATTACATTAGAAATAGTAAATGATACAGAAATTAAAATTAATGGTGCAAGTGGTGATTTAGAAGATATTCAAGTTGGAGATGAAATAAGTGTTGAAACAGATGAGCTAAAAGGAATAGTGGAAATTGATGTAACAAATGAAAATAAAGGGCAATTTGTTACAGGAAAATTATTAGACATTAAGAACGAAGATGAAATTGTTTTGAAAGTAAATGATGCGACCAATGCGTATATGCTAGCGGATGATGTAAAAGTATATATTCAGGGACGTTTAAAGGAATTAGAGGATTTAAAAGAAAATGAAACCATAAAGTTGAAATTAGAAAATAATCAAGTGAAAATAATAAGATGGAATCCAGAAGTTTTAATAGAAGATACAACTTTTGAAGGAAAAATATATGTGATTGATAGAGACAATGAAGAAATCATCGTGAAAAATGAGGCAACAGCAAAAGTATTTAAACTCAATAAGGATACAATTATAGAAATAGATGGTAATAAAGTAGAATTAAAGGATTTAGAGAAAGGTATGATGGTGGAAGTATTTGTTGAAGACGATAAAAAAGTGAAAGTGTTAGTACAAACAACAGAACATACATATGAAGGAAGATTAATGAAAATAGAATCGGGATTACAAAATAAAATAACGATTGAAGTAGATAATGAAACAAAGACGTTTGTAGTAGATGAAGATGTAGAAGTTCAAATAGATGAGGGTCAAGAAGGTTTCATAGCGCTATTTGATGAAATTGGGCATAAAGTGGAAATAAAAGTATTAGATAATCAGGTTGTGGAAATTGAGGTAGCAGATAAATAAGAAACAAGCTATGATTCAAATTGAATCATAGCTTGTTTTTTTAATAAATCTCTTTTAAAGTATTTCTTTTAAAAATACTAAGTTTTAGTATTATATATGATATAAAAGAAAAAATAAATGGTTTTAACGGTACAATATAGGGAAATATATGAATAAGTATACTTGACAACGAAGAGATAAAGATATATTCTATAAACAATATATACCCCTAGGGGGTATTCTGAGAGGAGAGATAGAATGAAATCAGAGATACTTAAAATAAATGGAATGAGTTGTGCAGCTTGTGCAAAAGCATCGGAAAGAGTTGTAAAGAAATTAGCGGGTGTTGCAGAAGTTCATGTGAATTTTGCTACAGAGAAAATGTCCTTAACATATGATGATACAAAAACAAAACGAGAAGATATAAGAGCTGCTGTGAAAAAGGCAGGATATGAAGTGGTTGAGGAGGATAATAATGAGATAACTATTCCTATAGAAGGGATGACCTGCGCAGCTTGCGCTAGAGCAGTTGATCGTGCGATCAACAAATTAGAAGGAATCGTATCTGTAAACGTAAATATAGCTACAAATAAAGCTACAGTAGTTTATGATACACACAGGGTAAGAATTTCAGAAATTAAAGGAGCAATTAAAAAAGCAGGATATGTTCCTCTTGAAATTGAGAAAAATAATGAAAAGGATTATGATCGAGAAAAAAAAGAAAAAGAAATGAATCAATTTAAGAGAAAAGTCATTTTATCAGCAATATTTGCAATACCGCTTTTATATATTGCTATGGGACCTATGATTGGACTTGCATTACCAAAGATTATAGATCATTTAGAAAATCCCCTCAATTTTGCAATGATTCAAATCGTTTTTGTACTGCCTGTATTATTTGCAGGAAATAATTTTTATACGAAAGGATTCCTTGCAATCTTCCGAAGAAGTCCTAATATGGATTCTCTCGTAGCAATGGGTACAGGAGCAGCTGTTTTGTATGGATTTTATGCAACCTATCGAATTGCTATTGGAGATGTAATGTATGCACATGATTTATATTTTGAATCTGCAGGTGTAATTATTACATTAATATTGCTAGGGAAATATTTAGAAGCTGTAAGTAAAGGAAAAACATCAGAAGCTATAAAGAAGCTGATGGAATTAGGATCAAAAACAGCAATTGTTTTACAAGAAGAAAAAGAAATAGAAATTCCTATAGAAGAAGTAGAAGTAGAAGATGTAATTATTATAAAACCAGGAAGTAAAATTCCTGTAGATGGCAAAGTGATAGAAGGAACCACCTTTATTGATGAATCTATGTTAACGGGAGAAAGCATTCCAGTAGAGAAAGGAGTAGGAGATCAAGTCGTGGCAGGAAGCATTAATAAACAAGGATTTATTAAATTTAGAGCAACGAAAGTAGGGAAAGATACTGCACTTGCTCAGATTATAAAATTGGTAGAAGAAGCCCAGGGATCAAAGGCGCCCATTGCAAAAATGGCAGATATTGTTTCAGCCTATTTTGTGCCAATCGTATTTATCATTGCTACATTATCATCTATGACTTGGTATATAAGTGGTGAAAGTGGGGTTTTTTCATTAACAATTTTTATTGCAGTGATGGTAATTGCTTGCCCGTGTGCATTAGGTTTGGCAACACCCACAGCAATTATGGTAGGCACAGGAAAAGGTGCAGAATACGGGGTTTTAATCAAAGGTGGAGAAGCGTTAGAACGCGCACATAAGATTCAGACAGTCGTGTTTGATAAAACAGGCACAATCACTGAAGGAAGACCAGAAGTAACGGATATTATAACGATGGATACGATCGATGAGATGAAACTTCTTCAAATTGCTGCTTCAGCAGAAAAAGGTTCAGAGCATCCTTTAGCAGAAGCAATTGTAAAAGCTTCTGAAAAAGAAAACCTTCAGATGATAAAAATAGATAAGTTTGAAGCCATTGTAGGATCGGGTATTGAAGTCATCCTTGAAGAGAAAACTGTATTATTAGGAAATAGAAAACTGATGCAAGATAAAAATATAGATTTGTTAACACTAGAAGAAACATCAAATCAATTGGCAACAGAAGGGAAAACCCCTATGTATATAGCGATCAATGGAAAAATTGCAGGTATTATAGGGGTAGCGGATGTTATGAAGGAAAATAGTAAAGAAGCTATAAGAAAGATTCATGATATGGGTATAGAAGCCATAATGATTACAGGAGATAATAAACTAACAGCAAGAGCCATTGCAAAGCAAGTAGGAATAGATCGTGTTCTTGCGGAAGTGCTTCCACAGGATAAAGCAAATGAAGTGGAAAAGATACAAAAAGAAGGAAAAGTAGTGGCGATGGTAGGCGATGGTATAAATGATGCACCAGCACTAGCTAGGGCAGATATTGGTATTGCCATAGGATCAGGAACCGATGTAGCGATAGAATCAGCAGATATTGTGCTCATGAAAAGTGATTTGATGGATGTACCTACTGCAATCAAACTAAGTAAGCGTACTATCAAAAATATAAAGCAAAATCTATTTTGGGCATTTTTTTACAATTCCTTGGGGATTCCACTTGCCGCGGGTGTATTTTATGCACTAGGAGGTCCAAAATTAAATCCAATGTTTGCGGGCGCAGCTATGTCTTTAAGCTCCGTATCTGTTGTTACGAATGCCTTAAGATTAAAGAAGTTTAAACCCTATAAAAGTTAAAATAGATTTAGTGAAGGGTGAACATTTAAACTGAATATTAGAGAAAATTAACACATAATAAGGAGGAAATAAAACAATGAAAATAATAATGAAAATTGAAGGGATGAGTTGTAACCATTGTGTAAACCATGTAAAAAATGCACTAGAGGAAATTACTGGTGTGAAGACTGTAGAAGTAGATTTACAACGGAAAAATGCTGTGATAGAATTAAGTCAAGATGGAGATCATAAGGTATTGAAAGAAGCTGTTGAGGAAGCAGGATATGAGGTAGTAGAAATGGAAGAAATCTAAAACAAAAAAGTCTTAGATAGAGATAAACCCTGTCTAAGGCTTTTTTTATAGTGGAGGGGATTATATGGATGAACAAGAGCTATGCTGTTCTGGAGAAATGACAGATAAAAGGCATGTGGACCGCCCGGAGAAAGTAAACAATGCATTGATTAAAAGACTTAATAGAATTGAAGGACAAGTAAGAGGGATTAAAGGAATGATTCAAAAAGGGGTTTATTGTGATGATGTTTTAATACAGATTGCTGCAGTCCAATCTGCTATGAAGGGTGTGAGTAGACTATTGTTAGAAAGTCACATGCATACCTGCATTATAGATAGAATTAAATCTGATGATGAGCAAGTTATTGATGAATTTTTAAAGACCATCGATCGAATAATCAAATAAAAGACGGGGAAATACCCGTCTTTTCTAAAAAATGATTTCAAAATAAATTTTCTAATCTTGATTATTATTCCAATTGTTTTTGCAATTAAATTTGTTTTAATAAATTTGCCATTTCAATAGCTGTTACAGCTGCATCGTAGCCTTTATTTCCAGCCTTTGTACCAGCACGTTCAATGGCTTGTTCGATGGTATCTGTTGTAAGTACACCAAATATGACAGGAATCTCTGTTTCTAAGGATACACTGGCGATACCTTTTGTAACTTCACCAGATACATAATCAAAGTGTGGTGTAGCGCCTCTGATCACAGCACCTAGGCAAATAACCCCATCATATTTTTTAGATTTAGCTAATTTTTTTGCTACTAAAGGAATTTCAAAAGCACCTGGAACCCAAGTGATTTCGATGTTTTCTTCATCCACGCCGTGACGCTTTAGCCCATCTATTGCGCCAGATAATAGCTTTCCGCCAATAAATTCATTAAATCTTCCTACAACAATACCAAATTTTAAACTTTCAGCAATTAATTTACCTTCATAGATTTTCATATTTATTCCTCCTCGAATTTTAGCATATGTCCCATTTTTTGTTTTTTTGTTTTTAAATAAAACATATTTTTTTCATTGTGATTCATTTGAATAGGAACCCTTTCTACAATTTCTAGACCATAACCTGAAAGACCAAAAATTTTTTTTGGATTATTGGTCATTAGTTTTATTTTTTTAATACCTAAGTCAGAAAGAATCTGCGCACCTATGCCATAATCTCTTAGATCTTCAGGAAAACCTAAAGCTAAGTTGGCCTCTACTGTATCCATTCCTTGATCTTGAAGCGCGTAAGCTTTTAGTTTATTCATAAGACCGATGCCTCTACCCTCTTGACGCATATATAGAAGGACGCCTCTACCTTCTTTTTCAATACGTTTCATTGCATCTGCATATTGCTGGCCACAATCACAACGGATGGACCCGAAAGCATCGCCTGTTAAACATTCTGAATGGACACGAATCAAAACAGGTTCACCATCTGTAACATCTCCCTTTACTAAAGCAACATGATGTTCACCGTTTAATTTGTTTTCATAACCAATAATTTTAAAATCGCCATATTTTGTAGGCATACTTGCACTAGTTATCTGCTTTACGAGTAATTCATTTTTTCTTCTATATGTTATCAAATCAGCAATGGTAATAATTTTTAAATTATGTTTTTTCACATATGGCATCAATTCAGAAACTCTTGCCATCGTGCCATCTTCATTCATAATCTCACAGATGACACCAGCAGGATAAAAACCTGCAAATCTTGCCAAATCCACTGAAGCTTCGGTATGTCCTGATCTTTTTAAAACACCACCTTCTTTTGCTGCTAATGGAAATATATGACCAGGTCTTCTAAAATCGCTAGGGCGTGAAGCTTTATCTAATATTTTTTTTATGGTGAAAGATCTTTCATGAGCAGAGATTCCAGTAGTTGTTTCCGATGCATCTATAGATACCGTAAAAGCTGTTTCATGGTTATCTGTATTATTTGTAACCATTTGTGGCATATCAAGTTCTTTTAATCTTTCGCCTATAATCGGCATACAGATTAGACCACGTCCGTACTTTGCCATGAAATTGATTGCTTCAGGTGTTACGCACTCGGCAGCCATTAGCAAGTCTCCTTCATTTTCTCGATCTTCATCATCTACAACGACGATGATTTTTCCATTTTTGATGTCTTCTATGGCTTCTTCGATTGTGTTAAATTTATGCATTTATAGATCACCTCATTAGATTAATTTTTTGTTATCTCTAAATAAAACCATGTTCACTTAAAAAATTTATGTCCATATTAGTTTTGGTGGCTGTAGGTTCTTTAAAAGATAAAAATCTTTCAATATATTTTCCGATCATATCGCATTCAAGATTTACGATATTGCCAATCTCTTTACTTAAGAGTGTGGTTAAATCTTTCGTGTGCGGAATAATAGAGACCTTAAAGAGTACATCATCTACATAGGCAACGGTTAGACTGATACCATCAATGGCAACGGAGCCTTTATGCATGATGTATTTTAAAATAGGAGAAGAAGGTGCGATAGATACCCAAATCGCATTATCTTCTCTTTTAAAATCTTTGATGATTCCCACGCCATCTACATGACCGCTTACCAAATGGCCTCCAAGACGATCTCCTAGGCTTAAAGCTCTCTCTAAGTTTACTTTAGCGCCAGGGGTTAAGGTTTTTAAATTTGTGTCACGAATGGTTTCAGCCATCACATCCACTGAGAAGGTAGAATTCGAAAAACCTGTGACTGTAAGGCAGACCCCATTTGCAGCAATACTATCGCCTAACTTTACATCCTCTAAAACTTTTTGTGCTTTTATAACAATTTTTGCTGATTTGCTACCTTTTAAGATTGATTGTACGATACCTATTTCTTCTATAAGACCAGTAAACATACTAAGTCCCCTTTCTCACATAGGCTTCTATCATAAGGTCATCTTCAAAGGAAGATACCTGTAGATTTTTTAAAAGAATGGCATCTTTCATACATGGGATACCTTCTCCACCTATAGGCGTTTTTGCCGTGCTGCCACCGATTATTTTAGGCGCAATAAAAGAAATGATTTTGTCTACGACTTTTTCATTTAAAGCTGAATAGTTTAGGGTGCTACCACCTTCTAACAAAATACTATCGATTTTTCTTTCACCTAAAATATCTAAGAGATAAGGTAAATCAACTTTACCTTCCTTAATAGGGGTGATAATTATAGTTGCCCCCATATTTTCCATAGCTTTTAATTTTTTATGATCTGAAAGATTTGTCGTAGCAATAATCGTTTTTACATCTTTACTGGTTTGCATTATTTTTGAATCTAGAGGGGTTCGTCCATGCGTATCTACAATAATTCTTGTTGGATTTAAGCTTTTTTTCGTATCCAATCGAGTAGTGAGCAAAGGATCATCCTTAAGAACTGTACCGATACCAACCATAATGCCAGATACAAGATGCCTCAATTGATGCACAAATTTTCTGGAGCTTTCATTACTAATCCACCTTGAATTTCCTGTATAGGAAGCGATTTTGCCATCTAATGTCATAGCTGTTTTTAGTATAAAAAATGGACGCTTTGTTGTAATATATTTTATAAAAATCTCATTCATTTTTTTTGATTCTTCTTCTAATACACCTGTAATGACTTCTATCCCGTGATCTTGTAGAATCTGTATGCCTTTCCCAGAAACCAAAGGATTTGGATCCGTTGTAGCAATAACAACTTTTTTAATATTTTTTTTCACAATCGCGTGGGCACATGGAGGTGTTTTACCATAATGAGAGCATGGCTCTAATGTTACGTACATGGTAGCATTAGATACATCTTCTTTAGCATGATCAAAAGCATTGATTTCTGCATGAGAACTGCCATAATACGCATGATATCCTTCGCCAATGATGCGATTATTTTTCACGATGACTGCACCTACTAAGGGATTAGGACTTGTATATCCAATGCCTAGTTTTGCAAGTTCTAATGCTTTTTTCATATAGATAGTGTCCATTTTTTCATCTCCGTTTTTATATAAAAATAAATCCCTAAAAATAGTATTTTCAGGGATTGGCTTTTATATGTTTAAATATGTAAAAATAAGCACATTATAATTAAGAAGTAATGAATTATAATTTCATATTTTATCCATATTTCCATGATCTTCTACCATCCAGACTTTACTGTCGGCTTTGGAATTACACCAAATCAACCACTATTGTGGCTCGCGGGCTATACCGCCGGTAGGGAATTTCACCCTGCCCCGAAGATGCTATTTAATTTTATGGATAAATGGTAACATGATTTTTAAAATGTGTCAAGGAAGCGCGGTTAAAAAAATATTTTTTAAATTTTCAAAAAATAATAAAAATGATTGATATAAAATAAATGTCATGTTATACTGTCCGTAGAGTGCGGTCGTTCACGGAAAAATTTTTTGTGTAAATTGCATATTAATCTTTTTAAAAAAATCTTTATGATGTTGAAATTTAAAAGAGTATTTAGGAAATGAAAATTTCGACAAGAAAAGAATTTATTTTATATAGACGAACAAATGTCCGTGAAATGAGTACTAAAATAATAAGGAGGTATGTAGGATGGGAAGCAAAAAATTAGAAAACTTTTTGGAAGAGAATTTAGGAGATTTAAAAAGTAGAGGATTATACAACGTGATAGATCCACTACAAGGAGCGAATGGTCCAATTATAAAAATTGCAGGAAAAGAGCTTGTTAATTTATCATCGAATAATTATTTAGGATTAGCTACAAACGACAAACTGATCAATACTTGTATTGAAGCTACTAGAAAATATGGTGTTGGTGCGGGTGCGGTTAGAACGATCAATGGAACGCTAGATATTCATGTGGAGCTTGAAGAAAAACTTGCAGCCTTTAAACATACTGAATCAGCCATTGTTTTTCAATCAGGATTTAATTGTAATATGGGAGCAATTGCAGCAGTAATGGATAAAAATGATGCAATTCTTTCAGATGAATTAAATCATGCATCCATTATTGACGGATGCAGACTATCAAGGGCAAAAATTATTCCATATAAGCATTCTGATATGGATGATTTAAAGAGGACAGCAAAAGAAGCAAAGGAATCAGGACGGTATAATAAAATAATGGTTATTACAGATGGAGTATTTTCAATGGATGGAGATGTTGCAAAGCTTCCTGAAATTGTTGAAATTGCAGAAAATTTTGATTTAATAACATATGTTGATGATGCCCATGGTTCAGGCGTGTTAGGAAAAGGGGCTGGAACAGTAAAACATTTTGGATTATCGGATAAGATTGATTTCCAAATAGGAACACTTTCAAAGGCCATTGGTGTTGTAGGAGGATATGTTGCAGGGAGAAAAGATTTAATAGATTGGTTAAAAGTACGCGCAAGACCATTTTTGTTTTCAACTTCTTTAACACCTGGTGCAGCTGCTGCATGTATTGAAGCGATTCATATACTCACTGAAAGCACAGTGCTTCATGATAAACTATGGGAAAATGGAAATTATTTAAAGAAAGGTTTAAAAAGTTTAGGATTTGATATAGGGGAAAGCGAAACGCCTATTACGCCATGCATTATAGGAGATGAAACGAAAACCCAAGAATTCAGCAAAAGACTTAACCAAGAAGGGGTATATGCAAAATCTATCGTGTTCCCAACGGTACCAAGAGGAACAGGAAGAGTAAGAAATATGCCATCAGCAGCTCATACAAAGGAAATGCTAGATAACGCATTAGCAGCTTATGGAAAAGTTGGTAAAGACATGGGTATTATTGAATAAAACATACAATTAAATTTTAAAATAATTCCTATAATTTGGAGGGATAGATATGAAAAAAATATTTGTTACGGGTGCATTAGGGCAAATTGGATCAGAACTGATCATGAAGATGAGAGCGAACTATGGAAATGATAATGTTATTGCAACAGATATTAGAAAGCCTGAAGAACATATTGTTGTACAATCAGGTCCATTTGAAATATTAGATGTAACAGATGCAGAAAAAATGCATACTTTAGCAAAAAAATATGAAGCAGATACGATGATTCACATGGCTGCATTATTATCAGCAACAGCAGAGGCAAAGCCATTACTTGCTTGGAATTTAAATATGGGTGGTCTTGTAAATGCATTAGAGGTTGCAAGGGCGCTTAATTGTCAGTTCTTTACACCAAGTTCAATCGGTGCATTTGGACCGTCAACACCAAAAGATCATACACCACAAGATACAATACAAAGACCAACGACCATGTATGGTGTAAATAAAGTATCAGGAGAGTTATTGTGTGATTACTATTTTTATAAATTTGGTGTGGATACGAGGGGCGTTCGATTCCCAGGATTAATTTCATATACAACACCTCCAGGGGGGGGTACAACGGACTATGCAGTTGATATTTACTATGAAGCACTAAAGCGTCGTAAATATACTTCTTATATAGATAGAGGAACATATATGGATATGATGTATATGCCAGATGCAATCAATGCAATCATTCAGTTAATGGAAGCAGATCCTTCAAGACTTCAGCATAGAAATGCATTTAATGTAACGGCTATGAGTTTTGATCCAGAAGAAATTGCTGCTGAAATTAAAAAACATATTAAAGATTTTAAAATGAACTATGACGTAGATCCTATAAGACAAGGAATTGCGAATAGCTGGCCCAATTCAATTGATCCAACTGCGGCAATTGAAGAATGGGGTTTTAGGGCTGAATATGATTTGGCAAAGATGACAGTGGATATGCTTGAAAAATTAAAAGAAAAGGGAATAGAAAATCTATAAGATAAAGATTAAAATATGAATACAATTTTATAGAATTTAACAAGGACGAGCAGAAATAAATAGCTATTTACTTCTGCTCGTCCTTTATTTGTTTTTTCTTGTTTTTAAAAAAATTCGTTGATATAATTATTTTTACGATGAAAGATTTTAGATATACTATCTAAAATACAGGGATTATGTATTTTCACCCCATCTATTTCTATGGCATCGTAAATATCAATAGTACCAAAAAATAGTTGCGCAAAAATATTGATATTACATACCATATCTACATCACTTAGAACTACTTCCTGTACAGAAGGTTTTCCAGATTTTATGGTAACTTCAAATGTGTCATTATTCCATAGGGCATAGGGGTCGGTGATCTTTATGGAAAAAGAAAAATTCAGCTTTTTAGCAAAAATACAGTGTTCTAAAGCATTTTTAAAATGGATGATGCGACCACACATGAAAGGATAGATGTTTACAGTGTTTGTTGGTTTAGGTTGAATGGTATCCTTTAAAAAAAGGTGTGTAGTGTCATTGTATGGGGCAGACCACTGGGCGGTTATTGCTTGAGATTTATGACTATACATAAAGCCAAATATTGATTTTTTTGCTAGGTGATTTTTGTAGGCTATTTCTTTTGCAATAAATTTCCCATCTTTTATAAAATAAAGAATGTAGCCAACAGGATTATTTTTTTCATCTTTCAGGATGCGAGTATGCCCGCCATAATATCCTAAATCCTTTAAAATATAATTCCAGTTTTCTTTATTCCTTTCAACATAACCCTGATGATTTTTCAAGAAAACTTTATATATATCATTTAAAGATGGAAAGTCTTTAGCAAGATTGACTTTAGAAAAAGTGGAACCTTTTTCATGATTACTATAATGTCCTACAACATCTATAGGGGTTTCATATTTCTGTTGACTATAGCACAATTCCCATCCATAGGAACGATAAAAGGTTGTATCAAAGGGCATTAATATAGAAATAAAATGATTTCTATGATACATTTCTTCAATCGCTTTGGACAACAAAGTTTTCATACAACCCTTGTTTCGATATTCTGGAGCAGTAATGACACCTACTATGTAAGAGGTTTCAAAAGAATTGCCGTTTAAATGAAGGGTATAAGGGTTTAGTTGTAAATAGGATGCTAAATTATCTTCGAAAAAAATACCAACAGCATTCTCAGGTTTAAAAACTTTATCAAAATACCAAGTATAAAAGGGTTCATCTGTCTCGAAGGCATACCCCCACAATTCTTTAGCAGAAGGGGTATCCTCTTTCTTTAATAATCTTATAGTCATTCTGTTCCCTCCTTGTAGCATAGTAAAAATAAAAAATTTTATAAATATTTGTTTAAGGTTACGTCATATTTTTCAATCATTTTTACAGGATGATAAGAAAGTTTTGATTTTCTTAAGTTTGGAATACCCATATCTTCCTCGCGATTTATATAGGCTACATCTATACATGCTGCCTGACAAAATTGTTTATTGATTGCTGGATACAATCCTCTGAATTTTGTGTTTGCTTTTTCGATATGCACAACCATCGTATTTTCACTAAGCTTTGCCCCAAGGGTAAAAGCCTCAATTTTATTATCAATGAAAATAGCACCACCAATGCAATTTAATCGTTCCATGTTTTTTAATGCTTCATATACAGCGTTTTGTTCAAGCGTTATAAGATGCGCCTCGAAAGGGGTATATTCTCTTGACTCCAAAAGGCGTGTATTTAAATTTAAGCAACCTTCAATATGCTCGGGGGTTAAGGGGAAAAATTCATGGGGTGTATTTTTCATAAAATAATTCAAGTGATTTTTTTTGCCATGGTATTTACGACCCTTTAATGTCATTAAATCATCTGCCAAATAGACATAGTCATAATTGTCTCGATCAGGAGTAAGTAATAATAGATTTGGTTTTGCATCTTGAAATGTTTTGATCAGAGACTCGGGTAAAAGTTTGATTTTAAAAGGATAACCTGCTTCATTAAATTTATCTTTTATGACATCGATAGCTAAAGAAAGTTTTTCTAAATCATAGATACCTACTGTCAAAGGGGGTAAAACAAAAGGTTCCTTTTCTTCTATATTTAAATGGTTGATTCCAGAGATACATAGAAAGTCATGAATGATTTCATATTTAAATTCATTGAGTTCTCTCCACATAAATAGACTTGTAAAAGTTAAACCGGATGTTTCGTAAGGATAACTATAGATATATTTTTCGAATAAAGCTTTATTTTCTAATGTGATCTTATTTTTAAACATAAGCATCTCCTTCATTTTGTACTGAAATGTTTTTTTTATACCCAAAGAATAGAAAGTATAATCAAAAAAAATTATATTATCAATTATAATATTCAATTCTTTATATTCTAATGCAATGAAAATTTTTGTCAAGATGATAGAAAGCATCTTATAATTTTAAATGTATATTATATGTATTTATTTATGAATGAAAATGTATCTAGAAATATAAAAAAGCTATATACATGGTAAAAAAATGTATATAGCTTTTTGACTGACTAAACAATTATAGTTTTTTTAAAATGATAGATAACGAACATATTTGAGCAACTACGATTGCAGTATGCCAATATTTTTATACTTAGGCAACTTGTTTTTTATGTACACCATTTTTTTCATCCGCTAATAGTTTAAAATAGGCTTTTGTTTCAGATGCAATTACACCGCTTAAACCGATAAGACCAATAAGGTTTGGAATCGCCATTAAACCATTTACAATATCAGCTAAAATCCAAATTAAGTCTAATTTTAAGAAAGCACCTATTGCTACTAGAAAAATATAAGCATATTTAAAAGGCTTAATTCCTTTTACACCAAAGATATATTCTGTACATCTTTCCCCATAATAGTTCCATCCTAATATGGTTGTGAAAGCGAAAAATATTAAACCGATTGTAACAATCCATTGACCGAATCCTGGTAGCGCGTTACCGAATGCTGCATTTGTCATAGCAGCTCCTGCTAAATCACCTTGCCATGCACCTGTTAAGATTAATACAAGACCTGTCATAGTACATACAATGATAGTATCGAAGAATGTACCTGTCATAGATACAAGACCTTGACGTACACACGATTTTGTTCTTGCAGCGGCAGCGGCAATCGGTGCACTACCTAAACCAGATTCATTAGAGAAAACGCCTCTTGCGATACCACTTCGAATAGCTAGCATTACAGTAGCTCCTAAAAAACCTCCTGAAGCAGCTGTTGGTGTAAATGCACTTTTTATTACTAAAGAAATTGTTTGTGGGACTAAAGCTACGTTCAATGCAAGAATTATGACAGAACCAATAATATAAAATCCAGCCATAAAAGGGACAATCAATTCAGAAACTTTAGAAATACTTTTAATACCACCCAAAGTTACAAGTGCTACTAGAATCGTAAGAATGATGGAAGTAACAATAATGGGTATATTCAGTGTGAGTTTTGCTGCGTTTGCAATGGCATTTACTTGCGGAAAAGTACCAATGCCAAAGAAAGCTACACCAATACCAAAAAGCGCAAACATTTTTGCGAGAAACTTATTACCAAGACCATTTTCTAAGTAATACATAGGGCCTCCTGACATCTGGCCATTTTCATCTACGACTCTATATTTTACTGCTAATAATCCTTCAGCGTATTTTGTTGCCATTCCGAAAAATGCTGCAATCCACATCCAAAATAGGGCGCCAGGACCTCCTGCTTTAATTGCAGTTGCCACACCAACAATATTACCCGTACCAATGGTTGCGGCTAGTGCAGTACAAAGGGCTGCAAAACTAGATACATCACCTTCACCTGCGTCATCGTTGTCTTTAGTGAATAAATACTTAAGCGCTAAAGGTAATTTGAGTACTTGAAGAAGTCCTAATCGGATTGTAAGATAAATACCTGTACCAACTAATAAGATGAGTAGTGGTGGACCCCATACAAAAGAATCCATTTGACTTAGAAAAGCAGTTAATTTTTCCATGTTACTTCCTCCTAGTTATAAAATTTTGTCTAAAAAATTAAATATTAAGGAAGGGTTTTGTTGTAATCCATTTGTAACAAGCAATAAGAAAAAGAAAAAATGCAAAATTGTCATGGATTATAAATAAAAGCCAAATCAAGTGATTTGGCCTCTAGATAAGCTTACGCATACCCTGTCCTTTTGCCTGAGAGTTTCACCAATAAAATTGCTATTGGCTTGCTCCTTCGGCGCTCATATTGAGTCTCTCCAGAGGTTCGTCCAATAATAGTCCCTTTTACCTGAAAGCGTAACTTCTTCGGTGGATCCGTGGATCGCTCTCCTATTATCTTCATCCGAAAATATTTAGTTGATAAAAAACAACAGATAAACTGTGTGAATAGATGATAACATCTAATAAAAAAAAGAGCAATAGACTTCAAAAAAGTTGTAAAATTCTAATAAATGAAACGAAAATGCGTAAATAAATCAAAAAAAAAGACCTGTAATCAAGTATTTATTTTTTACAGGTTTTTTCTTTACAGCTTGTACAGTATCCATACAATTCGAATTTGTGATCTGTAAAAGTAAAGTCAGGATGATTGAGTTTATCAAGTATTTCTTCTAAAGGGCAAAAATCAATAAGTTCTGTCTTGCCACATCCTTTACATATGATATGATGATGGTGAGAATTATGAGAAATAAATTCGTATTGAGAGGTAGCGCCATGGATATTAATTTTATGAATCATTTCTATATTTTCTAAGATTTCTAAATTTCGATAGATTGTAGAAAAATTCGTTTGGGCATATTTTTCTTTCGTTTGCAAATAAATTTCTTCGGCAGATAGAAAATGATTTTTATTTTTTAATAAGACTTCTAAAATTGTTTTACGTTGAAGCGTAAGCTTATAGCCATGATCTTTTAATTTTTGTTCTATTTGGTTCTGAATGGTCATATAGGTCACTCCTAAATTTCATATTACTATTATTTTATAATAGGTTTTAAAAGGATTCAATGAAAAGGGAAAAATTATACTTTCTCTTTGAAAGAGAAGAGGTGTTTGATATAATAAAATTACAAATTCTGTTTATTTAATCATCATGAAAAAGGATGTGATAAAAATATTTCATCTGTTTAAAGGGAAAAATGAAATAGAAAATGAAGGGAACGTTTTAGAGCAAGTTGGAAAGAAAGACGAAACAAGGAATGTTTTAGAGGATGCAGAAGCAAATTTAAGAGAGATAGAAGAAAAAGTTTGTCATATAAATGACAGACAACTTTTTATAAGATTACTTTTCTTTACAGCTTATTATTCTTTTATCATAGGATTTTATAAAGACAATATAGAACGTATTTTATCCGTAAGAGAATTATTATTATTGAAATATATCCCTATGATTAAAGATATATTAGACGGGTTTGATGAAAATAATGCTGAAAAATTGCAACAACAAGAATTGAAGGAGACGCTTTCTAATATCGATGAAAAATTGTACGACACAATAAAGAATATCAAAGAGCAGCAGGAATTAGATTTGAATATAGATTTAAAAACGATACAAGATTTAATTCAATCAGATTTTTAAAACAGAGGAAGGAGTTTGAAGGCAGATGAGTTTTCAAGATTTATTAGATGAAGTAGAAGGAAAAGAAAATAACCAATTAGAACCCAAAAAAGCATTAATTTTAGAAAAAAATACAGATAAAATACAGGAAGGTTCACAGGAACAAGAAATAACTGTGGATTTATCTAAATTCAATCAACAAGATTTAACCACGTTAGATAAATTTAAAAAAGAAATAAATATTACCAATACAAACAGTATCGCTTCTTTTGGTACAGATATTCAAGGGAATATCGCGAAATTTGCAGATGGTATATTAGATGGAATGAAAACAAAAGACACAGGTGTTGTTGGGGATAATTTAACGCTGCTTTTGTCAACCATTCAAGAAGTAGATATGGAAAAACTTCAAGAAAAAAAATCAATTACGCACAAAATCCCATTTTTCAACAAAATAAAGAAAAGTATTGCGAATACAAAAACTCAATTAGAAAATGTTACACAAACAGTAGATAGAATCGTTGTTGCATTAGATGCAGCGAGAAAAGAATTGATTCGAGATGTAAATGTATTAGATGCATTATATAATAAAAATTTAGAATATCTGCACCTTTTAGAAATCTATATTGCAGCGGGGGAAGTGAAATATAAAGAGCTAAAAGAGACGATGTTGGTTGAATTAAAAAATAGAGCGAACGAGACAAAAGATATGTTAGATATTCAAAAATATAATGATTTTTCGCAAGTTTTAAATGAAATAGAAAAAAGAATGCATGATCTAAAATTAAGTAGAGAAATTTCTATACAAACCCTTCCACAAATAAGATTGATGCAAAATAATGATAAGATTTTAGCCAATAAAATTCAATCTAGTATTTTAACGACGATTCCAATTTGGAAAAATCAAATTGCGTTAACCATTTCTTTAAACAAACAAAAAAATGCGTTAGATCTTCAAAAAAAGGTTTCAGATACAACGGAAAATATGCTAAAACAAAATGCAGAGCTTTTAAAAATGAATACATTAGAAATTGCAAAAGAAAGTGAAAGAGGCATTATTAGTATAGATACATTAAAAGAAACCCATGCGAAATTAATCGAAACCATAGAAGGATCTATGAAAATTTATGAAGAAGGTAGAGTAAAACGAGTAAACATTGAAAAAGAATTAATGGAACTTGAAAATACGCAAAAGCAAAAGCTATTAGATTTTAGAAATCAATAGAGATACTAGTGAATAGTGAATGAAAAAGGTGATTGAATGGATAAAAAAGAATGTTTGAAATTAATTGAACAGTATTTTCATATAAAGAGTTTCATAAACAAATTTAAAAATCCAGATTTTAAATTAAAAAGTCATATATTTTACTATAGAGAAATATTTAAGGAAGTAGATGAAATTCGTATGCTTAGAGTAGCTTCTAAGAATATTCAAGATGATATTATATTGGATATATATTATGTATCTAAAAGCTTTGAAGGATTATTTAATGGGTATTTTAAAATACATCCCATATCCACTACAGCAAGAAAAATATTTGGAAATGTTAGCAATATCTGTACTGATTTAGGGTATTATTTCTACTATGTTTATCAAAACAGTGATTTGTTAAAAAAATATTTAATTTCTGGAAACCTTGAAAATACGATGGAGAATCATCAAAAAAATGATTTTAAAACCCAATTTGATCGAATTAAAAAAGAAACATATATGGACATTGCCAAATATGACATGAAAGAAATAGAAAATATTTTTTTAAATAGAGAGAAATTAAAAAAATATATAACAAATTTTATTCGATTAAATGGAAAATGTTCAGAAGAAGTGAAGATGTTTTTAATTCAGATATTATCAGATCAGTATAAAAATAATCTATGCTTTATAAATAGTGAAGATTATTTAAATACGTTTATAAAAATAGATACAAAATCTATTTACTTGAATAATCATCCTAAAGTTCCGATATATGGATTGATGGATTATGCTACTCAGGAGCATTTTATTTTATTTTTAAAGTTAGAAATTTATTTCGAAGGCGGAGATTAGATTGGAAAAACTACTCGTAAAAGGTGAAAAAATTGTTATAGGAAAAAGAAATGAAGGATTAAATCATTTGGTTTTAGAACTAACTTATTTAAATCCTGCTGATCTTTTATTCGATATAGATATTTTTGTTTTTATGGTAGAAGAAAATCATGGCGTGAATAAAAAAAATATTATTTTTTATAATCAGCCGCGTAGTATTTGTAAAAGTATCGTATATAGAGAAGATGATCATGGTGATGAAAATAAAAAGAGTGTGGAAGTAAACTTAAATCAAATACCACAGCCTATTAAAAAAATAGTTTTTGGCTGTTCCATATATAAAGATGCAAATGTTACTGAGGCTAAAAATATAGAATTATCCTTTCAAGGGATAGACAAAATGACAAATATGCGCATGTTTACAATACACGACAAGATAAATATAGATCAAGATGAGACAGTCATTTTAGGCGATATCTATCAATATAAAGATCTGTGGAAATTCAACACATTAAAATATCAACATGAAGAAAATATATTAAGGGGAATAAAAAAGCTGTATCCTATAAAGATTTATTGAGATAGGGTTCCAAAATCACATTCATAGATGGAATGTGATTTTTATTTTGGAAAAATGAAGAGAAAACCGATTTGACATGAATGAAAGCGCGTGTTAAAATGACGTTGGTACTAAAAAAACTAAAATAGTTTTTATGTTACACAAAGAAAGAAGTGATGCGGATGCGTATAAGGATTATCCAAGGAGCGATTGAAGAAACAGGAGAAAAGGGAATTAAATTTACTATGAGCGATTTAGCAAGGAGACTGGGTATGAGTAAACGAACCCTTTATGAAAATTTCAGTGCAAAAGAAGAATTGATTGATGGTATTGTGGAACATTTTTTTTCTGAGATAAAGAAAAAAGAAGAAACGATTTTAAAAGATGAAAGTTTAGATACATTGGAAAAATTGAAGGCGATTGCAATGATTCTTCCCAATGATCCAAAGCTTATGTATATTAGTAGATTTTATGAAATGAAAAGGTATTATCCAAAACACTGGATAAAAGTAGAAAAATGGCTAAATGATTGGGAACCAGAGAGTGGGTTAATTGAAGAAGGGATTAAAAGTGGAAGGATTAAAAAAGTAAATAGCATTGTATTTCGAAAGATGATTATTGAATCCATGATGGCACTAGTAGATAGAAGCTTTTTGATGAAGAATGATATTACATTGAGAGAAGCCCTGCATGGCATGGTGGATATTATTTTATATGGATTAGTGGTGGGTGAAAAAGAGAATTAAAATTTATATAGTAGGAATAACATATATGCTGATATAAAGGGAAGAAAGAAAAATACTAATGAATAAAGTTTATACTTTATAGATATATGTTAAATGATAAGGGGGATGCAACATGAAAAAGAAAATAATAATTTTATTTGGTTTTGTTTTGGCTATGCAGTCTATTCTTGTAGGATGTAGTTTTCAGGAAGAACAAGAAGTGATGGCACAAGGCTTAAAGCCAGTTGTTGTACAGGAAATAAAAGAAGAAAACTACTTCGATCAAATATCTTTAAGTGGCAATATAAAACCTACAAAGACGATAAAACTTGCTTATAAGATTCCAGGTGGAATTATTGAAAATATATTTGTAAAAGAAGGAGATGCTGTAAATAAAAATGATGTAATGATGCAATTAGATGCGTATGATTATGAATTGAAATTACAAGCTGATCAAGCGAAGTGGGAATCTTCTAAGCTTAAAATGGAGAGTGGCATTCCTTCGAAAATCAATCAAGCAAAAGCTGCGTTAGATGTTACGACAAAAAATTATGAGAGAATGAAAAACCTTTATGCAGAGGGAGCCGTTCCAATGGCAAAAATGGATGAAATAGAGGCAACGTATATTGCAGCTACAAACACGTATCAAGAAGCGCTCGATGCAAAGGAATATACAAATATAGAACTGCAACAAGCAGAGGCTGCAAGAGATGCTTCACAATCAAACCTTAAGGAGACAAAACTTTTGAGTCCTATTGATGGGGTTGTACTAAAAAAAATAGCTGAGATTGGTGAAACGGCAGCTCAGGGGTATCCTGTTATTGTACTAGGACAATTAGACAAAGTAGAGATAGAAGTAGGTGCCTCTGATAGTAGTATTAATAAGATAAAAAAAGGACAAAAGGCGAAGGTTTATGTATATGGAATAGAAAAAGAGTTTGAAGGGATTGTAAGTGAGGTAGGTGCTTTGGCAGATACAGAAACGAGAACTTTTCCGGTAAAAGTGGTAATCGAAAATGAAGAAAATGAATTAAAGCCAGGGATGGTAGGGAAAGTGGATATTCCTTTATCGGAGAAAAAAGCAGTATTAATTCCAATAGATGCCATTATGAATATGCCTGAAGGACCAATCGTTTTTATTTATTCAGAAAAAGATGGGGTTGTGCGTGAACAAAAGATTACACCAGGAGAAATTGTAAAGGATAAATTAGAAGTAAAGGAAGGATTAAAGATCGGAGACAAAATCGTTATAGAGGGTCAGTTTAAGTTAAAAGACAATGACAAAATCAACGTGGAGGCGATCAAATAATGGTAAAATGGAGTGTAAACCATAGAAGCATTGTTATGTTGATTTGTTTCTTCGTTTTTATTACAGGGATTTTTATATATGGGGATATGGAAAGACAAGAGAATCCAAATGTTGTTGCCCCTGTAGCAATGGTTAAATGTATTTATCCAGGAGCAAGCCCTGAGGATATTGAAAAGTTGATTGTAAAGCCATTAGAAACAAAAATCAATGAAATTTCAGAAATTAAAAAACTAGAGAGTTTTTCAATGGATAGTATAGGTGTTATAAAAATCACGCTAAAGGATTTAAGTGATGCGAAAATCGATAATATTTGGGATGATTTAAAAGATGATGTAGATGAGGTAAAAAAAGATCTACCAGAACAAGCATGGGAACCAGAAGTTGAAACAGATTTTACAGAGACTTATGGACTCCTTGTTGCGTTGACAGGAAATCAATATAGCTATCAAGATTTAAAAGAAGTAGCAGAAGCATTGAAAGATAGATTAGAAGAAGATCCAGGGGTTAAGGCAGTAGATCTTGATGGGGAGATTGATGAACAAATACATATTAATCTAGATATGGTGAAATTAGAACAGTATAAGATTGCACCAAGTACTATTGCAAAATTGATCAAAGCACACAATGTAAATATTCCAGGTGGAAACTTAGAAATGGGACATATAAAGGTGCCAGTTCAAACTTCTGGAGAGTACGAAAATATGGATGAATTAAAAAATACGGTGATAGGTGTCTCTGAAAGTGGAAATCCAATCTACTTAAAAGAAATTGCAGAGGTTGTAAAAATTGAGGAAAAGAAAGAGGTATTTAACACTTTAAACAATGAAAAAGCCCTTGTAGTAGGCGTAAAATATGCTGAAGGAAAAAATATGGTTGAAATAGGAAAAAGGTTAGATGTGATACTAGATGATTTCAAAGAGGAACTTTATGAAGGGATGAACCTCACTATATTTACAGACCAAGCAGATTATGTAAATACTGCCATAAAGCTATTTCAAAGTAATTTGATTTCAGCAATTATTCTTGTGGTTTTAGTCGTTCTTCTTGCTATGGGTTCAAGAAGTGCATTGGTTGTATCTAGTTCTATTCCATTAATTATCATGAGTGTTTTTGTATATATGAAATTGCAAGGGATGCAACTACATCAGGTATCCATTGCATCTTTAATCATTTCTTTAAGTTTGTTGGTTGCAAATGGAATTGTTGCAAACGATAGTATGTATCTTTATATGGAAAAAGGATTTGACCGAGAGACAGCTTGTATCAAAGGGGTAAATGAAGTGAAAATTGCCATACTTACATCAACCCTTACGAGTATTGCTTCTTTTTTACCACTTGCGATGATGCAAGGAACCGCAGGAAAGTTTGTAAAAAGTTTACCCATCCTTGTTTCAATTGCACTTTTTAGTTCTTATCTTACATCCCTTACAATGGTACCAGCAATGGGATATACTTTTTTAAAGGTAAAGGGAGAAGGAAAAAAGAAAAATATACTACAAAGAAAACTGGAACAGTTTGTAAACATTGATAAGATTTCAAAATTGATTCTCGAAAAATACAAACAGAGTTTAGGCATGGGACTCAAAAGACCTAAATTTATTATTGGCATTGCAGTAGGGGCGCTTGTTGTAAGCTTAGCCATTGTACCAAGTCTTGGTGTACAATTGTTCCCGCCAGTAGAAAGAGATCAATATGTTATTGATGTAGCAGTAAAAGAGGGAAGTACAGCGGAGCGAACAGGAGAGATTGTAGATAAAATTGGAAATGTCCTTTTAGAAGATTCATCAGTAGATTCATTTTTAGCAAAGGTTGGAGATGGTCCACTAAAATATTATGTAACCTTTACAGCGAACAATGCTGCGAGTAATAAAGCGCAAATTATTGTGAATGGAAAACAAAAGGATATCCAACATGTACAGGAAATGCTAGATCGTAAAGTGCCTGGAGCGAGAATCAATGTAACAAAGCTTGAAAATGCGATGCCTGTTGACTTTCCAATTGAGGTAAGAATATCAGGAGAAGATATTAAAGAATTAAAAAGAATGGCGAATGATGTGAAAGAAATTGTAGAAGAAATTCCAGGAGGAAAAAATGTTCAAGATACATTTGGATATGATTCTTACAAATTGAAAATAAACGTAAATGAAGAAAAAGCAAATCTTGTAGGGCTTAGTAATCAGGATATTGCTGCTACTGTCAGAATGGCGATCAATGGCTATGATGTTACAAAATTAAAGCAAGACCATATTGATGATGATGATCTTTCTGTGATTATGAAGATTCCAGAAGAAGATAAACACAACAAGGAAATATTAGAAGATCTATTCTTTACATCCTCTATTACAGGAAAAAATGTAGCAATCGACCAAATTGCTACGATAGATAATGAATTTGCTTTGAATAAAATTATAAGAAGAAATACAAAAAGAACTATTACAATAGGATTGTTTGTAAAAGAAGGATATAATACGGAAAATGTTCAGAAAAAAATCGAAGAAGCTATAAAGGATTATCAATGGCCAAAAGGATATACGATGGAGATTGGTGGAGCAAGTGAAGAAAGAAATGATGCTTTTACCTCTATGAAAATTCCTTCTGTTATTGCAGTAGCTATAATTTACCTAGTATTAGTAATGCAATTTGGAGATTTAAGAGAACCACTTATTATTATGGGGACTATTCCGCTATCCTTTATAGGAATCATATGGGGATTGAAACTCACAGGATATCCAATAGGGTTTATGGCATTGCTTGGCGCCATTAGTTTGATGGGCGTTGTTGTAAATAATGGAATTGTTCTGTTGGATTATATAAAATTGTTGAAAGAAGAACATGAAATTTTAACAGAAGCAATTATAGAAGCTTGTGCTACAAGAATTAGACCTATTATGATTGGTATGATTACAACCGTGATTTCATTGATCCCATTAGGGCTTTCGGGAGGACTTCTTTGGGCACCAATGGCATCGGCTATTATATTTGGTATGTTGGTTTCATCATTACTTACATTATACATTATTCCATCTGCTTATTTAATTATTGAAGGAGAACAGTCGATGATTAGAAAATTAGTTGCTTATATGCAATCAAAATAAAAACAGGATTTATAGAAAGTGATCTACTGTATTGTAGGTCACTTTTTATTATAAAATATTTTTCAAGAAATTTCGTTGGCGAAATGATTGGGTAAGATAGAAGGATACGTTTTTTTACACATAGGACACTCAATGCATATACTGATTATGGGAAGAACATTTTTTATTAGGAGGTAAAAATGTGAACCAACGTATTTTTCTATCTGAATATAAAAATGAGGAACTATTTGGTAAAATTATCGAAGTGAATGATATGGCATGTGAAAAACTTGGTTATACGAAAGCAGAATTGCAAATGATGACACTGAAAGATGTGATGGCACAACTAACTTTGAATAAAACATCAAAATTTAAAGAAGAAATTTTAGAAAAGGGATATAGTATAAATCAAATGGTACAAGTATCAAAAAATGGGATAGAGATGTGTGTTATAGTGTATATGTATCGGCTGACATTATTTAATAGAAGGGTTATCCTTTCTATTGTTTATGATATTGTGGATGAAAATAGGTGTGAAGAAGCTGAAAAAAAATTTAAGTTATTTGGGAAAGTTTTTGAAAATAATACAGAAGGCGTATTGGTTGGGGATAGACAGCGGAAAATTGTATGGACGAATCATGCTTTTACAGAGATTACGGATTGTAAAAGTAAAGAAGAAAAAATTAATTATCTGGCTTTTAGAGATTTTTTGACAGGATTATATAATCGTGCATTCTTTATTAGAAAGTTAAATTATACACTGGTGAATGCCTGTAGTAAAAAAGAAAAGATAGGTATTCTTTTTATAGATTTGGATGGATTCAAAAATATTAATGATCATTTAGGCCATGCAGCAGGAGATCAATTACTACAAAAAGTAGCAAAAAGAATCAAGCAATGTGTTCGAGAAAGTGATATTGTTGCACGAATTGGAGGAGATGAATTTGTGCTATTACTTTCCCAAATGGAGGATGTAGAAAATCCTATGTATATTGCAAAAAGGATTGTGGATGGTTTTGAGAAACCATTTTATGTAAATGAGAATAAATTATATGTAGATATTAGTATAGGTATTGCCATATATCCTGATGATGGCAAAACTGCAGACACATTAATGATTCATGCAGATATGGCGATGTATAAAGCGAAAGAGAGTAAAGGAAATAAAGTAGAAAGATTTTCTGATATTTTAAATGAAAAAGAAAAAGAACGATTTGTAATAGAAAATCTTCTTAAGGATGCATTGGCGAGGGATGAATTTTCACTTTATTATCAACCGATTATCAATATGAAAACAGGAAAAATGATGGGTGCTGAAAGTTTACTAAGATGGAAGACTGAAAAATTAGGGTTTATCCCACCAGATAAGTTTATACCCATTGCAGAAAGGAATGGATTGATTGTACCTCTTGGAGAATGGGTGTTAAAAACTGCATGCAGACAAAATAAACAATGGCAAGAGACTGGATATATGCCGATATATTTAGCAGTGAATATATCTGTTAGACAATTAGAACAAAAAGATTTTATAAATAGGATTGAAAATATATTGAATGAAACGGGCCTTGATCCTAAGTATTTAGAACTAGAAATAACAGAAAGCATTTCTGCAGAAAATATCCATAATATAGGAAATGCATTTAAAAAATTAAATGATTTAGGCGTGACATTATCTATTGATGATTTTGGTACAGGTTATTCATCTTTAGGACAATTAAAGATATTGCCTATTAGCAAATTAAAGATTGATAAAATTTTTGTAAAGGATATTCATAAAGAGATAAACCATACGGCCATTACTGCTGCGATTATAGCGATGGCAAAACGTTTGAACTTGGAAGTAGTGGCAGAAGGTATAGAAACAGAGGATCAATTGAGGTTCTTGCAAGAAAATAAATGTGATATGGGGCAAGGATATTTATTTAGTAAACCTATTGATGCATCACGATTTGCAATATTCCTTCAAAAGAAACAATCCTTCTTTAGAAAGCATAAATAAAACAATAAATAAAGTTTCTATAAAAAATTGGTGAAGCGTATGCCTCATCAATTTTCATATCCGTTAAAAATGATTATGCACAAGGGGTATGAACAATACATATTATGTATTACAGTAGATTCTATCATACGAGGCAAATTCGTTAGAAGTTATATGATTGTATACTGTGCTTAGTTTTGGTGAATTGCTTATAGGAGGACATAGTGTATGATGAATTTAAGAATAGGAGATCTGGTAGCTAGAAGATCATATGGTTTTGATATATTATTTAAGATTATTGATATGATAGAAACTTTTCATAAAGAGAAAATTGTCATATTAAAAGGTGTAGATTTAAGAATTATAGCAGATTCTCCTGAAAAGGATTTATATCGAATATCTCTAAAAAAAATAGATAGTTTTACAAGATCATTTGAAAAAAAAATTGAAAAAACAATAGATAAAATTATGAAGAAGAGAAATGAAAAAGATGAAAAAAAGGATTATTTCATAAAATCAGGAAAAGTACTTCATTTAGATGGAGATAAGGAATACCTAGATGTTTGCCTAAAAGTCTATAAACAATTAGAGATAGATGTTGTTGGTAAACAGATCGGAGAGGAAGAACAACCAAAAGCTGTATTAGAGTTGTTGCAAACATATGGACCAGATATATTGGTTATAACAGGTCATGATGGTTTTTTAAAGGGGCATAAAGACTTTAAAAATGCGGATAATTATAAAAATTCTCGGCATTTTATAGAAACTGTAAAACAAGCCAGAAAGTATGAGCCCAGTATGGATGACCTTGTAATTTTTGCTGGGGGATGTCAATCTTATTATGAAGAAATACTCAACGCCGGAGCAAACTTTGCAAGTTCACCACACAGGGTACTAATGGAGTGGATAGTATGAATACTTATTATTAAATTTACATATATAATAAGAGATAACAAAAAAAATAACTTGAAAGATTAGTGAACTTATTTGGATTAGCTTTAAGGGGGGATTTGATGAAGAATATAATTAAAATAACAAATAAATTCGTAGGAGAAAAAAATTTAAAAGCTATTTTGAAGGAATTGGTTCTATTGCAGTTAAAAAACAAATAGGAGGGTTTTAAGTGAGGTGTGCTGTATATGTTAGAGTTTCTACAGATATGGAAACCCAAAAGACGAGTATTGCACATCAGAGAATTTTCTTTGAGAAATACATTAAAGATAGAGGATGGACATTGGTTAAAGTTTACCAAGATATTGAAAGTGGAACAAGTATAAAGAAAAGAGAAGGGTTACAAGCGTTAATCGAAGATAGTAAAAAGGATCAGTTTGACAGTATTCTTACAAAAAGTATTTCTCGTTTTGCCAGAAATACATTAGAAGGTTTAACGATTATTAGAGATTTCAGAGCTAGAAACATAAGATTTACCACAATCGAGGATGGATTTGATTCAAAAGAATACGATGAATTTATGTTTACATTACTCCTTTCTATTGCACAGAAAGAATCTGAAAAAATGAGTGAGCGTATTAAATTTGGCAAATTATGTAGAGCAAAAGGGGGCTACTACAATGGGAGCAATCCACCCTATGGTTACAAAAAAATTGATAAGTATAAAATTATTTCATCTGAAGATATTTCGACGTATGTTGTTAAAAAAATATTTTCTATGTACTTAGAGGGAAAAGGATTGTATAAAATGGCAAAAGAATTAAATGAGAACGGTTATCCAACACCGAGCCAAGTAGCAGAGAAAAAAAATAGTAGTTTTATTTGGCATCAAAGCACCATTCGAAAAATACTTTCCAATAGATTTTATGTAGGAGATATGATTCAAAATAAAAGTAGTACAGTAAATGCAATTACTGGAGAACGAAAAGTGAATAAAGAAGAAATCGTATGTGTAAAAAACACCCATGAGCCAATCATAGATCTAATAACTTTTGAAGAGGTCCAAAGAATACTAAGTGAAAAGAAAAAGAAAAGGACTGGGAATCAAAAACATCTTTTTTCTAATATTTTGGTTTGTGGAGAATGTGGTAGTAAGATGCATTATAAAAAAGAAAAAGAAGCTTATATCTGTGGCAAGTTAAATAAAATGGGGAAAAATTATTGTAAAGGAACGTATATTAAAGAAAGTGTATTGAAAGAAGTTGTTTGTAACGAATTAAGGAAAATCATCTATGAGAAGATCTGTAGCAATACGATTGTAAAGGAAGTCGAAGAAGGGATGGAAAATTATAATGGAAAGGAAAAAATAAAAAAAATAGAAAAATTGATTATAAAATTGGATCAAAAAAAAAGTAGACTTTTAGATATGTGCATAGATGATCGGGTAGAGGAAAAACTTTATTTAAGAAAAATACAAGAAATAAATGGACAAAAAAGATTATTAGGAGAAACTAAGGAAAAAATCTCAAAAGAATTAAAAGAAAATGAAGGACATTACAAGGAAGTTATAGAAGAAATACTTAAGTTTGAAACTTTGGATCGTATGACCTTAAATAAATTGGTCAAAAAAATTGAAATATTTAGAAATCGGGAGGGCATCATAACGTATATATTTGGAATAGAATGATGAATTGCGTGTTGTGAAGAGGTTATTAAAACTGTACACAAAATAATACAGTGCGTGTGGAAAAGCAAACAATTTAGATCGTACATATGAACTTTAGACAATGCAAGGATTGAGATATATAAATGAGAATACCTTAAAATGGTACTTGTTAAAAATTTGTCAAATTTGTACAAGAAAGTAAACAATCATTTTTTTAATATAGATAACAAAATAGCGTATAACAAATAGGGAAAGGGCTATATAAGACGTATACAAGAATAATTGATCAGTTTGTACAAGGTTGGCTTAATATTTGCATGCAATACAGTTGTGTGAGGAATTGTAAAACCCAAAAGTTTTCAATTTAAAAAAATTGAAGATCTAACGATTGTGTTATTTTTTAATCTATTAAATACTTAAATAATATAAGGAGGAAGATGTATGAGAGAAGTAGTAATAGCAAGTGCGGTGAGAACAGCCGTGGGTAGTTATGGAGGTACTTTAAAAGGTTTTAAAGCAGCAGAATTAGGAACAATTGTTATGAAGGAAGCGATGAATAGAGCGAAAATTAAGCCTGAGCAAGTAGATGAAGTACTATTTGGTTGTGTATTACAAGCTGGACAAGGGCAAGGGGTTGCAAGACAAGCAGCAGTAAAAGCAGGTATTCCTGTAGAAGTTCCAGCTGCAACAATCAATATTATTTGTGGTTCTGGACTAAGAACAGTATCTCTTGCAGCGCAAACAATTCTATCAGGAGATAATGACATTGTAGTTGCAGGAGGAACAGAAGTAATGAGTGCGACACCATATGTTCTTGAGAAGGCAAGATGGGGACATAGAATGGGTGACGGAAAAATTGTGGATACTATGATTAGAGATGGATTGTGGGAAGTGTTTAATGATTATCATATGGGTATGACAGCTGAAAATGTTGCGCAAAAATATGGTCTTACCAGAGAAGAACAAGACATATTTGCAGCTGCTAGTCAAAACAAAGCAGAAAAAGCAAAAAAAGAAGGAAGATTTAAAGATGAAATTGTCCCTGTAGAAATAAAATCAAAAAAAGGAACAATTGTTTTTGAAGAAGATGAATTTATTAGAGATGGTGTAACAGCAGAAGCTATTGGAAAATTAAGACCAGCATTTAAAAAGGACGGTACGGTAACAGCAGGAAATGCGTCAGGGATTAATGATGGTGCAGCAGCATTAATTATTATGTCTAAAGAAAAAGCAGAAGAACTAGGTATTGAACCACTAGCTACGATCGTATCTTATGCAACAGCAGGGGTGGAACCTTCTATCATGGGAATAGGACCTATTCCAGCTTCTAAAAAAGCTTTAGAAAAAGCAAATCTTACAATCGAAGATATGGATTTAATTGAAGCAAATGAAGCTTTTGCAGCGCAATCTATTGCAGTAGCAAGAGATCTTAACTTTGATATGGAAAAAGTAAATGTAAATGGTGGAGCAATTGCCATAGGACATCCGATTGGTGCGAGTGGTGCGAGAATTTTAGTGACCCTGCTACATGAAATGGAAAAAAGAGATGCAAAACATGGGTTAGCAACGCTATGTATTGGCGGAGGAATGGGAACATCTGTAATTGTTAAAAGAAAATAGATAAAACAACTACAAAAATAGGATACTTTAAGTATCCTATTTTTTATTTTTAAGACAATATGTTCTTTCAGCAATACGGTATATCTAATACGAAATTCAATTTACTCGTAATTTTATATGAAGAGCAAAGAAATGGAATTATGTTATCTGAAGTAGGGGAATGAATGCTTGTAACAAAAGCAAATGTTACTGGGTTGGTCGATAGAAAAGTAGTGGTGACCATGATATTTATCATGTTAGTCTTAGCTAATATGATTAGGTGTGAAAGTGAGAAGGCAGTAAAGTTATTTAATGAAGAGGATGGATTGGTTGTTCAAGGAATGATAGAAGCTAAGGAAATAAGTATTAATAGTAAAATACCAGGCAAAATATCTAAGATATATGTAGAAGAAGGAGCAGACGTGAATGTAGAAAGTTTATTAGTAGAAATGACTAGTGATGAAATAAAAGCAAAGGAAAAACAAGCGAAAAGGAGTAAAAAGCTAGATTGATAAAATCTAACTTTTTATTTCTAAATATTTACAACACTTCGTGCTATAATACTATAAGAATAATAACAATTTAAGGAGTATACTATGAAAAAGTTAAATTTAAAAAGTATAGATAACGGCATAAAAACTGCGCAACGCAATGGCTACTTTGATGATCTATATAGAATATATGAAACGATTCCACAAGGAAAGTGTTTAGGATGTACAAGATGTTGTGTGGAATCAGTACCTACGCACTTCATTGAGTTTTTGAATATATTTCAGCATATGACGAACGAAAGAGCGTTATATGAAAAATTATTTCCTAAGATCATAGGCTATTATTTTTTGGAAATGGTCAAAAAAAATCATTGTCCATTTTTGGATGATGAAGGCATGTGTAGCATTTATAATTATAGACCTCTTGTGTGTAGGAGTTTTGGACACTTAACAGAAGATGAATATGAAGAAAACTATAAAAGGGTTTTAAGTCAAAATATCCAAAACATGAAATTCTTCAAAAATAAGTATAAGATCCTTTTACCAAAAGAAGTGGTAGATCATAAAATTGACTATTGCAAAAATTTTGAAGTAAATAAGAAAATGACTAGATTTCAAAGACAAACAATGATTGATAGTATATTTACTATGGAATCAGCTTTTTTTATGAGGGGGTTAATTACAGAAGATTTTTTAGATACAGGATTGGTATCATGGTTTGTTTATACAGCTTTTGATATAGAAGAAGCAGGAAAATTAAGAATACAAATAATGAGAGAATATATAGAACAGGGAGTGAGTGAGACACTTAAGGAAGTAATGGAAAAATTGAAGACAATTATTTAAAGAAGGAATGTGAGGTGTTGAAGAAAAATCAACATCTTTTTTTATTTGTTCCATTCTCTACACTCTATACTAATCCATTGTTTAGACCCTGTATTTATATGCGAAAAAATTGCTTATACAAATATAGCGCAATACGTGCCTGTTGAAGAAATTTTCGAAAACACTATCACAGGAATTCAAGGAGTAGGGGGATTACAAACAAGAGGGAAATATAGACGTGGATTTCCAAAGTCACCTTATCAATAAGTTTTGAGTAAATACTTGATTTGGGATATAAATTCGCTAAGAAAGAAAAAAACTGCCTAGAGAGACAAAAAATGTTTTGTTAAAGGAGGGTAACAAATTGGATGATGGAAATATATTAATTTATGTTAAAATATATGATCATATTGCAAATAAGGTTGTTTTAGAACCAATGCCACAATTAATTAAAAGGATGGTTGCGTCTCAAATACCTATATCTTTTGAAATAGAAGCTTTAAAGGCGCAAAGTATTATAGCAAGAACCTTTATCATTAGAAATATGAAATTCTTTGGAGGAAAAGGATGTTCAGTACATCCGGAGGCAGATATATGCACAGATGGACATTGTGGGAAATTTATGACCGAAGAAGTGTTTCAGAAAAAATGGAGATCTGAATTTAAAAAGAATTGGGAAAAACTTGACAAAGCTGTAAATGAAACAGAAGGAAAGATTATTACAATGAAGAATAAACCCATAGATGCGAGATTCCATCATACTTGTGGAGGCGCTACGGAAAATTCTGAAAATATAGAGGGAAATAAAACCTTGTACCTAAGAAAAGTACTGTGTGAGTATTGTAGAAATTCTCCCTATTATAAACATTCTTTGAAAATGACATTGGAAGAAATAGAAGAAAAATTGAATATTAAAATCCTTGAATCATCTCCGCTAAAAGGACCTGATATTGACGGAATTATAGAAGATGTTGAAAGGGATGATGAAGGAAGAATCGTTAGTGTGAAAATAGGTGGAAAAAAATTAAAAGGAACAGAAATAATGAAATTATTGGGGTTAAACTCAACAAGATTTGGATGGAAGCCTATTACATTTCAAATTGAAATGCAGGGAAAAGGGGAAGGTTTAGGACTTTGCCAATATGGCGCGAATACCATGGCTTTAGAAGGAAAAAATGCGGAAGAAATTTTGAATTATTATTTTACAGGGATACAAATTAAAGAATTTGATAGACCTAGTATAAAAAAGCCTTTAGCGGGGAAAATAATAGTAATTGATGCAGGGCATGGTGGTAATAATACAGAAGATGCAACAGGACCTACTGGGCTCAGAGAGAAAGATGTAAATCTATCTATATCTTTAAAATTAGCACAACTTTTACGAAATGCTGGCGCGCAAGTTTATGAAACAAGAACAAAAGATACGTATGTTTCCCTTAGCAAAAGAGCAAATTTAGCGCATGAAGTAAAACCCCATTTCTTCTTAAGCATACATCAAAATTTCTTTTCAAATCCAAACATATCAGGAAGTGAGATTTATCATTATAGAGGAGATAAAGAAGGTGAAAACTTAGCAAATATTATTTTAGAAGAATTATGGAATGCATTAGGGACTGCTCGAAGAGGTACAAAAGTTGCAAATTTCTATTTGTTTAGAGAAGTAAGAAGTAGTGTGTTGCAGATTGAAGTTGCTTATATCACGAATCCTGATGAAGAGGAAAAATTGAGAGATGAAAAATTTAAAGATCAAGCAACAGAAGCTATTGCAAATGCATTGATAAGATACTATCGTTATGGATAGACAATAGAAAAATTTATATGCAAATGTTTTCCTTGTGGATTTTTCAAGATTTATTGACAAGATTGTATATACATTGTATAATAATAGGTCATATATTTGACAATTGTTTTACTATGTGGTATGATTAGGGTGTATACTTTGAAAGAAGGTGATTCAGTGGCTAAAAATAATGATTTAGCTCAAATCAGAAGAGATGTGGAACACCTTGTTGGAGAAAAGGTTAGATTAAAAGCCAACAAAGGAAGAAAGAAGATATCCGTGAAGGAAGGTATTCTTGAAAAAACTTACCCTAACATCTTTGTGGTATGCATTGACGGGGGATACAATACGGTAAGAAGAGTATCCTACAGCTATTCAGATATACTTACAGAAACAGTTGAAATTACTTTGTGTGATAATGAAAAGAAAATCCAAGCTAGTTAGATTTGTAACCACATAGCATCCGCTAAGTGGTTGTTTTTTTAAAAAAGAAGAAAAAGACACGCTAAATATTTATGCAGGTTGAAATAGAAGTATATTCCATAAACAAAAAAAGAGGATTGATAGGGAAAAATGTCGAAATAAGAAGAAAAATGTTAAAACTTTTAAAAATTATAAGGAGGCGGTCAAAATTGAAAAAACATGAAAAAATTAAAATGGGAATAGGAGCAAAATTAGCCATAGCCTTTATTTTATTAATAGCTATTCCGCTATGTGTATTAGGTATTAGTTCCTATGAAAAATCTGTTAAAATTATGGAAACCAACTTAAAAACATCATCCCTTCAATTGACGTATGAGATAAAAGATTCTATTAACAATTTGATGAAAGGATTTGAAGAAAGTACGATACAAATGTCTGACGAAGCAAATGTGCAGCAAGCAATAGCAACAGAAGATAGCGTGCAGTGGATGATGAAAAGTTTTCAAAGCTTTATAAAAGCACATCCAGATGCGGAATCTATTTATTTGGGAACGGAAAATAAAGATATGTTTATTTTTCCTAATGCACAATTTGATGAGGGGTATGACCCTACACAGAGACCATGGTATCAGGATGCTGTGGGGAAAAATGATTTAATATGGACAGATCCGTACATAGATGCTACTACAGGAAAACAAATTATAACAGTGGCGAAACCCGTATATAATTCTTTTAATGGAAATGAATTTGTAGGCGTTTTAGCTGTAGATATTTCTTTGGAAACTTTAGCAGAAAAGGTAAATGCTATTCAAATTGGAAAAAGAGGTTATCCTGTTGTTTTAGATAGAAGTTTAAATATCATGACCCATAAAAATAAAGAACTTATTGGAAAACCGACAGGTGTTAAAGAACTAGATGAAGCAGTAAAAGAAAAAAATGAAGGGGTTATAGATTATAAAAGAGAAGAAAATGGGAAAATGGAACAGAAGTTTGCGGCATTTACAAAATTAGAGAAATTAGGATGGACGGTTTTTTCAGCTATCTATGTAGATGAAATTAAAGAAGATTTAGATGGTTTGCTTTGGAATACTTTACTCATAGGAATAATTTCGTTATTAATTGCCTTATTTATTTCATACCTATTTTCTAAAGGATTAACGAAACATATAAAACTACTCCTAGTAGATATGGAGAGAATAAAAGATGGAGACCTTACGATACTTTCTGATATCAAATCAAAGGATGAGATAGGAAAATTAGGAGAAGGCTTCAATGCTATGATTGATGAGGTTGGCAAGCTTGTGAAGAATGTACAAACAGCTTCGAGAGAAGTTAGTGCATCAGCTGAGAATTTAGCAGCAACTTCTGAAGAAACAAGTGCATCGGCTGAAGAAGTGGCTAAGACAGTTGAAGAAATTGCAAAAGGTGCAACGGAGCAAGCAGCTGATGCAGAAAAGGGAGCGATGCTTACCGCTAGGCTTTCAAATAAATTTGTTGAACTAAACAACAATACGAAAGAGATGTTAAGCTCAGCAAATGAAGTAATGGAAGCAAATTTAGATGGGATAAAAGTGATTGGAGATTTGAAGAATAAAACAAAATTAAATAGTGATGCTACGGAAAAGATTGAAGGTGCAATAACAGAACTAGATAGCAAAACCAAATATATAGGTGGTATATTAGATACCATTGCTTCAATCGCAGAACAAACAAATTTACTGGCGTTAAACGCATCCATAGAAGCAGCTCGAGCTGGAGAACATGGAAAAGGATTTGCTGTTGTTGCTGATGAGATAAGAAAGCTTGCAGAAGGCTCAAGAGAAGCAGCGGATGAAATTAAGGAAATTGTTATAAATATTCAAAATGATAGTAATAATACTGTGCAGGCTATGGGAGAAGTGAAGGAAAGATCAAGAGAACAAGCCTATGCAGTGAATGAGGTAAATGTTTCTTTTGATACAATCTCTAAATCTATAGATCATATTGCAGGAAAAATTGAATCTATTAGTGAATATGTGAATGAATTGAACAAGGATAAGGACGCGATTGTAGGCGCCATTGAAAATATATCAGCTGTATCAGAAGAAACGGCTGCAGCATCCGAAGAAGTAAGTGCATCCATGCAGCAGCAATCTATGGCTGTTGAAGAAGTTGCAAATGCATCTAATAAACTAAATGATCTTGCTTTAAAATTAAACAATGAAATAAGTAGATTTAAAATCTAGGCATAAGAAAAAATAGTTCAGATAATAAAAAAGAAATAAAGCATAAGTTTTAGTCTTTTGTGTAACTGCGTATGCAATTATACATAGATTAAAACTTATGCTTTTTTGAGCAATTAAAATAAATATATTTGCGCAAATATGAATACATATGCAAATGATACAATAAGAAAAATGCATAAATATAATAAAAACTCAAAGAAAATATTCCACGTATTTATGATTAGTAAACGAAAAAGAAAAAGTTCCCACTTGATATCATTAAAAGAGTGAAAAACTAAAAAAACAAGGAAATAAAAACAAAATACTATGAATAAATATTTAAAAAAAAGAATAAATATGTTGAATAAATATAAAATCCTGTTATAATATATTTATAATAATAATTCAGAGGAGGATAAGGAAATGAAAAAAGAAAAAGTAGTATTAGCATATTCTGGAGGATTAGATACCTCTGTGATTCTTACATGGTTAAAAGAAACTTATGGGGTAGAGGTTATTGCAGTATGTGTGAATGTTGGTCAAGAAGAAGATTATGATGAAGTGAAAAAGAAAGCACTAGCTACGGGAGCTACAAGCGCTTATGTTGTTGATGTAGTAGAAGAATTTATCACAGATTATGTTTTTCCAACGCTTAAAGCATCTGCTGTATACGAAGACGATTATCTATTAGGAACATCTTTTGCTAGACCGTTAATTGCAAAAAAATTGGTAGAAATAGCAGAAAAAGAAGGGGCTGTTGGTATTGCGCATGGTGCTACAGGCAAAGGAAACGATCAAGTACGTTTTGAAGCAACCATTAAAGCATTAAATCCACATTTAAAGATTATTGCACCCTGGAGAATATGGGATTTAAAATCTAGAGAAGATTGTATTGAATATGCGAAGAAACATAATATTCCAATAGCGGTTACAAAAGAAAAGATTTATAGTAGAGATCAAAATATCTGGCATATTAGTCATGAGGGTGGAAATCTTGAAGATCCATGGAATGAACATGATGAGAGCATATATATGATGAGTGTTTCACCTAAAAATGCACCAGATATGCCAGAATTTGTTGAAATCGAATTTGAAAAAGGAATACCCGTAAAGGTAAACGGGGAAGAATATAATCCAGTAGAAATGGTAAATTTATTAAACAAATTGGCTGGAAAAAATGGTGTGGGTACCATTGACATTATTGAAAATAGATTAGTGGGAATGAAATCACGTGGTATTTATGAAACGCCAGGAGGAACAATACTTTTTAAAGCACATAATTCCTTAGAAAAATTAACATTAGATAGAGATACGTTAAGCTTTAAAAAGACAGTAGCGCAAAAATATGCCCAATTAGTTTATGATGGATTATGGTATACACCACTTAGAGAGGCGCTTTCTAAATTTGTAGACAGCACTCAAGAATGTGTAACAGGAAAAGTGAAAATGAAACTTTATAAAGGAAATTGTACAGCTGTTGCAACAGATTCACCATTCTCATTATATAACGAAGAATTTGTTACATTTGGAGAAGATGATGTGTATAATCAAAAAGATGCAGAAGGATTTATCAATTTGTTTGCATTGCCATTAACCATTCGTGCAATTATGAATGAGAAAAAAGCAAAGAAGGAGCAAGATACAATATGAAGCTATGGGGAGGGCGTTTTGAAAAAAGCACAGCATCGATTGTAGACCAATTCAATGCGTCTATTGTATTTGATCAAAAACTTTATAAGCATGATATCATGGGCAGCATTGCTCATGCAAAAATGCTTGGTCAATCTAATATTATTACAAAAGAAGAAAGTCAAAAGATTATACAAGGACTTATTGAGATTTTAAAAGATATTGAAGATGGAAAAGTAGCATTTGAAATAGGCTTAGAAGATATTCATATGAATATTGAAAAATTGCTCACAGATAGAATTGGAGAAGTAGGGAAAAAGCTGCATACAGCAAGAAGTAGAAATGATCAGATAGCAGTAGATATAAGACTTTTTCTTCGTGACGAAATAAAGGAAATTTGTGAAAAATTAAAGACGTTGTTAGGAACTTTTGTAGTGATTTCTGAAGCGCATATAGAAACGGTTATGCCAGGATATACACACCTTCAAAGAGCACAGCCAATTACTTTAGGATATCACATAATGGCTTATTTTCAAATGTTTAAAAGAGATTATGATAGACTTGAGGATTGCTATAAAAGAGTAAATGTAATGCCGCTAGGGGCAGGGGCTTTAGCAGGAACCACTTATGCTACAGATAGAGAATTTTTAAAAGAAACATTAGGTTTTTCTGAAATCTGCGAAAATTCTTTAGATGCAGTAAGTGATCGGGATTTTGTGATTGAATTTATCAGTGGCGCATCTATGATTATGATGCATTTAAGTCGATTTTGTGAAGAATTGATTCTTTGGAATTCTGCTGAATTTAATTTTATTGAAATGGATGATAGCTATAGTACAGGAAGTAGCATTATGCCTCAAAAGAAAAATCCAGATGTAGCAGAATTGATTCGTGGGAAAACAGGAAGAATCTATGGAAATCTTTTTAATATACTTACCCTTATGAAAGGTTTACCGTTGGCTTATAACAAAGATATGCAGGAGGATAAACCCCCTCTATTTGATACAGTTGAAAATGTAAAGGTTTGTTTAGAGATTTTCAATGAGATGGTAAAGACAATGAAAATAAAGAAAGAAAATATGAAAAAAGCAACGAAAGAAGGATTCATGAATGCTACGGATGTGGCGGATTATCTTGTGAAAAAAGGGATGGCTTTTAGAAGTGCCCATGAAGTAGTGGGAAAAATGGTCCTTTATTGTATTCAAAAAGGTAAAGGAATTGATGATTTAACACTAGAGGAGTTCAAAATTTTTTCGAATATACTCACTGAAGATATCCTGGATGCAATAAAGATAGAAAGTTGTATTGCATCGAAAATATCACAAGGATCTACAGCTAAAGGAAGTATTGAAAAGATGATTAAATCGGCAAAGGATTTTTTAAATATTTAAACCCATACAAGGAGGTGTATATATGGCAATCAATCTAAAAGGGAGAAACTTTTTGACATTAAAAGATTTTACACAAAAGGAAATACAGTATCTTTTAACCCTATCGAAGGATTTAAAGAATAAAAAAAGAATAGGGGGAAAGGAAAAATTATTACAAGGAAAAAATGTTTTATTACTATTTGAAAAAGAATCTACAAGAACAAGATGTTCTTTTGAAGTTGGAGCAATGGATGAAGGTGCAGGGGCTACATTTTTAGGAATGAATGATAGTCATATAGGGAAAAAAGAATCTATAGAGGATACGGCAAAAGTATTGGGTCGTATGTATGATGGGATAGAGTTTAGAGGTTTTAAGCAAGAAACAGTAGAAGATTTGGCGAAATATGCAGGGGTACCTGTATGGAATGGACTTACAGATGCATATCATCCAACACAAATATTAGCAGATTTCTTAACAATGATGGAACATGTAGATAAACCCCTTAATAAAATAAAATTTGTATATGTTGGAGATGCAAGAAATAATATGGGTAATTCTTTGATGATTGGCGCTGCTAAGATGGGAATGAATTTTGTTGCATTAGCACCGAAGGAATTATTCCCAGAAGAAAAATTAGTAGAAGAGATGAAAATAGTTGCAAAAGAAACAGGTGCTACTATTACGTTGACAGAAGATATAGAAGGCGTAGAGGGTGCAGATATAGTTTATACAGATGTATGGGTATCTATGGGAGAAGAAGAACAATTTGAAGCAAGGATTAAACAACTCCTTCCCTATCAAGTGAATATGGATATGATCCATAAAACAAATAATCCAGATATGATTTTTATGCACTGTTTACCAGCCTTTCATGATTTAGAAACGAAGGCAGGAAAAGCAGTATTTGAAAAATTTGGATTAAAGGAAATGGAAGTAACGGATGAAGTATTTAAGAGCAAATATTCCGTAGTCTTTGACCAAGCTGAAAATAGATTGCATACCATAAAAGCAATAATGGTTGCTACCATTGCTTAAAGACATAAAAGTACAAATAATGTTTTGGTTTTATATGAATAAAAAAAGAAGTGAAAAAAATATTTTTCACTTCTTTTTTTATGTATTACGGCATAAATATATATAAGTCAAATTTGAATCCATGGAGCATATATTTTGTCACTGGATAGTAGAAAGCATTTATCTAGTTTATGATCTTGAGATTAAATAAGAGATAGGAAACTAGATGAAAATAAATTGGATTGGCTGACGAAAAAAGAGGAGGAGGAAAGTCAATGGCCGTTGAGGTAATGAGAGACTTACTGAAGATAGATCAAATTATAGGAGAAGGGGATACCCAAGCACTTGTAGAAGGTGAAATTCTTGTACCTGATGTTAAGCCGGATATTTCAAGAATACTATCTGTAGATGGGAATATAAACATTACGAGCAAAGAAGCTGTATCGGATAAAATCGTTGTGGATGGTGTAGTAAATTTCAAGATATTATATGTATCAGAGGTAGGAGATTATCCAATTTATAGTATGAATGCGAGTGCAGGATTTAGTCAAAATATTGATATAGCTGGTACTGTTCCGAATATGGACATTGATGTAGGAACAGATATAGAACATATTGACTTTGATATTATAAATGAGAGAAAAATTTCAGTAAAAACAGTAGTAAATCTTAGCGGAAAGAGTAGGGATGTCTCAAAAATAGAGGTATTAAGAGCGGTAGAAGGATTAGAAGATCTTCAGGTTTTAACAAACAGTATCTACTATAATGATATTGTAGGAAGCAATAAATCTGAAACCATTATAAGAGAAAGTTTTGAAATAGACGAAAACCTTCCAGAAATTGCTGAAATCTTAAAATGTGATGCCTTTGCAGTGGAAAAAGAAAAGCAGGTAACAGATGGAAAAGTTATTATAAATGGTATTGTTAAAACAAATACCCTTTATGTAGCAGATGATGATCGGAATTCTTTATTTTTATTGAAACATGAAATTCCTTTTACGCACTTTGTTGAAATTATAGGGACTATGAAGGATATGGACAGCAAGGTAACGCTCAAAGCAGATGAAGTATATACGGATGTGAAAGAAAATATAGATGGAGATCGGAAAATATTTGAAATAGAGGCAATGGTAAAAATAGATGCAACTGTAAGTGATGTAGAAGAGAAAAATGTTGTGGTAGATGCATATTCACCAAGTCACGGATTAAAGATGGATAAAAAAGTAGTAGCCTTTTATAAAGGAGTGGGGAGAAATACATCAAATATGGTGGTAAAGGAAATGGTAGATATTCCCTCGAATCAGCCGCAGATTTTCAAAATATTTAGTGTAAATGCAAAACCAATCATTACAGATGCGAGTTTGGTTGAAGATAAAACTATTATAGAGGGAGTTATTGAAGCGGATGTATTATATTTATCTAAAGATAAGGATCAGCAAGCACACAGTTTCCATCAAGAAATACCATTTAGACATTTTGTAGAGATTGATGGGGTAAGAGAGGGCATGAAGACAGACGTAGATTTACATATAAATGATGTAGATTATAGCTTGATTAATCCTGAGCAAGTAGAGATTAAGGTAAATGTAGGAGCGAACTGTAATGCAAGTAAAAAAATAGAAATGGAAGTTTTGGTAGATGCAGAAGAATTGGATGAAGCGGTAGATTTGAGTGGACGACCAAGTATTACAATCTATTATGTTCAACCAGGAGATACCCTTTGGAAGATTGCAAAAAGATATCATACGACTGTAGCCAATCTGGTTGAAACAAATACCATACAAAATCCAGATAAGCTTACATCAGGGGATCAGATTATTATTCAAAAAACATTTGAATATAAGTTTTAAGAAAGAGAGTCTGTGGGAAACCACTGACTTTTTTCTTAAATTAATATAATACATTGTACACAATTATATAACCAAAAATGATAAAATATAATGAAAGAAAGACAAGGGGTGAAACAAATGAATGAAATAAAAGTACGAGGGAGAGCGAAGATAAATCTTTCATTAGATGTTTTAAGAAGAAAAGAAGACGGATATCATGAAGTGAAGATGATTATGCAACAGATAGATTTATATGATGAAATACTATTAGAAAGTAGAGAAAATGGAATCCTATTAGAAACGAACTGCGAATTTATTCCAAACAATGAAGGGAATATTGCATATAAGGCAGCGAAGCTCATGATGGATACTTTTCATATAGATAAAGGAATACAAATATATATCCATAAAAATATTCCTGTCGCAGCAGGTCTTGCAGGTGGAAGTACAGATGCAGCAGCTGTAATGATAGGATTAAATAAATTATGGAAAATTGGTGCTACAAAAAAAGAATTAATGGATTTAAGCATACAATTAGGCGCAGATGTTCCATTTTGTATATTGGAAGGCGCTGCGCTTGCAGAAGGGATTGGTGAAAAATTAACATCGATAGAAGGTCTTGATCAATGGGTGGTGCTTTGTAAACCTAATATAAGTGTTTCTACAGCAAGTGTATACAAAGCTTTAGATGTAAATCATATTGAGAAGCATCCAGAAACAGATAAAATATTAAAAGCATTAGAAAATAAAGATGTGCAAACAGTTGTAGAAAATTTATGTAATGTTTTAGAACCTGTGACGGAGGGGATGCATCCTATCGTACGAGATATCAAAAGAAAAATGGTAGCCTATCATGCTTTAGGAAGTTTAATGAGTGGCAGTGGCCCTACTGTATTTGGTATATATAAGGATTATACCAAAGCGAAAAATGCTTATGAAAATTTGAGTAAGGTATATAATCAAATCTATCTTGTCAAAACTTATGATGGAAAGGACGGATATGCTAATGAATAGGTTGAGTGAATTGAATCTACAAAATTATCGACCCCTTCGAGATGTAGTTTTTGAAAATTTGAGAAATGCCATATTAAATGGAGATTTAAAACCAAGTGAGAGATTGATGGAAGTTCAAATTGCAGAGCAGCTAGGAGTAAGTAGAACACCTGTTAGAGAAGCCATTAGGAAATTAGAATTAGAAGGTCTTGTGATTATGGTTGCAAGAAAAGGTGCTTATGTGGCAGATGTATCTATAAAGGATATTTTAGATGTACTAGAAGTAAGAAGTGTGCTAGAAGGTCTGGCAGCTTCTTTAGCTGCTGAGAGGATGGCAGAAGAAGAACTAGAGAAACTAGAATTAATATCCTATCATTTTAAGAGATGTCTAGAAAGTGGAGATACGGATGGGATGATCGAAAAGGATATGCAATTTCATGATGCGATTCTTTATTCTACACGTAATGCAAAGCTTATTCAGATTTCACAAGGATTACAAGAGCAAGTGCAACGATTTAGAATCACTTATTTTGTAGAATACAATCAATCAAAAGAAGTTCTTTCAGAACATCAACAGATTCTTGAGTCCATTGCCAACAGGGATGCAGAAAAAGCACAAAAAGCAGCACAACACCATATCGAGGAGCTTGAAAACATTATTGTAAAATTCGCCAATAAAACAAAATAGAAGGACTATTTAGAAGAACCGTTCGTTTTAGCGGTTCTTTTTGTATATATTTACCTAAATATGTGAACATTATATTAAGTACATTATTTTTAAAGAAGGTGATAAGGCTTTGTCAAAATGGATGATTATTTTTTATGAAGAGATCAAAGAATTCTATACCCTATATTTGTTATTTATGGCTATAGGCATTGGTTTATTTTGCTTGATTGTAGATTATAGATATTTAAAGAAAAAGAAATTGAGAAAAGAAGCCCGAATTTGTAAAGGGATAGGATATACATACATAATAGGTGGTGTCTTGGTATATATAATTTTTCGTATATTTTGATGAAATGGTAATTTAGCAGGAGCGGATCTTTAAGTAAAGGAGGAGATGCTATGGGATTTTTTGAAGATTTATTTGCAGATAAAAAGGAAGATGAGAGAATAAAAATGCCTGTTAAAAAGGATTATCAAGAAAATTTAGATAAGATAAAAGAAATATTGGGTAGTTGTGATGATGTAATCTACAGAGAATTTAATATGGCGAAAGAGCAAAAACTGAAATGTGTAGCGATCTATGCGGAAGGCCTTATAGATACAAATTTATTAAATGATTACGTATTAAGAAATATAATGGGTTTATCTCTAGATACAGACATTGAATTTCGTAGTGTAAAACAAAAAATATATGAAGCCGTAAAGGATGGGGTTATTGCGGTATCAGATATTAAGGAAGTGGATGATATTAATGCGGGTATTGATAGCATTTTATCAGGAGATACGGTATTGATTTTAGACAAATGGGATAAAATTTTAGTGATTGCTTCAAAAGGATGGCCGATGAGAGGGGTTAGTGAACCTTCCACTGAAACGGTTATCCGTGGACCGAGTGATGGCTTCACAGAAACACTCAGAATAAATACAGCATTGGTAAGAAGAAGAATTCGGGATCCTAAATTTAAGATCAAGCAAATGCAGTTAGGACAAAGATCTAAAACAGATATAGCCATTATGTATATAGAAGAGACTGTTAATAAATCCATATTAAAAATGGTGAAGGAGAGATTGGACAAAATAAATATTGATGCTATTTTAGAAAGTGGTTATGTAGAACAACTCATAGAAGATGACTGGCGATCTCCTTTTCCACAAATCCAGCATACACAAAGACCAGATGTTGTGGCAGCGGGACTTTATGAAGGACGTATTGCACTCATTATTGATAATACGCCCTTTTCATTATTGGTACCAGCAACGATTGTTACATTACTGCAATCTCCAGAAGACTATAATGAAAGATTTTTTATTGGTTCAGCTATTAGAATATTGAGATTTTTGAGTATCGTTATCGCGCTATTATTACCTAGTTTCTATATTGCTGTTACTTCCTATCATCCAGGCATGTTACCTACAGATCTAGCGTTATATGTAGCTGGAAGCAGAATGAATGTACCTTTTCCAGCTTTTATAGAAGCTTTTATTATGGAAGCAGCCTTTGAAGTATTAAGAGAGGCAGGGGTTCGGTTACCAGGTGCCATTGGCGGTACAATTGGTATTGTTGGAGGACTTGTACTAGGTCAAGCTGCAGTACAAGCAGGTATTGTTAGTCCTCTTATGGTGATTGTGGTTGCCCTTACTGCAATAGCAGCTTATACGACACCGAATTATAGTATTGCTATATCTTTCCGATTATTACGATTTGTTTTGATGATATTTTCAGGCGTTCTAGGATTATATGGGATTATCTTAGGCTTAATTCTTATTTTCACGCATTTATGTAATTTAAAGAGTTTTGGAGTACCTTATCTAAGTCCTTTTGTAGCGAGCGAGATGACCATGAAAGACTTTAAGGATGTGTTTGTTAGAGTACCCCTTCGTATGATGAAAAAAAGGCCAGAATTTTTGCATAGAAGTGATAGTGATCGATTGGGAAAAATGAGACAAGATATAAAAATAGAGGGTGGTGATAGTAATGGAGAGGAATAATGATCAGATTTCAAGTGTACAATTGGGAATGATTCTTTCTGTTACCATTATTGGGGTAGGAATTTTAACTCTTCCGAGGGTACTTACAGAAGCAGTGGGGCCTGATGGATGGATTGTTCTTTTAATCGGTGGTTTTATGACACTAGTCATTGGCATATTGATGGCAAAACTCGTAAAAAAGTTTCCTCAGAAAAGCATTGAGCAAATAAGCAGTTCGTTGATAGGGAAGTTTTTAGGTAAAATCATCTCGATTGGATTTTGTATTTACCTTATTATTCTTGCAGCTATTGAAACAAGAATTTGTGGAGAAATAGTAAAAGCATATTTACTTTTGCATACCCCTATAGAGATATTGATGATTACTTTATTGTTTACAGCTTCCTATTTGGCTAGAAGTGGAATAGAACCTATTGCAAGAATGGCACAGATTATTTTCCCTATGGTCATTGTTATTGCGATAGGAATGATATTACCTGTTATTCCAGAAATTGATTTGAGTAATTTTCTTCCTGTGTTTAAGACACCACTGGTTAAAATCTTAAAAGCGATTCCCATTGGTTTTTTTAGTTTCATAGGAATAGAATTAATACTTATATTTTCACAATTTGTAATAGATAAAAAAAATATAAAAAAACATGCTTGTTTAACGGTAGGGATGGTGTTAGCCATCTATATGTGTATACTTATTGTGACGGTTGGCAGATTTGGAATCATAGAAACTACCCATACTATATGGCCATCACTAGAAATTTTTAAGACTGTGGATTTACCAGGTGCTTTCATAGAAAATATTGAAATTTTTATCATTGCCATATGGATTTTTTCAGTATTTATGACATTAGCAGGAGCGTACTTTGGTGCTAGTTTACTGTTAAGTGGTGCTTTAGGATCGAAGGAGCAAAATTACTTTGTTTTACCGATATTACCCCTTATCTATTATCTTGCTTTGATCCCCGATAATATTGCACAGGCAGGAGATTATATGGATAAATTCTCAAATTATTTGGTGCCAGTTTATGTAATTCTGTTGCCTATTTTGTTTTTGATTATAAGTGTTTTAAAAAAAAGCAAAGGGGGGAAGACGGGTGCGTAAATGGAGAATGCTTTGCATTGGGATCATCAGCAGTCTATTGATTACAGGGTGCTGGGATAAAGTGGAAATTGAAAAAAGAGCGTTTGTTGCGCTAATAGGGATAGATAAATTTGATAGTAAAGATGGTAAAAAAAATAAAGATTCAGATAAAACAAAGGAATCTCAGGATATTTCAAGAAACAAATATGTCATTACGATTGCATATCCTAATACAGGGGTAATTGCAGGAAAAGGAGAGGGAGAATCTAAATATATATATGCTTCTGTAGGACAAAATATACGTGATATATTGGGCAGTTTAAATAATAGAATAGCGAGGGTAATGTTCTTTCGCCATACAAAAGCCATTGTTCTTGGAAAGGCTTTAGCGAGTGACGAAAAGATGCTACGTGAAGTATTAGATGCTATAGAAAGAAGCCCTGAAATAGGTAGAAAGATAAATTTGATGATTACACCAGGAGAAGCAAAAGAAATACTGAACACGTCAACAAAAGATGAGCCTGTTCTTGGACTGTTTATTCGAGAATTGATGGAGCAAAGTAAGAGATCTGCAAGAATGGCGGATGCAGATTTTGGATATATTCTACGAAGTTTACATGAAAGTAAGGTTGCAATTACACCAAGGATTCTTTCTTCAAAGGATCAATTTAAAATTGCAGGATCTGCTGTGTTGAAAAATTTTAAAATGGTTGGAGAGTTAGGAGAATTAGAAACAAGAAATGTAATGTTTATGTTTGATAAGATTCAGAGTACTGTAATTAATGTAAAGGTAGACGATTTGATTATTCCAATAGGAATGACAGACTCAAAAACAAAAATGAAAGTATTTGAAAAGGATGGAGAATTATATACTTCCTTCGACATAGAAGCAGAAGGGGATTTAGAACAGCATATGTTTGAAGTAAAAGGTCAACCCCTTGATAATAAATATATCCAAAAGGTAGAAAAAATCGCATCCAAAACTTTTGAAAAACAAATAGAAGCAACTTATAAAAAGATACAAAAAGATTTTGGGGCAGATTTGGTGCAGGCTGGTGAATATTTGAGAAAACATGAACCAGATACATGGAAAAAAGTTGAAAAAGATTGGGATGAAATCTTTCCTACTACAAAAGTAAAGGTAAATGTAGCCATAAAAATAAGAAGAATCGGTGTTACCCAATAATTCCCAAGGAAAAATATATATAAATGAGTTTAAAATTTCCCCTATTTGTTAATACTGAAAGTATAATAAAAGATTAGCAATCGGGGGGTTTTTATGGAAAAGTTTTTGAAAAATATCTGTGTGCATAAAGCAAAAATGAACTTTGTGATAGGAATTATATTGATAACATTTATAACCGTTGGATTTTATTTTTTTACACATGATGTATATGAAAATCAAAAGAGTTACAAGAAACAAATGATTCGATTTCATGTGCTTGCGAATAGTGATTCTCCACAGGATCAAGCATTGAAGTTAAAGGTAAGGGATCGTATTATTGAGGAAATGAATCCTAAGTTTGAAGGATCAAAGAGCTTAGATCAAACAAGAGGCATTATTAAAAGAAATATTAAAAATATAGAAGTGATTGCCATGGATACAATCAAGGAAGATAATCGTGATTATGAAGTGAAAGCAACATTGGCAGAAGTTGATTTTCCAACGAAAAACTATGGAAGTATTACATTACCTGCTGGAAATTATGAAGCACTCCGAGTGGTCATCGGAAAAGGAGAAGGCGCAAATTGGTGGTGTGTGTTGTTTCCTCCACTATGCTTTATAGATACAAAGAATGGATTGACCAATGAGAAAACAAAAAAAGAAATGATGAATGTATTGACAGAAGAAGAATTTAAAATGATTAGTACAGCTAAAAGTGAGGATCGTATACCTATAAAATTAAAATTTAAAACGGTAGAGATTTTAGAGGAAGCAAAATTGAAATTGAATAAAGTGGTAGGGATGAAATAATTAATAAATACTGAGGGAAAGATAGACCCTCAGTATTTTGTTTTTCAAAAAACATATATCTTATTCTTGTATAATTGATGCAGTACTGATGAAAAATAAAATCATACAAAAAGAACTTAAAAATAGGTATCAGAAGTATTTATTGTATTGAAAGAAAACTAAGACGTTAGTAGTTCATCACTAAAGATGATTTGCTAATAGCGAAATGAAGGGAGGAAGGAAGATGAAAAGAAAAACATTTTGCATAAGCCTATTACTTATTATTGTTTCCCTATGTTTTTCTTTAGCTGTTGATAGCTATTTTAATATAGGCGTTGCTCAGGGGACGCTATATTGGGGGTCTAGTGGATCAGAAGTAAAGACGCTACAGACAAAACTAAAGAACTGGGGATATTATGATGGGCCGATTGACAGTGTGTTTGGGGGAGGAACCTTTGAAGCAGTGAAAAAATTTCAAACAAAAAATGGATTGACAGCGGATGGCGTAGTAGGAGCAGCGACAGCAGAAAAATTAGGCATTCCTACAAAAAACGAAGCGAAGGAAGCTACATATCAACCTAGTAGTAAAGGTGCAGCAAGAAATGATGAAATCAGTTTATTGGCAAAAGCCATAACAGGGGAAGCAAGAGGAGAGCCATACACAGGGCAAGTTGCTGTGGGCGCTGTTGTTTTAAATCGAACAAGACATCCTTCGTTTCCCAATACGATTGCAGGGGTGATCTATCAACCAGGAGCATTTACAGCAGTAAGTGATGGACAAATTAATTTAGCGCCTGCTGAGAGTTGTGTAAAAGCAGCACAGGATGCATTAAATGGATGGGATCCAACGGGAGGATGTAGATATTATTGGAATCCTGCGACCGCTACAAGTAAATGGATTTGGTCTAGGAAAGTAATCAAAAAAATAGGCAAACACTGGTTTGGTAATTGAGGAGGTGAACAATATGAAAAAGTATATCTTACCCATTGTTCTTACTGTAGCTTTATTAACTACTGGCATATGGGGATACAATCAATATAAAGAAAAAAATGAGTACTATATATTTTTAGACAATCAGTTTCAAAGAATGTATTATGATTTAACAGGAAGTGTAGAAACGATTACAACAGATTTATCAAAATTAATGGTCTCTTCTCAAACAAAAGAGAATATTGTACTATATTCAAATATATGGCAAAATGCATACAATGCACAAGAAAAACTGTCGCAACTTCCTATCAAACATGCAGATATCACAAAGACAGAAAAATTTCTAAGTCAATTAGGTGATTATACCTTTGCTATGGCAAAAATAAGCATTAGTGATAAGCCATTGGGAGATAAAGAGATTGATAATTTAGAAAAATTGCATAATTATGCGTTGAAGTTATCACAGGATCTACAGGATCTACAGAAGAAAGCATTAAAAGGGACGATATGGAAAGGGGAACTCAGAAAAAAAGGAAGTAAAGAATTGAATCAAGAAGCAGAAAAGGAAAATCCAATTCAATTGAAGTTTAATAAATTTGAAGAAAGAATGGTAGAGTATCCAGAACTTATTTATGATGGCCCTTTTTCAGAACATGTTATTGAAGGTGTTCGACCAAGATTAAAAGGACCGGAAATCACACAAAAAGAGGCGGAGAAAAAAGTCATTGAATTTTTAGGCGGAGGAAAAATTGACAAAGTAGAAAAAACGACAAATGGAAAAGGAAGAATTGATACATACAGCTTTGAGGTCATACCTAAAAATCAGGAATCAGGAAAGGGAAATTCAGTATATATAGATATTACGCAAAGAAATGGATATGTTGCATGGATATTAAATAACCGAGAAGTAAAAAAAACAAATATTTCACCAAAACAAGCTATAAAATATGCATCAAAATTTTTAGAAGAGAAAGGGTTTAAAAACATGGAACCTACGTATACAGTAAGATACGATGGCGTTGTATTGGTCAATTATGTATACAAACAAGAAGATGTTTTCATGTATCCTGACTTAATAAAAGTAAAGGTAGCTTTAGACAATGGAGAAATTGTAGGGTTTGATTCAACACACTTTCTAACAACAAACTATAAAAGAGATATCAAAAAACCAAAACAAACAGCTAAGCAGGCAAGAGAAAAAATAAGCTTGCGTGCACAAGTAGAAAAAGATCCACAGCTTTGTATTATTCCTACAAGTTCTTTTGGAGAAATTTATTGTTATGAATTTGAAGCAAGCTACAAAGGCGATCAGTTTTTAATCTATATTAATGCGAACACGGGAGAAGAAGAAAAAATTCTAAAACTTATCAAAAGTGAAAATGGTACACTAATGATATAAAAACATGTAGCTTCAGTACTTCTGTACTAAAGCTACATATTTTTTCATGAAAAAATAATAAAAAATGATTTGATTAATAAATCCCATAAGTATAGAATATTAATGAATTAAATAAAATAATTCAATTTGGGGGTTTTTATAATGAATAAAAGAATAAATGTAGCTGTTATATTTGGGGGTAAATCAGGAGAACATGAAGTGTCCCTTATGTCTGCAACTTCAGTCATAAAAGCTATAGATAAAAAAAAATATAATGTTCTTCCTTTAGGCATTACAAAGGAAGGTAGTTGGATGATATACAATGGACCGATTGAAAAAATTGAGTCAGGAGAATGGGAAGTGGCAGCAAAAAAACAATTGGAACAAAACCCAAATAATAACATACTTTCCATTATGCCATTAGGAGGGAAAAAATCGAAATTGGCAGAACTTGTTGATGTAGTTTTCCCTGTATTACATGGTCCGTTTGGTGAAGATGGGACCATTCAAGGCTTATTGGAAATGGCAGATATTCCTTATGTAGGTGCAGGTGTGTTAGCTTCTGCAGTAGGAATGGATAAAGTTTATACAAAACAAATTTTTAAGCAAGCAGGACTACCTGTAGGAAAATATATAGTGATTATGAGGAAAGATTTTAGGGAAAATAAAGAAACTGCTATTCGATTGGTTGAAGAAAATTTTCAATATCCTATTTTTTTAAAGCCTGCCAACTTAGGATCAAGTGTAGGAATAAGCAAAGCCCATAACCGCGAAGAATTGATCAAGGGTTTGGAAATGGCAGCAAAACACGATAGAAAAATGCTAGTGGAAACTTTTATAAATGGCAGAGAAATCGAATGTGCAGTTTTAGGAAATGATGATCCAAAGGCTTCTGTAGCAGGTGAAATTTTACCTTCACATGAGTTTTATGATTACAATGCAAAATATTTTGATGATGGTAATTCAAAAATAGTGATACCTGCAAATATTCCTAAAGAGAAAGAATTAGAGATTAGAGAGATGGCTGTAAAAGCATACACGGCCATAGATTGCTCAGGGCTTGCAAGAGCGGACTTTTTTTTAGAGAAAGAGACAATGAAAATATACATTAATGAAGTAAATACCATGCCAGGTTTTACAAAATATAGTATGTATCCGTTGCTATGGAAAGAAACAGGACTTTCTTATGACCAACTAATTGATCAATTGATTGGACTCGCAATAGAGCGGTATGAAAATAGATAAGAATGAGGTGCACAAATGAAGCATGTAATGTTAAAAATAGAAGGGTTGCAAACAAGCTTGGACGGAGAAGAAAATAGCATTGAATTAGTGACAGAAGGAAAACTTTATGAAAAAGGAAACAGTATATATTTGGTATATGAAGAAACAGAAATTTCTGGAATGGAAGGATGCACGACAACGGTTAAGCTATCTGAAGACAAAATATCCATGAAAAGATTTGGTGTATTAAAATCAGAAATTGTATTTGAGAAGGGGAAAAGAACCGTTACAAATTATCCTACACCTTATGGCGTTATGGATATGGAAGTGTTGACAAAGGATATGGGCTATACCATTACAGATGCAAATAAAGGGAATGTGTCTATAGAGTATTTTGTGAGTTTACAAGGAATGGCAGAAAGTACAAATAAGTTAAATATAATGATTATGTAAGAGAGATGAAGCGTGATGCAAGATATAAGACAAAAAATAAAAAAGAGCATAAAAGAAATACTATTATTTCTTTTTCAATATGAAATGCCTATAGAATCTATCCAAGTAGAATCAACGAAGAAAGAAGAACACGGAGATTATACCACCAATATAGCATTGTATATGTCTAAAATATGCAAAGAAAAACCTATGGATTTAGGAAAGAAAATCTTAAATGAGATGGAGAAGAAAGAAAATATCTTTAAAAAAATAGAGATTGTAAATCCGGGATTCATTAACTTTTTTTTAGAAGCCGATGGGTGGGGGACACTTTTAAACTTTAAGGATGACGATGAAGCAACGTTAAATAAAATACATTTGAAGAAATTACTTAAAGGATATAACATTAAAAGTAAATTAACATTAAATGAAATAGAATCCGCACAATATGTACATAGTAGAATCTGTTCTATTATTAAAATATTTGAAGAAGAAGGTATCTCTGTACAAGGATCACAAGATACAATGAATTATGAAGTAGACCATTTTGAAAAAAGGATGATAAAAAAAATAATAGATTATCCTTGTGTAATAAAACAAGCAATCGCATGTGAAAAACCAGATGAAATGATCACGTATATGTTAGAACTGAGTGGACTTTTTTATCAATTTCACGAAAGAACATTTTTTAGAAAGCTTGACAAAAATAGGTTATCTGTTACGCTAAATATAATAGATCATATAAGAATCATGATCAAGGAAATACTAAATAATGTTGAAATAGATGCACCTAATAAAATGTGAAAAATAAAGCAGCGAAAGCTGCCTTTATTTTCAATTAAGTGACAAGAATTCGGCACTTACTGATGAAAATCTGGCATTGGATGGTGATGGGAATGGATTTAATTTTTTCAAAGGAGAATATGGAAAAAATTTTAGATCATGTAGAAGAAGGCATCGAGATGATTGATGCAAGAGGACGTATTATTTATCTCAACAAAGCAGCTACAGAGTATGAAGATATTAGAAGGGAGGAAGCAATAGGAAAATATATGTTAGATATATATCCTTCTTTAGCGCCAGAAACAAGTACATTATTGAGAGCTATACAAAAGGGGATACCAACATTTGATATACAGCAAACCTTCTTAAACTATAAGGGCAAGAAAATTACTACGATTAACTCATCTTTTCCAATAAAAGTGAAACAAAAAATTATTGGCGCCATTGAAATATCCAAAAATATTACAGATGTAAAGGAATTATCAGAAAAAGTAGTAGCCCTTCAAGAACAATTATTAAGTAAGGGGAAAAATCGAAAGAAAAAGGATGAAGGAGACAGCGCAAAATATACATTTTTTGATATTGTTGGAAAAAGCAAAGAGATCACAAAAGTAAAAGGATTAGCAATGAAAGCAGCACAAACATCTTCTCCTGTATTGATTTATGGAGAAACAGGGACTGGAAAAGAATTGTTTGTACATGCGATGCATACTGCTAGCACGAGAAGAAATAAACCTTTTATTGCGCAAAATTGTGGCGCATTGCCAGGTACTTTGCTAGAAAGTATATTGTTTGGAACCATAAAGGGAAGCTTTACAGGAGCAGATAATAGAGCAGGATTATTTGAATTAGCAAATAGCGGTACATTATTTTTAGATGAAATTAATTCAATGCCGCTAGAATTGCAGGTAAAGTTATTAAGAGTGCTTCAAGATGGTACGATTAGAAGGGTAGGAGATAGTAAAACAAGGAAAGTAGATGTAAGAATTGTAGCTGCTAGTAATGAAGAGCCTTTTGTTGCTGTGGAAAATAAACGCCTCAGAAGAGACCTTTATTATCGTTTAAACGTTGTAGGATTAAGACTTCCAGAACTTAAAGAAAGAAGTGGAGATATGCCGATTTTGGTTAAATATTTTGTTGATCGATTTAACAATCAACTCAATAAAACGGTGAAAAAGGTATCGGATGAAGTTGTTGAAATATTTGAAAACTATGATTGGCCTGGAAATGTACGAGAATTAGAGCATATTATTGAAGGGGCGATGAACTTAATGGATGGAGAGGAGATTACTGTTGATTGTTTGCCTATGCATTTTGAAAAATATAATAGAAAGAATTTAGAAAAAACAATGGATATAAAAAATGTCCCTTTAAAGACAGCGCTGCAGAATCTTGAAATAGAAATGATTCGAAAAACGCTGAAAGAATGGAATGGAAACATTAGCCATGCAGCAGAGGGTCTAGAAATACCGAGGCAAACCCTACAATATAAAATCAAGAAGTACAAAATAAAGAGAGAATAAAAGTAAGTGCCGGAAATTTGGCATTTAAAAATAAAAAGATCTCTGATTTGCGATAAATTCGAGAAAACCTTTTCCAATCTATAAAATTAAGAAAGTCATGAATGTAAGCTATATAGTGGTTTTCATTTTTTTTATGTTTTCTTGTTAAATATAAAACAACTTTGGCACGATGATTGCTTTATATGTTAGCGATGAATAAATAGTGAAAAAATAAAAATGATATAAAAATATGAGGAGGAATTAGAGATGAAAAAAGGATGTCCTTACGGAACACACAGAGTAATAGAGCCAAAAGGAGCATTACCACAACCAGCAAAAAAAATAGACAACACAATGGAGCTTTACGACAATGAAATTTTAATTGATGTACAAACTTTGAATATTGATTCAGCAAGCTTTACACAAATCAAGAGTCAAGCAGATGGCGATGTAGAAAAAATTAAAGAGATTATGTTAAACATTATTGCTGAAAGAGGAAAGCATCAAAACCCTGTGACAGGTTCAGGTGGTATGCTAATCGGAACGATTGAAAAAATAGGACCTGCACTTGAAGGAAAAATTGATCTTAAAGTAGGAGATAAAATTGCTACATTAGTATCTCTTTCATTGACACCACTTAGAATAGATGAAATATTAGCAGTAAGAAAAAATATTGATCAAGTAGATATTAAAGGAAAAGCAATATTATTCGAATCAGGAATCTATGCAGTCCTTCCAGATGATATTCCAGAAAATCTTGCACTTTCGGCATTAGATGTAGCAGGGGCACCAGCGCAAACTGCAAAATTAGTAAAACCAGGAGATACGGTGCTAATTATCGGAGGAGCAGGTAAATCAGGTATGTTATGTTGCTACGAAGCAAAGAGAAGAGCAGGGGTTACAGGCAAAGTAATCTGTGCAGGACGTAGCCAAAAAAGCTTAGACAATGCAAGAAGAGCCAATGTAGCAGATATATATGTAAGCATTGATGCAACAAAGCCTGTTGAAGTAATGGAAAAAATAAAAGAACTTACAAACGGAGAAATGGCTGATGTAACAATCAATAACGTAAATATTCCTGATACTGAAATGACAAGTGTTTTGGCTACAAAAAATGATGGGGTAATCTATTTCTTCAGTATGGCAACAAGCTTTACAAAAGCTGCATTAGGTGCAGAAGGTGTCGGTTCTGATGTTGCAATGATCGTTGGAAATGGTTATACAAGAGGACATGCAGAAATAACGCTTCAAATCATGAGAGAAAGCAAAGAATTAAGAGAAATTTACGAAGAACTATACGCATAATAAGTAAGGTTTTGTAGGTATTCTAAAAATACAGTATAATAGCTATGTACATATAAATAAGGGATAATCAAAAAAATAAATGGCTTTGTTGGATCATTCACTTATTTTGATTATCCCTAAAATGATTTTGAGAAATTAATCATAAGGGGGTTTTATAGTATGAGAAATTACAAAGAGATTGAATTATGGAAAGATATTACACAAGACCAATGGGATGATTGGCATTGGCAAGTAAGAAATAGAATTACTACTGTAGAGGATCTGAAAAAAGTTATTAACATTACAGACGACGAAGAAGAAGGAATCAGAGAATCATTAAAAACATTAAGAATGAGTATTACACCATATTATGCATCATTAATGGATCCAAATGATCCGGAATGTCCTGTAAGAAAGCAAGCAGTACCGACAATCCTTGAAACACATAAATCAGATGCAGACATGGAAGACCCACTTCATGAAGATGGGGATTCTCCAGTTCCTGGACTTACACACAGATATCCAGATAGAGCACTTATTTTAATTACAGATCAATGTGCAATGTATTGTCGTCACTGTACAAGAAGAAGATTCGCAGGACAAAATGATGATGCAATGCCTATGGAAAGAATTGATAAGGCGATAGAATACATTAGAAATACACCTGGGGTAAGGGACGTATTATTATCAGGCGGAGATTGTTTGTTAGTTAGTGATGAGACATTAGAATACATCATCAAGAAATTAAGAGAAATTCCACATGTTGAAATCGTAAGATTAGGATCAAGAACACCTGTTGTATTACCACAAAGAATTACACCAGAACTTGTGAATATGTTAAAAAAATACCATCCAATTTGGTTAAATACACACTTTAATCACTCAAAAGAAGTAACACCTATAGCAGCAAAAGCCTGTGCGTTACTTGCAGATGCGGGTGTACCACTAGGAAATCAATCTGTACTTTTAAGAGGCGTTAATGACTGTGTGCATGTAATGAGAAAATTAATGCATGATCTTGTTAAAATGAGAGTAAGACCTTACTATATCTATCAATGTGATCTTTCAATGGGTATTGAGCACTTTAGAACACCTGTATCTAAAGGAATAGAGATTATCGAAGCATTAAGAGGACATACTTCAGGATATGCAGTACCAACATTTGTTGTAGATGCACCTGGTGGTGGTGGAAAAACACCTGTAATGCCTCAATATGTCATTACACAATCACCAAAGAGAGTGGTACTTAGAAACTTTGAAGGTGTTATCACAACTTATACTGAGCCTGAGCCATATAAAGAAGCGTGCAATTGCCCAGTATGTAAAGCCGAAAGAGCGCACAAAATTACTGGTGTAGGAGGATTGTTACAAGGAAATCAAGTAGCACTTGAGCCAGTAGATCTTGAAAGAAGAGAAAGAGGACATCACGAGTAACAGCTAATGTTTTCAAGGGGGAAGACTGCATGCAGTTAATGGATATGATACAAAATCGCCATAAAGTCATTTCTATTGTGGGAATGGCAAAGAATGCTGGAAAAACAGTAACACTCAATCGCGTTATTGATGAAGCCATGGAAAGAAATATTCGAATAGGGATTACCTCCACAGGAAGAGATGGAGAAAATCAAGATCTCGTCACAAATACAGAAAAACCTATGATTTATGTAGATGAGGGAACACTCATTGCAACGACCGAGGGAACCCTTAAATATACAGAAGCGAAGCTAGAAATCTTAGAAGTAACAAATGTGAATACTTCTATGGGAAGAATTATTATTGTTCAAGCAAAAACTTCTGGATATGTACAGATTGCAGGGCCCAATACAAATCGTGAAATTAAAAGTGTATGTGACAAACTTTTAACATATGGAGCAAAGTTAGTAATTGTAGATGGTGCGATTGATCGTATTTCGTCTGCTTCTCCATCCGTAACGGAGGCTACGATATTGGCTACGGGAGCAGTAATCAGTCGCGACATGAATAAGGTTATAGAAAAGACGATGCACCAGATACAATTGTTTTCTTTGCCAAAAGTAGAAGATGACGAGATTCGAAATCTATCAGGGATGATTATTGATGAGAAAGGCTATGCGATGATTGGTGAGGAAAATGATGTAACATCCCTTTCTATTCAAACAGCGCTAAATAGTGGAGAAATTATTGGAAGAGCCATAAAGGACGATACAAGATATGTGGTCATTGGAGGATCTTTGGTAACCAATACACTAAAATCGATCATGTGTAGCACAAGAAAATACAAAGAAGTCATCTTTGTTGTAAAAGATGCGACAAGAATATTTATTTCATCAAAGGATTGGATGTTTTTTAAAAAAGCTGGCATTCAGATTTATGTGGTAGATAAAATTGAACCATTAGCAGTTACAGTCAACCCCTATGCACCACAAGGTTACTACTATCAACCAGAAGAATTTTTACAAAAAATGAAACAATTTTTAGGTTCAATCCCTGTTTTTGATGTTGTGTTAGGTGGTGAATAAATATGTTTCTATCCGATCGTGTATTTAAAAATCTAGAACTTGATTATATTTTCTCTCGGATTACGGTATATACGCCTTTCGGAGAGCAATGTAAAAAAGAGATGAAGCCCTTTTTACAAGAGAACAAAGAAGCGCTTTTAGAAGAATATGAGCGGATTGAAAAAGTAGCCATGCTGATTAAAAAGCATAGATATACTTTAGTAGAAATGCGTAATATCTTTAAACATATTAAGGATTTAAGAGGTTCTTTTAAAAGGATAGAAGAGAATGAAGTATTAAGTACTGTGGAATTGTTTGAAATAAAAAGTTTTCTATTTTTACTTTCAAAGCTTGATGAAATCGTCACGAAGTTAAAGTGGAACGTGCCAAAAGATTTAAAAATCATGCCTATGCCCAGGTTGACAGATCTATTAGATCCGGAAAAAAATGGTGTCAATACTTTCTATATATATGATGCTTATTCTGAAAAACTACAAAAATTAAGAAAGCAAATGAAAGATATTGAAAGCCATATAAAGCGTTCCCAAAAAAACTTGAGAGAAGATTTAGAAAAAGCGTTGAATGTGAAGATAAGACCAAATGGTGAAATTTCAGCAAATAAAAGTGATGTGCATAAGATTAAAGAACTCGAGAAATGCCCTGGACTTATGTATAGTTCAGAAACCTATATGAATATCACTTTTAAGGTGAAGTTAGATGAAAGCATGGATGAAAAATTCAAACAATTAAACGAATTAAAACTTCAAGAAGAAGAAGAAGAATTTACTGTAAGAAAGGCCTTAACAGAGTGGATTAAAAAGCAAATAGTGGGGATTTATGACAATGTAAGAGCCATTGGAAAGCTTGATTTGCTCGTTGCTAAAGGGTATCTTGCGGTAGGTATAGAGGGTGTAAAACCAAAAGTTTTAGATGAAGAAAACCTTACGATTGTAGATGGAAGACATGTTAAAGTATCTGACACGCTTCGAAAACAGGGAAAAATATTTACACCTATTTCTGTAAACTTAAGAAAAGGGGTAACTTGTATTACAGGCGCTAATATGGGAGGAAAGACAATATCTCTTAAATTAATTGGCGTATTAAGTGCTATGGCACAATTTGGACTTTTTGTTCCAGCGAAGGAAATGACTTTTTCATTAAAGGATTATATCTTTTTCTCTTTAGGTGATTTACAGTCAACAGATATGGGACTTAGTACATTTGGTGCAGAAATATTAGAGATTAAAAAAATTATTGAAAGATCAAGTGAATTAGGACTGATCTTAATAGACGAATTGGCAAGAGGAACAAATCCAGCAGAAGGATATGCCATATCAAAAGCACTGATTCATTTTTTAAAAAATAAAAAGAATATTACAGTGATTACTTCTCATTTTGATGGTTTGACAGATGATGAAGGGGTGTATCATCTTCAGGTAAAAGGCCTTGATGGCATCGATTACGAAAACTTGAAAAAAGAAATAGAATCGGTTTGTCAAATAGGGATAGAAATCGTACACAAATATATGGACTATCGATTGATTGAAGTAAAAAATAGAAATAAAGTGCCACGAGATGCAATTAATATTGCAAGATTGATGGGACTACAAGAAGAATTGTTAAAAGAAGCAGAAAGCTATCTGTAAAATGGTTAACGGTTAGCCGTTAGCATTTGTCCAACATAGATGATAATGTCTAAAGTTAGCGCTTTATTAGGGGTAACTGCTAATGGCTAACTGCTAACTTTTGAGCAACGGAAATTTCGTTAATGATCTGAGTAGCTACGATAGTTGCATGCGAATCTTTTATAAAGGGAGGAAAAATAATGCAGAGTAAACTAAATCTAGACCAAAGCCTTATTGAAAAGGCAAGAAATTCTGCGAGACAAATTGCAGAAGATACACAGTTTTTTATTGATAAACATACAACGGTAGCAGTAGAAAGAACGGTTGCTAGACTTTTAGAAATAGATGATGTAGATGAAATCGATACGCCGCTTCCAAATGTTGTAGTAGACAATATTAAAGAAGGTGGAGGACTAGGACTCGGAACATCTTACTGGATGGGTAATGCGATGATTCATACAGGAAAGAATCCACAAGAAATTGCTCAAATGGTTTCAACAGGAGAAATTGATTTAACAAAAGTACCTGTTGCAGATTATACAAAGATACAAGAAAAGGTAACTGTACTTGCGAAAAAAATGGTAGAAAGAATTAGAAAAAATAGAGAACAAAGAGATGAATTTTTAAATACATTAGGAGAAGGCCCTAGACCTTACTTATATGTAATCGTTGCAACAGGGAATATTTACGAAGATGTACTACAAGCACAAGCTGCTGCAAAACAAGGTGCAGATATTATTGCGGTAATTAGAACGACAGGACAAAGTTTACTTGATTATGTACCATATGGACCGACAACTGAAGGTTTTGGTGGAACTTATGCAACACAAGAAAACTTTAGAATCATGAGAAAAGCATTAGATGAAGTAGGTAATGAAGTTGGAAGATATATAAGACTATGTAACTATTGTTCAGGATTATGTATGCCAGAGATCGCAGCAATGGGTGCGATGGAAAGATTAGATGTAATGCTAAATGACGCATTGTATGGTATTTTATTTAGAGACATTAATATTCAAAGAACATTAGTAGACCAATATTTCTCAAGAATTATCAATGGTTTTACAGGGGTTATTATCAATACGGGAGAAGATAACTATTTAACAACCTCTGATGCAGTAGAAGAAGCCCATACAGTACTTGCTTCTCAATTTATCAATGAGCAGTTTGCACTCAAAGCAGGACTTCCAGAAGAGCAAATGGGACTAGGTCATGCGTTTGAAATGACACCAGATCTTAAAAATGGATTTTTATTGGAGCTTGCGCAAGCACAAATGGCAAGGGAGATATTCCCAAATGCACCGCTTAAATATATGCCGCCTACAAAATATATGACAGGAAATATTTACAAAGGACATATCCAAGATGCATTGTTTAATATGGTTGCAATCATGACAAACCAAAGCTTACAGCTTTTAGGAATGTTAACAGAAGCAATCCATACACCCCTGCTTCAAGATCGTGCATTATCTATTGAAAATGCAAAATATGTATTCAACAATGCAAGAGATATATCTAGTGAAATAGAATTTAAAAAAGATGGCATTATTCAAAAGCGGGCACAGGAAGTACTGGCAAATGCAGCAGATATGCTAGAGCAAATTGAAAATGAAGGATTATTTGAAACCATCGCACAAGGAAAATTTGCAGGTGTAAAAAGAGCGATGGATGGTGGAAAAGGCCTTGAAGGCGTTACATTAAAACAAGAAAAATATTTCAACCCATTTATTGAATTGATGTTAGGAGGTGCAAGGTAATGGCAATAAACCAAGTAGATTTAACAAAAATAAAGCCATATGGAGATACAATGAATGATGGAATGGTGCAACTGTGCTTTACGCTACCAGTACCTTGTGGAGAAGAAGCAAAAGAAGCTGCTAAACGTCTTGCTTCAAAAATGGGATTAGAAGAACCAGCAGTAGTAGATGCTAAAGACCTTGGTGTAGGCTATACCATGTTTGTTATGTATGGTAAATGCCAACATACAGTAGACTATACAGTAATTGAAGTACCAAAAGTAGATGTAGAGGTAATGGATAAATATGGCGTAGAAGACTTCATCAAAGAAAATATCAAAAGAGATGTTGTGATCGTTGGTGCCTGTACTGGAACAGATGCCCATACTGTAGGCATTGATGCGATCATGAATATGAAAGGCTATGCAGGACACTATGGACTTGAACGTTATAAAGGTGTAGAAGCAATCAATCTAGGAAGCCAAGTGCCAAATGAAGAATTTATTGCAAAGGCCATTGAATTAAAAGCAGATGTATTATTGATTTCTCAAGTGGTTACACAAAAGGACATACACATTCAAAATCTTACAAACTTAGTAGAATTACTTGAAGCAGAAGGGATTCGAGACAAAATCGTTCTAATTTGTGGAGGTCCTAGAATCAATCATGAACTTGCAAAAGAATTAGGATTTGATGCAGGTTTTGGTTCAGGAAGCTTTGCGGAAGATGTCGCATCTTTTGCAGTGAATGAAATTGTCGATAGAGGACTTGTGGATATAAGTAGATAGATAAAAATAAAAAAATACTTAAGGCAGACTGCCGTGAGTATTTTTTTTCGTTTTTGGCAAAAATGGCTAATAAAAAGCAAAAAGGAGAAGATGAAGTGAAATGCAGGGCGTTTTTCATTTTAATGATGATACTAGGAGGTACGCGATGTTTTTATGGAGAAGTACTATGCAACAATGGAACCGTAGCGCAAGCTGTGTATGGAAAGGTGTATGAAGAAATGAATAACATAGTAGATGAGGAAATAGGTGAAACCGTATATCAAGCAGTATATGTAGACGATCAATGTGGAAAAGATCATTTTTCACGTTTAAATGAGGCCATAAAATATGTGAAGGAGGGAGGAACGATCTATTTAGGCAAGGATATCATTGTGTATAAACCTATGCAATTCTCAAAAGCTATTCATATAATATCTTTCCCTTTAAAGGGGAGTCATATTGAAATCAAGAACAAATATGATCTCTTATTTAAATTAGAAGATGCAGCTTACTTTAAAATGGAAGGTGTTCATATTTCAGGATTAATGAAATCGAGTGTAATAACAGGACATGCAGAAAAAATCTATATAAAAGACAGTGAATTTTTTCTATGTAATCCGATCATCATCACACGGGGTAAAGATTATAATATAGATATGGAAGGAAATACAATAATTGATGGGAGAATAGATATAAATCCTTCTGTTGGAAATAACAACATAAAATTAGTGAACAACACATTTAAAGTGAAAAAAAATTTGAACAATGCAATCACTTTTAAAAATACGAATGTGTATGGATACGATAATACAATAGATTGTACTTCTGTTGTGTTTAAAAAAGGAGAAGCAATAGAAGTGGATATGCAGAATAATGTTTTTTCTGGAAAAGAGGGAAAGATATTTATAAAAACAGATAGTGACCATATCCATTTTAATAGAAACCAAATACTGAAAGATTTTAAAGATGCAATATATTATAGGGGTTTAGGGAAAGCAGATTTTACCCATAACTGGTGGGGAAGTAAAACAGGCGCTAGTGAGCTTATAGATAAAGAACATATAGATTGTAGATATTGGGCATTATTTGAAAACTTCAAAAGATTTGAAGAGGACCCTTATACCTTAGAGGATTTGGGACAAGCTTGTAAGGAAATGGGGAAAACAATCGATGATGAAAATTGGATTTATAATATGAAAGAAGATGATCGCATTAATCTATTAGATGTTATTGGGGTTATTCGAGAAATAGAATAAATATAAAATGATGAAGGATCAGAAAGGGTGTTTTTTAAATGAAAAAAATTGTAAAAAGCATGTGCATAATTTTGATAGGTTTACTCAGTACTTCTATATTTTCATATGCACAAGAAAACGAACTTACATTAAAAGTAAATAAAGAAAAAGTAGCTATAGAGGATGAAATACTTGTGAATATTATGGCGGAAAATTCAGAAAATATTGCAGGCGCAAATATTCAAATAAATTATGATGGTCAAAAAATGAAATTAATAACAAAGAAGATTTTGTTGGAAGAAGAAAATATTATTAATATACAATGCGCAAATAGGGATTTACAGGATTTAGACAAATTGCAGGATGGAGAGGGAACAAGTAAAATTATATTTGGATTTAAGAAAAATAAAGCACTGATCAATGAGAAACAAAAGGCCTTGGCAACCTTTATATTTAAAGCAAAAGAGGTAGGAGAAGGAAGAATTGCTTTAGGAATAGAAAGTCAATTGATTCAAGAGAAAAATAGTAATGGTGCTTTAGACTATGTTTATACAAATCCAAAAATACAACAGGAAGATACAATTATCTATATTGAAAATAAAGGAAAAATTAGTGGAAATGTTTCAACAAGTGATGGATTTAATATAGACAATACGAAAATCAAGCTATTGAAAGATGCTACCGAACTACAATCTATTACACTAAAAAATAATACATATATGTTTACAAATGTAGAAGATGGAAGCTATACAATTATTGCTGAGAAACAAGGCTATGAAACATTTCAAAAAGACATCATGGTAGTAGCGGGGCAAAATTTCTTATTAGATTTTGAACTTCAGAGGATCAAAGAAGATATAGATCGAAATGGTAAGATTGAATTAGAAGATTTGGTTTTTATGGCTTCGAGATTTGGGTTAGAAAAAGATGAAGCCGGATGGCATGATGACGCAGATGTGAATAAAGACCATATTATTGATATGAGAGATATTCTATTTATTAGTAGAACTTTAGAATAAGAATGTTTAAATAGGATCCTATAGAAAAATAATTAGAAAGGAAAATGTAAAATAATGAAGAAGGTTATATGTATTTCACTCATATTTTTCAATCTGGCGTTTATACACGTAGATGCATCGCATGGAACTGCAAGATTAGAGACAGATAAAGAAAAGATTCAACAGAATGAAAATTTTACTTTAAGCTTTTATATGGATGGCTTAGAAGAGGTTTATGGATTTGAAATGTATATCCACTACGATGATTCATTTTTGATGCCGCTACAAAAAACACTATGTTTAGATGAAGGGTTACTAACAAAAGATCTATTTATTGTTACCAATAAGATCAATAATAGAGAAATGGTATTGGTAGGGACTTTGCTTGGAAAAGAACAAAAAATAAAGAGTAGTAGAATCTTTTATGCGCCATTCAAAGCATTAAAGGATGGTACTACTCGGGTTACAATAGATGCTTTAAAACTACTGAATGAAAATGGAGAAAAGTTAAAAGTTATCTCAATACATGAAGAAATTTTTATTGCCCACGAAAAGAGTGGAAAAAAGAAAAGCAAGGACCATACTGAAAATAGTGCAAGTGATAAGGGTGTATATGTGAATATACAAGATGAAAATGTGGATAATATAAAAATTCAAGCCATAGATATCCACAAAATAGAAGAATATAAGGATAAAATATGCAAATCAAATATCCTAATTATACCGGCTGAGACAATCAAATTTTTATACAAAGTATTAGAACTTCTTGATGTTTGGTGATGCTAAAAAGATATTCAACAAAGAACGGTATTTTGACGAAACATATAATAGAAAAATAATAAATCAAAGAGGTGGTACGATGAAAAAAAAACTTTCTTTTATTTGTATACTTATGATGATTATCCTCCTAAATCCTCTATTTAATGAAGCATACTTTAGCTATGGAATAGGAACGGATTATGAGGGGGTAAGTAATTATGAGTCTCTGTACAAAAACTGTTCGTTTTCAGATTTGGGAAATCATTGGGCAAAGAAACCCATTATAAAGATGAGTGCCCTTTCTGTTATAAGGGGAATGGGAAATAATAAGTTTTATCCGAATGCGACATTAACAAAGGAACAAGCAATCATTTTATTGGTTCGGTTTATGGGATTAGAGGACGAGGCACAAGTTATTGGTCAAAAGCTTATGAAGGAAATAGATACAGGAAAATACCAATTTGCTTCATCTCAAGATCATTGGGTAGAGGGGTACATAAAAATAGCACAGAGCAAGAATATCATTACAAAAAAAGAGATAGATAAAATAGTAGAACTATCAGATAAACAAAAAGATCTTATAGAAGACAAAGTGGGTGAAAAAATATTAGCTTATGCACAAGATGAGGATCTTACAGAAGCACAAGTTAAAAATATAGAAAATAGTATACGCAAAAACTTAGAGCGAGATTATACATGGAAACAAGGAAGAAATCGTGAAGAAATAGCGTTATGGATAGGAAGAGTGTTAGAACTTGAACCTATTAATGGAGAAGAACAACAGATGATCTATACAATGAAAGATTGGAAAAACATAGAAACCTCGGCGATTCCTGTGATCGAAGCAGTATTACAAAAAGGGATTATGAAAGGGAACACAAAAGGATATTTTAGACCTCAAGCGTCTATTGCGCGAGGAGAAATGGCAGCACTATTAGATAAAGCTTCTGAAAATATGCTTAAAAAAAGAGGATATAAAATCATATCAGGAACTGTTGAGAATGTTGAAAACTATGTTACAACTGAACAGGATATTGTTTCAACTAAGTTTATAGGGGTTGAAAATAGGGTGATTACAGTCAATAATGAAGATGACAGCTATTCTACAATAATAGCAAAGAAATCAAGCTGTAAAGAATTTAATAAAGGATTTTTAGTATATAAATATGGATATTTAGGTTTACCAAGAGACATAGAAACTGATGATTATGTAAAATATTTTATAAACAATCAAGGGGAAATTATATATGTAGAAGTAGAATGAAAAATCTGCTAGTTTTTTACTAGCAGATTTTGTGTTTAATACTCATAATCGTAACTGTTTTTAATTTCATTAGCACTATCGTCATAAGTATAGTCAGCAGTTCGATCTTTGTCTTTATCTTTAACGTATATATTAATATCTTTGTTATATTTTTTATCAATTTCAGAACAAATATTGTCTATAAAATTCCTAAACTTTTTCTTATCTCGGTCTTTCCATTCATCATCTGTACGGTCAAAATCTCCATACATTTTCACGCTAATTTCGCTACTATATTCGCTTAATTCATAATCAGAAAAATACATGGTTCCGCCATCGTTTTTATGACTTTTATAATCATCTTCTAATAATTTTTCTAAATCATCAAGATCTTCGTCATCATCATTGCTGCTTGAACCGTCATAAACATATTCTTCAGTGAGGTCATCTTTACTAACATCGTATGTATATTCAGCAGTTCGCTTACTATCTTCGTCGTAGACAATCACTTCAATATCATCACTAAAATGTTCATCAACTTCTTCACATATATCTTCTATGAAGTCTTCGAAATCTGATTTATCTCGATCCTTCCAGTATCTAGATGTCCGTTCGAAGTTTCCATACATTTTTACGCGAACGCTATCATTGGATAATTCACTTAATTCATAATTATTAAATTCTAAGGTTCTGCTATTATTGCGATGCTGATCAAAATCATCTTCTAACAGCTTTTCTAAATCATGGAATTGGCTACTGCTACTACTGCTACTACTGCTACTATTGGAAACTTTATTGTTTCTTAAAATATCTAACTCAACTTTTTTCTGACTTAATTGAAATTTTAAGTTTGCAATTTCTAAGTTTTTTTGGTCTAATTCGTGTTGAAGGGTGTTAATACTAAAACGGTTATTGTCATTAGAGGATAAATTCATAACCTTATTCTTATCATCCCACTGAATGCCAAAACCCATGTTACTAGCAATATCATTGATTGAAACATAAACCTGGCCGTTGTAAATAAAAGGTCTGCTGTAAAAGCCTAAGGGCTTGCTATCAAGATTGATTTTAATATCGTAAAACCAAGCTGTGATTTTTTCGCTGTACCCAGCACTAGTACCTATGATTGTACTAAAAATAAAAATCAAAACAAGTGTAGTGATAAATTTTTTCTTCATAGTGTGATACCTCCATATCTGCGCATATCATTATTTACCATATCTTTACTTAATCTTATCATAAAAGTACCTTATTACTCAACCATTTGACAAAAATGATTATATAGAACCACATTTATAGATTTAATGAAATTGAAATAAAATTTATGGGAAATATTTGGTAGAATGATAGGGAGGGAAAAAGATAAAGAAAAGTTGAAATTTGACCGATACTTTTACTAAGGTGTATTTATAGAAAAGGGTCAAAAGTTGTAGGGTTTTATGCATGGACTGTACAAATAGAAATGCATATGTAAATATTTATAAAAGATAAATTACAAACTACAAAAGGGGGACAGCTGCATAATTATGCAGAAAATAATATGAGAAAACATCAATTATTTTGTTTATTTATGGTAACGATTTTGATTTTTATGGGGATACCGATTCAAAGTGCTTATGCGGATATCACGCAGATTAAATTTACTTCAAGTTTAAATGGAACGGATGATATAAAAACACTCGAAAATAATAATCTAGATGTTGGAGATAATATTTTTGTTAAATTCCCAGAAAAAGTTGATATTGAAGGTATATTGAAAGATAAAATTTATATTTATGAAGTATTAAAGAATAAACTTAATCCTAATACAACTGTTTTTTCTTATGTTTATAGTCGAGATAAATATGTTTCTGAAAATACGATAAATATAATGAAAGAAATAGATATGGACGCCAAAATAGTAGAAGGAAACGAAGATACCATTGAAATCAATCCAAAAGAAGATTTAATTCCTTTAAATGAATATAAGTTGATGATAGAAGATGATATTTCTACTACCTTCTGGACAAAAAGCGCATCAGAAAACATAATTCCAACTTGGAATGTAAATGAAATGGATGCTAGGGATAAAAAGGAAGATACGCAGTCAGATACAAAATCATATACTTTGACAGATGTTCCAATATATAACATGAATAATCAACCGATTATATTATATGTAGAGGGAGAAGTGCTTTTAAATGTAGATTCACAAATGTTTTTAGAAGATCAAGTTTATCAAGGCGCACTTAAGAACATAACTTTAGAAGATAGCTATGATTCAAAGCCAGTAGGCATTGAAAAATATGAGCTAGAATATATAGATGAAAAAACAAAGATAAAGTTATATCCCGCTTATAGAGATCCGAATAATCCAGGAGAATATTTAAAGGAAAAGCTAGACAGTGGGAAATTATACAAATTATATATTCCACAAGGAACATTTGAAACAAGAGGAAGAAAGGTTTTAGAAGCTTTAACACTAAATCTTTATACAGAACCTGATCCTACTATAGAAAAAACAATTGCGTATCTAGAAGATCATTATATGAGCATAGAAGATTTAAAGAAAGAAGAAAAAACTTTTGTTGTAAAAGGAGCAAACTTTCATCATAAGGTTGTAAAAGCAACTTTAAAAAAGGGCAATAAAGAACCCTTAGATATTCAAGATGTAACATTCAAAGATCCATCAAGGATTGATGTACATATCCGAAATGAAGTGAAAAATAAATTATCACAAGATGATTATATAGGAGACTATGAAGTATGCATTACATTTGATGATGCACCCTTAACAGTGGCAGATCATGTTTATAAAACAATAAGCAGTGTACACGATTCTTCTTATAATGGAACGGATAAAGAAGATAAGCTTTATCTTCATATAGGAAAGGGAAAACCAATCGTAAAAGGATGGGTTCCAACGTCAAAGAATATAGATGAAAAATCTTTAAAACATGATACATTAGATGATGTTACGAAAGATAAATATTTCATCAAGCTTATTTTTGATGATTCTGATAACAAACTAACTTTTTCAAATATAGATAATTTGACAAATTGTATTGTCAGACCCGTAGGTGGTGCTGGAAATGTAGTAGATACACAGTTTATCAATGATATATTAGAAATGTCTAGTGAAAAACAAAAAACTTATAAAGAAAATTATATATTTAAAAAAGAAGGACAGCAGGCAACATTGTATATTCCAGTAAAAGCTTTAAGAGCGCAGACAACCTATCAGGTGTTTATTTCACCAGACATTGTATTTTATGAAGATATCTATGAAGGAAATGCTCCCATTAATGATTGGACTTTTTCAACAAATGTAAAGCCTTTAGTGAAAGAAATTTCAGTAGGGAGTATTCCAGAGGATTATGATGAAGATGAGCCTTTATACATTTATGGAGATTTTTTCAGTAGTGATAGCGGTAAAATAAAGGTATATTTTAACGATATTGAAGCGGAGTCTGTAACGGTGGTAAGCGAGAATGAATTGAAGGTTTTTCTTCCAGAAGGAAGCGACCGTTTAGACCCAGGTATTTATGATATTATTGTTCAAAATGATGAAAATCATAAAAGAACTGTAAATGGGTCTATATCTGTTATCAAGTCAGGAGACAAAGAAGATATTCCAAATGAGGAATACAAAATTAAAGAAGATGGAAGCATTGGAGAAGTCAGAAGTAATTTGAAAATGAGTGAAGATACGCTACTCATTTCCCCAAGTGATATTAATGAGAGGGAATTAGAAATTGATTTAGATAAAATAATGGGGACAGAAGTGCTTACGCGAAAAATCCAGTATGAAGGAGATAAACGGTATAACATAGGGATGTTAAAAACAAAATCAAAATGGGCAGATATAACGCTTTATGGTTTAACCCTTGATCCTTATGCAGAGAATGATGAAATTATGGTTCGAATTGGAAGAGTTGAACCTTCCGTGACGAAAATGTTAAAGACAAAGCTTAGGGGAAAAGGAATAAAATCAGAATTTATACAGGTTACAGGAGAAAATTATAAGATGAAAAACATACAAATTAGTATGTCTCTTAAATATAGTAATGGCAAAAACATTAAGGTTTTAAGATATGACGAAGATACAAGAAGCTTTTATGAAAACAGATTTACAGTAAATCTAGTAGATAAAAAAATTGAAATGTTAAGTCCATACAAAGGAATATTTGTAGTCGTAGGAAACTAGAAAGAGGTGTAAAAATGGTGAATCATTTATTAAAGAAATGTATGGTGTTTTGCATTATATTTGCAATGGTATTTGGGATGATGCCGTGGGAGGATATAACTGTATATGCATTTGATCCTGCTAATTTTAAAGTAGATTCTGTATCCATATTAAGGGTATATGATCGAAATAGAATTGCAGAAAAGAAGATTCTAACCGTTGAAGGGATGAATTTGAAAGACGCTGAAACAGGGATGATGACATATACAGATGGATATGTATCGCTTACACCACATCGAACGGTTAATTCTGAAGGTGTTTTGCAGTTCGAATTGGTAGATGGGCAATTTGGAAATGAAGTGAAGATAGAAGGTATCAGTATTCCTATTGATGAAGCTTCTATGCCAATTCTTACGGGCGTGAATAGAGTTGTAAAAATGGGAAGTGAGGATTTGGTTTTGCAGGGATCAAACCTTGAAAATATTAAAAATGATGTTAAAATTACGGCAAAGTATCAACATGATGAGGGTGGAGCAGTGGATTTTGATAAAAATAAATTTACAGAAGACACCACTGATTCAACTAAATGGAATCTAGAAAAACCAATAGGTACCCCTGGAATCCAACACATGATTTTTCAAAGAGAAGATAGTATAGTGAAGGATTTTCCTTTAAATCCTGGTACTACAGTGAAGGTTAGCGTGGCTTATACTTATAAAGATCAATTCCAATTCTTAAATGAAATTAAAGATGTTGAAGATTTACAAATGTTTCCAAATAGAGGAGAAAAGGGAGATAAAGTTTATTTTCAAGCGAAAATATTGCAAGAATATGATGTGTATTTTTTAAAAGCAATCGATGGAACAGATCCGTATACAAATGAAAACAAAGGAAAAAATAAGACTTTTCAAGTAGGGGATGGAGATAAGATAGATGTTTTGACGGTAGAGGTTCCAGATATTGATATTGGAGAATATTATGTAGTGCTTACAAATCCAGTTAAAGCAGATCAGGACCCTATGAAAGAGGTCAATCAAGTATGGGTTGTAAGAGTAAACAACAGTGATCCAACTTCTTCAGAAGACAAATTTACAGTAACTGATGGAAAAACCAAGCCGATTATTCACGATATACAGCCAAACAGTGGACCCGATACAGGGCAGGAAGTGACCATTACAGGACAATTTTTAGGAAGCTTAAAGATTCCAGAATTTCAACCAGACAATGCTAATCTATTAGAAGTCGAAAAGCCAGATACAGATAGTGATAAAGAAACGTTAGAAATTACTTATTCTGGAGGAATCTATAATAAAACAACAACGGTTACTTCTGTAGAAAGAAAGATGAAAGTGATTATAGGTGATAAGGCAACATTTATTGATAAACAAAAAGATAATGAATATGATGTAGAATTTGATGCTGATTTAGATGTAATCAATGTACTTACACCACAAATTACGGATGCAGCTACAGATCCTATAAAGGACGTTGTGATAGAAATAGAGACGATCATGAGTGGATGTAAAGATAAAGATGATGGAACAGCCAAACAGAATATTATTATTAAAGAAAGAGCAACGTTAAAAGATGCCTATACATATATACCAAGTAAACTTGCACCAACGATTGAAAAGGTAGTTCCAGAAAAAATCCAAGTAGATGCTGATCTGAAAGTAGGAGAAGATACCCTCGTAGGTATTTATGGAGAGAATTTTACAGTGCATAAGTTTGTCTATGATGATGGAAAAGAAGTAACCAGATATCCTATTGTTCAATTTGGAAAAGATATTATTTTGGATAAAAACAGTGATGAAACAATAGATATTAAAATATTTGATAATAAAGGAAATGAACTTGATGGAACAACAGGAAATGAGGTAGGGAGTAAAATACTTGTTAAAATTCCAAAAGATGCATCAATAAAAAACTTAGGAAAAACTTTTGTCAGAATAAGAAATCCCATCCGTAATTCTATGAATATGGGGCTTAGTGGAGAACTGAGCAATGCGATAGCGTTTGTTTTACCAGATGCAAGCAAAGTACCTATTATTAGTAAGGTCACACCAGATGTTGTTACGGTGGAGGGTGGAGAAGATGTAACGATCACTGGAAATAACTTTCAGGGTGGCGTAAGGGTATTTATTGATGGCGCAGAAGTCCAAGGAATAGAAAGATCACAGGATGGAAAGAAAATCAAATTTAAAGCACCGCCAGGAAGAGAAGGAGAAACACAGCTTCAAGTAATGAACCCTGAAGGGGCGATGGATGTACATCTTTTCACCTATGTAAAAACATATACAGATCCTAAGATTATTGATTTTAACCCAAAAGAAGGAAATACGGGTACTCTTGTAGTCATTAAGGGAGATAATTTCCTAAAGCCTGACCCTACTGCGAATGAAGACAGTATCTATAAGCTTATAGGAACAAGAGTGCTTTTAGAAGAAATGGATGTAAATGAATACAATCTAAATCCAGATACAAAGAAGATTATTCTCAAAAATTATATAGCAAGTGATACAGCGGGAGAAATACTAGAAATTGAAGATAAAGATGGAAAACAAAGTTTAAAACTTCAAGATTACTATCATAGTGTAGTTCTTTATGATGAAATAGAAGATGGATTTTATACAATTGAAGAGGATACACAAGGAAATATTTATATTTCTGCTAAAGGAGAGTATGATTATACATTAAAACTAGATGAAGGAATTATAAAAGCAGAAAAAAATACAGGTGGCGTTTTGCCTGTAAATGTAGATAGTGATGGAACAAGTGATTATATTGCGTTAGATGGAAAAACATTTAGAATTAAAACACCGTTTATAACAGATGGTGAAAGCAACATGACTATAGTAAAAGGTAAGATCATTGGCGATAAGGTAAAAGTATTGGGAAAAAATACTATATATTTTTGGGTACCGATCTTATCAGCGGATGGATACTATGATGTAACAATTGTCAATCCAGATACGAAAAGAGACAGTAAAGTAGACAAAGAAGGATTTTATTATTTCAGACAGCCTCAATCAAATCCAGAAATTAATGATGTTGATCCACCACAGGGGTCTACCGAGGGTGGATATGATGTCATCATATATGGTAAAGATTTCATGGATGATAGTGTACGTAAAACAAAAATAATTATTAATGGAATAGAAGTGTCAGATCAAGATGTAACAGTGAATGTGGATGGTACTGCAATAACGGTAAAGGTACCAGCGTATACAGGAGATTTAAGAAAAGATGAGGATACAGACAGATTGACTGTACCTATTGTTGTGGTAAATCCAGATGGAGGAAGTGCGTGCAAAGAAGATGGATTTACATATGTTGTTCCTACCAGTAATCCTCAAATAGCAAAGATTGTTCCACAAAAAGGAAATGCTGCAGGAGGAGATGTTGTAGAGATTACAGGATTTGATTTTAGATATTATGAGCCCTTTAATGATTTGAATAGAGACCAAGCATTAGATGAGGATGAAGGAGAAACTTATGAAGATGTAAACAAAGATGGCAAGTGGAACAATGAAGCGCAAATAGGAACAGGTAACGATTGGTCAGAACCAAAGCCCCTAGAGCATAAGCTTTATGACCATTACTATGCATCTTCTGTGTTACCGAAAATTTATTTTGGAAAAAAACAAGGGAAAATCGTTGAATTTTCAAAAGGCTATTTAAAAGTGCTTACACCTGATGGAGATGCTGGAGGAGTAGATGTTTATATCGTCAATAATGACTCGGGAATTTCCAATAAGATATCATTTACTTATGAAGCTTCAAATCCTGCTATAAAAAGTATCGTACCTGCTGAAGGGAGAAAGCAGGGAGGAGATAGTGTAGAAATCTTTGGTCAAAATTTTACAAAAACCAATATGCAAATTTATGGACATAGTGCTACAACGTCTATGGTTCGTGTAAATTTTGGTGCAATCACGAATAAGAATATTCCAAGAGAAGAAGAAAACTCAGGGCTGATCAATAGCGGAAGAACAACTGTAAAGCTTTTGGGAAATTTAAGTATAGAATATAATGGGGATACGGATTCATTAAGACCGATCATTGAAGTCAATAATAAGGTGTATGAAATTCCTGGAGGGATTACAAATTATAAGGACACAGAAATATATATTCCAGTGAGTATGTTAAAGGACAATGAAGGAAATGCTTATGCAGGAAATGAACTGATTCGTGTATATATTGAGGATAGAAGGTTGATTGTAGAAAGAGGATATGCGCCAGAAGTAGAATATATAGATGCTTCCCATATAATTGTAAAAACACCTTCTTATTATACCGTAGGAAAAGTGCCTGTTGTAGTGATCAACCCAGATGATGGACAAGCAAAAGGGGAATTTGAATATAAAAATCCTGACAGTAGTCCTAAGATTACAAATATTACAAAGGATGGAAGAAATCCTGAGGAAGAAATATTAGAAGGTAAATCCGTAAAGCTTTCGAAAATGAGCTATAAGGGTGGAAATATGGTATCCGTAATAGGTGCTGATTTTAGGGAAAATGCGAGTATTCAAATTGGAGATGTACTGACAATCAAGCCAAATGACATTACCTATCAGTTGCCAAACAAAATGACATTTAAAATGCCATCTGTACCACAAGATCAAGTAGGCAGTACACATAGGGTAGTTGTCGTGAATGAAGATGGTGCAAGTACAGCTTCTAATGAATTAAATCCACCTATTTATATTCAGTTTACGCAAGGAGAGACACTTCCTGCTGTAAACCAAATTGAACCAGATCAAGGGCCAGCAACTGGAGGGACAACCGTTACAATAAGAGGGAAGGATTTTAGGGAAGGACTTTCAGTACTTATTGGAGATGTTCCTGTTCAAAATTTAACAATAGTGGACTATAAGACCCTGAAGATTAAGACACCGCCACATGAACCAGGAAAGTACGAAGTGAAAATAGAAAACCATGATGGCGAAATCTCTGACCCTATGGGGATATACACGTACATAAGTGCCCCTACGGTCATTTCAGTGGTTGACCCAGAAGACCCAGCAGAAGCAAGTATTATGGAGACAATCTCTGTTGAAGGAGGACAGGAAATAAAAATAAAAGGGTCTGGATTTCTTGACGGAGCAAGAGTGCTATTTAGTCCTAATATAAAAGATGGCGTGGAAGACGAAGGGGAAGAAATATACTTTGATGAGAATAAAAATGGAGAATATGATGAAAAATTATATTTGATAGAAGGAAAAGAAGGAACAGATGTAAAGGTAATTGATGATGGAACAATTATTGTAAAAACACCAGAAGGGAAATTAGATGCAATAGGAATTATTGTGATTAACCCAGATCAAGGAGCAAGTAAAAAATATGAAGGGATAAAATATGGACTTCCAGAGGTTTCAGTACCTACAGAAGTTTCAGCTGAACTGATCTATGACAGATACATCAAAGTAAATTGGAAAGCCGTAGAAGATGCAGCAGAATATGAAATTCATGTAGTCATTGATGATCACGAAAAATATTTAGTTGGAAATACAGAGTTAACGTCCTTTATTTACCAAGATTTAGAAAAAGACACAAAATATAAATTCGTTGTGACCGCTATTGGAAAATACGGATCTTCAAAATACTCTATGGAAAGTAATGAAGTAAGAACAGGAAGTCATGTGGGACCAAAGGATGAAGACGGCGAGTTAGGTGAAAAAACAAGCATTAAAAAAGTTGGAAACACTGCAAATATCATTATTGGACAGGATGATGATGACAAAGAGATGAACATAGATTTAACAAGAGGTGCTTTAGCAGGATCAAAAGAGGTGATTATAAGTATACCATCTAGGGTAGTAGCAAGCTTAGACGCAAAAGATGTTACAGTTACTGGACAAGATTTTGTGGTGAAATTCAATCCAAACAATTTCTACTCAGAAAAGGTAAGAGAACACAAAAGAGAAAGAAATGCTGGTGTACGTTTTGTGATGAAGCCTATAGAAGGGGATACAAATATAGTAAGCACCAAACAAGGGCAAATAGTATTGTCAAAGCAATATTTGTTAAAAGCTTCTGTTTATGTAGATCAAAACAGTACAGAAATGACTTATTTGCCAGCCTATGTACAAGTAAGTTTAGATGTAGATAGACAAAAATCAGATTTGCGTAGAGTAAAATATATGGACTTAAGTTATTATGATGAAGATGAAGGGGAATGGATTCCTATTGCAAATGGAAATGGTGATAGCTATGCCATTACGGGCATTACTGACAAATTAGGAAAAATTGCAATCATTGGAAGCAGGAGGAAGTAATCATGAAAAAAATTTGTATGTTTTTTTGCATATTACTATTCACTTCAATCGTATCTTATGGGGATGTAAATGGTCCCTATAGAGATGGTTTTATTGAAGGATATGTAAAAAAGATCGTAGACAATCAAATACAGATTGAAGAATATGATGGTACTGTGCATCTTTTGAATCTAGATAAAAAAGTAATTCTAAAGATTGATGATATTTTGGTTCGTTTGAATGACTTTAAACCAGGGATGGAGGTTTATGGAGAACTTCGAGGGAGACGACTAAATCACCTAGAAAGCTACTCAACAGAAAATATGGGATATATTCCTCCTGGTGGAAAGGTTCGGTCGGGGATTGTCAAAAGAATTGATAGAGATCAAATTAGTGTAAAAACCCCATTAGGAGAAGAAACCTATTTTATATCTCCAGCCACAATGATTCTTAAAAAAGGGGAAAATGTGCGCGCTTCTACCCTTTACGCAGGAGATCGGGTAAAACTATATTTTGACCAAGTAGATACAACATCTATTAGTAGAATGAATATAGAAGGAAACTCTATTCTTATTAAAGACCTTTATCGAGGAAAGCTTGCTAGGGCAGACCAACTAGAAGATGAGATTATCCTTGGAAATGTGGAAGCATTTCATAATGGAAAATGGCAAGAAGATAAAAATAGTATAGCGATCCCTTATACAACAGAGCTCCCGCTTTATGTAGGAGGACAGAAAATACCTTATCAAAATTTAAAATATTATACAGGAAAAACGGTTTATATGGCAGTAAAGGATTTCTTTGGCTCAGACAAAATAGAAAAGATGGTTGTAAAAAGTCAATATGAAAGCACCTATTCAGATAAGATAGAAAAAATCAATTGGTATTCAGATACGTTTGAATTAGCGAATCATAAAAATATTCGCTTTTCTGATGGAACCATGGTTATAAAAAATGGAAGATTGGTAGACAAAGAATCTATAAATCCAAATGCAGATGCATTTATTGTAGCTGATGGGAGAGGAAATGATCTTTATGCAGATGTGATCAATGTTTATAATGAAGATCTGAACAACTCAAATATAGGTCAAAATTATATATATGCAGGAAGACTCGGTAGAATATTTGAAGACAAGGTTTACTTAAAGGATTTTTATCTTTTGAATCAGCATGATTGGGAATCCTTTAGAACAAGAAAAGAAAGTGATGAGAAAGAACTATTCTATGACAATGATACAACTATTTATGATTTAGAAAATAAAAAATACATTTTACCAAAAGAATTCTTTGCAGGCGATTATGCGGTGGATGAAGAGACAGATGATGATGATCGGATTGAAAAGAATCACTTAAAAGACTGGCATGGATATATCTATACAGATGGAGACAGGATCACAAGTATTATAGTTCAGAAAAAATTAGATACCTTGAGCCGGCAAAGAGTTACAAATGGTGTGGTTCAAAAGGCAGAAGATGATAAACTCGTTGGCTGGACTGTTTACTTAACAGATGGGAAAGATTATAGCCAAAGACACGAAAAATGGATGGCAAAAAACACAACCATTCGAGTAAACTTGGAAAAAGCAATGATTGTAAAGAACGAAAAAATAATAAGTCCAGAGGAATTACAAGCAGGGGATCGACTGTATATTGTAAGAGATGATTTTACAGGAAAAGTAGTGGTAGTAAAGTAGGTAATTAAAAAGATTGATAAGGGGGAAAATGAATGAAGAAGTTGATAGTAAGTTTGATGGTATTTTTCCTAGCAATAAGTCCTGTAACAGCATGGGCTACACCCCCCGGATTTTCTGGTGGCGTAAATAATGAGTATGAATACGAAGAAGTCGTTTTCATAACAGGAGAGCCGATTAAATTTGTAGGAACCGTTGATGTAAAGGAAAAAGAGAAAGATCATGAAAAGACAATTGACTATAAATTTAAATTAACACCAGAAGATAAGACAATAGATGGAAAGTTAGATCGAAATATTACACTTTTGACAACCTATACAAAAAGAGATGACAAAGGACAAACTATAGGACAAACAGTGGTAGATAAATATAAGGAAACATTGACAATCGAAAAAGATAAATATGAGCTTGCTAAAGATGGGGGATACGAATTATCAAAATCGAATGTAACAGATAATCGACCTGCTTCAGATTTTTATTCTGGCAATCTAAAGGCTAGAAAATACTATACCATCAATAAAGATGAAGGCGAAGTAATTGTTGACATCAGTGGTGGGAATGCAGGATATAAAAACTTTTGGGGAAGTACAGAAACAGAAATTTTAGATTATAATATTACTTCTAAAAGAAATACGGAAGATGAAGATGGAGATATAGATACAAATTTTTGGCATGGGACAGTAAAAGTGCAAGTTTCAGACAGTTTGACAAAGACCCTTAAGTATTCAGAAAACGAAGCTGATTTTTCAAGCTTCTATGGAGGACATGTAAGGGTTACAAATAGCGAAATGGTATCAAGGTATGAATATAACCTTCCAAGAGTAGAAGATGATGCAATAAATGATAGAAGACGAGCAATTGGAAGGTTGCAATTAAGACAAAAGATGGTACCGAAAGTAGAAAGATTGGTTATACCAAAATTTAGAGATATTGGGGGTCATCCAGCAGAAGAGTATATAAAGAAACTTTATTCTTTAGATGTGTTTGATGAACCATCCACGTTCTTCTCGCCAGACATTCCTTTTACGAGAGCAGAATTTATAAAAGGCGTGATTAAAGCGTGTAACATTAGACCTTCTTTAGAAGAAGAAACAAAAACACGGCGCAGAAGAAGAAATGATCCTGAAGAAATATCCCCATTTAAGGATGTAGAAGTAAAAGATACGGATTATAAATATATAAAAGATGGATTAGAGAAACAAATCATAACAGGCGTTTCTGATGATTTGTTTGCGCCAGATCAACCGCTAACAAAAGCCCAAGCGATAACGATTTTAATAAAAGCTTTAGGTTTTGAAAGTAAAGCGCCAACACCTGGGTTTTATACTTCCTTTACAGATGACGGGAAAATTCCTAATTGGGCAAAGGATAGTATCTATGTGGCAAAAGAAATCAATTTGATTCATGGAGATAATATGAATCGGATTAATCCAAACAAGACTATTACCAGAGCAGAGACATCGGAAATGCTTGTAAGATTCTTGGAATTTTTACAAAAAGATCTACAAAAAGATTATCGAGAAAATATTATAAACTTTCATTGATCATGAATAAATGATAGAGACAAAATAGTTGTCTCTATCATTTTATAAAAAAACAGAGGAATTAATGATATAATAGAATAAAATATATTCTAAAGGAAAGGAAAAAATACGATGAACAATGAAGAAAAAATCCTTAATTTAGTAGAAAATTCTGGTCTATCATGTTTTATTTTCATAGGTTGAAAAAGGGGTGTGGGGAATGGATAAGTTTTTTAGAAGAATCTATCGTTTGATGCTTTGTATACTTACATTAATGATGATATTCACAAGCTTTACCTATGCGAATGAAGATTTTAAAAAATTTAAAAATTTAGATGAGAGAATGGCATATTTAAAGTCTGTTATCGAGTATATCGAAAAAAATTATGAGGGTGAAATAACAGAAGAAGAGCTGATGGAAGGCGCGTATAAAGGGGTATTTGAAGCACTAGATCCTCATAGCAATTATTTTAAGCCTGATGAATATGAACAATTTGCGATAGAGAATACAGGTGTTTATGGAGGAATTGGCGTTACGATAAGTATAAATGATGGCAAAATAGTAGTGACAGAAACCATGGCAGGGAGTCCTGCTCAAAAAACAGGGCTAAAGGTAGGTGATGTAATAAGATCTATAAATGACCAAGATATAAAGCAATACAAGCTAAAACAGGCTACAGATTTACTTTTTGGAGAACCAGGAACAGAAGTAAAACTTGGAATAGAAAGAAAAGAACAAGCGCATATACTAAATTTTGATATCGTAAGGGAAGAAATAAAAGTAAATCCTGTAGTATCTAAAATACTAAACAGTAATATAGGGTATATTAAAATTGATACCTTTAATAAAAATACCAGTGAAAATGTAGAAAAAGTACTAAAAGAATTTCAAAATAAAAATATAAAAGGGTTGATTTTAGATTTAAGAGGCAATCTAGGGGGATTATTATACGAAGCAGTAAATGTAGCAGATCCATTCATTCCAAAAGGACCCGTTGTACATATAGATTATAAAAACAAAAAAAGGGAAACGCTTTATTCGAAAAAAGAAAGAGTCAATATGCATTTGGTTGTATTAGTAAATGAACTTACTGCAAGTGCATCAGAAATTGTTGCAGGGGCTATTCAGGATACGAAATCAGGTGTGATTGTAGGAACAAAGACTTATGGAAAAGGAACCGTTCAACATACAAATCTTATGATAAATGGTGGCGGCATCAAACTTACCATTGCAGAGTATCTAACACCAAGTGAGAGAAGGATTGATGGCATCGGGATTCAACCAGATATTGTTGTAAAGAATACAAAAAATATCAATAGACAAGATATAAAAACATTTAACAACATGATAGAAGATGAAAATGCTACATTAGGAGACAAAGGACTCAATGTATATGGCGCACAGCAAAGATTAAAGTTTTTAGGGTATGAAAAAATTGAAATTACAGGACTATTAGATGGGGTTACATCTAACGCCATAAAAGAATTTCAGCAATTAAATGGATTGGCTATAGATGGTATATTAGATAAAAAAACAAGAGATAAGTTGAATGAGAAAGTAGAAGAAATGTATAATGGGGAAGAAAAAGATTTACAGTTGGAAAGAGGAATAGAAATCTTAAATGATAGAATAAATAATGAAAAATAAAAACGATAAACTGTATTGACGCAAACGGATGAATGAGATATACTATAAAAGTTATTAAAAAATAAAAAACGAGCACCCTACCATGGGTGCCCTGCCATATAAGATAGTACGGACACAGGTAGGTCACCCGTAGGGGGTGACCTCTCTTTTTTTGAAAAAATGATTTTAAGGGCAAACTAAATCAAATAAAAATATCGAAAGGAGTATTTACAAATGACAAAGTTTATCTTCGTTACAGGAGGTGTGGTTTCATCTCTAGGAAAAGGAATCACGGCTGCATCATTAGGTCAATTACTAAAAGCAAGAGGACTAAAGGTTACGATTCAAAAATTTGACCCTTATATCAACATAGACCCAGGGACAATGAGTCCATATCAGCATGGGGAAGTGTTTGTAACAGAGGATGGGGCAGAGACAGATTTAGATTTAGGACATTATGAAAGATTTATAGATATCAATCTTGGCAAATATAGCAGTGTAACTACAGGGAAAATTTATTGGTCTGTTATTACAAAAGAACGAAAGGGAGAATACTTAGGCGGAACCGTGCAGGTAATTCCCCATATCACCAATGAAATAAAGGAAAGAATATTAAGAGCCGGTAAGCAAACCAATGCGGATATAGTGATTACAGAAATCGGAGGAACGGTTGGGGATATAGAAAGTCAGCCATTCTTAGAAGCCATCAGACAGATTAAATATGATGTTGGAAAAGAAAATGTTATGTATATTCATTTAACACTACTACCATTTCTTGGGAAAGCTGGAGAGGTAAAGACAAAACCTACCCAGCATAGTGTACGAGAACTAAGAGAAATTGGGATTCAACCAGACGCTATTGTTTGTAGAGCAGAGATTCCAATGTCAGAAGAAGTGAAGGATAAAATCAGCCTATTCTGTAATGTGGATAAAAAGCATGTGATTCAAAATATGGACGTGGATTCTATATATGAAGTACCAGTAATGTTACAAAAAGAAGGATTAGCAGAGATTACGTGTGAGAGACTAAGTTTAAACTGCAGTGAACCAAATGTAACAGCGTGGAAAAGCATGGTTGAAAAAGAAAAAAATCTAAAGGATCACATAAAGATTGCATTAGTTGGAAAATATGTAGAGCTTCATGATGCGTATCTTTCTGTAGCCGAAAGCTTAAAACATGCAGGGATTAGCAATGATGCAAAGGTAGAGATTGATTGGATTCAATCTGAAGAGATCACAAAGGAAAATGTAGAAGATGCCCTAAAAGATGCTGATGGTATATTGATACCAGGAGGTTTTGGTGACAGAGGGATAGAAGGAAAAATAGAAGCCATTTCGTATGCAAGAGAAAATAAGAAACCGCTATTTGGCATATGCTTAGGGATGCAGCTAGCAGTCATAGAATTTGCAAGGAATGTTGTAGGGCTAAAGGATGCGCATAGCTCAGAAATCAATCCAGAAACACCTTATCCAGTTATTGACCTTATGCCAGATCAAAAGGATATAGAGGACATGGGCGGTACTATGAGACTAGGGGTTTACCCATGTAAGGTTTATGAGGATACATTAGCAAAAAAAGCATATCATGAAGATTTGATTTACGAAAGACATAGACATAGATATGAATTTAATAATCAATATAGAGATCAATTAACAAAGGCAGGACTTATAATCAGTGGTATTTCGCCAGATGAACGATTGGTAGAAATGGTAGAACTAAAGGATCATCCTTGGTTTGTATCCGTACAATTCCATCCAGAGTTTAAATCAAGACCTACAAGACCCCATCCATTATTTAGAGATTTTGTAAAAGCTTCTATTGAAAATAGAAAATAATCAATATATACTAAAATAGCCGAGCCGTTGCTCGGCTATTGATTGTATTACTGCTATTTTACAGCTTTTAATAGTGCAATATCGTTCCAATTTTTTGAGGTGATAATCTCGACACTAGATAAATCCTTTGATAAGTTGTCGATCTTATGATTGATATTTCTATGTCTATCGGCATTTTTTATATCAAGCTGTGTAAGATGATCTTTAATTTCTTGTTGACCTTGTTCTAATTTGGCTTGACCTTGTTCTAATTTGGCTTGACCTTGTTCTAGTTTTTCAAGACGGTGGTTAATGGTTTTGATTTCAAGATCCATGGAATCTAGTTTTTCTAAGATAAGATTTAAAGTTTTTTCCATAATATTCATCCTTTCTTTGGATAGCGCTTGTTTATATTTATATTTTATCATTAGAAAGGTTTTTAGTCACATGAAAATTAATAAAAGAAAAACTTTTCTTGAAAACAAAAAACAATATAGATATACTTATAATGCGATAGGATGTTCGGGATTTGATTATTTTAGAGGGAGAGAAAAGTATGAGGAAAAATATAAACTGGAAAAAGAAAATAGGACTTATATATATACTAGCAATATTCCTAATAGGTCTATACTTACGTATTCAATACATACAAAATGTATCGACCCACCTTGTATTCGATTTTAAAGCCTATCAAGAAATTGCTATGAACATATTTTGGCGCTGTGGACATACTTTAGGAGGAGAACCTATCGCATTTCAAGGGATGGGGTATCCCACAGTATTAGGATACGTTTATCGCTTTTTTAAAAGTGCAGATGTAATGGTTGCCAAAAAATTCAATGTGTTTTGTTCCATGCTTACATTAATTATGCTCTATTTTATATTAATCAAAATCACAAAAAGAAAATTTGTAATCTATACAACCTATACAATTGCTGCGTTGCTTCCAAATTATATTGCGTATAATAATGTGGTTGGAACAGAAGTGTTTTTCACCTTTTTATTTGCGAGTATTATTCTTATACAAGTATATGATTTTGACAGAAGGATAAAATACTCATTACTAGGGATTGTTATTGGCATTTCGGCCCTTACAAAACCATTTTTTATGGCATACCCAGTTGTACTTGCTTTTATTGATTGGTTGAAAAATAAAGAAATAAAAAAAGCAGCTATCCTATTATTGGTTACTTTTATGATAATGGCTTGCGTTATTTCCCCATGGACTTATCGCAATTATAAAAAAATTGGGAGATTGATTCCTATATCCTATAATTCAGGATACGTGCTTTATATCAACAACAACGGATACAATACAACAGGTGCATGGATGCCACTAAAAGATGTAGCAGCACCAAAAGAAGTAAAACAAGAAGTGGCAGATATTTTAAAGAAAAAGAATGTAAAGATCGCCCATGAAATAGAGCCGATCATTAAAAAACAAGCAAAGAAATGGATTTTAAATAATCCTGTAGAATTTTTTAAGCTTGGATGCTTAAGACTACAGCAGACATTCTTTAGTGGTACTTGGGATTTAGATGCTTGGACAAGTAATGATATGGAAAAAATAGAGAAAGCCTATCCAAAATGGGATAAAGAAAAGCAGACTTTCTATACAAGAAATAAAAATTTCTCAAAGGTAATGAGAGATATGTTTGTATATATTTTAAATAGCTTTGGGATTATATACATGTTTATCAGTAGTAAAGTGATACTGAAGGCACTCTTTAAGAAAGACCATAAACTAAAATATGAAATATTGATTCCTGCTATCAATACAGCCTTTTTTATAGCCATCGATTTTGTATATGAAGGGCAAACAAGATATAATTTTCCACTCCTTTTCTTATTTGCAATGAGCATGAGCATAATGATCGATGTGGTTATGAAAGCTTTTGAAGATAAAGTAAAATCGTAGAAAATATTGCAAATGAAAAAATGGTGTGAAGGGGTTAATATACATGATATAATAGACATGAGGAGTGATTATGATGGAACAAAAGATGTTTGCGTTTATGGAAAAAATGTATAATAAGATGATTAGTATAGAAGATGCAGTAAATAGAAATGGTGAAGCTATAGAAAAAAACAGAGAAGCTATAGAAAAAAACACACAGTCTATTATCAACTTAGAAAACAAAATGGACAAGCATATAAGTGCGTTATACGATGGATATAAACAAAGTGTCGAAGGAATAAACAGACTGGGAAATAAAATAGATAAATTAACTGAAAAAGTAGAAAAACAAGAATTAAAAGTAAGCGCTTTACAGGTTGTAAAATAAGAGAGTGGACTAAGTATCCACTCTCTTATTTCTGTATATAGTACAAAACCAGCAAGTCCAATGGCTACCCCAAGCCAAAGTGTTGAAAAACGTGTAATAATAGTAGTAGCCACAGATACATCCTTCGTAAGATGCATCATCATAAGAAGACCCACAACACTCCCCTCAACGGCAAATAATCCCCCAGGCATCATGGAGATCGCACCGACAATAAAAGAAAAAGAAACGATAAATACACAATTTTCTTTAACTTTTGAAAATCCAAGTTTTAGCCTCCTTTTTATATAAAATACAATATCACAATACAACTAACTGCCCAAAGCATTATATCTACAATCAAAGGTTTGTCACTAAGGAGAACCAACTCAGGATTTTCCCCCATTCCCTTTTTATGTACAATATATTGATAGCGAAAGATGCCATAGATCACAAAAGGAATGGTGGACATCATTATAATAGAATGTCCTGCTGTAAAGGTATAAAGAGAATACGCCATTACCGTTGAAGAAGTAACAATATGTAACATATCATTTAAAAGATCAGGGGTGTATTCTTCTAAGATCTTTCTTGTTGTTTTATGACCACTCTTCATTAGCGCCATTTCACTCTTCCTTTTATGAAGACCTAAAAATAAGGATAATAAAAAAGTACATAACAAAAGCCAAGGAGAAATAGCTACATCTATAAGGACAACCCCTGCCACAGCTCTTAAAATAAATCCAATAGAGATGGTCATTACATCTAATAGGACTACATGTTTTAAAATAAATGAATAAAAAGTAACCAAAATAAAATAAAAAAGGCCAACAACAAAAAACAAAAGATTCATTTGATAAGCCGTATAAAATGAAAAAACTATACTGATACATAAAAATAGAATAGCTTGTATTACGCTTACCTTACCTGATGCAATGGGGCGATTACACTTCTTAGGATGTGATTGATCCTTTTTCCTATCAACAATATCATTCACAATATAAACATTTCCAGAAAAAATACAAAACAAGATGAAACCAACTATACTCAGTTTGAGCAAATCCACATTAAATAGATTATTAGAAAATAATATGCCTGCAAACAACACAAGATTTTTTGTCCACTGCTTTGGTCGCATGGTTTTCAATAACCCAACCAGCATTTCCATAAAAAAACCCCTTTCTTAAACATCGAAATTTCAACCTTCAACCTATTGATCGATACTAACATTTTAACACAGTATGCATGATAAAAGTATGCAATATCTATGTAACATCTATGTAATATGCTAACCCTAAAACCCCCTCAAACCTACTAAAGCACACATAGGAAAAACTTACTAATATTACAGAACGATTAAATGCATTGAATTGATAAAGCAAAGCCGATATAATACTTCATGTAACAGTTAGTTACAAACTTCGACAAAACAAAACAAAATTAAGAGGAGGAATTATTAAGATGAAGAGAAAAATTTCATTATTGTTGGTACTAGCATTAATGCTAACATTAGTACCAATGAGTGCGTTCGCGGCAAGTGACAATTCTGTATCAAAAATTATGACAGTAAAAGCGGATACAGAAATAGACACAGATGCACCATATTTAAGAATTGAGAATAACAAAGGGGACTTCGGAACAAAAGAAACTATTGAATTAAGATTAGAAAATGCAGAATGGTTAGATGAAGTAGACGAAACATTTGCAGTTGAGTTTGATAAAGCTGCAACTTCAACTGTGGCAGCAACTGTATATAGAAAATCTGATACAAGAGTAGAATTAGTAGTAGAAAATGCAATTAAAGATGATGTAATCAATATGCCTTTACATGTAAAAGTGTTAAACGATGGAGAAGCAAAAGTAATTGTAAGTTCAAAAAGTGGTGTAGTAACAGAAGGTACTTATAAGTTTGCTACAGCAGTAAATGCTTCAACAACAATTAGAATTGACGATACAATCACTTTCTCAAACGTTAAAGCAATCGAGCCAATTGAAATCGAAGAAAATGCAGTAGGTGCTATTGATGTAGCAAAATTAAAATACATCAGAGTAGAATTAGATAAAGATTTCAAATTACAATATGACAACATTGCAGTAACAGGAGATTTAATCAATGGAACATTAGATGCTACAGCTGTTGAAAAAATTGATGATAATATCATCAAAATCAACTTTGCAGCAGGTACATTAAAAAGTGACTTAGGAATTCGTGGAGATATAGAGATTAATGGTTTAACAGTAAACCCTGGCAAAAACGCAAAAGAAGGAAAAGTATATGTAACAATTAAATCAAACGTTTCTGAAATCTCAACTACAAAATTAGAAATGGGTAAATTTGCTGAATATGATGTAGAAGTAAAAGCAGATGGAGAAGCAAAAGAAATCTATGGTGGTAGATATGAAGGTGTGAACACAACAGATGATGCACATGAACTTCAAAAGTTAATCATCGAAGAAAAAGTAGAAGGTTCTTGGTTAGATGGAAGAACTGTATCAGTAGAATTTCCAAGCTGGGTAAAAATCTTAAACGTAACAAAATCAGGAGATACGATTACAAACGAAGATACTGATAAAAATGAATTTGAATTTGATATCACAAAAACAACAGGAAAGAAAAAAGTAGAATTAACTTTCTTCATATCTGTAGAAGCAGGTAAAACAGGAGATGTTACTGCAAAAGTAGAGAGCCGAGGATTAGATGAAGATTATGAAGTAGTATTAGGTAAAGCTTTAGCACCAGCAACAATTACTGCAGAAGTAGCAAAGATTAAAGCAGGTGTAAGAGATCAAGAAATCGGAAAAATTACTATTGCAGAAACAGATGAAGATGCAATCAAAAAAGGAGATCTTATCCTTGAATTAGACAAAGATTTAGATTGGGATGGAGAACCTACAGTAAAAGTAACAAAAGGTGATTTAGAAATCGATGAAGACAATATTGATGTAAAAGATAATGTATTAACAATCAAAGTAGAAAGAGAAAGCTCAGAGCCTTCTACAATCGAAATCACAAATGCAAAAGTAAAAGTAGATCGTTCTATTGCAGAAGGTGCAGTAAAAGTAGAAGTAAAAGGTGATGCTTTAATCCAAAATGGATATGACAAAACTTTAGCAGACAGCAAAACAGTTCAATTAGACAACGGTAGATTTGACAAAGATTACTATGCAAAATTAGAAGTAGCAAGTGTCATTACACCAGCTGACAATAACACTTCAGTTGCAAAAGCAGTCCAATTTGTAATCGGAAATGCTGAATACACAGTAGATGGAGAAGTAAAAACTGCTGATGTAGCACCATATATTACAGACGGAAGAACGATGTTATCATTAAGATATGTTGCAGAAGCGATGGGTGTAGAAGATCACAACATCATCTGGGACGGAGCTACTAGAACCGTAACAATCTTGAAAGGTGATAGAATCGCGCAAGTAGAAATCGGAAGCAACAAACTATTTGTAAACGGTGCAGTAATCCCTATGGATACTGTAGCAGTAATAAAAGATGGAAGAACGATGCTTCCAGTAAGCTTCATCGCGAAAGCTTTAGGATCACAAGTAGAGTGGGACGGAGCAACTAGAACTGTAACAATTAAATAATCGAAATATTTTCAAATAAAATAAGAGCCAAAAGGCTCTTGTTTTATTTTTTGTAAGATAATCGTAATGATTTGTAACATCGCTGTAATGGTAATTTATACTTATTTTATATATAATAAGTATAGATTTTGACATATAGAAAAATATACCTATAAATGAAAAAAATATATAATAAATTAAAATATACATTTATTACACTTATATTACAGATAGTATGAAAATATTGACTACATAAGAAAACATTGGTATAATCAGTCATGTATTATAGAGAATTATTCTTTGAAAGCACATTAAAATATAATGTGTTTTCAAAGGATAATGATCCAAAGGGACTATCCTTAAAAATCAAAAAACAATATTAAAAGGAGGAAATTTATAATGAAGAAAAGAATTTCATTATTATTGGTGCTGGCGTTAATCATTTCATTAGTACCAATGAGCGCATTTGCTGCATCTGACAACTACGTTAATGGTCCAGCGAAAGCGAAAAAAGACGCAAACTTAACAACAATGGCAGTACCTGTTTTAAACATTGAAAATGACAAGGGAAACTTTGGTCATGAAGAAACAGTTACCCTTACTGTAAAAAATGGTGATTGGTTAGGGGAAGATGATACAAATTATAGTAAAAATCCAACAGTTAGATATGGTGCGGATCCTGCATTTGCAAATGATCTAGCAACTGAGATTGAAAACCTTAGTAAAAAGGGAAGTGACACAGTAATAGCTACAGTTTACAGAAGATCTGATTCAAGAATTGAACTTACTGTTAAAGCTGCAACTGTTGCTGGTAATACTGCGACAGAAGCACCAAGTGGAACTAAAATTGCAAAAGATCTTGTGTTACAAATTCCTATGTGGGTAATCATGGATGGAGAACTAGCTGAAGTACAAGTTGATTCTAAGACTGATAGAATTACAGAAGGTACTTATAAAATTGGTTCAGGAAGTACTGGAGACACAACAGTGTGGATTGAAGGAACAAAAACATTTTCTAAAATAGAAAAAATCAAAGATATTTTCGTAGAAGAAAATTCTGTAGGAGCTTTAAGTGATTTTAGCGGAAGAAAACATATCAAATTAAAATTAAACAAAGATTTTAAATTTGATATAAGTGCTGCTAAAGTTCAAGGTAGTTTAGTGGCAAGTAATGGAACACTTGCGGAAATCACAAAAGATGGTAGCGGTAATGTAAATGGAGGAAACTGCGAACTTTCTAGTGATAAAGAAGAATTAAGAATCTATATTACAAACGGTAACGATCTAGGTGCTATAAAATTACAAAACTCTAAGTATGCTGAAAAACTAGAAATTACTGGATTGAAAGTAAATCCTGGTAAAGATGCAAAAGAAGGAAAAGTAAATATTAGTTTCACTTCAAACGTTACTGAAATTGAATCAAAAACTCTTGAAATTGGAGAATATGCTGATTACAAAGTAAATATTAACGCGGATGGAGAACCAAAAGAAGTATTTAGTGGAAGATATGAAACAAATATAGACCCTGAGAAAAAAATAGGAACAGGTAACACAGTTGATTTAGCGACAGATTTAGCTTTAACTTCTGATGAAGCACACGAATTACAAAAATTAATCATTGATGAAAAAGTAAAAGGTGCTTGGACAAATGATAAGAGTGTAACAATTACATTCCCAAGTTGGGTTAAAATCCTTTCTGTTAAGAGAGGCGAAGATTACAATTTTATGCAAAGTGCAGATATAGATAAAAATGAATATGAATTCAATATGGGTGGTTGCACAGACAATGATAAAAAGAAAAAGCTAGAATTAACTTTCTATGTATCTGTAGAAGGCGGTAAAGAAGGAGATATCGAAGCAATAGTAAGCGGAAGAGCATTAGATAAAGAAGAAAAAGTAGTTCTTGGAAAAGCAGTGAGTCCTGTAAAAGTTGAAGGTGAAGTTGCTAAAATTAAAGCAGGGGTAAGAGACCAAGAAATTGGAAAAATCACTATGACAGAAGTAAAAGCGGGTGCAATCCAAGAAGATAAAAATATCGTTCTTGAATTAGATACAGATATGGACTGGGATGATGAGCCAGTAGTAAAAGTAACTAAAGGTGACTTAGAGATCGATGAAGATGATATAAAAATAGACAAAAATGATAAAAATGTTTTAATCATTCCTGTGGATAGAGAAAGTACACAACCATCTACAATTGAAATCACTAAATCAAGAGTAAAAGTAGATAGAGCTATTGCAGAAGGATCTATCAAAGTAGAAGTAAAAGGTAATGCAATCATGGCTAATAGCTATGACAAAGACGCACATGAAAACAATACTAAAAAAGATTTACTAGATGATTATGGATTCTTCAACAACAACTACTATGCAAAAGTAGAAGTTGCTAACGTAATCACTCCAGCAGATCAAAATACTACAACTGCAGAAGCAGTTAAATTCGTAATCGGAAATGCTGAATACCAAGTTGGAGAAACAGTAGAAACTGCTGATGTTGCTCCATACATCAAAGATGGTAGAACAATGTTATCATTAAGTACTGTTGCAAAAGCTTTAGGTGTTCCTCAAGAAAATATTCTTTGGGATGGAAATACAAGAACAGTTACAATCAGAAAAGGTAATGTTTATACACAAGTAGTAATTGGAAGCAACATCTTAAAGGTTGGAGCAGTTGAAATTCCTATGGATACAGTTGCTGAAATCAAAGAAGGAAGAACTTGCTTACCAGTAAGCTATGTAGCAACAGCTCTAGGCGCAAAAGCTGAGTGGGATGGAGCTACAAGAACAGTTACTATTAAGTAATGAAATAAAAAAGAACTTTCCTTAGGGAAGTTCTTTTTTATTTATTTCATGACATCACAAAAATTTCATAAAAAATTAAGAACTGATTTCTATTTTATTATGGTATAATAACAAAATAGGAGGAGATGTGAAAATGGATAGTAGACTAAAGAAAATAAGTATTGGAGCGACTATATTTACGCTATTTATGGGAAGCATTGCTGTAGCAGAGGACGTATCTTTGATGGAAGTAAAATTCACTATTGGACAGCCCAAGTATCAAATAGGAGCTACGGAAAAAAATATAGATGTCATACCGTACATAAAAAATGGAAGAACTATGCTGCCAATAAAATATGCAGCAGAAGTGATCGGTGTAGATGAAAAAGATATTACATGGGATGAAAAAAGTAAGACCGTTACCCTTTTTAAGGATAATAGTATTATCCAAATGACAGTCGGGAATAAGATTTTGGTGAAAAATGGAAAACAGATGGTGATGGAAGCTGCACCAGAGATTATGAATGGAAGAACCATGTTGCCAGTAAGTTATATCGCAAAAGCTTTAGATATAGAAATAAAATGGAATAGCATTCAAAATACTATTACGGTAGTGACACAAAAAGATATAATAGAGCCTACGAAAGAAAAGGAAATTACATGGGATTACAATTATGATCAATTATTAGAAAAAGCTTTAAAAAGCAACAAAGATTTAAGAAAAACCAAAATGCTTTTAGATAAAGCAGAAGAATTAAAGGATGATGCTACTCAAAGCTTTGAATCAGTTAATGAAATTCCTAGTAATATGACATCAGATCCTAAAGTAGCGGGTAAGAAAAATTTAGTTTATAGAAACTATAGAGGTCAGCAAATAGCATTAAATGTAGCAGAAAAAGATGTAGAAACCATGAAAGAAAAAATCGCTTATGATGTAAAAAATGCTTATTATAATGTATTAAAAAGTGAAAAAACTAAAAAACTAGCGGCACTAGGCTTAGAAATTAAGCGTGAAAAGATGAATCATGCCAATTTAAAATATGAGCAAAGTATGACCAGTGAATTTGAAAAAAATAAAGCAAAAAGAGATTATGAAGAAGCAAAAAAAACCTATGAAATGAGTCAAAAAGCATTAGATTTAGTATACGAAGGTTTAAACTATTCAGTAGGCTTTAAACCTGAAGAAAGGTATATTCTAGAAGATCATATCGTATTTGATGAAATACCAGAAGTAGATCTAAATCTAAATACCCACATTCCTACAATGATTAATAAAAGTCCACAAATATGGGCATTAGAACAAAAAATTGACTTAGCTCAATTAGGGCTTGATTTATTTGTATTTAATAGTGATGGGGATTATGAAGCGACAAAAATTGATCGAAATACTTTAGATGTGGATCTTTCAAGCTTAAAAGAAGCTTATGAAGAAAATCTAAGAAAACTGCATACAGGTCTTGAAACACTCGAAAAAAAATATGAAAGTACGCAGATTGCGCTAGAAAAAGCACAAGAGGATTTAAAAGTTGAAAAGCTTAACTATGCGGTTGGAAATGGTATTGCGTTGCAAGTAAAAGTTGCTGAAATACAAGTAGAGGAATTGAAAAATAAACGAGATGAAATTATCATGGAATATAATGATAAAGCCACTTTATATCAAAAACCTTGGTTGGCGCTTTCAAAATAGAGAATGATTCTTCAAAAAAATAATATTTTTATCGTTTAACAAAGTTTGCATACCAACTAAGATAAATCTTGGTTGGTTTTTTGATATATTACTATTTTATTACATTTCCTATTTTTAAAAGGATTTTTTAGTTATATATAGAATACATACACAAAATGCGAAAATGAATAAAAAATGTAGATATGAGGAGGTAAATATATACAATGAAAAGAAAAATTAGTTTTGTACTTGTTGTGTGGATGTTTGTATTGAGTACCATTAGTAGTTTTGCAGCGGTATCTTTTTCGGATGTACCAAGCAACCATTGGGCAAAGGATTTTATTACAAAGATGGCAGATAAAAAAATTATTAGTGGGTATTTTGATGATTATACCTTAAAGGCTACCTTTAAACCAGACAAAAGTGTAAGTTACATAGAAGCAATGCAAATGATTTACAATACGTTAAAAGCAGCAAATAAGCTAAAGTCTACTACAGGACTTGCAACGAAATATGCAGCAGCATTAAATGCAAATAAAATACCTACTTGGGCACATGAAGCAGTAGCTTATGGCGTAGAGTATGGTATTTTGCATCAAGATGAAGTAAAGGCATTTGTAAAAAATGGAAATCCGGTATATGCAAAAAAGGTAGATGTAGCTGTATTCATTGGGAAATCTTTGGAGATGAAACTTGAAGCCCTTCCAGTACTTAATTTTGTAGATGCTGAAACCATAAAAACAGCAGCGCTTCCATATGTAGATCTTTTGAAAAAAAATAAAATTGTTGATGGAGATACACAAAATAAATTTAATCCAAATAGCATTATAAATAGAGCAGTAATGGCGACTATGTGTTCAAATACTTATGATCTAATAGTAAAGGAATCAACTGTAGTTGTATCACCAAGTACACCTGTATTAAGTGACCTAGAAGGAACCATCGATTATGTGTCATCAGATGCAAAAATGCTTATTGTAAAAGATACGAAAGGTGATAAAAAGTCTTATACATTAAAAACTACATATGTTAGAAAAGATGGTAAATATATTACTTTAAATGATCTAAAACAAGGAGATACTGTAAAATTAACATTTAACACAAGTGGTGATGTGCAAGGAATAGAGGTAAAAGTATCTTCAAATGCTACAACGGGATCAGATGATAAAACAAGAATTATTGATTATATTGATGAAGATGCAAAATTACTTATTGTAAAAAATAAAAAAAGCAAATCTGAAGTTTATAATTTAAAAGGGGTTCGTATCAAAATTGGTGGAAGATCAAAAGATATTGATGACTTAAATAAAGGGGATGGCATCAAGCTTATTTTTGATAACAAAGGAGAACTTGATGAAATCCAAGTAGATGATACAGTAACAAGTATGGAAGGTCGTGTAGAAAGCTTAAAAGAAATTGATAAATATGATAAGACGTATTTATTAATGGCCCGAGATAGAACTAATTTAATTATAAAAAAAGAATTGAAAATTGATAAAGATACAGAGATTGAATATGATAGAGACGATGTAGATGCAGATAAACTAGTAAAAGGCATGGATATTTATATCAAATATGTAGGAGACCGTGCTATAAAAATAGAAATAGACGAGGAAGATAAGACGTATCAAGGAATTTTGGATTCAAGAATACTATTTAAAAAAGAACCAATTTTAAAATTGCAAATGAACAGTGGCGATGTTAAAGAATTTACAGTAGATGATGATGTAGATATTGATCGTGATGGAGATGATAAATTAGATTTACTAGAAGAAGGAGATATTGTTACGATAAAAGTTGAGTATGGAAAAGTGACAGAAATTACAGCCATAGAACGTACAGATAAAAGAAGTAAAGTAGATGGGGTTATTAAACAAATTACGCGGGGTGATCCTTCAAGTATCACTATTAAAACAGATGATAAAGAAACCTTAAAATATGAAATAAAAAGGGGGATAACGGTTGAAATAAAAGATAAAGATGGTAAAAAAGATAAGAATAAAGAATTAAAAGACTTAGAAATTGGCTATGAGGTGAGACTTCGTCTTGATAACGGAAAGGTTAATAAGATTGAAGCAGAAGGAAAGGCGAGTACAGATAGAATTACAGGAGAGATTATAAGGATCTATGGTAGTATTATTAGCGTAAGACTTTTCAATGTAAAAGATCGTGAAGACGATAAAATTTCTGTATTTTTAGAGGATGATGCAAAGATTATTGGTTCAGATGGGAAAGAGACAAGATTAAAAAATTTAGATGAAGATGATGAGATTATGATGAATGGGCGTTTTGAAGATGAGGATATGTTTAAGGCAAGTAGAATTGTGGTAATTGATTAGTTTTTATGGCTAATATTTCTAAAATATAGTAAAAGTATATTTGAAACCCGACTAGGAAAATACCCTAGTTAGGTTTCTTTTTTGTATTTACACATTGTCCCAACCTCCCATTTAATGATATAATGATATGGGCATGATTTACTTTTGGGCAAGGCTTTCAATATCTTTATAAAAAACATAAAGATATTAGGAGGAATATAAAATGGAAAAAACAATCAAAACATCATTAAGATTGAGAATGAGTGCAAAGGACGCACATTACGGTGGAGAATTAGTAGATGGCGCGCATATGGTACATTTATTTGGAGATTTGGCGACAGAGCTATTAATCATGCGTGATGGAGACGAGGGGTTATTTGCAGGATACGAAGAAATTAAATTTTTAGCACCTGTTTATGCAGGAGACTATATTGAAGTCGTTGGAGAAATCATCAAAGAAGGAAATACTTCAAGAAAAATGAAGTTTGAAGCAAGAAAAGTAGTGATTTCAAGAAAAGATATCAGTGCGTCGGCAGCGGATGTATTAGATGAGCCAATCGTTGTTTGTACAGCGATTGGAACTTGTGTTACACCAAAGGATTCTCAAAGAAAATAAGTTAGAAGAAAAAAAATTTAAGATGAGGAGTGGACACAAGCATGGAAAAATTAATTATTACAGCTGCAATATGTGGCGCAGAGGTAACAAAAGAACACAATCCAAATGTTCCTTATACAGTAGAAGAAATAGCAAGAGAAGCACATACTGCTTATAAAGCAGGAGCGAGCATTATTCACTTACACGTAAGAGAAGATGACGGCACACCCACACAAGATAAAAACAGATTTAAAGCATGCATCGATGCCATTAGAAAAATTTGTCCAGATGCAATCATTCAGCCTTCAACAGGTGGCGCTGTAGGGATGACGGACCTTGAGAGACTTCAGTCTACAGAAGTTGAAGAATTAGCATTAGGACTAAAGCATCCTGAAATGGCAACGCTTGATTGTGGTACTTGCAACTTTGGTGGAGATGAAGTATTTGTAAATACAGATAATACGATCAAAAACTTTGGGAAGATTATGATTGAAAGAGGCGTGAAACCTGAAATTGAAGTATTCGATAAGGGAATGATTGACATTGCGATCAAGATGCATAAAAAAGGCTACATAAAAACACCAATGCACTTTGATTTTGTACTAGGGGTTCAAATGAGTGCCACTGCAAGAGATTTAGCATTTATGGTAGATAGTATACCAGTAGGTTCTACATGGACAGTAGCAGGAGTTGGCAAAAGCCAATTTCAAATGGCAGCTATTGCGATCGCGATGGGTGGACATGTAAGAGTAGGGTTTGAAGACAATGTTTATATTGAAAAAGGGGTTGCAGCAAAAAGCAATGGAGAGTCTGTTGAAAAAGTGGTTAGAATCGCCAAAGAATTAGGTAGACAAATCGCAACACCCACTGAAGCAAGAGAGATCCTAGGATTAAAACCTTTAAATAGCTAAAAATAAATAGGCAAAAAAGAACTCCATTTTTTAGGGGTTCTTTTTTATACTTTTAACATGTAATGATTTTGTATATAATAGGAATAGGAAAAAGAATAAGGGAGGAATAAAAATGAAATTATTTATTGATACAGCAAATGTAGAGGAGATTAGAGAAATTGGCATGTGGGGAGTATTAGCAGGGGTAACTACGAATCCAAGTCTTATCGCAAAGGAAGGAAGAGATTTTGAAACAGTGATCAAAGAAATAACAGAAATTGTAGATGGACCTATCAGTGCAGAAGTAATGGGAGAAACTGCTGAACAAATGGTAAAAGAAGGAAAAGAATTATCCAAACTACATAAAAATATCGTGATTAAAATTCCGATGAATGCAGAAGGCTTAAAAGCAGTAAAGGCATTGAAACAAAAAGGAATTAAGACCAATGTGACTTTGATATTTTCTGCAAACCAAGCATTGCTTGCAGCACGTGCTGGGGCAAGTTTTGTCAGTCCTTTTGTAGGAAGAATGGATGATATAGGCAATATTGGCATGGATTTGATACGTGATATTGCAAATATTTTTGAACTACATGGCATAGAGACAGAAATTATTTCAGCAAGTATTCGTCATACAGCACATGTGATGGAGTCCGCATTAGCAGGCGCACATATTGCAACTATCCCTTACAAGGTATTTAACCAAATGCTAAATCATCCACTTACAGATAAAGGAATCGAAAGATTTAAGGCGGATTGGAATAATAGATAGAAAAAAGTATGTTATAATGATATAAAGTGATATATTAATATTGATAAAAGGAAGTATTGTGCTTTTATTAATATGACGTACATACAGTTTATTGGAGGTAAAAAAATGGATAGAAATTTAGCTTTAGAAATTGTAAGGGTTACAGAAACAGCTGCACTAGCGAGTGCGAGATATATGGGTAGAGGAGATAAGGAAGCTGCAGATCAAGCGGCGGTAGATGGGATGAGGAAAGCATTTTCGCATGTATCGATTAAAGGAACGGTAGTGATTGGCGAAGGGGAACTTGATGAAGCCCCGATGCTCTATATAGGAGAAGAAGTAGGAACGTGTAAAGAACTAGATAAAGAAGTGGATATTGCAGTAGATCCACTAGAAGGAACAAACTTGATTGCCAAGGGACTTCCAAATGCTATTGCAGTACTTGCTATGGCACCAAAGGGTACATTATTACATGCACCGGATACATATATGAAAAAGATTGCAGTAGGACCGAAGGCAAAAGGATGTATCAACTTAGAAGATTCTGTTGAAAAAAACTTAAAAGCAGTTGCAAAGGCTTTAAATAAAGAGATGCAGGATTTAACCTTAATGATTCAAGATCGAGAAAGACATAAAGAAATTATTAAAGAAGCAAGAATTGCTGGATGTCGAATCAAACTATTTAGTGATGGGGATGTAGCGACAGCAATTGCTACGTGCTTTGAAGATACAGGAATTGATATATTTATGGGAATTGGTGGTGCGCCAGAAGGTGTGATTGCAGCAGCAGCGATCAAATGCATGGGTGGAGAAATGCAAGGAAAAATCATACCGCTTTATGAGGAAGATAAAGCTAGGTGTGAGGAGTTAGGATGGACAAAAGAGAAAAGAGCGAAATTACTTACTTTAGATGATTTGGTAAGCTCTGATGATGTATTATTTGTAGCAACGGGCGTATCTGATGGGGAATTATTAAAAGGGGTTACTTATTTGGAGAATAATAGAGCAAGAACGCACTCTGTAGTGATGAGAGGGAGTACTGGAACGATTCGATTTGTAGATGCAATTCATAAGTTAGATAAGAATGATATATTAATAGAAACGATGGCGAAACATAAATAAGGGGGCATATTTTTATGGATAGAAATCTGGCATTAAACTTAGCGAGAGTTACGGAGGCAGCAGCATTAGGTGCTGCAAAATATATGGGGAGAGGCGATAAAAATATCGCGGACCAAGCAGCTGTTGATGGCATGAGAAGTATGCTAGATACATTAAACATAGATGGAACAGTCGTGATTGGTGAAGGAGAAATGGATGAAGCACCCATGCTTTATATTGGGGAGCAGATAGGAAAGTCTGTAGAAGGATCTATAAAGGTAGATATTGCTGTAGATCCTGTAGATGGAACGAATTGTGTTGCAAAGGGACTTCCAAATGCTGTAGCTGTAGTAGCGATAGCACCCAAAGGACATCTTTTAAATGCACCCGATATGTATATGGACAAAATTGCAGTAGGTCCTAAAGCAAAAGGTGTGGTTTCTCTGGATGCACCCGTAAAAGAAAATCTGATAAATGTTGCAAAAGCACTTAATAAAAACATTACAGACCTTACAGTGACAATGCTTGATCGAGAGAGACATGAAAAAATCATGAAAGAATGTAGAGAATTAGGAGTAAGAATAAAATTGTTCCAAGAAGGAGATGTGGCTGCGGCTATTGCTACATGCTTTGAAGATCGAGGCGTAGATATCATGCTTGGCATTGGGGGTGCACCAGAGGGGGTTATTGCTGCAGCTGCCCTAAAATGTTTAGGGGGAGAATTTCAAGGGAAGTTAGTTCCTTTCGAAGAAGAAGAAAAAGAAAGATGTGAAAGAATGGGCGTACCTACAGATACGGTATTGCTGATGGAAGATTTGGTAAAGGGAGATGAAGTGTTATTTGCGTCTACTGGGATATCTGATGGGGATTTATTAAAAGGGGTTACCTATTATGGAAACAATATGGCAAGAACCCATTCTGTTGTCATGCGTGCAGAAACAGGCACAATCAGATTTATAGAAACTGTTCACAAATTGGATCAAAAACCAGAGTATGCAAAATAATAGCAAGGACTTGACAATAAAAACGATGCCATATAGAATTGTAAGGATTGAAGTTCTAGAAAAAATAAATTTTGAATGATGACTTGAAGGTTGTATATACAACCTTCAAGTATAAGCAGATAGCCAAAATTATTAATTTTGTGCGAATCGCTTGGTTATGATAGACATAAACGGAGGTGTGGTTTTGGATTTGCTTGAAATAGAAAAAAAGAAGTTGGACGAGCTGAGAGAGATGGCAAAAAAGCTTCATATAAAAAATATCACGAAGTATAAAAAACATGAACTAATAGAACTAGTGATGGCCACTTCGAAAAAAGAAGAAGCAGTAGAAGAAAAGAAAATTCAGATGAACCGAGAGAAACTGCCGGAAAAGATCAATAATGAAATAGATAACAGTCGAAATGTAGATACCGTAGAAGGTGTACTTGAACTTACTGAAGGCGGATTTGGATTTTTAAGATTTTATAATTTTCTTACCAGCGATGAGGATGTATATGTATCACCCTCACAAATCAGAAGGTTTAATTTAAAAACAGGTGATAAAGTTTTAGGTATTACGCGACCACCGAAAAGTGGTGAAAAATTTAGAGCTCTTCTATATGTACAAAAGGTTAACAATGACAATCCTGAAATCGCTTCGAAAAGACCTAACTTTGATAATCTCACACCTATTTACCCCAATGAAAGGCTAACCCTTGAATATGATCCTACAGATCTTTCAACAAGACTCATTGACTTAATTGCGCCTATAGGAAAAGGGCAAAGAGGCTTGATTGTAGCCCCACCGAAGGCTGGAAAAACCATATTGCTTAAAAAAATTGCAAATAGTATTGCACAAAAGCATAAAGAGATTGAGATTATAGTCCTTTTAATAGATGAAAGACCAGAGGAAGTTACAGATATGCAAAGGTCTATTAATGGAGAGGTAATCTACTCTACGTTTGATGAATTGCCAAGTCACCATATAAAGGTAGCTGAAATGGTTTTAAATAGAGCTAAAAGGCTTATAGAGCATGGAAAAGATGTGGTAATCTTATTAGATAGTATTACAAGGCTTGCCCGTGCATACAACTTGACAATCCCATCTACTGGAAGAACATTATCAGGAGGACTAGACCCTGGCGCACTGCACAAACCAAAAAGATTTTTTGGTGCAGCTAGAAATATTGAAGAAGGTGGTAGCTTAACAATTTTAGCGACTGCTTTGATCGATACAGGAAGCCGTATGGATGATGTGATTTTTGAAGAATTCAAAGGTACAGGAAATATGGAACTACACTTAGATAGAAAACTATCAGAAAAAAGAATATTCCCTGCAATTAATGTGAATAAATCAGGAACAAGAAGAGAAGATCTATTGATGAACCAAAAAGAATTAGAGGCTATATGGAATATCAGGCGTGCCATGTCTAACAACCAAACCCAAGAAATGACAGGAACCATTATTAATAAGCTTACAGAAACGAAAACAAATCTAGAGTTTGTAGAAAAGATGCGCAATAAAATTTAAACGAAAAAACGCTTGAACTTAAATATCGCCTATGCTATAATGTAATAGTTGAAAATGAAGAATTATGTTTTGATATAGAGAAATACAAAAGAAAGAGGTGAATAACATGAAAGCAGCAATCCATCCAGATTACAAAAAATCAGTTATAAAATGTGCTTGTGGCAATACATTTGAAACAGGTTCTGTAAAAGAAGAAATCAAAGTGGAAGTTTGTTCAGAATGTCATCCATTCTATACGGGTAAACAAAAGTTTGCAAGTCAAGGTGGACGTGTGGATAAGTTTAAGCAAAAATATGGCATGAAGTAATAATAGGATAGAGATTTTAGATAATTTTAGGTTAGAGATGATGATCTCTAACCTTTGTTGTATATGGAGAAAAAATATACCTTTCTGAAAGGAGGATTCATTTGGATTACGAAAAGATTTTTAGGAAGCAGGCAAGACCAACAAGTATTGGGGGGCAAGCAGTAATAGAGGGTATTATGATGAGAGGTCCAAAAGATATTGCTATTGCAGTTAGAAAGCAAGACCAAGAGATTGTTATAAAAAAAGAAGCGATAAAGGGAATGACAAAGAGTATCTTTACGAAAATTCCTATTATTCGAGGAAGCATTGCGCTGATTGATGCGATGGTTATGGGTGTAAAGTCACTCACATACTCTGCTGAGTTTTTTGAAGAAGAAGAGGATACAGAAGAAAAAGGAAAGTTTGAGCTATGGATTGAGAAGAATTTTGGAGATAAGGCGAATGATATGCTCATTTATTTTTCTGTATTTATGGCGCTAGCTGTAGGGATCATTCTTTTTATTATTTCTCCAACGGTAGCAATGAATTTTCTGAAGGGAAAAATAACAAATGCGTGGGCTTTAAATGCTGTAGAAGGCATAGTAAGAATTCTGTTATTTGTAGGATATATTCTTTTGATCTCAAGAATGAAGGATATACAAAGAGTCTTTCAATACCATGGGGCAGAACATAAAACCATTCATTGTTATGAGAGTGGGCTTCCTTTAACGGTAGAAAATGCAAAAACTTTTCCAACCCTTCACCCAAGATGTGGGACAAGTTTTCTTGTGTTTGTGATGATTGTAAGTCTTATTCTATTTTCCATGGTAGGTTGGCCAAATCCTTTGATGCGGATTTTGTCGAGATTTGTATTGCTACCAATCGTTGCAGGGATTTCTTATGAAGTTTTAAAATGGGCAGGAAAAAGCCAATCTAAATTTGTACAAATGATTAGTTATCCAGGATTATTGCTACAAAAATTAACGACAAGAGAACCGGACGATAGTCAATTAGAAGTAGCAATTGCTGCAATGAAAAATGTTTTGGTGGAGGACAAGGAGGCAGACCTTTGGCAGTAAAGATACAAGAAGCTTTAAAAGAAGTTGTAAGTAGAATGGAAAAAATGAGCATACAAACACCTCTGTTAGATGCAGAGGTGCTTTTGTGTCATGTTTTAAAGAAAGAACGATATTTTTTATATACCCATCGAAACGATTGCTTGACAGATGAACAAGTTTCTCTTTTTTTAACCCTTATTGAAAAAAGAATTAACGGTATGCCTGTACAATATATTACAAATACTCAAGAGTTCATGGGACTAGACTTCTATGTAAAAGAAGGGGTACTTATTCCTAGGGCGGATACAGAAATATTAGTAGAAAGTGTAATAGAATGGGCAAAGAAAAGGAATAATGAACCTATAAGGGTCGCGGACCTAGGAGCGGGAAGTGGTGCCATCACGATAAGCCTTGCAAAATATATAAAAAAAAGCTACGTATATTCTGTAGATATATCCCCAGTAGCCTTAGCGATTGCAAAAAGAAATGCTCAATATAATGAGACCAACAATATTACTTTTTTAGAGGGAGATCTATTTGAACCTTTAAGAAAAGAAAAGATAGAAGGAAAGATCGATCTATTGGTTTCTAATCCACCTTATATACCGAGGGATGAAATTGAAAAGCTTCAGATAGAAGTTGCAAAACATGAACCAAAGCTTGCATTAGATGGTGGGATAGATGGATTAGATTACTATAGAAGAATAATTGATGAAGCAATGTTTTTTGTAAAAAAAGGAGGTTGTATTGCCCTTGAAGTAGGACATGATCAAGGAGACAGGGTAAAGGTAATGATGATGGAAAAAGGGTGCTATAGAGATATAAAGAAGATAAAAGATTTGGCGGGAATTGAAAGGGTCGTCACCGCTACGTTGTGAAAATAGCGCAAAGATGATATAATAAACTGTTGATATAAAATTTGTGAGGTGAAATAGATGTTTGAAAAATTAGATTTTATACATGATAAATATGCTGACTTGAGCCGAAAAGTGTCAGACCCAGAGGTTATTAATAAGCAAACAGAATGGCAAAAATATATAAAAGAGCTTGCGGACATCGAACCTATTGTAAATGGGTACAAAGAATATAAGGAAACCAAAGATGGGATAGAAGAAGCAAAATCTATTTTAGAAGAAAGTAATGATGAAGAATTAAGAGAAATGGCAAAGATGGAATTAAATGAGTTAGAAGATAAAATAGAGGATGTAGAAAATCAATTAAAACTATTGTTAATCCCTAAGGATCCGAATGATGAAAAGAATGTTATTGTAGAGATTCGAGCGGGTGCCGGTGGTGACGAGGCAGGTTTGTTTGCAGGAAATTTATTGAGAATGTATACAAGATATGCAGAAAGAAATCGATGGAAAGTAGAAATGATGAGTTTAAATGAAACAGGTGTCGGTGGGATTAAGGAAGTTATCTTTATGCTTAAAGGAAAAGGTGCTTATTCAAGACTGAAGTATGAAAGTGGTGTCCATAGAGTACAGAGAATTCCTACTACAGAATCAGGAGGAAGAATCCATACGTCTACAGCTACTGTAGCGGTATTGCCAGAAGCAGATGATGTTGAAGTTGAAATCAATCCAAATGATGTGCGCGTAGATGTTTTCCGTTCTTCTGGAAATGGTGGACAGAGTGTTAATACAACAGATTCTGCTGTAAGGGTTACCCATATGCCTACAGGAATTGTTATTTCTTGTCAAGATGAAAAATCACAGCTTAAGAATAAAGATAAAGCATTTAAAATTTTGAAAGCAAGATTGTATGATAAGATGTGTGCAGAACAACATGCAGAAATTGCTGAAGAGAGAAAGAGTCAAGTAGGTACTGGAGATAGAAGTGAAAGAATTAGAACCTATAATTTCCCACAAGGACGTGTTACAGATCATAGAATCAATCTAACATTATATAAGCTAGATTATTTATTAGACGGAGAGATTGATGAAATATTAGATGCATTGATTACAACAGATCAAGCAAAAAAATTACAGCAAGTCGTATAGCTTTTATGCTGAGGAACGTATCGTTCCTCAGTTTTTTGTTATACATGTAGTTATTACTTGAAAAAAAGGAGTATGAGTGATAGACTATAAATTATATTTTCAGAAAGGTATATGAATAATATATTTTATGCAAATTAACAATAGAATATTTTCTAAGAAAGAAGTGTGAAAACAGTGGATTCAAAAGCGGTCTTTTTAATGCATATTGGCATTCTTTTATTAGGAGCAAACATAGGAGGGTTCATTAGTACAAAACTAAAGCAGCCTGCTGTATTGGGACAAATTTTAGTAGGTATATTTCTTGGAATGGGTATATTGGAAAAGACAGAACTCATTCATTATCTATCTGAAATAGGTGTAGTATTACTTATGTTTATTGCAGGATTAGAAACAGATGTAAATGAATTAAGAGCATCTGGGAAATCTTCTGCAGCAATAGCTGTGGCTGGAGTAATAGTGCCAATAGTTATGGTGAGCGGAGCAGCTTATTTAATCAGTGGAAATTTTATTAGTAGTATTATTTTAGGACTTATTTCAGTTGCAACAAGTGTTAGCATATCTGTTCAAACCCTTAAAGAATTAGGCCATTTAAGAACAAGGCAAGGGGTGGGTATTTTAGGAGCGGCGATTATAGATGATATTATAGGGATTGTCCTTTTGACAATTGTTGTAGGGATGGCACGGCCAGGGACTGGAGGAAATGTATTTATTGTTATTTTAAAAATATTTTTATTCTTTGTCATTACAATGGTAGTAGGATATATCTTGGTACGAATATTGGTAAAAATTTCTGATAGAGTCAATGTAAGAAGAAGAATTGTACCCTATGCAATCATATCTTGTTTAATATTAGCGTTTATATCTGAAGAACTTGGCGTTGCAGCTGTTACAGGAGCATATTTTGCGGGAGTTATTTTTTCTATGACCCCTTATAGGCACAAAGTTTCTCATGATGTAGGGGTGATTGCGGATACGATATTTACGCCCATCTTTTTTGTTGGGATTGGGTTAGGTGTAGAGTTAAGTTCTATTGGCGATGGATTGGGATTTAGCATATTGTTATTGGGACTAGGCATTATTGGTAAAATTGCGGGATGTGGATTTGGAGCGAAAATAACAGGTTTTAGTGGAAAACATGCGCTACAAGTTGGTATAGGTATGGTACCACGGGCAGAAGTATCTATTATTATTGCAAATCTGGGCTTGAAAATGGCACTTATTGGACATAAGGAATTTGCGTCTGCTATTGTCCTTGTGATTGCGACAACGCTCATAACCCCTTTATTATTAAAATGGTCTTTTAAAGGAGAAAGGAAAAGTATTAAAGATACGATTGAATAGATAACAAAAGCCTGTGAACAATTGTTCACAGGCTTTTGTATATATGTGAGAGAAAAAGAATATAGATAGATATGTGTAAGTCATTCACTTTTAAAGATAAAAGAATGAGAAATGAATGTGAGAATGGAGGGGGAAGATGAAGAGCATATTTGTTATTAGCCTAATTGGATTAAGTATAGGTATAATAGGAACGGGTTTAGGAGGAATTATAGCTTTTTTTATGAAAAACCCTAGCAATAGATGCTTAAGCTTCATTTTAGGTGCTACAAGCGGACTCATGCTATCGATTGTATGTTTTGATTTATTGCCTGAAGCATTTGAACTTGGGCAATTGTATGTAGCGATAAGCGGAATTATAATGGGTGTATTTACGATTATGATTTTAGAGACAGGGTTAGCAGAAAAGAATGAGGATTTTACAAAGACAGGAATCTTATTAGGAATAGGCATTGCTCTTCATAATTTTCCAGAAGGATTAGCAATTGGAGCGGGGTTTATGGCAACGAAAGAGTTGGGTATAGGTATATCTATTGTTATTGGGTTACATAATATGCCTGAGGGGATCGCCATGGCCACACCGCTTAGGGTAGGAGGAATGGGTAGGTTAAAAGTTTTTTTGTATACAATCTTTGCAGGGATGCCTATAGGATTAGGCGCTTTTATTGGGGCATTTTTAGGAGAAATATCTAAAGGTTTTGTGGCGTTTTGTTTAGCCTATGCAGCTGGAACGATGCTTTATATAACGTGCGAAGAATTAATTCCAAACTCTCTTCGCTTTCAATTTAAAAGAGTATCAAGCTTTGGATTTGTATTCGGATTTATTGTGGGGATTATTCTATCACAAAAATTGTAAAAAGTAGATCATAAATTTAGATAGAAAAAAAGAGCAATCATGTTTATATTTGGGTGAATTTAGAGAACTTGTTTAACCATATGGTTTTATGAACGTTGAAATTAGTGTATAATAATGAAAGATATTTGATTGAAATTCTACGAGGTGATAAAAATGATAGACACAAAGATTTATGAAATAGATCCTAAGTCCATTGAAAAAGAGCGTCTAAAATTTGCTGCAAAAACTTTAAGGGAAGGTGGAACCGTTGCTTTCCCTACCGAAACAGTTTATGGACTAGGCGGAAATGCCCTTGATGAAAAGGCTGTAAAAAAAATATTTAAGGCGAAGGGAAGACCTTCTGATAATCCGCTGATTGTACATATTGCAAAAGTAGAAGATTTGGATGATTTGGTAAAAGTAATACCAGAGAACGCAAAAATCCTTATGGAAAAATTTTGGCCAGGACCTTTAACCATTATATTTGAAAGAGGGGATAAAATACCAGATGTGATCACGGGTGGACTAGACACAGTGGCGATTAGAATGCCCTCTCATCCAATAGCGAATCTTTTAATTGAAATGGCGGGGCTACCTATCGCAGCGCCTAGTGCAAATCTATCTGGAAAGCCTAGTCCTACGAAGGCTGAACATGTAATAAATGATTTAGAAGGAAAAGTAAATGTGATTATAAGCGGAGGAAGTTGTGAGGTGGGACTTGAATCTACAGTAGTAGATGTGACAGGAAAACCTATGATTCTAAGACCTGGGGGTGTAACAAAGGAAGAATTAGAAGCGGTACTAGGAAATATTGAAGTAGACCTTGCCATAGAAGAAGGAAATGTAAATCTTATACCCAAATCTCCAGGAATGAAGTATACCCATTATTCTCCTCAAGGAGAAGTAATCATTGTGTCAGGAGCAGTAGAAAAAATAGTTGAGAAAATCCATAGCCTCAAACAAGAAAATGAAAAAAGAGGACTTAACGTTGGGATTATGTGTACGGATGAAACGAAAACTTTATATAAAGAAGGCGTAGTCTTATCAATGGGAAGTCGAGAAAATGTAGCATCTATTGCAAATCATCTTTTTGATGTTCTTCGTATGTTTGATGAAGAAGGCGTAGACATTATATTTGCAGAAAGCATAGAGAAAAAATCTTTAGGACATGCAGTCATGAACAGAATGATCAAAGCAGCAGGATATCATATCATAAAGACTGGAAGGTGAGAAGCATGATGCGTATATTGTTTGTATGTACAGGAAATACTTGTAGAAGCAGTATGGCAGAAGGGATCTTTAGAAAAATGCTTGAAGAAGCTGGAGAAAAGACAAAGGGGGTACAAGTGTTTTCTGCTGGAACATCTGCCATACAGGGACAAAGTGCTGCTAAAAATGCAATACAGGTAATGGATGAAAAAAGCATTGATATAAAAAAACATACGGCAAAAGTTGTAACAAAAGAATTGATTGATCAAGTAGATTTGATTTTAACCATGACAAATAACCATAAAAGACAATTGTTACAAATTGTACCTGAAGCGAAAGAAAAAATAGATACTTTAAAAGAATATATAGGTTTATTTGGGGATATAATAGATCCTTTTGGACAATCGGTAGATGTATATCGCGCATGTGCAAAAGAGATGGAAGAAAACTTGAAAATATTGGTGGAAAAAGTTATAGAATAAAATTAAAGTAAACAATTCTTATAAAATACTTGACAATATATTTGTTGTAGCATACAATCAGAACGATTAAAAAAGAATGAGGAGGATTTTATATGAAAATTGCCTTAGGTAGTGACCATGGTGGATATAAATTAAAAGAAGTCATAAAGAAGTATCTAGAGGAAAAACAAATCGCATATGAAGATTTTGGAACTCATTCTACTGAATCTGTAGACTATCCTGAGTTTGGTATGAAGGTAGCAGAAGCGGTAACAGCTGGAAATTATGAAAAAGGGATTATTTGTTGCGGAACAGGAATCGGCATATCCATATCAGCTAATAAAGTACCTGGCGTTAGATGTGCTGTTGTTTCAGATACTTTTTCAGCACAAATGTCTAGAGAGCATAACAATGCGAACATATTGTCTTTAGGAGAGCGCGTAGTCGGACAAGGTCTTGCGCTAAAAATAGTAGAAGTTTGGCTCAGTACAGAATTTGCTGGAGGAAGACACGAAAAAAGAGTAAATAAAATTTTAGATATTGAGAAGAAATATAGAAAGTAAGATAAAAAAGATTTTTATAAATATAAAAATGTTTTATAGTGTACGATGAACTTTAACGAATGAGAGGAGATGTTTAAAATGGAAAAGGTATTTGTTATGGACCACCCGTTGATCCAACATAAGCTTACGTTAATAAGAAATAAAAATACGGGTTCAAAAGAATTTAGAGAAGTTGTAAAAGAGATTTCTATGCTAATGGGTTATGAGGTAACAAGAAATCTTTCTTTAGAAGAAGTAGAAATTGAAACACCTGTATGTAAGACAAAAGCAAAAGTATTATCTGGAAGAAAATTAGGAATTATTCCTATTTTAAGAGCAGGCCTTGGTATGGTAGATGGAATGTTAAACCTTATCCCTGCTGCAAAGGTAGGACATGTAGGACTTTATAGAGATCCAGAAACATTAGAACCTGTGGAATATTATTGCAAGCTTCCAGCGGATGTAGAAGAAAGAGATTTGATCGTAGTAGATCCAATGCTTGCTACGGGAGGATCAGCAAATGCAGCCATTCAATTTATCAAAGATAGAGGTGCTACAAGTATTAAATTAATGTGCTTAATCGCTGCACCTGAAGGGGTAAAAGCTGTTTGTGAAGCACACCCAGATGTAGAAATCTATGTAGCTGCTATAGATGAAAGATTAAATGAGCATGCCTATATTATCCCAGGACTAGGGGATGCAGGAGACAGATTATTTGGAACAAAATAATAATATTTTAAAGAATAGAGAGTAGAGAAATCGAAATCTATTCTTTTTTTTTTTAGATTATGTTATGATATATAGAAGAACGATGAACACTATGTAATAGCTTTTAAGAAATTTGAGCAACAGAAATTTCAAAGGATTTCTTTAAAATTTCGTTGTCGAAATGAGTAGCTGCAATAGCGGCATGCGAATTTTTTATGGAGGAATAAAATAGGATGGAAAGACGAGATAAAATTAATTACTATCTAGATATTGCAGAAACTGTACTCAAAAGAGGAACCTGTCTTAGAAGAAACTATGGGGCTATTATCGTAAAACATGATGAGATTATTTCAACAGGGTATTCAGGAGCGCCTAGAGGGAGAAAAAATTGTATTGATTTAGGCTATTGTATGAGAGAACAACTAAATATTCCAAGAGGACAAATGTATGAAAAGTGCAGATCGGTTCATGCAGAGATGAATGCTTGTCTATCTGCATCAAGAAAAGATATGCTAGGTGCTACATTGTATTTAGTTGGAAGAGATATGAAAACAAAAGCACGCATTGAAGATGCAAATTCTTGTGCTATGTGTAAAAGAATTATTATAAATGCGGGAATTGAGAGGGTAATTATTAGGGATAGTGCGGATGCATATAGAATTATCCATGTAGAAGAATGGATTCAAAGCGATGATTCATTAACTGAAAAGGTAGGATATTAAAGATTTTGAGATAAGATAATCAAAATATCTTGTTTTGTCATTGAGTTTTTATGTCTTTTGATGTAAAATGATTATGAATATGTGTATAAAATAAGGAGTGTTTTATGTGAATAAATACTTGTTTGTTTTTTTCATAGGCGTAATCTTATCCTTTGTAATGACGCCACTAGCGAAAAAATTAGCACATCAAGTTGGTGCGATAGATGTGCCAAAGGATGAGAGACGTGTACATAAAAAGCCTATCCCAAGAATGGGTGGATTGGCGATTTATTTAGGCGTTGTTGGGAGCATTTTGTTGGGATTTAAAATATTTGGAATCGCTTCTGTTGTAGAAAAATCTATTTCAGAACAACAAGTGATTGTACATCAAATAAAGGGCATGTTATTAGGGGGAACCCTGATTGTTTTAATGGGAATTGTGGATGATATTAAACCATTACCTGCAAAAGTGAAGTTATTTGTTCAAATAATTAGTGCTTTAGTTTTGGTTGTATTTGGTATGACAATAAAAAGCATCAATATTCCTTTTATGGAAGCAGCCATTGAGTTAAAGCTACTTAGCATACCGATTACAATATTTTGGATTGTAGGGATTACAAATACATTAAATCTTATTGATGGATTAGACGGATTAGCGGCAGGTGTTGCAACCATTGCAGCCTTTTCTCTTTCTTATGTAGCGTTCGTAAATGGAAGAGAGATAACAGCTATCATGACTTTAGCGATTGCTGGAGCTTGTATAGGGTTTTTACCTTATAACTTTAATCCCGCAAAAATTTTCATGGGAGATACAGGTTCTTTATTTTTAGGATATATGCTTGCGGCAATTTCTATCCATGGTCTGGTTAAAGGGGCTACGGCTATTGCTACAGTAGTGCCTGTGCTTGCCTTAGGACTTCCTATATTTGATACAACCTTTGCTATTTTAAGAAGATTATTAAATGGAAGACCTATAATGGAGGCAGACAAGGGGCACCTTCATCATAAACTTCTTTCAACAGGAATGGGGCAGAAAAGAACGGTATTGATCCTTTATGCGATAAGTAGTACATTTGGGATAAGTGCAGCCCTTATGAGCAAAAGCAAAACATGGGATTCACTATTTGTTATTATTGCAGCTAGTGCGCTTATGTATATTAGTATGGGGATGCAAAGTGTTCGAAAACAAAAAAGCGGGAATAAAGAATAAAGCCAGAAAAGTTATTTCTGGCTTTTATCATATGCGTTTAAGCATTTTTAAATGAAAGAACTTTTACAGAAAAGGGGAAATAAAATGGGGAAAATAAAAGTGATGTCCATATTTGGAACAAGACCAGAGGCTATAAAAATGGCTCCTGTAGTAAAAGCACTAGAAAAAGATCAAAGCATTGAATCAATCGTTTGTGTAACAGCACAACATAGGGAAATGCTAGATCAAGTATTAAAGCTATTTGATATAAAGCCGCATTATGATCTAAATATTATGAAAGCAGGACAGACATTAAGTGAAATTACATCACGTGCGCTAATGGGACTTGAGCAGGTTATGAAGGAAGTAGAGCCGCATATGGTATTGGTACACGGAGATACAACCACTACCTTTGTAGGATCATTGGCTGCATTTTATCAACAGGTGAAAGTGGGCCATGTAGAAGCAGGGCTTAGGAGTCATAATATATACTCCCCCTATCCGGAAGAAATGAATCGAACCTTGACAGGGAAACTTAGTCATCTTCATTTTTGCCCTACAAAAGGAAATCGAGAAAATCTTTTAAATGAAGGAATCAATGATGAAAAGATTGCTATAACAGGGAATACAGTGATTGATGCACTTTTACAAGTGGTGAAAAAAGATTATAAATTTTCTAATGAGCAATTGAATCATATTGATTATGAAAACAAAAAAGTGATTTTGCTAACAGCCCATAGACGTGAAAATTTAGGTGCACCTATGGAAAATATTTTCTATGCCATGAAGGATATTATTCAAAATAATAAAGATGTTGAGATCGTTTTTCCTGTACATCTAAATCCAAAGGTCAGAAATTTAGCTTATGAAATACTCGGAAATATAGAGAGGATTCATTTGATTGAACCGCTAGATTATGAACCTTTTGCAAACTTGATGGCAAAAGCATACTTGATTTTAACAGATTCAGGAGGGATTCAAGAAGAAGCCCCATCCCTTGGAAAACCTGTACTTGTTTTGAGAACTGAAACAGAAAGACCGGAAGCTGTAAAGGCAGGTACGGTAAAAATGGCAGGGGTTGAGAAAGATGAAATATTTTCACTGACCCATACATTAATAAATGATGAAAAAGCATATAAAAGAATGGCAAATGCAATCAATCCTTATGGAGATGGCAAGACATCAGAGCGGATTGTAGAGAATATAAAAAGCTTTTTTGTTACAAAAAAATAATCAATCATTACAGGAAATTTATAATAAAATAGGAAAATACATATATATATGATAAAATGGTATGGGCTAGGTATGTGTATTAATGGAGGTGTTTGTTTTGAATAAGATCGTAACGTTAGAAATGGCTATGGAACATATCAAAGATGGCATGACAGTCATGATCGGCGGATTTATGGCTTGTGGAACGCCAGAAAAATTTATGGATGCATTGGTTGAAAAGGGTGTAAAAGACTTGACGGTTATTGCAAACGATGCTGGATTTCCAGATAGGGGCATTGGTAAGTTAGTTGTGAATAAGCAAGTAAAAAGGTTAGTTACTTCTCATGTAGGATTAAATCCTGAAGTTGGAAAACAAATGAATACAGGAGAAATAGACTGCGAATTAATACCTCAAGGAACGCTTGCAGAAAGAATCAGAGCAGGTGGAAATGGTCTTGGAGGAATTTTGACACCAACAGGCGTAGGCACAATTGTAGAAGAAGGGAAACAAAAAATTGAATTAGATGGAAAAGTTTATCTTCTAGAAAAACCATTAAGAGCAGATATTGCTTTGGTAGGCGCTACAATTTCTGATAAAAAAGGAAATTTATATTATAACAAAGCAACCAGAAACTTTAATCCATTGATTGCTACTGCTGCTGATTTGGTGATTATAGGAGCAGAAAAAATTGTTGAGGTTGGAGAAATTGATGGCAATGATGTAATGACTCCAGCACTTTTTGTGGATTACATTGTGGAGGTGTAGAAGATGAATGCGAAAGAAATTATTGCAAGAAGAGTTGCAAAAGAATTAAAAGATGGTGATGTGATAAATTTAGGAATAGGGCTTCCTACAATGGTGGCGAATTATATACCAGAAGATATAGATGTTTTATTTCAATCAGAAAATGGGTTTGTTGGACTAGGACCAGCACCAGAGATAGGACACGAAGACAAGGATTTAGTCAATGCGGGAGGTCAGCCTGTGACAGCAGTTCTAGGAGCAGCTTTTTTCGATAGTGCTGTGTCATTTGGTATTATCCGAGGTGGACATGTATCTGCCACCGTACTAGGGGCACTGCAAGTAGATGAAAAAGGAAATCTTGCAAATTGGATGGTGCCAGGAAAAATGGTGCCAGGTATGGGTGGTGCAATGGACTTGGTTGTGGGTGCAAAAAAAGTAATCATTTCTATGACGCATACAGCAAAAGGGAAATCTAAAATATTAAAAAAATGTACGCTACCCCTTACAGCAGCAGGGCAAGTAAATATGATTGTTACAGAAATGGGTGTTATGGAAGTGACAGATGCTGGGATTGTTCTTACAGAAATGAATCCTGAATTTAGTGTAGAAGATATAAAGAAAGTTACAGAAGCTGAATTAATTATTGCGGATGATTTAAAGAAAATGGAAATATAACCTTTTGAATAACAAAAAGTAGCTCTGAATTGAAAAGAGCTACTTTGTTAAATATTACACAAACAGGATTGAAAAAATCGTTAGAATACTTGTATATTTTATATGAAGTGGTATAATGGTATAAGGGGGAGATTTTTTTATGACAAAGAATAATTTGAATATTTTTAAAAACCTTTCTCTCTTAAGTTACATAGGCATCATGATGATTGTACCTATATTTGGAGCAGTATACTTAGGAAATCTGTTAGATCAAAAATTAGGAACAAATCATGTATTTATGATTATATGCATTCTATTAGGAGTAGGCGCCGGTTTTCGAAATGTATATACAATTATGATAAAGAGTATGAAAAAGAAAAAGTAAAAAAAATTTAAAGCGAACTGTCAAAATATTTAAATTCATTAGAAAGAGGAAGAAGAAACAATAAATCATTGCAATAAAATAATAATTCGATTAAAAATGAAAGGAAGTGTAGATCTTTGGGGTATACTTGGAATTTGCAACTTAAAATTTTCAAATGCACAGCAGGGATCGTGATTATTATTGTGATTGGACTTGCAATTTTCACACAAAACCCGCTTCCGATGATTTATGGATTGCTCTTTGGTACAGCTATTAGTATGCTAAATTTCAGAGTGCTTGCATTAACATTAGAAAAAGCAGTTTGTATGGCACCCAGTAAGGCGCAAGTATATGCATCAAGTAGATATTTTATACGTTTTATCACCAATGGTATTGTTATTTTTATATCATTGAAAGCTGATTATTTAAATATAATCGGGGTAATAATAGGTTTAGTGATGATTAAAATCATCATTTTTGTCCAAAACCTATTTAATAACAAAATGTTTTTCAAAAGAATCTTTATAAGAAAGGAGGGGAAATAATGGAAGGAGGATTTGGACCTGAAATTATCTTTACAATACCTGGAACAGATATTCCAGTAACAGAAACTGTCACAAATACATGGATTATCATGGCTATTTTGATTTTATTTTCATTTTTAGCAACCAGAAAGTTTGCGCATAAGCCAAAAGGATTGCAAAATTTTGTTGAACTCTTAGTAGATGGAATCTACAAGTTTACAGCGCAAACCATGGGAGAAGATAAAGTTGCTTTCGCTCCTTATATAGGAACGTTGATGATCTACCTAATATTTGCGAATTTAGCAGGATTATTTGCAATAAGACCGCCAACAGCAGATTTAAATACGACAATGGGCTTGGCGCTGATTACTTTTTTCATGATTCATTTCTTTGCTATCAAGAGAAAAGGTGTGGGAACTTATTTAAAAGGGTTTCTAGATCCGTTTCCAGCATTGCTAGTTATAAATATTATAGGGGAGTTAGCAACACCGATTTCACTATCATTTCGTCTTTTTGGAAATATAGTGGGGGGTCTGATTATAATGAATTTATTATACGGAGGACTCGCAGCGCTAAGTGGAAGTATTGGATTGCCTATACCTATACTACAGGCAGCTATCCCAGCACCGCTACATATATATTTTGATGTGTTTGCAGGTGTATTACAATCATTTATATTTGCAATGTTGACAATGGTATTTGTTTCAATTGCTATGGATTAATCCATCTTAACTTGAATAGGAGGTGAATAGATGGAGAATACCAACTTTGTTATGATTTTTTTGAATTGGCTTATGAGCTTCGATAGAAAAGCGCTAATTCTTGCAGCATCAGCAATTGGAGCAGGGTTTGCAATGATTGCAGGGATAGGACCTGGGATTGGACAAGGGTATGCAGCAGGAAAAGGGGCTGAAGCTACAAGTATAAATCCTAAGACTTCAAAGCAAGCTATAATGGTTATGCTTATAGGAGCAGGTATTGCAGAAACATCAGGTATATTAGCACTTGTTGTTGCTTTGATTTTACTTTTTGGAAATCCATTAGTAGGACAAAGTGGTAGTGTATTAGTGATTGCTGCATCAGCTATTGCTGCTGGAATATCAATGATTGCAGGGGTAGGACCTGGAATTGGGCAAGGATATGCAGCAGGAAAAGGTACAGAAAGTACTGGAAAGAGACCTAAATATCAATCAACAATTCTTAGAACTATGTTGCTAGGACAGGCAGTGGCACAAACTACTGGGATCTATGCTTTGATTGTTGCATTGGTTTTGATGTTTTCAAATCCATTACTGAAACTTTTATAAAAATGGAAAAATATGAAGGAGGAATATACAGATGGAACCTATTACAGGAAGAGCGTTAATATTAGCATGTTCAGCAATTGGAGCAGGACTTGCAATGATTGCAGGGATAGGACCTGGTATTGGACAGGGATATGCAGCAGGAAAAGGGGCAGAAGGTGTTGGAAGACAACCAGAAGCGCAAGGAGATATTGTTAGAACGATGTTGCTTGGAGCAGCTGTAGCGGAGACAACAGGTATTTATGGGTTGATTGTTGCGTTAATTTTATTATTTGCAAATCCATTGATTGGCCTTTTGTAGATATTGTAAAGGAGACGAAGTACCTTAGCAGAAAGGAGGCAGTATCACACGATGAAGGCAGGATTGGTGGAGTTTAGTTGGACGATTGTATTTCAGATTGTGAATACAATCATACTGTTCTTAGCATTAAAAAAACTATTGTTTAAGCCTGTGAGCGAATTTATGAAGTCAAGAAAAGATGATATTGCAGCTTCCATAGAGGAAGCGAAATCAAAAAATGAAGAAGTAGAGAAAAGAAAAAAAGAATATGAGACAAAGCTTCAGTTTGCAGAACAAGAAGGCAGAGAAATTGTAAAAGAAGCTTCTAAAAAGGCAGAGGCGAGAGCTTCACAGATGAAAAAAGAGGCGGAAATTGAGTCTGCTAAGATGATAGAAAGAGCAGAAGAAGAGATTAAGAGACAAAATCAAAAAGCTATGAATGAGTTAAAAGATGAGATGTCTTCCCTTGCGATAATGGCTGCTGGTAAAATTATTGGTAAGAGTCTTGATAAAGAGAAACATCAGATGTTAATTAAAGAATTTATGGATGAGGTAGGGGGCGCTAGATGGTAGAATTAGTATCAAAAACTTATGCCAGCGCTTTATTTGAAGTAGCCAATGAAAATAATCAATTAGATCAATTGAGGGAAGAATTAACATTTGTATTAGAAATGTTTGAAAAACATCCGGAATTCTATAGATTTTATATAACACCTCAAATCAGTAAAGAAGAGAAAAAACAAGTATTACAAGAGCTCTTTAAATCACATCTAAGTATCGAGGTTTTGAATTTTTTAAAGATTATTTTAGACAAAAGAAGAACACATGATTTAAAGAGAATTGTAAACAAATATGTACAATTTGTAAATGATCATAATAATATTGTAGAAGGAATAATAACTACAGTAATTCCGCTAGAAAATAAAAATAAAGAACATCTTGAAAATAAACTTTCAAACATGACAGGTAAAAAGATCCAACTAAAAAATGAGATAGATCCATCCATTATCGGAGGAATTCTTGTAAGAATTGGAGATAAGGTGATTGATGGCACAATACAAAGCCGTCTAAATGAATTACAAAAAGACCTTGCACAAATAATAGTTTAGGAGAGCGGTGATAGAAAAATGAATCTTAGACCTGAAGAAATTAGTTCGATTATAAAAGAGCAGATTAAAAGATATGAAAATAAAATACAAGTGACAGATGTCGGCACGGTCATTCAGGTGGGTGACGGTATTGCTAGAATCCATGGATTAGAAAAATGTATGTCAGGAGAGTTGTTGGAGTTTCCTGGAGGCGTATATGGCATGGCGCTAAATCTTGAAGAAGATAATATAGGGTGCGTGCTTATGGGTTCTGATGAAAACATTAAAGAAGGAGATATTGTAAAGCATACAGGTAGAATCGTTGAGGTTCCTGTTGGAGATGCGTTGATAGGTCGTGTAGTAAATGCGCTAGGACAACCTATAGATGGAAAAGGGCCTATAAAAACAGAAAAATATAGAGACGTTGAGGCAAATGCACCAGGCGTTATTGAAAGAAAGTCCGTACATCAACCACTACAAACTGGGATCAAGGCAATCGATGCAATGATTCCAATTGGTAGAGGACAACGTGAATTAATTATCGGAGATAGACAAACAGGAAAAACAGCCATTGCAATCGATACAATTATCAATCAAAAGGAAGAAAATGTTATTTGTATCTATGTGGCAATTGGACAAAAAAAATCAACCGTAGCGCAAATTGTAAAAACATTAGAAGATAGAGGGGCAATGGATTACACAATTATTGTATCTGCTACAGCGAGTGAGTTGGCACCGATTCAATATATTGCGCCTTATTCAGGTTGTGCGATGGGTGAAGAATTTATGCATCAGGGAAAAGATGTACTTATTATTTATGATGATCTATCAAAACATGCGGTTGCATATCGTGCACTGTCATTACTACTTCGTCGTCCACCAGGACGTGAAGCTTATCCTGGAGATGTATTCTACTTACATAGTAGACTACTTGAACGTGCTGCAAAATTAAATGATGATTTAGGTGGTGGATCCATAACTGCACTACCAATTATTGAAACACAGGCTGGAGATGTTTCAGCCTATATTCCGACAAATGTAATATCGATTACAGATGGACAAATATTCTTAGAGGCAGAAAGCTTTGCTTCTGGACAGAGACCTGCTGTAAACCCTGGGATATCCGTATCGAGGGTTGGTGGTGATGCCCAGCTTAAAGCGATGAAAAAAGTTGCTGGTAAAATAAAGCTAGAACTTGCACAATATAGAGAACTTGCAGCTTTTGCGCAATTTGGTTCAGAGCTTGATAAAGATACAAGAGACAGACTTGCACAAGGAGAAAGAATCCTTGAGATTCTAAAACAACCTCAGTATGCACCTGTAAAGGTTGAACATCAAGTAATGATTATATTTGCTGCAATTAATAAATATTTAACAGATATTCCTGTGGCGCAAATAAAACAATTTGAAAAAGAATTAATTGGTTTTATGGATAACAATCATCCGGAAATTGGCTTAGCGATAAAAGGTACAGGAAAATTAGAGGATGAAACTGTAAACAAGTTAAAAGCTGCCATTGAAGAATTTAAAGGAGTATTTAAAATAGAATAGACCCCGATGTATGGAGGTGAATACATGGCAGGAATGGGTATGCGTGATATAAAACGCAGAATTAAAAGTGTAAATAGTACAAAGCAAATTACAAAGGCGATGGAACTTGTATCATCAGCAAAATTAAGACGTGCAAGAGAACGAGCTGAGAAATCACGACCTTACTTTCATATCGTTCAAGATACAGTACGGGATATATTTTCAAATGCCACTGGCTTAAAACATAAATTTTTGAACGAGCGAGAAATCAAAAAAAGTTGTTATGTTGTGATTACAGCTGATCGAGGACTATGTGGAGGATACAATATTAATGTCATAAAAAAACCTTTAGAAGAGATGAAAAAAAAGGAAAATGTATCAGTTGTGACAGTAGGGACTAAAGCAAGAGACTATTTTAGAAATAGAAAATATGAAATAGATGGAGAATTTACACATATTTCAGAAAAGCCAACTTATGAGGATGCAAAAAAAATTAGCAATCTTGTTTTAAAGCTTTATGAAAAGGAAATGATCGATGAGGTATATCTTGTTTATACCCAGTTTGTTAGTGCCGTATCCCAAAATCCAGAAATGATTAAATTACTTCCACTCAGCATGGAGAAAAAAGAGGAAGTTGTAAAAAAAGAGAATGAGGAATTTGAATATATTTCTTATGAACCTTCCCCTGAAAGTTTGCTGAATTATATTGTACCCAAATATATTGAGAGTACAATTTACGGCGCTTTAGTAGAATCTTCAGCCAGTGAACAAGGAGCAAGAAGGATCGCGATGGAAAATGCTACAGAGAATGCAGAAGAAATGATTGATAAATTCACATTGAATTACAATAGAGCGCGTCAAGCAGCAATCACACAAGAAATTGCTGAAATCGTTGGTGGTGTAGAGGCACTGAAGTAACACGACCAAAAAGAAAGGATGTGAGTGAACATGGCGAAAAATATCGGAAAAATCGTTCAAATTATCGGTCCGGTTTTAGATATAAAATTTAATCCAGAACAGCTTCCAAACCTACTAAATGCAATCGAAATTAACGTGGGAGATCGAAAAATTGTTTCCGAAGTAGCACAGCATTTAGGAGATGATACGGTTCGTTGCATTGCCATGTCATCGACTGATGGACTAATACGTGGTACAGAAGCAGTAGATGCAGGAGCACCGATCACGGTTCCTGTAGGAAAAGAAACATTAGGAAGAATTTTCAATGTATTAGGAGAACCGATAGACTTAAAAGGTTCTGCAAATGAGAAACTAAGATTGCCCATTCATAGACAAGCACCTAGTTTTGAAGAACAAGAAACTTCTTCACAAATATTTGAAACAGGGATTAAGGTAGTAGATTTGATTGCCCCTTATGTAAAGGGTGGTAAAATAGGACTCTTCGGAGGAGCAGGTGTTGGAAAGACTGTACTTATCATGGAACTTATCAATAATATTGCCAAAGAACATGGTGGGCTTTCTGTATTCTCGGGTGTAGGAGAAAGAACAAGAGAAGGAAATGATCTTTACCATGAGATGATTGAATCAGGGGTTATTGATAAAACAGCGATGGTATTTGGTCAGATGAATGAACCGCCAGGCGCAAGAATGCGTGTAGCCTTAACAGGACTTACTATGGCAGAATACTTTAGAGATCAAGAAGGACAAGATGTACTTCTATTTATTGATAATATATTTAGATTTACCCAAGCGGGTTCAGAGGTTTCCGCACTACTTGGTCGTATGCCAAGTGCCGTTGGTTATCAGCCTACATTAGCAACAGAGATGGGTGCGCTACAAGAGAGAATTACATCAACAAAGAAAGGTTCGATCACATCGGTTCAAGCCGTATATGTGCCTGCGGATGACTTGACAGACCCGGCTCCTGCAACAACCTTTGCGCATTTAGATGCAACGACTGTACTTTCTCGTGCCATTACAGAGCTTGGAATCTATCCTGCTGTTGATCCGTTAGATTCTAACTCAAGAATTATGGACCCTGAAATTATTGGAGAGGAACACTACAATGTTGCGCGTCAGGTTCAAGAGGTACTTCAAAGACTGAAAGAACTTCAAGATATTATTGCAATCCTTGGTATGGATGAATTATCGGATGAAGATAAAACACTTGTATCTCGTGCAAGAAAGATTCAAAGATTTTTCTCTCAGCCATTTAGTGTGGCAGAGGCATTTACAGGGATGGAAGGAAAATATGTACCGCTTAAAGAAACCATTCGAGGATTTAAGGAAATTCTTGAAGGAAAGCATGATGATCTTCCAGAATCGGCATTCCTTTTTATTGGAAACATTGATGAGGCAGTTGAAAAAGCGAAGAGAGAAAGTTAGAGACGCGAGGTGAAAAAATGGCTTCTACTTTTGAACTTGAAATCGTTACTCCTGATAAGAAGTTTTATGAAGGTTCTGTAGAAAGAATCGTTATAAGAACGACGAATGGAGATATAGGGATTTTAAAAGATCATATGTTTACAGTGAGCCCTTTGCAAATTGGTGCAATAAAAATAAAACAAGAGGGTAAATATAAAGAAGCTGCATGTGCAGGTGGATTTATACAGGTAAAAGAAGAAAAAACAACCATTATTACCGATTCAGCTGAATGGGCTGATGAAATAGATATAAAAAGAGCAGAAGAAGCAAAGAAAAGAGCGGAGGAAAGGCTCCATAAATCTACGGAAGACATAGATATGCTAAGAGCAAAAGCGGCCCTTAAGAGAGCGCTAACGAGACTACAAGTAGCAAAATAGATTAATTTTAAAACTCCCAAATATAAGAATTTGGGAGTTTTTTTCATTCCATCTAGTAAGTTTTTTACAAAAGTGGTCAGAAGTATTCTCCTATCTTTTTATATTTTATTTGAATTTGGTAGCTGTTTATCTATACCCATACAAAAGAATATATATTATAATGAATAATGCGTAACGAAAAATAAGAAAATAAAATAAATAAAGGGTGTTGTAAACGGAGGAAAGAAGAATGAATCAGAAAAGCGAACTAGAAAAATATACAGAATATGGATTAAGCGGAAGCCCTCAGATCAAAGCGGATGAAAAGAGATATTGGCTTGGAGAGTTTCGAGAACGCGTTATTTTTGCACTAACATATGAACAAATAAATAGAAAAGAAGCTGTAAAGATTGTTGAAGAAAAATGTAAAGACCATAGCGTTAAAAAAATTATTATAGAACAAGATGTACAAGATGTTATTGCTGAAAAGTTTATGGATGTAGCGAACAAATATCAAAAAGATTATAAAATGATAGATACACAAAATAAAAAGGGAGAAATTGCTTTGGTACTTGTAAGTAATGAAGCGGTAGATGAGAAAGAGATTGTTATGGATGAAATACCCATGCTGCCAGAAGCGTTTTATCATTCAAAAAACAAAAAATTATGCAAAAAACATATGGAAATTTTACAAGAAAAAGCACATTTTTTCATAGATGAATTTGAAGAAATAACACTGCTTGATAAAATGATGGGGATAAAATGTGGTGTTTGTGAGCATATGAAGGAATCATAATTTTAATAATTTAAATTTATTGCGAACATGTATATTCCCTATTCTCTCGGTCAATACTTTTAATAACAAGGGAATAGAATAAGGTGTAAATATGTTTTCGTCCCCCTTTAACATATTTACACATTTATCTTTCCCTTTGTATTTTGAGGGAGTGGAGAAAATGAAAGTTAAAAGAATTTTTATTTATGGTTTTATTCTTATGAACTTATTTTTAATGTTTTTAAATCATACGACGGCCATTGCAAAAGAAGAAGGTATTATGGAAGGGTTTAATGCAAGTAAAGCAGTTGCTGAAGAAGTCAATATAAATGCATATGTAAATATGGCGCATGTATTTAAAAATGCTTCTGAAGGAAGAGAAATATGTTTATCGTTAGCAAAAGAATTAGGTATACAGCGTAAAGAAATAGAAGATACTTCAGAAAAAGGAAACATCCAAGTGATTTTGCATGGAGAAAAAGAGCAAGGAACTATTTGTGTGATTGTGCAATCGTCAGAATATGAAGCGGTAAAAGAGACAAATATAGTAATCGACATGGTATATGAAGGGCTTGTAGATGTAAATACGGTCGGAGAAAATATAAAAGCTATTTTAAAAAAATACGGAAAAGCTACAGTGACATCTTGTATTACAGGGAGTTTTAATGGAAAATTAAATAATGCACAAAAAGAGAAAATTGTAAAAAATATGATGGAATATTTGGAAGCAACAGAAATAGAAGGACTTCGAGAAAAAAATATGATCAGTATCGTTGGATTTAGTAGTAAAATAAAGGATTATATTAGCTATGGAGGGAATCAAGTAAATATAAACATTGCTATGCGGTATAATGCTTATGAAGGAAAAACATATTTGTGGATGGCAACACCACTTATTGCAATAGGCTATTAAATGCATTATAATCTGAGGAGAAGCACGATGAAATACAAGGAAAGCATATAGAGGAGGCTTGGCGTTGGCAAAAATAATTGTAGAAAAAAGTAAGCCACTTTCAGGAAAAGTGCGGGTAAGTGGTGCAAAAAATTCAGTATTACCAATCATTGCTGCATCCTTATTGGCACAAGGGAATTGTGTGATAGAAGATATTCCTACATTGAAAGATGTAGATGTAATTAGTGAACTTTTAGCATCTTTAGGTGCGAAGATTCACAGAGATATAGATGGCGGAAATATTCAAATTGATGCATCGGGTATCAACAACTATGAAGCACCTTATGAATTGGTCCGAAAGATGAGAGCATCATTTTTAGTAATGGGGCCACTCCTTGCGAGGATGGGAAAAGCGAGAATTTCTCTTCCGGGAGGGTGTGCCATAGGGACAAGACCGATTGATTTGCATTTAAAAGGTTTGCATGCCTTAGGTGCGAAAATTGATGTAGGACATGGATATGTAGAAGCATCCGCTAAAAAACTCATAGGAGATAAAATTTATCTCGATTTTCCAAGCGTAGGCGCTACTGAAAATATTATGATGGCGGCGACCATGGCAGAAGGTTTAACGGTTCTAGAAAATGTAGCAGAAGAGCCAGAAATTGTAGATTTGGCAAACTTTTTAAATAGTATTGGTGCGAAAATTAAGGGAGCAGGAACAGATACCATAAAGATCGAAGGCGTAAAAGAATTAGCAGGAGGAAGACATGCTGTGATCCCCGATCGTATTGAAGCAGGTACCTTTATGGTTGGCGCAGCATTAACTGGCGGAGATGTAATCATTGATAATGTATTATCCGATCATTTAAAACCTACCATTGCAAAATTAAGAGAATGCGGTGTCCTAATAGAAGAAACAGGAGAGAGTATTCGCGTGAATGCAAAAAATAGTATTATTGCTACAGATATTAAAACATTACCTTATCCTGGATTTCCTACAGATATGCAGGCGCAATTTATGACGCTTTTAAGTGTCGCAAAGGGTACAAGCGTAGTTATAGAAACTGTTTTTGAAAACCGATTTATGCATGTAGCAGAACTAAAAAGAATGGGTGCAAATATTAAAATTGAAGGAAGAAGTGCTGTGGTACAGGGTGTAGAAAAGCTACAGGGAGCGCAAGTGAAAGCAACAGATTTGAGAGCAGGTGCAGCGTTGATACTCGCAGGACTGGTAGCAGAAGGAAAAACTGAAATTGGAGATTTGCATCATATAGATCGTGGTTATGTAGACATTGAAAATAAGCTAAAGGGTTTAGGGGCAAATATTACAAGAGTAGAGTAGAAATAATAGAAAAATGTGTCGAATGACGACACATTTTTTTATTGCTCATAATTAGGAGGTTTGTCTCATAAGATGTATAAGGGAGATAAGGGGGAAATCATGTGAGAAATATATTGCTGTTGGTTTTGGCTGTATTGGTTACAACAATTTTTATTCCGATCATGCTTATACAAAGCTGTGACGTAGCTAAACCGAAGATAGAAAAACAACCGATTGTGGAAAGTGACAGAGTTGTAAAAGTATATATTCAAGAAACAGGGAAAATCGAAAAACTGGATTTGGAAGAATATATAAAAGGCGTGGTATCGGGAGAAATGCCTGCAAGTTTTGAAGAGGAAGCTTTGAAAGCACAAGCTGTTGCGGCTAGAAGTTATGCATTATCTAGAATCAATGCATTTGAAAAAGATGGACATCCAGGACATCCGGGGGCAGAATTATGTGATTCTGTACATTGTCAAGTTTGGCTGTCAAAGGAGAAGTTAGGAAAGTTAAAATCAAAAAATTGGATGAAAGATTATTGGCCTAAAATAGAGAAAGCTGTAGACGATACAAAGGGCTTGATTATGACTTATGAAAATAAACCGATTGATCAACCATTGTTTCACTCTACGAGTGGAGGAAAAACGGAAAATTCAGAAGATGTTTTTACTGCATGGGTGCCTTATCTTAGGAGTGTAGAAAGTCCATATGAAGAAGAAGCACCCCACCTTCAAGATACGCAAGAAATTTCAGTTGTGGATTTTATATCAAAAATAAAAAAGAAATACAATGATTGTGATGTGAATCGTTCAAATATAAAAGCAGATCTAAAGATTTTAGAAAAAAGTGAGGGTGGAAGAATTTTAAAAATGCAAGTAGGAAACAAAGTGCTAACAGGCAGAGAAATAAGAGACCTAATAGGTTTACGATCAGCTAATTTTAAGATAGCGATTGCAGGCGAAAATTTAACATTTATAACCAATGGATATGGTCATGGGGTAGGGATGAGCCAGTGGGGAGCGAATGGAATGGCTAAAAAAGGAAACACTTTTGATGAAATATTAAAACATTATTATCTAGGGGTAGAAATTCATGAAATGGAGTAGATGATTTTGAATATTTTATTTCAATCTTATGTATGAAATCCATCATAATGGTAAAAATACTAAATGGAGGTGAGTATATGAGATTGAAAAAATGGGTTTCGAAACATAAAAGCATTTATAAACTAATTGATAAGGAAGGTTTTTATATCATTCTTTTTCTGTGCGTATGCATTGTTGCGATAACAGCTACTTGGGTTGCTAAAAAAAATATTGACAAGATTGCTACACAGGATTTTAAAATACCATCCCTAGAAGAAAATAAAAGGAACATACATCCTTTTCCTCTAGCGGAAAACATTACAGAGCAACCAGTGATTGTTGTTGAGGATATTAAAGAAAATGAAGTGCTTACGGATATTGTAGTAAATGAAGCGCCTAAAGTGAAGGCGCAAAAAGTAAAAGCAACACCTATAAAAGATATAGTAAAAGAAAAAAAAGAAAATATAAAGAAAGAAATGAAAATGCCTGTGAATGGAAATATTGGAATGAACTATGGGAAGGATACATTAATCTATTCAAAAACATTAGACCAATATACTACGCACTATGGAATAGATATCATTGCCCCAGAAAGCACACCGGTTACTGCTGTTTTAGCAGGAGAAGTTGTAGAAGTAAGCAATGACCCTAAGTTAGGCATTATCATTAGCTTATCGCATAATGGAAACATGATCAGCAGATATGCAAACCTTAGTACACATGATTTGGTGAAGGTTGGGGACTGGGTAGCGGAAGGACAAAAGATCAGTGAGATAGGAAAAAGCGCATTGTTTGAAATACTTGAAGAATCACATCTTCACTTTGAAGTATTAATCGATGGAAAAAATGTAGATCCAAATCAATTTTTATATAAGTAAAGACACAGCATAAAACAGGGGGAAACCCCTGTTTTTGTCTATTCGTGAATACTTCTATATTTCATCCTGGTTGCTTTGCCGCCTCTTATATGTCTTTCGGCTTTATTTTTATCAAGTATGTTTTTTACTTGATTTGCAACTAGAGGGTTTATCTTAGGAAGACGCTCAGTTACATCCTTATGTACTGTACTTTTGCTGACACCAAAAACTTTTGCGGTTTGGCGAACAGTTGCTTTTTCATTTATAATATATTCAGCTATTTCCATTGCTCTTTCTTCTATATAATCTTTCACTTGCCTAACCCCCCTTTACTATCAACCCCTTGATAAATACTATGCAATGTGTGTGATCAATAGAACTGAAAATAAATACTTTGAAAAGATACTGGAAAAATCTTTTAAATTAAAGAGGAATTATAAAATATTTATAGAATATAGTAAAATTGAATGCGACAAATTTATTATAAAAAGAACAAAATCTTCTTTTGATATAGAAATAGGAAAAAATCAATACGTAAGTAAAGAGAATGGAAGGAGATCAAAATGTTTGGATTTGGGATGGAAGTAGGAATCGATTTAGGGACGGCGAGTATTTTGGTATACATTAAGGGCAGGGGAATTGTTTTAAAAGAACCTTCTGTAGTAGCGATTGATAAAAATACCAATAAGCTTTTAGCAGTAGGGGAAGAGGCGCGAATGATGCTAGGAAGAACGCCTGGAAATATTGTGGCCATAAGACCGCTAAAAGATGGTGTTATATCAGATTATGATGTTACAGAAAGAATGCTTCGGTATTTTATACACAAAACATGTGGAAAAAGAAAATTTTTTAAGCCTAAAATTATTGTTTGTGTACCGAGTGGTGTAACAGAAGTAGAAAAAAGAGCTGCAATAGATGCGACAACAGAAGCGGGTGGGGGAACGACTTATCTCATTGAAGAACCAATCGCTGCAGCAATCGGTGCAGGACTCGATATAGCGAAGCCGGATGGAAACATGATTGTAGACATTGGTGGAGGAACAGCAGATGTGGCGGTGATTTCATTAGGCGGGGTTGTTGCAAGTAGATCCATCAAATGTGCAGGAGATACGTTTGACCAAGCGATTGTGAGGTATATGAGAAAAAGACATAATCTTCTCATAGGAGAGCGAACTGCAGAAAGTTTAAAAATGAATGTTGGAACAGCTTATCCTAGAACAAAGATATTGACCATGGAATGCAGAGGACGCGATTTGGTATCAGGACTTCCAAGAACCATCAAAGTAACCACAGATGAGATGCTCTATGCATTAGAAGAGCCAGTTATGGCCATTGCTGATGCAGTGCACGCAGTACTTGAGAGAACGCCTCCAGAACTTGCAGCAGATATAAGTGATAGAGGGATTGTTATGACAGGTGGTGGTTCACTACTAGATGGACTCAATAAGCTTATCGAAGAAAGAACAGGAATCCCTACCTATATTGCAGAAGATCCCATTGAATGTGTTGCAAAAGGAACGGGTAAATCTTTAGAATCACTTCATATTTTAGAAAAGAGTATGATGAGCAGTAAAAACTATAGAAGAAATAGGTAGGAAAAAAGCAGGATCACATGAATCCTGCTTTTTTTCTACTTATTTTTAAATTTATTTTAAAGTTTATCTATATAAATGTCGATACAGTACTAAGGACTAATTGTACACAAATGAAGGAGTGACAATATATGCTCAGGGGGCTTTATACAGCAACATCTGCCATGCAGACAAACAATAGAAAATTAGATGTCGTTACCAATAATATTGCAAATATCAATACAGTAGGCTATAAAAAAGATTTAGTGGTATCTGAGTCTTTTCCAGAGACTTTGATTAAGAAGATCAATGCACCTATGGATTTTTCAAATACAGAACTTTTTAAAGGTGTTGAAGTAAAAAATGAGAATGGGCTATATGAAATCAATACAACAGCAGGCTTTTTTAGAGTAAAGACACCCAATGGAAACAGTTATCAAAAAGGATTAAAATTTACAGTGAATGAAGATGGATACCTGAGCACATACAATAAACACATAAACGGCGAGATTGATACAAAAGCAGGTTATTTGGTACTGGGAAATAGAGGACCTATAAGAGCAGGTGATGGCGCACTAGAGGTGAATGATCGGGGACAAGTTCTTGTAGATGGAAATATTGTAGATAATTTGGTGATGCCCGTACCACCGAATGTAATTGGAACGCTCAATTCAGGAGTAAGACTTGATCAGGTATATGTAAATTATGGACAAGGGCAACTGTATCAAACAAGTAATAATTTAGATTTGGCGATAAAAGGTAATGGTTTTTTTCAAGTACAAACACCAGATGGCATACAGTATACAAGAGATGGAAGCTTTCAAATAAATAGTAAAAAAGAACTGGTTACGCTAGATGGATATAATGTTATGGGAGAAGACGGCCCCATTACTATTGAAGGATCAGATATTGCCATTAATGAATTAGGAGAAATCATAGTCGATGAACAATATTGGGACACAATAAAAAGTGTTGACCTAGAAAATATGAAGGATTTAAGAAAAGAAGCAAGCAATATGTACAGAATGACAGAAGGTACAGAAGCCAAAGAAAAGCCATTTACAGGAATTATTCAACAAGGATTTTTAGAAAAATCCAATGTGGATGCCGTAAAAGAAATGGTAGAGATGATGAGTATTTTTAGAAATTATGAAACAGGACAAAAACTTGTAAAAGCTTATGATGATACACTAGGAAAGGCTGTAAATGATATAGGAAGAGTATAATTTTTGTTAATACTTCTTCTCTTCCATAAGAAATACTTGAAAGGCGCTATGAATGGTTAACAAAAATTATAGGATTAGATGAAAAGGAGGAAACAATATGCGCGCACTGTGGACGGCTGCATCGGGGATGAAAGCACAGCAACTAAATGTAGATACTATATCTAACAACTTAGCGAATGTAAACACTACGGGATATAAAAAGCAAAGAGTTGAATTTAAAGACCTTTTATATGAACAAATGACAAGCAAAAGTATAAATGAAGGACAAGGAAGACCTGTAAACTTAGAAATCGGTTATGGGGTAATGCCAATGGCAACCCTTCGCTCCTTTGGAAAAGGAAACCTTGAACAAACAGATAGGGATCTAGATTTTGCCATAGATGGCGATGGATTTTTCACAGTACGGGATGAAAATGACAATCTATTCTATACAAAGGATGGAAGTTTTAAATTAAGCGTAGATGGTGATGAAGGAAGACTTGTAACATCAGAAGGATATTATGTACAAGCAGAGGGCGGAGATATAGAATTAGATGGAGAAGTAAAGGAAATCGCTGTCGCTTCTAATGGTATGATCAATATAAAAATGAAAGGTGAGGAGGAATGGGAAGAACTAGGGCAGATGGATCTAGTAAGATTCGTAAATCCAGCAGGACTTGAGTCGCTAGGACAAAACCTTTATAAAGCAACAACAGCATCAGGAGAAGCCATTGAAGCCGAAGAAGGAGATGCAGGTAGTGTAAAACAAAAGTTTTTGGAAAGCTCAAACGTATCTGTTGTAGAGGAAATGGTAAAACTGATCACTGCGCAAAGAGCCTATGAAATCAATTCTAAATCTATTCAAACAGCAGACCAGATGTTAGAGCAGGCAAATAATCTAAGAAGATAAAATATAAAAAGAACGTTCATACCTGATAACTTTTGAAAAAACTAAACTTCATTCCATGAAAAAAACTAAACCTTCAAAACTCGCTACGCTCAAACAGTGAAGGTTCTTAACGTTTTTTCCATTACATTTCAGCAAGTTTTTTTACAAAAGTTATCAAAAGGTATTCTCAAATCTTTTTATATTTTATAGTTGAAGAATGAAATGTAAAACAAGGAGTTGAACTACCATGAATATTAATCCGATTTCAGCATCTACTATCAATAAATCCCAATACGAAAAAAGCAAGGTAGAAGATAATGCTTTTGAAAAAATATTTGAACAAGCAAAAGATTCAAAAGATGAAGAAAAACTAAAAGATGCTTGTAGACAATTTGAATCCGTGTTTATGAACATGCTCATGAAGAATATGAGAAATACCATTCATGATGATGGGATTATGGAGAAGAGTTATGCACGAGAAATGTTTGAAGGCATGCTAGATGAAAAAATTGCAGATGAAGCATCAAAAGGCGAGGGGATGGGACTTGCTCAGCAAATGTATAAGCAGCTTGCTAAGCATATGAAATAAACAAAAGTCAGTGATGAAAGTCAGTAGCTTTGATAAATATGGTATTTTACAAAACAGTAGTAATATTTTACTACCATTTTCGATGTTGTAAAAGATTTTTCAAAATGATAAAATATAGATAATGAAGATAGAAATTAAAATGGTGGTGAACATATGGATAAAGAAATGAAACAAATGCTTGAGATGATGTTTAACAAACTAGATAAAATAGAATCAAAAGTAGATAATCTAGAATCAAAAGTAGATAATCTAGAATCAAAAGTAGATAATCTAGAATCAAAAGTAAATAATCTAGAATCAAAAGTAAATAATCTAGAATCAAAAGTAGATAATCTAGAGAAAATAGTAAAAGAAGTAAAAGATGATCAAGAAGCTATAAAAAAATATATCTATACATCTGTTGAAGATGACCATAAGTTTATACAAAAATTAAGAAAAGTTGCAAGTGAATAATGAACAATATAAAAGAGTCGATAAGCTATACAAATCGACTCTTTTTTGTATGGGGTTTTAATTATATTTTACATTTCTATTAAACAATTTATAATTTGTTGATTAATAATGTAAGTTGCTGTAAAATAAAATAGTTAGAGTCTAAAATATTAAAAAAAAAATTGTAATCAACTACAAAGGAGAATAAACATATGTTAAATAATATAGAAATTCAAAAAATTATCCCACACAGATATCCATTTTTATTAGTAGACAAAATCATTGAAATGGAACCAGGGAAAAAAGCAGTAGGCATAAAAAATGTAACCATCAATGAACCGTTTTTTCAAGGACATTTTCCAGGTAAACCTATTATGCCAGGGGTACTTCTAATAGAAGCATTGGCACAGGTAGGTGCAGTGGCAGTACTCTCAATGGAAGAATATAAAGGAAAGCTTGCTGTATTAACAGGAATCGAAAATGTGAAATTTAGAAGACAAGTCGTACCTGGAGATACATTAAAACTAGAGGTCGAGATGGTAACATTAAGACGTGGCATGGGAAAAGGAGAAGCTGTAGCTTATGTTGGCGATGAAGTGGCTTGTAAGGCGACAATTAAGTTTGCGGTGGTAGAGCAGGAATAATATGAAAATTAATACATACAAATAGAGTGGAGGAAAAAGAATGGAACAACAAAATCAATATGATGAAATTAGCTTAAGAGAACTGATAGAAGCATTACTAAGACAAAGAAAACTAATTATAGGGGTCACACTAGCATGTTTACTTACCTCATTTGTTGTAAGCTTTTTCATACTAGATCCAGTGTATGAATCAAAGGCAACACTGATCGCTTCGGGTATAAGTAAACAATTAACACAACAAGAAGAAGGGGTTAAAGGATTCTTAGATGGAATGGTACAATATCCTGAAATGAGTATAGAAACTTATAAACAACAGATTAATAACCCACATGTACTTCAGCAGACAATCGATGAATTAAAGCTAGATCAATTAAAAATAACAAGAAGAAGTCTGCAAAATATGGTAAGTTTAGAAAATATAAAAGACACGAACTTAATTAATATAAATGTAACATATACAGACAAAAAAGTAGCTACAGATATTGCAAATACCATAGCTAAAAAATTTACTGAATTTGTATCAAACAATGCAAATATACAATACACAAAATCATCAGATTTTATGAAGGGTCAGTTAGGATTAGAGAAAGAAAACTTAGATCAAGTATTAGTAGAGTATAAAAATTATATGGCAAAACCAAGAGGAAAAAACGAATTAGAAAAAGAAGTAGATTCAAAATTAGAACTTATCACAAAATACAAGACGGATTTAGTAGATGCACAAATACAAGAAAAAAAAATAAGTGCTGCGCTTAGCGTAGCAGAGAATGCGCTAACAAATACTCCTGATAAAATGACATTAAAGAAAGCTTTATCAGATGATGCATATTTAGCACAAGTCATTAAGGATGATACAGGAAAAGATGCAAAAGAATTATATGGGGTGCAAGTTACAACAGAAGAAACTAATGAAGCATATATAGAATTAAGAAAACAGATTGATTTGTTGAAAATAGAATTAGCAAAAACGAGTTCAGCAAAAAACAATCTTAAAAATTTAGTTTCAAGTATGCAAAAAGAATTAGAAAATCTTCAAGTAAATTTAGCTGAAAAACAACATGAAGAACAAACCATTACACAAAAAGTAGAAATCGCACAAAATACCTACAATGCTTTCGTGGAAAAGTTTGAAGAAACAAGAATAGCAAAATCTTCAACAATTGGAGATTTAACGATCAGTGTTCTTTCAGCAGCAGTAGAGCCACTAGAACCAGTAGGACCTAGAAAAATGTTGAATATGGCTATAGCTGGAGTGTTAGGAATTATGATGGGGGTATTTTTAGCATTCGCTAGAGAATATTGGAAAAGTTCAGCAGTTACCAATAAAAAGGTAGCATAAAGCATAGAATTGATTTTAGATAATGTTTGGAGGTACTTATGGCTACCAAAGTGAAAAATAAAAGAAAATTTAATATTGAGACATCTGGTAAAAATGGTTTCATATTTGGATTACTGTGCATATTATTGTTTTACCCACCTTTTTTTAGAGGACTGTTTTTTGATCAAGAGCTTTTGCCTACGCATATATTTAGTTTTGGGTTAGGGACTGTATGGCTCTTTACCAAAATGAAATCTAAGGGTAGGGTTATTCGTTCTATTCCTGATATCTTGGGATTAGCTATTGTTGGGATGTATTTTATTTCTATATTTTATGGGGTAAATATCAGACTAGCTATCGGTGAATTTTTGAAATATGCCAACTATTATATGATCTACTTGTTGGTAAGAGATTATACAGTGGATGATGAAAAAAATAAGAAGATTATATTAAATGTACTGCTTTTAAGTGGGGTAGTCGTTTCTATTATTGGCATTGGAAGTGCGATTGGGACATTTAGTTATAATGGAGCTTTTGTAAGTGGGCGTATTAATTCTACTTTTCAGTATCCGAATGCATTGGCTTCTTATTTAATTGCTTTGTTTATAGTAGCACTTGGGTTATTGCAAAATAGTGAGAATATAAAAGAAAAGTTTTTCTATGCTGTGCTTGCAAATTTATTTATATTTACTTTTATTCCTACGTTTTCAAGGGGGATGTGGGTATTAGCGCCTGTTGTTTTTATGATGTATTTTATTTTAGTACCAGTTAGTAAAAAGATACAAACGGTTATTTATGGGTTAGTTACAATCATACCTGCGGCAGTATTTTCATTATTGTTTATCAAAGGAATTGGAAGTAGTAATGGACTAATGCAGTGGGGAGTATTACTTATTTCAATAATTATAACAATAGGAATTACTTATTTATGTGAAAAACGAATAGAAAAATTAGATAAGATATCTTATAAATCTGTTTTTAAAGTGGGCGTTATAGTAATTGTAATTATAGGTATAATGGGTGGTATTGCATTAAATACAACGCAGCCATTAATATTGTCTAATATGAATAGTGAAAAAGACACATGGAAATTTACAAGCAGAAATATATCAGATGTGCTTAAAAACAAAGAGTATAGATTAGAAGTGAATGAGACAATAAAAAATCCAGAAAATAAAACGTATGCTGGGGAAATTGATATATATAGTGTAAACAATGAAGGAAAATCAGAAAGTCTACTTAATGAAAATATAACAGAAAGTAAACATTTAGTTTTGAATTTTACAACAACAGATGAAACAGAAGCGATTAGAATCAATTTTATAAATTATTATATAAATACAGAAGTCGCGTTCGATCAAGCAACGTTATATGATGCACAGACAGAAGAAAAGATCAAGGATATCAAACTAAAGTATAAGTATATTCCTGAAAGTTTAGTGGCAAGGATCAATAGCTTTGATCTTAGTGGAAATAGTACACAGGCAAGGTTTTCATTTTATAAAGATGCTTTTAAAATCATCAAAGACTATCCGATCCTTGGTGCAGGTGGAGGAGCTTGGGCAACAATTTACTTTACCTACCAATCTTATATGTATTGGTCTACACAGGCGCATAATTATATTATGCAACTATGGATAGAAATTGGCACACTAGGATTTTTAATCTATATTACTTTTATTGGGACGTTATTATTTAATGTGTATAAAGCAATAAGAAAGAGTAAAAATGTAAAAACAAAGATGATGCAAACAAGTATCTGTGTAGGATGGTTAACATTGCTAATACACAGCATGATGGATTTTGATTTATCTTTAGGAGCGATGTCTATATTATTATGGGCACTCCTTGGATTAACGAATCAAATGGAAATTAAAATAGGAAAGAAAGAAACAAATAGTAATAGCTTGAGATATATTTCGATTAGTATATGTCTTTTATTAGTGATAGGTTCTGGATTTTTGCATCTTGGGCAGCAGTATTCTAAAAAAGCGATAGCGTATGCTCAGAATAATGCTATACAAGAAGCTATTGGATATTTTGAAAAAGCTACAAAAGTAGATCCTTTTACAGGAACATATCATACTGATTTAGCTACAGTGTATACAATAGTAGGAAAAAAACAAAATCAATATAGTGAAAAGGCAGTAAAAGAAATCTCAAAAGCTGTTGTATTAGAAGGTTATAATGCTAAAATCCTTAAAAAAGCTGCACAAATATATATGGAAGCAGGGCAATTTGACAAAGGATTAGCATATACGGACAAAGCAGTGGAAGTTCAGCCAATGAATGCAGATAATTATGCAGATCAAACACAAGCGTATTTGGCTGTTAGTAAATATTTTATAGATACAGATAATAGAGATGGTATTGATATGATTACAGATAGGATATCAAATATAAAACATGTATTAAATAAGAATAGCCAAGAGGTATTGCAACCTTTTAAGTATAGTAAAGATTTAGATTATAATCTTCAGAAGTTGGATTATTTATTGGATTATAAAGATGATAAGGAACAATTAAAAAAATTAGATAAAATTGCTATGTATAATAAATTTGATGTAGATATAGACCAAAATGAAATTCCTGGTGGCGCAAGGATATGGAATACTAAAGAAGGGAATTTACAAGTACAAAATCAAGCTAAATATATAGTACTTAAAAATACAGGTGATGGTTATGGGTTGTTTTATATTGATAACTTATCACTTCAAGAAGAAAAAAAATATAAGTTAGAAATTGAGTATAGTAGTACTTTGAAAGATGAAGATTTTGATTTATATGTATATGATTTATCGAATGATTCTAAAGTTATAGCAAAATTAGAAAATGTAAAAGATTCTAAAAAATTTATAAAAGCAGAACTAGAAATTACTGTTCCTAAGGGTGTAGTAGCTGAAAAACAGAGAATAGGTATTGTGCATAGAGGAAAAAGTAATGGAGTAATAAAGATTGAAAGTATTAATGTGATTGAGAAGTAGGTTGGCAAATGAAGATTATTTATCTCAAAAAATTTTTTCGAGGAAGGAAGTCATAGGGAATGGAAGAAAAAATTTACCTTTCTTCACCACATATGAGTGATGAAGGTTATGAAATGAAATATATAAAGGAAGCTTTTGATACCAATTGGATTGCACCTCTTGGTAAGAACGTTAATGAATTTGAAAATGAGTTTGCTGCAAAAGTGGGGGTTAAATCAGCTGCTGCGTTGAGTGCAGGAACCGCAGCTATTCATTTGGCACTTAAAGCTGCCGAGGTGGGAGAAGGGGATATTGTTTTTTGTCCATCACTTACTTTTTCCGCTACAGCAAATCCAATCATTTATCAAAATGCTATACCTGTATTTATTGATAGTGACTATGAAACATGGAATATGTGTCCTGTGGCATTGGAGAAAGCATTTGAGAAATACCCAGAAGTGAAAGTTGTATTAGTTGTTCATCTTTATGGTTTGCCTGCTGATATGGATAGAATCATGGAGATTTGCAACAAACGTAATGTTGTAGTAATTGAAGATGCCGCTGAAAGTTTAGGGGCTTATTATAAAGGTAAACACACTGGTACTTTTGGAGATTATGGAATTTTTAGTTTTAATGGAAATAAAATTATTACTACTTCTGGTGGTGGGATGCTAGTTTCTAATAATGAAGAAAAGATTAATAAAGCTAGATTTTGGGCCACACAGTCTAGAGACAAAGCAAGGCATTATCAGCATTCAGAGTTAGGTTTCAACTACAGAATGAGCAATGTTGTTGCTGGAATTGGTAGAGGGCAGCTTAAAGTATTAGAGCAAAGAGTTGAGAAGAAGAAGTATATTTTTGAATTTTATAAAAGAGAATTTAGTGAGCTTGATGGTATTGAGATGATGCCGGTAAATGATTGGGACGAGCCGAACTACTGGTTATCATGTATGACTTTAAATGGTAAGGTTAGACCTTTGGATATTATAGAAGCACTAGAAGTAGAAAATATTGAATCAAGACCTATATGGAAACCTATGCATATGCAACCGTTCTTTGTTGAGTATGACTATGTAGGTGGAGAGGTGTCAGAGAAGATATTTGCGAATGGTGTTTGCTTGCCAAGTGATACGAAGATGAGCGATAAAGATTTATTTAGGATAGTTGGAATTATTAAAGGGCTGTGGAAACAAGAAGCCTATAAGGAAGTTGCTAGTACTAAGTAGGTGGTGATTATAGATGCAAACAGAAATTAGACCAGATATTAAGATGCCTGTGCAATATCAGGGGGGGATATATAGAAGAATCATAAAAAGTCCTATGGACTTTATGTTATCACTATTAGCAATTATAGTTTTATCACCTGTTTTGTTTGTAGTATCCATATTAGTGAGAGCTAAGCTAGGTAGTCCAGTGATATTTAAACAGAAAAGACCAGGGTTGAATGAGAAAATATTTACTTTGTGTAAGTTTAGGACTATGACGGATGAGAGAGATGAGAAGGGTGAGTTGTTGCCTGATAGTGTGAGGCTTACTAAGTTTGGGAGGTTCTTGAGAAGTACCAGTCTGGATGAGTTGCCTGAGTTGTTTAATATATTAAAGGGTGATATGAGTATAGTGGGACCGAGGCCTTTGTTGGTTCAGTACCTTCCGTTATATAACGAACACCAAAAAAGACGTCATGATGTTAGACCGGGATTGTCAGGTTTAGCACAGATCAGTGGTAGAAATGCAATCAACTGGGAAGAAAAATTTAATCTTGATGTAGAGTATGTAGATAGTGTTGGTTTTATTGGTGATTGGAAGATTATATTTTTGACTATAAAAAAGGTGTTTGTTAGGGAAGGGATCAGTCAAGAAGGGCAAGAAACAGTTCAATATTTTACTGGGAATTCGGAGGAATTTTAAATGAAGATTATTTTTATGGGAAGAAAAAAATATTCTACTGATTTAATCGAATGGACTATAAATCAGGGAATCGAGATAGAAGCTGTTGTTACCGATTCACATTTTTCAAACTCTCCTACAGCTAAGAAGGCAAAAGAATTACAAATACCTGTTATTAGTATGGAAGAAGTAGAGAAAATCTTAAGTCAACCTAATCATGATATCGATTTGGTTGTTTCGTATTTGTTTTGGAGGAAAATTAAGGAGCCATTAATTAGTGAACCAAAGTATGGTTGTATTAATTTTCATCCAGCGATATTACCAGATTGGAGAGGCACAGCTGGTTATAATGTTGCTATCATAAATAAACTTTCGGAATGGGGCGCTACAGCTCATTATGTTGATAAAAGTATTGATACAGGCAACATAATCAAAACTTATAAATTTAATTTTGACTACAGATTAGAAACAGCTCAGAGTTTAGAAAAGAAAACTCAAGAGATACAGGTGGAGTTATATAAAAGTATCATATTAGATGTTAAAGAAAAAGGTAAAATAGATTCATTAGAGCAATTTGAAAATGAAGGTACTTATATTTCAAGAAATGAAATGGAAGCAATGAAGCAAATTGATATAGAAAAAGATGATGTTGACTTAAAGATTCAAGCGTTTTGGTTTCCACCTTATAATGGAGCCTATATTGAAATCAAAGGTGAAAAATATACTTTAGTTAATGAGTTTATCTTAAAACAATTAGTGGATAAAGATAGTACTTCGAATGCCTAGTCGTAATATCCTAATTAGCAAGTAGAATATAAATTACGCTTGAATTTATTACATTGAAATTACAGATGACTTACTATGAGATAAAGTTAATTAATGATACAAACATTACTGATCTTTGCAAGAAGTTATAGGCTGAAATAAAAACCTTTTTAAGATTCAGGGTTTCAGGCAAGGAGAGAATAAATAATGAAGATTCTTGTATTAGCCAACTTTGGTATGGGCTTATATAAATTTAGAAAAGAGCTTTTAGAAGAGTTGATAAAACAAAGTAATGATGTTTATATTTCATTTCCTCATGACGAGTACGTCTTTAAATTGAAATCACTAGGTTGTGAGTATCTAGAATCTAATGTTGATAGACGAGGTACAAATCCTGTAACTGATATGGCCTTGATTCTGACTTATATAAAAATCATCAGAAGAATCAAACCTGATGTTGTTTTAACATACACTATTAAACCCAATGTTTATGGAGGCATAGCTTGTAGAATTACTAAAACACCGTATTTGACTAATATTACAGGCTTAGGTACTTCTATTGAAAATAAAGGTTTAATGCAGAAAGTTGCGTTGGGATTATATCGAATTGGATTAAAAGAATCACGATGTGTTTTTTTTCAAAACGAGCCGAATAAGCAGTTTTTTACTAAAAAAAAGGTTGTAAAAAGAAGAACAAGATTAATACCTGGCTCTGGTGTAAACCTAAAGCATCATGTTTTAGAGGAGTATCCTAATAATACTGAAACAATCAAATTTTTATTTATCGGGCGAATTATGAAAGCGAAGGGGATAGACGAATTACTCAAAGCTGCAAAAATAGTAAAAGAAAAGTATTTAAATGTACAGTTTGATTTAATTGGATTTATCGAAGAGGATTACACTGAACAACTAAAAGAGTATGAAAAAAATGGGGTTGTCAATTATCATGGGCCTCAAAATGATGTTCATAAATTTATTAGAAAAGCTCACGCTACAATACTTCCGTCTTATCATGAAGGAACTGCTAATGTATTACTAGAATCTGCATCATCAGGTCGACCAGTATTAGCTTCAAAAGTAACTGGTTGTATAGAAACTTTTGATGAAGGCATAAGTGGCTTTGGTTTTAAAGTTAAGAGTGTGGATAGTTTAGTTGAAGCAATCATTAGATTTATAAATCTACCTGATGATAAAAAGAAGGCTATAGGGATTGCAGGACGAAAGAAAATGGAAAAAGAATTTGATAGATGTATCGTAATAAATGCTTACATAGAAGAATTAAATAGTTTAAAGGAGAATTGATATGAGTCTATATGAAGCTATTGTATCAAAAAAAGAAAAAATTTCAGTTGTTGGTTTGGGATATGTAGGTATGCCATTGGCAATTGCATTTTCAAAGAAAGTTGATGTTGTTGGTTTTGATATATCTGAATCAAAGGTTAAGCAATATCTAAACGGTACCGATGTTACAAAAGAAGTTGGAGATCAAGCCATTCAAGAAACAACTGCTTTATTAACATGGGAAGAAAAACACTTAAGAGATTGTAAATTCCATGTTGTAGCAGTACCAACACCAATTAACAAAGATAAAACGCCCGATTTAAGGCCGGTTATTGGAGCAAGTAGAACAGTTGGTAGAAATTTGACTGAAGGCTCAATCGTAGTCTTTGAATCAACTGTTTTCCCAGGTGTTACTGAAGACATTTGTGTTCCTATTCTTGAAGAAGAATCAGGATTAAAATGTGGAGTCGATTTTAAAGTAGGTTACTCTCCTGAAAGAATTAATCCTGGCGATAAAGTACATAGATTAGAAACCATTGTAAAAGTTGTATCTGGTATGGATGAAGAGTCATTAGATACAATTGCTAAAATTTATGAGATGGTAATTGAAGCTGGGGTGCATAGAGCAGAAAGCATAAAGGTTGCTGAAGCGGCTAAAGTAATTGAGAACTCGCAAAGAGATATTAATATTGCTTTCATGAATGAACTTTCAATTATCTTTAATAAAATGGGAATTGATACGAATGCTGTTCTGGAAGCCTCAGGAACAAAGTGGAACTTTCTTAAGTTTTCTCCTGGGCTAGTAGGCGGTCACTGTATAGGCGTAGATCCATATTACTTAACTTATAAAGCGGAAGAGTTGGGATATCATTCTCAAATCATATTATCAGGTAGAAAAATCAATGATGATATGGGGAAATATGTAGCAGAACAGACAGTAAAAATACTTATTAAAGCTGATAAACAAATTAAAGGTTCTAAAGTAGCTATTTTTGGTGTGACTTTTAAAGAAAATTGTCCAGATGTTAGAAATACAAAAGTTGTAGATGTAATCAATGAATTACAAGAGTATGGAATAGAAACTAAAGTGCTTGATCCTGTAGCAGATAAAGAAGATTTATGGAGAGAGTACAAAATCAATCCGTCTTCTATTGAGGATATACAAGATATGGATGCAATTATTTTTGCAGTACCTCATGAAGAGTTTAAGGAATTAAAAATAGAAGATATTAAGAAACTTTATCAAAATCATAAGCATTTACTTATAGATGTAAAGGGTATGTTTGATAAAAAAGAAGCAGAAAGCAATGGTTTTATATATTGGAGGTTGTAATAATGGGATACCAAGATATTAATTTTCCTGAAGGAACTAAGTTTTTAGTAACAGGTGCAGCTGGGTTTATTGGATCAAATCTTGTAGAGGCAATACTAAAATTAGGTTACAAAGTAAGGGGATTAGATGATTTTTCAACTGGCAAAAGAGAAAATATAGATTTATTTATGGATAATTTTAACTTTGAATTTATTGAGGGAGATATACGAAATCTCAATATTTGTATGAATGCTTGTAAAGATGTTGATTATGTATTAAACCAAGCTGCTTGGGGAAGTGTGCCAAGAAGTATTGAGATGCCTTTATTATATGAAGCGATTAATATAAAAGGTACATTGAATATGATGGAAGCGGCTAGACAAAACGGTGTGAAGAAGTTTGTCTATGCATCTAGCTCATCGGTATATGGGGATGAACCCAATTTACCAAAGAAAGAAGGAATAGAGGGAAATTTATTATCTCCTTATGCACTTACTAAGATGGTTGATGAGGAATACGGTAAGCAATATACAAAGTTATACGGGTTAGATACGTATGGATTGAGATACTTCAATGTATTTGGTAAAAGACAAGATCCTAATGGTGCATATGCTGCGGTTATTCCAAAGTTCATAAAGCAATTACTTAATGATCAACAACCAACTATCAATGGTGATGGAAAACAGAGTAGAGACTTTACTTATATTGAGAATATTATTGAAGCAAATTTAAAAGCTTGTAACGCATCAGATGAAGCCGCTGGACAAGCATATAACATTGCTTATGGTGGTAGAGAATATTTGATTGATATTTATCATGAATTATGTAAGGCATTGGATAAAGACATTGAACCAATTTTTGGGGTTGAGCGTAAAGGTGATATTAAGCATAGTAATGCTGATATAAGTAAAGCAAAAGAATTGCTGGGATATGATCCAGAGTGGAGTTTCGAGAAAGGAATTGTAGCAGCTATAGAATGGTATAAGGAGAATTTGTAGAAATAGAGGATGAGAATAAATGAAAAAAATTATTCATATAATCACAGGTTTAGGGTGTGGTGGTGCTGAAAGTATGCTCTATAAACTTTTAAAGTATTCCGATAAAGGGCAGTATTATCATGAAGTCATTACCTTGATGGATCAAGGCATGATGGGAGAGAAGATAAAAATGGCGGGAATAAAAATTCACTCGCTAAATTTAAATAGGAAAAATCTGTGTGCTTCTTTAATAAAAGCTAGAATCATATGTAAAGAGTGTGATATAGTTAACACTTGGCTCTACCATGCAGATATATTTGGATTTATAGTATCTAAAGTTTTATTAAAGAAGAAACTTATTTGGAATATTAGACATAGTAACTTAGATAAAGAAGCAAATAAATCTAAAACATTAAAAATTGTAAAATTCAATTCATTAGTATCTAGATTTGTTGACTGTATAACTTATAATTCAAATAAGGCTTTTGAAAATCATATGAAAGCAGGATATGTAGATAAAAATTCAATAATTATTCCTAATGGGTTTGAATTAGATAAATTCAAGTTTAATTTGGATGATAGATTGAGAATTAGAAAAGAATTAAGATTAAATAAAGAAGAAAAAGTTATTATCACTGTTGGTAGATGGGATATACAAAAAGATTATTATACTTTACTAAAAGCTCTAGATAAGTTAAAAAAACAGAAAGTAAAATTTAAAATGCTCATGGTTGGAACTAATTTAGAATATTCTAATGATGAATTAGTAATTTTAATAAATGATTATAATCTTAAAGATAATATACTTTTATTAGGTAGACAAAATGACATACCAGCATTATTATCGGCAGCCGATATATATGTTTCTTCATCGTTAGGTGAAAGTTTTTCCAATGCAATAGGTGAAGCTATGGCTTGTGAATTACCTTGTGTTGTAACAGAGGCGGGAGATTCAAAAATTATAGTGGGAAATACGGGTAAAGTAGCGAGTACAAAAAATTATCTTGAACTTAACGAAGCAATTATATCGTTACTAAATAATGAAGAAATAGATAAATTAAAAATATTAGCAAGACAAAGAGTTGAAAAGAAATATTCAATAAGAGCTATTGTAAAATCATTTGACAATTTATACTTAACTGTGAGTAATTAAAAATAATCTTATACTAAATAGGAGCGAGGATTATGTGCGGAATATGTGGATTTATAAATAATGGATATAATAAAAGAGACTTATATGAAATGAATCAATCTATTTGTCATAGAGGTCCTGATGATGAGGGATATTATTTGGATGAAAGAATTGGACTAGCACAGAAACGGTTAAGTATATTAGATTTATCGTCTTTAGGCAGACAGCCAATGAGTGATGAAACGGGTACTATAACTATTTCATTCAATGGTGAAATATACAATTATAAACAAATTAAAGCTGAATTAGTAGAAAAAGGATATTCTTTTAAAACAGATACTGATACAGAAGTGATTGTTTATGCGTATAAGCAATGGGGAATAAAATGTATCAATAAATTCAATGGAATGTTTGCTATAGCAATTTGGGAACAGAAAAAAAACAAATTGACCTTGGTAAGAGATCGTATTGGTATAAAACCATTATATTACTATCATAATGGAAAAGATTTTGCTTTCGGATCAGAACTAAAACCTATTATAAAACATCCTAAATTTTTAAAGAATATTAATAATCAAGCAATTAATTTGTATTTAACATTTGGTTATATTCCTGCACCATATACTATTTATGAAAATACATTTAAATTAGAGCCAGGTAAATATTTAATATTTCAAAATAATAAAATAGAGATATCTACCTATTGGGATATAATTGATATAAAAAGGAAGTGTGCAAATAAAGAAGTTTTAGCAGAAAAAGAGTATTTAGAGCAATTAGAAGAACTTTTGAAATCATCTATTAAAAGTAGATTAGTTAGTGATGTACCTATCGGTGCATTTTTAAGTGGGGGAATAGATTCGAGTTTAGTTGTTTCTTTGATGCAGGATATGAGTAAAGATAAAGTTAAGACATTTTCTATTGGTTTTAATAATGATAAATTCAATGAAGCAAATTATGCTAAAGAAATTGCTGCATACTTAGGAACAGATCATACTGAATTATATATAACTAATGATGATCTTTTTTCAATGGTTGAAGATTTAGTTTATTATTATGATGAGCCTTTTTATGATTCGTCATCAATTCCAACAATGTTAGTATCAAAATTAGCTAAAGAGAAAGTTACAGTAGCACTGTCAGGGGATGGAGGAGATGAACTTTTTTGTGGCTATAATACTTATGATCATATAAAAACTTTATCAAAATTTCATAATTTACCTCATTCTATTCGAAAAGGGATTGGTTATGTAGGAGGATTATATAACAAACGGTTGTCTCAAGTATTGGATTATTCTGGGGAGATAAGTGAGATGGTACTAAATTTAAAAAGTATGTTCTCTAAAAAGGAAATCAGGAGCATTTTGTTAAATAGTGATGATTTAGACAAAAGTATTAATTATTTTAGACCTTACGATGAACTAAAAAAACATACTATATTAGATAAGGAAATGATTTCAGATATTAAATCATACATGGTAGATGATATTCTAACTAAAGTGGACAGAGCAAGTATGAAATACGCATTAGAAGCTAGAGTGCCTTTATTAGATCATAAAATTGTTGAATTTTCTTTGAAAGTTCCATTGGAATTTAAGATGCGAGAAAGAGAAAAAAAATATCTGCTAAAACAAGTTTTATACAAGTATTTACCTAAACAGTTTACAAATAGACCTAAAAAAGGTTTTTCTGTACCAATTGATGAATGGGTTAATGGTTCATTAAAAAATGAAATTGAATATTACTTTAGTAAACAATTTGTTAATAATCAAAACATATTTCACTACTCAAATTTGAATGAAATGAGGATGAATGGCAAATTAAATACTAAACAAATTTGGTGTATATTTATTTTTCAGAAATGGTACAAAAAATATTTTGTAGAAGATATCACATAGTCAAAACGAGAAGATTCTCTTTATAGAAGCGGGTGGAAGCACATGAAAAATGTTGCAATAATGATTTCTAGTCTTAAAGGTGGTGGCGCTGAACGTGTGGCATCATTATTAAGTCAGCAACTCTTTAAAAAGTACAACTTATATTTAATTGTTTTTGATTCCGAGGATATAGCATATCAGTTCGAAGGAAATTTGATAGATTTAAAAATGAAATCTCAATCTAATTTTATTTTCAAAACATGGAATGCTTTTTTTAGACTTAGAAAAGTAAAGTTATTAAAAAAAGAGTTAAAAATAGATACAACAATTAGTTTTTTAGATGGTCCCAATATTATAAACATTTTGTCAAGGAAAAAGGGCAGAGTTATTGTATCGGTTAGAAATTATGTTTCAATTCAGTCCAAGGGGATTTATGGAACAATAAATAAATATTTAATCAAAAAAATTTACAATAGATCTGATAAAATTATAGGAGTCTCAAATGTTATAAAAAAAGATTTAATTTCAAATTATGGTACTAATAAAAAAAAAATAGTAACTATATATAATTTCTATGATTTGGAGAGGATACGTAGCTTAGCCAAAGAGCCCCTGGAAGAAGAGTATCAAAATATTTTTAAAAGTAAAGTAATAATAACGGTAGGGCGATTAAATCATTTTAAAGGTCAGTGGCATTTGATAAGAGCTTTTAAAAAAATTAATAACTATAATAAGGAATTTAAATTAATCATATTAGGATCTGGTGAATTAGAAAGTTACTTAAGAGAATTAATAAAAAATCTTGAATTGGAACAAAATATATGTTTGTTAGGCTTTAAAAACAATCCATATAAGTATATATATAATTCAGATTTATTTATATTACCATCTCTTTCTGAAGGATTTCCGAATACATTGGTAGAAGCAGTAGCTTGTGATGTTCCGGTAGTGTCATCAGATTGTAAATCAGGGCCAAGAGAAATACTAGCACCAGATACCGATTGGCAATATCAATGTAAAGCTGTAGAATATGCAACATATGGTACTCTTGTCCCAGTGTGTGATGGTAACTATTATAATTATGATGAACCACTTAGTAAAGAAGAAAATATAATGGCAGATACATTGCTAGAACTATTGAACAACGAAAAATTACAGAAAGAATATAAAAAAGCAGGAAAAAGTAGAGTGGAAGATTTTGGAATAAAAAATCTGATAAAAGAATGGGAAAAAAATATTGAATTATAAAATTATGGAAATTATATAAAAATTTATGACAATAAAATAGCTACTTAAAGTTATTGAAATTACATATGAACTTGTATAATCGAATTCTTACTAAATAAAAAAGTGAAATATTTTTAAAAATAGGTCGAGAATAATATATTCAGTTAACTCTATTATTAGGAACTTTGATATTTTACATTGTGTAGTTTAATATAATATTTTAGAACCCTAAGAATTATTAAACTTAAAAGATATAAGATTTACTATTGTAGTTTAAATATCAGGAGGAAGATATATGCAAATAGCATTTATGATAATTTCCATTTTGGGATTAATATTTTTCATGAATAAAAAAAGAAAATTTGATTTTTTTACTTTAGCTTATATATCTGCTATTGTATATTTTTTGCCTGGTTTTTATGGATATGTTTTTTTGCCTGGTTGGATTCAAAGTTCTATTTTGAAGGAAACATATTTGGTAATGTGTTTAGTATTGGTATCAATAGGAACAGGAGCAATTATTTATGACATAATTAATATTAATAAGAAGGAACAAAAAAAAATTAGTGTTGAAGGTTCACAAAATATTTTATTTTTTATTACTATAATCTCATTTTTGGGATTAACATTGATGATTATAACGATGGGGAGTAGCTTATTGTCTGCTAATAAACAAATTGTTTTGTCAAATGGAAATAGATGGTCCTTGCTATGGGAAAACACAATATTATTAGGAATAGTTTTTGCTTTTATTACAGAGAAAAAGAAGTTGTTTTGGCTTTTTTTTATTATGATGTCATTCCATATATATATGGGATTTAGATCAACTGCAGCAATTGCAATAATATCTATAATGACTCATTGGTTAAATTTAAAAGGTAAACAAAGGTTACTTATAAATAATATAAAATCTTTAGTTATCGGAATAGTAGTTGCAATTTTTTTCTTTAGTTATAAACAAATTTACATTCCTATAAAATTAGGGATGTGGGACTTAGTTGTACAAAAAATTTCGAGTATACAGTTTTATGTAGATTCAATCAGATACTCAGAACCCTTTGGAATACAAGTTATATTAAATGAAGTAATAAGAACAGACTTCAAAGTAGGATTATCACATTTTAAGTCAATCGCATATCAGGTTATTTTATTTGCTAATAAGCTGGGGGGAGATAGTACTTCGTTCAATAGTTTGTTTCAAAATGCTATGTTTCCAAAAGTTAACTATGGTATGGGGAGCAATATTTGGGCAGAAATGTGGGCTTCAGGAGGATGGGGATTATTAATTTTGTTTATTATATTTTATGTAATTATCTTATCAATTGGTTCTAAATTGATGGAAAATATTGACTCTAACATTAAACCCTTGATACTGATAAGTATGAGCTATTGGAGTTTTTATATTCATAGAAATAGCCTAGTATATGAGATTAATCTAATTAAAAGAGTAATTTGCATCTGGACAATTTGTATTATGATATCAGCAATAATTCCCAAAATATCAAAAAATACATTTTTGAAAGGTTGAAATGAGATCATCATTTGTATAAGAAACTGGATACTATAGAATAAATTATGTAGAATGTGAGGATATGCTATTATATGATAAGTAGTGATACAATATTAGAATTTCTTATAAAAAGAAAGGGATTTATTATATTCACCTTACTTAAAGTGTTGATAATGATTTTAGGTTTAATTACTAATGTGGTTATTGTCAGAAAATTAAGTGTTGGTGATTATGGTATATTTTCATTAATATTTATGTTAATCGGCTTAATTACTACATTTGGATTTAGCTGGAGTTCTTCTTCAATTTTATATTATGGAAGTAAAGAAAAAGCTAAGCATGGTAGTATTAATAAAACTTTTTGGGCGAGAAGCATAATAATTTTTTTAAGTTTAATTATTATTACATTGCTATTTTTAATATTTGGGAAACAAATCAATCTGTACGTGGGATTAAATGTATCTTTTTTAATATTGATCTGGTTATACGTGAGTGTAGCTGAGGATTACTTAAGCCAATATTTTTTGGCTGTTAATAAGCAAGTTTTGTCAACCTTGTTATCAATAACAGCTAAAATTATTTATTTGCTTTTAATCTCTACGATATCATTTGATGTTAAAACTTTACTAGTAATAAATATAATAAGTCATGCTAGTGTAATTTTCTATATTTTTAAAATAGACAATAAAGATGTTGGGAGGTTTGAATTTGATCGATTATGGTTTAAAGAGGTGCTGAACTTCTCTTTATGGCAGTTGTTTGGATTTTCAGGATTATACCTTATAAATTTCGGTGATACGGCAGTTATTAAACATTTTATGACTACTGAAGATGTAGGAATTTATAATGCAGCATATAAACTTTTTACTGCTATAGCGGGATTTGCTTATTTGATTTCAAGTTATTATGCAACAAATGTTTCTTCATATTTTTTGAATAGAGATTATAATAAAATTAATATTTTCTTTTATAAAGAAAGACTTATTATTTTTTCTTTAAGCATAATTGTCCATATGTTCATTATAGCCTTTTCTAAGCTTATAATTATAACAATATACGGTGTAAGATATCTTGATGCAGTGAAAATATTTAATGTATTGATGATTGGAAGTATGTTTAATTATTTATCTGTGTTTTATGTTTTATACTATAACACTAATGATAAATATAAAATACTACAAACGCTTAATATAATACAAGCATTAGTGAACTTAGGTTTAGATGTTATATTCATTAACTTTTTTGGATTGATTGGACCTGCTATAGCAACAACTATAGCAATGCTTAGCTCATTTTTATTTTCATTTCTCTATTGTGAAAAAAAAATAAGAAATAATTCATGTGAAATTCAGTAAAGTAATTTTAATGAAATTATAGTAGTTTTACATTTGAATAAAAATTAGTACTTAAAAAATTGTTTAAAATAATAATTGGATGTGAATTTAATTTACATACTTAATATTAAAATAAGAGGTGACTTAAAGTGTGCGGAATATGTGGTTTTTTTCATAAAAAACAAATAGAAGATAAAGTACTATATGATATGAACCAAACTATACATTATAGAGGACCTAATGATGAAGGATATTATATGAAAAGCTTAAAAAACAATTTTCAAATAGGTTTAGCACAAAAGAGACTTTCAATAATTGATTTATCTCCACTAGGGCACCAACCGATGTTTAGTCAAGATGAAACTATCATAGTGGTTTATAATGGCGAAATATATAATTTTCAGGGGATAAAGGATATACTTTTAGAAAAAGGTTATTTTTTTAAATCTAATACGGATACAGAGGTTATAATTTATGCATATCAAGAGTGGGGAATAGACTGTATACATCAATTTAATGGTATGTTTGCGATAGCAATATTTGATAAGCGAAAAGATGAACTATATTTAATTCGAGATAGAATGGGAGTCAAGCCACTATACTATTATTACAATCAACAAGATATAGTGTTTGCTTCCGAACTAAAACCCATAATGAAATATCCTTTTTTTCATAAGGAAATTAATATGAATGCTTTAAATATGTTTCTTTATCATCAATATATTGTTGCGCCTCACACAATCTTCAAAAACACTTATAAACTTAAGCCAGGGTGTTATTTGTTATATAAGAATGGACAGATATCAGAAGTTGAATATTGGAGTGTTAATGATAAATTTGGTAATGAAAAAATTAAAGATTGGAAAGGCGAAAAAAAATATATTCAAGAATTAGATGACTTGCTTACAGATTCAGTAAAACTTAGAATGATTAGTGATGTTCCAGTTGGAGGTTTTTTAAGTGGAGGTATTGATTCTTCTTTAATAATGACGTTAATGCAGAAGGTATCATCCAATCCTGTTCAAAGTTTTACAATAGGATTTGAAGAAGACAACTATAACGAAGCATTATATGCAAGAAAAGTAGCTAAATATCTTGGTACAAATCATCATGAAACTTATCTACCGGTGAATAAAGCTAAGGAGTTAATTGAGAAACTACCTATCTTCTATGATGAACCATTTGCAGACAGTTCCCAACTGCCAACTATGTTGGTGAGTAAAATTGCTAAACAAAATGTTACTGTAAGCTTATCAGGAGATGCAGGAGATGAACTATTTTGTGGATATAGTCGATATGATAATATACTGAAATTTAAGAAATATAAAATTTTTTCCAAATACTTAAATGGAATAGATACCGTTCTACCCTTGAAAAATTTTTTAGTAAAATCTAATTTTAATAGAAAATATATTAAATTATTTAACTTAAACAGTGATGAGGCTATTATTAATTCAGATTATTTGACTTTCAAAGATAAATATAAGAATATTACTTCGTCACCTTTTAATTTAGAAAGCAAATATTTTAACATATTAGATTTATCTGATAACATTCAACAAAAACATATGTTACAAGATCTTATAACCTACTTGCCTGATGACATATTAACAAAAGTAGATCGTGCTTCTATGTCAGCAACTTTAGAAGCGAGAACGCCATTTTTAGATTATAGGGTCGTTGAATATGCATTAAATATGCCACATAATATGAAATATAAAAATGGTTGCAAAAAATATATTTTAAAGGAACTTTTATATAGATATATCCCTAAAGAATTAGTAGATAGACCCAAAATGGGATTTGGAGTACCAATATACAAATGGCTTCATGATGATTTTAAGAGATATGGTAAAAATTATTTCGATAGAGATTTTATAAAAGAACAAGGTATATTTAATTATCAAGAAATTGATAAAATTGTAAACCAGTTTAATAACAAACAGAATCCAAATGTTGACAAATTAATGTGGACCTTGATTGTTTTTCAGATGTGGTATGATGAATATATGTAAGATCCTAATTCGCCAAGCTAGGAATGAATGTGGGTGCTGTTCTTTAACTTGCCGAGCCCTAATGCCTGGCACTTAACATATTAACTTATGTATAGTGCATAATAGAAATGTAGCAAAGTGCAATGCAAAAGTGTAGCAGTAAATGCAAAAAAATATCCATTGTAACACCCTTCAAAATAAAGTATCCTTTAGTTGTTGAAGACTGAAGGAGGTATGAAAGGATGTTAACAATGGATGAAGCTAATTATATCAGAAAGATGCATGAATTTGAATATGTTTCTTTAAGAGAAATATCAAGACGCACTGGTAAACACTTTGATACAGTAAAAAAATATATTGATAAAGAGGATTTCAATGAGCATTATAAAGAACCAAAAGATAACCCCTCATTATTAGATCCTTTGAAGCCAATTATTGACCAATGGCTCATTACAGATTTGCAAGCGCCAAGAAAACAACGTCATACCGTAAGACGAATTTATGATAGATTGCAGGAAGAGTATCCAGAACAGTTAGAAGTGAAATTAAGAACCGTACAGTATTATGTAGCAGCAAAGAAGAAACAGCTCTATGAAGAGAAGGTGAAAGGATATATGCCTTTGGAACATCCACCTGGTGAAGCACAAGTTGATTTTGGGGAGTTCATGTATTACGATAATTCAAACAATGGGATGAAAGCCTATAATCTAACGGTTTCTTTTCCATATAGTAATGCTGCATATTGTCAATCATTTAAAGGTTCTTTCCAATGTTTGTTGAAAAGTGTAATTTATATTATATTTAAATAGTAATTGTTACTCAAAAATATGCTATAAATCCAACAGTTTCAACTAAGTATGGAAAGAACCATCTAGTGAAATTATTATATAAACCTATTGAGAAAGTTAAAAAATTGACCTCAGAGCAACTTAACAAAGTACTAATAATTTATCCAAAGCTTCAAGACGTCTATGATATAATCAAATCTTTTAAACAACTTGTACTTAGCAAAAATGCTACCCTACTAGATCGATGGATTATTGAGGCAAAATCATTAGGAATAGATGATCTTAATAGTTTTATAACTGGAATTTCCAGAGATATAGCAGCAGTGAAAAATGCAATTACATATGAATACAGTAACGGTTTAGCAGAAGGTAGTGTAAATAAATTAAAAGTAATAAAGCGAATAATGTATGGTCGTAATAACTTTGATATGTTACGTAAAAAGGTATTAAGGCTGGAAGAAATACGTAGAATCAACTAACTATGGAAAGAACCAGTAAATCAAACAACTTTTTTAAGGTTAGTAATCCTATATTGATACGGTGTTAAATATCCTAGTGATGAATGAATCCTATAATTGTTGAACCAG
>NZ_SLWV01000005.1 GCF_004345705.1 Marinisporobacter balticus
ATTTTATATAAAAATGAGCTCTAATGATAAAATTTATGGATTTTTAATGTATTGCATAAAAATTAAATTTTATACATTAGTTTCCGTGACTACTCATTACATTAGTAGTTGATTGCGAAATGCTCTATCCCGCATCAAATCAGCACTTACATCTATCGAAATGGCTTAGTCCCCCCGTTTTGGGTGTATATATAATGACCAACTGTGTATAACCCATAGTTAAAAAACGAAACAAAAAAAGGGGAACCTTATGCCAATTTCATCTAAACAATTAACCTTTTGTAACTTTTCTTCCGATTTTGATACATTCTTTAATCAAAATTAAAGCAATTTAATTTCCTTATTAAACCATTTTATGAATATCAGTAAATTTATGCATTTTTCTTTTTACCAATCTTATTATTCAAAATTTAGTCGCAAAAAAGATTTTACTATAGACCTTCTAATTTCTCTGTTACATATTTATTCTGAAATGCGTAATTGTTGTGGCTTTTTAACCGTTCCTGATAAATCTCAATTTTCTCGTTTTAAAACTGCTTTCTTTCACAATTTAAATGATTTATTTCATAACCTTGTTGATTACTCTGAAGATTTTTGCCAACAAACTAATCCTTTGTTATCTTCCATTCTAATTACTAATGCTACTTTATGTTATTGAATTTTTCGTACAAATATTTTTTAGGTGATTCGGGTTTTGACACTGATGAAAACTATGCCTATTTACACAATAGAAAAATAATGCCTATTATCAATTTAAACCCTCGTAACTCATCAAATTTACTTCACCCTAATTTAAATAATTTAGGCGTTCCCTGTTGTCCTAATGATACTTCTTTATCTATGGTTTAGATGGTATCACTAGAGAAAAAGGGCGTGCTGATAGATAAAATATATCTGCCCTAAAGTTAATAAAACTAGATTAAGTAGTAAATACATGCCTTTTACGTTGCGATAATCCTTTGGATTTTTATATGGATAAATTCTCACTCTATTTTGCAATTACCTACATTACATTAGTTTTTCTAATAATCCTAAATCATTCAAAAGTATCCTCTTCATCTTCAATAAGCTTCTTTTTATACTCACGAATATCCATCATTCTCTGTATTAGCTGCTTTTCTCTGTTTGTATATTCTTCAACATCTATTTCCTCCATTTCATATTTCAACCTTAATCTTAATAGTTCTTTCTTTACTTTATTTTCATCGTAATACTCTTTTTCAATATGCTCCTGTATTACTTCAAGTACTTTGATAAAACTATTTAATCCAAACATATCTACTTAATTACAAAGGTTTCTTCAATAAAATTGTATGGAGGCCATGGTCCTGTATATTTAAAAATCAGCGAATCTCTATATTTATCAAATAAAGTGTTCATAAGTTTATCAAATTCATTTTCTTTGTCTTTATCTATTAAAAAAGCACTGTTTAATACCATTCTTGGCGTATGAGCAATATTTAATTTACTCTCATATGCACTTTGGGAGAGTTTTTTATGAATTTGATCTACATAATAATCCCTTATTTTATCTACCCTTTCTTCTACTAATCTACCAACCTCTGATATTCTCAATTGACTAGATCCTTGATTTTTCATTATTTCCTCTTTTAATTTTTTGATTTTTTTATCTTCTACTTCCTGTGAAAACGCGTCCTCTGTCCAGTACACTTTTAAACCTACTTCCATTCGCTTTTCAAATCTCTCAAATAAACGGATAAGCTTATTATAATTATTCTTTAAAAAACTTTCTATTTCTTCCTCTGTTTTACATATGTTTCCAAAACTCATTGGAATTATTGGTGCTTTTTTCATAATGCTTTCGATCGTTGTTTCATGTTTTAATATTTCTTCTCCTGTAGGAAAAATTTCATCTTCTTCAATATCTTTTACTACCATAGTAATATCTTTATAATTTACTATCTCTAAATCTTTGTTTTCTAGAATTTTATCGTTGTCCTCAGTATGTTTAACTACACAAAAACAATATTTATTCATTCTTCTTATCACCTCTCGAATTTGAATTGGGAACTAATGTTACGAACAAATACGGAAAATTATACTCTATACCTTCTATCCTATAATTTTCTTTATTAAAACCTAATTTTTTTGAATATTCCTTCTCCTCATTTATTTGAATGCACACTGCTTCAATTTGGGAAAATTTAACTTTCTCTTTTAAAATATTTTTGAATTTAAATTTAATAATAGTCTTCCCATCATGCTCAATGATTTCAATTTTGGGTATTGGTTCTTTTTCTGATGCTATACTTTTGTTTTTAGATTGATTTTGTTCTTTTAAATCTAAATCTCCTACTTGAATACCAAATTTATATAATCCTTTAATATTTTCCCCAGTATTACTAGTCTTGTTTATCGCTCCCTCATATTGTCTAAAATCTTCTTCATTTTCCATCATATCCGAGCAGATATTAACTATTCCAGATATCCCTTTTATTAGACTTCCTAGAGGGGTATTTATTTTATTTTTCTGTACTTTTTTATCATCTTTATCTATTGGGGTTAAATCATTATCATTTCGCATAATATTAATCTCCTCCAACTTAATAGTTTGAGCTTTTATGTTTATCATTTTAATTATAAGTGATCTGTTCGAGTAAAACTTTTGCTTTCTTTTTCTCTTCTAAACTTACTTGGCTATTTGAACTTTCAGAAAGCAAAATATCCTCAAATATTTTTATTTCTAATTCTTTATCTTTCGATAAATTTATTTTATTCATTTTCATTATGTTAGCAATCATAATACTGGATCGAATTGTCGGATGAAATTTGCTACTAGAGCTTTCTCTGAAGTTTCTCACTACATCTACAATATATTGAGCAGTTCTTTTATCAACCTCTGTATTTTTCAGAACAATTTCTAACTCTGTATCTACATCTGGAAAATCTAAATCTATTGTGATCATTCTACTTTTTAATGCATCCTGAGCTTTATATATACCAGAATATTCTTCTGGATTACTAGTAAATATAATTCTAAAATCAGGATGTACCTTAACAAATCTTGTTTTTTCTCTATTTAGAGGTACTTCTACTACACCCTCCTCTAATATAGATAATAAAACATTATTTGCCTCAGCTCTAGATCTAGTAAATTCATCATAAATAAGTGTTGCACCTGTTTTACAAGCATTCAACAGTCTTCCATCAATCCATTTCTGATTATAGTCTATTTGATGTTTCATTACTGAATGTACATAGTTATCTTGAACAATTTTTTTCGTAACACCAAAGTTCCCGCCAATCAAGTCAGTTCTTCCAAATTCTTCATTTCCAAATATGATTTGGTATGGTTTATCCATACGTTTTGCTATATACATTGCTAGCGAAGTTTTTCCTGTACCTGATGGTCCTTTAAAGTGTATTGCATATCCTGTATTTAGATATAACATTGCTCTCTTTGCTATGTTTTTGATATACTCTGTTTCAACAAAAGGTTGTTTTAAATCTACATTTTCTAACTTCATCATAATCCTCCTATTAGTACTTATTCTATTGAACCTCTCTCCTTCAATTCTTTTCGATTATATGAAATCACTTTAAAATTATTATCCATTTTTGCTTCATAAACAGCTATAATATCCTTTCTTCCTCTTTTTCTCATATATTCATCTTCTTGAACAATTTCAAGTTCTGCATCATAACCATCCTCACTTGGCATAATAGAGGTAATTCTGCTATCTCTATCAAAAAGGTCATAAAAAAAATTCTTTAATTCTTCTATAGCTACATTTATAGACATACCTAGCTCTCCCTTCATTGTAAAAATTTACATACTTAACTACTATAAAATATGCATTAATTGCTTAAAATGTTCTAAAAATATATAAAATTAACCCCTCTTAATAAATCTGCTCACTTCTCAATACCTGCCTAAGCGGTATTTAATTTTATCTATTTTCTTATATATATATTTCTTTCATCTCATTTTATGCATATTCCATTCCTATTGTCACTTATTTAAGATGGAAACCTTTAATATTTCCCATTCCCACTAAAATTTTACTCATTACTAAGTAACATGTCCTTTATCTCTGTAATACAATATACTACCAAAAGAAGAAAGGAGGTGTTAACGTATGAACAATGATCAAATTCAAAGTAGTAATTATAAATGCAAGCCCATTCCAGATAGATTAGTAAACGCACTTGTTAAAGAAGTAATCTTCAAAGAAGTACAGGTTAAAGAGATTGAAGAAGTAATAAAAATATGTAAAAACATTAAAAGTATTGAAGGTTGTAATTTAGAGGTTTGTAGAATAAACGTTTATGATTCTGAAGATAAAAACGATTGGATTATTTTTATAGAATTTAAACTAACGATTTCTTATATGTCAAAATATGGATATTCAAGTTCTGTTAAAAAAGTCATTTACTATGAAAAAGAAGTTCCTAAACCACTTCAGGTCAAAAACTATGAAGAAAATTACGAATTCGCTGAATTGTTCCCTTGCGTTTCTATTCCTAGAGCAGAATGTCTAGCTGTTGATTTTGATAACGTTAGCTATTTTTGCCTAATTACTGCAGTAATAGAGTTTAAAGTCAGTATCACTGTAATAGCAAAAAAAGAGTTACTAGTAATGTCTTATTTGCCAGATGCCCTCAATTCCACTAAAGACTAATCTCATTTTAGTTCTACCAGTGATATTTTATTTATCGCATCAAATTCCTTACTGTATAGAAATTAAAAGCTCCACTTTGTAAAAACTTTCTGCTAGCAGAAGGCCTACTATTAATAATAATAATCTGATATTTATACTACACTACTATCTTCACATATTCATTGAAATTCAAATGCCATAATTGGTTTTAAAATTTCCTCCCTAGTTCATTTAGGCATTTCCATTGGTTCTCCCTTATGCTTCCTGATGCCCTAGGTACTTTAGATAGAGAAAAGGCTTCATCAATTATGCTGAAGCCTTTCATCTTTGAGGCGAGAGTGAGATTCTAATCCGCAGTACACTTCGCTAACGTTGCCCTCACGGCGTCGTAACGACGACCACAACTACCTCTTTTTCAGAAGCAAATCAAAACTAACTGAAAATCCCCCACAAAATAGAAAACCTCACTGTCCTTGAAGATCCAAGGAAAGTATCCAAAAAAATATCCGTCCGTATCCTCTCCAATTCCAATTAACTGGATGAACCTCTGCTACCCTCAAATCCTTAAATGAAGTTAGCGGTAAATTTGCAGTTCTTCCAGAACTATCATACAACCCTACATGAAGAATTACACTTCCATTCTTTTCTTCTTTTCACTGTATAATATGACGCGCTTTATAATGTATTCCTGTAGAAAATAATGATTTATCTAAAAATTTGTTTTTCATTACTTTTATTTAAATAAAATCCTTCTTTCCTTCTTCTATCAATTCTTGCTTTTTTAGAAAAAAATAAAAATTGTCACAAGATTGTAAGACGTATCCTTTATAATTCAAATTGTATTATAAAACTACAATCTAAAATTTAAAATGGAGATGATTTTTATGTGTATATTAAAAACAGAAAAACTAAAAAAATATTATGGAAAAGAACTGAACATGGTCAAAGCCCTTGACAGTGTAGATATTGCAATCGATGAAGGGGAGTTTGTATCTATCGTAGGAACATCTGGGAGTGGTAAAAGCACACTTTTACATATGCTTGGCGGATTGGATCAAGCAACGAGCGGAAGTGTACAGGTGGGTAACAAAGATATATTTTCAATGAATGATGAGGAACTCACCGTATTTCGCCGTAGAAATATAGGCTTCATATTTCAAAACTACAATCTTATCCCTGTATTAAATGTGTATGAAAATATTACATTACCGATAGAGCTAGATGGCGGTGTGATCGATCAAAGCTTTTTAGACAACATTATAAAAACCTTAGGTCTTGAAGGCAAACTGAATAATATGCCAAACAATCTTTCTGGTGGTCAGCAACAACGTGTTGCAATCGCAAGAGCATTAGCCACAAAACCAGTAATCATCCTTGCTGATGAACCTACCGGAAATCTTGATAGTAAAACAAGTATGGATGTTATCGGCCTTTTAAAAATGACAAGTAAAAAATTTAATCAAACCATCGTTATGATCACCCACAACGAAGAAATTGCACAACTTGCCGACAGAACGATTCGCATTGAAGATGGTAAGATCGTAGGAGGTGAACGCCAATGAGATTTGCAAATAATAATAAAGCCATCATTAATAAACTGACAAGAAAAAGTATACAATCAAATAAACTAAGAAATCTATTTGCAATTGTTGCGATATCACTCACAACCCTTTTATTCACATCCCTTTTTACCATAGGAATGGGTATGATCGAATCAATGGAACAGCAAACGATGAGACAGGTCGGCGGATATGCGCATGGTGGTTTTAAATATCTTACCAAAGAAGATTTTAACAAGATTAAAGACCACCCTCTTATCAAAGAATATGGTTATTCAATTATGTTAAATATGGCAGAAAACAAAGAATTTTTAAAGCATCATACAGAAATTAGATATGCTACGGATCAACAAGCAAAAATGTTTTTTAGTGATCCCACAACAGGCAAAATGCCCCAAAATGAAAATGAAATCGCAACCGATACAAAAGTCCTTGATTTATTAGGAATACCCCATAAAATCGGTGAAAAGCTTACCATTGAATATACGATAGGCAAAGAAAAGTTTTCTAAAAAATTTGTTTTATCTGGCTTCTGCGGACATGATAAAAGTTCCCCTGCAAGCATGATATTTGTATCTCATAAGTTCATCGATAAAAATCTTACAGATGTAACTATTGATCCAGCAAATCAGAAATATATTGGAACAGGTCTTATTTTTTTAGATATAATGTTTGAAAACAGTAAAAATATCGAAAAAAACTTAGAAAAAATACTCATCGATTGTGGTTACAGTAGTGATGAAAATGCTCAAAATTATATTCCTATAGGGGTAAACTGGGCATATCTATCCACCAACTTTGACATGGATTTGCCAACGATCATTAGTGTTTCAAGTGCAATCCTTTTAATTATCTTTACAGGATATTTGATTATTTATAATATCTTTCAAATATCTGTCATGAAAGATATTCATTTTTATGGTTTACTAAAAACTATTGGCACCACACCTAAGCAGATTAAAAAACTTGTAAAAAAGCAAGCACTTTTATTATCCATTATAGGAATTCCTCTAGGTCTTGTGATTGGTTATTTATTAGGAAATGTACTTTTACCCATTATTATGCATACATCCACTATTGAAACAACTTATATTTCCTCTAGTCCTATTATTTTTATAGGTGCTACAATTTTTTCTGTTATTACCGTATTTATCAGTTGTAGAAAACCTGGTAAAATGGCTTCAAAGGTTTCTTCTGTAGAAGCAACAAGGTATGTGGATGTTACGACGATTCATAAAAAAAAGAAACAATCTTTAAAAGGTGGAAAAATACACAACATGGCATTTTGTAACCTTTTAAGGAGCAAAAAGAAAACCATTGTGGTAGTGATCTCTATGTCCTTAAGTATTATACTCCTTAATTCTGTATTTACATTGACAAAAGGATTTGATATGGATAAATTTTTAAGCACCTTTGTAATAACAGATTTTACAGCAGGTAATGCAAACTACTTTAATATGAATCAGTTTAGATCGGAAGACGATATTCCATCAGAAAAAATGATTCAACATATAGATGCGCTTGATGGGATAGAAAATAAAGGAAGAATTTATTATAACACAAAATACACATTCGTTACCGAAAAAATAACGGGTATACAGTTATACGGATTAGAAGATTTTCCTCTATCACAGCTTAATATATTTGAGGGTGAAATAGATCTAGAAAAATTCAAAACAGGTAACTATATTATTGAAGGTGTATATTCAGACAATAACAGAAATATAAAGTATGAAACAAGCAAATATAATATAGGAGATAAAGTTAATATCTCATTTGAAAACAACACGACTAAGGAATATGTGGTAATGGCAAAAGCAGAGCTTATACATAATATGTCTGTTCGATATTATATTGGAGGTGCTTGTACACTATATCTTCCTTCAAATGAGTTTATAAAGCAAATTAAAGATCCTTTAATCATGAGTTATGTTTTTAATGTGAAGGATACATATATAAACAAAACAGAAAAATTTTTAAAAGATTATACGAATAATATTGAACCCCAGATGGACTATGAGTCCAAACAAAAATATGTAGATGATTTTAAAAACTTTCAAAACATGTTTTTGTTAGTAGGTGGTGTCCTTAGCTTTATTATTGGATTCATTGGGGTACTAAACTTTATTAATGCCATCCTTACAAGCATCATTTCAAGAAGAAGAGAATTTGCAATGCTTCAAAGTATTGGTATGACAAATAAACAACTAAATAAAATGTTAATCTTTGAAGGCGTTTTTTATGCTTTGACAACACTGATCCTCTCTATATTCTTTGGTAGCATCGTGTCCTTCACTATTGTCCAGCCTATGGCAAGCAGTATCTGGTTTTATAAATACAAATTTATCATAAGTCCAATTTTAATTGTATCACCTATTTTAATTTTGATATCCATATTCGTTCCTTTATGTGCAAATATGAGCATCAATAAACAAACAATTGTTGAAAGATTAAGAGAAATAGAATAAATATAAACATTTAGGATACGCATTATTTGTGTATCCTAACTTAGGTGGTATAATATCTATATCATAGGTGTGTAATAGGATGGTGATTTTTGATGAATATATTAATCGTAGAAGATGATAAGCTTTTAAATAAAGGGGTTGCCTATGCATTGATAAAGGATGGCTATAATGTGATCAGTGCTTTTCATTATGATGAGGGATATACTTCTTTTTTAAATAACAATATTGATTTAATCCTACTTGATATAAACCTAAAAAACAAAAGTGGATTCACCCTTTGTGAAGAAATCCGTAAAAAATCTCATGTACCTATCGTTTTTATGACAGTAAATGATACAGAACATGATATCATAAAAGGATTTCAAACAGGCTGTGATGATTATATATCAAAGCCTTTTTCTATAGCCGTTTTGAAGCAAAGAATAATTGCCATATTAAAAAGAACAAATATACACGATAAAAGTATATTTAAGTATAAGGAGATCACGATTGATTATAATATGATGGTTTTTAAAAAAGGTGAAAATTTTATAAAACTAACTAAAACAGAATATAAGTTAATTGAATTACTTACCCAAAATAAAGGTCAGGTGGTATCCCGTCAGACACTATTAGAAAAATTATGGGATGCTGATGGAAATTTCGTTGATGAGAATGCATTAAGTGTAAATATTGGAAGATTGAGACAAAAAATTGAAGATGACCCTAAAAATCCTAAATATGTTATTACAGTATTTGGTATTGGGTATACATGGGGTGAATGCTCGTGAAAATGAATGCTAAAATAGCTATGTACTTTGCTTCCATCTTCGTTTGTTGTATTTTGCTAAATTCCTATATATGGTTTGTCTACAAAGATATCGCTTTACTGAATGCAATTACAATATTTTGTACTTTGATAACAAGCTTATCCATACTATTTATATATGTTTTAAAGAAACATATGGGACATATCTTTAATCAACTTTCACAAGTTATTTCCTCTATGATAGATATGAGAGAAATTGAGGTCTTTTCTATTTTAAATGATGATATGCTCTCAAAGCTACAATCACAGATTATTAAGTTGACAAATATACTAAAAGCACAGAATACAAGAATCAAAAGGGACCGTGATGAAATAAAATCACTGATTTCTGATATTTCTCATCAGTTGAAAACACCTTTATCCAATCTAAAATTATACTATGAACTCATGCAATATCCCTCGATTTCAAAAGGAGAATATACAGAATTTAGCATGAATATACAAAGCCAAATTGAAAAGCTTAGTTTTTTATTGGAAAGTATGATTAAAATGTCACGCCTTGAAGGTGGCATCATTCAGCTCATCCAAAATAAAGCGAACTTAAATGATGTTTGCTTAACTGTAATCAAACAAGCATATGAAAAGGCAAGGAATAAAAATATAGAGATTCAATTTGACTCAGGAGAAGACATTATTTTAAATATTGACAAAAATTGGACTGCAGAAGCAATCTTTAATATCATCGATAATGCTGTAAAGTATACATCTAATAATAGCACCATCATCGTTAATACAATGAAATATGAAATATTTGCAAGAGTTGATATTACTGATAATGGCATAGGCATAGATGAAAAAGAAATCAACAACGTTTTCAAAAGATTTTATAGAGGAGAACATACCCAAGGTGAAGATGGTGTAGGCTTAGGATTATATCTTGCGCGGGAGATTATCACAAAGCAAAATGGCTATATCAAAGTAAAATCACAGATGTCACAAGGTTCTGTTTTTTCATTGTTTCTACCATTGAATTAAAGAAAAATAGGAAGCGTGTTATGGACTCTTCCTATTTTTCTGCATCCTTGCTTGAAGCATCCATCCCTTCATTGATTTCGGTTGCAGCTACACTTACGCCACCCATAGATTCATTAATTGTATGTACATTATTTATTGTATTCTCAAGCATCTTTACATCTTTTTTAGTGGTATCCCCGTTACCGAATCAATTTTTTTACTCATTCTTTCTGTGGATACAGCCGTGTTATTCATACTTTGCTCACATATATACCCGCAATAACTTGTTATAATCAATTCTAGAAAATATATTTCAATTTAAATGCCTACTGTTTAATTAATCCTTAATTTTTCTATTAAAGCTTTTTTGCTCTAATAGTTTATTAACGCTTAATGTAAAAAAAACTCATAGTATATTTTGCACTATGAGTTTTAAAAGCATGGCTATCTTAATATTTGCAACCCCTTCATGCACTCTTCCATCCCTATCGTTTAGAAGATGTTGCGCATATCTAGTAGTTTAGCAAAATTAATTAGCAATTTCACCATCTTCTGGATTTTCACTAAAATCCATACCATACCATTTATCATATATTTCTGACAATGTACCATCTTTTTTCATTTCCTGGATAGCTTTTGTAACCATTTCATTTAATTTTTCTGAATGAGTATTACCTTTTACAAATGGATATGCTTTTGCTCCAACTGCAATGTCTTCATCAACCATCCTTGCATCAATAATACCATTTTTAATCTTATATGCTGCTTCAGCTCCTGCAAAAAGCATAACCTCAACTTTTCCTTGTCGGAAAGCTTCATTTAATAGCTCCGAACTATCATATGTAACTAAATTAATATCGATTTCCTGTTCCTCAGCAATTTTTTCGAATAAGTTTCCACCATTTGAACCAGCTGAAAATCCACAAGTCATACCAGAAATATCTTTTAATTTTTTAAGATCAGTTCTATCAGAATGAACAACTAATTTTTCTGGAATATATGCGTATGGTTCTGAGAAATCATACTTATCCTGTCTTTTAGCATTAATTGTAATAGTATTTCCTACTGTATCAGCTTTACCAGAATCTAAGTATCCGAATAAAGTATTAAATTCCCCAGTAATAAATTCAACTTTAAGACCCGTTTTTTCAGAAATAGCATTCCAAATATCTACCTCATGTCCTTTATGTTCTCCATTTTCTATATAGGTATTAGGTACTGAAGAAGCACCAGATGCTACAATAATTTTAGTAGGTATGTCTGATTTTACTTCATTCGGTTCTTCATTCTTTTTACTTCCACATGCAGTCATACTAAGAATCATGCAAATAAGTAGTGATACTGTAAATATTTTTTTCATTTCTTTCCTCCTATTTTTTAATATGATTTATATAAATTTAAAATTTATATCTTAACAAAATTTTTGAATTCTTTTTTCTAATAACTTTTGAATGTTTTCTACAAAAACTACAATTACCAAATAAATCACTGTTACACATAAATATGCTTCAAAGAAACGAAGACTTAATGCAGCTTCTATTTTTGCTTTTGCCATTATATCGGCGAGCCCTACTGTAAATCCTAATGCAGATCCCTTAATAATCCCAATAAATCGATTTCCAAGAGATGGCAATGCTACAACCAATGCCTGCGGTAAAACAACACGTATCATTGTTTGATACTTTGCCATACCCATTGAATAACAAGCTTCAAGTTGTCCTATATCTACGGATTCTAAAGCTGCCCTTAAATCTTCCGCCATAAAAGAAGCTGTATTTAACGTAAGAGCAATTACAGTTGCTTGAAACGCTGTCATAGATTTTAGTGCTGGGACTACACAAGGCAAACCAAAATATAATATAAATAGCTGTGCTACAAGTGGCGTTGCTCTAAAAAATGTAATATACACACCAAAAAATTGATATACTCCCCATACTTTATAATATCTCACAATTGATATTATAATAGATAATAGTAATGTAAATGCCAAAGATACCAAAGATATTCCTATCGTTATCTTTAGTGCAGGCAAAACAATTGAAAATAAATTAATAAACCATTGAAAATCAAAATTCATTTACTTGTCCTCCACATTATTTGCAGTTACTTTATTCACAAATTTTCTTATTCGTTCATTTGTACAATTTTGAAATATTTCTTTAGGAGTTCCCATTCCTGCAATATAGCCATTCTCTAAGAAAATCATTTTATCAGCAACTTCTTTTGCAAACTTCATTTCATGCGTTACAATCAACATTGTTTTATTATTTTCTGCTGCCAGCTGTTTAATTACAGCTAACACCTCTTCAACTAATTCAGGGTCTAAGGAAGACGTAGGCTCATCAAATAAAATTACATTTGCATTTACAGCCATTGCTCTTGCAATCCCTATTCTTTGTTGCTGACCTCCTGACATTTCTTTTGGATATGCATCTCTTTTTTCTAAAAGACCTACTTTTTTAAGTAAATCAATAGCTATTTCTTCAGCTTCTTCTTTACTTTTCTTTTGAACTGTTATCATAGGTTCCATAACATTTTGAATAGCAGTTTTATTTTTAAGCAAATTGTAATTTTGAAAAACCATGGCTGTTTTCTGCCTTAATACATGAATATCTTTCTTTGAAGCTGTCTTAGCATCTACAGTAAAACCATCAATTGTGATTTTGCCTTCCGTAGGTTTAACTAAAAAATTAAGACAACGAAGAAATGTAGACTTACCCGTACCTGACGGACCAATTAATGCTACAACTTCACCTTTGCTTACTTCAATATTAATATCTTTTAAAATAATAAGTTCTCCAAATTGCATTTTTAAGTGTTCAATCTTAATCATCTTACTATATCACCTAACTTTCTATTTAAAACTAGAGTCTATCAGTACTTATGATTTCGTCGGATATAATAGAATAGCAACAGTCCAAAGCATAAATTATAATGTTCAGCCCAAAATTTCTTGAAATCCAACTTTTGAAAAAAATCAAATTTGACTATTGGTTTTTATTAATTAGTCTATTATTCAACAAATATCTTCAAATATCTTCAAATATTTCCAGATATCATTATATCATTAATAATCCTAATAGATTATTGTATTATTAAATACTTCGTACTTCAACTATAGATATTTTTTATATACTATTCATAAAAAAAACACAATACTTCTATGCTTCATTTAACTTAGCACATAAGATATTGTGGATTCATTTCCTAATTTAAGCGTCATTAATAAGTCGTTTGCGGTACGGTTCTCCTTTAGTTCCTAAATACATAACGCTCATAAATAATTTATTAATCTTATCTATTCCACTTTTTCACTTGGTTTAAGTATTTTATCTTCACGGTCTTAGGGTTTAATGATTTCCTAAAATTTTCAGTAATAGGCATTTTCATCATCATTTTTGATGCTTCCTTAGATTCTTCTATAGACTTCCAATGTTGTATCATCATCCATTGACTATGTTCATTGACTTTAACAAGTTCTGTATCAATAAATCCATTTTGTTTTGAATGAAACTTCTCCTCAAGGTATTCAACATTCTTAATAAATTCTTCATCCGTAATCCCAGAAACAACTTCAAATTCTACAATTTCAGTACATACATTCTTATTCATAATAATATTCCCTCCACTAAACATAGTATTTTTTTATTTAATTTTACTTAATCTACGCCTTAGTGAATAGTAAAAACGCGACAATCAATAATATTTAATTATTTGTTTGATAGAACTATTTTGATTTAAAAATTCTGTTGGCGTACTGCCTGTAAATGATTTAAAATCTTTTATGAAATGCGTTTGGTCATAATAGTTATTATTGTATGCCAGTGAAGTAAAGCTATTATTATTGCTTTTTTTGAAGTAATTTACAGTTTCTTGAAATCTATTGATTCGATAAAATAACTTTGGGCTAATTCCTATATATTTATTAAATATTCTCTCAATCTGCCGCTGATTTATTCCATATTGCTTACAAAAATCATTGATACTCAAATCATTTATATTTTGATTGAATGCATCAAACACCTCATATATTTCTTTTCTTGGTATACGCGAAACATCCACTATCTTTACAACCTCAGTTTCAATAATCTTAATTATCGTATGAATGGAATCGGTGATATTGATTTTATCTACTATATTTTCTGTAAACCCTTTTATAATCAAATCTATCTCAACTGTCTCATCTTTAAACTCTGATATTGGTATTTTTAAAATTGGAAAAAGCCCAGTTGGGAAAAATGAAATACCCAATACCCTTAATACACCGCTTTGATTTATCAAATAGTATTTATTACTAATTCCATTAAAATGAAATCCTCTTGGTACTACTTTAGTTTTTTCATCTTTCGAATATCTAATTGGAGAAGAAAAATTTAAAATCAAATCAATATTACTTACTGGTAAAAGTTTGTGATTAACGTCAACTGATGATTTGGTTTCAGTTACCCAGTAATATTTTATAAGCCTTTTTAACATAGGATGTCTTACTGGATACCTTATGGTTTGTAATAAATTCAACATAATATCACCTCCAATTGTTAAAATAATAATCTTTTATCAATTAATTGAGAATTTAATCATCTAAAAGCGTAATACTATTTTTGCTTATAATAGCATTAGAAAATGCATTCATTTTGATACTATTACACTTCATTGAATTATTTAATGGGAATATAAATATCAAACTCTGAACTATCATGATTAGGACCAAGAAACCTTTCGTCATAGAATTCAAAATCATCTCTTAAATCCACCTCATATTTTGAATATATAATCCATGTACCCCATATGTATTGATAAGTCATTCTCAAGAATTCTACGCTTCCTCTATGTGTAAATATAGCATACTTTCCTCCAGCCAATGCTTTTGCTATCATACCCGGAGGTATTGTATCGTAATTCTCAACTTCTACTCCTACAATCTCATTAAATTCAGCATCCTCATTAAACTCATACATATTGTAATTAGGATTTACTTCACAAATACCATAACCTCTAAGCTGCGGGGTACGGCTTTCGATTTCTAATATTCGAGGGTTAAAATCATTCCACATCTTAGGAATCAAATTATTATTAATAGTAGCTTTACTACGCATTCCGATAATTTTTATATCCAAAACCTCTTTTATCATAGGTTGTACTGTCACTCTATTCATTAAATGCTTTAATCCCATTGTAGTCATCTTTTTTTTACTTCCGATAACTGTTTCAATACGATTCTTTCTATATTCCCTTGGTGTCACTTTATATAACTTTTTAAATGCTCTGCTGAATGCCTCTTGTGAATCAAATCTGTAAGTAAGTGCAATATCAAGTATTCTTCTGTCTGTATATACTATATCGTATGCAGCACTTGTTAAGCGTCTTAATCTGATATAATTACCTACTGTCTCTCCTAATACCGCTTCAAATATCCTATGAAAATGGAAGTAAGAGTAGCCGGCTACACCTGCTACTGCTTCAACCTTTATATCTTCACATAAATTCTGTTCGATAAAATTTATAGCCTTTTCTAATTGATCATAGTAATTCATCTATTCACCAACTTCTTAAATATACTCCCAAAAACTAGATGGAGATTTTTCCTTTTCTATTTTTGCAATATATTCCGTTTTATTTGCAATTTCATTCATTCTAAACATATGCCATTCATTTAATGCAGTAGATCCAAAGCACACCTCAATTGTTCCTTCATTCAAATCAAATATCATCCCTCTGAGTGTTCCAAAAAATTCATCGTAGAAGTGGCAGCATAATCCTTCTGGATATTTGCTAGACAATAGTTTCTTTAAATCCTTTGCACCTATTTTATTCTTACTATTCATAGTATCATGGATTAATTCATATCTTGAAATAGAGTTTTTCATACTTTTAGGTTCATAATGTTTTAGTTCAGGTAAATGAATATGATTGGTGGAACATATGAACTTTTCATCTGTGTTCGCATCTATTTTTCTTATTGCTTTCTCCCCATTAAAACTCTCAATCAAAGCAGCATTTCCATGCTTATCAGCGACAAGCATATTTATATTATAGGCAATTGGTATCTCTTTTGCTAATTCAATAGCTTCGTTAACATTTTTGCAATTCTCCAAAATAGACCTTATAACAGCCCAAAATTGTAACCCTAGGATAGCTGGCTTCCTTGCAAATTGAAAGTTTCCAACTGGCATACCAGCTGAAGTTTGGCTGACGGCAAGACCATGCTCATTCATCCCGTCTCCTCGTCCGAACTGCATGATAGATGATCCTATATGTGCATACCGTCCTTTAATTCGGGTAGAACAAATTATAAGTTCTTCCATTTCATCACTAAATTCATAATTTCTTGCCATTAAAATGTGGCCATTTTCTGTCTTTGATGGCAAAACTGCCATTTGACTACAGCCTGGCTTAAGATAGGTCATTAAATAGTATATTACTTGCCCTTGAGGAATCTTTGTAGCCTCAGCAAATCCTAAAATTTCTTCATTAATACCTGGGCAAAACTTGTCAAACATCTGAAACATTTGTTTTTCCTCTTCTCTTGTAAAAACGCCTTCGGAAAATTTGCTTCTTTCTTTAAGCATTGGAATATCACAGCATAGATTGCCTAATATTTCTCCAACTTCATAATTCGTTCCTTCAATATAGATGTAATGTCCTCTTAATTCTTTCATGGGTATTCCTCCAATCTCATAAGTTATACTCTAAATATAACAAATTTTCTTAGAGAATTTTTGATACATTCTGCTATATTGAATTATCCGAAGAATGAACCCCTTATATTTTTCTGAATTACATCCATATTTAGTTTTTCTTACAAATATTTACTAACCGCATAAGATCTTCCTAATACTTTAAAAGCATTGAGCCCAAATCTATAGGATTCATCCTTCACCCATATTCTGCTTACGCCTAATTTCTTATAAAGTTCATTTAATCTTTGAAGTGGTATTACCTTATACTCCCAAAAACTTTTATGAAAACGCCTAACCTTATCAACTACTTCTTTATCAAAAAATTCTACAGATGTTTTCTTATTATTTATTTCCCTCGCATTTTCAAATGCAATATATTTGATTGCATTTGTGTCTCTCATACCTATCACCTCCTAAACAATATTTTATTCTAAAATTGCAATAACCTCTATTTCAACTCTAGTATCTTTAGGTAATCTAGATACTTCCACGCAACATCAGAAGATAGTGAATATATCTGCTTCGATATAGACCCAAGTTTTCTCGGAGCTTCTTCAAAAATCATTATTCATAAGAAATATGTAGACCCTTTTTTAAGATCAAAATCAAATTCAGCTATTATATTGAAAAATTTCGAAAACATGCAAATGATACGCCAAAAGAATTTCAAAGTTACTGGATTACTTTATGTAAATATATTGATTAGTGAAATCGCCTTTGCAAAATTGTGTTTAATCGCTTTGAGTAAACTTAGTTATTATGGTCAGAAGCAATACCTTGTGTTCTCATTTTGAACAAGGTGCGAGTGTTTTTTCCGCTTAACAAGAATATTAAATATAGAAATAGCAATTATATGAATATAAAAAACCATGAACAAATTTTTTCATGGTCTTTATCTACTTTATATATTTTGTTAGGAAACATATCTCCAAAAACCTCCGTTACTTATGCTACGGTTCACCATATCGCTGTAACTGAGATTTTTATTTAGTAGAAATTGCTTCATTAAAATTTTTTCAGGATATATATCTCCAGAACCATCCCTTCGATATACCATAGGAATAATATTTATTATAATTAAAAAAACATAATCGCCACACCCGAAAGGGTAATAAGCGTCCCCATCACTTCTCTAAATGCAATTTTTTCTTTCTTAATGAAGAACGCATATGGAATAAGTATAATTGGCGTAATGGATATGAGTGTGGATGATACTCCCGGATTGATTTTCTGTATGGCATATAGCGACAAAGATATCCCGAGAAACGGACCAAAGAATGAACCTACCGTAAGTGTTACCAGAGCATCTTTTCTCTTGAACGATTCAAAATATTTTGACCAATAATCCTTGATGGTAAAAAGTACTGTAAATCCAATTATGCCGGCAATCAGTCGAATCTGAGTGGATGAAAATGGATCATAGCTCGCCATGCCAAATTTTCCAATAATATACCCTGCAGCTTGTCCTAATGCGCCTCCAAATGCAAACAACACACCTTTTACAGGATGCGAAAAACTCACTTTCTTGCTGTCCTTCTCAGCCACAAGAATAACAACTGCAATTCCTCCAAGTGTCAGAAACATGCCCAGAATCTGCAGACCTGTCATTCGTTCTCCTAGGAATAAGAATGCCATCAAACCACTGAGAGGTGGTACACTGGCATATATCAACATGGAAATTCTTGACCCGATCAGCACAAATGCTTCAAATAACAACAGATCTCCAATAACAATACCAACCAAGCCTGAAATCATCAACCAAATCCATTCTGATGCATTGGCATCAGTCGGTAAAATATGCCCTCTAGTAAACCATGTGAATGCAGACAAGAATAAAAGGCCAATAAATAATCGCGACAAATTCAGGTTCATTGACCCGATTTTTTTTGCGCTGTGTTCAAACGAAGTTGCAGTTATCGCCCAGCAAAAAGCTGTTGACAAAGCTGCAATTTCTCCCATATAGTTTTGAAATATCATAACCATCCTCCTCGTTTCACATATCAAACTGCATGCGTCTCAAAAAATCAGAAATCTCCATATGAACAGGCATGTCTAAGGTTAAACCTCATCCATATCAAACCGCATAGACCCTAAGACTTAAAAATAAAAACTGTATTTGTTGCAACTACGCTTTCAATCCGCAAAATCTCATCGACAAATGTTGTGATGTTTTCTTGCGAGTGACACATGACATGCAGTAAGATACACCATTCACCAGATATCCTGAAATATTCTTCAATCATAAGCTGATTCGGCACAGCATCATAAATTGCGCGAATAACATTCTTATAAGACATATTCATGACCTTTACATACACAAAAACCCGAATGTTGAATCCAAACGCATCATAATTCACCAATGTTGAATATCCTTCAATAATACCTGCCTGCTCCATGGCAACAATTCGCGATCTGACAGCTGGTCGTGACAATTTAACTACCTGAGCAATCTTCTCATGCGATATGCGTCCATCGTTCTTCAACAGCTTTAATATATTATAATCTATCGAATCCATTAGTACCTCCTCTCTATAGTTTCATTATATACATTTTGATTCTATTTTCATAGTGCCTACAAACTCTTTGATCGATCTGCAATTAAAAATATAATTTATTAGTTAATTTATATCCTTTTCAAAAACGATTCGTAAGTGAAACTTCTGAAATCGCGTAGTGAAAAATAAATACCCAGTGATACATTATAACACTAGTTTGCAAGTAAATTAAGCTACATCTTTCCCATAAAGAAAAGATAGCATAGCTTTAGCAACACCAAAATAAATTTTAGTGCTTTTGAGTGAATTTGTGAAACCCGACAACGTACGTATCCCCTCCTCGACCTCTTTGGATACTGTGTTGAATTAGTATATATATTTAACTTTGTGGTAATAATATTTTTTATACAATACAATATATTCTAAATTACCTCTTTGTATGTAGTTTGGAGGAAGCAAAACATGAAAAAGTCTATAACTGGATATCAGCTTTTTATAATGATGGTTCTTTTACCTTATGGAAGTGCTGTTCTTCATAGCACAGCACCTGAAACTAAACAAGACGCATGGATAGTAATACTTTTTTATTCATTATCAGGCATAATTATTCAGCTAATTTATACAACTTTATATAATTTTTATCCAAATGATACGCTAGTAACCTACATGCCTAAAATTTACGGGAAATATTTCGGTAATATTATAAGTGTTTCTTATATAACATTATACGCTTATATGGCATCAAGAAATTTAAGAGACATTCAAGAAATAATATACCTATCTTCATTAGATTCAACTCCAATTATTGTTACTGGTATATTCTTAATGGTATTAGTGCTTTGGGGAGTTTCTAATGGACTTTCAAATATGTCAAATTTTACTCAATTATTTTTTCCTATAATAATCCTTGCACCTATTGTTGTATGGATACTATCAATTTTGACGCCAGATTATATAAATTTATACAGGCTAAAACCTATTTTATCACAGGGCTTTATTAATTTAATAGTAGAAAGTTGGCATCTTATAGGATTTCCATATGGTGAAACCATGGTGTTTGCCATGATTTTTCCTTTTGTTTTTAAACATAATAATATAAAAAAAATAGCCATAGCATCTATTATTTTTGAAGGTATAATATTATCGATAAATTCTATATTATTTGTAACTACTATAGGCATTGAAAGTTCTACAAATCAAGTGATTCCATTTTTACAAGTAGTAAGAAATATAAAAATAGATTTTATAATGGGTATTGATATTATACTTTTGATAATATTGGTGTTAGGAGGATTCTTTAAAGTTTTTATGTTTACATATTGTGCCATTCTTGGGGCATCTCAACTGCTAAGGTTTAAATATTTAAAAACACTCTATGTTACTACTGGAATGGTCATATTGATTTTGTCTATGAGTATAGCCGAAAATTATTTACAACATGTGAAAATAGGCACAGAAGTATCAAAATATATATTTGTACCATTTGCTACCTTTGTGCCTGCTTTTACTTTGTTAACATGTTCTATAAAAAATAGTAATGCAACCTAAAAAGTAGTTTTCATATAGAAGTAACCCTATGTGTTAGGATAGTTGTCATACGTAGTTGAGTTATACTATACTAAAGACAACAGATTCCAACGAGATGAAAATAAAATGGTAAAAGCAACACTTAAATTCTGTAAGCTAGCTTATTTGCTATAGTATTGTATTTATTGTCATAGATTATCCTACCCCACCACTCCAATGCTTCGTATGCATTTCTTCTGAAAAATCAATAGGCGCAATACTATTTCCAATACTAATAGATAGCTTATCATCTAAAGAAGAAGTGAGGTTATAATGGAGGGTTAGAAATTCTATTTTGTAATTCTTTTATCACTTTTCTTGCTTTTTCTATATGTTTATCTAAAAACTTTATGTATTCATTTGTTTGGCAAATCGTTTCTTCATCCTTATAGATTGATTTGAAAAATTCAGAAGGAATTTTATAATGTGTATTCTTAAAGAACTCATGTATTGATTGAATACTAAATCTTACTTTTCGCAATATGTAAATAATCATTATCTTCTCATATTCATAGACTGAGTAAATATTCTTATTACTATTTTTAACAGGTATCACTATTCTTGAAAATTTCATTTCATCAATATGCCTCTCAGAAAAAATTCTATATCCTTTCATATTTCTAGGTACCTTTGAAATTAAGTTGAGTTCTTCATAAAGTCTTACAGTATTAGGATGAATACCTAAGATTTTTTGCTACTTCACTTTTAAATTACTTAATAGGGAGAAAAACTCTTTTCATTTTGAAAGCTAATATAAAACCTAAGAGCCTTCGTCCCCCCAAATTCTCATTAGAGAGTCAACATCTACCACGTCCAATGTTGTTAATAATAATCTGTCTGTTTCAGCTATTATCAAAATAAATACCTCCTAAGTATTAATTATCATTTCATTTGCCTACTCTATTTTTCTAATACAATACATATTGTTTTAGATTCGTCAGAATATGGTTTTCCTGTCACATCTGAATATATATCAATCTTTTTAAAGCCAACCTTTTTTACCTCTTCAATAATAGTTTCCTTAGTATATACTTTAAACCAATTTCTAATTACTTCAACTTTACCATCTTTATCAATTATTGTATACTGATCCAATCTCACATTTCCTGCATAAATAAGGTGCGATTCTAAACAGATATGTTTGTCAGATTTCCAAAAACCACTTTCCTCACTTAAATACCATGAATTGCTTTCTTTCTTGTTTTCAAACTCCTTTTGAGTAAAGATATCAAATATAAATTTGCCCTCTGGTTTTAAAGCGTTATAAATCTTCTTTAATAAAACCGCCCTACTAGTATCTGATAATACTACAAAATCACAATAGATTAATATCACTAGGTCGAATACATTTTTATATTGAATATCCATATAGTTTTTATAGATGTAGTCTATATCATGGTTTCTTACCCTTGCTTTCTCCTTAGCATAGTGAATTGATCTATTCGAGAAATCAATTCCAGTAATTTTATATCCTTTTTTATATAATCTCTCAGCATACAAACCAGGACCACAACCCAAGTCTAAAAGATTCTTATTTGTTGATGATGGTGCTATTTCGCTAATCCACTCTACTGATTTATCTATAAAATCATGACATCTACTGGCTGCTTCCCATTTAGGATGCAAATGAGCTTCTAACATCACCTTAGAAATATGTTCATCATCCCAAAATTTACTTGTGCTCTGTACATATAAATCTGGTTTCTTTAAATATTTGAATAATTCATCTAACATTTTCACTCACTTTCCCTTCATAATATACTAGTTGTTATTTTTAATATTGTATAATTAAACTAATTTTAAATCTGTAATCACACCTCTTACTATTTCATAATGCCACGAATCTATTCTATTCCATCCATCAATTGATATATTTTCTCTTTGGACTAGCTTCTTTAAATAACTTCAAAATTTTATTATAAGGATTAAAAAGTATTTTTGCATAGGATAAATCCCACAGCTCAATATTAATATATTTCCTATTATCTTCTTCCTCCTAATTTATTTTTTATAACAATATGACTATGTAAATTTTGAATAAAAAAGAGCCCTAGACTTTAATCTACGGCTCCTTAAAAACAGGTATACACTATGCCGAGAGATAAAAGACTAAAATCCAAATTGAAATCTAGGTACAACAAATTGCTGTTAGTCAATAACAGTATTGTTCGCCTATTAAATTCAACTTAAGATTTTATCCTTCATCTCCGAGCTTCACTTATGTTATTTGACTTGTTAACATCAAATGTTGCCGGACAGCATTCCACCCTTCATAATCGTATTGTTATATGAACATCTTATATTAAATGGATACTTATGTCAATAATTTCTTATATGAAGATTTAAATTTATACTTTATTATATTACTTGTTATGTTTTTGTAGTAATTAACATTAAAACATATTTGAAAAGGATTTTTCTATATTTATTTATAAAATTGACTTATTATTTATTTTAATGTGCCTAATTCTATAATAATAATTCAGACTTAAATATTATTACAGCATTTCCTAATACCTTAACTTCTATAGGTTCTTTATCTGCTATTTTTACTTCAACTTCTATAATACCTGGTCGCTTCATAGCTTCACCTTGCTTAGCCTTAAATTTAAATAAAGAGTCATTGTGCTTAACAATATTATGATGAACAAGATATGCCCCCAAAGGACCATTTGCATTTCCAGTTACAGGGTCTTCATTGATGCCTATTGCAGGTGCAAACATTCTACCATGTATTAAAATATCACTATCCTGCGAATTCATTGTAAAAACATAATACCCATTGCACTTAATAATTCTACTTAATTTAGAAAGTGCATCATAGTTTGGTTTCATTTTGTTTAAAGTTTCAATACTTTTTATGCCAATCATAACTTTAGAATGACCTGTCGAAACAATCTGCACCTGAAGATTTTCTAGCAAGTCATCGTTACTTATATTAAGTGCTGATAGAAGAGTTTTTTTATTTGCTCCATCAATAATACTCCCAAACTCAATTTTACCTTGTGTCATAACAATTTTATAATCATCATTTTCCTTTACTATATCAACAGGTAAAATTCCAGCACCTGTCTTATGATAAACTCTTGAAGAATCAAGTTTATTTTCAACAGCACGAGCATGATGCGCTGCAATAGTAGCATGCCCACAGATTGGAACTTCATTTGTTGGAGTAAAAAAGCGTATATAAACATCATACTCATCACTGTCTGAAGAAAAAATAAAAGCTGTCTCAGAATTATTAAGTTCCTTAGCTATTCTCTGCATATCATCAGCAGTTAATCCATCAGCATTTGTTATTACTCCAGCTGGATTTCCTGTGAACTTTTCCTTTGTAAATGCGTCTATTTGATATAGATTATATTTTTTTGTCATGATTTTCCTCCTAAATTTATTACAAATCTATAGATTATAATTCATTTTCTTTTTTGTATAAATTTATATCTAGATATTATATAATAAATTATAGTTTCATTTGAATTCAAATACAAGTATGCACTTTTTACTCAGATACTTACTATTTAGAAAGAGGGTAACCTATGAATAAAGACATGGCTAAAAAATTCCCAAACCAAAATAAAAGGCAAAAAGATTTTAAGTGTTCGATAGGATTTGCAATGACTGTAATTGGAAGTAAATGGAGATCAATAATCTTATGGCACATATTGAAGGATTATCCCATAAGATATGGTAAACTAAAAAGGTCTGTACCAAATATAAGTCATAAAGTATTATCTCAAGAATTGAAAAATTTAGAGAAGGATAGCCTTATTGAAAGAATTGCCTACGCTACAATCCCACCTAAGGTAGAGTATATACCTACAGAGAGAGGTAAATCCTTAGAAAATGTATTGACTGAACTTTGTCTTTGGGGTAAAAAATATGTGGATTCACATTAGAATTATATCAATTTAGACACTAAGAGTCTCCCCTAAAGAGTTTTATCATGTTTCAATAACCGTATCATAACCTAAGTAGGTTTGCTTAATCTATAATCTCATTTTTCTAGTTCTATAAAAATATAAACAGAAATAATAACATATAATATTCCCTACGACCGACTATTTACAACGTTTCTAATATAAAATCGCAGTCATTTGTGGTACGGTTCACCCTTCATAATCCTAAATCCTCTATACACTTGCTCCAATAAAATGACACGCATCAACTGGTGTGGAAATGTCATTGGAGAAAAAGAAAGTTTAAAATCTGATCGAATTCTTACTTCTTCTGATAACCCAAGGGAACCTCCAATAATAAAGGATATATTGCTGTTTCCTTGTACCCCTAAACTTTGCAGTTTATCAGAAAAATCCTCTGATGATAACATCTTTCCTTGTATGTCTAATGCAACTACATACATGCCTTCTTTTACATACTTTAAAATTTTCTCTCCTTCTGCATCTTTAATCTGTTCCATTTGTTTTTGACTTAGATTTTCTGGTGCCTTTTCATCTACTACCTCGATGATACTAAGTTTGCAGTATCTAGAAAGCCTCTTTTTATATTCATTAATGGCACTTACCAAATACTTTTCTTTAATCTTTCCTACACCGATAATCGTTATATTCAAAAAAATCACTCCTTTCATAAAAACAGACGAGGATTTCCTCGTCTATCATACCACTAAATATTTTGGGGGTACTTCACAAAAATCACAGCTATTTGGACTAATCCAATCTGTAAAAGAAACTTTATCTAATTCATAAATATCTGGTGGTTGCTCATAAACCTCTATAAATTCATCTATTGCTTCCGACAGATGTTCGCTACACACTACATACATATTTCTCACCCCAAACCGGTTTTCTTTTATTTTATCATTTATACTCAATCTTATACATCCACTATGCGTGGTTTTCAAAAGTTATTACTTCTTGATATGATATACCTTACTTATCCGATCTCTATAGGTCAAATCTACATTTATATCTACGCCCACTTTTATATTTCGTGATGCTAACACACTTTTAATCGTTTCAAAAGCCAACTCAGGAAAATTATTTTCTCTACTTAAATGTCCTAACAAAACATTCGTAATGGGTATATCCATCGCCATCATTTCTGCAATAATTTCTCCTGCCATTTCATTTGAAAGGTGTCCCTGTTCTCCCATGATTCTTTTCTTTAGATACCAAGGATAGCTTCCCATCTTTAGTATTTCTACGTCATGGTTTGATTCGATCATGAGTAAATCTGATCCTGTTATCTCTTTTTTCACAGTATCATCTACGTATCCAGTATCTGTCACAATACTGATCTTTGCATCTCCCCCATAAAAAGAAAATGCAACAGGCTCACTTGCATCATGCGATATACTATAAGGTTTTATTTTCATATCTTCTATATGGAAAGTTTCTCCCGTTTGAAAATATCTTATGTTTTCTTCATCCACTTTTCCAATTTTACATTTCATCTCTCTCCAAGTATTATTATTTGCATATATAGGAATATTAAATCGTCTTGATAAAATACCAATTCCCTTAATATGGTCACTATGTTCATGAGTAACCAAAATGCCACGCACATTTTTGATCTCTTCTCCAATGTCCACCATAGCCCCTGTAATTCTTTTGCCTGATAATCCTGCATCTAATAATAAACTTGTCTTTTCACTAGCAATATATTGACAATTTCCGCTACTTCCACTCGCTAGCGAGCAAAACCTAAGTGTCATACTTTTCCTCCTGTTTTTTTTCATTTCTATCTTTATATATAGGATCAAAGCTACTCATTTCTTAAACTAAATTTCAACAAATAGCTTTCAATTTTTTATTCTTCGAACCCTTCTTATAAATATTTTACATGCGTGTTATCCATATTATTTTTTTAATATATACCTTCCTATTACCATATCTTTTTCTCCTATTATATCTTATTCTCCGCAATAGTAAAAGGCAGGTTCACACACCTGCCTTATTATTCAACCCTTTTAATTTTTGCACCTAAGCTTAAAAGCTTTTTTTCTATCGATTCATAGCCTCTATCTATGTAATGGATATTATCTATTTGTGTTACTCCGTCGGCCATAAGACCTGCAATCACCAAAGCAGCACCTGCTCTTAAATCTGTAGCAGCAACTTCTGTTCCCGATAATCTTTCCACTCCCTGAATAATAGCTACGTTTCCTTCCACCTTAATCTGTGCACCCATTCTTTTTAATTCATCTACATATTTAAATCTTCCTTCATATATCGTCTCTGTAATAATGCTTGTCCCTTCTGCTTGTGTTAAAAGTGCTGAGATCGGTTGTTGTAAATCTGTAGGAAATCCTGGATATACTAGGGTTTTTATATTGGCTTTTTTTAATTTTTCTTTGCCTACAACTCTTAAAGATTCTCCATATTCTTCAATTTCTAATCCCATTTCTCTCAATTTTGCTGTAATAGGCTCAAGATGTTTTGGAATGATGTTATCAATAATCACATCTCCACCCGTACTAGCAGCCATAATCATAAAAGTTCCTGCCTCTATTTGATCAGGAATTACACTATAAGTACATCCGTGCATTTCATCTACCCCATGTATTTTAATCACATCTGTTCCTGCTCCTCTTACATCTGCTCCCATAGCATTCAAAAAATTCGCTACATCCACAATATGAGGCTCTTTCGCAGCATTTTCTATAATGGTTTTTCCGGTTGCACGACAAGCCGCCATCATAATATTTATCGTTGCACCTACACTTGCCACATCTAAGTATATTTCTGCACCTTTTAACTCTTCTGCTTCAACATGAATAATGCCATGCTCTATTTGTACCTTCGCACCTAATGCTTCAAACCCTTTTATATGCTGATCAATAGGTCTTGATCCAATATTACATCCTCCCGGAAAAGACACTCTTGCTTTTTTGAATCTTCCAAGTGATGCCCCTAATAAATAATAAGAAGCTCTTAACTCTTTTGCCATCTCATAAGAAGCAAAGCAATCTTCTATTTTACTCGTATCTGCTTTCATCAATTTCTGTTCATGATCAAAGGATACATTGCCACCTAATTGCGTTAATATTCTTTTTAGTACATGCACATCTTCAATATTTGGTAAATTTTCTATAATACATTTATCTCCGGCTAAAATGGTAGCAGGAATAATTGCTACAGCAGCATTTTTAAATCCACTTACATTTATTTTCCCCTTGAGCTTACATCCACCTTCTATCAAAAGTTTACCCATATAATATTTCCAGCCTTTCAGTAAATATTTTGCATCTTACTATTCAAAATTTATAATTTAATGATATCGATCACATTATATAATATATAAACCTCGTTTTATTATATCACCAATATAATTGTTTGATAAGCCTTTGATGATAAGAAAATACTTACATTTATAAAATTTACACTTGATTCAGTTCAAAACCTTCTACTTCTAGATCAAAATTTGGATATATTTTAAATAATTGTAAAAAAAATAAAAGTAGAAGGTTTTTTTATCATCTTCTACTTTTTTTATATTATTCCTTCTTTTTTAGTAATTCTCATAAGCTGCAACAAACTTTGTTTGTCCATCTTCTAAAAGAATACGCCATGCCGGAAATGCTGTACCCGATTTTATGTTTTCAGAATTGGTAAGACTTATATGGGATGGATCAAACCAATATCCTAATGCCACATCCTTAATCACCACTTCTTCATCTGACGTATTCAAAAAATACATACATTTAAGGAGGGCTTTTGTAGCAGGAATAATTTCCTTTTTATTTGAATCCGTATCCAATGGCTTTAACCACATTCTTTCAAATTTTTTAATGCCTAACCTGTTAACAGTTACCTGCATATAACTATATTCTAAAAAACGATCTTGATATTTTTGTTTGAATAAAACATGATATCCATCTATGTCTTGGGTAGTTTCCCAATAGTCCACATCATTTGTCATAAATCCATATTTACTTATAAAAGCTTCTGCTTCATCTTTTGCCTTTTTTTCGTTTAAATCTTGAATGATCATGTTCTCATTATCATTCTCATATCGAATAATTTTATTATTTATAACAGAAAGATCAATCTGCGTATCTTCTTCTTTATTAAATATTTTTTCTAATTTTTCTTCTTCATAAATTTCATATTCCACATTTAATACAGATAATTCCAAAACCGTTCTTGGCACTTCTGCCTTTACTTTTATATTGTTTTCCTCTAAAATCATAAGTACATCTTGTATATTCTCTTCTTTTACCATGGAAGAGATATTACTTTCAAACATATCCTTTTCTATATTATAAATAAGAAAAACATTGGTAATCACAAGGGCAATAATGAGAATATTTTTTGCCTTTCCCCAATCCACAGTCTTCACCATCCGTTACATTTTCGATCTGCTGAGTATTCTTCCATTATGGGCATCAAAATAATAAATCACTTGATCTGTTTTAATAATCCACATAGAAATCAATTTATTTGGTTCTTGTACAGGGTTATCATAATAGCCAATATCTATCTCTTTCATGCGCCCTAAGACTTTTTCTAAAATCTCTTGTTTATTTATTTTTTTATTTTCTTTTATATTGCTTGAAAAATCATTTTTTATCAATTCAAAATTCATATCTATGACTTGTCGTGCAGATAAAGTCATCGCATCTTCTTTGCGCTCTAAAAACTTTATGCCAATTTCTTCTTTCTTCAAGAGTCTTTTATAAGAGATTACTTGTTCTCCTAGCAAATCTACTTCAATAGGTGTATCAATTATTTTTTGCTCTGCTTCACTACTGCAATAGACAGGCACACCATTTAATCTATATCCAAAGAAAAATTTATATCCTTTTTGATTGTTTTTTTCAATTGGTTTAATTGACTTTAAATAAGCATCTGTATTTGCCCACCCCCCATGTTCACTTACAAATAGAAGGGCAACTTTCATAGCATCTTCAACCTTAATATTTTTTGAAGCTTTTTGATTATCTATATCTTCTACATAATGAAGTACACCTACATCATTAATTTTCAAAGCCTTTTGTCCATATCCATATAGATAGGTCACCGCACCACTTGTCTCTCTTATTTTTCTTATGAAATCAAGGTTTTCTCCAAAAAAATCACCTGCAAAATCTTCTACTTGCACTTCATCCATTGGATCGATTTCTTCAATAACTTGCATTTCCTCGATATTATCTTTTCGCTCAATGGGCATTAATCCTTCATTGTCTATACCATATAAATCTTTAAATGCATAATACGCATCATAGCCATTTTTTTCAATATCCATTATAATTTTAGAAAACTTATTTTTCATATCTATCCCTTGGACTAGATAAAAGTTTTCTTCTCCATCTGCCATGTAAACAGAATTGTCTCCCGTTAGAGAAACTAAAATGCGATCAAATCCCTGGATTTTGCCATAGATTCCTTCTGTTTTCCCTTCTATTGCTTCTCTTAGTATTTCTACTGGCATAGTATATCCAAATTTCATTTCTATTGACCGAAAATCCCTTGCTTTCATCCACGCATCTTTGTCAATCCGCTCTATTAAAACCTTCTTCTTAAAATATTCATTTTTAAATATTTTAAGGGTTTCTTGCCATAGCCCATAATTATCAGAATAGAATACTGTATGGAGACCGCCTCCAAAGTTAATCCGAAAGCTTTGAGGGTTTAAAATATCCACAATTGTATCTTTTATATCTATATTGCTTTCCACTTCAAGCGTTTCTATTTGTCTTATATCAGGCATAACTTTTTTCAAAGAAATACGCTCCCATAATTGCTGATTTAACGCAATACTTAATATAAAAAGACTTACTAATAACCATGTTTTAAATTGTTCTTTACTAAATTTTTTCATGCACACACACCCTAATAATCATTTGTTTGTAGGATGTCATCACTTATGTTTATAACTTCAATGTTCTCTAATGTCTTCTTCAACGCTTCTTTTTTATCTTTTACTGTAAAGTATTTGATCATAGGCTTTTGTTCTTTCCCATCTTGCTTCGCTATGTCAAATACAATCCTATATTTGCCTGGAGATAAATCTTTCAATTGCGTACTATAAAAATTTAAACTTTCTCCTGTATCTACTTTTTCTGGTCCGAATATCAATGCTTCTTCTTTAGCTTCTTTATAAACACTTAATGAAACAGATATACCCTCTTGTATTTGCACAGAAATGAGCAAACTATCTTGAACAACAATCTCTTCTTTCGGACTAATAATCTCTATTGGCTCTTTGTTGGCATCTATAGAATATATATAACTTGGGAATGGTCTATAATCTGCATAACTTAAAGATGCAGAGGCTGTCCCTAGTATTACTAGTACTAACGCACTAGCAATGATCTTTTTTTTCATGATAATTCCTCCCAGTTGATACACTTATCCTTTATAATACCCACATTATATCCTATTTTTGTTACAAACATATTACACCCGTTTTAAAATAACATTACACCACTTATCCTTTTAATGGTAATCGCATCATTACTTCTGTGCCTTCTCCCTCTTTACTTCTTATATTTATGGTTCCTCCATGTGCTTTTATAATCTGCTGCGCAATAGAAAGCCCCAATCCTGTTCCCCCTAATTCTCTAGATCTCGCCTTATCCACACGATAAAATCGCTCAAACAATCTTGGAATATCTTTCTCCGGTATACCCATACCGTTGTCTATAATACGAAAAACTCCTGTATTTTCTTCTTTTTCTACAGCAACATTGATACTCCCACCTTCTGGTGTATATTTTATCGCATTACTCAATACATTTATCATCACTTGTTCTATTTTATCTGGATCTGCAAAACCTATAATACTTTTTTCAAATGTTTTAAAATTCAACTTTTGTTTTTTATTCTTTGCATTAATACTTATTTTTAGAACAGAATCTTCAATAATTTTGACCAAATCTGTTTCTTTATTTTTCCAATTCACGCGTTGATAGTCTAGTCTAGAGAGTTGCAGTAAATCCCGAACCAATCGATCCATTCTATCTGCTTCACTCTTTACTACATTTAAGAAATGTGTCGCTACATCTCTTTGTTCTAAAGCCCCATCAAGAAGTGTTTCTGTATAACTTTTAATACTTGTAAGGGGCGTTTTTAATTCATGGGATACATTTGCAACAAATTCTTTTCTCATATTATCAAGCTTTTGTCCTTCAGTAATATCTTGGATTACCATAACAATTCCCGATTTTTCGCCTTTTTCATCCTTGAATGGCGCATAATTTACATGCAGTATGGAATCTCTAAAGGAAATATTTTCACTACCCATGCCATCTTTCGTGTTTTTCTCAATATAACCAAGGGTTAATTTCTCATTAAAACCCTTAATCATATCATCATAAAGCATGCTTTTTAAAACTTTTTCTGATAAGTCAAGCATTGCCATAGCAGCAGGATTAGCATGAATAATTTTCCCTTCATTATTTACAGCAATCAGTCCATCTGCCATGTAGCTTAAAATGGTTTCTAGCTTACTTTTTTCACTAGAAATCTCTGAAAGTGTAATATTTAATTTCTCCCTTACATAGTTAAACATTTCAGCTAATTGACCAATCTCATCATCTGATTTCACTTCAATCACTTGATTAAAATCTCCCTTTGCCATTTTAGCAGCTTTCACCGTAACATCTATAATAGGTTCTGTGATACTTCTAGCAATCCAAAGACCTAAAATCACAGCTATAACAAGGGCTAAAAGGGTCGCTTGTATCAATATCCATTTTGACTTATCTAATGTTTTATATATATCCGATAAATCTGCTCGAATATACAAAATTCCCTTTATGATATTCTGCTCATTTTTTATTGGAAAAGCCATATTTTTTGTAGTGATTTGCCGCATATTGCTGTTGATACTAATATCTTTTTCACGCTCTTCTCCATTCCTTGCCTTCGTTAGTAATGTATAATCTAATACCTCTATCGCATTATCGTTGGTCCCACTGTTTTTACTTCTCGCAATAATTTTAAAATCTCTATTTATAATAAATATTTCTTCTTTTAATCCCGTAGGCCATTGATTTATATTTTTTTGGATCTCTTCTTTGCTATTGCTTAAATTTTGAAATTTTGCGATGGTTTGAATAAGCACTTCGCGTCTCCCTAGGTTTGTAAGATTCTCACTCACCATATCCAAATAGTAATCTTGAAACGCCTGAATAATAAATACCCCCACAATAATCATCGCAATATATACGGGTACGAAGTATATAGTAATAAATTTCCATCTTATACTCTTAAACATACTAAACCTTTCTGAAGTAGTATCCTACACCTCTTTTGGTTAGGACATATTTCGGGTTACTTGAATGATCTTCAATTTTTTCTCTTAATCTTCTCACAGTTACATCCACTGTTCTGATATCCCCATAATATTCATATCCCCATACTTCTTCTAATAATTGCTCTCTTGTAAAGACCTGGTTTTCTTGTGTAGCTAAATACTTTAACAGTTCAAATTCTCTTAAAGTTAACTCAATGACTGTATCTCTCTTTTTTACTTCATATTTATTCAAGTCAATATTTAATTCTCCAGAGCAAATGACCGTGTTCTTATTATTTGTATTATTTGTTACCACTCTTCTAATGTTTGCTTTTACCCTTGCTAAAAGTTCTCTCATGCTAAAGGGTTTTGTTATATAGTCATCTGCCCCTAGTTCTAATCCTAATATTTTATCTACTTCTTCTTCCTTTGCTGTAAGCATAATAATCGGCATATTAAAATTTTCTCTTATTTTTTTACATACTTGAAATCCATCCATTTTGGGTAGCATGACATCTAGTAAAATGATCTCTGGTTCAACTTGATAGGCCTTTTGTACTGCCTCTTCTCCATCAGAGGCTACACTTACTTCATATCCTTCTTTCTCCAAGTTAAACTTTAATATTTCCGAAATTGATCTTTCATCGTCTACCACTAATACTTTTCTACCCATACACCTTTCACCTCATCATTGTATTGGCTATCTCTTTTATGATTATATCATATAAAATTTGAAGTTATTTGTATATAACAAAATAATATGCATATATTACATTTATAGGAACTGCTTGTATAAGCAGTTCCTATAAACATTTTTCATAAATTTATTGTATGTCCATCTCAAACACTTCTTTACTATCCGTAGCTATGCTTTTTCCTTCTCCTAAGTCACTTAAAAGCCCATTTATATAATCAAAGCCTTGCGTCTCTACCATTTCTTTTACAATCTCAAAAGAACGTTTATAAGCTAGCATTTGATCTAATTCATGAAAACTTTTGGTAAGCTCTTTGACTGTATAGGGATTTCCTTCAAATGACAATTCTTCTCCCCAAACATATCCTGTTTGCATGTATTCTTGATAAAGGGCGATTCCTTCTGTAAGCCACAGCGGATAGTTTCCATTGGCTAAATCATCTACCAATACATGTGTAAATTCATGAACCATTGGCCCTTCATTCATAAAAATGTCTTCTATATGTTCATTTTCAGTAATCCATAATCTGGGAGATAGTATTTGAATCGTTGAAGCAAAGTATACTCCCATAGGTGGCTTCTCTTGCTTAAGCGATGCATTTTCCATTAGTTTATCTGGATTGTTGTAAACAATAACGGTTGTTTTATTCTTTGGATAATAATCAAACATTTTACATACTTCTATATAGTATTGTTCAGAAGCTTTCGCTACAAGATCTATAATTTCTTTATCTTCTATATCATATCTTATTCGGAAATGTTCTGTTTCTTTTACAGGATAATCCTTTGTTTTATAAAGGATCCATTCATGCTGCATCTTTGCCAAGAGAGGGTAAGCATGAACTTTTAATGTTCTATAGTATGTTACCCCAGTAAGCATTATAAAAACTATGATCAATAAAGCAAAACTTCTTTTTCTATTTAATAGGCTTTTCACGTATATCCCCTCCATTTCATTTAGTATTGATAACATGCTCACTTACCCCAGTGAAAATCTTATCCACACTAAATAAAGTCTCCCTAGCATTCTATAGGAAACCCCTACTGAATCAAGTTCGACTTTTATAAGTTTATATGTAAATATATTAATATTATAACACGATATTATGTAAACCTCATTGGTAATATTAGGCACCTTTGGTTATTCAATACGGATTGAAAAAAACGACTTGTATTTGTTCCTTTTTATTTGATCGTTTCACATTTTATATCACTCTGTTATATTCATATATTTTTTCAATTCTTCAATTTTTTTATTTTTTTTATTGCCACATAGTATAATCTCTATTGGCATATTTTGATTTTTAAATAAATAATACTTTAAACACTCAAATGAATCCGCATCCATGTAATGAAAGTCTTCAATTAAAATAATAATAGAACTAATTTTCAATAATTCATTTATTAAGTGCTCTATTCCATTAAAAATTCTATTTTTTTCTGTTTTTACACTTAAATAATCTTTTACCACTAAATTTTCATCAATACGCAATACCCCTGACTGTATTCTTAAAATATCCTGCCAATAATAATCTTCTAGTTGTTTTAAATCTTTTTTATGATAACGAAAAATAATTTTCTCCACTAAATTTGAAATCCAATAATACTCTATATTATTTAGCGGATAACAAGGGTTATTTATGATCGTCTTTTCCTTTTCTTTGCTTAAACTTTCTCTTATTCTTTTAAACTTCTCCTTTGAATAAAGAATAATTTGAAAGTTTGTATTTATTTTATGTTCAATTAATTTTTCTTCTAAAGTATTAAATTTATTAAATTCTACGTTTGTCTCTTTTATTTTCTCATAAAGTTTTTTAGTATGTTCCATAGGTCCAATATTTAGTTCTTCTCTTAGGATTGTACAACATCTTTCATATTGATTTAAAGCGGCTTTTCTATCTCCTATTTTTATATAAACCTTTATTAATTGTACATAAATCTCTTCTTTTAGCGGATTGATCATAATCATTTCTTCTAATAAATTAATTGCTTTATCATATTCAGCATTTGCTTCATATAAATAAGTTAGCTTGTACAATATATCAATATATTTTCTTTGAAATTTTTCTCTTTCATAAAATACCCAATCATTAAACTCTATGCTTTTTTTCAAATAAAAGCCTTCAAGAAATTCACCTTTATAAAGCTTCTTTAACCTTTCCAAATTCCCCTTATAACGATGCAGATTTTTTTCATCTATCTGATTAAAAATATCATTTATTTCAAAGATGTCCATATAAAAATTTGCTTCTGGATTAATCATACAAATATCTTTCTTGCTAAGCAGAATGTCTTTTCCATTTTCATCTTGTTTTATCACTTTTCTGAGCGTCCAAAGGTTATATCTTAGATTGTAGCGAGCAGAATTTATATTGCTTGAATCCCAAAAATATGCTGCTAATTTATCTCGACTCAACTTCTTTCCCTTATTTACAGCTAAATAACAGAAAAGTCCAATCGCTTTATCGCTTAACTTTTCTAATATATGCTTATTTTCCCAATCTATTTTCAAATTGCCAAGTACATATATTTCTAGTTTCGCCAATTATTATCACCCTCTACATCTAATCTCTAATATGACTTTCATACAAAACATTACCCTCTTTTATTGTAGCGAGTACATGAATATCTTTTATCTTTTGATGATCTATTTTTAAAGGATCATCACTCAAAATCACAAGATCCGCATATTTACCCTTCTTAATACTTCCTTTTAAACGCTCTTCAAATACAGCATATGCACCAATTATTGTAAACATCTTCAGTGCATCCATTGGACAAATACGATGCTCTAAAACTGGATGATTCACTGCTGTATGAATTCCAAGCAATGGATTTATTTCAGTTACATCACTCTCAGAACCTCCAGCTATAATTACACCTTCATCTAAAATAGTTTTAAAAGGATTTGCTCTTTTTCTTCGTTGTTCTCCTAATCTTTTATCATACATCTGTCCTGGACTTCCCCAATAATATTCATATGCAGGTTGCATAGATAAAATCAATCCTAAATTTTTAGCCCTTTTTATATGTTCAATACTCGGTAGCTCACAATGTTCAATTCTATTTCTATGATCTTTTCTTGGATAAATACTTTGTGCATATTCATGGGCTTTTAAAATTTGTTCGATCGCCCGCTCGCCAATAGCATGTGTACTAACTTGTAAATTATTTTCATAAGTTTTTAAAATAAAGCCATTTATTTCATCTTGTGAAAAATAAAGTTTCCCATTTGTAGATAAATCATCTGAATAGGGTTCTAACAAAGCAGCTGTCCTAGAACCGAATGATCCGTCTAAAAATATTTCTCCACCTATTCTTTTTAATCCTTTATCTAAAACTTTATTTACATTTACCGTTTGATAAAAAAGAGTAACATCGATAGGAAAGCTCCCTTCGTTTTCATAAACAACTTCAGCATCCTTAGCGTGAAAGGTAAACCCCCCTTCCATTGCATTCAAAGAAGTAACACCCTTTCTTATTGCATTTTCTAATGCCTTATTTATACCTTTTAATCTCATTCTATTGGAAAACCTGTTTAAAATTTGTCTTCTTACAATAACATTTGCTCTTCCTGTCAAAACCCCTGAAGGGGTCTGATTTTTATTTCTTATAATGCCATCTGTATTGTAGGGGATTTTTAGCATATGCAAAGCTAATGAATTAACGATACTCGTATGATATTCTACTCTGCTAATCCAGACAGGATGATTCGGTGCACATACATCAAGTTCATATCTATTTGGCAATCTTTTTTCTTTGATCTTAGACTCATCTAATCGTATTGCTCTAATAAATTCTCCCTTTGGTATCTTTGTCGTTTCTTCTTCTATAAGTTTTAATATCTCCTCAATACTATTTGCCCTGCTTAAATCCAAACTTAAAATATTCAATCCTGTTTGCACCAAATGTACATGACTATCATAAAATCCTGGAACCAAAGTCTTCCCTTTTAAATCAATAACTTCTATGGATTGTTCCAAATACTTTTCATACTCTTCTCCAATGCCTAAATCAAAAACTTTTCCATCTTTTATAACAACCCAATCTACCATACATTTATCTTCTAACGTTATGATATTTCCATTATATAAAAGCAAATCAATTTTTACTATCATATACCATCCTTCTTCCACGACTCTATTCTAATTATGTATTTCACGCATTGCTTTTATTGTAACATTCTTTAAAATAGAAATGCAATTCTAAATTGCCAAAATTAAACCCCCTATACCTTATATTTAAGGATGGAGGTTTAATTATCCTAATTCACTGTAAGCGCATTTACTAAAAATTCATATACAATGTTCGCTGTCTTGACAACCGTATCTATTTCTACATATTCATTTGCTGTATGATAATTAGCCCCATTAGGACCAAATACAAAAGTTGGTACCTTTAATCTCGCCCCTAGATAATTAAAATCTCCAATGCTAGAAAAATATGATATTTCTGGTTTTCTATTACAGATTTTATGCACACTTCCTAAAATCATATCCACATAAGCATTTTCTTTGTTCACAATATAAGGCTGAAATCCCTGACTTTCGTCACTCGGTGCATCTCTAAATTTTATTTTCACCTCTGATTTGATATTTGCTCTTTTCACCGCTTCATACAATTCTTTCTTTATATATTCTTTATCCTCACCCATTACTATATGTCTAAAAACAGTAAAGAATGCTGTATCTGCTACACTGCAAGCTTGACCTCCCCCGCCTGATTCTATAATACATATAGAACCTTTTCCTAATTCAGGGTCCTCTATCATATCAGATTCTTTCAATTCTAACATAACCTTAGCACAATCAACAATCGCACTATTTCCCATTTCAGGATTTGCTGCATGGGCAGCTTTTCCTTTGAATTCAACGGTATAATTATATCCGCCTCTCGCACCTAGACACAAACATGGAAAATCTATATTGCAAAATCCACTACTTGGCTCTGTCACAATCGCTGCATCAATATCTTTAACAATTCCATCTTCAATAAGCGCATTTGTTCCTAAGCCATATGGTCCTTCTTCATCTGAAACAAAAGAATAAAGAATTTCTCCGTTAAAATCTTCTACAATATTTTTAAACGCTTCAATGGCCAATAATAAAGCTACAACACCAGACTTCATATCTAATGCTCCAAGCCCATAGAGTCGGTCTCCTTCTATCGTTGCTTTTAAAGGATCTTTTTCCCATCCTTCACAAATGTTTACTGTATCTAGATGTCCATTTAATAAAATGCAAGGTCCTTTTTCTCTTCCTTTTATGCTTCCAATAACGTTTGTTCCTTTAAATTTTGTAACCTTGTTTTCCTCATATCTATGAAACGCTGGCTTCAAATCTCTTTCTTCTAACCACGCATAGGTAAACTTCATTATTTCTTCTTCATGAAAATAAGGACTATGAATTTCTATAAGTTTTGTTAATAATTCAGTGGTTCTATCGCGATTAATATAATTTTGTAATTTTTTGTTCATCATTTTCACTCCTTGCATACTTTCTTATGTCGATTGATTTGTTTTTGCCTCTTCATTACTATATGTATTCATTGATGGGATATCTCCTTCTTTAAACATAAATTTCCCTGTGAAACCATAGATAATAGCTATTATAGGTGTTAAGAATGCTAGAAATACATAAGGCATATATTCAACCGTTGCTACTCCTAATACACCTGTAAAATATACACCACACAACCCCCAAGGTACAAGAGGCGATGTTACTGTCGCTGAATCCTCACAGGTTCTAGAACAAACTTGTGGTAATAACTTTTGTTTTTTATAAGCAGGCACTAACATTCTACCTGGTATAATAAGCGCCATATATTGACTAGCAGAGAAAAGATTTACTACAATACTAGATAAAACATGTGTTGTAATCAATCCTCCAGTATTACTTACAATATGAGAAATTTTTTCTAATAATACTTCAAGCATTCTTGTTTTTTCTAATATTCCTCCCATACTTAAGGCAATAAATCCTAATGATATGGTCCACATCATGCTCTGTAATCCACCACGACTAAGCAACGCATCGATTTCTTTAATGCCAGTCGCTGAAGCAAAACCATCATTCATAAAAGAAAACATTTCCCCAAAACCATATCCTTGGAAAGCCATTGCAAATGCTGCGCCTAAAATTGAAGCAATTACCATAACAGCAAGTCCCGAGAATTTTTTTATTGCCAAAATTACTACTATAATGGGTGGAATTAAAGTGACCGGACTAATCCAATAATTACTCTCTAATCCACTTAAAATAATATTGATCTGACTCGTATCAATACTACCACTTTTAAACTTCATACCAATCACACCATAAATAATAAGCGAAAGTATAAATGCTGGACCTGTAGTATAAACCATGCTTCTAATATGATCAAATAAATTTGCTTCTGCAACACCTGCCGCTAAATTTGTCGAATCAGAAAGAGGGGACATCTTGTCTCCAAATATTGATCCAGAAACAACTGCGCCAGCTGTAATTGCAGGAGGAATGTTAAGTCCCATACCTATTCCCATAAATGCCACTCCAAAAGTTGCGCCCGTTGTCCAACTACTCCCTGTAGAAATAGAAGCAATTGAACATACAAAAGCTACCGTAACAAGAAAAATAGATGGTGATAAGATCTTTAGTCCATAATAAATTAATGTTGGTATTGTTCCTGCTGGAATCCATGTTGCAATCAATACACCCACTAACATTAATATAAGCATAGGTACCATGGCTATGTTACATCCGTATAAAATCCCTTCTTGTATGTCATCCCAGGTAAATCCATACCTAAGCGCTACAATAGACGCTACTACTGATGCTAAAATCAAGGTAATATGTGTTACCCAATTTTGATGCAAAACAAAAATCTGTACATACATCGCCACACAAAGAAATCCAATTACAAAAATTGCCCCGCCAAATGTAGGTTTCTTCTCCTTTATATTGTTTTCTTTTACCATAAATATTCCCCTCCCTATTTGAATTTATATTCATAATATCAATTATATATATCATTCAATGTTTTAAAAAATGTTTATTTAAACAATATTTTTTAAATTTTCTAAACATTATTTCAATTTTTTTAAACATTCTCTCGATCTGCTGCTTCCTCTTCAAAATCTTCTTACTTTGATGAACACTTCTTTTATCTTTGGCATACATTGATAGTGAAAATAGATTATATGGAGTGAGCATGATGAATATAAGAAAAGTTAGAGCCCAGTTCGTTCATCCCGTAGTAGTAGCGCGAATGTCTGCAGGAACAAAAGAATATATTCCAGCTATCATATATAGTAACGGCACTTGTGATCATATCAAAGATTGTATCCTTGATGCTGGTGGAAAAATAAAATACCATATCCCACTCATCAATGCCATCGTAGCAGACATACCTGCAAAGGAAATTGATCATGTCGCAGCCCACAACATGATTCAATTTATAAATCACGATGCAAAAGTATTTAAATGTATGGATAACGCTTCATTAGCTGTAGCTGGCCATTTAGTACATGACATAGGTTATACTGGTAAAGACGTAGGGATTGCCGTACTAGATACAGGCGTGTATCCTCATGATGATTTAGTAAAACCAGCGAACAGAATCATCGCCTTTAAAGATTTTGTAAATAATAAAACATATCCTTATGATGATGATGGTCATGGAACCCATGTTGCAGGAATCGCTGCTGGAAATGGCTATGCAAATCGAAAATATAAGGGCATTGCACCAGATGCAAATATTATTGGTGTAAAGGTTTTAGACGAAACAGGTAGTGGATCTACATCTGATATACTTGCAGGACTTCAGTGGGTGATTGATAACAAAGATAAGTACAATATAAAGATTGTAAATATGTCTTTGGGTTCTCCAGCCGATAAAACTTATCGAGAAGACCCATTAGCAAAAGGTGCTGCTGAAGCAGTAAAGAATGGATTAACCGTAATCGTCGCGGCAGGGAATAATGGCCCTAATCCTCGTTCTATTACAAGCCCTGGGATTAGTCCATCCGTTATTACTGTTGGTGCAGTAGATGATAACCGTACCACCTCTTATGAAGATGATTTTGTAGCTGATTTTTCAAGTCGAGGTCCAACCCCTGCTGGGCTAGCTAAGCCAAACGTAGTCGCACCTGGCGTAGATATTATGTCTTTATCTAACAAAGGGCACGCTGCTTACGTAAGCCATTCTGGTACTTCTATGGCTACCCCTATGGTTTCAGGAACAGCGGCTTTACTTTATCAAAAAGAACCTAACCTATCTCCATTAGCCGTAAACACAAGGTTATCTAATACTGCTATAAATATTGGTGACAGTATATATACAGAAGGTGCTGGTATTCTAAATATAAAAGGCGTATTAGATATAGGTGATGAAACTGTTCCAAGACCGGATGATCATAATAAAGATGACGACAATAATGTTTCACTTCCTCCAAGAAGACCTAGACGCCCAAACAGACCTAATAACAGTAATAGACCTAAAAAGGATTGGTCTTTTCTAAGTAATCTTTTAGATCCTAGTCTATTACCGCTTCTCTTATTGTTCCTGTAAAATAAAAAAGCCTAGCTTCAGGCTAGGCTTTTTTTCTTTTTTAGTATCTTACATAATTCAATGGATTTACAGGTACACCATTTTTTCTTACTTCAAAATGGAGATGAGGTCCTGTACTTCTACCTGTATTTCCTACCTCAGCAATCTTTTGTCCTTTAAATACATTCTGTCCTTTTGATACCAAAAGCTTACTACAATGTGCATAATAAGTCTGTGTATTCGCGCCATGATCAATAATCAAACATTTTCCATATCCATTTTTATAGCCTGAGAAGATTATTTTTCCTCCATCTGCTGCTTTTATAGGTGTTCCTATTGGTCCAGCAAGGTCTATTCCTGTATGCTTTCTTCCCCATCGCCATCCAAACCTAGAAGAAAGCCTTCCTCTTGTTGGGTTGTCAAGTGTTCCTGTTCCCTTCTTTGGTGGCGGATTCTTTGTTCCCTTTAATACAACCTGCTTTGTAGGATTTTCAATGATTGATTCTTCTAGAATGTTTTTTGAAAATTCAATACCATTGTATTTTACTACTTCTGCTAGTATTTCCCTTTGCCCATCTTTTCCGTTTACCTTGATCTTCTTTTCACCTTTATATAAAGCAGATGTTTCTTCAAACTCTATTTCATAAGGAATTTTTTCTTCATAGTTTACTTTTTCAACCGTTGCAACGGTCAAAAGTGGTTTCGGTACAACAAGGCTAATCTTTTGATCAATTTGCAATTTATCAGGACTTACATCTGGATTTGCTTTTAGCAAATCATCTACATTTAATTTATATTTCTTTGCAATCGTCCAAAAGCTTTCCCCTTGTTGCACTTCATGAATTTTTTCTTCTTCTGTTCCTTGTAAAATAATTTTCACTGCATCCTGCTCTATTTTTAGGTTGTTGATATCTTCTTCCACTTCCTCTACAACTACATTCTCAACAAAATAAATCTTTTCAAAGTTTTTTTCTTCGTCTATGTAATTCTTTTTTATTTCTTCTAAAACTTTATTCGCTTCTGCTTTTGTAGTTACTGCCGTAATTATTTTTTTATCTGCTTTAATGCCATATCCTTTTACTTTAATGTTCAGCTTTTTCTGTAGGATCTTTCCGATTTGTGCGGGTTTTGATAATTCTTCATCCGTTGCCCTTGTTCTCTCAAAATCTATTGCATCATGAAATAGAACATCCGTATTATATTTGGCACGCAATCTTTTTTGCATACTTTCCACAATATTTGTAAAGTCTTCTTTATCTCTTACGATCCCCACAACTGTATTATCTATTTTTACAGTATAGGCTGCTTGATAACTATATGCAAAGGTGCTTATTCCTATTAAAATTACTGCTGCAATCAATCCTATATATATTTTACCTTTACCATCTTTATTTAGTTTTTCATAATATTTAAAAAACCCTTTTTTTATCTCCTCAAGCGATCCATCTGCTTTCATCTTTTGAGGCTCCCTTCCTATTTCGATCTTTCTCGTATGATAATTTTTTATTATTAAAGTCTCGAATTCTTTATATGCCTTCTAGCTTTTCTATTATATCATACTTTCAAAATCTATCAACCTTCGTTTGGAATTAGCAATTTTTCATCTCTTTATAGTTTGTGTATAATATTGGATATTATTCCTTTTCATACCTCAGCCATTGCTTAAAGCTTCCTCTCAAATCTCTATTGGCTACTTTCTCACATACATGGATGAAATCTTCTGTATTTGCATTCTTATACTTATACTTGTCAAAATAAACCTTCATTGCTTGAAAGAAAAGTTCATCCCCTAATTGTTTTCTTAAATCTTTTATAAACATAGCACCTCTATAATAGACTAACACTTGATATTCTTGTGAATCTTCGAACTTATTAATGCTCCTGCAAACGTGATATTCTTTAAGATTTTTCCCCTCTATATAAGCGTTATAGTATCTTAGAATCAGATTCTTATAGATTTCATCTCTTGTTTCAGCATTATATTTTTTTTCATAATATAGTAATGTTGAATACTCTGTCAACGCTTCATCTAGCCACGGTTCGTTAACTTCATCATTTCCTACAATACCGTACCACCACTGGTGTGCTGCTTCATGAGCAATGACATACTCTAAGATTTGTTTATTTTCTTCTTTATACAAGGATTGATCAATAAAAACCAAATTAGGATATTCCATACCACCAATAAAAAAATCTGAAGCAACAACAGAAAATTGTTTATATGGATATTTTCCATATAGATTGCTAAATATTTTTATAGAATCTTTTGCCGTATCTAATGCCAAATCTCCAAATTGACCATCAAAATAATAAGAATGTATCTTTATTCCATCTATTTCACCATCTACCATTTTAAATTTGTCACTAGCAATCATAGCAAAATCTCTTATTTTCTCCCCTTCTATTGTCCATCTTATTTTCCCTTCTATGCTTTCTTTCTTAATACAATCTCCTGAATAGGCAAGAATATATTCCTGTGGCATTAAAATCTCTACTCTATAATTTGCCACATCACTGTAAAACGGATCACCAATGGCATAGTAAGGATCTAAATTCCACCCTTTCCAATCGAATACAGAAAGGATTGGATACCAATTTGCAATGTTGATCGTATTCTCTCCATATCCAAATCGTCCACAGGATGGGGGAACCTTTACAGAGAAATCTATATTTAAATCTATTTTCTTTCCTGGCTCTAACGACTTATTTAAATGAACTTTCAAAATACTCTCGCCTATGCCCATAACCACATAATTTAACGCTTCACCATTTTCTTGTATAGAATGAATATCAATATATCCTGGCTCAAATCCTTTTGGATAAGCATGCTCCATTTCATTTTTTTCAAAAGGTGTTGTATCTTCATGCTTAAATGCATTTGGATATAAATGAAAATATAATGCATTAAATGAAATATTTTCATCGTTTCTATATGTTATCTTTTCCTTTGCTGTTATAATTCTTTCTACGGGATCAAAATCTGCAGCAATATTATAGACATTCATCCTGTTAGATTTTTCTAATTTTTCTCCCTGCAATACAGTCTGCACAGTTTCAATCACCCTTAGCTTTGCACCAATAACAGATAATGTTAAAATACAACTTACAATTGTAATCACCAATATTTTTCTTCTAGAACAAATCTTTATCAAAACATGCACCTCCTTCGCCCTAATTTATCTGCTTATACTATCTATATTTTTCATTCTTCCTAATATGTACATATTTTTAAGCCCTTCTAAACTTAACCCATCAATTATGATATAATAGACTCATGAAAGTATTAGGGAGGGAAAGCTTTGCATTTTATTAAGCAAACTGAAGATTTTGATCTAGGGGATACCCCTATAGAAAATATATTTATAAATGATTTTATGCCTATGGCCAATGGTACCTATGTAAAGGTGTATTTGTTAGGTTATAAATATGCAAATGATAAAGATGTGTCCCTTTCTGTAGATCATCAAACAATCGCTAAGCATCTCATGATCCCCTTATCTGATGTTTTCGATGCATGGGATTTTTGGGAGCAAAAGGGGATTGTCAAAAAACATTTTATCGATCCAGAGGACAAGACAAAGTACACAGTTGAGTTCTTAAGTTTAAAACAATTATATATCCATAATAATTTCAAGGTCCTAAATGTTTCTAATGAAGATGAAGAGACGTCTAGCACCTATAGCTGTTCTCCAACCGATCTTATTGAAGCAAATAAGGTTCCTGAAATAAAAGAAATGTTTTATCATATTAACCAACTTATCAGAAGAAGTTTAGTTCCGAATCAAATGATGGAAATCCTTGAATGGATTTATAATTATAATATGGATCCAGATCTTATTGTCCGCGCTTTTATGTATGCTATAGAACAGAAAAAAATAAAAAATATAAAATATATAGGTGCTATTATCAGAAACTGGTATGATCATGGCATTACAACGATGGACAAGTTGGATGATTATCTAGAAAAAACAGATGTTCGTTATATACAATATAGAAAAATATTTAAAGCCTTAGGTTTTCATTTCAGAGAGCCTTCTGAAGCGGAAAAAAAGAGTATCGATACATGGATTAATGAATGGAATTTTAGTATAGATATGATATTAAAGGCCTGTGAAAATTCAAAAAAAACATCCAACCCAAACATCAACTATATTCATAGTATCTTAAATGCCTGGAAAAATGACAACATTCAATCTGTCGAGGATGTAGAAAATAAAGAAAAAACAAAAAAAGCAGCCCCTCAAAAGCAAACGAAGTCAGCCACTACAAGATTTCATAATTTTGAGCAAAGAACCGCTAAATACTCAAAAGATGAGTTAGAAAAATTATTTAGAAAGAACAAATAAGGTAGGTGTCTAGGTTGCATAAGAAATATATAAAAGAAATCCTCTTAGAATATGAAAAATCAAGAGACTTTGAAAAAAAACAATTAGATAAAAGAAAATCAGAAGTTTATGAAGTGATTCCTAAGATAAAAGAAATTGATACAGAAATAGGAAAAACAGGTATATTGATATCAAAAGCCATATTGGGAAATACATCAAATTATGAGGATGCTGTATCTAATATCCATAAAAAGATGGAACGGCTCAAACAAGAAAAAGCTATTTTGCTTACAGAAAACAATGTTCCTATCCATTATCTACATCTAAATTATCAATGTTCTAATTGTAAAGATACTGGATTTGTAAATTCAGGAAAAAAATGCAACTGCTTTAAACAAAAAATAATCAACCGCACTTATGCCATGTCCAATCTGAACAAAATATTGAAAAAAGAAAATTTTCACAACTTTAATATTGAACTCTTTTCAGATCAACCCTTTGAAGATGAACATTTAACCCCTCGACAGAATATGCTCCATATCTTAAATGTCTCTGAAGGGTTTGTTATAAACTTTAATGCAAGACCTACTGAAAATCTTCTGTTTTATGGAACAACTGGACTCGGAAAAACATTTTTGTGCAATTGCATTGCCAAATCCTTATTAGATAAAGGAAAAATTGTTGTGTATCAAACAGCCTTTAAGATTTTAGAAATCCTAGAAGACTATAAATTTAATAAAAAAAGAACGAGTGATACAGAAGAAGTCTATCATCTTCTATTTGATAGTGATTTATTGATTATTGATGACTTAGGTACAGAGCTTACCAATACTTTTACAAATACAGAGTTTTTTAATATCATCAATACAAGACTCATTCAAAACAAAAAAATTATTATCTCTACCAATCTATCTCCCGATGAACTTGCAAACACCTATAGTGATCGGATTTTTTCACGCATTGTAGGTTCCTTTACGAAGCATCGGTTTTATGGGAAAGATTTAAGGTGGGAATCATAAAGTCTATCATTTCTTGCTAAATAAAAAAGTTGAGCGCTAACACAAAACGGCTTGCTCTCAACTTTTTTATATTATAAATATCTTTTTCCTATTGCATCTGCTGTTAAAATAGCTGCATAAACACTTTCTGCTGTAACTTCAAATGGCATATTATAGATCGTTTCACCTTCAGCACATGAAGCTTTTGCAACCTCCATTATTTCTTTAGGTTTAACTTCTTTTACACCCATTTGTCCTAAAGTTATTGGAAGCTCTATAGATTTGCAGAATTGAATCACTTCTTCTATTTCTTCCATAGAACAGTTTTCCATTACAAGTTGCACAAGTGTTCCGAAAGCAACTTTTTCTCCATGATATAAGTGATGACACTCTTTAAGTACTGTAAATCCATTATGAATCGCATGGGCGGCAGCAAGTCCCCCACTTTCGAAACCTATCCCACTTAAATAAGTATTGGCTTCTATAATATTTTCAACAGCAGGCGTTACCACTTTATTTTCAAGTGCCAATTTTGCTTTTAGACCCTCTTCTAAAAGCGTTTCATAGCAAAGCTGTGCTAATGCATAAGCTGATTTTGCAGGAAGAAGTCCCGCCATGTTTGTAGCCTTAGAAATATCACACGCTCTTGCTTCAAAATAGGTTGCTAAAGCATCTCCCATACCTGCTACCAATAATCTTGCAGGTGCTTTTGCAATAATATCTGTATCCATTAATACCATTTCCGGGTTTTTAGGAAGTACTAGATATTGATCAAAAACACCTTCTGGTGTATATAAAACAGATAATGCACTACATGGCGCGTCTGTAGATGCAATCGTAGGCACAATCACCACTGGCATTTTTTCATAATAAGAAACTGCTTTTGCTGTATCTAATAATTTTCCTCCACCAATACCAATGACTGCATCACACCCATTTGATTTACAGATTTCAATTAATCTGTTGATTTCTTCTTTTGAACATTCCTTATTGAATATTTCAAAAACTAATTTTTTACTTTGATCTTTAAAACTTTCTTCTACGATATGCTTTATTCTTTTCATTCCACCTTCTGTGGCTAAAACAAGAAAAGTTGTTCCTAAATTAGCAGTGTGTGCATAGAGTTTTTTCAGCTCACCATTTCCCTGTATGTATTTACTTGGAGACATAATAATTTTTGCCATAAAAATTTCCTCCCTTTAATTCTATTGCAACATCATACAATTAAATCTACCATGTTTTCAACTGTAAAAGCCAACGCTTGTATATTTGCATTAATTTCCTGTATTGCTGCAACTTGTTGTTCTACCCCTATAAGAGATTCTTTTCCTTTTTCAACAGTACCGTCTACAGTTTTTATAATATTTTCAGTAAAATCATTTATTTTATCTACAGTTTCCTTAGACTCATCTGCTAACTTTTGAATTTCTTTTGCAACAACACCAAACCCAACCCCTACATGTCCTGCTCTAGCTGCTTCGATAGAAGCATTTAATCCTAATAATTTTGTTCTGTTAGATATTTTCTTTATAAAATCAAGAAAATTATTAATTTCTCTTGATACTGTATTAATTGTTTGTATTTCATTATTCAAATCATTTTGGTTTTCTGTAACCTGTACAGACGATCCTGCCATCTCATCGATTGCTTTGACAATCTGATGAATATTTTCATCCAAATCTTCTGTAGCCTTTTTTATTCTCAATCGATTATACCCCATCTGTGAAATAGTATTTGCAACTAAAAAAAGTAAGTCGGCTGCTTTTTCAACCTTTCTTTTGCTTAAAATTTCTACTTCCTCAAGCGCTTCAACATATATATTGGGATCTATTTCTAATTCAAATGCAATTCTTCTTATTTTCTCTAAATCCGGTTTTTCTGTTAAAACCTGTCCTCCAAGGATAGCGCCAATCTGTCTTCCCTCTACAATGATCGGCGCTGCAAAATCTACCAATCCAGCATGGCACCCATATATATAAGGTTTTCCTGTATCTGCTGATATTTTTCCGCCGCTTACATCACATTCTTTACATCTCCTAAGTCCTTCACTGCTTTTTCTTGTAAGATCCATGCAAAATTTTCTAAAATTGCTCGGTTGAGATATTGGGTTTCCTTCCATATCTACTGATATGCTTGCTACCCCTACCGATTCTGCAAAATCATCCTGAAATCGTTGGAGAAAATCTAAATCAATAATTTCAGATAATCTTATTTTTGAGAAATCTAAGGTTTCCTTCTTTAACATAAAATCCCTCCCTTAAAAGTTCTCAATCGTACTCCTCAACATTCTGCTCTTTTGATGAGTATCTTACGAAAGATAGAACTATTTACTATCTTTAATTCTATAAAAACTAAGGAAAACCTTTTTTTTTACAATTTTCTATCCATTTTTTACTTTTTTCATTATAATCTTCCATTCTATATTATTTATAAAAGTTTAGGAATCAAATCTGCACTTGGTGATGCGATAACCACCGTACTAATGATATCTCCAGTTTCTTCTAATTTATGCTCACAAGTCTTTACTGCTGATTTAACAGCACCGATTTCTCCTGTAAGTAGTATAAACCCTTTTCCGCCAAGGCCTCTCGCTACCCTTATTTCTAACAATTGTACATTGGCAGCCTTTAGTGCAATATCTCCTGCCATAATAGATGTGATGGCAGACATTGTTTCAATAATCCCTAAGGAAGAAATTCTTTCAATATTTGTAGTAGCTGTAAGTGCAGGAAATATATCTTCATGCACATTCGCTATGACATAACTATCTATTATAAAGTTCCCTCCAATATGTTCTCCAGTTTTTACAGCATTCTTAACAGCTCCCACATCTCCACATAATATTGTGATATATTTCCCAGGGCATAAGGGCGATGATAAAACCAGTTCAACATTTGCAGATTTTAACATATGATCCGTCGCTTCTATACCCTTTGCAATACTTTTAAATTCTAATAGTCCAATTGATTTTTTCATTGTACTCTCCTCTTTCAAAATGTAGAATATTTACATGAATATAAATATAACGAAGCTACACAAAAATATCGTTGTTGCTGGAGGATCTATATGCGTATCACAACAGCTATTAAGTGTTCTTCCAACAATTTCACCAACAACACATGCAATCACTGCAAATGCAGCACCTATAAACATATTCCCAGTAGCCATTGTTGCATATCCTGCAACTAAAGTAATATGATGTGTTGTAGGGAATTCAAATCCCATTTGCACAAATATTAATAAAGCTGCACTAATACAAAAACCGATTATGTTAATTTGTGTAATACTTACAATGTAAGAAATTACCAACCCTAGTCCTAGTGACCATACAATACTGAATCCTAATGTTTTTGAGTCGGGAAAAAAACTTCTTTTTTCCATCTCTGATGTAGCTGCTATTTCAGTTTTCCCAATAATCCCTGTACTCCCAAATATAATTCTTGCAATTACGCATAGTATAAATACAGTAAATCCAGGAGTGTCTGTTGGTAATGCAATTGAAACAAAAAAGAAGTTTATTAAATATCCTAATATTCCAAATATTCCACCTATAAGTAAAACGCCAACGTCTTTTGTTTTTAGAAGTGGTGTTAATATATCCATTCCACTTTCTAAATAATGTTTTTTATTTGCTGCATAAGCCGCTGCAGCAACCCCTCCTGCAAATGCAATATGAGGACCGAACAATGTCCCAAACGCCACATTTCCAACTATATCTACATTTCCTCCACAAGCCGACACAGCAATTCCAATCAATCCCATAACTCCCACAAAAATAAATGCTGGCAATGCACCTATTAATGCCCCAAAAACGCCTCCACCAAATGCAGCTAATATGACTTCTACCGTAATCATAGATTCTCCCCCTTATATATTATTTTATTACTAATTATCCGCCCTACAGATAAGAATACTTTTATCCGTAATATTTTTTACAATCCCATTTATACTTGCATGAATCTTTGCACCTAGTTTATTATCTGGGATTTCTCCAATTAACTGTCCCTTCGTAACTTGATCTCCTACATTTACTATCGGTTCTACTGGTGCCCCTATATGTTGTGATCTAGCTATAACAACAGCTTTAAATTCTTTTTTGATCTGTTCCGTTAGTGGTGCATCTACATCATATTTTTCTATTCCTAGTCTTGCTTTTAATTTATTTACTGGAAACTTTCTGTATTCTCTAAAAGGTTTCGTTTCCTTTGGTACATTATTATTTGGATTTTTTATGCCATTCCCACTTAATTGACCTTTTAAAAACTTATTTAACTTCCAAGGCTGAAGTCCCATAATACATACCTGTTCACAAAGACCACATTCGCTACATAAAAATGCATCCGTTATTTTTGAATTGCTTTCACAAGTACTATTGTAGCTTGCTAATCTCATAAGTTTATCTGGAGATAATTTATGTCCTAATAGGTTTCTCGGACACACATCTGTACACAAAGAACAATGACAACAAGCAGCTCTTGCTTGTTTTAACATACGTTCTATCTTTTTACTTTTCGATAATATCAAAGAATGATTCTCTGGTAGAACGATTAAGCCCTTTGTGTTCTTTTTGATTGGTTGATGAATATCTTCTACAATCTTTCCCATCATGGGGCCACCATCTATTACCTTAAACTTATCTACTATAGCACCCCCTGCTAATTCAATAGCATCAGCAACAGAAATACCAATAGGTACTTTTATGGTAATAGGATTTTTCACAGCACCTGTTACCGTTAAATACTTATCTGTAACAGAAATCTTATGCATCGCATTATATACATTTAATAAAGTTTCTACATTTATTACAATCACACCCACATTTAAAGGGATACCCCCTTCTGGTACAATTCTCTTTAGTACTTCGTATACAGTAATTTGTTCGTCTCCAGCAGGATAAAAATTGTCCAGTGTAAATAATTCTAGTTTTTCATATTTATTGCTATCTTTATCTAAGTTCTCCACTGCATTTTTATACTTTTTCTTTAATGCAATGATTCCTTTTTTTGCACCTGTTTCTAAAACGATTTTGTCTAAGGCTATCAGTATTTCATCACTTTTTTGAGCCATAAGTTGTTGATCTACTTTCAGTAATGGCTCACACTCTGCACCATTTACAATAATATATTCTGCCTTTGTATTTAGTTTTACATGGGTTGGGAAACCAGCACCTCCTGCACCGATTATCCCAGCCTCTTTTATTAAATCAATAAAGTTTTCTTCCATATTTTATCCCTCAATTCTATTTAATTGAGAATCCATCAGACAATACACATCGTCTCTTCCTCGTAAAAGTTCTTGCAGAAGTTAATCCTTCTCCAGTAGGGCCTGCAATTGTAAAGGTTGAATGACCTTCTGCCCCAAATCCTATCCCCGCATATGAAGGCGCATTTTTAACAAAAATAGTCGTTTGGACAGCTTTTGCAAATCTAGTTAGATTATCTACATTTTTAGAATGCATAATGGCTGTATGTCTATTTCCATGCTCTACTTTCACCCCTAATTCGATTGCTTTATCTATATCTTTTACTCTTACAATAGGAAGAATCGGCATCATCAATTCTTCAATAACAAATGGATGGTCTTTCTCTACTTCTGCAAAAATAACTTTAATACTAGAATTAATAACGATTCCAATCTGCTTCATAATATAATCTGCATTTTTTCCAACAAACTCTTTTTTGATCATACCTTTTTCATTCAGCACTAAATTTTCTAATTTATGTAGCAACTCTTGGTCTTTTATTTCAAATCCATAATAGTTTCTCATGCAAGACTTTAACTGATCTGCTACACAATCTACTACAATTACTTCTTTTTCAGCTGTACATGGTAGGTTGTTATCAAAGCTACATCCATCGATAATATCTTTTGCTGCTTTTTCAATATCTGCCGTTTCATCAACTAATGCAGGTGGATTCCCAGCTCCTGCACCAATTGCTTTTTTCCCAGAAGATAAAGCAATTTTTACAATGCCGGGTCCTCCAGTAGCACAAATCATATTAATTTTTTCATGCTTAAGCATTATATTGGTACTTTCAATCGTTGGCTCTTTTACAGTAACAACAAGATTTTTAGGCCCATTCACCTTTTCAATTGCTTTATTTATAGTTTCTACTGCTAAAACAGAAACTCTTTTCCCTCCTGGATGAGGAGAAAACACAACAGCATTTCCTGCTGCAAGCATCCCTATCGCATTACATATAATCGTCTCTGTTGGATTTGTAGAAGGTGCTATAGCGCCTATTACTCCGAAAGGAGACATTTCATACAAAGTCAATCCTCCATCACCGGTACTCACTTCTGGTTTTAAATCTTCTACACCAGGCGTTTTTTCTATAGCAAGTTTATGCTTTAAAATCTTATGCTCAAATCTACCCATTCCTGTTTCTTCAGCACCCATTTTTGCAAAATCTTCAACATTTCTGCTCAATTCTTCTCTCATTGCTTGAATGATCTCACTTCTTCTAGTCAAGCTACATTTTTCAAATTCTTTCTGAGCGAACCATGCGGCATCAATCGCATCGTCCATATTATGAAACACGCCAAATTTATTATCATCCTTATGATTATTGCTTTGATCTAGAATTTCTTCTAATACATTTCTTACAATTTTTTCTATCATTGAAGCATCTATGTTCATGCTCTAATCTCCCCCTTCTTTAAAATTTTTAGAAGTAGCATTCCATCTATATTTTATATGCAAATTATTTCTCCATCTCGAATACTCTTAATGCATGAAAAGCAATCATCATATCTTCATCAACACTTCCTCCACTCACACCGATACCACCAATAATTCTTCTTCCACATCTTAATGGATACCCTCCACCGAAAATGACCATTTTATCCCCATTTTGTATCCCATACAGTGGTTGCCCTGGTTGAGCGAGTTTTCCAATCTCATGGGTAGGAAGCTTAATGGAATTGGCAGTATATGCTTTGTTTATAGAAAGATCTATGCTAACCAAAAGAGACTCCTTCATTCTATGAAGAAGTACTAGATTTCCCCCTTCATCAACCATTGAAAAGACAATGGGAACACCCATTGATAAAGCTTTTGCTTCTGCTGCTTCTGCCATTTTTTTTGCGATACAAAGATCTATACGATTATTCTTTTCGTAATTCTTTAATTTTTCCATTACCCGATTTTTCACTTCTTGTATCCATTCACTATTTTCTTCCACTCTTGCCAATGCAAACAATAGATCCGATAAACGATTTACATATTTAAAAATGTCCTCCCTTATTTCTTCTTTCTTTAAAAGCTTTATAATGTTTCTTTCTGCACGCCTTATAATGGTTCTTGCTACATGCAATGTAGCTGAAGCTGTAGTTTTTCCAGGTATAATGAATTCTTTTAAGGGCCCTGTCTTTTCAGTATACGCATCTATGATTCTTTCACAATTTTCAATATCTTCTTTTCCAATCTTTTCTTTGATATACTTTTCACCTTGTTCATCGCAGGCAATCTCTGCTCCTAAAGCAAATAGTTTCTTTTGTACATCTTTTAGTATGATCTGTATCTCTTCATTTTTACAAAGAGAGTATGCAACACCCATCATAGCATTTGCTTCATCTAATGTTCCGTAGCAATCCACTCTAAGATTATCTTTCCATACTCTACTTCCACCTAATAAACCCGTTTGTCCTGTATCTCCTGTTTTTGTATAAATATTAGCCATCATCTTCACTTCCTTAGCCCGTAACTTCTACATGCTCCACGATTCCTACGATGGAAGCATCTATCGGTGTGTCATTATTTCCAAAAACTTTCCTAGCAGAACTACCCGTTGCAATTAATACTACCTCTCCAGCTCCTGCACCTACAGCATCTATTACAACTTGAGAATTCCCTGTAGGGTGTTCATTCGTATCAATTGGCTGTACCAACAATATTTTTTCTCCTTTTAAAGATTCCACTTTGTGTGTGGCTACAACCACACCTATTACTTTTGCTAAATACATATTCCCCCACCTTACTTTCACTGAATAATAATTTTGACTCCTAGGGTTCTTGCTGTATCTTTTGCAATTTCTGTAATAATCGTTTTAGATGATACCATTAAATCTTTGTTTCCATCGACGGCATCTACAAGCCCTGCCCGCGTCAATACTTTCTTTTTATACATAACTTGTTCTTTCGTATGATGATTTTTTTTATTCGTATGCTCTTTTGTTCTTTTCATAACTTCATCATATATCTCATTTCCAGAAACCAACTTTATACCATAACTCTCAAGCAACGTTAAATGGTGGTTTAATGTATTGATGTATGCTGTTTGTGCCTTTCCCATTCCTATACGAATTCTCTCCTCATTTGATGGATCACACGCATTTTTTGCCGCAACAATAGGAATATCCATCATCAAACACTGAGATACAATATTAGTAATCAGTGTATCTGATATACCATGAGCAATCTTAGTTGCTGTATTCATCGTAAGTACTGGAAATATAACTTTATCTATATCTGAATAATAAAACTTCATTTCTTTTGGATCTCTTTCAACATGTATTTCAACTTCATCTGATCCGATCCTATCTTTAATAATCTCTTTTGTTAAAACGCTTTCAGCACTCCTAGAGATCAATAGTCTAAGTTTCCACCCATCTGCTTTTAGTTTTTTTATTTGTTCTATACTTTCATTAAATCCTATAGATCCTCCTGTAAATATTACTAAAGCTTTTTTAGGCATATTTTCTAATCTCCGTAAAACTTCATTCACAATTTCTGTTGTAAATACCTCTATCATTGTTTCTTCAATTATCTTTCTAATATCCAACCAGATCACCTCATCTATTGCAGTGTAGCGCTATCCCTAAAGGTGTTACCAATAATGGTTCTACAGGTTTTATGGTATCGATTCCTATTTCTTTCTTAAACACATTTTCAAATTCATTAAAACAACAAGCGCCCCCTACCACATATATCTTTTCTATAGCGTATCCATCTATATTTCTTCTTACAATAGAAGCCATCTTTTGTACTACAGGCTTAATAATTTGAAATACATCTTTTTGTTTGGCGACATCTTTTTTAATTTTTTCAGCATCTTCAAAAGAAATTTTATGAAACCCTGCCAATACTAAACTCATATGGGTTCCCCCCGTAGCTTCATCTGCTGTGTATATTACTTTTCCATATTTTAAAATACTTATCCCTGTAGTACCTCCCCCTACATCTACAACAGCTCCATCTGTAATTCCTAATACACTTGCAGCAGCAGTAGGTTCATCTACTATATTTACTACATCCATGTCAGCAGATTCTACTACATTTGCTATGGCCTTTACATTGCCCTCTAATATTCCAGGAGGAATAGCAGTAGCTGCTTTTGTCAAACTTGTTCCTAATATATTTTCTACTTGGTTCTTCAAATCATTCACAATCCTTGTAGCTCCTACATAATCTACTACGATCCCATCTTTTACTACAGAAGCACCATAAGATGCTCCTGCTACAGGATTTCCTTTTTCATCAACAACCGATAGAACAATATTCGCTGTGCCAAGATCTACACCTACTCTTAAATCTCCTTCATAAGGATTAAATGTTTTTTCTCTTACAAGTCTCGCAAATTCATTGATCATCTGATTTGTTTTTGTTAAATCCATAGATGACTACTCCTTATTCTTCAAAATTCTTACTTTATCTCCATTTTTTATATCACTAGAATTTGCTTCATCCATGTCTATATGCATTTCTAGACTATATCGATCAGATACACGGACTAATACATTTCCAAAAACTGTTTTTCTTATTCCTTCTGTTTCAACATCTACCATTTGCTTATCCTGTAGTCCATATGCTTTCGCTATTTCCGGAGGTATATGTATATGTCTTAATGCTGCGATTACACCATTATTCTTTGTGACCTTTCCCTTAGGTCCTTCCAAAATGATTCCTGGGGTATTCTCAATCTTTCCTGATTCTCTGATAGGTACTTTTATTCCTATCTTAAATCCATCTGCAAGAGATACTTCTACTTGCGTAGTATCTCTTACAGGGCCTAATATCCGTACTTTTTCAAAGTTTCCTTTTGGTCCAATGATTTTTACTGTTTCTTTTGCAGCAAACTGTCCAGGCTGAACCAAATCTTTAATCTTTGTTAGTGTATATCTTTTCCCAAATAATGTCTCAAGATCTTTTTTACTCAAATGTATATGTCTATTTGAAATTCCGATAGGCACCAATCGATCTTTATGTTCATTTATTGCTCTTTTTACAATTTCTGTTACAATCTTTACTAAATTTTCTTTATTACTTAAGTCCATAATAAAGTTCACCTCAACTCTTTTCTATCATAATCACGTTTATTCATATTCAACTTTTTCAATTTGTGGTAATATCTTTTCTACATCCATATGTGGTCTTGGAATCACATGCACAGCTACAAGATCTCCCACTTTATCTGCAGCAGCAGCCCCTGCATCTGTAGCGGCTTTTACAGCTCCAACATCTCCACGAACCATTACAGTTACAAGTCCTGATCCAATCTTTTCATATCCTATAAGTGCTACATTTGCTGACTTTGTCATAGCATCTGCTGCTTCAATCGCACCTACTAACCCTTTTGTTTCAACCATCCCTAAAGCTTGTTGATTCATTTATAAAATCTCCTCTCTTTTTTAAATTCTTTATAATGAATACACATCTTTTTAAGATCTCCTTTTCGTCTAGGACATGCTGGATCTTTACAAAGATTGCACCCATCTGACGATTGGACGTTATTTTCATCTTCATTTATTTCAATATCTTCTTGATCTTCATATACTTCATCTTCATCCGTTTCAACATCTTGTTGGTCTTGATCTATTAATTTCTGATCATCTTGCATATTGTAAACAGAAACCTCTTCTTGCTTTTCTTGATCTTTTATATCTTTTTGATTTTTTTCCAATCCCACAGTTTCATCACTATAAATAAGTATTTCAACACCAGCTCCTGGTCTTGGAATCACACGCTTACCCCATATTTTATTTACTTTACTAGCACTCGTGACAGCTGCATCTATTGCCGCTTTTACTGCACCAACAGATCCCTCTACTTTGATAGTAGCCATACCATCTCCTTTAGTTAACTCGTATCCAATTAATTTAACATTTGCAGACTTCATTGCCACATCAGCCGCTTCTATTGCTGCTGCCAATCCTACAGTTTCAATAATTCCTAAGGCGAGCTTTGACAAAGTTACACCTCCTTAAGCTACCCTAACTTCATTCTTGCAATAACCCTTTCTACAATAATCCGTACTTCTTCTTCTAGGCTTTTTTCCCTTACGTCTATCTCCTTTTCTACTTCATAATCTTCTAAAGTTTTAAATGCAATACTTTTTACAAGCCTAGCTCCGTTTCCACCTAATATTCTCATTAATAGTCGATCTGCACTTGTACTGATTTGATACAATGGTTCATCTTTTTTTAATTTTATATAATGAAGTACTATATCTTCACCATCAATACCGATTCCTACCCCTAGTACAGATTCTTCGCAGGCTTCATATGCAAGCGCTTGTGCTTTCCTAGCTTCTTTTGCGTGTATACTATATGGAATACCTTCTTCTTCAATTCCCCACATAATTTCTTTGAACTTTTCTATAGGGATTAAGTTTTTATTGTAGTAAATATGGATTGAAGGCTTTTGCTGTTGATCTTTTATGCTCATATGGTTCCACCTTCTTTTAATGCAAGAATTAATCCAGTAGCCACTGCATTTCTAGGTCCCTCACATCCTCGTATATTACCTCGTCCTGCAACAATACTATACTTAGACAATGCATCTGTAACTAACTGAGGGATCTCAAAATCTAATGCTGAACCTCCTACTAATACAACAAACGCTATATCTCTAACATTTCCTGTAGGACTTACCATACTCAATGCTCTAATTGCATTCGTAACAAATACCTTTTCTTTGGCGGACTTTCTAATCATTTTTATCTTTTCTAAAGAGTTTTTTCCTGGTATAGGAATCATCCCTATATCTTTTAATATAACTATTTTTGCAAAAGCTTTAGGATCAAGAGGATTTTCAAAGAACTGAACCGTTCCATCTTCATGTCTTATATGAAAAAGACTTTCTACTTTTGCAAGTGGATATTTTTTTATATCCTCTGCTAAGTTAAAATCATCTAGCCCTAATTCTGAATTAATGAGCATAGTGACCATATTTCCAGCACCTGCAAGATGAATAGATGTTATTTTATTTCTTTTATCTATGATAGATGCATCTGTAGATCCTGCTCCCATGTCAAGTATTGCTAATGGTTTATTTGTTCCAGGAGTAGTAAGTGCACCTCTTATTGCCATATCCGCTTCTACGCCTCCTACCTCTACAACTACATGCATATCTTTTTCCAAAATCTCTGCAATCATGTTCATCTGGAGCCGATCAGCCTTCACCATAGCAGCAATCCCCACAGCATTTTCAAGACAAAACTCTTGCGCAAGCCCTCCCCTTATTTTCTGGGGAATGAATGTATCTACTGCTAAAAGATCTTGGATCTTAATATCAGTAAAATGCTGTCCTGTAAGTTCTGACATCACTTGTCTTACTCTTTCTAACATTCCTCCTGCATTTGTTCCAGCCTGCCCCTTTACATCTTCTATAGGAGATGCTTGTTTCAATACTTCCATTATTTTTTCTGCTCCATCATCTACATTCACTTCTAATTTCTTTTGTTTACCTATTACATAAATGATGCCAGCAGGTATTCTTTTTTCTTTTACATCACCTTTAGGTGTTTTGATGACAACCGCAGATCTATTTCCAATCAGTGCCCTTGATATAGGTACAATTTGTTTTGTTTCTTCAGAAGTTAATTCAAATACAGTAGCAACACCATACGGATTTGATAAAGATTCTACTACACCGCCTACAGGGGCTACCTCTATAGCAGCTTTCATATTCATCGGTACTTTATGGACAAGAGATACCTCATCAACAATAGGTATTTTTTTGTTCAGTCTATTATTGATAAGGACCCCATCATCTCTTTGTGCAATAGCGCCTTTGATATTTCCGCCTATTTTCACATGATCATTGATCAATTTTGCAGCATCTTCAAAATCTACATCTTTAGGAATAATTACAATCAATGATTCAGCTATGTTTATTTCCCGTAAATCTTTTATATTTACAGTTATTCCTACACCTATACCTAAGCCACCTGGTGTTGATGGATTATGTCCAATCATTGTTGATTCGGTAATAATGGTTTCTGTAATAGTTTCCATAGCCACATCTCCGATTACAGGTGCAGCTTCATTGATTCTTATCAGCGCCAAATCATTGGTTTTAAGTCCTACTTGAGCTAATGCTTTTTTCAGGGAAGCAACAACACCATGAATATTTTGCTTAGTTCCTTTTATTCCCGTTGTATCTACAATGGCACTAGATAAAAATTCTATCTCTCCATGATCATATATTCTTGATAATGCAACCTCCGTTGTTGCATTTCCAATATCAACACCAGCAACAATCTTCATGGTTTTTCCTCCCTTTGTCAAATTTACATATTCCCTTTAAGTCTTTTTCTTTCTTGATATACATCGGTTGCCTCTCTTACAAAATCCGCATTAATTTTAGCTCCATACTTATTCTCTAATTCATCTGCTATATCCATAAGGTCTGCCTTTGTAGAACGATAGGGCCTTAGTGCATTATAGATTTCAAGAATTCTATCATCTGGTATTTTTGTAAGCTCAGCTGCTCTCCTTAAGTTCCTTGCAAAAGGATCTCTTCCTACCGACTCAGCCACTTGTGCTTGATATTCTAAAACTTCAGCCGAAATTCTTAGATCATCTGATGAAATCTGCTCATTCATAACCTTTTCGATAGTAATATCATCTAAACTTTTACCTGTAGGACTTTTTACAAGTTCAGGTCTTTTTGTTCCTAGAGGATAATCCTCTTTACAAACTTTTAGAATATTATTATTGGATTTTATTTGCTTTTGAGTTTCCCCCATAGAAGCCATTACTTCTCTTACGATTTGTTCAATCAATTTATTTTCCATCATTCCAATTCACCTCCATTTATTTGAAAATCACCTTAAGTTCTATTGGTTTTGCACCTAATTTTACATATTGTGTTTCTTTTATATGAAGCAACGCTGCTTTGGCTTGATACTTAGGTCTCGCCATTTGATCATTTTTTACTGGTACTGGCGTTGGAGACTCTCCTTTGGCATATTGTGCCGCATTTTTACCAATTTGTCTGAATGTTTCTTCATCAAGAAGTGGTGCTTGAGGGAATAACTCTAAATTATTGAGTGGCAATAAATCTTTTTGATGGATAACAGTAGTTCCTTTAGATTGAATACCAATACCAATTCCTGAACCACTAATCTTTGCAGCATCATTGGCAGCAAAAGAAACATCTGATGTTCTAAGAATTCTAACCACTCTTGCAGTAAGTCCCTCTTCTTCTATCCCTGCTATAACCTCTCTAAGAACCTTATAGTGAGGTAACTCTATGATCGTTTTGCTTTGATGTACCCCAAAAGCTGGACAAACACCTATAACTACCTCATTACTTCTCGTACCAGTCTTTGCTTCTCCCGCTTCTTTTAGTTCTAATTCTTTCATATTTTCAGAAGAAAAGACTTTAATATTTGTTTTTTCTCCCACTTGATTACTCGAAGAACCTTCTTTTTTCTCGTCCATTCCAAAATCCTTTAAAACTTCTTCTATGACACTTCTAATTAAACTTTCATTAATAGCCACTTTGTACACCCCTTTCCAAATAAAATATTTTAATAATCTTCTGGACTTACTGCATTGGGTATATTTTGAATTTCTTCCCATCTTTCAGCCGATAATTGATACCCGGTTCCAGGACCCATATAGTCATTACAATCATTTACTGCACTAATCACATTAAAGTCTTTATCAATGATTGCAGATGTATGTAGATAGTCTCCTGCAATTCTTTGCTTAAGCATATTGAATACATTTTGAGCAATATCCTTATATCCTCGATTATTTAAAGCTTTTACAACATCAATTCCTGTAATCCCTTTATTCATCATCTCTTCTGCTGCTTTAAGGTCTTCTACTACATTTCTATCTGGCATATCTTTACTACCATGAGCATATGTAGCCGATTCAACTTCCTGATCTGTGATAGCTGGAAGTCCAAGTTCACCAAATACAGCCTGTAACGCTCTAGCAGCTTTATTTCTAATCTCTACAACTTCCTCTTCAGAAACAGGTCTTAACCCTCCATCTACCATAAGGTCTCTTTGTAATATGTTATAATCATCAAAATCCTCAGCATCAAAGTTTGAACCTGCAAACATATTATCGTAATTTGGTACAGCACTATATCCTGAAAATATAAAATCTGTTCCAGGAAGCATTTGCATCAACGTTCTTGCTGTTCTTCTGATATCTGAATGCGTAAATGTCTGGTCATTACCAGAAGCAACCTCTAAATCAAGCATTGTTGTAATTAAATTCTCTGCAAGAACTGCTCTAATACCTGATGGTACGCCACCTGGAACTCCTATACAGCTAATAGAACCATTTTGAAGTCCCTGAGCACCTGCTCCTTTTGTCACATAGATACATCTAGCCTCTAGATATAACATAGATTTTCCCTCTGCATATCCCATTAAAACTTCTGAACCTGTTCCAGAAGTAAATCTCATCTTAAGCCCTCTTGATGCATATGCAGATGCTAAGAAAGCTTTTGACCAAGGCGTATCATCCCCATCTATAAATACAGGCTCTGTTCCATAAACAGAAACGGTTTCAGCATAATTTGTAAGCCCTCTCATACCCAATAAAAGCTCTGTAGCTTCTTCTACCGCACATTGTGTAAGAATTCCGCCTCTACCAGTTTGTGCTCCTACCATAAGCGATAGTGCATTTAGAGGAGCATACCGAACAATCCCTACTGTGGTTTCTTGCTCATCAAATCCTCTTAATGCTGCCTCAGCTGCATCAGCAGCTATTTGAACTGGATGGTCCTTTACATTTGTTACATGGCATTGATTAGAAGGTGTTTTTCTAGCTCTCATCTTTTGAAGAGACATCATCATTTCAACTACATTCATATTCCCTACAACTTCAACAATCTTTGCAGGTGTCATAGCAGTAGTAAGATTTATAATTTTATCCCTGGATACATTCACGTCAACTAACATTTTTGAAAGCTTAAGCGAATCCATTTTCATAACTTCTTCTGCTTGGTCTAAATTAATTGCATAGTCTGCAATAAATCGATCAAGCATATCAAATGCTTCTCTTTTCTTTCCATCTAGCTCTACTACACGTCCATTTTCCATTTTTATGCTTGGTTTTGGATCATTTGGGCTGTTCATAGCAATCAAGCCAACTTCTGCCCACTCTTTTACAAAACCATCTTGATTAACAGGACGATTTGCTAATACTTCAAAACGTTTAGACTTCATATTTTTCCCTCCCAATTATTTCAAGCTCTTATATCTTATATCTTATATCTTATATCTTATATATATGGAGTTGTGGTAGCGTTAGCTGTTCCTGCAAGAGCCTCTAGTGCTTGTAATCCTACTTCTCTAGCTGCAATAAGTGATTGTCTTACTGCTCCAGAATCTCCACAAACCATTAAAATAACCTCATTTGAGTGGCTTGTTCCGCCATTTCCAGGTGAGCCATATCCTAAAACCTCAACATTTGCAGCTTTCACTGCCGTATCTGCTATCAACACACCAATGGCAGCTGGAGCACCTACAATTAAACCAAACGCTTTCCCAACAGGTGCATTAAACGCTTTATTGCAAGCAAAGCTTGCTCTAGCAGTATATTGAAACTCTAAATGTCCTGCATCATTTCCATAAACATCTCCAAAAGTTCTTTCTAATTCTTTTAATGTTACTTCTACTGCACGTCTTGCATCAGATACATCTTCTGATCCGAATATAATAAGAGAACCATGTCCTGCGCCACCTTCTGTATCTCTTGGAAGCTCTATGCTTACAATTTCAGTATTAGTAGCTTTTACAGCCTCATCTGCTGCCATGATTTGAGGTCCTGCTCCAGTACGTCCCCCAACAATCCCTATTGAACGGTAATTTTTTTCAAGTTTCATCGCTTCAAGAAGCTGCGAATCCACATTTGCAATCACAAATCCTATCGTATTTCCTATTCCTGTTCCTACAAATTCAGTTAACCCACAATAGGATGGTTTACATGGCTCAGCCTTACATTCCTCAACGGGTTGTTGACTAGATTTTTCATCACTTGCGCCTACCTTCTTCATCACTTCTTCCATAATCTTTTCCATTAATTGTTCTTTCAAAATTTACACCTCCGCATTTTTTGAGATAAAATCATTCAATCTATCTATCTACTTGGTAATATTTTTTCAACATCTGTATGTGGTCTTGGAATCACATGAACAGATATTACTTGACCCACTTTTTCCGCAGCTGCTGCCCCTGCATCTGTCGCTGCTTTTACTGCTCCTACATCTCCTCTTACCATAACTGTAATAAGTCCTGATCCAATTTTTTCATAACCAACAAGACCTACATTTGCTGATTTTACCATTGCATCAGCTGCTTCAATGGCTCCCACTAGACCCTTTGTTTCTATCATTCCTAAAGCTTCTTTTGTCATTGTTTATCCTCCTTTAACTTTTTTTCTGAAAATTCTTAATCAAATCATTTATGTGTCTATTATATGTGCCTCTTGTCCTAATAGTAATTGAATATATTGTCCATCTTCTGTAACAAATTGCTTCCCTTATAAAGAGCATTTTTCAACTTATTGCATGCTTATCATTCTTTTCAGTAGGCCTTAGAATTATTTTGTCTTCTTACAATAATAAATTGTCATAACACCTAGACTGTTTAAGTTATCTATTTAAATTGCTTCTAAGAAGATACTACAGACTTGTATCTATTTGATCCAAATGAATCCATAATATAATTTAACATCTATTTTTACAAAAAAATATCATCCTAAGAAAAAGCACTCATTTCTTAGAATGATATTTTAATAGATTGATCATCAATTTTTAAATTCAAGTTTAAATATCCCATTTCCCATTACTTACAAATGTATTTTTTTTAAAAATGTTTTCTTTCGTTTTATCTTTTTTTGAATTTCTATAATCCGTTGGCGTAAACCCTACGATCTTCTTAAAAACCTTACTGAAATAATTTGGCTCATTATAGGAAAGTTCTAGTGCGATGTTTATGATAGGCATATTCGTATGTTCCAATAATTCTTTTGCAATCTCTATTTTTTTACTAATCAGATATGTGCTAAAATTAATCCCTACTTTTTTCTTAAATATTCTACTTAAATAATAAGAACTCATCGATCCAAATTCAGCTACTTCTTCTAATGTAATATTCTTTTTGCATTTCTTTTCGATATAGTCTAATATCCTGTTCATATCATAGCTATACGTCTCATGATTATCATTGGTTATATTTTCAAAAATCAGATTCAAAATCTCTATTAGACTCTTTTGAACTGCATATTGATTTAAAAATATATCAAAATCATTTTTGAATTTTTGAAAATATTTTTCAATTTCATGTAGATTCTGTATTTCTAAATCCAATACAATATTCATCAAACTGTCAACCATTTCTTTTAAATTTGTTGCTATACTTTGTACATCATCTGAACCTAAGTTAAATATCTGGTTGATTATTTCTTTTAACATATATTTTGAATTTTTATAATCTGACTTTTTAATATTCATTTTCAACGCATTCATCATACATTCCATATCAATAGGATTTGCGATTTCTCTGCTGATTTGTTTATCAATAGCCTCTATGATTCTTTTAGGTCTAGCAGGCTTTAATATATAATCATTTATATTTGCAAGAATGGCTTTATGTGCAAAATCAAATTCATCATGTGCTGTAAGAATAATTATAATTGTATTCCTATCCCGCTTTCTTATTCTTAAGCTAGCTTCTATGCCATTTAACTCATAAATACTTATATCCATCAATATCAAATTAGGCTTTAATTGCTTATCTAACGCCACTGCTTCTAAACCTGATCCTGTCTCTCCCACAATCTTTATGGTATCTTTAAATTCTCTTTCTATAATCATTTTCAATGCTTTTCTTTCTAATACTTCATCTTCAACAATCAGTACCTTATACATTTAAATCACCTAACTCCGTATTAAGTGGTATTTGTATTTTAACCGTAGTTCCATGGTTTAATCGGCTATTAACATCTAATACATAAGTTTCTCCAAAGTAATAACCCAACCTTTTATTAATATTATTAAGCCCTATCCCAGTAGAAAAAGTATCTTTTCTATGTTTTTTATTTTCATACAATAGCATATTTAGTTCTTCTTTTGAAATCCCAACCCCATCATCTTTTATTTTTATGACTACTTTATCATTTAATTTATAACCAACAATCTCTATGCTTCCTCCATCTTTCTTCTTTTCTATCCCATGGTTTATAGCATTTTCTACAATCGGTTGAAGGATCATAAAAGGAATCATCACATTCTTTAACTCTTCTTCTATCTCAATCTTATACTTTAATCTATCACAAAGCCGCATCGATTGTATTTTAAGATAATTTTCTATGTATTGTATTTCATCTTTAAAGTATACGAGATGGGTTGAATTTTTCTTGAGGGTATATCTTAAAAGTTCCGCAAACGAGAATACGATTTCCTGAGTATTAACAGCATTTTCCAATAGCGCGAGTCTCGAAATGGTATTAAGTACATTAAATAGAAAATGTGGATTCATTTGGGATTGAAGGGATTTTATCTCAGAATCTTTCAATGATTTTTCTAGTTCAGCTCTAACTTTTATTTCTTTCACAAGTTCTAAATTTTTCTTGCTCAGTTCTGCTTGTACCAAATGAACTAACCCTTTTTCTACAATATAATTTGAAATAACAAACATCATATCTGCTGCAGCTACAAACTTTTTATAAGGAATTACTTCTATTTCATCATAGGCTGTAGCAAGTGCATCATCTTTTTTTTCTTTCCAATCTGATGAACTTGTTACAGATACAACATCTAAAAAAGCTTTATTTTCTTCCTCTATTTTTACTTGTCCAGCTAATACGGCTCCTAAATATTGTTCCCTTATAATAATGGGTATGGCAAAGTCTATAAGTCCTGCATGACATTCATAAACACAAGGTTTTCCACTTCTAGCAGCTTCAATTCCGCCATGTGCATCCGAACGAAAACATGCTTCATTACATTTTTCTATTTTTCTTAACAGTGTACAGAATTTAGAAAAATTACTATATCTTGTTATAGGCCTTCCCATATAGTCTACTGTCACAACAGCAAGTCCAGTAGCTTCTGAAAATCTATCTTGTATTTCTTGAAGCACATCTATATCTATGCAGTCATTAATCTTAGGAAAATTATTCATAATTCATCTCCCTCAAAATTTTTTGGTGGTAAATGCTACTGCTAAATACTTTCTATATTAAAAACGATATGCCCATACAAACAATATTCACCATAAACAATGTAAGACTTATAAAAAAACATTTTGATTTTACAAGACATATTCCCGAATTTCGATAAATCATTTCACTCAAGTCCTTATGCGCTAACTTAAAATGATACTCTTTGTTTATGTGAATGGGATATTCCTCTTTTTCATTACGCTTCAGTAACCTATTATAAACCAATAATAACAAGACCTCTTCGTTCATTTCAGCTACATCCTTATAACTGTAAATATTTTTTGTTTCATATTTATATAAATCCTCTTTATATGAATCTTTTTTTTCTAATTTATCTTCATTATTTCTTCTAATTACTACCCGTGAATGAGAAAATACACTATCATTCTTTTCTTGAATTTCTTCAATTTCACTCAATCCTTCATTTCTATCATCCTTTCCTTTGTTAACTTTAACTTTCGAAAATACAGGAATTTTCTTTCCTATAAAAGAATATGCAGATATCATTATAGAAATCACACACAAAATCAGTGAAATTTCCTTAAGTAATAACCCTGAACCAAAAATAAATGATATCAACCCTAAGTTTATAGCAATAAGTCCACTATTTCTTGCTTCTTCGAATACAATCCAATTATTTGTTCGATCCAATATATTATTTAATTCTTCTAACATAATTTTTATCTCCTTTTAATTAATACAAATTATTAAGATTTCATTCATACTAAAAACACTATAGGCACAATCTATATAATTCATAAAGAAGCAAATTATGTAATTTAAATATATAATATCATTTTTTATGATATTTTTAAATAATTTACCTAGAATTTATGCGCCTAATAAGCCTATAGATTTCTCATATGCTTTTATTAAAAATTAGCATCCCTTTATATAATCATAACTTTATTTGAATTAAATCCTTTAACACTAATTTGTTCCCTTTCTATAACTATTTGTCTATTTAATCTATCAAATTTTACGCCTTTTATTCAAAAGATACTTTTTTGTCATATGCCTATACTTTTTTAACTTCTTTGTTTCAATGTATATACTATATAATCTTCTGATATTAACCCTTTCTGGTCTTTAAAAATTACAAATAGAAAAGCTCTAGCAATTATGTTGACCTATCATTGAAAACGACAAAATAATCATGATAGGAGGATAACATATGCTAGGGCTTAATAAATATTCTATTAATAAAATCAAATCTGAATTATTCATCATAATTCATTAAGAAATCAAAAATGGTTTTGATTTTACATCCATCAGCAACTGTAACAAGGTAGTAAAGGCAAACCGCCTGCAGAAACGATTAGATATGTAAAAATTGTACTATATTTTCTATCTTATTTTTTCTCAATTATGTAGCAACCATTCTTCTTTTCTTTGAGTGTATAACCCGCCTTCAATTTGAGGATCCAACCATCACCTGTGATATTACTGCCTGATATCTGAATGTTTTCGCTTGAAACAACAGCTTTGTTCCAATCGGAGGAAAGTAACAATCCACCTTTTTTTACATCTATTTTTCCAAAATCATCTTTGATTTCAGCTGTTACATATACACTTCCATGTCCCTTTAGTGCCCATATGTTATTAGGATTAAAAACTATTTGTGGATGATTAAGGTTTAATTGAAGAATAGCTCCGTTAATAAATTTTTCAGTATATTTTGATGTGATTTTTTCCCTTTCTTTGTTTCTCTTATACTCGTATTGATAAATTCCTTCATAATTATATCTTTTTTCACTTTCTTTTAATGATAGATCTGACAGATTAATGGCATATTGCTCTCTAAGTATTTCTCCTAAATCACTATCATATTCAATGGATCGTCTCCATTTGGAACTGCATTCGTCTAACAGTAGACCGTATAATACGCCAGAATGGTATCCAAAGGATCGAACCAAGGTATTTGTTATTTTTTCATTTAAGAAACGTTTCCAGTGACTATGCAGTATTCGATTCATCAAATCATCCGTTGAATAAACTAGCTTGTTTCCTGTATATTCAGCCATCCCTTCCTGTATTTCATGTATATTTTCATCTTTCGCTGAATTATATTCACTTCTTCTAGCCAAACGAAATGTTAATGCATCAGCAATCGCTTTTTTCTTTTCTTTACCTGAACTCTCTAAACCTTTATGTAGTGCTTCCCATTCTAATTTCAGATAGATTCTAGCATCCATTTCATCCATATGGCTATTATCATAGTAACCGCTACCATCTTCTGCAGACGTAGAATCTCCGTCTTGTCCTAATTCTTTCTGCACATTATGGAACATCTCATGCACATAGGTAACTAAAGTATCTGATTCATCATCACTTTCCGTATATATCACCATTGCCCACTGTTTTTCACCATATTCAATAGTTGAATTAGCTAAGCCTATATCATCTGGAAGCTGTCCTTCATAAAGATTGTTATCGATTTTCTTGAAGTTTCCTTTAGTATCTGCTTCAGTAGTAATTACTTTTCTTGTATCAGAATCAACTACCATAATTCTGGTAGCTAGAGGTATTCCCCACATCTTTCCGTTATCAGCATCATCTATATCCTTTATTTTCTGCAATATTTGTTTTATCCTTGCTATGGACATATTCCCAACTTTATCGCCGGATACCTCATTTGTTTTCAAGCTTTCCACTTGATTTCCAAGATTACTTTCTTTTACCTGACATGCGGTTCCGGTTAATGCCAAACTGATGCATAATCCTATTAGTACTGCTTTTTTCTTCATTTGATTCACTCCTAATATTTTATTATCATAAACTGTTATTCGTCGGATTCACGTTTATGATAATAATAATATATTAAATAAGTCTATACGAATTCTATACTTTTCTGAATTGATCGAGGATTTATAATATAAAAATGAATATTATTCGATTTTAATAGAAAAAGATACGATTGCTCCACCGCTTTCTATATTACCAATTTCCAAATTGCTATTATAAACACCAAGGAGCCGATTGGCAATTGCCAGTCCCATGCCAGAATGACCTCTTGCTTTGTCTGTACTATAGAAAATGTCGGTAGCATATTTTATTGCTTCAGGACTAAATCCATCCCCATCATCTTCAATTATAAAAATTAACACATTATTATGTAAATTTATTTTGATTTTTATCTTGCTTTTCGCAAACCGTATAGCATTTTCTATAATTTTATCTAGCATTAGCTGAGATAAAACAGGGTCGAATTTACATACTTCTTCGGTATTGCTTTCCACTTCAAATTTTTTATTAAACGCTGTTTCCCATATCTTGCTTTGGCTGATTAGATTCTCTTTAAATTTCAATAAATTAACAGAAGTAATTTTTACTTCCCACTGATCAATATCTTTAAAATTTTTCAATGCTTCTGAATACAACTCAATTCTTTTAATCGCATCATCGGATAAAGTAAGAGATTTTTTGATATTTCCTTTTTGATTCTCATTGTCAAGCAAACATCGGATTACGTCATTATTTCCTTTTAAGATTGTTAGTGGTGTGCGTAAATCATGTGAAAAAGCTCGTAATAGTAAATTTTGTTTTTCTTCTGCATTCCATAATTTTTGAAATGTATTCTGAAGATCCTCACGCATGCGTTCAAAGGAATTGCATAGAAGTCCTAATTCATCTTTTCTACTACTCTCTAGCTTAAAATTAAGATCCTGATTTGAGATCTTTTCCATACCATATTGCAATAAATCAAACTGCTTTTTTAGCTTAACCCTATAAAATCTTAATGCTACAAGTAGAATGCTGAGACCAAAGATTACAATGGGCATAACAGATTTAACAATCTTTAACAGTTGAAATAATTTCGGATCAGTTATAGAAGAAATACCTTCATATGTATTTCCATCATTAAAAAGAGTAACAAGCATATTTCCTTGTAAAATGAGCGCATCCGGTTTGGGATTAAGTAGATTTATCATAGTCGAGTCAATCCATCTAGAAATACCAAGATAAATACCTTCTGCCACTAGTAAACCAATCCCAAAATATAATATTAAACTAATAATAATAGAATGACGTTTTATTTTTTCCATCGATATCCTATCCCCCAGATTGTCTCGATACATTCTGCTTCTACCCTTTCAAATTTCTTGCGAATTCTTTTAATATGTTCTGTCACTGCGACGTCAGCATCACCTTCAGCATTATAGCCCCAGACATGTTCATAAATTCGTTCTTTTGAAAACGCCTGACCTTTGTTCGTAGAAAGCAATTCAACGATATCAAACTCTTTTTTTGTAAGATTGATAACTTCATCGCTATAACCCGCTTGTTTTGCCATATAATCGATCCACAACTTCCCATAATATTTAATTGTTGTATTTGATATTTGCCGCTTTTCCCTGCGCAAATGCGCTTCTACACGCGCATAAAGTTCGGCTATAAAAAATGGTTTTAATATGTAATCATCGCCTCCTACGGCTAGTCCTCTGATTCTGTCTTGCTCCTCTACCTTTGCAGATAGAAACAGGATTGGACATGCTACCTTATTTCGAATTAATTGACATAATTCAATGCCATCAATATCAGGCATCATAATATCCAGTAAAATAATATCAGGTTCATAACATAGCTTCTGTAATGCTTCTATCCCGCAGCTTGCCTCAAAAACCTCATATCCTTTATCAATAAAGTATAATTTTATAAAGTTCAATATTCCTAGTTCATCATCAACGACTAATATTTTATTCATATACTCACCATTATTCAATATGTACTTATTGCCTTTCTTTATTCTAGCATTTATTCTTCAATTCTATTACTTGTATTTCGGATATATAACTTATTATGATCGTTTTGTCTCCTTTATAGGAAACAAATCCCTGTTTACATAAAAAAGTCTAACGTAATATACGGTGAATTTTGCAATTAATATGAGAATAATAACATAAAGTAATAATTAAGGCAAATTAAGGAACATTTTATTTAGAAAATAGAATAAGCCTCCATAACGATGGATAAAAGATATCAGAGATTGGTCATAGTCAAAACTACCCCTGGCATAGCCGGAAGTTTGGCGATTTTGATTTACTAGCATATTCGCTTAATATTATATAAACCATACAAAAATAAAAAAATCCATGGATTTTTGTTGACATTTGTCGACTTTTCATGTAATATATATAACTGTAGTCAACAAAAACGACCCATTAGCTCAGTTGGTAGAGCACTTGACTTTTAATCAAGGTGTCCCGCGTTCGAGCCGCGGATGGGTCACCATATTTGCTGGTGTGGCTCAACGGTAGAGCAGCTGACTTGTAATCAGCAGGTTGGGGGTTCGATTCCCTTCGCCAGCTCCATTAGAAAAGAGAGGTGTAAGACAAGGATTCTTATGCTTCTTTTTTATTTTTTGAAACCTATCTCATGCTCTTATCTTGTTATGTTACATGATCAATTTTTGATGTTTTCTATTCGTATCTAACGTTCATAAAATCATTGACAGATCTTAAATATTTTTGTAGTATATAATTGTGACAATATACAATATTTGCTAGTGTGGCTCAACGGTAGAGCAGCTGAATCGTAATCAGCAGGTTGGGGGTTCGATTCCCTTCACTAGCTCCAAAAACAAAAAAATCTTGCTTTTGCAAGATTTTTTTTATTTTTGGATTTTGCAGTAAAATTTCTATGTATTTTCAAGATCAGACCTAAGAAAAAGTAAATGCTAGAATATAAAAATAAAATTTATATCACATTTATATATAGATTAACATAAATTGAAGTGATGGTTGCAATAAGTATTTTATACAATATAATAGCAGAAAATAATTTAAGGGATAATAAAAAAATAATTAGAATACCCAGCTAGATTAGGGTACTTATTTTTAGATTATCCCTAACTCAAAGGGGGAAATTATATGAGATTAAAAAACAAGGTAGCGATTGTTACAGGCGGAGGAAGCGGTATAGGGGAAGCTACTTGTTTAAGATTTGCACAAGAAGGTGCTAGCGTAGTTGTAGTAGATAAAAACGGATCTGATGCAAATACAGTTGTAAGCAAAATTAAAGCAGCAGCTGGAGAAGCTACAGGGAAAGATGTTGATGTTACAAATAGGGAACAAGTAGATCAAATGATACATGATATAGTAAGTAAATATGGAAGAATAGATATCTTGATAAACAACGCAGGGATTACGGCAGATGCTAAATTAGAAAAAATGACTGAAGAACAATGGAATAAGGTAATAAATGTGAATCTAAAAGGGGTATTTAATTGTGGGCAAGGGGTTGCTAAAATAATGAAGCAGCAGGGATCCGGTGTACTATTAAATAGTTCTTCTGTTGTAGGGATTTATGGAAATTTTGGTCAAACAAACTACGCTGCTTCAAAGTGGGGTGTCATTGGCATGACCAAAACATGGGCGAAAGAGTTAGGACGCTATAATATAAGGGTAAATGCAGTAGCTCCAGGTTTCACCCTAACACCCATGGTCCAAAAAATGCCTGAAAAGGTACTAACCATGATCCGAGAAAAATCTCCATTAAAAAAATTAGCCCAGCCAATTGATATCGCCAATGCTTTTTTATTTCTTGCATCAGATGAAGCAAACTTTATTACTGGAACTGTATTGAGTGTCGATGGCGGGGTTGTGCTATAACATATTATTGCGTTTATTATGGAATTTAAACTGAACCTCTTAAAATATAGGTTCAGTTTATTTCTATATTGGATAAAATTTTACTATTATTTTTTAAAATTTTATGCATAACCATATACTTTTGTTCATAGTATGGTCTTGTAGCTGAATTCGTTTATAAAAAAAACAACAAAAGTATTTATTAGAAAGGAGAGGAATTATGCAAGATATGCCTTATGAACAAATATGTATAGGGGACAAAGCGAGTTTTTCTAAGGTTATAGAAGAAGGTCATCTTGCAAGCTTTGCAGATATCACAGGAGATTTCAATCCCATCCATCTTGATTCTGACTTTGCTGCTAGAACTAGATTTAAAAAAAGGATTGTCCATGGAATGCTCACAAACTCACTAATTTCCGCTGTTTTAGGGACGAAATTGCCTGGGATGAATACCCTTTATTTATCTCAAAATTCAAAGTTTGTGGCACCCGCCTTTATAGGGGATGAATTAACCGCAACTGTAGAAGTAAAAGAAAAAAAAGATGAAAAAAAACTCATCATTTTAAAAACAGTTGTTACAAATCAATTGGGAAATGAAATTTCAATTGGCGAAGCGATTGTTAAAAAAATGGATGCTTAATTAAAACTTAATGATATAAGGGGGATTTTTTATGTGTACACAACAATCCGACAGCAATTTTATGGATCAGTATTTTGAATTTCAAAAAAACATGCTTCATACGTGGCAAAAAAGTTTTATGCCAAATAGGGAGGAAAAAAATACTGATCCTATAACCGAAAAGAATCCAATGGACTTTTTTAATCAGTGGACAAATGCAAGTTATGATGCTTTTTCAAAAAATATAAATTTTATGAAAGAAAATACTGCTTCACACGGTATGCTTGGTGCCTTAGAAACATATCAAAACCTTTACAAATTTTGGAATAACTTGATTTTAGAAAATGATAAAGCCCCATTAGATAAGTTTTATAGTCATTGGCAAAAAGAATATACAAAAATGCTATCTAATCATTTTATGAACTTTTTACCCGATTCTGTCCAAAACTTACTAAAAGATCCTATCGATACCTATCAAATGTATTTGAATACGAGTAAAAATTTTTATACGCCATGGCTAAATAACTTTAGCGCATCCCAATCCTTGCTTGGAAAAAGTTTTACGGGAGATCAAGATGCTTTCCTTGATTATGTAAAACTTTATAGAAAGAATTATGAAAAGACATTTGGTAAGTTTTTTGATATTCCTGCACTAGGGCTTGGGAAAGAACATTTTGAAAATGAGATGAATCGTGCAGATGCCTTTATAAGCTATACGAATACAGTAAATGAGTTTTTTGTAACCATTTATAAAGTAGGAACGGAAACCATGGAACATATCATGAAAGAATATCAAAGTATGCTAACAAAAGGTACACACCCGAAAACTTTCAAAGAATTCTATGAATATTGGTGGCAAGAAAATGAAGCAGCCTATACAAATCTTTTTAAAACAGATGATTTTTCTAAACTACTGAGCCAAGTTGTCGATGCAGGACTTATTTTAAAACAGAATACAGATAAATTTTTTGAGGAACAATTGGATTTTTTACCCTTTCCAAAAATGAGTGATATGAAGAGCCTCTATAAAACAGTCTATGACTTAAAGAAAGAAATTAAAAACTTAAACAAAGAAATGAAAAATCTTGCTAAAAATAACAATACCAATGAAATGGGATTATAGGAGGGATTAACATATGTATTCGCCTTTTGGAATAGATATAGAAAAATCAATTGAAGATTGCTTAGATCTTCAAAAAAAGTTTATGAAAGGAATGGAAAATTTCTTAGATACAAAAGATACTGATTCTGATTCAGACACAACACCCAAAGAACTTGTATACCAAGAAGACAAAATGAAGCTCTACCATTACAAGCCATTGGTTAAAAATCCATGTAAAGTGCCTACATTAATTGTTTATGCATTAGTAAACCGTCAATATATGATGGATATTCAACAAGATCGTAGCGTGATAAAGAATTTGCTTCAATTAGGATTAGATGTGTATATTATAGACTGGGGATATCCAACACAAGAAGATATGTATCTTACAATGGATGATTATATCAATGAGTACATTAATAATGCAGTAGATCATATTCGTGAGTCTGAAAAAGTTGATAAACTCAATGTTTTAGGTGTTTGCCAAGGCGGTACTTTTTCTACCATCTATTCATCCATTTATCCAGAAAAAGTTAAAAATCTCGTTACAATGGTTACGCCAATTGACTTTGATGTAACAGAAGGATTATTATTCAAATGGGGAAAACACTTGAATATAGATAATATGGTAGACACCTATGGTGTTTTACCTGGTGCTTTAATGAATTCTGGGTATTTAATGTTAAAGCCTTTTCAATTAATGTTAGATAAATACGTAAATCTTTTTGAAAATATCGATCAACGTGAATTGGTTCAAAATTTCATGAAAATGGAAAAGTGGGTATTTGATAGTCCCGGTCAGGCAGGAGAGACCCTTAGACAATTTGTGAAAGACTTATATCAAGAAAATAAACTTGTAAAAGGGACCCTACAAGTTGGAGATAAAAAAGTCAATTTGAAAAATATCAATATGCCTGTATTAAATATTTATGCAGAATATGACCACTTGGTTAGTCCTGCTTCTAGTAAAGCATTAAATGATTTGATCTCAAGCAAAGATAAAGAGCTGTGTTCTTTCCCTGTAGGTCATATTGGTATGTATGTAAGTAGTAAATCGCAAAAACAAATGAGTCCTAAATTAGCCAAGTGGTTAATCGATCGATCAAACTAGAAAAATCATTTCAAAACACAACATTTAAAAAACCTTGCTTTTGCAAGGTTTTTTCTTTTATATAAAAATTTCTGGCGCTCTTCGCTGCGCACAATCGATTTCTAATTCATGTTTATGTCTTAGATAATTGACATCATCATAATACTTTGCATGGGTAGGACATTTTTTAATACAGGCCCCACATTTAATACAAATGCCATTTAATCTAGATACATCCCTTTCATCAATAGAACCCATAGGACAGACCTTTACACAAAGTTTACAATCCATACAATTGCGATTTGTCTTTGGCGTAACCTTTCTAATATCCGTAGGATTACCCGCTCTATCTTTAGGCATATAATGTTTCCTATAAGGTTGATTCCCCTTCACAGCTATACTTTGTATTTCGTCTTGCGTTGTTAATTTTGTATAGATTCGATTGGCAAAATCGCTTACGATCGCCATATCTTTTTCATCCGGTCTGTTTTTAGCAAGTATTTTAGAAAATGAATGTTCTCCTATAAATGCACCCCCTGCAATTACTTTAAAACCATTTAATTCAAGAAGATCTTTTAGTTCTATTAAAGCATCATCATAGCTTCTGTTCCCATAGACAACTACAGGAATTGCGAATGCACCATTGCCCACAATCGTGTTTAGATATTTTAGTAATACATTGGGAACCCTTCCTGCGTAAACTGGGACCCCTATGATTACAACATCTTCTTTTGTAAAAGAGACAGGTTCTTTTCTAGCTTCTGGTAATGTAAAATCAATATTATTTGTAGTTATTTCATCGTCCATATTCTCTGAAATTTTCTTCGCTATTTCAGATACAATCTTTTTTGTTGTATCTGTAGCACTAAAGTATATACTATTTATTTTTTTATCCATAACTAAGCCCCCTATGGTATATTCTATTATTAATTTCAATATGTTTTTAATGTTTATTACTCATTTATTATACTGCTGTTTGCACTTAAATCATACAAATTATTCCACGATCTACTACTTTGGGGACATCTAAACCAAATGGTAACTTCATCAAAGAAGTTGTCCTTCCTTTTTAAATTTTATCATTTTCTAAAGAATAAAAAAAGATATGAGCCATTGCTCATATCTTTTTCTTTATTTAAAAATCTTTTCTCTTACAATCGTTTGGCTTCTCTTTGGTCCAACAGATACGATTTTGATTGGTGCGCCTACCAATTCTTCAATTCTTGTTAAATACTTCTTTGCATTCTCTGGTAATGCTTCGTACGTTGTGCAATTTGTTATATCTTCTGTCCATCCAGGGAGTGTTTCATATATAGGTTCACATTTTGCTAATTTTTCAAGACTTGCTGGGAAGTGTTCGATCACTTGCTCCTCTAATTTATACCCTGTACAAATTTTTAATTCTTCAAGTCCTGTTAATACATCTAATAGCATGATAGATATGGCTGTGATCCCATTAATACGGGCAGCATATTTTACCATTACTCCGTCAAACCATCCACATCTTCTTGGTCTACCTGTTACAGTTCCAAACTCATTTCCAGCTACTCTGATTTTATCCCCTATTTCATTATCTTGTTCTGTAACAAAAGGTCCTTTTCCAACTCTTGTTGTATAGGCTTTTACTACCCCTACTACTTCTTCAATCATGTTTGGTCCAATTCCTGCCCCAACAGCAAATCCACCTGAAATAGGATGTGAGCTCGTTACATAAGGATATGTTCCTAAATCAATATCAAGTAATGTTCCTTGAGCACCTTCAAATAATACTTTTTTTCCTTTTTTGATTTCATCATAAACAATTACAGTGGTATCATCTACATATTTTCTAATTTTTTCTGCATAATCTAAATAAGTAGCAACAACTTCTTCTTTGTCTAACTTTTCTCCACCATAAATCTTCTCAATGATTTCATTTTTTCTATCAATTTGCTTAGAGATTTTTTCAACAAATATTTCCTTATCCATCAAATCGCAAATTCTAATCCCTGATCGCTCTACTTTATCCATATAGCAAGGACCGATTCCATTTTTTGTTGTACCGATCATCTCTCCCCCACGCGCAGTTTCTGCTAATGTATCAATAATCTTATGGTATGGAAAGATCACATGGGTTCTATCACTAATTTTTATATTATCTGTGCAAATTCCTTTTGCTTGTAGTGTTTCAACTTCCTTTAAAAAACCTCCTGGATCAAATACGACACCATTACCAATTACATTAATGGTCTCAGGATATAAAATCCCTGATGGAATTAAACGTAGTGCATACTTTTTATCTCCAACAACAACCGTATGCCCTGCATTGTTTCCTCCTTGACCTCTTACGACTACATCTGATTCACCTGCTAAATAATCTATGATTTTTCCTTTGCCCTCGTCTCCCCATTGGGCTCCAACAACTACAACTGTTGACATGAAAGCCACCTACCTTTGAAAATTTATTTAAAAAATATTATTTTTTACGAACATATACACCTTATAGTACCAGAACCACTTTTATAAGTCAATAAAATACGAATATTTATGTCCATTCTTTCTTTTTTATTCGTGGGAAACATTTATATCTAAAACAATAAAACACCCTTCATAATCGAAAGGTGTAAATTAGTCATTGAAAAATGAAAGTTCTATTTTTCTTTGCTTTCAAAATACTCATTTAAATCTTTAAGTAATAATTCTGGATCCATACCATGCACTACTGAAACATCTGCAATACTTTCCATTGAAGATGCGGGACATCCTAGACAAGTTAATCCATGTCTCATAAAAATTGGGGCTACCCCTCTATCCATTTGTAATACATCTGCTATAATCATGTCTTTTGTTATTTTTGCCATGTTTTCATCCTCCTTCTTCATTTTTAACAACTCTTTTAACATTATACCACTTTTTATGAAAAAACAAACATTTATCATCACAGAACTTTTTAAAATTTATTACGCCTACACGAAATTATTTAGCAGATACAAATAGTTTTGTAGGCACATGGTTTATTTTTTTATAAAATTCATCTTTTTTAACAATCATATGAATATAATCTGTTTTTCTTATTTCATCTGTAATAGTAAACATTCCTTTTAAATGATTATATAAAGGATTATAAAATATTTCTGCATATTGATCCTCAAATTCATCTAGACTTTCCTTTATTGCTATAAACCCACAACGCGTATAGCAGCGAATTGCCCTTTTGTTATACTTTGCTGTTCTCAGTAGAATGGATTTCATTTTAAGTTTGTTAAAATAATAATCTAAAAATAAAAGAATTGCCTCTGTACCATATCCCTGATTCATATGTTTTGCATCCAGAACAATCCCTAATTCGCTTTCTCGTTTGATCCATCTTATATTTCTGATGCAAATATATCCTACCACTTCACTTTTATCATTTTCTATTGCAAAACATTTTTTCCTGAATTTTTTTGTTTTTATTTTAAACCATTCATCCCTTTGTCCATGATTTAATTTTGGAAAATCATAGTGAAAATATAAAGGGTCTTCATGCATAGACCAACACTGCATTTTATCCACATCTTCCCGAATCAATTTTCTTATACTAACTTTTTCTCCCCTTATATTCATACCCGCCACCCCTGTGAACATTTACTCATAAAATAGCCTATTCATCCAATTTAAATTTTTATAATCTATCGTCATTATAACTTATATCTAATGATTTTTATGCATTACATACCAAAAAGATGTATAAAAAAATCAACTTTGGAAAATTATCAAAGTTGATTTTTAAAATTTTCTACCATTCATTAATAATTTCTAATGCATCCAACCCTTTATCCATCATATCTTGTAAATCAATTTGGTCCGCTACGGCTCTTTTTAGCTTTACCATCTTTTTAGTATCACCTGCTAGTACACCACCCACTAGTTTTCCCTTTTCAGTAAATAATTTATGAAATACTTCTTTATTTTTGAAAGCAATCGTTTCCTTCTCTTTATCGATTACACCCATAGAAAATAAAGAAAATCCACCAATCGATAACAATGTGGCAGGCTGTACAGGCTTATAACTGGTTTTGTTTCCTACCATATTCATTCCCGCTACTTTCCCTTGATCCATGGCTACAGACCAAAGTCCCATAGCGCCATCACTTATTTGTGCAATATCTCCTGCTGCATAAATATTTGGAATAGATGTTTCCATCGCCTCATCTACTAAAATCCCTTTATCTACTTTTATTTTTGTATCATTTGCAATATTTATATTTGGTCGTATCCCGGTAGAGAACAAAATCATCTCACCATTAATAATGCGTCCATCTTTTATGCCTACACCTGTCGCCTTAGTATTTCCAATAATCTCCTGCGTTGCCGCACCTATATGAATATTTAATCCCTTTTCCTCTAGCTTTTCTTTTACAAAGGTCGCTAATTCTTCATCCAATTGCCGTGGTAATAAATAAGGTGAAAATTCAATAACATGTACATTAAGACCTCTCTCTTTTAGTGCCCATGCAGCTTCCATTCCTAATAAGCCCCCACCTATAATGGCTACTTCGATGCAATCTTTAAGATAATCTTGAATCTTCATAAGGTCTTTTAAGCTTCTAAGGGCATATACTCCTGCCTTTTCTTTCCCTTTAACTGGTGGTACAAAAGCACTACTGCCATTCGCAATGAGTAATTTATCATATGGCACTTCTTTATCATCCACTAATACCACATGCATATTTTCTGCATCAATTCTTTTTACTTTTTTCCCTAATATTAATTCAATCTCTCTTTCTTTATACCAATTTTCATCATGAATAAATAATTCTTTCGGCTCAAAATCTTTACTAATATAATGAGATAACTTTACTCTATAATAAGTAAGGTAATTTTCTTGACTAATTATTTTCACAATAGCTGTTTCATCTGCTTTTCTAATTTCTGCTGCTGCTGTTAGTCCTGCAATCCCATTTCCAATGATGACATATATGTTTTCTTTTTTTTCCATGTTATTACCCCACTAATTCATCCAGTAGACTTTTAAATTTATGCAAATGCTTCATTTCTTCTTTAATCAGTCTATCTAATACTTTTCGTGTCATCTCTAGTTTTGTATTTTTTGATACCGCTTCATAAAAAAGAATCGCATCCTTCTCAGCTTGAAGCCCTATGAGGAGTGCATCCTTCACACTATGGGTTTGGTCAATTTTATGATTTGTTAATCCATTTGTATTAAAAACAGCAGTCTCACTAATCGCTCTTAAATACGCTGATGTTGTCTCATCATATAAATATTCTTCTAAATCTTTTCCTGCTAATTTCTCTGCAACCTGATCATAGATCCTTTGAAAAGTCTTTACATGATCCATTTCTTCTGCTGCTAAATATTCAAACATTTTTTTTATATCTTCATCATTAAATTTTTCAGCAGCTTTTTTATAAAATGTATATCCCGCTTCTTCCGTTCCTTTGGCAATCTTTAATATCTCTAATTCACTAAAATTATTAATGTGCATGATTGATTCCTCCTCTAATAATATCTACTAACTATTCTTATAGATTCTAATGCTTACAAATCATTCATACCCCAAAAATAATTCTTTTAAACCTTATTCTTCTCTATATTTATCAAGATTTGCAAATTTTGTAAATGGTCCTAACCATGCTAACTCTACTGTTCCCGTTGCACCATTACGCTGTTTTGCAATAATCAGCTCCCCAATATTCTTCTTTTCACTATCTGGATGATAATAGTCATCTCTATATAAAAACATAACAATATCTGCATCCTGCTCAATGGCGCCAGATTCTCTTAAATCTGATAAAATAGGCCTATGATCCGCTCTTTGCTCTGGTGCACGAGATAACTGAGATAGAGCAATTACAGGACAATCCATTTCCCTAGCTAATCCTTTTAGCGATCGAGAAATATGCGATATTTCTTGCTGCCTACTTTCTGTTTTGCCATCTCCAGACATTAACTGCAAATAATCTATTAATATTAGATCTAGTCCCTGCTCCATTTTCAATCTTCTACACTTGGCCTTCATTTCCATAACCGTAATTCCAGGTGTGTCATCAATAAAAATTTTGGCCTGTCCTAAAGGTCCCATTGCCTTTGCGAGTCTAGGCCATTCATCTTCATTTAGTGTTCCATTTCTTATCTTTTGTATTTCTATAAGAGATTCGGAGCTTAACATACGCTGTACAAGCTGATCCTTTGACATCTCAAGACTAAATATGGCAACAGATGCATCTGACTGAATCGCTGCATTTTGGGCTACATTTATTGAAAAAGCAGTCTTTCCCATACTCGGTCTTGCAGCAACCAAAATCAAATCGGATTTTTGAAGACCTGACGTTTTCATATCTATATCTGCAAACCCTGTAGTCAGCCCTGTAATACCACCTTCACTTTGATACAATTCTTCTATCTTATCAAAACTTTCTAATAATACTTCTTTAATTTTTGAAAATCCTTCTTGAGATTTTTTTTGAGAAATATCAAAAATATTTTTTTCTGCCATATCTAAAATATAATTTACTTCTTCTTCTGCTTGATAGCCTTTGTCCAATATTTCTGAAGAAGCTTTTATGAGTCTTCTTAATATAGATTTTTCTTCAACAATCTTCGCATAATATTTTACATTTGTAGTAGTGGGTACAGCAGAAGAAAGACTCGTTAAATAACTAATACCCCCTATGGCTTCTAATGTCTGTCTTTGGGTCAATTCTTCTGAAAGGGTTACAAGATCTACTGGCTCATCTCTATTATACAGTTCTAATATAGCATCATAAATCTCTCTATGGGCTTCTTTGTAAAAATCTTCTCCACGAATCAGTTCCCCAGACATTATAATAGCATCTTTGTCAAGAATCATAGATCCTAGCACAGATTGTTCTGCATCTATATTATGGGGCGGGATTCTTCCTAAATATTCCATTTCATCACCTTTCCTAACGTATTATAAAGACCAGCATTTTTCTCTGCTGGTCTTGAAATTTTTGTTTTATATTTATGCTTCCAAAACTTCTACTTTCATTTTCCCTGTCACTTCTGGATAAACTTTTATCTCAACAAATAGTGCACCTAATGTTTTTATGGACGTATCTAATTGAATTTTTCTCTTATCTATTTTGATTTTATGTTGTTTCGCTAGTCCCTCTGCAATATCTTTAGAAGTAATAGATCCAAATAATTTTCCGCCTTCTCCAGCTTTTCCTTTTAATTTAACCGTCAAATTAGAAAGTTTCTCAGCTAGTGCTTTCGCTTCTTCTAATTCTTCGTGTTTTTTCTTTTCTTGTGCTGATTTTTGCTTTTCTAACACCTTCATACTCCCCGTTGTAGCTTCTTTTGCGAGTCCCCTTGGTATTAAAAAATTTCTTGCATGACCATCACTAGCATTCACAACGGCACCTTTTGTTCCTAAACCTTTTACATCTTTTAATAAAATTACCTTCATAATTCTTCACCTTCCTCAAAATATTCGTCAATTGCTTTTTCTAGCACAGATGTAGCTTCTTCTATAGTGTGATTTTTCAATTGCGTTCCTGCCACTGTTAGGTGCCCACCACCACCTAATTTTTCCAAGATCACTTGTACATTTATATCTCCTAAAGACCTTCCACTAATGATGATCTCATCATTGTCACGTATTCCCAAAACAAAAGATGCAGTAATCCCTCTAATATTTAAAAGTTCATCAGCTGCTTGGGCTGCAACTAAAGAAGTATTTTCAATTCCTTTCGAACAAACAGATAATGCAATGTTATTTCCAATTTCTTGTGCATTTTTCACAACATCTGCAATCGCCACAAATGTATGCAAATCATCTTGAAATAGTTGCCTTACATTGGTTGTGTCTGCGCCTGCTCTTCTTAACCAAGAAGCCGCTTCAAAAGTTCTCACACCTGTTTTAAATGAAAAGTTTTTTGTATCTACAGTAATCCCAGCCAAAAGTGCCTCTGCTTCAATCTTTTCAATATTGATTTTATCATACATATATTGAAGGATTTCAGAAACCAATTCACATGCAGATGAAGCATAAGGTTCTAAATAGGTCAAAACTGCATTCTCAATAAATTCTGCACCTCTTCTATGATGATCAATCAACACAATGCGATCGGCTTTATCAAGTGCCTGTGGACATTGTGTAAATCCTGGCCGATGTGTATCTACTACCACTACGAGTGTATCTTTACTTACTCTATTTAAGAATTCTTCACTGGTAATAAACTTATATTCCTCATATTCTTTAATTCTATCATATAAATTTCTAATCGATTCATTTACACTATTTAACACAATATATGCATCTTTTCCTCTATTTTTTGCAGCCCTATATACCCCTAAAGCTGCCCCTAAACTATCCATATCTGGAAATTTATGCCCCATGATCACAACGTCTTTAGATTGATCGATTAATTGTCTTAGTGCATGCGCAATCACTCTTGCTCTTACCTTATTTCTTTTTTCAACGGCTTTTGTCTTTCCGCCATAGAAGTTCAGATCGCGAATTTTTTTAACAACCGCTTGATCTCCGCCTCTGCCCAAAGCTAAATCCATAGCTGCTCTTGCATACGCATCTAATTGGGCTGGATTTTTTCCATTTACCCCAACCCCTATACTAAGCGTTATAGGAATTTGATTTCCTACTTGAATTTCTCTTATTTCATCTAAAATGGTAAATTTCTTCGTCTCTAAAATTTCCAAATTCTGGTTTTCTAAAAATATAATATATTTGTCCTTTTGATATTTTTGTATCAATGCATTCATATTTGCACTCCAAAGCCCTATACATCTGTCTATTTCTGCTATGACCAAAGGTTTATTTGCTTCTTCTGTATTTTTTAGTACATCATCATAGTTATCCACTTGTACAAACATAATAACAGGCTTTTCTTCATTATACTTCACTTTGAGGTTATTAAAATTGGTAATATCTATAAAGTACAGCATGATAATATATCTTTCATCCATTTCTGTATGTGTTTTCACAATATTATGCACAACTTTATAATGCGTATTATCAATCGTTACCTCTACTACCATGTTTTCTTTATCTTGTAGAATCCCATCTAATTGCAAACCTGGAATCAAATCTTCAATATTCATTTCTAGAAGATCTTTTGTATCAAGCATCTCTGAAAACTTTGAATTATACCAACTAATACTTCCGTCAAACTCAATTACTGACAAAGAAATGGGCAATTCTAATACTGCATGTCTTGTAACAGAATCAATATCAGATGATAAATTTTCAATATACTTTGTCCACATTTCTTTTCTATCATGCTGTGCTTTCCAATTATAATATACAAAATACACCATCACAAAAATACCTATACTTCCTATAATCAAATTATAGTATGCAATAATCATTACCAATAAGGTCATGATCCCTAAATGTATTTTTGTATCGGGTATTAATAATTTGCTTAACCTTTTATTTTTCATATTCGGCACTCCTAAAAAATTAGTTCTCCGTTTTCAATTTTCTCAAATTAATCATTGCATCGATAAATCCTATTACCGCCATAATAAACATCCCACTGCCATTAAATACGAACAATGTATAAATAAGTATTCTAAGTAGTGTGTTCATCCGAAAAACATAAAGAAAATGGCTAATCACAGCAAACCCTTGTAAGAAATAGACTAATTGAACGATTAAAAATATATTTAATACAAGGCTTTGATAATTTGCAAATCCAAAATATTGGGTAACTGTAGTAAGAATCATAATTAAAATCGTTCCCATAATGATATTCTTTGGTAACCGCAACCGTCTTAAAGGCGGTAATGGTTCTATTTTTTTGTCTATTTTCTTTAATATACCCATGGCAAACCTATAATTCATATAAGCAAAAAATGTTGAAACAATAATAATTTCTGCTGGAATAGACATGATCACTAACTCCACACCAGACACTATTGTTTTCTTTAATAGTTCTAGTTTATATGGTTCTATTCCTATTGTTTCATACATCTTTATTTGCATATTCATAGATTGTGCAAATGTTTCACTCATTTGTTCAATCACATCTACGCCAAACGTTTTTGACGCCGACCCGATGGCTAAAAGAATGCTTATCAAAGATGTCAGTGTGCCTGCTCCTAACACTTTTTGTGCCGAATATCCTTTGTTCATCATATAAACGATCACAATAGCAGTCATTCCAAATACACCTACAAAAAACATTGAATAAATCCCTAAAACGCCTCCTGTGATCACTCCCCAAGCAACAACAGATAAAATAGCAAAACCTGTTCCATACCGTTTTCCCAATATGATAAAAGAAGTAGGGATAAAAAGTATAAACAATGTTAGCACAGGTATATATACACCAACGATTGTAAAAATACTCATTAAAACGACCACCAATACGGCTTCAACTATTGCTCGTTTTTTTTCCTGCATATCCAAGTAATATCACTCCTATTTCCTATTTCCATCTAAATATTGCTTTAACTCTGATAAATCTCCATGCCAATCCTCTATCTTATGTTTCTCCAAAATCCCTAATTTAATTTTATCATCTATCTTCATATCGATCCTCGAAAATGGAATCCCTAATCTTTTTCCAAGAACATATGTCACTAAAATAATATTTGCAAGTACATCTACCAAAACATCTTGAGATCCATTCACCCCTCTTAGTAAAGATTCATATAGTGATGCAATGGTCATCAGTAACTCACTTTTTAACCATTCAATGGTTTTAATATTTCTAGTTATATCTATATTATGATCCCCTGGAGTCATCTCTATCTCATCCCCCTTTATATATATTATAGCAGATTAACTTGTATTGTATATACTGCAATTATAAAATTCGCATTATGCTATCGCATATGCTCATTTCGCCAACGAAATTTCAAAGAAGCCTCTTTGAAATTTCCGTTGCTCAAAATTCCTGATAAGCAAAAAAGAGAAGTGATTGCTCACTCCTCTTTTTATTATTCCGCTGTATATGGTAATAATGCAACAATTCTTGATCTCTTGATCGCTGTTGTCAATGCTCTTTGATGTGTTGCACACGTACCTGAAATTCTTCTTGGAAGTATTTTACCTCTTTCAGTAACATATTTGCCAAGCGTTCTAATATCTTTGTAATCTATTTTTTTAGATTTATCCGCACAGAAAGTACACACTTTTTTCTTGCGTCCACGTCTTTTTGGTTTCATTTTCATTCCCCTCCTTTTTTTTAGAATGGAATATCGTCATCGTCATCAATGGCTTGGAACCCATCTGTGTCTACTGGAGATGGATTAAATCCCCCACCTTGATCATTTCTACTCTGTTTCGTATCTAGAAATTGTACCGTAAATGCTACGATTTCTGTATTATAATGTTTTACGCCATCTTTTTCATAGTTATTATTTCGAATACTTCCTTGTACCGCAACAAGACTTCCCTTTGTTAAGAAGTTAGCGCAGTTTTCAGCTGGTTTATTCCATACAACTATTCTAAAAAAATCCGTCTGTTTCTCTGGACCAAATCCTCGATCTACTGCTATACTAAAGGTGGCAACTGCTTTTCCGCTTCCTGCTGCAAAACGAAGTTCCGGATCTCTCGTTAGTCTTCCGATTAATATTACCTGATTCATCAAAATCCCACCTTATAAATTTACTTTTCTTCAAGATTAACGATTAGATGTCTCATTACGTCATCAGAAATTCTGAAATTTCTGTCTAACTCTTTTGGTACATCAATGCTTGCCTTGAAGTTTATTACAACGTAGTAACCATCATTGATTTTATTGATTTCATAAGCTAACTTTCTGTTACCCCATAGATCAACCTTTTCAATCTCACCATCAGCTTCGATGATTCCTTTGAATTTCTCGATTACTGCATTTCTTTTTTCTTCTTCAAGGTTTGACTTTAATATGAACATTACTTCATATTTTCTCATTATTTTCCACCTCCCTACGGACTGATTCGGTCCTGAATAAACAGGACAGAGAGTACAATCTCACATCATGGTATTATATCAGTTATTCTAAAAATATGCAAGGATAAAACAAAAAAGCCGAAAAACGGCTTTTTATTTTCCAAGTTCCTCTTTTATTACTTCTGCAAGTCTTTTAATACCCTCTACAATTTTTTCATCTGGCATATTTGAATAATTTAATCTAAAAGCATTTTCACGCCCACCATTTGGGAAAAATGAACCTCCTGGTACGTATGCAACTTGCTTTTCTAAAGCTTTAACCATCATTTCCTTTGCATTTAATGCTTCAGGCAATTGTACCCAAGTAAATAATCCGCCTTCTGGATATGTAAATGTTATTTCTTCTGGGAAATTTTCCTTCATTGTATTGATCATTAAATCACGACGTTTACCATATACTTCTTTAATCTTTTCTACATGGGCATCAAAATCATACATTTCCATAAATTTATTGATTTCCATCTGAGAAATCGTGCTTGTTTGTAAATCTGCTGCTTGTTTTACAAAAATGAACCTTTCAAGAATTTCATGTGGCGCATATACCCATCCTAGTCTCATTCCTGGAGCAAATGTTTTGGAGAATGTTCCTAAGAATATAACACGGTCTTCTGTATCAAAAGCTTTGACAGATGGTGGTATTTCTCCTTCAAATCTTAATTCTCCATAAGGATTATCTTCAACAATTGGCAGATCATATTTATTTGCAATTTCTACTAGTTCTTTACGACGCTGCACAGACCATGTTTTTCCCGTGGGATTTTGAAAATCTGGTATCACATAAATCATCTTTGCTTCCGGTGTTTCTGCTAATTTTCTTTCTAAATCTTCCATAACCATACCATGATCATCTGTATCTACTTCTACAAAATTACATTCGTAAGCTTTAAATGCATTAATGGCTCCTAAATAACTAGGACTTTCACAAACCACTACATCTCCTGGGTTTAAAAAGATTCTACCTGCAAAATCTAATCCTTGTTGTGAACCACTAAGCATAAGAATATCATCTGGTTGTGCATTTATATCAAACTTTTTCATTCTTTCAACGATTTTCTCTCTTAATGGTAAAAAACCTTCTGTTGTACTATATTGAAGTGCCTTTTGTCCACCTTCTTCTAATACTTTTTTTGAAACCTCTTTCATTGCTTCAACAGGAAATAATTCAGGAGCTGGAAGTCCTCCTGCAAAAGATATTATTTCTGGTCGTGCTGTTAATTTTAGGAGTTCACGTATTTCAGAAGCACCCATTTTTTCCATACGTTTTGCATACTTAATCGCCATATAAAACACCTCCAAAATTATAATATTTAAAAACACCTTGATTCCGTTTATTATATCATAAAATTTGTTGTCATTTTCACAGTTTTTGGAATTTATCTTTCCTGCTAAAAGTTATTCTACGCTTTATTCTTCTTTTCTTTCAATTATTTTCTTTATTCTCTTTTCAAATTTCACTCTAGGAATCCATACTTGCTTATCACAGCCTAAACATCTTATGCGAAAATCTATCCCGGTCCTCATAATTTCAAATTGATTACTCCCACAAGGATGATTTTTTTTCACTTGTACAACATCTCCAACTCTCAAATCCATAGGCATAAGACTTCACCCTTCCTTTTTTTCTACACAATTGCCCGAAACAAAGGTTTCGGGCAATTGTTATATGATTTCTTAACTTTTTTGTTTCTGAATAAGAACTCTTCTTGGATAAGGGATTTCTATTCCCTTCTCATCAAATCTTTCTTTAATCCGCTTTCTAAGTTCTCTTTCTACTGCCCACTGCTGCATTGGTACTGTCTTTGCTACTATTGATATAACAATATCAGATTCTCCTAAATTTGTCACCCCTAAAACAGTAGGTCCTTCTTTAATTTTCTCATTTTCTTTTGCAATTTCTTCACATAATTCACTTAAAACCTTTATTGCATTGTCTATATTTTCTTCATAAGCAATCCCTACATCTACCAATGCGCGCATAGCCCCTTTGCATTTATTGGTTACTTTATTAATCGATCCATTTGGAATAATATGTAGATCTCCATTGAAATCTCGAATCATGGTAATCCTCAGGGTCATATCTTCAACAATCCCGGATTGATCTCCAATGGCTACATGATCTCCAATTTGAAATTGATCTTCTAGTAAAATAAAAAATCCTGTAATAACATCACGTACTAGATTTTGTGCACCAAAACCAATTGCCAATCCTCCGATTCCAGCAGCAGCAATGAGAGAAGAAATACTGATGCCAAATATAGCAAGTATTGATGTACATCCCACGAAATAAATGGTATATTTCATAATACTGTTTATAATCCCTTTGATGGTATCAAATCTTTTTTCTTCTCCTACAAGCTTAAACTTTGCTCTATTATCAAAAAATTTATTTATTACCATAGTAGAAAAGCGGATGGCAATGCTCATAACAAATAATATTAAAATGATTTTTATGAAGTTCCCTGTATAGATACTCAATTTTTCAGGATTTGTATAGTTTTTAAAAACCTCTTTTACTTTATGCATAAAATCCAATGACGAACATTCCCCTTTCATAAATACTATTGTTTTCATCTCTAAGAAATAGGTGTCACCATCTTATTTTTTCCTATTTTTTTAATTTTAAATAAACTAACCTTTTCTTGGTCTGACCCTAAAGCTTTCATAACCTCTGAAAATTTTTCTAATGAAAATTTTATAGAAAGCCCACAACTTGCACTAATTTCTCGTGGTGTAGGAATTGTTTCTATGGTAAAATCTTTTTTTAGACGCGTCTCTGTTTGAATCGCATGATGGGTAGATTCAAAAGATATGACGTAAAATTCTTGTTCTAACATGCACATTCTCCTCTATAGGGTTACTCTATTTTTTGAACCGTGAAACGCATCAACAATCGCATACATATTTGATACACTTCCTACTGCTCGTTTATCTTTTAGATGAAAATAGTCTAGACAAGTTCCACAAACTAGAACCTCTACCCCTTCACTTTCTAACTGCTTCAGATATCCAAGGACTTCGGATCCTTCTGTCGTTAATTTTACTCCACTATTCATAAATAACAAAGTCTTTGGATAAGGTGTATATTCTGTTAGTGTATACACATACCCTTTCATTAATATTTTCCCTAATTCTTCAGAACCTTCTCCTAAAGTATCACTGCCAAATAAAATAGCCAAATCTCTTTCTTGATCTATTTCACAAAGAATTTCTTCCCCAGCTTCCCCTTTAGACATTTGAACATAAAAATCTTTTTCTACTTCTTTTATCACTACATCAAAATGTAAACTTTTTGCAAGCTTTATTACATTTTGCATTGCTACTTCATTATCTACAATGGTTGTAATACTTCCCTCAGTTAATTGATCTAGAACTTTCTTTGTTTCAATAACTGGTTTTGGACAGCTTAAACCTCTTGCATCTACTTGTTTATTCATTCTTTTATCCCCTCCATATATTTATTCCCTATACTACTAAAGGTAATCATAATTTTATTATAATCTATATCTCCTGTTTAAATCCTATAGAATTTTTCTATAGGTCGTCTAATTTTTATAAGAAATATCTATCCTTTTATAGCAATCTGAATCAATCCAATGATCGGGTTATGATCATATAAAACATTGGCAATGATAGATTTTTCTAATCCTTCTACAAAAATAGATGCATCCATCATTGTTATAAATGGTGTTATGATTGCAAGAAAAATAAATACAATCAATAATCCCTTTACAAGCCCAAAAACAACACCACCTAAACGATTAAACTGCTTCAATACAGGAAGAGAAGCAATCCCATCAAGTAGATGTCCTATAATAAACAACAGTATTTTTACTGCAAAAAACAGAATGAGTATACTTATAAAATCTATAAACATTCTTGCTAAAACATCGGATAAGTAACTGTGAACGCCCTCCATCGCACGCTCGCTATACACATGCATTGTATCACTCTTCATCAATAAATTTTCTATACTCTTTGGAAACTTTAAAACTTCAAAAATATTATTTTCTACAATGCCTTCTGCTACAACATGATCATTTGTAGCTGTTTGAAATCTTTTTCCTATATATGCTTGTACTTTTATAAAAATTGTTGAATGCACCATAATATATTTTGAAACCAATGGATAATATATTTTTGCTACAATACCCGCTATAATAAAGCTCCCCATATAGAAGAAAGACAAAATCAATCCATTTTTCCATCCTTTAATCATATTTATAGTAAATATAACAATAATCAAAACATCAAGCCAACTCATGACAACACCCCTATTACTATTTTTTAATCTTTACTTTTATTCTTCACCTGCATGATCTCTATTTTATTTTTCAAAACCAATATTAATTTGTTATCAGAAAACATATATACAGATTGAATATCATTGTGGATTTTCTTTTCCATAAGCTGTTTCCCTTTTTTGAAAATAAAATACAATGTACGATCTGTAAATGCAACAACATTCTCCCCTTTACTATCCATCCCTAAAACTTCTCCTTGAATAGGAATCTTGCTTTCTTCTTTACCCTCCATCTCTACAATCCATATATAATTTCTGTTTTTTGTATCAATAATCGTTCTTCTATTGTCAATCAAGTGCATAGCAATAAACCCCTGCTGGTTCCAAGCTACTCTGTTCACATCACCAGGAATATCTATACTCCCTAGTAATGCATCTTCTTTACTGAAAACCATTAATTTTTTATCCCCAACGCACATTATCTGATTGTTATCACTAAAAAATACGTTACTAATGATTTGGTTCGTATAGGTATTCCCTCCTAAAAGTTTTCCTTCCTTCGCATAGAGTGCAACATTTGTTTCAATTTTATTCTTTTCTATGCCCATAACAGATATAGCAACGTTCCCTTCCTCATCTGAAATATTTATATCTATAATCGTTCCTTGATCTACACGAATCTTTCCTGCTTCTTTTCCTTCCATATTGAATATATGTATTTCACTATTCTCTTCATTTTCATAATATAGTGCAATAATCCCTTCTTTATTACACACAAAATCCCCTATTGATTTTTTTAAATCAACTTCCCATACGATATTGCCCCCATCATCATAAGCGGTAATTTGTCCTGTTTCTTTATTGGCCAAAAAAATTAAATTTCCACCAGTTCTCATTATCGGATCTTTTGCCACTTTTTCTTTCTTCCATTTTTCTTCTCCTGCTAGCGTAACGCGCTTCAACTTATTTTCATTATAAATAATCATATCCTCTTTAAACGGAAGGACAATCAAGTTTTTTTCGTTCTCATAATCTATAGTAACAATTGTTTGAAAGTCCAACGCGCCATATCCTAAAAGACTCTTTGCTGTTTTTATAAGCTTAACTCCGCCTAATATCAGCATGAATATAAGTATAAGCACCATAATCTTAAAGCGAATCTGCCTTCTTTTTCTAGTCATGTATCCTCCTCCTGCTAAGAAATCCACAAAAATAAATTCACGCATCTCCCTTGATATTGAAAATATTTTTTTCTTATCTCTAAAATTACAATATGTTATCTTATATTCTCGTAAACTTATAGAAATCCTCCATTTTTCATTGATCTCTACACATAAATCTATTCATTATTAATACACTATTTTTTATCCGGGTATATAGAATCAATCATTTTTCTAATGAACGAACTAAAAAAAGTAACCGCCAATCATGATAAGCACTTTCGCTATATTACGTCAAAAATTTAACAGTAATATTATTCATTATTGTAAATTTATTGATATTATTTAGTTTGTCAACAAACATACATGTTTTATGGATTAACACTATATATGTTGAAGAATTCGTTTTCCTAAAATAAATGTTTTTTAAGAAAGCTATTTATTTTATTCTAAATGTATGTTATTATAATTGTATAAAGTTAATTATTTAACAATAAAATTTATTATGAAAGAAGATGATATAGATGTTATTAAGATTAATAACCATGACTGTGGCTGTTCTAATTATAAGATATGTATCTACCATCAATCAAATGGAAAAATCAAATAAAAATAAGCATCATCTATATTAAAAAAGTAAGGAATTCCTTACTTTTTTTCTGTTTATATTTTCTCTAGGAATAATCAAAAACAAGTTCACTAATCTTGCTCGTTATTTCAATTATTTTCTCATTACAATATACATGACATAAAAAATATACGACAAAAGCAACCCTGACCCTTCTATTCGATTGATCTTATGATGTGTTTTAGAAAATATAAATAAAATGGTTGTATAACCGATCATAAATAATACATCTGCAAAAATTTTTTCCTCTACCTGTATAGGAGCGATCACAGCAGAGGTTCCTAATACAAATAAAATATTAAATATATTGCTGCCAATAATATTTCCTACAGCAATGTCCGTATGTTTCTTTACCGCTGCAGTAACACAAGTGATCATCTCCGGAAGAGACGTTCCTACAGCTACAATCGTTAGTCCTACTAACGTTTCGCTCATGCCAAAATCATAAGCAATCATTTTACTGCTTCTTACTACAAGCTCTCCACCTAGGATAATTCCTACCAACCCTACTACGGTATAAAAAATATTTTTACGTGTATTTATTACTACAGGCTCTTGTGCGTCCTCTTTTTTTTCCCTACTATTTCGAGCAACTTCAAAAATATAATATAAAAATATCATAAAAAAAGATAATAATACCAGCCCATCTGCTCGTGACAATACATTATAGTCTATAGATTGCAAACGCACATCCATCATCAAGATAAATAATAAAATACTCGATAATAAAGTAAATGGTATTTCCTTCCTTACCGTCTCTTCTTCAACCCTCAAAGGACGAATGATTGCCGTAATGCCTATAATCAGAGAAATATTAAATAGATTGCTTCCGATGACATTGCCCAAAGAAATGCCATTACTTCCTTTCATTGCTGCGCGAATGCTTACAGCGGCTTCTGGAGAGCTTGTCCCAAATGCTACAATGGTGAGTCCCACAAGCATTGGTGAAATCCTAAGTATCTGTGCAATATTAGATGCCCCTTCAACAAAATAATCTGCCCCTTTGATAAGCAACACAAAGCTTAAAATCAAAATAAAATATGTCATATTTTCCTCCCACAAAGTAATATAAAATTTTCTACATCACGCATTGTCTTATTGCTTCCTTTGTTGTACAACGTTAATATTTAATTCTGCTATAGATTAGTTTTACCATTCATTATAAAAATATTTCTTAAGGAATCATAAATCCTAAAACGTCTTTTATTTCTTGTCACTTACGCTTTCTTTATGATATATTAAGAAAACGATAAAAACCGAAGGAGTGTTTTAGATGAGAGCAAAATTTTCTAAAATTCAAGATGTGAATAAATTTGTAGCCTTTGTTTCCACTTTAACCGGAAAGGTTTATTTAAAATCTGGAGAAATTAAAGTGAATGCAAAATCTATTATTGGTGCAATGTATATTTTACAAGAAAACCCTGACGATATCATTGTAGAAGTGGAAGTGCCAGAAGAACAAAAACTTGTTTTAACCTTCTTAATGCAGGGATCCCATCTGGGATAATAAAGAAATCCTCCTTAACCATAAGCTAAAGAGGATTTCTTATTCCTCTAATCATTTAAATTCACTTATCTAAAAACTTCTATTCTATGGTATGATAAGAATAGGAAAGGACGTGATTTTTACATGTTTAGAACAATATATATGATCATTTATTTTTTAGTAGATCAACTATTTCTATTGCCTACTTTATGGAAAGTTGAAAAGTTAGAAAGAGAAGGAAAAACAAAAGAAATAAATGATTTAATCCATAGGACTGGATCTGATTGGGGTAAACGTATTGTCAATACAACAGGTTCAAAAGTATCCATATCAGGACTCGAAAATATACCACAAGGACCTATTTTGTTTGTAAGCAATCATCAAGGAAATTTGGATATTCCAATATTGCTTGGCTTTATTGATAAGCCAAAAGCCTTCATTGCAAAAATAGAGCTTTCTAAAATTCCTGTGTTTGGAAAGTGGATGCAAAAAGTAAAATGTATCTTCATAGACAGAGAAGATCCTAGACAGTCTTTAAGAGCTATCAATGAAGGAATACAAACTTTGAAGAGTGGTTATTCTATGGTTGTTTTCCCTGAAGGGACAAGAAGCAAAGGCTCTCAAATGGGTGAATTTAAAAAAGGCAGTCTAAGACTTGCTACAAAAGCAAAAGTTCCGATCGTTCCTGTAACCATTGATGGTTCTTATAAGATCATGGAAGCTAACGGAAAATTTATCAAACCAGCAGAAGTGAAGATTACGATCTCTGCACCTATTTATACAGAAAATCTTACAAAAGAAGCGGAAAGTCATCTTAGTGATCAAGTATATGAAGTAATTAAAAGCCATTTATAGCATAACAAAAAAACGGCTAGGGGATAACCCCTAGCCTATCTCATGTCCCAATAAGCATATCCTCTTGGGTGTGGATTGTCTCTTACATCAACATGCGTGAAAGTATCATAAATACCTATTCCCGTAAATCCCATCTTCACTGCAAGCTTTGCAATCTCCTCAGGTGAAAATCCAACGATTCGAATATCAGCAGCTTTTCCCAATATATGCTGACTCTTTGGAGAACCATTGATTTTCTTATTATATGCAGGTGAACGGTATCCAGAGTTTATAATAATGGGTCTACCGATCTTCTCTCTCATTTCTTGAAGCATCATTATCAGCCTACAATCATATAACGCCTCATTTTTTCCTTCCTTACAAACAAACTCAGAGAGTTTAAAATTTTTTGATACATTTATATCCGTCACAATCTTAAACATATCATCCCTCCATTTCATTATTCTCTTCCTTCATTTTCTTTAACACCTTCACAATAAATCCAGGTAAAGGCACTCCCAAAACAGCAAGATTCTCTGCAATAGATATCCCTTCATTGGCTATATAAAAATAAATCGTCATTGTTCTAAAACCATGATTTCCCCCTGCCGCTACCAAATCCATCTGATGCGCCAATATAATGACAATAAAAATAGCCGCCTTCTTTAGCAGCCCCTTGTGTCCTATTTCACTAGATACTTCTTTATTTTTAAATCCTTTCATCAATCCTGTTACATAGTCTGTTACAATCAATATTACTAAGATATTTATAATACTATTCCACTCTCCAATCAATACACTCATTGCAGTACCTAAGCCTGCAATGAGCATGTTTAAACTAATTTTTAGATCCATTGGCATCTTCCTTTTTTGTTTTTATAGATTTCGTGTGGTTTTGAATAAAAAATAACACCGTTAATAGTTCATGGTAGGTTGAATATTATTTGTGTCGTGATATTTTCCTATTGCGTTAATCTTTCTATTTCAATTTCTGCTTTTCTTACTTCTGCTTCTTGCCTAATAGTAGACTTTGTACCATCTTGTAAAGCCACTTCTGTAGTTGGAATATTCTCTAATTGCATTCTATTTGCTAATAATAATATTGCATAAGCATTTACCAATCTTTGTTGTACTAATGTCATATTAATCCAACCTCCCCTAAAAGATTTAATATCTGTATTTCAATTTCTGCTTTTTTTATTTCTTCCTCTGTAGGTTTGATGCTTTCCAATGTTTTTTCATCTTCAATTTGTTGTTTCGATTTCCATGTTATTTTTGCCATTACGACACCTCCTGCCAAGTTGGAAATCTTTCTTCGTATATTGCATCCTCTCCTATATAATTAAGCAATATTACATTCAAAACTCCATTTTTTCTTTCTGCACTTAATATAGGGTTAATTGGTAGGATTGTTTCAATATCTTGCAGTATACCATCACCTACATTTATAAAATTAAAGGTATCCGACTGTTCTTTATAAGTCATTTCACCTTCTACTTCTTTAATCGGTATTTTATGAACCACCGTTACATTTTCACCTTTAAAAGAATATTCCAAAATTTCCTCATTTCTTTGTGGACTATACAGAATTCTCATCACTTCCACCTTCCTATCGCCGTTAAGAACACACTTCTAACGTTTGATCCCATTGTTATTGTTCTATCAAATTTTATTTGCCAATGTGTCCCTGTTGTAATCAGCGCAGAATTTCCATATTGTTCATATTGTCCCGCTGTTATAGGACTTTCAAAAGAATGTGATCCTTTCACTCCTCCACCAATAAATGTTGCGGGATAAGGAAAAGATTGAAGGTCTGTTATTTCAAAGTTAGCTACCCTAGAAGAATGACATATCTGAAGACCATTATCATACCTGATATATTCACCATTCGAATTACTACCATATTCCACTACTGCATTTAAATCTACTGCTGGACTAAAGTTTGATGTAGCTGCAACTAAATTTGCCGTGCCACTGTTCTTTATTGTTGCTATTGAAGTGCCCGAGTTACTATATGCTTTTAGATTTATAGACACAGAATTCAAAGAATTTGCAGCCTTGACAATCCTACAAGCCCATTTTCCTGTATCTTTTACATATATATCTGATATATTAAATAACGATCTAGTATGAGATGATAAACTTGCATATTTACTTTTTTGTGCGAATATTGTTCCGTTACCTACTGAAATATCAAACCTCTTAACAATAGCCCCAACAGCAATGTTTGCGTTCCATCCACTTGATAGTGTAATTTCTAACCTTCCAGTAAATATACCACTAAATTCTATTTCAACTTCCTGCTGATTAGCCTGGTCGGTAAAATTGAAATTAATACTTTTTTCTATTGTCCAGTTATTCACAGTTAAACTTGGTACATCTAAATTACCACTCATCACATCTCCTGCTTTTTTCACAGTTTCAGCCAAATGTGACACAACTTTTCTATTTACTTCATTAATCGCTCCCACATATGCTTTATTCCCTGTTTCTAAATTTTCATTTAAAACAGTTCCTTCAGCTAAACACTTTATTACACCATCAATCTTTTCATTATCCTCCACAAAATCCTGTCTCTTTGGATATTCATTTCCCTGCCACTGGTTAAGTCCTAGATACTCTGTTTTGTTTTTACTTGGCATTTATAATCCCTCCTTGTGTATTTCAAATTCATCCCAAATAAGATTTAATCCATCCCACTGATCCCAAGTTTTGTTATAACGATCAAACTCATTCCAAATAAGATAATTAAAAATATATGCAATTCCCAAATGTGCTGGCTTGATGTCTTCTAATGCATTCTGTAAATCAGCTATATTAGGTGGTGTGCCATAGATACTGATAAACTCAATATTGATTTTTCCATCAAAAGTCACTTTCACATCTCCATTTGTATATGCATCTGATACCAACTTGATTAAATCGCGGTCTACCTTTCCTGTACCTCTCCACTTAGACTTAATGGTACTTCTTCGGTCTTCATAACTTCGATAAAGATCCGTTATAATCCCTAATTCCTGCTCATATATACTAAGTGCCCATATAGCAGTATCTATTGATAATTGTTTTTTTAAATCTTCTATCGTTAATGCTTTTTCATCTAGCTCCTGTCCTTGTATATCCAACAAACTTTGAAATATTTTTGATTTTTGTTCATAAAAAGGTAAAGCTTTCAGCATTCTTTGGCTAATCAATGTTCACCCCTCCTAGCACAGGCACATCTGCATTGCCTATAGGGATATTTTTCTTCTGTCCATTAATGGTGAACTCAGAAAAATCAACAATTCCTTTTGAATCCAAAATAATACTTGTGATTTTGTTATAGCTTACCTTATTTTCTCTAAATGCAATTTGTCTCAAATAAGCAGTAATATTATCTTCTATATCCTTTTTCATGATATCATTTGGTACAGAAGGGTCTTTTTCTTCTAGTGTAAAAGAAATATCTAATATTACAGGATTTGCACTCACAACAGTACAAAATGCCCCAATAGGTGCTTTTCCTTCTCCACACCCCCATATAACTTTCTCTTCTGAATCAATTTTGGGGTCAATATAGTTTTGCACTTTTTCCACCAAATTAGGATTTGCTGGTTTTTTATTGGAATCAATAATAATCACCTTTACTGTATTGGGCTTATCCTCTGGTAGAGAAATAACTTTCACGTCTCCCACCCCAGTTACTTCCTTTGCCCAATTTCGATAATGATACTTGTTTCCTGATGTTGCAGGAGTCTGTATCCTTTCATAATACCTTTGTAAAAGTTCTTCATCCATTTCAGCATCATATCCACTTTTAAAAGCTTCTTTATTTGTAGCACTTTTTAATCCTGCAAGCGTAACAGGAAAATATTGAATTGATCCTGCTGGCACATTACCTATGACACCATAGCTTTCACACACTACCAAAACATCTACATGCCCAGTATCATCAATGGTTTTATTTTCTTTGATGATAAAATTTACGGTATCACTTGCAATCAAGTCATTCTCATTTACTTTGGCTCCTTTTGTTCCTGTGATGGTCACATATCCTGCTGCTTTTGTTGCAGGTTTTCTTTTAATCCCTGTTCTTTCATGGATTCTTTGTTCTAGCTCTAAATCTTTTAGATTTTTCATCATTAATTTTTTTGTTACTGTTTCTATTGATTTTTCCATATTCTCTATTTCTATTGCAACAGGTTTTAATGCATCATAAAAAAAAGAACCTTGTGATTTGTCATAAAGCTCTGATACACTATTTAACATTCGATTTTGTATGGTTTCTCTATTCTCTATCATTGCGTTTCACCTCCAAGTAAAAAATAAATAAAAATAACACCTATGCTACAGGCGACACTTCTGGTTTGATCATATTCATCAATTCATCGTACTGCTGTTTTGAAAGTTTCTCTTCTGTAAATAATCCCATGACAAAGATGGCTAATTCATTCAAATCTACATGTGGATTTTTCATCTCAATAATTCTTTTTGCTAATTTGTAAAGATACATAAAATCACTCCCTTTTATTTTTCTAGTATCAATAAACGCATTTCCATGTTGAATAAATGTGCATCTGTTTGAAGCATATAGTCCTTTAGTATATCTGCATTTTGATTGGATAATTTTCCAATACTTTCAACTTCTCCTGCAACATCCATTGGCACTGATAAAACTATTTCTTGCCCAGCATGATAAGCTGATCGAATGACACCCTCTACAATATATCTTCCTGCTTCAAGTCCTGTAATCATTTTTCCATTACTAGACAATACCCCTTCTACATCTTTCCATACACCATCATCTAGCTTTTGTAATTTGTCTATAAATTCTATTGGATAATCTAGTATGATACTAGTTTCTGTAGCAAAATAAGACTTCCTTAAATAAGGTTCCATAATAATAGTGGTTCCTTCTCCATAATTTTCAAGGCTACCGGTAATAGAAAAACCTTCTTCACCGTTTTGGTATATTTGGGGCTGCGCTAACTGATAAATTAGGACTGGTGAATTATTATTAAGCCATGTAATTGCATCAGATAAAATTCCAGTTGTAATTGGAACACGAATCCATATATATCCACTTGAAAGGAAATCAAATGTATAAGGAATGTCTGAATTTACGATACCTTTTCTGATAAATTGAGTGCCATTTATATTTACAATATTTTTACTAAAATCTACATTTTGTAAAGTCGTTTGTAGTGCGAATGAATTAGTATTTATACTAGAAGCAGAAGCCCAATTTTGATTACTATTTAAAATAATTTTTCCTGTCCTCTTATACAATTTTTCCTCGATAACTTCATCTTTAGCGACTACTTGACCGTTACTGTCATATATAGCGTTCATTGTTTCGATTTCGCCTGTAGATGGATTGATTTTTTGAATGTATTGGTTGGATTCCGTATATTTCTCATAATCTATTGCCGTATTACCTTCATTAAATACTACATTGACTTCTATTTGTTGCAAACTACCGTAATTACTAAACATATCAAGTCCGTATAACCCTGTAGGTTTATCCCAATTAAAAGCAACATTATCATATATTTGTTTCTCTGTTACACCTTCACGAAGCACAGCTATACTCATTAAAATTGCTGATCCAGTTATTATCAACTCATTATATTTTTTTACTATATATTGTTTTCCATTTTGAAGATAAACTGGCATATATCCTCTTGCTCTAGATCCAGTATTGTCTCTATTGTCAAATATAAGTTTTTCACCATTCCATGTAACTGGTTCATATGTTGAGGTAACTTTTATTCCAGATTCATTTGCTAAGTTCTTACCATGTGACATATTCCTAAACGAGCAAACTGTAGATTTAGTGCCGATAATGAACGGTTTGACTGTGTCGGTTTCTTCTAAAAGTATTTCTTCAAAAACAAAAGTACCTGTTGCAACATTATCCAACCAAATTTCAATATATTGCGTTGTACTGCCTGTTGTAAATGTTCGGTACAATTCACCATCATATAAAGCAAAATTGCTTACTCCATTTTCATATACTCTTACCCTCGCATTTGCAGTTAATGAGTTTTTCACGCTTATTGTGTATTTCTGATTAGGCTTAACAGGTATGTTTATTAATTTTGAAACTTGACCGATTGCAGTAGCATTTAATGTAACTTTAGTAGGACTATTTACTGTTACGTTTGCATGTAAATTCCACTTTCCACTATCAAAATTTGGTACTAAATTTGTTCTAGTAACCCCATCTATCTTCGGACTAACTTGCCCTTTAACGCAGTTCCCACCAACATCAATAATCGACTTAGTTGTAGGTCCAACTATTTTATAATCTGGTATGTGAATATCTTCCTCTATTTTTGTTATTCTACTCCTATCTTCTTCTACTGCTTGATCGATTGTATCCCAATTTTTATTCAACATTTTTTCTATATCAAAATATTCATTGCCATCTGTTTTAGGATCGGCTTTATATAACTTTAGATTTTGTGTATTATTTGACATTTTGTCACCTCCTAAATGATTGGAACAAATGGTGAAAAGTCTGTTAATGGTCTTTGTTGTATTTCACCAATTGTTAATTTTTGTACTTCATTGATGATCAGATACTTAAATTGATAATCTACAATGAGATGTGCTGGTTTTATTTCTTCAATGGCGTTTTTTAAATCTTCAAGGTTTGGGGGTGCTCCTAGGGTATCAATAAATCTGATGATAAATTTTTTGTATTTGTTATCTTCTTTTACTTCAATATCCCCTTTTTCATAACTTTGGGCAACATTCTCTAGAAGATTTGCTGTAACTGTTCCGATACCTCTTAGCTTTGATTTGATAACGCTTCTTCTAAATTCAAGATTCTTTTCATTGCTTATAGAGATACCTAAATCCTTTTCCCATCTTTCAAGGCTGTGATCAGCTGTATCTATATAAAACTGATTGATCTTCTCTCCAATCTTCTTGATGAGCTCTTGCAGTTCTTCCTCTTGCGACTGTGTAAGGTTTTTCATAACCTTACTCTTTCTATAATAGCTAGGGAGATATTTCATTAGTTTTTGATGCATATCACACCCCCTTGTTCCTTTAACACTGCCACTTGCTTTTCACCAATTTCAACGATTCCTTCCTTTAGGTTTTCTTCTACATAAACTTCAAGGCTTAAATAATCTAAAACACCTTCTGCATTTAGAACAGCATTTCCAATCTTTGCATAACTCACATAACCTTCTAAATAAGCTGTGTCTTTTAAATACTTTTTAATGTTTTCTTCTATGTTTTTTAGTACTTGATCTTCTTTGTAGTTTCCTTTATCAATCTTTAGATTAACTTTTATAGCAATAGGTATTTCTTTTGCTGAAATCACATTTACAGTGGCACCTATCGGTCTTCTTTCCTCTATATATGCATGTACTTTATTGATTAGATTTTCATCTGCTGCCTGCATATCTTCCCCTATGATTACTACCTCTACCACTCCATTACCAACCTTTATTGGAACTCCTTCCTCTCCTATGATGATACTTCCTTTGGCTGGAAATACTCTTGCATCTCCTACACCAGGAACTCCCTTTGCCCAATTTCTATAGTGATGCTTGTTTCCTGATGTGGTAGGTTTTCTGACCTTGTCATAGTACCGTTGCCTTAATGATGCATCGCTTTCTCCATCATATCCATTGGTTACAGCTTTTGGATTGGTCACACTGGTAAGCCCTTGTACTCTTACAGGAAAATATTTTATTTTCCCTATCCCTATATTGCCAATGGTTCCTGATTTTTCACATTCCACCAAAACCTCTACAGCTCCAATATCTCCAACCATATTCTCCTCTTTTACTTGAAATACAGCTGTGTCGCTTGCAACTTCCATATCTTTTTGAATTATTGCTCCTTTTTCTCCTGTTATGATAACAGTTGTACTTGCTTTTGTAGGAGGTTTTCGTTCTATTCCCTGCTCTGCTACTTTTTTGTCTAAATAAATGCCTGTAGCTGTTTCTACAAAGCCTTGATCTAGTATCTTTTCTTGTTCTCCATAAGCTTTTGATAATTCTATGGCAATGGGTTTTGTAGCATCATAAAAAAAGCTTCCTTCTGATTTATCATAGGTATCATCTATGCTCGATAACATCCTCTGCATGATCTCTTCTATCATCACCACATCACCTCCTGCGTAAGCCTCTCTCCATCTATCAAATTAACTTTAAAGGAAATTGTAATGTCTGGAAGTTTCCTTTTTATCTCCCATTGAGAAATAGACCTAATCATGGGATGTTTGGTTAATGCTTGGGTGATTTCTCTTCTTAATTCTGCTTCTACAAATGTCTTTGGAAAGTTGTTGCCTATAATAAGATCTTCTATGATAACACCATATTCATTTTTATCTTTTCTTTCATAGACTTTGTATCTGTATTTTTCTGTTCGCAGGACTTTTTCAATCCATATCTTTAATGCATCTTTTCCTATTGTCTCTACCAATCTTCCATCTTTTATAACAAACTCTCCTTTTTCAAAGTCAAATAAAAAAGATTTACCCATCTTTGGCAAATCTTGATCTTTGTTCGTCTTTATTTGCAATTGTGCTACTTGTGGAAACATTATAGCCTCACCGCCTTATCTATTAGAAAATACGTCTGTTCATCCGTAGCAGGTACTAATATGACTTCATCGCCCGTTTTTAGTGTGTCTGTGTATTTCATAGACCCAATAATGGTCGTATTGGCACTAACGTTTCCAGTCACTACCGTATAGATTGTAGGTGTTGAACTAGTCTTTAGGGTAATTGAGCCACCTTCTCCACTGGTTTGCATGTTGCCCTTTATTTCTAATTCTCTTTGATAGTCTTTTAATACATGGTCTGCAATGATTAAATGTTCTTTTGTTAGCACAATCTTTTTTCCAAGGGTTACTTGAATATTTGGTGGTGGACTGATTACGATACCTGTTTGTGGTCCTAAATAGTTTTTGTTGTCTCTTTCTCGAAACATTTTTGCCAATTCACTAATGCCATCCATCATATCACCCCTAATCCTAGCTGCATTTTATGAATACCATTTTTCACAGTATGGTTTACATCTTTTATAAGGTATTTTCCATTCATTCCTGTGACAGGTTCTTTGATTTCTATGGTTCTTCCTGCTCGCACCTGATCATTTCCAATCATTTCGATACTATTTTCTTCAAATATTTTTGCTAGTTCATCTAGCTTATTCTTTGCCATATTTTTTGCCTGAGCAATATCCTTTTTTTCTGCACTAATTACTTCCTGTAATAATCCATATTTTTCAATCAACTTATCTTTAGGTAGATTCACTACCACATGATCATCGGATACAATTTGTATGCTGTTTTTCATCTCTTCTATGGATCGTTTTCTGCTTGGACTTGAAATGGCACTGGTAATATCATATGGCTGTATATTTTCTGATAGTCTAAAGGTGCCTTTTATCATTAACTCCTCTTGATTTTCTATATATAGCTTTCCTTGGCGCATTTCCATCCTGTATTGGGTTTTTGTAATATCTTTATCCATGCCTAAAATATTTTTTATAATGTCACTCACAACCCAGTTATTATATATTTTGTTTGTAATAATCGGAATAGGTACAATGTTTCCAATAGATACTTTAAAATCATTAAGTATGGTCTCAATGGCTTTTTTCCCTCTCACTTTGTTAAACTGATAAACGGCTTTGCTTTTATTGAGATAAAAAGCATAGTCAAAGCAGCTATATTCAATCCTTCCTCTTCCATTTCTTTGTTCGGATACAACGATAGCACGAAGGATTTCCTCTTCGTTCTTTAATATGATGAGATTTCCCAAGTCCACTGGGTTTACTGGAAAATATCTGTCATCATTAAAAGCAATATCAAAGGTTAGCTGCTGCCCTAACTCATTGATATTGCTTCTCCAATTGATACTGCCTACTAAAGGTGTAATGTCTATTTGTATGTTATTTGAAATGTTTAAAACTTGATACATACTACACCTCCTTTTGCGCTAATTTTATAAATTTGAATTCACTAAGGGTAAGCGTATAGTAAATATCTCCTGTACCATCTTGTTTACCGTATTCAAAGCTTTCTATGGTGCAAGCCATGTTCACCAATTCCTCTGGAGAATCAGTAATAATCAATCGAATAGGCACTCTTCGATCTTTCCAAGCCTCAATCATCTCTACATATTGCCATCCTCTATAGCTTCGATCTCTTAAAAAAGGATAATCATTGTTTGGAAAAAATGATTGGATCACTATGCTTTTTAAACTTTCCATCCCAATAAGCTTTATTTCTCCTTGACCAATCGTATCAAAGGTTTCATTTTTCATGCCTGACTGTATCTTAAATTCTTTCGGTAAAACAGGGAGTTTGATCACCTGTTCCCGGTTGTTGATTGAAATAAATATATCCATAGGACACCTCCTTTATGCGTATGCGGGTTGGTTAGACATGGATTCTTGAAGTCTTGGAATTAGGTCGTTGATGATTTCTGTGGTTGATTTGTTTATACCATTGATATTGATGTTATATTTGTTTTGGTTTTTTATAGAATTGTCTATTCTAGGGCCGATTATTTTTGTACTATCGACTTTAGATTGAGATGGAGTTATTGAATTTTTAGCTTTTGGCATATTTACACTATTTCTGCTATATAAATTTGTAACCGTCGTATTTCTTAACCTTGGATCTCTTGTTCTTGTATATGTACTCTTTGTTTTTCTTGAATTTGGTAATTTGCGGTTATTGTTATTTGGTGTTGCGCTAAAAATCTTTCCAGCCATTTCCCCCATTTTTCCTACAGGATCGGTTATATAACCTGCAAATTTATCTAACTTTTGTTGTTTTTTTGAGTCTAATCCATCATAAATTGCAGGTAATACTGTATTTGCTAAAGACGTAATAGGAGATAACGGTGTAAAGTCTCCCACAATATCTGCACCAGCTAAAAGCTTTTTAAAGTTGCTTGTATCTCTGATAACCGTATCTGCATTCGCAAGCGTATTTATTGGTCCTAAAAATTGAGTAAGTAGTTTTAAAGGCTTTAATGTTAACTTGCCTAAAGCTTTTGTAGCTTCTATAGGATGCTTTAATGCATTCTTTGTCATAGAAAATACTTTTCCTGATGTAAGTGTTTGCTTCATTGTCGATGCTCCCATTTTTACTTTATTACCAATCTTCCCTGCTGCAATTCCTACATCTTTCAATGAATCTATTTTTTCCATACCTGAAGCTTCTTTTAAAAGAGATTTCCCTAGTAATGAATCTATTTTACTATTAAAAGCCATTTTCCATTCTTTTGGATCTGATAGTTTAGAACCTACTCTACTAAATTGGCTCCATAAACCTCCTTCTGAATCTGATATTTCATTCGCTATTTTTTGTTTATCTGCATCTAGCTTACTCATTCTATTTTTTGATACATTTATTTTGTTTTGTTCTCGTATGTTTCTTTGATTATTGCTCTTGATTTTATTATTTATTGATTTTTCAGGTGCTTTATTTCGTTTTGAATTTTTAACTGATAACATTGTATTTTTTTTAGTTAATTCTCCTATTAAATCCTTAGCGTCTTCAATAATAACATCTTTTATCCAGTTGATTTCTTGAGTTTTATCAAAAGTTTTATAACTAACAACACCTTTTAAAAAGGTTCTTGCTCCATAAGCTGCATACGCAGATATATTCTTTAATCTGCCCCATATATTATTATCATTATTATCATTTTTACTTTTAATTTTTTTCGGATCATAAGGTACTAGTTTAGCATTTTGCTTTTTATTATTCTCTACAGCTTTCATTATTTCTTCTTGCATAGTATTTTTATTTTCTTTATTTCCATTCTTCATTCACTCACCACCTTCTTAAAAATCCAAACATAAAAAGCACCCCTAAAGGTACTTTTTATGTTTCATATTGTTCTTTCATCATTTTCTCTATCTCTTCTATTTCCTTTTCATAAAACGCCATGAGGAGAATGAGTTCTCCCCTTGGCATGTTGTAGATCACAGATGGGCGGATGCCTTTTGTTTTCCAGTAGTAGTAAAGCATCTCTGTGAAGCCATCTGTGTTGATTAGTTTTTTATTTCTTCTACCGCGCCACCATCAAATCCACTTAGTTCTCCGATGATATTATATAGGGTTAATATTTCACCAGGAAGAAGAAGCTTTCTGATTAAGTCCTTTGGTGTATAGGTATGGAATTTTTCCATTAATTCCTTTGTTTTAAAGCTTGGACTTTTCACACCTTCCACGACTGTCATGATCTGAAGTTCCGCTGCATTGATATTTTCCATATTTTCATCCATGGCCATTTCTTGGATTTCTTCCATTTTATCAGGGGTGAGGGCTTCTACTTTAAAAATCACTTTTTCGTCCGTAAGCGCTGATAATCTTTTGATTTCTACTTCTTTACTTGGTTTTTTCAGTTTGCTTTCATCGAGTTGTAGCAATAAGTCTAATGTATTCATAATCTCCTCCTTATTCTGGTTGAATTAGATCCGTAAAATCATATCCTGTAAATGTAAATGGACATTCTACCTTTCCTAATCCTTTTGCTTCAAAGTTTGTAAGTGTTAAATCATCAAAGCTGACATCCTTTAATACCACTCTCTCTGATTGACCGCCTATTGTATCAGGATCAGCTAATTTTGAAAGTATGGTAAATCTTAAATCCTGTCCTTTTTTGATCATTTCTCCTAATTTGATTGCCATTCTTGAGTTTACTTTGTGCATCTTAAGCGTTCCTTTTCCTTCCCATCCTGTTACTTTTGTATCTTTTGCAAGAACACCGCACATGTTTACATCTTCTTTTTTCAGCGTGATTTTTGCTTCTAGTCCTGTAAGCTCGCTAACCTTATCTCCATCTAACCAGATTTCTCCCCATGTTCCATTGATCACTCTATTTCCAGGTATTTTGTTTGCCATATTTTTTCCCTCCTACATAAATATTTGCATTGTCAAGTCTTCCATTGCATCTAAGAACTTCACTTTTGCTTGGATAAACACTTCGCTGCCTGTATTGTATTCTTTTATTTCTTGCTCTTTTAATGATTCTACATCTACACCTTTTGTCATAAGATATAGTCTTTGTCCGTCTATATCGATTCCTGCCTTATTGTCATAAGAAGGATCTAATACATCCACTCTTTCTAATTGTTCAAAATATGCATTAATTGCTGCTAAGAACAATACTTTGTTGTCATAGGAATTGATGATTTTTCCAACATAAGCACTGGCAAATGTATCTTTGATATCATCAAACATCAAATCTACCGCGTCTACAATCTTAATCTTTTTAAATTCTTCACCCTTTTTTGCAGTAGTTGATGTAAATGAGTTTACCCCTCTACCGATTTTTATCTTTTCACCATCATTGATTAGTATCAGTTTTCCATCTTCAATATCCTTATCTGGATTTTCTGATTCTATAATACTTTCTACTTCATTGAGTGCATAGTAAGTGGCGCTTCTTGTAAATGGAAGCCCTGCTAGGATTCCTGCGATTCTACAAGTATATTGACTCGCACTGTACGTATCTTCTCCTACCTTTAGCCCCTCTGTAGCAAAATTAATGATCCCTTCATGATCTGCCACAATATTTGGAAGTATCGCTTTGAATGTCTTCTTATTGTTATTTCTTTCCCCTTTGATCCAATCAACAACTGTTTGTACATCTTTTTGTGCGATGTTTGGAACAGCTAAATAGTTCCATTTTTGGTTCTTTAATCGCTTAAGGGCAACAGAATAAGCTTCCTCCTGTCCAATTCTTTCAACAATAATTTTACTAGGTGTTCCCATGAATGTTTTTTCAATATATCCCTTGTTCTCAGGCGTCCAATCCTCTGACTGTAATTCATCAATTGATTTGTATACCTTTGTTTCAAAATTCTTTGTAGCATCTTTTAATATCAATGCTACAATGCCTCTAGCACTTCTCTTGATTGCTGTAACCCCTTTTGTTTGAAACTCTATTGAAATTTTGGGTAATCCCATTATATCTCCTCCTTCATGTTTAGGTTTTGCATCTCTTCATACACTTGATAGTCATACGCTTGTATCATATCCATAAAATATACTTGGAAAGAAAAATCTAACACTTTGTCTATCATGTTCACTTTGCTTTCTTGGATTGTAAATTTTCTATCCTGTACAAGTAAAACGGTATGAAAGATTTGTTGTAGTTTTTCTACTATCTTTAGATTTTCTTCCATTGTTTCGCTCTTTGAAAAATAGCGGATGTCTATTTTTATAAGTTTGCTTTGATGGTATTTGTCTTCCATCGTTGTTGATATGGGTAAAACTTGAATGAAAAATGCAGGTCTATCAAAGCCTTGTGCCTGAATATCTTCATAGGCTTGATATGTAGGAAAATGTTCCTTTAACTTTCCTAAAACAGATTTTTTTATTTCTAGTAGTGTCATTTTCATCTCCCCTTTGACATCCTACTTTTATAAGCTTTGCTTACAAATTCTTAATCATCTTTTTTTGAATCATACAGCCTAGTAAATGATGGATCTTCATCAAATAGGTTAGGCTATCCTCTTCAAGCATCAATTTCTCTTGAGCAATTTTTAGCTCTTTTTGTATTTGTTCTAATTGTTCTTTATAGGTATTTCTTTGTTGAATCACTTGATTGAGTCGGCTTCTTGGAATAAATTCATTCATATGATCATCTCCCTGTCTATCTTTACGTTTTTAACGTGCGACGCCACGAATGGATCGGTTTTTGGAAGGCTTTCTTATCATAAAGTATAGTATAGAAATTTCTTCAATATCGGTTTAATTTCGGCACTCTTGCGGCATATTAATTTCTTCAATCTGTAAACAATTTCTATTTAGCATCTTGTACATCTTGTGTATGGCTTTATTTTTTATTTCTCTACATTGGCGTTCCTCTATATTGATTTCAAAGGTAATATAACGCCAAATCTTTTTTTGCATATATTTCATTTGAATGATTTGTTTTTCTAAATCTGTTAAACTCTCTATTGCATTATGAATTCTTTTTAGAAACCGTTCGATATGCCTTTTCTCAAATTCAAACAAATCAATTTTATCTTGTATTTCAAAATCTTTTAGTACTTGTGCTTCTGTTTTGGAAAATAGATTGTTGGTTTTTATAAAGTTTTCATAATCTATTCCTTTTAGACTTAAATACTGCATGTCTTTTAAATCTCCAATTTGTAATTCAATTTCTTTTATCTTCGCTTCATATTGTTTTAAATTTTTTAATATGATTTCAATTTTTTTCATGTTCACCTTTTTTTCATTATCGCTATTTATGTTTTCTATTTTCTCCGTATGCATAAAGCCTCACCCTCCTTAAGGATTTGAAAATATATGAGCAATTTAAAATATACTTAGTAGTATTATTTGTAATTAATTCAATTTCATGGAATACATTTTCTTATTTTAGAGTATAATATATATATTTATAATAAATTGGCACGCTTCCGGCACTTTACCGGAGATTTTATGGTTTATACTAACGATTATACAAAATTATACCACAAATCGAACGCATGTTCGATCTTTTGTTTTAAAAAAATATCCTTTCTTCTGCTCTATACTTTTTGTTTTAAAAATAATCCCTTCGTTTTATCAAATCCTAAAATTTCTTAATGATATCTTTTATTGTTAAATCTTCTTATAGCTTTCTCAAAAAAACATTGACAAATAAAACCAAATTCGATTATACTGTGTATATCGATTATATACAGTATATACAATTTTAAATTAAAAGAGGGATGCTATGAATATCATTGTTTCCAACACATCACAAGATCCAATCTATGAACAAATTGCAAAACAAATAAAAAATCTTATTTTAAAAGGTATACTTCAAGCAGGGGAGATGCTCCCTTCTATACGCAGTTTAGCAAAAGAATTACAAATTAGTGTCATTACTTCAAAACGCGCTTATGAAGAACTTGAAAAGGAAGGTTTTATTGAAACTGTGCATGGAAAAGGTTCCTTCGTAACCCCTCAAAACAAGGCGCTTTTAAAAGAACAACGTCTAAAAATTATTGAAGAAAAACTTACAGTCGTAGTGATGGAAAGTAAAGTTTTAAACATATCTATAGATGAATTAAAAGAAATGCTTACGCTTTTATATGAGGAGGTTTAATGATGGAAAACATATTAGAAATAAAAAATGTCACTAAAACTTTTAAAGGCTTTGAATTAAAAAATATTGGTTTTCACTTAGAGAAAGGCTATATTATGGGATTTATTGGTCCAAATGGTGCAGGAAAAACAACGACCATTAAACTTATTATGAATCTTATAAAAAGGGATACAGGCATCATAAAAGTTTTTGGATTAGATAATATAAAGGATGAACAATGCATAAAAAATAGAGTGGGTTTTGTTTATGGTGAAAATTATTTTTATGATGAACTTTCTTTATTAGAGATGAAAAAAATTGTTGCCCCTTTCTATTCAAGTTGGGATGACAAACAATTTTATCATTATATAAATAAATTTAATTTACCTTTAAACAAGAAAATTAAAGCACTTTCAAAGGGGATGAGAATGAAGTTTGCATTGGTGCTAGCCCTTTCTCACAATGCAGAATTTATTATTATGGATGAACCCACTTCAGGATTAGACCCTGTTTTTCGAAATGAACTTTTAGGAATATTATACGATCTTATGCAGGACGAAAATAAAGGCATCTTGTTTTCTACGCATATTACAACCGATTTAGATAAAATAGCAGATTATATTACTTTTATTAATAATGGCGAAATTATTTTTAGTGAGCAAAAGGATGCATTACTTGAAAGCTATGCCATTATTAAAGGTTCTAATGAGATTTTAGATAAGGATATAATGAAAGAATTTGTAGGGGTCAAAGAAAATCGCTTTGGTTTTGAAGCTTTAACAAAAGATATAGAAAAAGCGCGTCAAATTTTTAAAAATAGGGTAATCATTGAAAAACCTTCTTTAGAAGATATTATACTTTATACCGTAAGGGGGAATGTATAATGTTTCATTTAATCGTGAAGGAGTTACGTATTCAAAAAAGAAGTTTTCTACTTGCACTTTTTTATCCGATCTTTGCTATTTATGTTTTTGGTAAACCAGAGTTTTCAGAGTCTATATATATCATGATAGCTGTAGCAATCAGTTATATATTCGCATTAACAGCACTTGCTTATGATGAAAAAAACAATAGTGATGTCCTTCTTTTAAGTTTACCCATTAAGAAACGTCATATTGTAATCGCTAAATATTTATCTATATTTGTATTTTGTATAATCGGTATTGTCATTTCTGGAGGTATGGGCGCAATCCTTCACTTAAGTGGATATTTTTCAGATTTAAGATTTATCAATTTTATAGATATGATTGCTGTATTTACGAGCATGGGAATCTTAATGGCTTTGTATTATCCTTTTTATTTTAAATTTGGTGCCAATCACATACGATTATTAAATATTTGTTTCTTTATGCTAGTTTTCTTTGCGCCTAGTACACTGCTAAAGCTTTTACTTAAAAATGATAGTTCTCCTTTTATGCAACAGTTAATAAAAGTAATTACCCATATGTCTTCCAAGGTCTTTGGTTTATTTATGTTTATCATTGTTATGATCATCATGGCAATTTCTTTACTCATTTCTCTTAAGATTTATGAGCATAAGGATTTTTAATAATATTCATTTTTCATATTTTCAGCTTATAAATAGCCTATTGGGTTATTTGTAATAAATTATAAAATGGAGGGATAGAAATGAAAAACAAAAAAATCACTTTGCTGATGGTGCTAGTACTCATGGTATCTATGACCATCACATCTATGGCACAGGGGGAAATAACAAAAGACGGTTTGACTGCATCAGAAATGCTTATAAAAGCAAGTGAAACCATGGATACCACATATCATACCTTTAAGTTCAGCGGTACCATGAATATAAATACAAAAATTACAGGCTCTATGGCCACTCCCAAAACAGACGCTGAAGGAAATATAATTGAAGAAGAAAAGAAAATAGACAAAAATACAGAAATGATAATGACCCAAGAAGGAATCTTTCAAAAGCCTCAAAAGGTATATGTGAAAACAATCGCTTCATTAAAAAATATGCCAGAAGGACAAAATCAGACTTCTGAAGTATTCATGGAAAATGGATCTATGTATATGCGAACAGCCAAAGGTGAAAAATGGATCAAAATAGATATTGATCCGATTATGCAAGAATTTCAAAGCATGTTAGGCAGTAATTCATCTAATATAGCTCTAACAAAAGAGCAGATGGATCTATTTGGCATGTATGCTTCTTATGATGCGGATGCAGTCGTTGATGGTAAATCCTATTATGTGATGGATGTTACGATGAATAGTGCTGCTTTAAAAGAATTGTGCAGTAAAGTTGCTGATAAGATGTTAGATCAGATACAAAAAACAGAAACACAAACAGAAAAAACGGATGCCAAAACAGCACCGAAAATTAGTCAAGAAGAATTAAAACAACAAATACAAGAAACATTTTCTAAAATGAAGATGGAGATTACATACAAATACTATATAAACCAAGAAACAAAAATGTATGAATTTATGGATATTGCGCAAACAATAGATATGGATATGGAAAAAATGCATACAAATACCGTTTCAAATGGAAAATATAAATATTATGATTTCAACAAGGAAGTTACTTTCCCTGTAATCAACCCTGAAGATATCCAAGATCTCAGTCCATTAAAATAGTTCCTTAAAGCATATGAAAAACAACCTCTTTTACTTTTTATTTAGAGGTTGTTTTTTTATAAAAAATAATATAAGTAATTTGATATAAGCACCTTCCCTATTTGTTCAACCACAAAATAGATAAATTTAAAATCCCTGCAAATGCTACCCATACAATATAAGGTATGAATAAATACCCTGCAACCTTGTCTAATCGATAAAACTTGATACAAGTTATAATGATCAGTATTAACAATATGAGCAATTCAATCAATGCCAATCCCCTTAATGCCAATCCAAAGAAAAGGATAGACCAGAAAAAATTGAAAAATAATTGTAGCCCATAATAAAATAACGCATTTTTCCCCCTGGCTTTTTCTGATTTTAACATCCAGATTCTATAGCTAGCAATGCCCATAAGAAAAAATAAAATTGGCCAAACAACCCCAAATACCCACGGTGGTGGCGCAAATTTAGGTTGAATCAGATTTTGATACTTTCCATAAGCATCTTTCGTTAGAAAACCACTTAATAGTCCCACTAGTTCAGGTATAAAAATGCACACAATCAATGTAAAAATATTTTTCTTTCCTCTCATTTTTATAATATTTGGCATGATCCTTCCCTCCATTCATTGCAAAGGTCTTCTATTATTATAAGATATGTAATAAATTCTTAAAATATTATGCTTTCAAAAACTCTCCCGATACAAATGAAACTTTAAAAAATTATCGAGCAAGAAATTTTTGGATCTGATTTTAAAAATTGATACATTTTGTAGACAAGTTTTGGAAACACTTTTACTATACTAGAATAGAGGAGAGTGGAACTTGTTTATGAATACTACCGTTTCTTTGTCAAATGAACCCATTCATGTTGACTCTGCTACTGCTGTTTATGATTTTGATAAAATGTTTACAGCATATATAGACACTTATTTTACAAGTCAGTATAAGGATTTGGTCATTATATGTATTGGTACGGATCGGTCTACCGGAGATGCTTTAGGTCCTTTGATTGGACATAAACTAGAAAAATCTTTAAAAAGACATGATAATGTTTTTGTTCATGGCACATTAGATCAACCTGTCCACGCTAAGAACCTTGATACTTCCATTGATTTTATTTACAAAACATATAAAAGCCCCTTCGTCATTGCCATTGATGCTTGCCTAGGCAAATTAGAAAGCGTTGGCCGTATTCGTATAGGGAGTGGTCCATTAAAACCAGGAGCTGGTGTAAATAAAACGCTCCCTTCTATAGGAAATATGCATATTACAGGAATTGTAAATCTTGGAGGTTTTATGGAATACATTGTATTACAAAACACAAGGTTACATCTTGTCATGAAAATGGCAGATACGATTGCAGATGGTATTCAATATAGTCTATGGAAATATTTAAAAAGGATAGAAAAAGAGCAGACTATGATTAACTAAATCATAGTCTGCTCTTTTTTTACTTACTTAGGAAAGTATCACCTTTTTTAGAATAGGGATTCATACGCTCTCTTTTCTATCGCATAAATAATTTCATCCATATGCTTATTTTTTATATTGATTACAATAGCCCCTTTATCCATATCGATTACATTATCAAAATTACCCAGATAACTTAAGGAACTTTGATCACTATCATAAAGAATGGCATCTACAGTTCCTTCATAGTTTTCATATACCACTTTATATCCTCTTGACACTAATTCATTCTCTATACTTTTAAGATTATTTTGTACAGCCACGACCTTCGGCATATAAATACACCTCCTAGTTGTATTATTACTAGAAGGTTTTATTTTTATACTTTTCTATCATGCTATTTTTACGTATTCATCTAAAGATTTATTTTTTGCTCGATCTAATGCTTGAAGTTCCTCAGCTGAAAGCGTATGGGTCGATTTTCCATCTTTTATCGTTTTTCCATAAACGATACTATTATTTCTACTATATATATTTGTTAAAATAAATCCTGTGTTTTGCTCATTTAATAATGCAATCGTAAAGCTTAAGCTTCCTCCTACATCATCAAATGCATTGTATTGTACAAACCCTACCTTTTGAATACTATAAAGTAACTTTCTTTCAACGTTTTCTATGAGTGCATCCATTTTGTTCATTCGAATATCTAGATGATCTATCTTTTGATAGTACTCATGGATAATTTCTTCAATATTTTTCCCTTCAATATTATTAGATAATCGTTCATATTTTTTCTTTAACTTTGAAAGCTTCGCTCCTTGTATACATAAAATCACTAATGATAATATGCTTATAATAACGCTATACAACACAATTATTTCAAAATTCTGTTTTATAAAACTAAATATATAATCCATAATTTCCCACCCCTTCTAAATACTTTTCTATCCTCTATATTATCTCATGGAAACCCCAAAAAATAAATAGTATGTGCGATTTATTTTCACACATACCATCCTTTCCCATCAAGGAATTTATGCTTGCTCTAATTCATCACAAATTTTTTTTAACGCATCTACTGCTTTTTCTATATCATCCTTTGTTGTAAAATATCCTAAACTAAATCGTACGACGCCCTGCTCAAAGGTTCCAATTGTTTTGTGAGCAATAGGTGCACAATGGAGTCCTGCGCGAACAGCTATATTAAAAACTTTATCGAGTACATAGCTTACTTCTGATGAATCTTCATCACCAATATTTATTGCGATGACAGCTGCTTGTTTTTTTTCATCTTTTGGACCGTATATACGTATTTTTTCAATTTTCTGTAATTCTGAAATCATATATCCAGTCAATGCTTCTTCATGTTTTTGAATCTTGTCTAGTCCTTCTTTTAAAATAAATTCAATGCCCGCGCCTAGACCCACGATCCCTGGGGTATTCGGTGTTCCACTTTCATATCTATCAGGTATGATTTCTGGTTGGGTCAAGAGTTCTGATTTGCTTCCTGTCCCACCTTCTTTCATTTGCTGTAAAACTACACCTTCTCTTATATAGAGTATCCCCGTACCTTGAGGTCCTAGTAATCCTTTATGTCCTGGAGCAGCAAGTAAATCTATATTCATCTTCTCCACATCGATCTTATAAACGCCCGCTGTTTGTGCAGCATCTACTAAGAATAAAATATCATTTATTTTTGCAATTTCTCCTATTTTTTCTATTGGCATCAGGGTTCCTGTTACATTTGATGCATGGGTAGTTGCAATAAGTTTTGTATTCGCTTTTATCTCTTTTTCAATCCGTGTTGGATCAAGCATACCTGATACATCACATTGAACCATTGTATATTCTACCCCTAAAGCTTCAAGGGTAACGATCGGACGAATCATTGAGTTATGTTCCATACTTGTTGTAATCACATGGTCCCCCGGCTTTAGTATTCCTTTCAATGCCAAATTCAAAGAATCTGTAGCATTACAAGTAAAAATAAGTTGCATAGGATTGTCAATATTAAATAGTTTGCAAATTAATTCTCTTGTATTATGAATGGCTCTCCCTGCCTCTAATGCTAATTTATGGCCGGATCTTCCAGGATTTGCACCATATTCTCGCATGCATTTATCCATGGCTACATATACATTTTCTGGCTTAGGATAAGTGGTTGCAGCATTATCTAAATAAATCACCCTAAATCCCCCTCGTATTTTATTCATCTTTTTTATCATTGTATGCATAAAAAACTTCACATGAAACGCAATTATATTGCTTGGGCTACAATAATAATATTAGATACCTCAAATATTTTTTTGATTAAATCAAAATACTCTCGAATAATAATCGCTCTATGGTTTTCCCCATGGGTAATAATAATCATATCTTTTTCATGCTTTTTTATTTTAATCAAACTATTAAAATATTTTTCAAAATCTTTTATTTCTACTGTTTGTTTTAATTTTTGAAAAGCTTCTTCTATATTTGTATTCTTTAGTCGTTCTTCCATAGGTGTAAATTTCTCCATATATATTTCTTCTGGAATATCTAGGAATGACTTCATATATACATCTTGATTCATCATTTTCCTCCTCATAATTCTGATTTACGTATATTATATCAAATGTTCTTCCATCCTATCATAAATTTTTTCTATGATTATTAAAGTAGTATAGAATGATTTTGAAAATTTCCTAGGAAATATCCAAAAACTTTAAACAATCCACTAATTTTCAAGCATATTATTGTTTATTTCATAAAATCAATACCTATGTTTTTCTTTCGACTTATTTCAGGGTGTTTATGCAGTAAAATAATAAACCATATTCCTAATGTAACACCTTTTACTATGCTGCTGATGCTAATACTCCACCATACACCATTTAAGCCAAGTAACCTACTCGATGATAAAATCATGGCTGCTGGCACACGAAGTCCAGTAAATAATATCCCCACAATAGATGGTGGAATAGTTCTTCCAAGTCCATTAAACGCACCTGCTGTAGCAAGTTCTATACACATAAAAAGCTGGGATAAACCTAAAATTTTCAAATAATCTATACCATACAAAATAGCTTTTTCCTCTGGAATAAAAATAGAAAACACAGGCCTTGCCCCAAATATTAAAAGACCCGATGCAATAATACCAATCACACTTACAATCCCTATGCCTATGAAATAACCTCTATAAACACGGTCTCCTTTTTTTGCACCATAATTTTGACCTACAAATGTGCCAATAGCAGTTGAAAATCCCCCTGCGCTCATCCAAGAAATCGCTTCTATTTGAGATCCTACCTTTTGAACAGCTATGGGAATTGGCCCCCACTGCGCAATAATCCTCGCTATAAACATTGAAAATATTGTGAACAGCCCACTTTGCAATGCTACAGGAAATCCAAGATTTATAATTTTTTTTATGTAATTTCTATTCGGTAAATCGAATAATTTAAAACCCGAAAACAACAAGAATTTTTTTCTTATACTATAGATAAAAACTATTGTCACAATAAATTGCGCAATAATTGTTGCAATAGCAGCACCTTTTACCCCTAAAGCAGGAAATGGTCCCATTCCAAAAATAAGCACAGGATCAAGAATCATATTTACAACTAATCCTATCCCATTCATTATAAATGGTGTCTTACTATCTCCATATCCATTATAAATTCCTGTAAACACTGGATTAATAAAGTAAAAAACAATGCCAAAAGTCACAATCACCAAATAGTCAATAGCCATATGTATAACTTGTATATCTCCTAGATTGAAAAAACCAATCAATTCTTTTCGAAAAATCAAAAGACAACTTCCATATAATATTGCTAAAACAATATCTATTTGAATCGTATGCCGTGCATAGGATTTTGCACCTTCTAAATCATTTTTCCCTACTGACTGAGCTACCCCAATTTCAGCTCCTACTTTGGGTATAATGATAAAAGCCACTGCAAGCCAAGTAAAAAACCCTGCTGTTCCAACAGCCGCAACAGATTTACTTCCTACTCTTCCAATCCAAATCATATCTGTCATATTATAAGCCATTTGAACAAAAGAGGTTCCCATAATGGGCAACGCTAATTTTATTAATGCTTTTAAAATATTTCCTTCTGATAAATTGTTGCTTTTAATCATTTTTTCTTCCTTCTTTCAAGTTAATCAAAAAACTACTACCAGGTACTTTTATTTTTCCTAAAATACATGGACAGGCTATATAAAATGGTTATCCCTACACTAATATATATACCTGTATAATAAAGATTAGCTATTCCATAATTTTCAATAATCCATCCCCCTCCATAGCTTCCAGAAATACCGCTCATTCCTATAAATACAGCTGACCCAACAGTTTGTGCTGTAGCTTTAAGCTCCTGTGGCGCTAAGGAATCCATATAATAAACTGCTCCTGTTAGGAAAAGTGCAAAGGAAAATCCCTGCAGCATTTGAATCAATATGATATGAATAGGTGAAGAAGCAATATAAAAAAGGATTTGGCGTAAAATAAAAAATATAGTTGAAAACAAAAGAATATAAATGGGTTTTACCCTATAAATAAATTTCTTTGAAAAAAGAAATATAGGGACTTCACTAAGTGCCATAGTAGATAATGCAATCCCTAAATGCACTTTATTTCCTCCAACTGCATCCATTACTCTAGGTAAAAAAATAAATGCTGCTCTATGCGGAATAAAAAGAACCATTGCAAATACTAAAAAAGCACTATAATCATAATTCTTGAATAACCGGCTTATTTTAAGATTTTTTGTAACTTTAGATGCAATTGGATCATCTACATTTACTCTGGAACATAAAAAAATAGTAATGATCCCCAAAAAAGCATAACCAACATATAGTATCCAGACACCCTTTATTTCTATCAATTGCCCAAAAATATATACCATCAAAGCAAATCCTAAAGATCCCCATAACCGAATCGTTCCATAAGATATTTCTGATTCACTTTGAATACTCATGATAATCCAACCATCTAGTAGTGGGGCTAATGCCGTTTCAAAAAATGTAATGACAACAAATATAATTCCCAATAAAATAACGCCTTCATAGAAAGGAAGGGAACCAATCAAAATAACTGCAATCGATAAAAGGATGATGAAAACCTTTTTTATAGATTGCATTCGATCACTCACCATCCCCCAAAAGGGTTGTGCAAAAATAGCAATAAATGAATTTATTCCTAAAATGGTTCCGATTTGAATATTATCAAGTCCTTTACTGTCAAGGAAAATGATCAGATAAGGATAATACGTAGCAAATGTAGCCCAAAAAAAGAACTCTAATGTACAAAACCGCATTAATCTTTTATTATTTTTCATTTTTTCTCCTAATTTATGTTATCAATTCTACTTTCTACTATATTTTAACATGAATATTGAATAAAGCACCTCTTTCTTTTTATAAATTTTTAAGAAAAATTTAAAGTGTGACTGCAAATAAAATCCCTAAAATTTGGGTAAATAAGCATGGAAAACTGGGAAAAGTTCAAGAAATTTATTTTCCAAATTTTCTCTAAATGTGGTTGATGTTTACAGCATACCTGTGATATATTGTAAATATGTAAAAAATTGTATCAATAAGTGAATAAAGGGGTGTTTTTATGAAAAAATTATTGGTAGTTATATTAACTGTAGCTATTATATTCTCTGGTTGCACAACACAAGAAAGTGAACAAAACGAAAAGGAATCGCAAGAAAGTACGCCAGTAGTAAAAGAAGATCCACAAATCACAAATGAACAAGCAGAAAAAATTATGCTTGAGTATAATGAATTGCTTACAAAGGGGAAACCTTATGAAGTTCTAGAATTAATGGATCAATCTATTGGAAAACTATCAGAAGAAGATGCAAACGAAATGATTCTAGAATTAGAAAAAGTACAAAAACAATACATGGCTGAATATACAGATGCTTTATTTGAAAACGATTATGAAAAACAAAGTCAATTGCATAAGATTTTTGGATCTAAATTTAATAAAGATAAAGTGGAATCTATAGAGGATGAAAATTTAAAGTCTCTTGTTGTAGAAATCCTTAAGGGCGGATATCAATTTGTTTCATTAGAAGGTGACTTTTATCCAACGATCAATTATCAATACCTAAAAAGATATATACCCTATTTATCTAATGACCTGAAAGATTATATAGATCTTGCTGCTATAGAATCAACTGAACTTACTTTTAGCGATGGAGCAGTAGCGATATCTTGGGATGCATTAGCTAATAGAGCACTAAAAGCTGAAGCATATTTATCAAAATATCCCGAAGGGGCAATGAGAAAAGAAGTAGGGGAATTGTATACCATGTATATTGGTGCATATATCAATCCTATGTATGATTTTGAAACACACAAATTAGATAATACATTTATAGATAGCTATAAAAAGTTGATTTCTCAGGGTGAAGGAACAGTAACTGCTGAAATTACAAAAGAATATCTTATTTTTATAGAAAAAAATGATTACGCAGAAAGTGATCTGGTAAGAGACGAGTCAAACCGTCTTTATAAGAAGGCTCTTGAAAATCTGAATCTTGGAGAAGGATCTGCAGATTATAATGCACAATAATAGAGATAGAATCATGTAGTAAGTACAAAAACTTGCGTAATTACCGCAAGTTTTTGTTTTCTACTCGATATTGTTTGGGTGTAGCTTTTATATATTTTTTAAACATATATCCAAAATAACTCATATTGTTATATCCAACTTTTTTACTTATTTCAGCGATCTTAAGTTCCGTATTTTTTAAGTATTCTTTCGCTTTCTCTATCCTAATTTTATTAATATAATCCGTTAAGGATATTTTATTTTGTTCATTAAATAGGGTACTTAAATAGTTAGGACTTACATAAAATATATTTGAAATTAAATTTAATGTCAAATCTTTATAATAGTTTTCATTGATATACGTATTCACTTTTTCAATTAAATTGTATGTCCCATTTAAAAGAACATGTCTAAGCAAATCAGTCATCTCCGTAACAAATAGAATCATACATTGTGTTAAATCTTCATAGGTCTGGCTATAGAAGATAGATCCTTTATATTTTTCTCTAATTTTAGACATAATCTCAATATCATCAGTTTCCCTATATAACATCCTGCTTATAACAGCAACCATCTCATCGAGGATGTTTTTTGTTTTACTTAAAGAAATATTTCTATCTTTATAATAAAATATTATTCTTTTAACAACTTGAATACTATTGTTTTCATCTAAAGCTTGTATATACTTTTCTAACCCTATTTCCATCGAAAAAGGATATTCTATTTTTTCAATCGTTGAAAATACACCTTCAGCTTTTCTTGGTAACTTTAGATTGGACGTTACCTGTGTTTTTAAAAGCTTTAAGTTTACTTGCTTTAAAGCATCTTCTAAATATAACTTTTCTTGTGTTTTTTCTAATATTTGGTTATTTTTCTCGCGCAACTCTTTTTCAATCATGCTATTTATAATAATTTCAGTTATATATTTTGCTACAATAGTAAGGGCTTCAATCAAAGCATACAATCTACTTTTAAGAACGATCGGTAAGCTTTCGTAGGCTTCTAATATTTCTTCATAGGCTATATTTTCTTCCTTAGATAGGGCTAACAATTTTTCTTCTATATCTTTTAATTTATTAATTAGTAGATTTCCACACTTTACATATCCTATAATTTCTCCATTTACCATAATGGGAATGGATAGCGTAATCACATTATAATAACACGTAAATATCTTATGGTTATTGTTTAAGGATTGATTTAAACTTGAATAGTCTTCTTCCTCACATGATTTATGCTTTGCGCACAATGTACAAAAACAATTTAAATAAGTACCCTCTGTGATTTTTTTATTTTTTTCATCGGTTATAACAATCGATAGATTTAAGAGATTGGATATTTCTTCTTGAATATTTTCTAATATTTCTAAATCAACACTTTTTAATGTATAATGTTTACTAATAATAGATAGGTTTTGGTGAATGTCCTCTAATTTTGATGGGGTATACACAATAAGAAGAATGAGTTCCATATCTTCTGTATTGATGACCTCATGGGAAGAATACGGAGGACAATGAACGATCATTCCTTCATATATATCTTTCTCTTGATCGTTTACCTTATGCAAACCCTTCCCTTTTAGAACATATAACAATTGTTCTTCCCCTAAGTGAAAATGGCTTGTATGCTTTGACTTTGAAAAAATCTTAACAAGTGCAGCACTTAAACGCTGGTTTTCAACATTTGATGGCTCATGAAGCCACAAAACTTCACCCCAATCAAATGTTTGTGTGTTTTCATTATTATCTGAAAAAAATATATTTTTATTCATTTATAACTTCACCCTTTGATATACATAATTTGATTGAGAAATAATTTGAAACTAAATTCTTTAACAATATTAATTTTTTTATTATCCTCAATTTTATTATACCATATCTATCAATAGATGTTATTTTCACAATATTTCCAAGCCTTTTATCCTATCTACTAAAACAGTACTAACTTTATCCTTTTTTAATCATTGAAAAAATTAATAGCAGTTCATAAAATGAACCGCTATTAACAAATAAAATGTTTCTATTTCTTTTTTTATGAAATAAGAATCTATTATTATTTTAATACAGCACCCGTATTGGCAGAAGTAACGAGTTTGGCATATCTCGCTAAATATCCCTTCGTTACCTTTGGTTGAGGTTTTTTGAAATTCGCTTTTCTTATATTTATTTCATCATCACTTAATTTTGCTTCTATCTTTTTATTTGGAATATCAATTTCTATCCTATCTCCATTTTTTATCAATGCGATTAGTCCATCTTCCATCGCTTCTGGAGAGATATGTCCGATTGCAGCTCCCCTTGTAGCCCCAGAGAATCTTCCATCTGTTAGGAGTGCTACATCCTTATCAAGTCCCATCCCTGCTATTGCAGCAGTAGGGGCTAACATTTCCTTCATACCAGGACCACCCTTGGGTCCTTCGTATCTTATGACAACTACATCACCTTTTTCTATTTTTCCATCAAAAATAGCTTTTACCGCCTTCTCCTCCGAATCAAATACTTTTGCAGGACCTTCATGGCTTAACATTTCTTGTGCTACAGCAGCTTCCTTTACAACGCAACCATCTAATGCTAAATTTCCTTTTAGGATGGCTAATCCTCCTGTATTTCTATATGGCTCATCAATAGGATGGATTATTTTATAATCTCTCACAGATTTATTTTTAATATTTTCACCTACAGTAGCCCCTGTAACGGTAATTAAGTTCTCATGAATCAATACTTTCTTTGAAAGCTCATTCATCAGTGCAGGAATTCCTCCGGCTAAATGCAAATCCTCCATGTGATGAACCCCACTAGGACTTAATTTGCTTAAATATGGCGTCTTTTTACTAATCTCATCAAACAAATCTAATTCTAAATCAATCTCTGCCTCATGTGCGATGGCTGGCAAGTGAAGTACAGTATTGGTTGATCCAGCCATTGCCATATCTACAGTGATTGCATTTTCAAAAGCATCTATTGTTAAAATATCAAGTGGTCTTATATTTTCTCTAACTAAATCCATAATCTTCATCCCTGCAGTCTTTGCAAGTCTTATTCTTTCTCCCGAATGCGCCATAGCTGTTCCATTGTATGGTAATCCCATGCCTAAAACTTCTGTTAGACAGTTCATACTGTTTGCTGTAAATAAGCCAGAACAAGAACCGCATCCTGGACATGCATTCATCGCAATATCTTCTAATTCTTCCTCAGTAATTAATTCTTTTTGATATGCACCTACATTCTCAATGCATGTACTAAAATCAATTTCCTCATCATTGTGTTTCCCAGCTCGCATAGGACCTCCGCTCACTACAATAGAAGGAATATTTAGTCTTGCCGCTGCCATAAGCATCCCTGGGATAATCTTATCGCAGTTAGGAATCAATACGAGTCCATCAAATCCATGTGCACTTGCCATTGCTTCAATTGAATCTGCTATTAATTCTCTACTTGCAAGAGGATAACGCATGCCATCATGTCCCATAGCAATACCATCACAAATCCCTATAGCAGGAAATTCTATAGGTGTTCCCCCTGCCATTGCAACACCCTTTTTTGCTGCCTCAGCGATTCTATCTAAATGTATATGTCCAGCTATAATTTCATTATGCGCATTTACGATACCAATAAGAGGTCTATCAATTTCTTCTCTCGTATAACCCATTCCATAAAATAATGATCTTGCTGGTGCTCCTTTTGATCCTTTTTTTACAATATCACTTCTCAATATGTCCACGCTCCTTTATTCTATTATATATTGATAGAATGTTGATAATTTACTGAAAACATCTTCTTTATTTTAGAGATTTTTATATAAAAATATTCATATTTTTTATAGATATATTAAGAAATGCCTCGTGTTTTCTAACTCCTTGACGCATAGTCATCTTTCTTTACTCTTTAATTGTATAGATACCCATGGGTATATTTGCTCTAGCATATTCCTCTTTGTCATAAATTGTCTTAATCAATCCACTTAATACTGGCTTACGTGCCAAGGAATTGTAACTAAAAAAAATACTGCCCTTTACTTGCATAAATTTACTATTCAATTCAAGCTGTCTTTCCATTTCAGAAAATCCGTACCATGGACTATCTAGACTTTCATTTCCGGCTTTGTAGGCAGCTTGTCCAATATATAAATCAACATTTGTTCCTTCAGTTGTTTCCATCCACCAATTTAATATTTTGCTATAATCCGCAACAGCAAATCCAATATGCCAATATATCTGTGGTGCAATATAATCTATCATTCCTTCTTTTACCCATTTTCTGGTATCTGCATATTGTTTATAATAGGATTGCATTCCCTTTGTATCACTACCGAGGGGATTCGTAGCTTTATTTGCCCATATGCCAAAAGGACTAATCCCAAAGCGAATATTCTTGGATGCATCCTTAATCGCCCTCGATACATCTCCTATAAGTAAATTAACGTTTTCTCTTCTCCAATCATCAATATTTATAAAACCACTTCCATACTTCTCGTAAGAGTCTTTATCATTAAAATCCTGTCCTGGATAGAAATAATCATCAAAGTGAATCCCATCCACATCATAATTTTCTATGATCTCAAGAACACCATCGATAACGAGTTTCCTTACTTCTGGAATTCCTGGATCAAAGTATAAATTTCCATCCGAATGCATTACTACCCAATTGGGGTTATATAAAGCAGGATGATTGCTGTCTAAAGAAGCAAAATCATGCTTCACCTCATTCATCGTTTTTTTAGTTATTCTATAGGGATTCACCCATGCATGCAACGCAATCCCCCTTTTATGTGCTTCATCTACCCAAAACTTAAGTGGATCAAAGTCATCATTGGGCATTAACCCCTGTTTTCCTGTAAGGTATTTAGACCATGGAAAATATTTAGATGGATATAAAGCATCCCCAGAAGGTCTCACCTGTAAAAATACTGCATTTAACCCCATATTTTTCACATGATCTAAAATGTCAATCGCTTCTTTTTTTAATATACTTGAGTCAGTAGTTGGTTTTGAAGGATAGTCTATATTCAGCACTGTAGCCACCCAAATTCCTCGCATCTCTTTTTTCTCTATCCTATTTGATTGGGGTTGTGCAAAAACAAAAGATCGTTGAAATATAACCATCATCAGTAATATACATATAGCTGTTTTTAAATTTTTTTTCATAATATCCCCCCTATTGTCTTTTTATAAAGATTCTTTATCTATTATTTCGTCAACTTTAGTCAAATTACCTTTTAATATTTTACTATAAATGCGCAAACTCATCTCTAAGCTCTCTTTAATGTTTTTAAAACAGCCTCTAAATGAACATTGCTTTTGACACATGAGGACATTTAAGAAATATTATCTATTTATATAATAAAATTTCGAATGTATAAAAAGATTAATTTTTGATATTACAAAATTGTAAGATTATCGTGCTCTTTTGTAAGGTAAATAGATAGATAGATACTACACACCAATTATTTAAAAATAAAAATATGTTCTATTAATTTTATGGGGGTAATCCAATATGAAAAGAGTTGTAGTATTTATACTTTTACTCGTTATGAGCATAGGCATTATAGCAGGTAGCTTCATTGCAGTAAAAAAATCCAACGAATTCTTCAAAAAATCTTCTATTGCGCATACTTTATAGTACAATAGTTATATAAACATGATCATAAAATTAGGAGGTTTTGCGTTTGAAAAAAAGAGATAAGCACGTCACTGAATGATTTAAATGAAATGCCTAAAAATCATAGATTCAAAAACAAAAGAAAAATTTAAACCAATCATTGAAGATACTTTAAAATATATAGAGTAGGTGAATAAGATGGAAAACAGAATTAGAAGATTACTACTTCTTTGTGGCATCCTTTTTATAAGTACTGGAATATATCGTAAAGAAGTAGGAACTGTTTTTATAAAAGCAATAAACATCTGCCTAGAATGTATCGGAGTTGGATAAGATGAAAAGGAAAATGGTTCAAATAATCACTACCCTCATCACAAATAGTAACTTTAAAGGATTTACGGAAGGAAAAATTTATAGAGGAAATATAAAAAAAGTTTGTGTTCCAGGTCTTAACTGTTATTCTTGTCCTGGTGCATTAGGCTCTTGTCCTATAGGATCGCTACAAGCAGTTATAAGCTCTATAAAATATGAGTTTTCGTTTTACATAGTTGGTATTCTTCTACTCCTAGGTACTTTGTTCGGCAGATTTATATGTGGATGGCTTTGCCCTTTTGGACTTTTCCAAGAACTCCTTAACAAAATTCCATCTCCTAAGTTTAAGGTAAGTAAAAAATTTCAACATTTAAAATATGTTAAATATATTATTTTAGTTGTATTCGTATTTCTCCTTCCTATGTTTTTTGTAAATGATATAGGCCTAGGAGATCCTGCCTTCTGTAAATATATCTGCCCTGCTGGAACATTAGAAGGCGGTATTCCTCTTGTTTTATCAAATGATTCCTTAAAGTCTGCTATTGGTTATTTATTTGCTTGGAAGATGGCGTTATTAGTTATTTCCATTATTTTATCTATCATTCTATTTAGACCTTTTTGCAGATTTATTTGTCCTCTCGGAGCTATCTATGCACTATTTAATCCTATTAGTCTATATCGATTAGAAGTAGATCAACATAAATGTACATCTTGTAGATTATGCAGTAATAAGTGTAAATTAGATATTGATGTTTATAAAAACCCAAACAGTCTAGAATGTATTCGATGCGGTGAATGTGTTTCTATTTGTCCTCAACATGCAATAAAAAGTGCCATAACGCATTCTAATAAACATAATATCTAAAAACTATAGCCATTTAAAAAATTCTCATGTAGCTATCGTAGCTGCTGATTTTACCAATAAAATTTCTATAAAATATTACAAATTTATAATATAAATCAATGGTATAGCTATTTTTTTCTATATATAATAGATTATGCAATCAAATGCTGAGAGGAGATTACATATGTTAAAAAAAATATTGGTAACTTTACTAATTGGAACAGTCGCTTTTACTACTATAGGATGTGGAAAATCTAACTCAAAAGCCAAAGAGAAACAAGATGTGAAAATAGAAAAAACAAATGAAGAGATTGCTTTAGTGGAAGATCTTCAATCTGATACTTTTAAAATGAATGCGTTAGGCTTTAGCTTTGTGCAACCAGAATCTTGGAAAGATAATGAATATATTGATGGTTTAGTTTTAGGTGCATCTGAAGACAAAAATGATTTTTTTTATGGTGGCGTACAGCTTTCATTTGTTCCAAAGGAAACAATGGCTAAAATGGAAATAATGATGGCAGATAATAAACAGCCTAGTGAAGAGGACTCTAGAAAATTACAAGAAGAATTCATGAAATTATTTAATGACTTTAAACCTTTGGTACACTTCAATATCTACAAAAAAGACGTTCTTGCAAAGAAATCTATAGCATCATTATCAAATCTCAAAAACAATGTTTCATTAGGCGAAAAGGATAATCTTATATATTATCTTTCTTATCCAAACAAAGAAGATCTAACAGAATTATCTGTAGAATCTCAAAAAATGTATGATGTATTATACAGCGAAATTGAAAATGTAAAAACATCTGTGAAAATTTTCAAACCTATATTACCTAAATACGCGATCAAAGCTATAAATACTTTTCCGCCATTTCACGCACAAGATATCAACGGCAACGATGTAAGCAATACTATTTTCTCAGAAAGCAAGCTTACCATGATCAATGTATGGGGAACATTCTGTGGTCCTTGCATTAATGAAATGCCTGATTTGCAAAAACTTTATGATGTAGTAAAAAAAGAAAATGTAAATATTGTTGGTATTATTGGAGATGCTGAAGGTAATGAACAAACCGCAAAGGATATTATTACAAAAACAAAAGTAGCTTATGTAAATATTGTTCCTAATATAGTTATTCAAAATGCATTCTTAGAAGATATATCTGCTTATCCGACAAGTATTTTTGTTGATGCAAAAGGAAATATCGTAGGAGATCCTATTATTGGCGCAAGAAGTGAAAAAGAATATAAAGAAATTATCATGAAAACCCTAAAGATAATTGGAAAATAAAATTGTTTATACCATTTAGAAAACCTTTCTAAAAAACTGTAGTTTTTGCTCTCTACAGTTTTTTTAATTCATTCATATTTGAACAAAATATTAAAAATCAACGATGTAACCGTAACCCCTATAATTCCTCCATTTATAACAGAAACAATATGACTTCCCAAGTAATTTAAATTGAAACCTCCTAATACAAAATATATTCTATAGTAAACAATTGCTATTGCTATGAATAAACTGAAGCACCAATAGATCCATTTTATTTTTGAAGAAATCAGACGTCTCATTCTTTTATATAAATTCCGGTTCACATAAAGATATGAAAATATAATTGCAAATCCTATCAACGTACTACTATGTTGTAAAAATTTATAAATAGGTATCTCATAATGCATAAATGGAATATATTTTGACAATAGCGGTATCTTTGTTACAAAAAATCCGCCTCTATGGGTAAAAGAATCCCATACTACATGAGAAACCATACCGATTAATGATGAATAGATAAAAACAACTAGCGCGCTTAAATCTTTTATGCGCCATTGCTCAAACGCTACAACATAAAACCAACGTTCTATAGGTTTTGGCATATTTAAAAGAAACGGCTTTTTTACAACAAAATGAAATACATGGGCAATGATGAAGCATAAGGGCAAGTTAAAATAAAAAAATCCAAGAAAAGTATGTCCTATTTCCCCCATTGGCTTAAATCTCAAAAAATACTCAAAATCTGGTGCCATACTTCCAATAATTAGTGCTGTAATGTTAAAATATTTCTCCCACTTTTTAAAAGGAATAATAATTGCTGGATGTGCAAAGGTAAACGGCATTCTTTTTCTCCTTTTTTTAATAAAAACATAATATAAGTCTATATCTTCTAAATAATCCGCTTTTATATCAAACACCTGATTTTGTCAATCTAAACATTAATTAGATCGCTATAAACCAATTGTTTATTCATATATCATAACCCCTTCAAGAGTAATGATGGCCTTCCCTCCAACTTTTACGATTAAGTTTTCTTTATTCCCTTCTAATTGAACCACAATCTTGCTAGGTCTTCCCATATAATATCCCTGTTCACAAATCAATGTAATGTCTTTTTCGAATTTGATAATATTATTATTTACAAGATATGCTCCTAAAGCACCATTTGATGTACCTGTTGCAGCTTCTTCATCAATCCCAGCAGCTGGTGCAAAATTTCTGCATGCAAGGGTAGAATTTTCTTCTTCTGCTTCCATTGTAAAAGCATGAACCCCTATTACACCGTGTTTATCACTATATGCTGCTAATTGATGCTTATTAGGGTTTATCTTTTTCAATACTTCTAATGATTTTACTGGAAGGATAATATCTGGAAGTCCTGTTGAAATCGCTTGTGGTAACAGATCATATCCATTTAATCCTATATTCTCTGCTTCTAAACCCATAATCTGCGCTAATTCATGTATATCTTGGACCTCAAAAATACATTCAGGTTTTGCTTGTGTCATTAGTATATGCTCTATTTCATGATCTTTAAAATAGATTTCAACAGGTAGATTTCCTGCTCTTGTTTTTTGGGTAATAATTTTTTTATTTCTATCGCCTTCAATATATCCTTTTTTAACCAATGTGAAAAAGGTTGCAATGGTAGCATGTCCACATAAATCCACTTCCTGAGTCGGTGTGAAAAATCTTACTTGAAAATCTGCTTCATCATTTTTTAGTGGAAAAACAAATGCTGTTTCTGATAAATTCATTTCTCTAGCTATTTTTTGCATTTGTATAGGACCTAGACCTGTAGCATCAGGCACAACACCAGCAGGATTTCCTCCAAAATGCACATCTGTAAAAGCATCTACTTGAAATATTATTTTATCCATTAATAGTCCCTCTTTCCTAAATGTTTCACGTGAAACATCAAGTAATATTTCCTTGTAACAATTCTACTAGTCGTGTTAATTCCTCTTCACTATAGTATTCAATCTCTATTTTACCTTTTTTCTTTCCTTTGATAATACTTACTTTTGTCCCTAATCTTGTTTTGAGTATATCTTCTATAAACGTCAATGTATCCTCTTTTGTTTTTTGTTTTTTAGGTTTTTCCTCTTTTCTATCTACAATCTTTTCAACCAAGCTTTCTGTTTCTCGAACAGATAAATGGTTTGCAAGAATATTTTCTCCTATTTCTCTTTGTAATTTAGCGTCTTCAATTCTCAAAAGCGCTCTAGCATGTCCACTAGATAATAAATTATTCATTACCATCTCTTGTGCTTTTTTTGTGAGATTAAGGAGTCTTACTGTATTAGCAATATAAGGTCTACTTTTCCCAATGCTATATGATATTTGTTCTTGGGTTAGTTTGTAATTTTCCATTAATGTTTTATATGCGAAAGCCTCTTCAATAGGGTTCAAATCTTCTCTTTGTAAATTCTCGATCAAAGCAATTTCCATACGTTCCTTTTCATTCAGTTCTTTTATAATACAGGGTATTTCTTTCAATTCTGCTTGCCTACTAGCTTTCCATCTTCTTTCTCCTGCTACAATCTCATACCCCTGATCGATAGGTCTCACCACAATAGGTTGAAGGATACCATGACTTTTAATGGATGATACTAAAGCATCCATCCTTTCTTGATCAAAATGCTTTCGTGGTTGTTCTTTATTGGGTTTAATCATATCTATATGAATTTTTTGTATTTCTCCTTTATTAGAACTTTCTATTTCACTCTTCTTTCCTTCAGGAATAAGCGCACCAAGCCCTTTTCCTAAACCGCTTCTTTTTTTCACCAACTATATCACATCCTCATCAAGTTCTTCTTGTAAGTATAAAAATTCATCTGCAAATTCAGAATATGCTTCTGCACCTTTTGATTTAGGATCATATTCAATAATAGATAATCCATAACTAGGTGCTTCCGCCAATCGAACATTTCTAGGAATTAAAGTTGTATATACTTTTCCCTTAAAATATTTTTTTACCTCATCAACAACTTGTATTGAAAGATTTGTTCGTCCATCAAACATACTAAGCACTACACCTTGAATCTCTAAATTTGGGTTTAAATTTTCTCGTACAAGCCCAATCGTATTCATTAGTTGGCTCACACCTTCTAAAGCATAATACTCACACTGGATAGGGATGAGTACACTATCTACAGCTGTTAATGCATTAATTGTTAGCAATCCAAGTGATGGTGGACAATCTATAAAAATATAATCATATTCTTTTTTGACTTGATCAATGGCAGTCTTCAATTTCCCTTCTCTTCCATCCATTCCTGTCAGTTCTATCTCAGCACCTGCTAATTGCATACTTGAAGGAATAATAGAAAGATTTTGACGACTTGTTTCGAGAATACACTTATGAATATTTACTTGGTCTATGAGAAGATCATACATCGTCATATGTACAGCTTCTTTATCTATTCCAAAACCACTTGTAGTATTTCCTTGTGGATCAATATCAACTACTAATATTTTTTTATCTTTGGTTGCCAAACAAGCACTTAAGTTTACATTTGTAGTTGTCTTCCCTACACCACCTTTTTGATTGAAAATAGCAATTACTTTTCCCATCCTTACCACCCCACAACTTTTATAATAATAATAGATTTCGTTACAACTTTTTCTATTCCTGCTCAAAATTTTAATATTATGAAAATAATATAACGAATAACCACATCTTTCAAATGTAATTTTTCCCTATATGTTATAAATAATAACATTCTTGAATATAATTTAACGGTATTATTTTATAAAAATCGAATAATTGATCTTTTTTTAGGGGGAGGAAATAGATGTTAAAAATTATTATCACTTCATTTTGGGTAGTACTTCTAGCAGAATTAGGAGACAAAACCCAGCTTCAAACCATGCTACTCGCTACACAATCAAAGTCTATATTAGGTGTTTTCATAGGTGCTTCATGCGCTTTGGTCTTAAGTTGTTTATTAGGAGTTCTTGCAGGTTCTTACATAACAAAATTTATACCCACTAATTATTTACAGATGGCTGCTGGATTTGCTTTTATCATCATTGGATTTTTAACGTTGTTTGGTAAAATATAATAAAACAAAAACAGTCTCAAGGTATTTTCCCTGCGACTGTTTTTATAAATAACGTATAAAATATTTTTTATGAATGCTTAGGTATTTTTACAACAACTTCTATGTATTCTCCTTTATCTACTTGCTTATATTCCGCATTCAAGCCTGTTTCTTTAATCGCATTATATGCATTTTTTAAAGTATTTAAATAAATTTTGAAATTAAAAGCACTTTTAATGCGTTTTTTTGTATTTTCTTCATCAGGTTTTGTAATTTCTTCTAATATTTCATTGATTCTTTTTTCCGTCTTTTTTACATTTAAATCTTTATTTATGATTTCTTTTAAAATCATTTGTTGCAATTTTTCATCATGTAGCTTTAATAAAGCACGTCCATGTCTTTCTGTTAATCCATTTTCGATTAAACCGTCTTTTACCTCACATGGTAGCTTTAATATTCTTAATTTATTAGCAATGGTTGATTGATTTTTTCCAACTTTTTGCGCAATATCCTGCTGCGTAAAATCATGATCTTTCATTAAGTTTTTATAACCTTCAGCTTCTTCTATAAAATTTAGATCTTCTCTTTGTAAGTTTTCTATCAAGGCAAGAACTGCTGAATCTTGGTCTGTCATTTCCGATATAATTGCAGGTATAGTTTGTAATTGGGCAAGTTTTGCAGCCCGCAGTCGCCTTTCTCCTGCTACTAGTTCAAAACGATCCTGGCTAATTTTTCTAACACTGATGGGCTGTAGCACCCCATATGCTTTTATAGATTCACTCAATTCTTCCAAATTACCTTTTTTAAAAATTTTTCTTGGTTGATAAGGATTTGGCAAGATCGAATCCACAGGAATTTGTAGCACTGTTGTACTTTGGTCTTTCATCATTATTAATCTTCCCCTCATACATAACTATTCTAAATAATAACATTCGTCAAAGAAATCTAACTTCCTTCCCTTTTTTTAAATTTTCTAAGATTTTTATTCTACAAAATATTTAATCCTAGTATTAGATTAAAGGTTCTTTCGTTGGTGTTCCAGCTTTTCTAGGGTATTTTGTCGGAGTCTTTTTTATTTTTTTAATGACAATAATATTATGAGTAATGTCACAAAATGGAAGTTTTACATCTTTCTTTTCAATAAATCTACCTCCTAATAGGTCTATGGCTTTTTTTGCATCTTCCATCTCGACATCCACATTAGGACCTTTTTGACAAATAAAGTAACCTCCAAGCTTTACAAAAGGTAAACAATATTCACATAATGTATTGAGTGGTGCTACTGCTCTAGCGACAGCAACATCATAGTTTTCTCTGAAGTTTTTATCTTTCCCTACATCTTCAGCACGTCCATGCTCAAAAGATACATTTTCAAGTCCGATGTTTGAACAAACATCTTTTAAAAAATTAATTCTTTTGTTTAATGAATCTAATAAAGTTAAATGTACCTTTGGATAATAAATATTTATAGGAATACCAGGAAAACCAGCGCCCGTTCCCACATCTATTACTTTATGATTATCATTTATGTAGGGCAGTATCATACAAGATATAGAATCTAGAAAATGCTTAATCATAACCTCTTTGTCTTCTGTAATAGCTGTTAAATTTATTTTTTCGTTCCATTTCACCAACAGATCTTTATATTTTAAAAACTGATCAATTTGTACATCCTTTAAGGATAATCCCAGTTTTTCTGATCCTTCTTTAAGGATCTCTATATTATTCATCTCTATCACCTCTTTTTCTTCTCTGCTGCTCAAGATATACCAACAACACAGAAATATCAGCAGGTGATACACCTGATATCCTTGATGCCTGTCCAACAGACAAAGGTTTTAGTTCATTTAGCTTTTGTCTCGCTTCAATTCTTAGCCCATCAATTTTACTATAATCGATATCCATGTCTAATTTTCTCATTTCTAGCTTTTTGAACTGGCTAATTTGTTTTAATTGCTTTCCAATATAACCTTCATACTTAATTTGTACCTGGCATTGCTCTACCACTTCTAACTGAACATTTGGTCTATTTTCATCAATTTCTTTTAAATCTTCATAGGTAATTTGTGGTCTCTTCAACAGATCATATATGGAAACACCACTTTTAATAGTAGCGGTATTCATTTTTTCTAAAAATTCATTCGCCATAGAAGGGGTCACACAAGTCTCTTTTAATCGTTTCATTTCTTTTTCAATATTGTCTTTTTTCTCTAAAAATTTTTGATATCTATCTTCTTTTACAAGTCCTATTTGATATCCTTTTTGTGTAAGTCTTAAATCTGCATTATCTTGTCTCAGTACCAATCTATATTCCGCACGCGAAGTCATCATTCTATAAGGTTCATTAGTTCCTTTTGTTACCAAATCGTCAATCAATACACCTATATATGCTTCTGATCGATCTAATATGAAGGATTCTTTTCCTTGGATCTTTAAAGCTGCATTGATTCCAGCAATAAGTCCTTGTGCAGCAGCTTCTTCATAGCCAGAACTACCATTAAACTGTCCCGCTGAAAATAAATATTTAATATCTTTACATTCTAACGTCAATTTTAATTGTAATGGATCAATACAGTCATATTCTATGGCATAAGCAGGACGCATAATTTTTGAATTTTCAAGACCTGGGATACTTCTATAAAATCTCACTTGTACATCTTCTGGAAGGCTCGTTGACATGCCTTGTACATACATTTCATTTGTATTTAATCCTTCAGGCTCAATAAATAACTGGTGCCTATTTTTATCAGAAAATCTTACGATTTTATCTTCAATAGAAGGACAATATCTAGGTCCTGTCCCTTCTATTTCTCCGCCATAAAGGGCAGAACGATGTATATTTTCTTTAATAATCTCATGGGTATTTTCATTTGTATAAGTAAGCCAACATGGAACCTGTTTTTTTTCTAAATGGTCATTCATAAAAGAGAAAGGAACAATTCTTTCATCTCCAGGCTGTTCTTCCATTTTAGAAAAATCTAAAGTTTTTTGGTCTACTCTTGCTGGCGTTCCTGTTTTAAACCGCCTCAGCTTAAGGCCTATATTTTTTAAGTTCTTAGGTAATTCTTTTGAAGAAGCTAAACCATTAGGTCCACTCTCATAGTTTACCCCACCAATAAATATTTTTCCGCCCAAATAAGTTCCGGTCGTAAGAATCACTGCTTTTGAACCATACACAGCGCCAGTGCTTAGTACAACCCCTACTACAATGTCATTTTCTATGACTAATTCAATGACCTCTCCTTGTTTTATATCAAGGTTTACATTATTTTCTAAAACTTTTTTCATTTCTATATGATAAAGCTGTTTATCTGCTTGAGCTCTTAATGAATGTACCGCTGGACCTTTTGCTGTATTTAGCATTCTACTTTGTATAAATGTTTTATCTATATTAAGGCCCATTTCTCCACCTAATGCATCTATTTCTCGAACTAGATGTCCTTTTCCTGTTCCTCCAATAGAAGGATTACACGGCATCATAGCAATAGAATCTAAATTTATGGATAATAATAAGGTACTACATCCCATTCGAGCTGAAGATAGGGCTGCTTCACATCCAGCATGTCCAGCACCAATTACAACAACATCATAGTTTTCTGCTTTAAATTTTTCTAGCATCCATATTCCTCCTATTTTCCTAAACAAAACTTGGAAAATATTTGATCAATTACATCTTCTCCCACTGTATCTCCTGTAATTTCACCCAAATATTCCCATGTATTTTTTACATCTACTTCAATGAAATCTAGGGCTAGTTCTTGCTTTATTGCATCTATGCCCTCTTCTATACTCATTTTTGCTTTTTCTAGTGTATCTTTATGTCTCACATTAGTAATAAAAGAAGCTTCCTTCTGTTTTATTTGTCCCCCATAAACCATATCTACAATGGTGTCCTCTAATTCTTTTAAACCTTTTTCTTCTACGATAGATATTTTAATAATTTTTTTATTTGGAAGTAAATTTTTTATTTCTTCTTCTTCTAAAACTATTGGTAAATCTGTTTTATTCATCAAAACAATCGTTTTTCTGTTTTGAAGTAATTCAATAATTTTTTTATCTTCCTCTGTTAAAGATTCCGAAGCATTTACTATAAAAATAACCAAATCCCCTTTATTAAAAAATTCCTTACTTCGTTCTACACCAATTCTTTCAACAAGATCTTCCGTTTCTCGAATCCCCGCTGTATCAATGATTTTTAGTGGAATTCCTTGAATACTCAAAAATTCTTCAATAATGTCCCTCGTTGTTCCTGGTACTTCCGTAACAATGGCTCTAGATTCCTTAAGAAGTGCATTCATTAGCGAAGATTTTCCCACATTGGGTTTTCCTATAATCACTGTATTTAAACCTTCTTTTATAATTTTTCCCGTATATGCACTTCTAAGGAGCTGCTCAATGTCTTTTTTAATATGATTCGCACCTTTAAGAAGTTCTTGATATGTAATTTCTTCAATATCCTCATCTGGATAATCGATATTCACTGTAATATTGGCCATCATTTCTAGTAGTGTGTCTGTAATCTTTTTTACTTGCTTAGACAATGACCCTTCTAGCTGTCCAAAAGCAACATCAAAGCTCTTATCTGTCTTTGCACTGATTAAATCCATTACAGCTTCTGCTTGTGAAAGATCCATTCTTCCATTTAAAAAAGCTCTTTTCGTAAATTCCCCAGGTTCTGCCATCCTCGCACCACATCTAAGGACTAATTCTAATATTTTTCGTACAGGAACAATGCCTCCATGACAATCTATTTCCACCACATCTTCCGCAGTATAAGTGAAAGGTGCTTTCATATATGTAACCAATACCTCATCCACAACCTGCTTTGTTTTAGGATCTATAATTTTCCCATGAGTAAGTCGCCTTGACTGATATTCTTTTATAGAATTCCCTTTCGTAGGCATAAAAATATGATCTAATATTTCCAAAGACTTTTCCCCACTTAATCTTACAATGCCAATACCTGCTTCTCCTGGAGCTGTAGCAATGGCTGCTATTGTAGCATTCATTTTGTCACCTCTTTATTTAGGTATCCCTAAAAATAATATAAATAATTTATTTTTTTTTATTATCTATTAATTATAATATTTTTTATTATAATTTAATAGATATTTCGCATTTTATAAAAATTTAGTGATTTTAGTGCATGCATAATTTTAGCAATCTCTGCTTATATCTATTAGTATTCCAATATATCTGCAAACAATAACAAAACCCAGTAATCGCTACTGGGTTTTTAAAAATTATTTTGCTGCAATTACAACTTTTCTAAAAGGTTCTTCCCCTTGACTTTTTGTCTGTATATAGGGGTTACTTTGTAATGTTGAATGGATAATTCTTCTTTCATAAGGGTTCATCGGCTCAAGCACAATATCTTGCTTTTTTATTTTTACTTGGTTCGCTAACTTGTTTGCGAGCCTAATCAACGTTTGTTCTCTTTTTCTTCGATAATCTTCTGTGTCTAATACAACTCTTATATACTTGTCTCTCTGTTTATTAATTACAAGGCTTACTAAATATTGTATAGAATCTAAAGTCTGGCCTCTTCTACCTATTAGCACACCCATATCTTTTCCAAAAACTTCAATATATAAGGTTTCACCTTTTAATTTCGTTTTATATTTAGCTTCGATTTCCATATTTTCCAATACACTACTTAGAAAATTAACAGCATCTGATTCTGGACTATCTACAACTGTAACCTTTACTTTTGCCAATCTTGTTCCAAACATACCTAAAAAGCCTCTGCTAGGTTCTTCTATTACGTCAATTGCTACCTTATCTTTTGCAACCCCTAATTCTTCAAGAGCATTTTTCACAGCTTCTTCTACAGTTTTTCCTGTTTTCTCTGTGAATTTCATATTATCTTAATTCCTCCTTAGCCGGTGCAGCTTTCGGCATAAAATACTGCTGAATCATTTGGAAGGTATTACTTACAACCCAATATAATGTTAATCCTGCCGGAAAACTTCCTGCCCAATAAAAAATCATAAAAGGAAAGATCATATTCATGGTTTTCATCGTTTGGTTTTGAGCAGCTGTTCCAGTACTTGCACTACTCATTGAGAAGTATGTTGTAATCGCTGCTAATATAGCACCTATGGATAAGGATAAATTCATTGGAAGTCTAGGTATTAAACTTGGATCTGGTAAACTTAAATTTGGTATCCATAGGAAGGATTCCTTTATGGCTGTAAGAAAAATAGGGTCTGAAATATACTGAATAGGTTGTCTTAGTAATGTGAATAGTCCGAATATTATTGGTATTTGAATCAATAGTGGTAAGCATCCACCCATTGGATTTATTTTATGTTCTTTATAAAGCTCCATCGTTTTAACATTTAGTTTTTCTTTATCATTTTTATACTTTTCTTGAAGCTTCTTAAGTTCCGGTTGTATTTGCGACATTTCCCTTGTACTTTTGAGTTGTTTTATTGTTAGTGGCAATAGAATTAATTTTACAACAATTGTAAATAGTATGATGGACACACCATAACTTCCCACTAATTTATACAATGCTAATAGAAGATACCCCATCGGTTTGGCTAAAAAACTCATTAAATTATTTACCCCCTATCGTATCTATTTTAAAGGGTCATATCCTCCACAGTGGAAGGGATGACATTTTAAAATTCGTCTTATGCTTATGATCGTGCCTTTGATTGCGCCATATTTTTCTAAAGCTTGTAACGCATATTGAGAACATGTCGGATAAAATCTACAAGTTGGTGGCTTTAAAGGTGAAATATACCTTCTATATATTTTCACCATCCCTATAAGGATCTCCTTCAAATTTCTCACCTATTTCAATAATTTTGATTTTTTTAAGATATGCACCATTGCTTTTTCTACATCTCTATACGCTGCATCTTTCATATTTGCTCTTGCAATAAATATAAGGTCATAACCTTTATCAACTTTTGAGCTATATAAACGAAAGCTTTCTTTCATCAATCTCCTCGATCTGTTTCTGACAACGCTGTTTCCTACTTTTTTGCTCGCAATAAATCCTACTTGATTATATATTTGCTCTTTCTTCATATAGAATAGTACCAAGTATCTATTTGCTAATGAAGATCCCCTAGCATAAACCTTTTTGAAATCAGCCTTTTCTCTTAACCGCAACGTATCTTCCATAAATTTATCCTTCTTTCAAAATACAAAAAAAATTAGTACCCTTAGATAAAATAGCCTCTTTTATAGAAAAAGGCCACTTTATGCGGCCCTTATGCAGTCAAACTTTTTCTACCTTTTAATCTACGTTTTTTTAAAATATTTCTTCCTGCTTTACTGCTCATTCTTTTTCTAAATCCATGTTCTTTCTTTCTTTGTCTCTTTTTTGGTTGATAAGTCATTTTCATGTAGATACACCTCCTTCAAAAACTCATGTATATATTAAAATACCTATACTTTACTAAAATTGAACATTTACTAAATAATTATAACTTTGTATTGAAAATATGTCAAGAACCTTATTTAAATGACTTTTTGTGGATAAAATAATAATAAAATACTTTTATTGTGGATAATTTTCTTCATATTATTGAAATTCTACAGCTTATTTGATATGATTAAATAAACTTGTTGATATGTGGAAAATTATTAAACATATCCACTTTTATGCACAGTGTGTGGATAGTTCTGTGTATAACTTTTATAAGTAGCCTATACTTTCTTTTTTTTTCTATATATTTTTTTGTGTGTATATTTTTTCTTGTCACTTTTAAAAATGTGTAAAACTTTCTATATGTTTTATTTTATTAAATAGATTATCCACAGAATTATTTATTTCCTCGTTTATAAAATTTATACAACAATCACTCATTTTTATAAATTCATCCACAATTTCTGTGGATATTTTGTGGATATTTGCTTTATATCACTTAAAAAAATATTTTTCTTCTATAATTTTACAATTTTTTTATCTCATTTTCAAGGAGGTTCGCTTATGCGTACACATCTGTCCGAAATATGGCAAAAATCATTAGATTTAATCAAAACTGAACTAACAGAAGTTAGCTATAATACTTGGCTTAAACCTATAGAACCCTTATCTATAAACGGAAAAACGATCGTTTTAGCTGTTGCCAATGATTTTTCAAAGGGAATCTTAGAAGCAAGATATGCAACACTCATTATTAATGCTATCAAACAAATCACTTCTGAAGAATTTAAATTAGTATTTACGGTCCCTGGCAGTGAAACCTATTTAAAAGCTTCTCGAGCTCCCTCTAATAATGAAAATAATAAAGATTCATTTGATGCACTAAACCTAAATCCTAAATATGTTTTTGACACTTTTGTAATCGGCAATAGTAATCGCTTTGCACACGCAGCATCCCTTGCAGTTGCTGAATCACCTGCAAAAGCATACAATCCTTTGTTTATATATGGAGGTGTTGGATTAGGCAAAACCCATCTAATGCATGCAATTGGACATTTTATACTCGGTCAAAATCCAAATTCAAAAGTTGTATATGTTTCCTCAGAAAAATTTACAAATGAATTAATTAATTCTATTCGAGATGATAAAAATGTAGAGTTTCGAAATAAATATAGAAATGTAGATGTACTACTAGTAGACGATATTCAATTTATTGCTGGTAAAGAACGAACGCAAGAAGAATTTTTTCATACCTTCAATGCACTTCATGAATCAAATAAGCAAATTATTATCTCTAGTGACAGGCCTCCAAAAGAAATTCCTACACTAGAAGATCGTCTACGTTCTAGATTCGAATGGGGACTCATTACAGATATTCAAGCACCCGATCTAGAAACAAGAATTGCTATTCTTCGTAAAAAAGCGGAAATTGAAGGGATCGATGTTCCCAACGAAGTCATGCATCATATTGCAAAGAAAATTCAATCCAATATTCGAGAATTAGAAGGTGCCTTAATACGAATTGTTGCCTATTCTTCCCTTACGAATAAAGACGTAACAATAGACTTAGCAAGCGAAGCTTTAAAAGATATCTTTGCTTCTAGTAAGCCAAAACAAATTACGGTATCTCTTATTAAGGAAGTCGTATCCGAACACTTTTGTATTAAAATAGATGATTTTAATTCAAAACGTAGACCACGATCCATTGCTTTTCCAAGACAAATTGCCATGTATTTGTGTAGAGAACTTACAGATTTATCTCTACCTAAAATTGGGGATGAATTTGGAGGAAGGGATCATACTACAGTAATTCATGCATATGAAAAAATTTCAAAAGATATTGTTTCAAATTCAGATATAAAAACAAAAATAGAAAATGCAATTAAAGATATTAGGGGTAAATAATGAACATACCTTTGTGTGTATCATCTTAATAATATGTTTGTAACTCTCAGATGATGAATTTTGTTTGAATATGTGGATAAGTATCTACTAGATACCCACATCTTATTATTCTCTATAGTCAGATAAATTTCAACAGTTTTAGGGCTTATCCACAAATTCACAGGCCCTATTACTATTACTACTAAAAATTTATATTATTTATGTGTTATTATATAAAAGGAGGTTATCCACAAATGAAACTTATTTGCAATCAAAGAGTATTTTCTGCATGTATAAATACTGTTCAAAAAGCGGTATCATCCAAAACAACTTTACCTATACTAAAAGGTATTTTAATAGCAACCTATGGACAACAATTAAAGTTAGTGGGTACAGATTTAGAAATTGGGATAGAAAATTATATAGATGCAGAAATACTATCCCCAGGTGCTGTTGTTTTATCTTCAAGAATATTAGGAGATATCATTAGGAAATTACCTGATGCCGATATCGAAATCGAAGTAGATGACAATAATACAACAACAATTAGATGTGAAAATTCAGAGTTTACATTGGTAGGGCAACCTGCCATTGAATTTCCAGAACTATCAAGAGTTGAAGAGGAAGAAGGTTATAGGCTTCCACAGGACCTTTTCAAAAACATGATCAAACAAACTGTATTTGCTACAGCAGTAGATGAAACAAGACCGATCCTTACAGGGGTATTAATGGAATTACAAGAAGAATCTATAAATATGGTTGCGTTAGATGGTTATAGATTAGCTTTAAGACAGGCAAATACAAGAAATAGTCACAATAATAAAGCAGTTATTCCTTCAAAAACATTAAATGAAATCAATAGAATATTATTAGAAGAAGAAAATACAGATGTTGAAATTTTCTTTACGGACAGACATGTTTTATTTAATATGAATAAAATAAGAGTGATCTCAAGATTATTAGAAGGAGATTTTATAAATTATAAACAAATCATCCCCAAAGAATATAAAGTACGGGCAAAGGTGAACACAAAAAAATTATTAAATAGTATGGAAAGAGCTTCATTGCTTGCAAAAGAAGGAAAAAACAATTTAGTGAAATTTTCTATAAGAGATGAAATAATGAATATTACCTCCAACGCAGAAATAGGAAAAGTATTTGAATCTGTTTCTATAGAGTTAGAAGGAGAAGATATTGATATTGGTTTTAACTCGAAATATTTTCTAGAGGCATTAAAGATTATAGATAGTGAAGAAATTTATTTAGAATTTACAACCAGTGTTAGCCCTTGTATTGTAAAACCGGTAGATCATAGTAATTATACATATCTTATATTACCCGTTAGACTTGTAGGATAACATAAAGGAGTGCTCGAATTTAAGAGCACTCCTTTTTAAAAATATCTAGGAGGTTAAGGCATGAAAAATAAAGAAAGATGGAGTAGATGGCGTACATATGGAAAAAGAAAATTTGTATTTTTCTATGCTTTATTTTGGGCTACCATTGTTTGTAGCCTTGGAATATGGATCAATGGATTTTTATTTCATGATTTCGATTTTGAACTTTCTATAATAAATATAGCTACTGAATTTTTAGCAAGATTTCCTTTTTTCTTTATAGGAGGAATAATTGTGGCTTTCAGTGTTTGGAAAGGAAATGAGAAAAAATACCAAAAGTATATTTAATGATAATATCCATAAAATAAAAAAAGGAGTGGATGATTTATGCAAGAATTAAAAATTGAAGGAGAATATATACAATTAGACAAAGCACTTAAACTTGGAGAAATTGCACAAACAGGTGGACATGCTAAAATCCTTATACTAGAAGGCGAGGTAAAAGTGAATGGAGAGGTTGAATTAAGACGAGGAAAGAAATTAAGAGATGGAGATATTGTAGAGATAGACGGAGAGAAAATAATGATAAAGGGGATTTAAATTTTTGTTTTAATCAGAAGAGCAGCATAAATATCATACTGAAACGAACAGAAAACCCCTTAGACGGCTTTTTTATAGCTATAGCATAAAGAAGCATGTCTAATATTTTTCATGTCTAAAAACAGCTCAAGGGAAGTCAAAAAACATTTTCTAGCATGTCTATAAAATATATTGTATGATTAAAATAAAATAATCATAAAGGGGAGATTTTCATGTTTAAAGTAAATGAATATTTTGATGGGAAAGTAAAATCTATGATCTTTAACCCAAGTGAAGGTCCTGCTACTATCGGGGTAATGGCAGTTGGTGAATATGAATTTGGTACATCTACTAAAGAAATTATGACAGTTACAAATGGGAAAATGTCTGTAAAACTTCCTGGAGAAAATGAATGGAAAGAATTTAAGCAAAATGAAACATTTATTGTAGAAGCAAATCAAAAATTTCAAGTAACTGTTCTAGAAGAAACATCATATCTGTGCTTATATAAATAATAAGGAAATGTGATTCTTAAGGATCACATTTTTATTGAAGAGGCATATAATAATAGTGAAATAAAGAATAATAAAGGGGAGTAGTTCACAAAACATCTGCTTTGTCCACTGGCTGCAACATACTGGTGAAAATACCCGCTTCAGTGCAAGTTTTATCTTGGAACGAGACCTTTATTTTAAGAGCACAAATATTTTGATGCTCTTAAAATAAAGGTCTTATTTATTTTCAATAAATAAGTAAAAGGAGGAATAGTATGTTATCGCCACCATCTGTTGTAAAAGCTTTAAGAAAACTTAATCAGAATATATATATAGAATATAAACGATATGAAGGGGTTTATTTAACAGAAGCTATAGAAAAATTTTTGGATTTCTATAAAAATAGGGAAGATACGCATTGGAGTGAAGCAATTGATCAATAAAAAAAAACACGAAAAAGTGTGTTTCTTTCTATTTCTATCTTATAATATGAACCAATTGTGTTATAAAAAAACATGTAATGAAAGCAATCAGTGTAGGCATGATTGCAGCAAACAAGGTCCATTTTGAACTGCCACACTCTTTTTTTATGGTCCAAAGCGTAGTAGCACAAGGAAAGTGAAGTAATGAAAAGATCATTACATTTAAAGCAGTCAACCAAGTCCATCCATTGGCTATAAACAAATCACCCATTGCTTGAAGACTATCTAACTCTAGCATAGCTCCTTCTGACATATAACTCATAATTAAAATAGGCAATACAATTTCATTTGCAGGAAGGCCAAGGATAAAAGCCATTAAAATAAAACCATCCATACCAATAAGATGCGCCAAAGGTTGTAGGAATGCTGCCATATGGGATAATATGCTTAGGTCTTCAATAAATACATTGGCTAAAATCCAAGTAATAAGACCTGCTGGCGCTGCTACAACGATGGCACGACCTAACACGAAAATCGTTCGATCTATCAAAGAATGATATAGGATTTTCAAAAATTGTGGTTTTCTATAGGGGGGTAATTCTAATGTAAAAGAAGATGGAACCCCTTTTAATAATGTTTTTGAAAGCCCCCAAGAAATGATTAATGTCATGAAAATACCTAATAATACGAGTGTACATACGAAAAAGGACGCAATGATTGTACTGTAATGACTCGCTACGGCACCACCCACAAAAACAGTGGATATAGCGATTAATGTAGGGAAACGACCGTTGCAGGGAACGAAATTATTGGTTAACATGGCAATAAGTCTTTCCCTTGGTGAATCAATAATTCTACAAGCAATAATTCCTGCTGCATTACATCCAAAACCCATGCTCATTGTAAGAGACTGCTTTCCATGAGCACCTGCTTTTTTAAACAATTTATCAAGATTAAAAGCAACGCGAGGGAGATACCCTAAATCTTCTAATAGTGTAAACAATGGAAAAAATATAGCCATAGGAGGCAACATAACAGAAATGACCCATCCCAAGGTTCGATACATACCGAGTATAAGGATGCCATGGAGCCACTGTGGCGTGTTTACTGACATAAAAAGGGTAGTAAGTTTTGATTCTATACCAAACAAGAAATCAGCTAACATAGAAGATGGTACATTGGCACCTGTTACTGTAATCCAAAATACAAGACCTAACAAAAAAAACATAATGGGATAGCCTGTAAATTTTGAAGTCAATATGTCATCTAATTTATGATCCCAATCATATTTTTTTGTATGACTTTTTGTAACGACTTTTTCTGCAATCGCTTCTGCTTGTGTATAAATGCTTTTGACCATACTATCTCTAAATTTACATTGATTTTCATTAGAGATTTCATTTTGAATATCAACGAGTATTTCATAGGGGTTTGAAGTTTGACTACTCATAAAAACAAGCCACCTCCGTATCCTTATTTGAGTATATTTCAGTATATAAAAACTGATGTATAGAATCTAATAGGGTTTGATCTCCCTCCAGTAGTCTTAAGGCAACCCACCTAGGATTTAGTGTATTTCCGAATATATTTTCTAACTTAGGAACAAGTCCTTTAATTTCTTCTTCAATATCTTTTGAATAGTTAATGTTTTTAGGAGAAGTTATTTTTAATCCTAATGAAATATCATGCACTTCATCCATTAAGTTAGTAAGTCCTTCACCAGATCTAGCAGTAGTACCTACTACAGGAATACCTAAGCTTTTTTGTAAAGTATCAAGATCTACAGATATGCCTTTTCGCCTAGCTTCATCCATTAAATTTACACAGAGTACTACATGATCTGTCAATTCCATAACTTGTAGCACTAAATTTAAATTTCTTTCAAGACAGGTTGCATCTACAACCACAACTGTAGCATTTGGTTTTCCAAAACAAATAAAGTCCCTAGCTACTTGTTCTTCAACAGAATTAGCTAAAAGAGAATAGGTTCCTGGTAAATCTACTAACATAAATTCTTTATCTTTATGGGTATAATGTCCACGTGCATTTGTTACTGTTTTTCCAGGCCAATTACCTGTATGCTGTTTTAATCCTGTTAATGCATTAAATACAGTACTTTTCCCTACATTGGGATTGCCTGCTAAGGCGATTACGAATGCTTCATGATTGCCTAATTTTATATTAAATTTATCATTTAATAAAGCTTTTCCACATGATTGACACGTTAGTCCCATGGATCCATTCCTCCTTGCTATGATTCTAAATTGGATTTACTAAAATTTGAGAGGATTCTTCTTTTCTTAAGGCAATGGTAGCCCCCCTTATGTTGTAGGCAATAGGGTCTCCTAAAGGACTTTTTCTTAGAACATTTATAATGGTTCCTGGAACAATTCCTAAATCTAACATTCTCCTTCTAGACAAACCAGTGGTCTTTAAATCTAAAACTTGTACAGTGGTTCCTACAGTAATGTTAGAAAGAGGAATAGGGTCTTGTGATAGTGTACTATTTTTCATAGTTTCCCTCCTTTAAAGGCATTAGCTGAGCCTAAGAAAATATTAAAGTGCTTTTAAATTAGTTTTGGCTAACAAATTGTATAATCTAATATACATAATATGTAAGAAATAATTTTCTGTTACAAATATGGAAGCATTCAAATTACTTTAGGGATTTAGGAATCTTTGCTTTTGGCTATGCAGTTACTTATTTTTCATTAGGATATTTGTTTAAAGTAAAACAAAGCAGGATATTTTAAATAAAAGAAGAATTTATAATAGTCAGCCTATAGAAGCTTACTAGATAAAATCTAAATCATATAGATAAAAAATGATCAACTAGCTAATTTTTATGTCTAAAAACAGTAATAATACAGTTATATGATATAATAAATTGTTGTTAATGAGATCAATCGAAGACAGGAGACGCTTCGAGCAAAAGGAGCGGTAGATTTCGTGTATTTAGAAAATTTAAAACTAATAAATTTTAGAAACTATAACAATCTTACATTAAATTTTCATGCCAAAATCAATGTATTTGTTGGCAATAATGCGCAAGGGAAGACAAATATATTAGAATCCATATACTTGACAAGTGCAGGAAAATCTTTTCGAACCACTAAAGATAGAGAATTAATTAAATTTGATAAAGATCAGGCCTATATAAAAGTAGAAGGAAAAAAAAGATATACAGATATTGTTGTGGCGTTAAAGTTAGATATGAATAAAAAAAAGCAAATTAAAGTAAATGGTGTAACTTTAACAAAAAATGCAGAGATTCTCAATAATGTTTATGTGGTGGTTTTTTCACCTGAAGATCTAAAGTTAATTAAAGAAGGGCCAAGTGAAAGAAGAAAGTTTATAGATAATGAAATATCTCAGATGAAACCTAATTACTTCTATCACTTAACCCAATATAATAAAGTATTAATGCAAAGAAATAATCTTTTAAAGAAGATAAATCACCATAGGAAATACATGGATACCCTTCATGTATGGGATGAAAAGCTACTAGAATTAGGAACACGGTTAATAAAGGAGCGTGAAAAGTTTGTTCAAAGAATCAATCCGCTAAGTAGATTGATTCATAGAAAAATAACAGAGAGCAAAGAAAACCTTGAAGTAAAATATATGACAAATATTGATGTGAAAAATACTTTTGAAGCTACTATGGAAAGCTTTCGATGTAAATTAAAAGAATCTTTAACAATAGATTTACAAAGAGGAAGTACGACTGTTGGGCCTCATAGAGATGACTTAGGTGTGTTTGTCAATGAAGTGGACATAAGGAGTTTTGGTTCACAAGGGCAGCAAAGAACTTCAGCGCTTTCATTAAAACTTGCAGAGATTGAATTGATAAAGGGAGAAACTGGTGAGTATCCTATCCTTCTACTAGATGATGTTATGTCAGAATTAGATATTAATCGGCAAAAATTTTTAATTAAAGCCTTAAGGGATGTGCAAATATTCATTACTACAACAGAAGTCGATTATTTGAATCAATTGGAACTGAATGAAGAATATGTGTTTTATGTAAAAAATGCAGTTGTAAGGAATGCATCTATATAAAATTTTTTTATCAAATAAAGTTTGACTTTTATATTTTTCTATAAAAGGATATAATGGAATGTGGAGTAATTTTAAGGAGGTTTTTAAATGTTCCTTCATTTAGGAAAAGATGTTGTTGTCCCTATTAAAAATATTATATCTATTATAGATGTAGATGCGATTAAAAAATCAAAAGATAGTAAAGCCTTTTTTAAAATAGCTGAAGAAGAAGGTTTTATAAAAAGAATAGCTGACGAAAAAGTAAAATCGTATGTTATTACTGAAGAAATACAAAAAAATAAAAAAGGTGTACAAAAAATGATTCAAACTGTGATCTATTATTCAGCAATATCATCTACTACACTTCAAAAAAGAGCGAATTTCATAGATGATATTCATAATGCAGATAAAATTTACTTAAAATAAATGAAAGAACTATGATAGATTGTAGTAAGGCAACGGAAGAATTAGGATATAAAAGAATCCGTAGCTTTTTTTATGTGGAACAATACTCACAAAAGTAGGGGGTAGAAAAATGGTAGAAAAAATCAATGAGGAATACGGAGCAGAACAGATACAAGTATTAGAAGGCCTTGAGCCAGTCCGAAAAAGACCAGGAATGTATATCGGTACTACAGGACCGAAGGGGCTTCATCATCTTGTATATGAGATTGTAGATAATAGTATTGATGAAGCTTTAGCAGGATATTGCAGTAAAATAGACGTGGTTATTAGAAATGATAATTCTATTATGGTAAGAGATGATGGTAGAGGCATGCCAGTAGACATGCATCCAAAGATGGGAAAACCTGCTGTAGAAGTTATTCATACAGTACTGCATGCAGGAGGAAAGTTTGGCGGTGGCGGATACAAGGTATCAGGAGGACTGCATGGGGTTGGTGCATCTGTTGTAAATGCATTGTCAGAATGGATGGAAATAGAAGTTAAAAGAGACGGAAAAATTTATCATCAACGCTATGAAAGAGGGCAAACTATTACAGAACTTACTGTAATAGGAGAATCAAATGAGACAGGTTCTAAAACAAGATTTTTACCTGATAAGGAAATTTTTGAAGAAACGGTTTTTAAATTTGAAACATTAGAACACAGATTAAGAGAAATGGCATTTTTAAATAAAGGGATTCGTATTGTACTGACGGACGAAAGAGAAGAAAACGCTCGTTCGTTAACCTTCCACTATGAAGGTGGAATCAAAGAATTTGTGAAACACTTAAATAAAAATAAAGATGCCATTCATAAAAATATTATTTATTTTGAAGGAAAAAAAGAGACTTCAGAAGTTGAAATAGCTATGCAGTATACGGATAAATATACAGAAAATATTTTTTCATTTGCAAACAATATTAATACGCATGAAGGTGGGAGCCATCTTGTTGGATTTAAATCAGGACTTACGCGTGTCGTAAATGATTATGCTAGAAAAAATAATTATTTAAAAGAAAAAGATGAGAATCTTACAGGGGAAGATATTCGAGAAGGATTAACCTGTATTATTTCTGTAAAACTAACAGAACCTCAATTTGAAGGTCAAACGAAGACGAAGCTTGGCAATAGTGAAATAAGAGGAATTGTTGAAAGTGTTACTAGTGAAGGATTACAAATATTTTTAGGAGAAAATCCAAATGAAGCGAAAATAATTTTAGAAAAATCTATTAGATCAGCAAGAGCGAGGGAAGCCGCTAGAAAAGCAAGGGAGCTTACAAGAAGAAAAGGTGCTTTAGACGGTTTAGCCTTGCCAGGAAAGCTTGCTGATTGTTCAGAGAAAGATCCAGCATTAAGTGAAGTATTTATTGTTGAGGGTGATTCTGCTGGGGGATCTGCAAAACAAGGAAGAGATAGAAGAACACAAGCAATTTTACCACTAAGAGGTAAAATTCTAAATGTTGAAAAGGCAAGATTAGATAAAATATTGAGTTCAAGTGAAATAAGAGCCATGATCACTGCTTTTGGATGTGGGATTGGAGATGAATTTGATGTGATGAAATTAAGATATCATAAGATTGTGATTATGACAGATGCAGATGTAGATGGGGCACATATTAGTACATTGTTATTGACATTCTTTTATAGATATATGAAGCCACTTATTGATCAAGGGCATATATATCTTGCGCAACCGCCTCTTTATAAGATAAAAAAAGGAAGACAAGAGCATTATGTTTATTCCGATAAAGAACTAGATAAATTATTAAATGAAATTGGTAGAAATGGCATCGCGATACAAAGATACAAAGGGTTAGGGGAAATGAATCCTGAACAATTATGGGACACTACAATGGATGCTGAAAAAAGAACATTAATTCAAGTGACCGTAGATGATGCTGCAATAGCAGATGAAACTTTTACGACACTTATGGGAGATAAAGTAAAGCCTCGTAGAGAATTCATTGAAGCCAATGCAAAATATGTAAGTAATTTAGATGTGTAGTAAGGGGGAAGATCAATGACAGAGGAAAAAAGTAAAATTATTCAAGTTGATATAGAAGATACCATGAAAAAATCCTATATTGATTATTCAATGAGTGTAATCGTAGGACGTGCATTACCAGATGTTAGGGATGGTCTTAAACCTGTTCATAGAAGAATTCTTTATGCAATGAATGAATTAGGACTTGACCCTAGTAAACCGCATAGAAAGTCTGCACGTATCGTTGGGGACGTTTTAGGTAAGTACCATCCACATGGGGATAGTTCTGTTTATTATGCAATGGTAAGAATGGCACAGGATTTTTCAACGAGATATTTATTAGTGAATGGGCATGGAAACTTTGGTTCTGTAGATGGAGATAGTGCTGCTGCCATGCGTTATACAGAAGCAAAGCTTACAAAATTATCGGTAGAACTACTTCGCGATATTGGAAAAGATACAGTTGATTATATACCAAACTTTGATGAAACATTAAAAGAACCAGCAGTACTACCTAGTAGATTTCCAAATCTTTTGGTAAATGGTTCAAATGGTATTGCAGTAGGAATGGCTACATCTATTCCACCTCATAATCTAGGCGAAGTAATTGATGCAACTGTAAAATTAATTGATGATAAGGAAACAACAGTAGAAGATCTTATCAAAATTGTAAAGGGTCCAGATTTTCCAACTGGGGCGACAATCATGGGAAAAGAGTCCATAAAAGAAGCCTATAGAACAGGTCAAGGAAAAGTAGTTGTTCGAGCAAATGCTGAAATAGAACAAACAGCAAAAGGTAAAAATCAGATTATTGTAACGGAAATTCCATATCAAGTAAATAAAGCAAGATTGATTGAAAAAATAGCAGATTTGGTAAGAGATAAGAAGATAGAAGGAATTTCGGATTTAAGGGATGAAAGTGATAGGAAGGGTATGCGCATTGTTATAGAATTAAAAAGAGATGCCAACTCAGGAGTAGTATTAAACAAGCTTTATAAACACACACAGCTTCGAGATACTTTTAGTATTATTATGATTGCGCTCGTAAATGGACAACCTAAAATATTAAATTTATATGATATGATTTATCATTATTTAGAACATCAAAAGGATGTTGTTACAAGAAGAACTAAATATGATTTAGCAAAAGCAGAAGAACGTGCACATATATTAGAAGGATTAAAAATTGCGCTAGATCATATAGATGAAGTGATTAAATTGATTCGGGCTTCTAAAAATGTAGCAGAAGCAAAACAAGGATTGATCGATACCTTCCATTTATCAGAAAAACAAGCACAAGCAATACTTGATATGCGACTTCAAAAGCTTACAGGACTAGAAAGAGAAAAAATTGAAGAAGAATATGAAGAATTGATAAAAATAATTAATCACTATAAAGAAATATTAGCCAATGAAAGATTACTTTTAAATATTATAAAAGAAGAAATATTAGAAATAAAGGAATTATACAATGATGATAGAAGAACAGCCATCGAAGCTGTTGCAGATGAAATAAATATGGAAGACTTAATAGATGAAGAAGAAGTTGCAATTACATTAACCCATTTAGGATATATTAAGAGACTTCCAGCAGATACTTACAAAAGTCAAAGAAGAGGTGGAAAAGGGATAACTGGACTGACTACAAGAGATGCGGATTTTGTAGAACATCTATTTATTACTTCAACCCATAATTATATTTTATTCTTTACAAATAGAGGAAGAGTTTATCGCTTAAAGACTTATGAAATTCCTGATGCGAAGAGACAAGCAAAAGGAACAGCCATTGTAAACTTACTGCAGTTACTGCCAAATGAAAAAGTAACAGCAGTTATTCCTGTTAAGACTTTTGAACCAAGTAACTATTTATTAGCAGCTACACAAAAAGGAATTATCAAAAAAACAGATTTATCACAATTTGATACTTCAAGAAAATCAGGTTTAATTGCGATTAATTTAAGAGAAGATGATGAACTCATTAGCGTAAAATTAACAGATGGTAATAAAGAAGTGATTATGGTATCAAGAGAAGGAAAAGCGATTCAATTTAAAGAAAAAGATGTTAGAGATATGGGTAGATCTGCAATGGGTGTGAAAGGAATGAACTTAGATAAAGATGATTTGGTTGTAGCAATGGAGCTTGTAGAAGATGATAGTGAATTACTCGTTGTTAGTGAGTATGGATTTGGCAAGAGAACATCCTTAGAAAATTATAATACGCAATCTAGAGGTGGAAAAGGATTAATTACCTATAATAAAAAAGAAAAAACGGGTAAATTAGTAGGCGCTAAAGTGGTAAAAAATGATGATGAAATCATGCTTATCAATACAAATGGTGTTATCATAAGATTAGAGGTAAAAGAAATATCTACAATGGGTAGAAATACACAAGGGGTAACATTAATGAGAGTAGGACAAGATGTGAATATTGTCTCTATCGCTAAGGTTATTCAAGGCGTAGAAGTAGAAGAATCGGAAGAGGAATAAGAAGAAACTTTTATACGCAAAAGTAAATTCACTTTTGCGTATTTTTATATTAAACTTTAAAAATAAGATGAAAATAAATTTTCTAAATATACTTGTGATTGAATTAAGTAAATAATAACAATAAAATTTTTTAATATTATCCTGTATGTGTTTAAAAGTAAAAATACAGGGTAATATTAAATTAGGAAAAAACGGAAAGGGGTTTTGTTGTGGCACTTTATATCAATAAAAATTACAATAAAGAAGAGCAATTATGGATGATAAATATTGCTGGAGAAATTGATATCTATACAGCGAATCAACTAAAAGAAACATTGATGAAAATGTTAGATGAACACAATGAGAATATTAAAATAAATTGTTTAGAATTAGATTATATTGATAGCACTGGTTTAGGTGTTTTAATAGGCGCTTTGAAAAGATTAAAAAAAGAAAACAAAAGCATTATTATCATAAATCCTAAGAAAAATATTTCAAAATTACTTACCATAACTGGACTTAATAAAATTTTTATTATAGAAGGTGAATAACAAATGATGGAAAATACAAAATGTATAGAGAAGGTGGAGAAAAAAGTGTGTGATCATTTTTCGATATCGGTTCCAAACAAACCAGAATATGTGAATGTTGTTCGATTAACTACATCAGCCATAGCGAGCAGAATGGGATTTAATATAGAGCAGATTGAAGATATAAAGGTAGCAATTGCAGAAGCTTGTACCAATGCCATTAAACATGGCTTGTGCAATCATAATCAAAATTTTGATATAAATTTTTTTATAGATGATGAGAAAATAATCATTGATGTGATTGATAAAGGAACTGGATTTGCAAGTAATGAAATTGAAAAACCAGATTTGACAAGTCCAAAAGAAGGAGGTTTAGGAATATTTATCATTCAATCATTAATGGATAAAGTAGAGATCGTATCTGAGATTGGAAAAGGTACAAGGTTGCAAATGATAAAATATCTGGGGGATGATATTTGATGGAAAGTACAGTAAAAAAGATAGACGAAGGTACAATAAATATCCATTCCCTAAAGCAGTATAATGAAAAAGAATTATTTGAGATTTATAACCAAACAAAGGATAAAACAATCAGAAATGAATTAGTGAATCGATATTTATATATTGCTCAGATTTTATCTAAAAAGTATATAAACAAAGGGATTGAATATGAAGATCTTTACCAAATTGCTTCATTAGGTCTTATTTTTGCCATTGAGCGGTTTGATATTACAAAAGGGTTTGAATTTTCAAGTTTTGCTACGCCTACAATTATAGGAGAAATTAAGAAATATTTCAGAGATAAAGGTTGGGCTATAAGAGTGCCTAGAAGAATACAGGAATTATCAAAAAAGATAAGTAATACAAGAAATGTATTGACGCAAGAATTGCAAAGAACCCCTAAAGTCATAGATATTGCAGAGTATTTAGGATGTACAGAAGAACAGGTATTAGAGGCAATGGATGCCAGTCAAGTATATACCCCAAAGTCTTTGGATATAAGTTATGATAATAGTGGAGATGATAAAGATGTACAGCTTAAGGATTTGATTGGAGAAAATGATAAATATTTCGATATATTAGAAAACAAGGATTTTATAAAAGAAAGCATGAAAAAATTAAATGAATTAGAGGTAAAGATTATAAAATACCGTTTCTTTGAGAACAAAACCCAATCACAAGCTGCTAAATTATTAGATGTATCTCAAATGACTATTTCTCGAATGGAAAAGAAAGTGATTGATAAATTTAAAAAAGAATTAAATAAAATGGAAGAATAAAAGATAGGGGGAAAAAAGATGTTTGAATGGAAGAACGAATATAAAGTTGAGATTACTGAAATTGATAGGCAACATAAAAAGCTTTTAGAAATTGGAGAAAGACTTTCTGATTTATTAAAATTGAAAAATGATATGGATCATTATGATGAAATCATGGATATTTTAAGAGAACTAAGAGAATATACAGAATATCACTTTGCGCATGAAGAAAAAATGCTAGAAAAATATGGATATGAGGATCTACGATTACAAAAGAGAGAACATAGATCCTTTGTAAATAAAATTATTCAATTAGAAAATCAAGATATTGATCAAAAACAAACAGGAATTGAATTATCTATGATAGAATTTCTTGCAAATTGGATCGAAAACCATATATTGAAAACAGATCATGAGTATCAAGATTTTCTTCATGAAAAAGGTGTATATTAAAAACCTATTACAGCGCAATGGAAATTGAATTGATGAAATGAAGCGTTGTAATAGTGTATGCTGATGTGGTACAAAGAAAAAATAAATATAAAAAGCCGAGAATTCTTTTGAAAGGATTCTCGGCTTTTATGATTATATAATGCTTTATTTGCAAATAATCTATATATGTAACACAGAAAAGTAAGATATATTTAAACACAGGTATATTTTGAGATTATATAGAAGGTAGGTTTTTAATTTGATAAAAACATCTGAAGTTTTAAGAATGAAGAATATAATAGGTATGTCTCTTGTAGAGAAGGAATTATATAATATATTAAAGGGTAGTCATAAAAACACATCAAGAATCTGTAAGAATCTCATTGTTTCTGGAGGAAAAAGAATTCGTCCTGCACTTGTTTTATGTACATCGCAATGTTTCGGTAAACTTAATAAAGAAGCAATTAAGGGTGCAGCAGCTTGTGAGTGTATTCACATGGCATCACTTGTACATGATGATATCATCGATGAATCTTTAATGAGACGCAATCAACCTACTGTGAATGCAAAAAGAGGGAACTATACAGCTGTATTGGTAGGAGATTATCTATTTGCAAAAGCATTTGAAATTCTTTCTAAAAATAATTTGATTAGAAGTATGGAAGTGGTAGTAGATGCGATTAGTAAAATGTGTGATGGAGAAATTTTTCAAGCAGAAAATAAATTTAATTTAGAACAAACCAACAAAGATTACTATAATCGTATCTATCAAAAAACAGGCGTATTACTTTCTGCATGTACACAAGTAGGCGCAATTTCAGCAAATGCACAGGAAGAAGAAATCAATGCATTCAAACTTTACGGAGAAAATTTAGGATATGCTTATCAAATAATAGATGACATATTAGATTTCACAGGAGATGAAAAAATTTTAGGAAAACCAATCGGCGCTGACTTAGTAGAAGGAAATATAACATTACCCATACTAAAACTAATGGAGCAAGGAAAATACAAAGATTGGCTGAAAGAAATATTTGAAAAAGGATTGATCAAGGAAAAATATAATGGAATTATAAAATTACTAAAAGATAGCTATGTATTAGAAGAATCTTATCTTGAAGCAGAACTTTGTGTAAAAAAGGCAAAAGGAGCATTAAGTAGTATAGAAGATTCTATTTACAAAGAGCTATTATTAGGAATTGCAGATAAAATCTTAATAAGAAAGTATTAACATTCGTTGGTATGAGACAAGATATTTTATGATAAATATACAAAAACTATAAAAGCCCTGAATTTTCAGGGCTTTTATAGTAGTTTTATATATTAAAATATAGATTCTATTTTATTATAATTTAACTACGTTAGTAGCTTGAGGTCCTCTAGCACCTTTTTCTACTTCGAATTCAACACTTTGTCCTTCATCTAAAGCTTTGAATCCATCTCCTTGGATAGCTGAGAAATGTACGAATACATCATCTTCTCCTTCTACTGAAATAAATCCAAAACCTTTTTCGCTGTTAAACCATTTTACTACGCCTGTTTTCATTAAAAATCCTCCAAAAATTTTATTTGTAAACTTAATTACTACCTAAGAATATCACTGAAACCCGATACTGTCAAGGTAAATAAAAAGAATTTTTTATTATAGGATTAGCCCGAAAATATATTATAAAAAGGTGAAATGAATATTTATTAAAGAATAAATGTTGAAAAATATTCCATATTGATATAAGATAAAATTAGGGTATAGTGCAAAAACTAGGGTTTTATTTTTTGTATATCTATTAATATATAATGAAAGAAGTGAGTATATGAAAAAGTACATAAAGTGTTTTATTACTTTTATACTAATGACAGGGTTAATATTTAATTTAGCAGGCTGTAAGGTAACATTAAAAGCAGGGATAGTAAAAAATACAAATCAAGAAGAAACAAAAGAAATATCAGAACAATTAGATGAAGAAAAAGAAACATTAAATACATTATGTAATCAATTGATAAATCAAGATGAAGCATCAATTAATGAAATTTTAAAAGATTTTAAAGAAAATAAATTGAAAAATGTAGAGCGTTTATATTTTGCAAAAGAAGATTCAAATGAATTTTATACGTATCCAAACATGGAATTACCAGATGATTATGATGCAAGAAAAAGATCATGGTATATAAATGCAAAAACAAATGAATACTATACAAGTGAATACATGGATACTGTAACGAATAAATATATTGTTACAGTATCCAAAGCATTATATAAAGAGGACGTATTGATGGGTGTAGTAGGAATAGATTTTATGAAAGAAAATAATTGAAAAGCATTGAAAAAACAGATATAATAAAAAAAATGGTTTATATCATAAAGCGATGACGAAGCGTAGTAAATATAAAAAAGGTGATAGCGATTTGAGGAGGGTGTAAGCTCAAAACCAATTTTTATATTGAATGGACTTCTGAGTACAAATCTGAAATAACAGTAGGGTTTGTCGGACATCCACCGTTATGGATTAAGAGGACATTTGTCAATCAGAGTGGTACCGCGGGATAGAACTCGTCTCTATTATTAAATAGAGACGAGTTTTTTGTATTTAGAATAAAAATTTTGAAATTATATCTAAAAATTATAGGAGGAAAAAATTATGGACGAGAAAAAAATAATATTTAGTGGGGCACAGCCTTCAGGGAAATTAACACTTGGAAATTATCTAGGCGCATTAAAAAACTGGGTGGCTTTGCAGGAGGATTATCATTGTTATTATTGTATCGTAGATTTACATGCTATTACGGTACCACAAGAGGCTAAAAACTTAAGAAAAAATTCATTAGAAGCACTGGCTCAATACATCGCATGTGGATTAGATCCACAAAAAAGCACTATATTTATTCAATCTCATGTAAGTGCACATACTGAGCTTTCTTGGGTATTAAGTTCTATGACCTATATGGGTGAATTAAATAGAATGACCCAATTTAAGGAAAAATCCCAAAAAAGTGAAGCAAATTTAAATGCAGCATTGTTTACCTATCCCGTACTGATGGCTGCTGATATTTTATTATATCAAACAGACCTAGTTCCTGTAGGAGAAGATCAAAAACAACATCTAGAGTTAGCTAGAAATTTAGCGCAAAGATTTAATAATCGATATAGTGATACATTTAAGGTTCCAGAACCTTATATTCCAAAGGTAGGAGCTAGGATTATGAGTCTTCAAGAACCTAGTAAAAAAATGTCCAAATCAGATGAAAATGTAAATGGCTATATAGGACTTGTTGAAGATTCGGATTCCATTGCAAGGAAAGTAAAAAGATGTGTAACAGATTCATTAGGGATCGTAAAATATTCTGATGAACAGCCTGGAATCAAAAATTTAATCAATATTTATTCCAAACTTTCAGGAAAAAGTGTTGCTGAAATAGAAAACATGTATGAAGGAAAAGGATATGGAACCTTTAAAAATGATGCAGCTGAAGTTGTTGTAGAAGGATTAAGACCAATTAAAGAAAAATATGAGGCATTACTTAGCAATAAAGATTATTTAGAAACAATTTATGCAACTGGTGCAGAGAAGGCAGAAAATGTAGCAAGAAAAACGTTGAGAAAAGTTTATAAGAAGGTAGGATTTATTCCAAGGAAATTTTAAAGCATAAAAAGCCTAAGAAAATAGCACAGAATAGAGATCTGTTATTTTCTTAGACTTTGCTAAACAGAGCTTATTATGCTTTTTTTTCTTAATAGTTTACAAATAAAGTATAAAGTGTTTGCTGTACAAGAAGCATTTTTCAATATTTTTCTAGTAGTTATTTTTTCGGGAAAAGCATTTGTTTTTGGATCAGAAAGATACATGGCAATTAATCCTTCTATGACGGTTAGATGAAACAATGGATTTTTTAAGTGAAAAGATTTATTAAAGGATTGATTTAAGAAATAAATCAATCTTTTTTCTTTTTCTTCTTTATTCTTATAATAGGATACAAAATTCAAATCCCCCGTAGAAAGATCTTCCTTCTCATCTATAAAATAGTCTAACAATATGTGTAATCCGCATATAGAAGGAAAGTAAGTATTCATTACTTTTTTTACTTCGTTTTGGTCTAGATTTTTATCTTCAGCGAGGGTACAAAGTAAAAATATGCCAAGTGTTGATCCTGCTGCTGAAGAAAATTCCCATGTAGATAAACCGTCGTATAAATAAAGATATTTACTCGCCCAAGTATGCATGGCTTTTTCTCTTTTACTTAAAGCGATATGCTTATAGCTTTGCATCTCTCCATATAATTTTCCTAAATATAAAGTATTTTCTTGAACGAGATTATAATTTGGAAGGGTTCGTATATAGCATTTACATGTATTTACTAATGCATATAGATAATTCCCGTCTTCTTTATAAGGATAATCCTTATAATAATCAGAAAAATGAGTATCTGGATTCAGTGCATTTGTAATGGCTTTATGAAGATTTAAAAAGGATACTTCATCTTCCACACCAACCCGATCACACAAATTGTCTAGATAGTCGCTAATGGTTTGTAATGCTACGATAAATTGAATCGCCCTTTTGTTTATTTGATGATCGTATAGGCTATAGATACAGCCGCCTTGCGCATGAAAGGATTTCTTTTGTATACTTAAAAGGGCTTGCTGTGATAATACTTGATCAGGAATGGTATGGGCATAATTTTTCCAATGATTTAATTCTTTTTTTACTTTTGGAAAAACTTTTTTTACAAAGTTGTAGATGAGTTTAGATTGATAAATGGTTTTATGCATAAGCATCATTCCTTTACTTTTATAAAATACGTATTGTCTATAGTATTTTAGACAAATAAATATAAATTCATGCTATGATAAAGGGAATAGATCATTATGAGGAGCGATTTTTATGTATACTTTAGAAGAAGTGAAAGCTTTTGCTTATGGGTGCAAAAAATGTAAGCTACATAAAGAGCGAACAAAGGTTGTTTTCGGACAAGGAAATGCGCATGCAGAGATTATGTTTATTGGAGAGGGACCAGGACAACAAGAGGATCAAAAAGGAATTGCTTTTATTGGGCCAGCTGGACAACTACTTACAAAAGCCATTGAAGGAATCAATATGACAAGAGATGAAGTCTATATTGGAAATATTGTGAAATGTAGACCGCCAAACAATAGAAATCCCATGGATGACGAAATGGAAAAGTGCCTGCCTTATCTTAGATGGCAGGTGAAACTAATAAGGCCAAAGATTATGGTATGTTTAGGATCTGTTGCTTCAAAAAAAATTATTGATTCGAATATTAGCATTACAAGGGAAAGAGGAAAGTGGCACTATAAAAAAGGAATATGGATATTGCCTACTTATCATCCTTCTGCTGTTCTTCGAGATGTGCTTAAAAAGAGATTCTTTTGGGAAGATTTTAAAGAAATTAAAATGAAATATGATGCAATAAAAGAAGATAAAAAATAAACTTACACTAGTTTACAAGTAAATTAAGCTACATCTGTTCCATAAAGAAAAGATTCAATAGCTTTAGCAACACCGGAATAAATTTTAGTGCTTTTGAGTGAATTTGCGAAACCCTCGAAAATTAATTCCTGCGTCAAAGCATTAGAAATAGTACGTTTTATTTTTTGAGGACTTTCAAATTGATATTTTGAAAAACTTTCATTAATAAACGGCAATACAGAAACAAATGTGAATGTGATTGCCAATAGATTACAATATCGTTCGATAGCAGCTTTGTTACGTACCATATAATTACCAAATGACCAAAAAAATTTGTGTTGATAAAAAATCACTTCAATATTCCAACGCAAACTGTATGCACATAGTGGTAACTGATCATTTTGAGTCTGATCAAATTTCACATTTTGTACAGTATTATGCTTAAATATTTGTAGATCTTTTGGATTAATTGTACAGATAAATGCTCTTACTTTTGAAACATCTTCTTTATCTTTTGTTGTAGCTGTCATGTAAATTGGTTTTTTGAAGAGATT